>NZ_JBIBTX010000009.1:0-356750 GCF_043078805.1 Streptomyces sp. NPDC015345 | reverse complement strand
ACTCTTTCGTGTCCGATTTCCTCGGTGCCTTTCCGGTTCCCGCTCCGGCCTTTCGGCTTTCGCGTTTCCCTTTCCGGCGGCTCCGACTTTATCAGAGATTCTGAGTCGGAATTCCCGCCCCGTTCGGGTTGGGCCCCTCGCACGTGAGTGCGCGGTGCTTCCCGGTTGGGCGGAGCCGTAAACCTAACGGAGCGGGGCGCCCCGATGCAAATCGAGGCGCCCCGCTCCGTGGATCGCGCGGTCAGGAGGGTCAGACCTCCACGACGACCGGCAGGATCATCGGGCGTCGGCGGTAGTTGTCCGAGACCCACTTGCCCAGCGTGCGGCGGATGAGTTGCTGCAGCTGGTGGGGCTCGACGACGCCGTCCTGGGCCGACTTCTCCAGGACTTCCTGGATCTTCGGGGTGACGGTGGTGAAGACCCCGTCGTCGATGCCCGAGCCGCGAGCCTGGATGTGGGGACCGCCGGTGATCTTGCCGGTGCTGGAGTCCACCACGACGAAGACCGAGATGATGCCCTCGTCCCCGAGGATCTTGCGGTCCTTCAGCGCGGGCTCGCCGACATCACCGACGGAGAGGCCGTCGACGTACACGTATCCGGCCTGGACCTTGCCGACGATCTTGGCCTTGCCCTCGATGAGGTCGACGACGACGCCGTCCTCGGCGATGACGATCCGGTCGTGCGGGACGCCGGTGAGGGCGCCGAGCTCGGCGTTGGCGCGCAGGTGGCGCCATTCGCCGTGGACCGGCATCAGGTTCTTGGGCTTGCAGATGTTGTAGAAGTACAGCAGCTCGCCGGCCGAGGCGTGGCCGGAGACGTGCACCTTCGCGTTGCCCTTGTGGACGACGTTGGCGCCCCAGCGGGTCAGGCCGTTGATCACGCGGTAGACCGCGTTCTCGTTCCCGGGGATCAGGGACGACGCCAGGATCACCGTGTCGCCCTGGACGATGCGGATCTGGTGGTCGCGGTTGGCCATGCGGGACAGCGCGGCCATCGGCTCGCCCTGGGAACCCGTGCAGACCAGGACGACCTCGCTGTCGGGCAGGTCGTCGAGGGTCTTGACGTCGACGACGAGGCCCGGCGGCACGCGCAGATAGCCGAGGTCGCGGGCGATGCCCATGTTGCGGACCATCGAGCGGCCGACGAAGGCCACTCTGCGGCCGTACTCGTGGGCGGCGTCCAGGATCTGCTGGATGCGGTGCACGTGGCTGGCGAAGCTGGCCACGATGATGCGCTTCTGGGCACCGGCGAAGACACCGCGGATCACGTTCGAGATGTCGCGCTCGGGCGGCACGAAGCCCGGGACCTCGGCGTTCGTCGAGTCGGAGAGGAGAAGGTCGATGCCTTCCTCGCTCAGCCGCGCGAACGCGTGCAGGTCGGTCAGGCGGCCGTCCATCGGCAGCTGGTCCATCTTGAAGTCGCCGGTGGCGACGACCATGCCCGCGGGAGTGCGGATGGCGACGGCCAGGGCGTCCGGGATGGAGTGGTTGACCGCGATGAACTCGCAGTCGAACGGGCCCAGGTGCTCGCGGTCGCCCTCGACGACCTCGAGCGTGTACGGACGGATGCGGTGCTCCTGGAGCTTCGCCTCGATCAGCGCGAGGGTCAGCTTGGAGCCGATCAGCGGGATGTCCGGCTTCTCGCGCAGGAGATAGGGGACGCCACCGATGTGGTCCTCGTGGCCGTGCGTGAGGACGATGCCCTCGATGTCGTCGAGGCGGTCCCTGATGGACGTGAAGTCCGGCAGGATCAGGTCGATTCCGGGCTGCTCCTCCTCCGGGAAGAGCACTCCGCAGTCGACGATCAGCAGGCGACCGTTGTACTCGAAGACGGTCATGTTGCGACCGATCTCGCCGAGGCCACCGAGCGGGGTGACCCGCAGGCCGCCCTTCGGGAGCTTCGGCGGGGCGCCGAGTTCAGGATGCGGATGACTCAAAAGACTCTCCTCACCACGCGCGCCACGTACCTCCGGGGCACGTGGCGCGTATGACGTTCGTGCAGTAGCAGTTGTTGTTCGGGACGTATTCAGTTGTGAAGTCTGTGGTTAAAGCTGTACCCCGCCGGCCGCGAGGTCGATCTTGAGCTGTGCCGTCTCCTCGGGCGTCAGCTCCACCATCGGCAGGCGGAGTGGACCGGCGGGGCGGCCCTGGAGGGCGAGCGCCGCCTTCGTCGTGATCACGCCCTGCGTGCGGAACATGCCGGTGAAGACCGGGAGCAGCTTCTGGTGGATCTCCGTGGCCTTCTGGACGTCGCCCGTGAGGTGCGCCTCCAGCATCGCGCGCAGTTCGGGCGTGACGACGTGGCCGACGACGGAGACAAAGCCGCATGCGCCGACCGAAAGGAGCGGGAGGTTCAGCATGTCGTCGCCGGAGTACCAGGCGAGGCCCGAGCGGGCGATGGCCCAGCTGGCGCGGCCGAGGTCGCCCTTGGCGTCCTTGTTGGCGACGATGCGGGGGTGCTCGGCGAGGCGGACGATCGTCTCGGTGTTGATCGGGACGCCGCTACGACCCGGGATGTCGTACAGCATGACCGGCAGGCCGGTGCTGTCGGCGATCGCCGTGAAGTGCCGGAGCAGGCCCTCTTGCGGGGGCTTGTTGTAGTACGGCGTGACAGTAAGCAGGCCGTGGGCGCCGGCCTGCTCGGCGGCGCGGGCGAGCTCGATGCTGTGGCGGGTGTCGTTGGTGCCGACGCCCGCGACGACGTGGGCGCGGTCTCCGACGGCGTCCAGTACGGCTCGTACGAGATCGTTTTTCTCCGCGTCACTGACGGTCGGGGACTCACCGGTGGTGCCGTTGATGACGAGGCCGTCATTGCCTGCGTCCACCAGGTGGGCGGCGAGCTGCTGCGCGCCGTCGAGGTCGAGTGCGCCGTCCGCCTTGAAGGGCGTGACCATGGCGGTGAGGACCCTCCCGAAGGGGGTCTGCGGAGTGGAGGTCGGAGCCATGGGTAACACGCTACTCGCTGCTCAGCGCGGGGTCCCCCCTCGGGGGACGTGAGCGGGCCTGTCAAGTGAGGACCCGGCACTGCCTGCTCGGGGGTTCAAGCAGTGCCGGATCCGTTTGATCAGGCTAGATGAACTTCACGAAGTGCCGCAATACGGACACTTCGCTCCGCGCATCCGTACATCAGTGCCTTACGGCGCCACGCGTCCGTTCTTGTTGAAGGCCGCATGGGTGAGCGGCATCAGTTCCGCCCAGTGCTGCTCCATCTTCTCGCCGACCATCTCGATCTCCCGCTGCGGGAAGGAGGGGACCTTCGCGAGCTCGTGCTGCGTGCGGAGGCCAAGGAAGTGCATCAGCGAACGGGCGTTGCACGTCGCGTACATCGAGGAGTAGAGCCCGACGGGGAGCACCGCGCGGGCGACCTCGCGGGCCACGCCGGCGGCGAGCATCTCCTGGTACGCCTCGTACGCGTGGCGGTAGGAGTCCTCCATGACGCGGCCCGTCAGCTCCTGCTGGGCCTGCGTGCCCTCCACGAAGACGTACTTGCCGGGGCGGCCTTCCTGGACCAGCTTGCGGGACTCGTCGGGGACGTAGAAGACGGGCTCCAGCTCCCTGTAGCGCCCCGATTCCTCGTTGTACGACCAGCCGACTCGGTGCCGCATGAACTCGCGGAAGACGAAGATGGGGGCGCTGATGAAGAACGTCATCGAGTTGTGCTCGAAGGGGCTGCCGTGGCGGTCCCGCATCAGGTAGTTGATCAGGCCCTTGGAGCGCTCCGGGTCCTTCTGGAGCTCGTCGAGCGACTGCTCGCCCGCAGTGGAGACCCGGGCGGCCCACAGGACGTCTGAGTCGGTTGCGGCGTGCTTCACGAGCTCGACGGTGACCTCGCTGCGGAAGCTGGGCTTGAGGTCTTCGGTGGGGGTCTCGCTCACAGGCGGGGGTCCTTCCATGTGCATCACTCGGGCGGCGCCCACTCTATGGCCCGGCACCGACAATCGGCCGTTCGGTGACCCGCCACGACATTCTTCGACTAATTTGCCGAAACAGGGCACCTTTTGGGCGATTCGATCGTCTATCCAGTCGAGAGACAACGTTCGAGACCCGTGAGGAGAAGCGCGCCCCATGTTCCGTCGGCGAGAGCCCGTCCCGTTCGCCTTCATCGCCGAAGCCGACAAGTTCCGCAGCAACGTCACTCCCCCACCCCGTGAGCGCGCGTCGGCCAGTCAGATCGCGGGCCGCACGCTCATCGGCCTGACCGTCGTGGCCGGTCTCGTGGGATCCCTGCTCTTCGGGATGCCCGCCATGTCCGCCGATCAGTCACCCGCCCGGACACAGCAGTCCGAGGCCTCGGACGGTCGCTGACCTGGCCGGTCCGGAGCACTCGTCCGGACCCCCGAGGGTGGTAGCGGGGGACGCGGCTCGATAGCCTCACCGGGCACAGCCCATGCGTGGATCGAGTGAGGATCAGCCCGTGCCCCTGCCTTTCCTGACCGCGGACCGCGCTTTCGACGACGCGGCGCTCGACGACGCGCTGCCCTTCGACGACCGCGATCAATGGCGGCGCCCCTACCGTCCGGGGCCCTGGCGGGTGGGCGTCGCCGCACTTCTGCTGCTGCTCGCCTCGTACATCCTCTTCGCCGCGGTGATCATCGCGTTCGCGGACAGGCTCGCGGGTGCCGCGATCTGCGCGGGCCTCGCGCTGCTCATCGTCGCGGGCGCCCTGCGGCTGCTGCGCGTGGGCACCTGGGTGAGCGCGCGCGGAGTGCGCAGGGTCGGCTTCCTGAGGACGCGGACCGTGCCGTGGGAGCAGGTCGAGGCCGTGCGGACCGCTCAGCAGCCGGTGCGGTGGCTCGGGCTGCCCCGCACGGTGCAGGGGCAGGCCCTCATCCTCGTACGCCGGGGTGCGGCGGGCGACGGGCAGCAGTTGTTGCTGACCGATCGGAACGCCGACTTCCTGGCGCGGCACGAGGCGTTCAACCGGGCGGCCGACTCCATCGAGGTGTGGGCCGACGAGTACCGCGCCACGGCGTGAGCCGCGGCCCCACCCTGCGCTAGACGTTCACCGGCTTGCCCGCGTGCAGGGCGATGGCGCGTTGCATCGCCTTTCGCGCGCGCGGGGTGTCCCTGGCGTCGTGGTAGGCGACGGCCAGGCGGAACCAGCAGCGCCAGTCGTCCGGCGCGTCCTCGGTCTCGGCCTTGCGGCGGGCGAACACCTCGTCGGCCGAGTCACGGTCGATGCGGCCGCCGGGGGTGCGCTTCAACTCGTCGACGGGGAGGCCGCCTTCGGCCTCCAGTTCGGCGGCGAGGCGGTTGGCGCGCTGGACGAACTGAGTGTTCTTCCAGAGGAACCAGACGCCGATGACCGGCAGGATCAGCACCGCGACCCCGAAGGTGACGGTGAGCGCGGTGCCGTGCTGTATCAGGAGCACGCCGCGGCTGCCGACCAGGACGAAGTAGACGACCAGGACGGCAGCCGTGACGGCATAGGTGATCTTCGCTCGCATGGGTTCGCTTCCCGGCTCAGCCGAGGTCCAGGAAGTGTTCCAGGCCAAAGGTCAGCCCCGGGGTGCTCACCACGCGGCGCGCGCCGAGCAGGATGCCCGGCATGAAGCTGCTGTGGTGCAGCGAGTCGTGGCGGACGGTCAGGGTCTCCCCCTCGCCGCCGAGCAGGACCTCCTGGTGGGCCAGGAGGCCGCGCAGGCGCACGGAGTGGACCCGTACGCCGTCGACGTCCGCGCCGCGGGCGCCGTCCAGGGCCGTCGTCGTGGCGTCGGGCTGCGGGGCGCTGCCCGCCTGCCTGCGGGCCTCGGCGATGAGCTGGGCGGTGCGCGAGGCGGTGCCGCTCGGGGCGTCGGCCTTGTTCGGGTGGTGCAGCTCGACGACCTCGACGGACTCGAAGTAGGGCGCCGCGATCTGCGCGAACCTCATCGTCAGGACGGCGCCGATGGAGAAGTTCGGGGCGATGAGCACGCCCGTCCCCGGGGACGCGGCCAGCGCCTCCCGCAGCCGCGCGAGGCGCTCGTCGGTCCACCCCGTCGTGCCGACCACGGCGTGGATGCCGTGCCGTACGCAGTAGTCGAGGTTGTCCATCACCGAGTCGGGGTGGGTCAGCTCGACCGCGACCTGGGCGCGGGCCTTCGCCAGTGACTCCAGCTCGTCGCCCCGGCCGAGGGCGGCGACCAGTTCCATGTCGTCGGCGGCCTCGACGGCCTTCACGGCCTCGGAGCCGATGCGGCCCTTGGCGCCGATGACCGCCACGCGCAGCTTGCTCATGTCCTTCATTCCTTACGGGAGTTGGGCCCTGTCGTGGCTAGGCGACCGCTTCGTGGAGGCGGGCCGCCTGCTTGTCCTTGAGCGGGCCGATGGCCGACAGGGACGGACGGTGGCCGAGCAGGTCGCGGGCCACTTCACGCACCTCGTCGGGGGTGACCGCCGAGATCTTGGCCAGCATCTCGTCGACCGACATGTGCTCGCCCCAGCAGAGCTCGCTCTTGCCGATGCGGTTCATCAGGGCGCCGGTGTCCTCCAGGCCGAGGACGGTGGAGCCCGCGAGCTGGCCGATGGCGCGCCCGATCTCGTCGTCCGTGAGGCCGTGCTCCGCGACCTGGTCCAGCTCGTCGCGGCAGATCTTCAGGACGTCGTGCACCTGGCTGGGGCGGCAGCCCGCGTACACACCGAAGAGGCCGGTGTCGGCGAAGCCCGAGGTGTACGAGTACACGCTGTAGGCGAGGCCCCGCTTCTCCCGCACCTCCTGGAAGAGGCGCGAGGACATGCCGCCGCCGAGCGCGGTGTTCAGCACGCCGAGGGCCCAGCGGCGCTCGTCGGTGCGGGCGAGGCCCGGCATGCCGAGGATGACGTGGGCCTGCTCGGTCTTGCGGTTGATGACCTCGACGCGGCCCGCGGTGCGCAGCGCTCGGGAGCCCTGGCGCGGGGGCATCGGGGTGGCGTCGGTGCGTGTGAGGGCGCCGGCCTTCTCGAAGGCGGCACGGACCTGGCGTACGACCTTGTTGTGGTCGACGTTGCCCGCGGCGGCGACGACCAGGCGCGTCGGGTCGTAGTGCTTCTTGTAGAAGCGGCGGATGCGGTCGGCGGTGAGGGCGTTGATCGTCTCCTCGGTGCCGAGGACCGGGCGGCCGAGGGGGGTGTCGCCGAGCATCGTGTGCGCGAACAGGTCGTGCACGCAGTCGCCCGGGTCGTCCTCGGTCATCGCGATCTCTTCGAGGATGACGCCGCGCTCGGCGTCGACGTCCTCCTGGAGGATCAGGGAGCCCGTCAGCATGTCGCAGACGACGTCGATGGCGAGCGGCAGGTCGGTGTCGAGCACGCGTGCGTAGTAGCAGGTGTACTCCTTCGCCGTGAAGGCGTTCATCTCGCCGCCGACCGCGTCGAGCGCGGAGGAGATGTCGAGGGCGCTGCGCTTCTTGGTGCCCTTGAAGAGGAGGTGCTCCAGGTAGTGCGTGGCGCCGTTCAGCGACGGGGTCTCGTCGCGTGAGCCGACGCCGGCCCAGATCCCGAAGGTCGCCGAGCGGACGGAGGGCAGGGTCTCCGTGACGACGCGCAGGCCTCCGGGGAGGGTCGTCCTGCGGACCGTGCCGATGCCGTGCTCGCCCTTGATGAGGGTTTGGGTACGGGCGACGGCCCGCGCCTCCGAGGAGGTGCGGGCCGTCGTCGTGGTGCTACGCGACGTCACTTGTCGGTGTCGTCCTTCTTGTCGGCGGCCTGCTCGTCGCCCTCTTCGCCGTCGATGACGGGGATGAGGGAGAGCTTGCCGCGGGAGTCGATCTCGGCGATCTCGACCTGGACCTTCTGGCCCACGCCGACGACGTCCTCGACGTTCTCCACGCGCTTGCCGCCGGCGAGCTTGCGGATCTGCGAGATGTGCAGCAGACCGTCCTTGCCCGGCATGAGCGAGACGAACGCACCGAAGGTCGTCGTCTTCACGACGGTGCCCAGGTAGCGCTCGCCGACCTCCGGCATGGTCGGGTTGGCGATGCCGTTGATCGTGGCGCGGGCGGCCTCGGCGGCCGGGCCGTCGGCGGCACCGATGTAGATGGTGCCGTCGTCCTCGATCGTGATGTCGGCGCCGGTGTCCTCCTGGATCTGGTTGATCATCTTGCCCTTGGGGCCGATGACCTCACCGATCTTGTCCACGGGGATCTTGACCGTGATGATCCGCGGGGCGTTCGGGGACATCTCGTCCGGGACGTCGATGGCCTCGTTCATGACGTCCAGGATGTGCAGACGCGCGTCACGGGCCTGCTTCAGCGCGGCGGCCAGGACCGAGGCGGGGATGCCGTCGAGCTTGGTGTCGAGCTGGAGCGCGGTCACGAACTGCTTCGTGCCGGCGACCTTGAAGTCCATGTCGCCGAAGGCGTCCTCCGCACCGAGGATGTCGGTGAGGGTGACGTAGTGCGTCTCGCCGTCGATCTCCTGCGAGATCAGACCCATGGCGATACCGGCGACGGCGGCCTTCAGCGGCACACCGGCGTTCAGCAGCGACATGGTGGAGGCGCAGACGGAGCCCATGGACGTCGAGCCGTTGGAGCTGAGCGCCTCGGACACCTGACGGATCGCGTAGGGGAACTCCTCGCGCGTCGGCAGCACCGGCACGAGCGCGCGCTCGGCGAGGGCGCCGTGGCCGATCTCGCGGCGCTTCGGGGAGCCGACGCGGCCGGTCTCGCCGGTGGAGTACGGCGGGAAGTTGTAGTTGTGCATGTAGCGCTTGCGCGTCACCGGGGACAGCGTGTCGAGCTGCTGCTCCATCCGGAGCATGTTCAGCGTCGTGACACCCAGGATCTGGGTCTCGCCACGCTCGAACAGCGCCGAGCCGTGCACGCGCGGAATGGCCTCGACCTCGGCGGCGAGGGTGCGGATGTCGGTGACACCGCGCCCGTCGATGCGCTTCTTCTCCTTGATGACGCGCTCACGGACCAGGGTCTTGGTCAGCGAGCGGTACGCGGCGGAGATCTCCTTCTCGCGGCCCTCGAACTCCGGGAGGAGCTTCTCGCCGGCCAGCGCCTTGACGCGGTCCAGCTCGGTCTCGCGCTCCTGCTTGCCGGCGATGGTGAGCGCCTGGGCGAGCTCGGTCCTGACCGCGGCGGTCAGGGCCTCCAGGACGTCGTCCTCGTAGTCGAGGAAGACCGGGAACTCGCCGGTGGGCTTGGCGGCCTTGGCGGCGAGGTCCGACTGCGCCTTGCAGAGGGCCTTGATGAAGGGCTTCGAGGCCTCGAGACCGGCGGCCACGACCTCCTCGGTCGGCGCCTCGGCGCCGCCCTTGACGAGCTCGATGGTCTTCTCGGTGGCCTCGGCCTCGACCATCATGATCGCGACGTCGCCGTCCTCAAGGACGCGACCGGCGACCACCATGTCGAAGACGGCGTCCTCGAGCTCGGTGTGCGTCGGGAAGGCGACCCACTGGCCCTTGATGAGCGCCACGCGCGTGCCGCCGATCGGGCCCGAGAAGGGCAGGCCGGCCAGCTGCGTGGAGCAGGAGGCGGCGTTGATCGCGACCACGTCGTACAGGTGGTCGGGGTTGAGCGCCATGATCGTCTCGACGACCTGGATCTCGTTGCGCAAGCCCTTCTTGAAGGAAGGACGCAGCGGGCGGTCGATCAGGCGGCACGTGAGGATCGCGTCCTCGGACGGGCGGCCCTCACGACGGAAGAAGGAACCGGGGATCTTGCCTGCGGCGTACTGCCGCTCCTCGACGTCCACCGTGAGGGGGAAGAAGTCGAGCTGGTCCTTGGGCTTCTTGGACGCGGTGGTGGCCGAGAGGACCATCGTGTCGTCGTCCAGGTAGGCCACGGCGGAGCCGGCGGCCTGACGGGCCAGACGGCCCGTCTCGAAGCGGATGGTGCGGGTACCGAAGGTGCCGTTGTCGATGACGGCCTCGGCGTAGTGGGTCTCGTTCTCCACTGTTCTCCTACGTGTCTACGTTTCGTCTTCTCGCCCCTGGGCCCGTGTGGCCCGGAGGCGGTGTCCCCTCTGTCCTTCGTGGACCGGGACGGTGCGGAGAAGCGCGCCGTGTGTGCGGGCCGGTCTTCGATCGAAGCACCCGGGAACGTCTCCCGGGGGCCACTACCGAGGACCGGCGGCGGCTGGTGCGCCTCTCCCTCGTGGGGTCGTGCTGGTGTTGCTCGTGGTGCTCCTGGTACCCGTGTACGGGTACCCGCGCACCTCGGAGGATGTGCTTCCTGTCACCAGACTACAAAGCGTCGGTGACACCGCGCACGTACAGCAAAGGGAGCGGCCCCCTTCGAGTGCTTCGAGTGGGAACCGCTCCCTTCACGGCGTCTTACTTGGCGCCCGCCGCACCGCGACGGATGCCGAGGCGGTCAACCAGGGCACGGAAGCGCTGGATGTCCTTCTTGGCCAGGTACTGGAGAAGGCGGCGACGCTGGCCGACCAGGATCAGCAGACCACGACGGGAGTGGTGGTCGTGCTTGTGCGTCTTGAGGTGCTCGGTCAGGTCCGAGATACGACGCGAGAGCAGCGCGACCTGAACCTCGGGGGAGCCGGTGTCGCCCTCCTTCTGGCCGAACTCGGTCATGATCTGCTTCTTCGTAGCGGCGTCGAGCGACACGCGTACTCCTCGTGATGTCTTCGTGTGCCTCCGAGTGCCCCTGGTCTACATCTCAGGGGAGCTTCCGGGACTCGGGAGGCGGGGATGGGCCGTCGGGCGCGGGATCCGGCCACCGTGGGCCGGGAGCGCAGAAAGACGGTCGTCACACAGGGTACCAGTCGGCTTGTCCGGTTCCGACCGTGGGCCTTGTCCCGGTTCCGACCGTGGTCCCCGGGCGGGGAGCCCGCCCTCAGCCGCTGCTCTCGAATCCTCTCAGAGGAAGCGACGTGGGCGCCCTTGATCCCCTCGGCGGCCTTGTACGTCCACAGGGACTTTCCCGTGCGCGGGCCGTGTCGGCCCAGAGGCGCTCGCCGCTGGTCATGTCGTACGCCGACGCCGAGCGGGGTCCGCCTCTTCCTGTCCTCGGCGGCCGTGAGCCGGGACTGGATCAAGGGGACGGGGGTGGGCCGTCAGCTGGTCATCGCTCTGGCCTTGGCGTACACGTCGAAGACCGCGAGGGCCAGTGGCACCAACGTCAGCAGCACGAAGGCCTCGGCGATCTCCAGGAAGCGGCCCCAGAAGGGCGTCACACCGGTGCGCGAAGTGATGAGTCCGAGAGCCGTGACCAGCGCCACCGCCGCCGCGATGGCCGCGACGAGCCATACGGTGCGCAGATCGAGCGCGGCCGTGTCACCCGCCCGGGCGGCGCGCATGAGGCCCTGCGGAGGGTTGAGGCAGAGGCCGACGCCGAGCAGGACCAGGGAGGCGAGGCCGGCGCCCAGGGCGGAGCCGACCTGCGCGGTGTAGCGGAAGAGGTGGGCGCGCATCAGCATGGCGATGCCGGTGGCGAGGGCAAGGAGCTGCGCCCATGCGTCGTCGGAGAAGCCGAGGACGGCTGCCGAACCGATGGCCGACAAGGCACAGCCGCCGACCAGGCCGACGAGCAGCTCGTGACCGCGGCGCGCCTGGGCCGCGATGCGCTCGGCGTCGACGGGTTCCTGCTGGGCGGGCTCTGCGTCGTACCCACTGCGGCTGCCGTGCGGCGGCTCGAACCCGATGGGAAGGCGGGCGAACCGCATGGACAGTCCCGGCAGGAAAGCGAGGGCCCCGACGGCCGACGGGGCGCACAGGGCGGCTGTCTCGACGGGGGACAGCCGCCACAGCGCCGCGAGGAACGTCGCGAGCAGGCCCATGGCCGAGGCGAAGAGGCAGGCGACGAACGGGCCGTCCCCGCGGGGCGACACGAGGGTGAGGACCGTCGAAGCGACGAGCACGGCCGCGAAGGCGAGCAGGGCCTGGAGCCGGCCGATGCCGTGCCCCGCGGTGAGCGCCAGCAGTCCCGACCCGGCCACGGCGAGATTCGGCAGCGCGCCGAGACCAAGGGCCACCGACGCGGCGCGGTCGTCGTAGATCCGTGCCCGCACGGCGGAGAGGGTGAGCAGCAGGACACCCGCGACGGCGGCCAGGATTCCGGGGAGGCCGTGCATGTCATGGCGAGGGGCGGCCGTCCAGGCCACGAAGGCCAGGAGGGCCGACAGCACCGTGGTGCCGGTGAGGCCGGCGGCGCGCGTCAGGTCGCCGTTCCACAGCATGCGGTCGCGCGTCACCGCGGACGCGACCGCTTCGGACACGTCGTCGAACACGGCCGGCGGGAGCGACTCCGAGAAGGGGCGCAGCGTCAGCAGTTCGCCCTCAAGAATGCGCTGCGTGGCGAAGGAGCGGCCGCTGTCCAGGACGACGCCGTCTCGGCGTACGAGGTGGTAGCCGACCGGGGCGCCCTCAACCGGGCCTTGCCGGGACAGTCGCAGGATCTCCGGGTAGAGGTCGGCGACAGGGACGTCGTCGGGCAGCGACACGTCGATCCGGCTGTCCGGCGCGACGATGGTGACCCGGCAGAACCCGAACCCCGCGTTGGTCCCGGGCGCTGCGCCATGGCCGGGCTGTGCTGCTCCGCTGGTCGTCGCGGAGGCCGTCATGCTCACCTGCTGCTCCCCCTCAATCGCTGGCGCCGGTCCGGCTGTGCCGCATGACTGTGCCGCATGGTTGACCGCGTCACGCGGTGTATGAGCGCACCTGGCCGGATCTTGATCCCGCGTGTGGGCCCTGCGGCGTGAAGTCACAGGCGTATCCGCTCTGTTGCCCACACCGTCCCGCGGCTTGATTCACATACGTTCACGCGCGCATCGGCACCCTATCGCCCGCTCGTCCGCGTGCGTGTCAGTAGGATCAGCCGACGGTCACCGTTCGCCCGACACGGGGCGGCGGACGGAACACCGCGGTCGGCAAGGGATTTGGTGCCCAGTGAGCCACATCGTCGTCAAGCGCCCACCTCGGGCTCTGCCCTCGGCAGTGCCCGGCGATGAGGTGGTGTTGCAACCTCCGCCCGAGCTTCCACGGGACCAGCAGGAGGGCGCGATGATGCAGTTGCTGCCCATGCTCGGCATGGGTGGCTCCGTGGTCTTCTTCTTCATGCCCAATTCGCATCCGTTCATGAAGATCATGGGCATGGTCATGGTCGCCTCGACGGTGGCCATGTCGGTGGCCATGCTCATCCGCTACCGGCGCGGCAGCCAGGGGCAGTTGGCCGATCTCCGGCGCGACTACCTGCGGTACCTGCAGCAGACCCGGCGCGCGGCGCGGGACACCGCGAAGGCTCAGCGCGACGCGCAGTACTACCTCCACCCCTCACCCGAGCAGCTGTGGGCGCTGGTCGCCGAGGGCAGCCGGGTCTGGGAACGCCGCGTCGGCGACGAGGACTTCGGGCAGGTGCGCGTCGGTCTCGGCCCGCAGGAGCTCGCCACTCCCCTCGTCCCGCCGCAGACCGCTCCGGTGGACGAGCTGGAGCCGCTCACCGCGGGCGCGATGCAGCGCTTCCTCGCCGCGCACAGCACGCTCGAAGACCTCCCGATGGCCGTCTCGCTGCGCGCCTTCTACCACGTGACGATCAGCGGGGACCCGGAGACGGCGCGCGGTACGGCCCGTGCGCTCACCGCGTCGCTCGCCTCGCTGCACTCCCCGCAGGACCTGGTGATCGCCGTCGGTGCGGGCCGGTCCGCGGCGCCCGCCTGGGAGTGGGCCAAGTGGCTGCCGCACAGTCAGATGCCGGGTGCCGCGGACGGGGCCGGCAGCCGCCGTCTCATCACCGGTGACCCGACGGGGCTGGAGAGCATGCTCGCCGCCCGGCTCCAGGGCCGTCCCCGCTTCCACCCGGAGGGCGACCCGCTGCCGGAGGAGCCGCACATCGTCGTCGTACTCGATGGCCTGTCGCTGCCTCCGCTGTCGGCCCTGGCCTCGCCCGAGGGGCTACAAGGCGTGACGGTCGTGGAGGTGGTCCCGGGAGAACTGGCCGAGGGGCGCGGAGGCCTGTCGCTCGCGGTACGTCCGGGGTCGATGCGGATCGAGTCGGGCCACGGCCTGGTCTACGAGGGCACACCCGACGTCCTGTCCTACGAAGGGGCCGAGGCGCTGGCCCGCCAACTCGCGCCGCTGCGCGTGCCCTCCGGGGGCGACGAGGCCGAACCCCTGCTCGCCAACCTGGAGTTCACCGACCTGCTGAACCTGGGCGACGCCGATTCGGTGGACACCAGCCGGACGTGGCGCCCGCGCACCCAGGCGGAGCGGCTGCGCGTCCCCATCGGTGTCGGCGAGGACGGCCGTCCCGTGATGCTCGACCTCAAGGAGGCCGCGCAGGAGGGCATGGGCCCGCACGGTCTGTGCGTCGGCGCCACCGGCTCCGGAAAGTCGGAGCTGCTGCGCACCCTGGTGCTCGGCCTCGCCGTGACGCACTCCTCCGAGACCCTGAACTTCGTGCTCGCCGACTTCAAGGGCGGCGCCACCTTCGCCGGCATGGCGCAGATGCCGCACGTCGCCGCGGTCATCACCAACCTGGCGGACGATCTGACGCTGGTCGACCGCATGGGTGACTCCATCCGGGGCGAGCTGAACCGGCGTCAGGAACTGCTGCGGGACGCGGGCAACTACGCGAACATCCACGACTACGAGAAGGCGCGGGTGGCGGGCGCCCCGCTCCAGTCCATCCCCTCCCTGGTCCTGGTGATCGACGAGTTCAGCGAACTCCTCACCGCCAAGCCGGATTTCATCGACATGTTCGTCCAGATCGGCCGCATCGGCCGCTCCCTCGGCGTGCACCTGCTGCTCGCCTCGCAACGCCTGGAGGAGGGGCGGCTCCGCGGGCTGGAGACGTACCTGTCGTACCGCGTCGGGCTGCGCACCTTCTCCGCCGCCGAGTCGCGCGCCGCGCTCGGTGTGCCGGACGCCTACCACCTGCCGAACGTTCCCGGCTCCGGCTACCTCAAGTTCGGCACGGACGAGATGGTGCGGTTCAAGGCGGCGTACGTCTCAGGCGTCTACCGCTCCGGATCGGCGCAGGCCGCGGCCCTCGGCGGACCGCGCCCCGTGGACCGCCGCCCGGTGCTGTTCACGGCGGCCGAGGTGCCGGTGCGGTACGGGACCCCGCCGATGCCCTCACCGCGTGCCGCGGCGGACCCCGGCACTCCGGACACCGATGACGCGCTCGCCGACACCGTGCTCGACGTCATCGTGCGCCGCCTGGAGGCACAGGGTCCCGCCGCCCACCAGGTGTGGCTGCCGCCGCTGGAGAGCCCGCCGCCGCTGGACACGCTGCTCACGGGTCTCACCGCCGTCGAAGGTCGCGGACTCACCCAGCCCGGTTACGCGGGGGCCGGACGCCTCGTCGTACCACTGGGCCTGGTCGACAAGCCGTACGAGCAGCGTCGCGAACCCCTGTGGTGCGACTTCTCCGGCGCGGCGGGTCACATGCAGATCGTCGGCGGCCCCCAGTCCGGCAAGTCGACCCTCCTGCGCTCGCTGATGGCGGCTTTCGCCCTCACCCACACACCGTACGAAGTGCAGCTCTACGGACTCGACTTCGGCGGCGGAGGCATGGCGTCCGTCGCCGGACTCCCCCACGTCGGCGGGGTCGCCTCGCGTCTCGACCCCGAGCGGGTGCGGCGCACGCTCGCCGAGGTGTACGGCGTACTGACCCGCCGCGAGGAGTACTTCCGTACGGCGGGCATCGCGTCGATCGCCGACTTCCGGGCCTGCCGGGCGCGCGGCGAGATCTCGGTGACGGACCAGCCGTGGGGTGACGTCTTCCTGATCATCGACGGATGGGGCAACTTCCGTTCCGAGTACGAAGGTCTGGAACCCGCCGTGCTCGACATCGCGGCCCGCGGTCTCGGCTACGGCGTCCACCTGATCCTCACCGCGTCCCGCTCCATGGAGGTCCGCGCCAACCTCAAGGACCACCTCATGAACCGCCTCGAACTGCGGCTCGGCGACACCATGGACTCCGAGTTCGACCGCAAGGTCGCGGCGAACGTCCCCGCCGGTGTCCCCGGCCGAGGCCAGACGCCGCAGAAGCAGCACTTCATGGCGGCCGTGCCCCGCATCGACGGGCTCTCCTCCGACACGGACCTCGCCGACGCGACGGCCGCGCTCACCGCCGAGGTCTCCCGCCACTGGACGGAGCCCGGCGCCCCGGCGGTCCGCCTGCTGCCGCGCGAACTTCCGGCCGAACAGCTGCCTCCGGGCCACGTGTTCCCCGAGAGGGGCATCTCCTTCGCCCTCGACGAGAACAACCTCGAACCGGTCTTCGTGGACTTCGAACAGGACCCGTTCTTCCTCGTCTTCGGCGAGAGCGAGTCGGGCAAGTCCAACCTGCTCAGGCTGCTCATCAAGCGGCTGACGGAGCGCTACAGCGGTGACGTCTGCAAGCTCTTCGTGGTCGACAACCGCCGCACCCTCCTCGACGCCGCCCCGGCCTCCCACCTGGCCGAGTACATCCCCATGTCCAACACCATGGACCACCACATGGCCGCGCTGGCCGACCTGATCCAGCGGCGTACCCCGACGGCGGACGTCACCGCGCGGCAGCTCCGCGAGCGCAGTTGGTGGCGGGGCCCGACGGTGTACGTGATCGTCGACGACTACGACCTGGTGTCCACCTCCAGCGGCAACCCGCTGGGGGCCCTCACCGAGCTGCTCCCCTTCGCCCGGGACGTGGGCGTCCGCTTCATCATCGCCCGCTCGACGGCGGGCGCGGGGCGTGCGGCGTACGAGCCGTTCATGCAGCGGATGAAGGAACTGGGCGCGCAGGGAGTGGTCCTGGCCGGCGACCCGGACGAGGGCGACATCCTGGGCGGTGTACGGCCGCGTCCGATGCCGGCCGGGCGAGGGATCTTCGTGTCACGCCGACGGGGGAAGCCGATGGTGCAGACGGGGCTGGTGGCCGGTGAGCACTGAGGCCGCCGCCGGCGCCGAACCCCAGGCGCCTCGGGCCTTGCCGGCCTCCGGCGCTCACGGTCCTTGCCAACCTCTGAACAGGGACGGAGTGCCCCAAGTAGGGTGAGTCCACAGCAGTTTCGTACGTTGTGAAGGGACCCTTCCGCCATGACCGACGCCCCCGACACCGAGGCGCAGACCAAGGCCCGCAAGGAACGCGAGAAGGAGGAGCTCTACGCCCTCGACATCTCCGGCGTCGAGTGGCGCAGCGCTCCCGGCACCGAGCAGCACGAGGAGCGGGTCGAGATCGCGGATCTGCCCGGTGGCGCGGTGGCGATGCGGTCGTCGCTGGAGCCGGAGACGGTACTGCGGTACACCGAGGCGGAGTGGCGGGCGTTTGTGCTGGGGGCGCGGGACGGGGAGTTCGACCTGGAGCCGTCTTCGCGTAATGGCGGGCTCCCCGCGGAGTGAAGTGAGGCACGGCGCCCCCCCTCGGGGGACGTGAAGGGGTGGACGCCTCCCGCGCGCGTCCACCCCTGCAACACGTCCTACGACTGCCTTCTCCTCCCGCAGTCGCGCGGGCTCACTGGAAGTAGCTGGCACCCTTGAGGTCGCCGCCGCGGTAATCGCCGCCGGCCTGGCCGACCTTCTGGCCGATCTCCACAAGGGCCCGGTGGATGGCCTCGGCGTGCTTGTCCCATTCCTTCTGCTTGACGGTGTACGCCGTGTGGGCCTCGCCCTCCCAGCCCTCGGCCACCTTGGCCACGGCGCGCTTGATGTCGGCGAGGTCGGCTTCGAGCTGCTTGGCCTGGATGCCGAGTTCGGTGGTGATGGCGTCAAGGCCGCCGTACTTGACGGCGAGCTCGTCGAGGTGAACGTTTGCCATGCCTGCCCCGTTTCTCAGTGGTTGATTCTTGCTCAGTGCTCCGGCGCTCAGTAGCTGCTGATGGCCGAGTGCTTGCCGCCGTACTGGACGTCGATGCTGTTCATCGTCGACTGGACCTGATCCTCAAGGCCGTCCACGAGCTTCTCGTTGCCGCTGATGCCTTCGAGGAAGTCCACCAGGATGTTGCCGATCGCCCGCATGTGCTCGTTGATCTCGGTCTGCTTCTTGTCGAAGGCATGCGCTCCGATACCCCGCCAGTTGCCCTCCATCGTGTCGAGCGTGCCCTGGAGACGCTTGAGCTGCTTCTGGACCGAGTCGTACTTGCCCACGATCTCTTTCTTCAGAAGTGCCACTTGCTGGTTGTTCAACTTCTGGCCTTCAGCCACGGTGGGGCTCCCTTCATGGTCCTTCGTTGGGATGTATCAGTGGGTGCCGAGTTCAGGCTCCGCGCCGTGCGCGCACCGCGGCGTAGCCGCCCCCGCAGAGCACGGCGACAGCGGCGAGGCCGCCGCCGATGAGCCAGATCCGGGAGGAGTCGTCGCCGTCCGAGGACTTCGCCGCGGTGGCTTGTTGCTCGCCTGAGGCGCCCTTCTGCGCGGGCGGTGCGGACGCGGCGGGCGCGGAGGCGGAAGGAGCGGCGCTGTCCTCGCCGGTCTCCGCGACCGCGGTCTTCTTATTCGTGATCGGGTCGACGTCCGCAGGGCCGGGCTTGCCTTCGCCCTTCACGACATTGCGGGCCGGGCGGATCAGCCCGTACCCGAGATAGTCACTGGGCTCGTCCTTGGGCCAGTCGCGTCCCGCGGTGTCGATGAGGACGCGGAGAACTTGGTTGGCGGTCCACTCGGGGTGCTTGGACCAGACGAGGGCGGCGGAGGCGGAGGCGATGGCGGTGGCGGAGCTGGTGCCGCCACCGCCTTCTTGGCAGTAGGAGCGGAAGGTTGCGTCGCACCAGTGGGGGATGCCCCGGCCCGGTGCGGCGAGATCCACATAGGCGCCGAACTCCGAGTACTTGGACACTCTGCCGGATCGATCAGCAGCGGAGACTCCCGTGACCTGAGGATACGCTGCGGGGTACCCGATGAAGTTCTTCTTCTCCGCGTCGTTCCCTACGCCCGCGAACATCAACTTACCCTTCGAAGCGGCGTACTCCACTGCCGCCTTTTCCTCCGGATATATGAAGTCGCTGCCGAAGGACATGTTGATGATTCGTGCGTCGCTGTCCGCGGCGGCACGAATAGCTTCGGCGCTGTCGCTTTCCTTCTGACCGTCGAGGGTGGTGCGGAAAGAGATGACCTCCGCTCCAGGTGCCAGCCCCTTGAGCCCTCCGTCTCGGCCCGAACCCACAATCAGCTCCGCCATGGTCGTCCCATGACTGTCATAGTCGTCCAGCGCTCCCCCTGGCTTACCCGTTACGTCCTTTCCAGACGTCACACGGCCTTTGAGGGAGGGCGTCACCGAAACACCGGAGTCGACGACGGCGACTTTGATGCCCTTACCCGTGCTCTTCTTCCACAGGTCATCAGCACTCATCGCCTCCAAGTACCACTGCTTCGGCTGGACATCGTGCGCAACCGCGCCCGGAGCCAGTCCGACAGACAGGAGAGCCAGCACACCGACGACCGAGCCACCGGCAGTGATCCGTCCCCGCCCTCCCCGTGGAGACGACGTGCGTCGCCTGCCGCCTCGGCTGAACCCTGCATTCATGCCCTGCATGTCCTCGCTCACGACTGGTTGACCACTGGCGGCGCAGACCGCGGCCCAGAGGGGGCAAGGGTCTCTTCGTCCTCGACCGACCGGTCGGGGCATCGGGCGTCCTCATCGCCTTCTTCGTGAGGGTTCCGCTGTTCGCCGCTGGGGGCGCGCACCAGACCGGTCCCGCCCACGGTGAAGCCGTTTCTGCTCACTGACTCCGCAGAGATGCGGCCCTTAGGCGCGCCGACCACGCTTTCAGGGCTGCTGAGGGCCCGACGAGGCGTCTGCCCTCTATTACCCCCCTGCGGCCTTGCGCCCACTACTCCTCGCTGTCCTGCACCGGCGTTCTCCGTTGAGGCGGTACGCGGTCCCTGACCGCCGATGACGGGGCCGCGCGATGCCCTGGGCCCGGCCGAGCCGAACGCAGGCCCCGAGTGTGGACGTCCTCCGACTACGCCCTGGGAGCGAGCCGCGCCAGTGGGATTCGGGCCGCCTGGGCTCAAGCCAGGCGTTCCAAGGGGCCGTGGCGTTCCACCGGTGACACTGCGTCCGACCGGTGGCTGCCCAGTTACTGCCTGCCCACTGACGTTCCGCCCCTGAGCAGTCGGGTGAGCAGTCGGGCCACTGGGTCCAGTCGGCCCTAGAGGGGCACGACCAGGGCCACTCCCGGGGCCGGTGAAGCCGCTCTGACCTGTTCGGCCCTGCGGAATGAACGGGCTCGGGCTGTTCGTACCCCCCGTAGGGCGAGGGATACGTGCCGTCGGGCCGCTGATCGAGGGGTGGGGGCGGTTCCGCCCCACGGGAGGTCCCCACGTGGTGTCATTCGCCACCGGGCCGGACGGCGGAGTCTGGGCCACAGGGGCAGGGTTAACCGTCTGCGGAGGCAACGTGTTGACGCTGTCTATCTCCGTACCAACAGAACGAACGGGAGGGGTGACGGGGCCTCGCGCGTCCTCGCCGTACGGCAAGGAGGCATCTGAGCCGACGGGGCCGGTGGGCGCGACGTCAGCCGAGGGCTGAGGCGCCGAATGTGTTCCGCCGGGGCCCGCGGTGGAATAGGCGCCACTTCCCTCGCCGCCGGGCAGGAATGGACTCCGCTGCGGCCTCGGCACGCCCACCTTCGGCATCGCCGAAAAGGTAGGCGGCTCCTCCCGCCGCATCCCGTCTTGTGACACCAGATAGAACGACGCCAACCGATTCATCTGGTTGATCGCCTCCTGGCGATGCTGCTCCGCCTTGACAGCGGCGCCATATTCCTCGTTCCCCTCGACCCTCTTCGGGGAGGGAATGTCTTCGACAGTCTTGGGGTCGGCGCGGCTGTCACGCGGAGGCATGGAGCTGCGCACGGACGCCAAGCCCGCACCGGCCGAAGCCAAATGCACACTCGCGGCGCCGGCGAAGTCGGAGAGCTTGTGGGTGTCCTTGACCAGGTTCTTGCCCCACTTACGGAACGCCTGGCCCGCCTCGCCCTCCCAGTCGACCCGGTCGATGTGCCCGCTCAACTCCGTGGCAGCGGCAGCGATCGCGTCGCGCGCCTTCTTGAGCGCTTCACCCGCGCTCTCCAGATCGCCCGGCTTGGCCTGCTCGACCAAGTCGATCATGTCGTTGAGACGGTGTCCCTCGAAGCCCATCATGTCCACCCGGCATCGGACTTGTCGCTGCCGTGGCCACCCTGCTGCTCATCGGGTCTGCCACCGCGTTCGCGTCCGGTGGCTCCCTGCTCCCGGCCCACCTGCGTCTGGATGGCCCAGAATCGTTGCCGCAGATCGTCTTCAAGGTTGTCGAAACCGACGTCCGCGCCGTGCACAGCGATCCCCATTGCCTCGATCTGTTGACTGAGCGTCTTTGAGAGCGAGGTCAGTCGTTCGTGTACCTGGTCGTACTGCGAGTAGAGCCCGTCTGCCTCCGGAAAGGCGCTGCCAGTACCGCTGAAGGAGGCGCGGGAGACCTTTTGTGTCCCGACCTTCGACGAGCTGCCCGCCGAACCCTCGAACTCCCTGAGGAGCGTGTCGATGCGCCGCCGGAACGTCTTCAACGCTTCCAGTCCGCGCCTGACATCAGCACCTGACGGCGGCGCGCCACCCCCGTGCCCGTCCGTAGGAAGCACTAGGCCTTCCCTCCCGTTACCTGCCAGCCCGATCCTGTCGTGATCGCGGTGGCTGGTGGTCACTTGTCCCGCCCCTGTCACTCTAGTCACACCCTGTAAGGCGACCAACCAAGCTCATCGCCCGCACGGTTGGGAATCGGCCAAAGCTGGCCCCTGTGTCTTCGTGAAAACACATCCACACACCGCGCCTCGGCATTGAGAGACCTACTTCAGGCCAACGGCGCGTCCCTGCCGGTGGACCCGCGCATGCTGCTGGCGCAACGCACGCAGTCCGCTCACCATCAGCCGCAGCACGCACAATGCCACCACCGCGCCCCCCAAGCGACGTGCTCCCTACTCAACTCATATAAGTACGCCTACTCAGCCAGCCGGTCACAACTGTCGCTACGATCACGGGCGTTCAAGTATCCCAGCGGAGCTGGCCCTCCGGGGTACATCAGCCCCGTACGGAACACTCGAGGGAGGGAGACCACGTATGGCGTGGGATGAGTGGGAGCAGCTCAAAGCCAGTGTGGCCGAGCGCCACCCCACACAGATGCACCTCAACCAGGGCCCATCCGCTCAGGGCGGTTCCGGTGGAGAGGGAGGTGGAGGTGCCGGAACCCTCAAGCACACGGGCGGGCCGTGGACCCGCGCCGCGCGAACGGCCAACGACCTGGGAACCAGCACCGCGCAAGCGAAGACAGATCTGCGGTCTGGGCACGTCGGCGTTGCGGCCGCCTCCGAGGGACTGGCGAGCCTAGGCGCGTTGAAAGCCGTCCTCACCTCCTGGGAGAAGCGACTGACCACGGTGCGGGCGGAATGCGATTCCCTCGAGCCAAAACTGCGACAGGTCGCCAAGGACATGGGCGAGGTCGATGTCAAGGTGGGCGCCAAGACGGACTCGGTCCAGGTGCCTGACCCCAGAAGGGAAAGGTGAGCGCCGTGTTGACCTGGCAACGCCTGCGCGACCTGAAGCTTTCCGAGCTGGATGACGCGGGGGACGGGTGGGGCACGGTGTCCGAACGCGCCGACGCCAACCGGGTGCGCGTCGAGGCGGAGATGACGGGTGCGCTCCTGAAGACGCAGGACAGTGAATCCGCAAGGTCTGCTGCCCGCCGCCTCAAACGCCTGGGACGCAACTACGAGTACATCCACACCGAGTGCGGATTGATCCGCTCGACGGTGAACGGACTTTCGCACGAGCTGAGCGCTCCTCAGCGACGTCTGAAGGAGGCGCTGGATGACGCTGCCTCACTGTCTTACACCGTGCACAACGACGGAAGCGTCACTTATCCCGCCGGCGGTGAAAATACTGTCACCGGCAAGCAGATCCCGGGAGGCATTGCCTTCGGGAACTACTACTTGCTTGAATACCCGCTTGACAGCAATGGCCTGCACCAACCGGGCTTCGATCGAGGAACACCGAGACCACCCAGCCTTAACCCTCACCAGGCAAAAGCTCAGGACATAGCTGACCGTATCGCTCGCGCCCTGCATGAGGCACAGGAGATCGATGCACGTTTTAGTGAAACACTCCGCAAGCTCAAGGCCGAGCCAGGCCTGAAGGTCGATGCGAGTACGTGGACGGACGCCGCCAAGGACGCGGAGGCGGTACGTGAAGTCGCGGATGCATACCTTGCAGAGGACATCCCTCAGGACAAGTCACCGGCCGAACGGAAGGCATGGTGGGATGGCCTGAGCAAGGAACAACGCGAGGAATATGTCGCCGTCTACCCCAATATCATCGGCAATCTTGATGGAATCCCGGCCAGTGTCAGGCATGAGGCCAACCTTGAGAATTTGAATCTGCTCATAGGAGAGATGGAAGGAAGGAACGACGAAAAGGCCCGGACCCAGCTGGCCGGCCTGCAGGAAATCGATCGAAAGCTGGAAGAGAACGAAAAGCTGCGCCTCAAGCACCCCAAGGAACCGCCCATGCTCCTGCTCGGCATCGGCGGAGAGGGAGGAGGCAGGGCAATTGTCGCTTACGGTAACCCTGATACCTCGAAGAATGTCTCGGCCTATGTTCCCGGCCTCGGCACCGCGCTGGACAAGGACTTCGTGAACAACGACGTCGCCAAGCGGGCCCACGACACAGCCATGGGGGCGCGTGAGATCGATCCTTCCAGTGCGGCGATCGTCTGGCTCGGCTATGACGCACCGCAGGTCGGCCCGGACTCCGAAAGTATTCTGGGCAACTTGGCGGTCGCGAAAGACGATAACGCGAAGTTGGGCGCGCCCGCCTACAACAGCTTCATGAGCGGCCTTGGCGCAACCAACCAGCATGATGACCCTCACCTCACAGCCATTGGTCACTCCTACGGTTCCCGCACAGTCGGAGCAGCCGCCCAGGCGGAGGGCGGCATCCCGGGCGCCGATGACATCCTCTTCGTCGGCAGTCCTGGCGTGGGAGTGGACAGAGCCGAGGATCTCGGTGTCGGCAGGGACCACGTCTTCGTCGGTGCTGCGGACAACGATGCGGTTACTCATGTTCCTTCCAGGCAGCAGGCTTTGGCCGGGACCATGGGACTCCTCGGCGGCCCCTACACCTCCTATCTGGCCGGGGACATGGCCGACCGGGGAGACGACGATCTCTGGTTCGGAAGGGACCCGGCCAGCGAAGCTTTCGGAGCCACGCGTTTCAGAGTCGATGACGGCCCGCTCCCCTTCGCCGCCGGGAGCGGACCGATCGACGCCCACTCGAACTACTTCGACCCCGCACAGGTGACGAACGGCGGGGACCCCGAGTCTGCGGCAAATATCGCAGCCGTGGTCGCAGGCCGTCCCGACCTCTTGACCACGGAGCAACATCGATGAAGTTCCGCTTGCTCATCACGGTGTTCGCGACCCTGTCCTTGGCCGGCTGCAGCGTTACGAACAACACGGCAGACACCAAAACCAGGAGCACACAGACCCGCATGGACATGCAAGAGGCCGCAGATCGCGCGGATGAAATCCTTGACACGACGATGGAAGCGATCAAACCGTCTGTCAAATGGGACCGTAATGCGCCACGCAGCGGCCCCTGTGCTGATTTCAAGAACGATTCAACCGGAAGGGGCGATGTAAAACAGAGCCGATATGTCTTGACGATCATCTCCCCTGAACGCCGCGGTAGCTTCATCGGAGTTGTGGAGCGGCATTGGAAGAAGAACGGCTACAAAATCACCTCGGTTCGTGACAGCAAGGACATGCCGGCCATCTTCGCCTCGACCCCTGACGGCTTCGGTCTCGCCCTGAAGATTGGCTACAAGGGCCAGGCGTTCTTTGATGTTTCGTCACCCTGCGTGACTGAATCCAAGGTCGACGATCCCACCACGGAAACCCTCGACCCGGACGACCCAGCCTCCAAGGGTCTCCCCTATCTCCACTCCGACTTCTGGTCAGCGGCCACACCTGCCTCCTGAAAGAGCATCCGCGCTCCCCCGCCGGGTCCGAGACACTGATAGGCGTCTCCGCGGCCCGTGTACACGGAACCCATCGACGTCCGCGTCGCGTGTCTCGTACTGCCGCTCCTGTCCCGCCGGGCCCCGCCACCGGTACCGCCGCACCCACGGCTACCTACGTGGCGACACGTGCCGTGCCCTCCTCCGAGGTCACCGACCTGCAACCTGGCGGGAGTTGGAGCTTCCGCCTGAGTGAGGACCTCTGCAGAGGTAGGGGTCTCGATCGGGTCGTCATCCTCCGTCAGGGTACGAACCGGGTCCCCCACGCCCAGCCGACCTCGGCGCAGTGGCCCCCCAGAGGGACGGTCGAGATCATGTCGACGCGACGATCACCCGCCACAGGCCGAGCGCCCTGCCCACCGCCCGGCATATGGGACAGGGGGCCACTTGTCAGAGAAGTCGCCCCCCGCCAGGAATGCCACCACCGGCACCAATGGGGCCCGCCCTACCTCTGAGTCCCGAAGCGTTCCGGGAAACGTCGATTACGTTCCAGCGAAATCGAGCCTCCTACCGCACTACCGCAAGGCAAGGGAAGTGATCGAACGGTGAAACTGGTGCAACAGTGAAGTCAACTATCCTCCGGGGGGCAGTCTGCAGGATGGCTCTGGCACTTCCGCTTCTCGCCATGGGTTGTTCAAGCGACCCACCCAGACGCGATGATTCGCCCAAAGGCTGGGCAGCGTGCAACGAGATTTTCGGGGACCGGAACATCGATTCGCTGGTGGCCGCAATGGGAAAGGGGACTGTCCGGATCGAAAATCAACTCGTCACTGGCAACGAACTGACAGATGCTCTTACCCATGGGGCCCGACGTTGGAAGCCGGGTAGCGATGCCCATTTCGGTTCCTCTTTCGCACCTTGTCAGGTCGCTGTACCGGAGAATCGAGAGCGTTTCTCCACAGAGGTTCGATGGTCAACCTCAAGCTTCTCCCGAATCAAATCTGGCGAGGATTCCATTGCATGGCGTGAGGTAGGAAGTGGAATATTCGCGAGTGAAGATGGAGGGGTGAATATTTTGCGGCTGGCCATTCCCTGCAAGGTGCCATCTGCGCATATCAAACAGGAGTCAGGGCTCCCCCTTGAGATCGCGATCCGCGTGAAGAGGATTCCACAAATGGACACAGCCCTACGTGGAAAGATGGTCTCCGCCGTGGCGAAGAAGCTGTCTCAAAAGATTCCATGCGAAAACAGGCCGAACATCCCTGATGAGGTTGGCCGACACCAGCGATGAGCCAGAGCTCCCTGGCCGAGACGTCAGCATTGCGAACGTCTCCTCGATCACCGGCCTACCGGACCGCTCCGCCGCCCTCGGTCCTCCGCCGCCTTGCGTCCCTCACAGCAACTCCCGCTCCGCCCAGCCCCGCCACCACAACGACGGCTCCCACGACAACGTACGTAGCGATACGCGCTGTTCGCTGCTCAGCCGTCTCGCCCAGGTGGAGCTCTCCGGGAGTCGGGGCCTTCGCCTTGCGTACTCCCTCTTGGGCCGAGGGGCGTTCGAGTGGGTGGGCGTCTTCCGTCAGGGCCCGGGTCGGGTCTGCCACGCCCCAGCCGACCAGGCGGTCGTGGCCGGATACCGAGCGTTCCGCTGTTTGTTGGATTTGGGCCGTGATCTGGCGCGGGGTCCACGTGGGGTGCTTGGACTTGATGAGGGCCGCGAGGCCGGCGACGTACGGGGCCGCGAAGCTCGTGCCGCTGTCGGCGCAGTGGCCGCCCAGCGGGACCGTCGAGATCATGTCGACACCCGGGGCCGCCACGTCGACGAAGCCGCCGGACTGGGAGAAGGCGGCTCGTTCGTTGTTGCGGTCGGAGGCTGCCACCGCGAGGACGCCCTCGTAGGAGGCGGGGTAGGTCTTCTTGACGTTGCCGCCCAGGCCGTCATTGCCTGCCGACGCGACGATCACCCGCCGCAGGCCGAGCGCCCTGTCCACCGCCCGTTTGAGTTCCGGAGAGGGCTCGGCCGCGTTCGCGGTGTCCTGTGAGATGTTGATGACGTCCGCCCCGGCGCCGACCGCGTAGTCGATGGATTTCGCGAGAGTCTCCGCGGTGCCGTGGCCCTCCGCGTCGTTCTGCTTGATCGGGATGATCGTCGCCTCGGGAGCGAGGCCCACGAAGCCGGTTCCCTTGGCGGGGCGCGCCGCGATGATGCCCGCCACGCGCGTGCCGTGACCGACCGTGTCCGTGGTGCCGTCGGCCTTGCCGCGGTCGATCTTCTTGCCCTTCTCGTCCTTGGCGGGCAGGAAGTTGCGGCCGCGTGCCGTGTCCACCGCGGGCCTCAGCTGGGGGTTCTTGGTGTCCACCCCCGTGTCGATCACCGCGACCCGCACGCCTTTGCCCGTGGACTGGCGCCACAGCTCGTCCAGGAGCACGCGTTGCAGGGACCAAGGACGGCCCTCGTACTTCTTGGAGGGGAACGTGCACTGCCCGGACGACGACGGGTCGGCGGCGGCCGGCATCGGCGTGGCCAGCCCGAGTGCCAGTGCTGCCGCGGCCGTACCTGCGGCTTTTCTCGCGCGGCGTGCACGCGCGGCGGACGTGGCGGTCACGTACGTCATGTCAGCGCTCCGTTCCTGGCCCTCAGGCACCTTGCGGCTGACGAGCCGCGGCCGTTGACAGGCGCGGGCCCGTGGGCAGGAACGCGGACCAGGCCGCGGGGATCAGGGTCACGTCCGTATCCCCGTATCCGAGGCGTGTCTGCGCCTGTTGCGCCTCCTGTTGCTGCTGCTTGCGCTGCTTGGCGGACAGGCCGATGCTCGCGTCGTCCGTCGCGCTGTCGCTGTTGGACTGCAGCGCGTACCGCAGGCCCGTGTCGGTGGCCAGGAAGATGCCGCCCGCCTTGGTCTCCGAACCGAGGAACTGCCGGTAGAGCTGGCCTGAGCCCGGAGTGACGTAAGCGCTCGACGATCCGGTGGGGAGCGGGGCCGGGAAATCGGTGCCCGCCCACGTGCTGAGAGTGGTCTCGCCGTTGTCGGCGTCGACAGCGCGCAGAACGTTGCAGACGGTGTTGCGGCTGCCTTCCGTGGTCGATGCCTCGTTGGCCGCCGTCGGCTTCTCACGCGGCCATCTGTTCCCCGGCCCGAACTCCTCGGTGTCGGGGGTGAAGGCTCCGGCGCTCAGTGGACGGGCCCGGCCGTCCTGCTTCAGGTCGACGAGGTCAGGGCTGGCGAGGAGCAGGTTCGCGGTGAAGTCGGACACCGGGGCGATCCGTCCTGGGAGGACCACGTAGTGCTGTGCCCTGTCGCCGTCGGTCGCCTTGATGATCATGCCGACCTTGTCAGCCGCCCGGTCCTGGAGGCCCGGCACCTTCGCGTCGGTTCCTGGGACGCCCTCGATCTCGGGGAACGCGATGGCGCCGCCGGGGTGCAGCGTGTCGAGCCACTGCTTGGAGACACGCTGCGGTTCGTGGTCCGACCTCACGAGGACACGCAGCAGGAGTTCGCGGTCCTCCTTCTCCGCGATCCGGTACTTGGTGCCGCGCGCGTCGACCACGTACCGGGCCTTGTCGGGGCCGACGACGTACAACAGCTCGCCGCGCCGCAGGCGTTGGCGGCCCTCGGTCTTGTTCCGGTCCCGGTCGCCCAGCACGAACGCGGCCTTCTGGACGCTGCTTCCGCCTTCGACGGGGCGTTCGCACACCGCCCAGCGCTTGGCTGTGCCGGCCTCGGACGCGGAGGGGAGGCGGTCGGGGGCGTAGGGGATGCCGATCGTCGCGCCGTGCGGGATCGTGCCCTTGTCGAGGATCGACTCGTCGACTTTGATGACTTCGCCCTTGCCCGAGTCGAGGAGGAGCTTGGCGGAGGCCATGTTGAGGACGGGGTGCAGTTGGCGCTTGCCGTCGGTCTTCAGGATGACGTAGCGGGTCGTCGAGTCGCTCGCGATGATGACGTGTTCCTTGGGCTTGTCCCAGCCCGGTTTCGCCGCCGGCCGGAACATCCCCCACGCCCCGAACACCGCCAGGACCACCACGGCGACGATGAGGCCGGGCACCACCGCGCGCAGCGGACGCGGGGCCCCTTCCTCCGAGCCCGACGGTGAAGGCTGGACGAAGGCGGCCAGCGTGCGGCGCTTCGCGAAGGTGTAGGCGTTGAGTTCGTCCCGTCGTGATGCCATGCGCGTCTGCGTTCCCCCTATGAGCGAGCGTGGGCGATCGTCGCTCCACCCGAGCAGGGCCGGGGCGGACGCCTGCCCCGGACCTCCGCTGTCAGACCGGCCCCCTACTATGCCTGTTGTGTGATCGCGCGTGTGAGGTGGGTGAGGGCGAGGGGCCTCAAGTTCGCGTTCTACACGCCGATTTGGGAGACCTACGAGGGGTTGTGTCGATGGTTACGTCAGTGCGGACCCGGCCCGGGCGGCGTCGTGCCGAATCCGGGACGCGTGCACAGGCACCGGCGGCCGCTTCACCCGCACCTCTCCCCCACAGCGCCTTCGCTCCGCACCTCACTTCCCGCTCACCGCAGTTCGGTTGGTCCCGCTTGCGCCCCATGGTGCTTGTGGAGTTGGCCCTTGCCCTGGTGGGGGCGGCCTGGCTCGTCGATCCCCTGGCGGCCGCACCGGCAGCGGTGATCGCGGCGGTGCTGGTGTTCTTCGCCTTCGGACGTCGCCATGGCCGCCCGTGGCATGAATGGCTGGCCATCACACGGGCGTTCCGGGGACGCGTGCGACGTTCGGCCGAAGTGCCGGTGCCGCCCGGCACGGACCCTTCCTTCGCCCCGGCCGTCGAATGCGATCCCGCCCTGCGGACGTATGCCTACCGAGGTCGTTCGCGACGGCAGGTCGGCATGGCGGGGGACGGGACGTTCCTGACGGCGGTGTTGCAGATCGAATCCGACGCGACCGCGTTGCGGGCCGAGCGGGGACGGCAGCCGCTGCCGGTCGGGCTGGTCCGCGCGGCACTCGAAGTGGACGGAATCCGGCTGGAATCCGCGCAGATAGTGATCCACACGCAGCCCGCACCCGCACTGCACCTGCCTCAGCAGTCCGTGGCCGTCAGCAACTACGCGCCGCTACAGGCCCAGACCGGAGCACCGGCCGTGCGCATCACGTGGATCGCCCTCAAGTTGGACCCGGAGCTGTGTCCGGAGGCCGTGGCGGCGCGCGGGGGTGGGCCGGCGGGGGCCCAGAAGTGTCTGGTGCGCGCCGTCGACCAGCTCTCGAGCCGGCTGACGGGGGCGGGATTCCGGGTGGCGGTGCTGAACGAGGACGAGGTGGCCGCCGCTGTGGCGACCTCCGCCTGTGCCAACCCTCTGATGACCGCCCAGGCCGGGCGTGCGGAACTGCCGGAGCGCAGGACCGAGGAGTCCTTGCGCGCGTGGCGGTGCGACAACCGGCGGCACACCACCTACTGGGTACGGCGTTGGCCCCGGCTCGGTGGTGACGGCGGACCTGCGCTGCCTCAACTCATCGCTGTCCTCACCGCGGTACCGGCACTTGCCACGACGTTCAGTCTCACGCTCGGGCGGGGTGCGCGGCAGGAGATCGCCTTGAGCGGTCATGTGCGGGTGACGGGCCGCAGCGACGCCGAGCTCTCGGCGGCACGGCAGGGGCTGGAGCGAGGAGCGCGACAGGTGGGAGCGGGCTTGCTGCGGTTGGATCGGGAGCAGCTGCCGGGGATGTTGGCGACGCTTCCCCTGGGAGGTGCGCGGTGACGGCTCTGGATGTCGTGCGTGGGGGCTTCGGGCTGATCGGGCCCCGGCACGGGCGACACGGACTCACGGCTGATCAGGTGGATGCGCTCACCCTGCCCATCGGGGATGACGGGGTGGTCATCGGGGCGGACGCGGAGAGCCGGCCCGCGACTCTCGGGCTCAACCGTCCGACGCCGTACGACATCCTGTTCATCGGCGGCCTGTGGACCGCTCAGGTCATCGCGTTGCGGGCCGCCGCCATCGGGACTCGGGTGGCCGTGGAGACCGGGCGGGCCGGGGCGTGGGGGCGGCTTGTTCAGGCGCTTGGGGTCGGGCCCAGTGGGATGGCTGTGCATGAGGTGGGGCGGGTGCCGCCGCAGGGGGCCTCGGCGGGGAGTCCTGTGCTCGTGGTGCGTGACTGCGGGATGCGGCCGCCTCGAGGGCGGGTGGTGGCCGGGCCCTGGCAGTCGGTGCTGACGGTGCTGCCCTATCTCAGTCCTGTCGCTCCCCGGTTGATGCGGCAGGCCCGGCTCGTGGGGGTCCAGCGGGTGTCGCCTGATGAAGCCACGCTGATCGGGCGGGAGCTGGGGTTGCCGGGCGCGGACGTGGATTCGTTGCCGACGCTTGCCGACGGCGTGACGTTGTGGTGCGCCGATCGCGACCGGCAGTACGTGATGACGCAGGCCACCGATGCCGAGACCGGATTGTTGGGTGCCGCCCGCCGGATGGACTGAGGCCGGGCGGAGGCCGTCTTCGTGGTGAAATCGGCGCGCTCTATCCCCTGTTGGGTGTTTTGTCCGTCAGGTTTTGGCGTACGTGGATCACTTCCGGGCGCGGCGTGACGCAATGGACAGCGTGGGCGGGGTGGGCTGCCCTGCCGTGCCGGTGGTTTTGGTGATTAGTCTGGGGCAGGGCGCGACGCCAGAAACCCGCGAGCGGGTCGTGCGCGTCCTCAACGGGGAGAGCCAGGCGGATCGGACGACAGGAACGGTCGCCCCCCACCACGGCACGAGGGTGCTCGACCACACCAGGAGGCATTGTGAACAGCGATCGGGACGAGATCCGCGGGGGCTGGGACTCACCCGTCGATGATCAGTCCGACGCGGAGTCCGCCGCCGAGACGACGGGCGAGTTCACCATCGACTACGCGCCGCCCGCCTGGTACACGCAGAACGCTTCGGGCAGTGCCGGTGAGACGCCTTCGGCGTCCGCCGTTTCGACGTCGGGCGGTTCCACTCCGCCGGTCTCCACTCCGCCTGCCCCTGCTCCGTCTGTCCCTGCTCCGCCCGTCTCCACTCCGTCGGCGTCCACTCCGGTTGGTTCGGACGCTGGCGGTTCGGATGCTGCCCGTTCGGACGGTTCCGCTCCTGGTTCCGCGGCCGCTCCGGCCATGCCTTCCTTCGCTGCGCCGCCCGTGCCCATCGTTCCGCCCGCGGGGCCGGTTCCGCCTCTGCGCACGGAGGCGGTTGAGCCCGCCGAGCCGCCTGCGGCGGCTCCCTCCCACTCTGTTCCCGGCGTGGTGCCGAAGCTTCCGGTCGGGAGCGGGTTCCAGCCTGCGGCTCGGGACGAGGAGACGGGAGAGAAGGAGGAGAAGGAGGAGGCAGAGGAGACGGACTCCGGGGCTGAGTCTCCCGTGGTGTCCGGTGGCGGGGCCACCGACTGGAGCGCCGCTGTTGCGGGGCCGGCCGCCTCGGTCCACGTGACCGGTGTCGTACCGAAGAACGAGGTGGACGCCCTCGCCGAAGCCAAGGCCGAGGCAGAGGCGGAGACAGAAGCCGGCGCCGAGGCTGAGACTGAGGTTGAGGTCGGGGAGTCGGCGCCTCGTGCGGGTTCCGGTGGCTCGTCCGAGGCCGGTGCGGAGGAGCCCGAGCGCGACGCCGAGATCGTCGAGCCTGTCGCGGGGAACGGTGATCTGGAGAGTGGCGCCACCATGCGGTTCTCCGCACGTGCCCTCCAGCGCGAGATCGAGGAGCGTGCCGCCGCCTCGGCTCCTGAGGCCAAGTCGGACCCCGCCCCCGAGCCCGAGTCGGTATCGGTCTCGGAGTCGGAGTCGGAGCCCAAGGCTGTGGTCGAGGCCGAGCCCGACGTAGCGGGTGCTGATGAGGGGCGTGACGAGGAGCCGGTCGTCGCCGGACCCGCCGCCGTCACGGAGGAAGACGCGCCTCAGGACGCCGTGCCCGCGGCCGTCGTCGATGATGTGCAGGACTCCGTGCCGTCCTCCTGGACTCCGCCGCCCCCGCCGCAGAGCGGAATCCCGCCGTTGCCTCCCGCCTACCAGCCCGCGGCTCCGACCTCGGCGCCGCAGTGGCCCGTGCCTACGCAGAGCGCGCCGCCCGCGCAGCCGGTTCAGGCCGAGCCCGCGCCTGCCCCCGCCCCGGCCCCGGCCCCCGAACCCGTACAGGCGCAGGCTCCGGTTCAGCCGCAGCCGCAAGCGCCGGTTCAGCAGCCCCAGGCTCCGGTTCAGCCGCAGCCCCAGGCTCCGGTTCAGCCCCAGGCTCCGCAGGCCGGTGGTTACGGATTCCCGCAGTCGGCGCCCGGTGCGCCCTTCACGCCCGCGCAGCAGCCCGCGCCGGCTCCCGCGCCCGCGCCGATGCCTGCCCCCGCTCCCGCTCCCGTCGCGCCGGACGCCCCCGCCCCGCAGGCCGCGTACGGGTTCCCGCTGCAGGGAACGCCCGCTCCTGCCGCGCCCAACCTGCCCGCGCAGGGCGGTGGTTACGGCTTCCCGCAGCCGCCCGCCCCCCAGGGACAGCAGCCGCTCCCGGCCCAGCCCCAGCAGCCCCAGGCCCAGCCGCCTGCCCAGGCCCAGCCGCTGCCCCCCGTCGCCGCCCAGCCGCAGGCCCCTCAGCAAGGCCAGCCGGGGCAGCAAGGCCAGCCGGGACAGCCGGGCCAACCGCCCATCGACCCCCGTACCGGCGCCGCCTGGCCCCAGCCCCTGCAGCACGATCAGCGGGAGCGCACCAACCCAGGGGCTCCCCTCGGCTACACCGCCGCCGTGGAGCTCTCCTCCGACCGGCTGCTGCGCAACACCAAGCCGAAGACGAAGAGCAGCCGGCCCTCGGGTGGCGGTTCGCGGTTCAAGCTCGGTGGCAAGAAGGAAGAGGCCGAGCGGCAGCGGAAGTTGGAGCTGATCCGGACGCCGGTCCTCTCCTGTTACCGGATCGCCGTCATCAGTCTCAAGGGCGGCGTGGGCAAGACGACCACGACCACCGCGCTCGGCTCCACCCTCGCCACCGAGCGGCAGGACAAGATCCTCGCGATCGACGCCAACCCCGACGCCGGTACGCTCGGGCGGCGCGTGCGGCGCGAGACCGGGGCGACCATCCGTGACCTCGTCCAGGCGATCCCGTACCTCAACTCGTACATGGACATCCGCCGGTTCACCTCGCAGGCGTCCTCCGGTCTTGAGATCATCGCGAACGACGTCGACCCGGCCGTGTCGACCACGTTCAACGACGAGGACTACCGGCGCGCCATCGACGTACTCGGGAAGCAGTACCCGATCATCCTGACGGACTCCGGTACGGGTCTGCTGTACAGCGCCATGCGCGGGGTCCTCGACCTCGCCGACCAGCTGATCATCATCTCGACGCCGTCCGTGGACGGGGCGAGCAGCGCGTCCACGACGCTGGACTGGCTGTCCGCGCACGGGTACGCCGACCTGGTCTCGCGTTCCATCACCGTCATCTCCGGTGTGCGCGAGACCGGCAAGATGATCAAGGTCGATGACATCGTGTCGCACTTCGAGACGCGGTGCCGGGGCGTGGTCGTCGTGCCCTTCGACGAGCATCTGGCCGCCGGTGCGGAGGTCGATCTCGACATGATGCGGCCGAAGGTGCGGGAGGCGTACTTCAACCTCTCCGCGATGGTCGCCGAGGACTTCGTGCGGGCTCAGCAGCAGCAGGGGCTCTGGACGTCGGACGGGAATCCGCCGCCGCACATGGCTCCGCCGTTGCCGGGTCAGGTGCCGTACGGGGGGCAGCACGCGCAGCAGCCGTACGCTCCTTCGCAGGCGCAGGGCCAGCCGCAGAGTCAGCAGCCGCAGCAGGGCCAGCAGCAGCCCCAGCCCTATGCCCAGCCTCAGGGGCAACCCCAGCCGCAGCAGCACCCCCAACCGCAGCAGCCGCAGCCACCCCAGCAGCAGGTACCGCCCCAGCCCTACCCTCAGCAGCCAGGAGCCCCGCAGGCCTGGCAGCCGCCGCAGCACCAGGCACCGCAGCAGCACCAGGCACCGCAGCAGCCGCAGGGGCAGCCGCAGCCGCAGGGTGAGCCGCAGGCCCCGCAGCCGGTGCAGCCGGGCGCCCCGTTCCAGGCACCGCGGCCTCCTCAGCAGCAACAGCCGCAGCCACCCCAGCAGTAAGTTCCGCAGAACCCCCAGCGGGCCCGCGCCGTTCCTCGGCGCGGACCCGCTCGCGTGTCCGCCCCGTCGACCGCTGCCCGGTGGCCCCCACCTGCCCCTCCCCCCACCGCCACGCCCCCACCAGCCATGCGTCAGAGGTCTTGACCAATGCGGGTGAAATCACGGTCAACTCGTTATTTCCGCAGGCCACATGGGGTTCACCTGCCGTTGACTCGCCCAGACCGGCGCTGGTAGACACACATCAATCCAGCTGACGCCCCTTGATCAACCAGCGTGCAACCAGCCATCCCTGTGCGAGCGATGACGCGAGGTCACCGACCCATGGACACACAAGATCAGCACGGCAGACCAGCAGCAACCACGACACCACCCCCCGCCCCGCCGCGGTCCCGCCGAAGCCGTCGCCCGAGGTTCCTCCTCGCCGGCGCCGCCGCCGCGTTCACTCTCACGGCCGGTCTCGCCACGCCTCTCAACCCGACCCCGCAGCAGGCCGAGGCCAAGGATGACGGCGGCAAGAAAGTTCTCACCGTCGCCGTGGCGCAGAGCGTCGACTCGCTCAGCCCCTTCCTCGCCCAGCGGCTGCTCAGCACCAGCCTGCACCGCCTCACGTACGAATACCTGACGAACTACGACGCGAAGAACAACCGCGCGATTCCCGGCTTCGCCACCGAGTGGAAGCCGTCCGCCGACAAGCTGACCTGGACGTACACGATCCGGGACGACTCCAAGTGGTCGGACGGGAAGCCCGCCACCGCCGAGGACGCGGCGTGGACGTTCAACAAGGTGATGTCCAAGGAGGGCACCGCCACCGCGAACTCCAACTTCGTCACCAACTTCAGGAAGGTGACCGCGCCGAGCCCCACCAAGCTGGTCATCGAGCTGAAGAAGCCGCAGGCCACGATGGCCGCGCTCGACGTGCCGATCGTCCCCAAGCATGTCTGGGAGAAGGTCGACGACATCTCGAAGTTCAACAACGACAAGGACTTCCCGGTCGTCGGCAACGGCCCGTTCATCCTGACGGACTACAAGGTCGACCAGTACGTGCGGCTCAAGGCCAACAAGGACTTCTGGCGTGACGCGCCCAAGTTCGACGAGCTGGTCTTCCGGACGTACAAGGACCAGGACGCGGCGGTCTCCGCCCTGAGGAAGGGCGAGGTGTCCTTCGTCGCCGGGCAGCCGGCGCTCACCCCGGCGCAGGCGAACTCCCTGAAGAGCGCGGAGAACGTCAAGGTCAACGAGGGGCCGGGCCGCCGCTTCTTCGCCATCGCCACCAACCCGGGCGCGCGGACGAAGGACGGTGAGAAGTTCGGTGACGGCCATCCGGCCCTGCTGGACAAGCGGGTCCGTCAGGCGCTGTTCCTCTCCGTCGACCGCGAGGCGATCGTCGACAAGGTGTTCCAGGGCAACGCCGTCGAGGGCGCGGGCTATATCCCGCCCCGCTTCTCCGACTACGCCTGGAAGCCGTCCGCCGACCAGGAGATGACGTACGACCCGAAGAAGGCCGCCCGGCTCCTCGACGAGGCGGGATACGAGAAGAACGGTGACGGCAAGCGCGTCGGCAAGGACGGCAAGCCGCTCGACCTGCGCATTCTCTGCCACGCCACCGACCCCAACGACAAGGCGGTCGGCAAGTATCTGAAGGAGTGGTGGGGGGACCTCGGGATCGGGCTCAAGGTCAACTGCCTCGATGACGTCTCCGTGCCCTGGTACGCGGGCGAGTACGACCTCGCGTTCGACGGCTGGTCGGTCAACCCCGACCCGGACTTCGTGCTCGGCATCCACACCTGCGCCGCGCTGCCGGTGAAGGCCAAGGAGAGCGCCGCCACCGACAACTTCATCTGCGACAAGAAGTACGACGAGCTGTACGCCAAGCAGCTCGCGGAGTACGACCCGGCCAAGCGGGCCGAGATCGTCAAGCGGATGCAGTCGTGGCTGTACGACTCGGGGTACATGAACGTCCTCGCGTACCCGAACGCCGTCGAGGCCTACCGCACCGACCAGATCAAGTCCATCACCACCATGCCGACGGCCGCGGGCAACATTTACGGCCAGGACGGATATTGGAGCTGGTGGTCGGCCGTCCCCGCGGATGGGAAGAGTTCCTCCAAGGACGGCGGCTCGACCGGTGTCATCATCGGTATCGCCGCTGCCGCGGTGGTGCTCGTGGGCGGCGGAGTCCTGTTCGCCCTGCGCCGCCGTTCGACCGCAGAGGACCGCGAGTAACGCATGACCGCTGACAGCAATCCCGCTCTGCTCGACACCGAGGGCCCACTGGGCCCCGGGGCCGACGGCGACCCGGCGAAGGCCGGGCTGTCGTCGGCCCGCGGGCCACGGGCCCGCAACACCCGCGCCTATCTCCTCTATGTGGCGGGCAAGCTCGGCGGCGCGATCGTGTCGCTCTTCGCCGTGCTCGTCACCAGCTTCTTCCTCTTCCGGCTCATCCCCGGCGACCCCGTCAAGCAGATGACGGGCGGCAAGCGCGTCTCGGCCGAGCAGCTCGCCGCGATGCGCAAGGAGTTCGGCCTCGACAAGCCCGTGATGGCCCAGTTCTTCGACTACACCGGCAAGGTGCTGAGCGGCGACTTCGGTACGTCGTACCAGTTCCACGCCCCCGTCATGGAGAAGATCACGGAGGCGCTGCCCGCGACGCTGCTGCTCACCGGAACGGCGTACATCCTCTACACGCTGATCGGCATCTGGCTCGGCACGCGCACGGCCTGGCGCAACGGCAAACTGGGCGACCGCCTCCACACCGGGCTCGCGCTCACGCTCTACTCCGTGCCGTCGTTCTGGCTCGGGCTGCTGCTGATCATCACCTTCGCGGTGGGGATCGGGCCGATTCCCGGGATGTTCCCCACGGGTGGCCTGGAGTCGGGCGGTGAGACCGGGTTCGCGTACGTCATCGATGTCGCGCACCACATGGTGCTTCCCGTGATCACGCTGGTCGCCGTCGGGTACGCGCAGACGCTGCTCGTCATGCGGTCCTCGCTCCTGGACGAGATGGGCGGCGACTATCTGACGACCGCGCGGGCCAAGGGGCTCCGCGACGATCTCGTACGCCGCCGGCACGCCGTGCCGAACGCGATGCTGCCGACCGTCACCCTGATGTTCGTCAATCTCGGCACGGTGGTGGCGGGCGCGATCCTCGTCGAGACCGTCTTCTCCTGGCCGGGGCTCGGCGGACTCTTCTACCAGGCGCTGAGCGTGCCGGACCTGCCGCTGGTGCAGGGGCTGTTCTTCGTCTTCTCGGTCGCGGTGATCCTGATGAACACGCTGGCCGACGTGATCTATCCGCTGCTCGATCCCCGGGTGGGCCGATGACGACCGAATCCGCACCGACTCCCCCGCCCACACCGGCCCCTCCCGTTGTATCCGCCGCGCCGGGCGGGAGCGCGCGGTCGCTCGCGTGGGCGCGCAGACGGCACTCCGTGGCTCGGTTCTGGCGGGAGTACCGCACCCACCGGGCTGGGCTCTTCGGCCTGGCCGTGCTCGTCCTGATCGCGCTCGCCGCGGTCTTCGCCCCGCTGCTCGTGGGGTCGGACGCGCAGAGCGTGACCGACGCGCCGGGCAAGCCGATGGAGTCGCCGAGCACTGAATTCCCCCTGGGTACCGACCAGTTCGGGCGGGATCTGCTGGGCCTGCTGGTGTGGGGCGCGCGCATCTCGCTCTCCGTGGGGCTGCTCGCCGCCGTCCTGTCCGTGGCCATCGGCACTCTCGTGGGCATCACGGCGGGGCACTTCAAGGGCTGGTACGCCACCGTCATCATGCGGATCACCGACTGGTTCCTGGTGATGCCGACGCTGGTGCTCGCCATCGCGCTCGCCGCCGTGATGTCCGGCACGATCTGGACGATCATCCTGGCGATCGGAGTCACCACCTGGCCGACCACGGCACGCCTGGTCCGGGCGCAGACCCTCGCCGTGGAATCGCGGCCCTACATCGAACGGGCGCAGGCGCTCGGCGGCGGCCACGGCCACATCATGGCCCGGCACGTCCTGCCCAACGTCATGCCGCTCGTCCTCGCGCAGACCACCCTCGTCATCTCCGGCGCCATCCTCACCGAGGCCACGCTCGCCTTCCTCGGCCTCGGCGACCCGACGAGCGTGTCGTGGGGCGGCCTGCTCCAGGACGCGCGCGAGGCGGGCGCGGTCAGCGCGGGCCACTGGTGGTATCTCGCCCCGCCCGGTCTCGCCATCGCGATCGTCGCGCTCGCGTTCACGCTGTGCGGGCGTGCCGTGGAATCCGTGCTCAACCCCAGGCTGGGGGCCACCCGTTGAACGACGCAGCGAAAACCGAAGGGCACCGGCTCCTCGACGTGCGCGACCTGGAAGTGACGTACGCGAACGGCGCCGCCGCCGTCCGTGGCGTGCACCTCGCCGTCGACGCGGGCCAGAAGCTGGGCGTCGCGGGCGAGTCCGGCTGCGGCAAGTCCACGCTCGCGCTGGCGCTGCTGCGGCTGCTGCCCGCGGGCACGAAGGTGTCCGGCGAGATCCTGCTCGACGGCGAGGACGTGCTGGCCATGAAGTGGGGCCGGGTACGGGCCGTGCGCTGGGCGGGCGCCTCGATCGTCTTCCAGGGCGCGATGCACTCGCTGAACGCCGTGCACCGCATCGGCGACCAGATCGCCGAGCCGATCCTGCTGCACAAGAAGGCGACGCAGGCGGGCGCGCGCAAGAAGGTCGGCGAACTCCTCGAACACGTCGGGCTGCCCGCCGCCCGCGCGGACGCCTATCCGCACGAGCTGTCCGGCGGCCAGCGCCAGCGCGTCATGATCGCCATGGCGCTGGCCTGCGATCCCCGTCTGATCATCGCGGACGAGCCGACCACCGCGCTCGACGTGATGATCCAGGCCCAGATCCTGCGCCTGATCGAACAGCTCGTGTCCGAGCAGGACCTCGGCCTGATGATGATCAGCCATGACCTGGCGGTGCTCTCCGACACCTGCGACCGGCTCGCGGTGATGTACGCGGGCCGCGTCGTCGAGGAGGGCCCGGCCTCCCAGGTCTACGAGAACGCCCGGCACCCCTACGGCAAGGCCCTCTCCGCGGCCTTCCCGCGCATCGGTGACCCGGCGTCCAGGTTCGCGCCGCGCGGCCTGCCCGGCGACCCGCCCGACCCGTCGGCGCTCCCCACGGGCTGTACGTTCCATCCGCGCTGCACGGTCGCGCTGGAGTCCTGCACGACGGAGGACCAGGCCCTGCGGGAGGCGGGCCCGCACCACCGCGCGGCCTGCGTCCACGCGGGCGCGCCGCTCCCGGCGCAGCCCACGTCGGCGCCGACGACGGCGGAGCGCACACCGTGACCCAGAGCATCCGTGACGAGGAGCCGCGCATGACCACCCCCGAGCCGGGCGGCGGGCCGCTGCTGTCCGCCGCCGATCTGCACATCGCCTTCCCCGGCCGCCGGGGCGCGCCGACCGCGCGGGCGGTGGACGGCGTCGACCTCGACATCAAGGGCGGCGAGATCGTCGCCCTGGTCGGCGAGTCGGGCTGCGGCAAGACGACGCTGGCCCGTTCCCTGCTCGGCCTGGTCCCGCCGACCTCCGGCACGGTGACGTTCGCCGGGAAGCCGCTGGAGTACTCGGCGCGCTCCCTCAAGGCGTACCGCAAGCGCGTCCAGCTGGTCCTCCAGGACCCGAGCGGTTCGCTGAACCCCCGGCACACGGTGTACGAGGCCGTGGCCGAGGGGCTGCGCATCCACGGGTACGCGGGCGACGAGCGGGCCGCGGTCGCCGAGGCGCTCTCACGGGCCGGGCTGCGCCCTCCGGAGCGCTTCTTCCTGCGCTATCCGCACGAGCTGTCGGGCGGTCAGCGCCAGCGGGTCGTCATCGCGGGCGCGCTGGTCCTCGGACCGGAACTCATCGTCGCCGACGAGCCGGTGGCCTCCCTGGACGCGTCCGTACGCGGCGAGATCCTCGCCCTGCTGCTTCGCCTGCGGGACGAACTGGGTCTTTCGGCACTGGTGGTGACGCACGATCTGGGGCTGGCGTGGAACATCGCGGACCGGGTGGCGGTGATGTACCTGGGCCGCATCGTCGAGACAGGAACGGTGGAGGAGGTGCTGACGGCCCCTCAACATCCTTATACTCAGGCCCTGTTGTCGGTGCTTCCAGAGGCCCCCGGGGAGCCGGTCGTCCTCACGGGTGAGCCGCCGGACCCGTCCCGCATCCCGGGGGGCTGCCGGTTCCATGTCCGGTGCCAGGTGCTTGCCTCCGGGGAGGCGAAGCGGGCGGGGGTGGCGGACCGATGCCGTGGGGAGGATCTGGCGGTGCTGTCGGGGCAAGGCGAGACGCAGGTGGCATGCCACTGGGCGCGGGAGCGGGTGGTGGAGGGGGCGCCTTAGACGGGGCTTGCCCGGGCGCCCCGTAAGGGGCGCGGGGAACTGCGCGCGCAACCACGACGCACTCGCGGCCGCGCGAGCACCCGCACCGCCTACGGCGACTTGGCGGCCTCGATCAGGGCCCGGCACCGCTTCACGTCGTCCGCGATGGCGACAAGCAGCGCCTCGATGGAGTCGAACTTCGCCTGCCCCCGCACGAAGGCGAGGAAGTCCACCGCGACATGCAGCCCGTACAGGTCAAGACCGACCCGGTCGATCGCGTACGCCTCGACGGTCCGCTCGGTGCCGTCGAACTGCGGATTCGTGCCGACGGAGATCGCCGCCGGCATCGCCTCCCCCTCGACGTGCAGCCAACCGGCGTAGACACCGTCGGCGGGGATGGCGGTGTGCGGCAGCGTCTCCACGTTGGCGGTGGGGAAGCCGAGTTCGCGGCCGCGCTGGGCACCGCGCACGACGACGCCCTCGACGCGGTGCGGGCGGCCGAGGATCTCCGCGGCGCCCGTCATGTCGCCCTCGGCCACCAGGCTGCGGGTCAGCGTCGAGGAGAACGGGCGGCCACCACCGGCCTCACCGGTCACGTACAGGTCGATGACGTCGACTTCGTAGTCGTACGTGCGGCCGAGCTCGGCGAGGAGGTCCACATTGCCCGCGGCCCTGTGGCCGAAGCGGAAGTTGGGGCCCTCGACGACCACGCGCGCGTGCAGCTTGTCGACGAGGACCTTCACGACGAAGTCGGCGGGCGACAGCTTCGAGAACTCGGTGGTGAAGGGCAGGATCAGCACCGCGTCCACGCCGAGGTCGGCCATCAGCTCGGCGCGCCGGTGGTGCGGGGCGAGCAGCGGCGGGTGGCTGCCGGGGCGCACGACCTCGCTGGGGTGCGGGTCGAAGGTGACGACCACGGCGGGCACGCCGAGCCGCCTGGCGCGCTCCACGGCACGCCCGATGATCAGCTGGTGACCGCGGTGCACGCCGTCGTAGGAACCGATGGTGACGACGCTGCGCCCCCAGTCCTGGGGGATGTCCTCCAAGCCACGCCAGCGCTGCACTTCTTTGCTCCTCGCCGAACCCGTGTACGTCCGTTACGTCTGTACGTTCCCATTGCCGATTGCGCAGGTCTAAGACTGCCATGCCGAGGGGCGCCGCCCCGCATCGGTGTCTCCCCGGGAAGGGTGGCGGGGGTCACTCGGGCCGCTCCGGGCTAGGGCCTGTCTGACAATTCCCGCCTGCCTCGCGACGCCATGCACGCACTCTCGCCGCACCGGGCGCAGAGCCAAGTACATCCAGTACGAGGCCCTACGCCCGGCACGCCGAGAGCACGCACCTGACGCCGCGAGGCCGCCCTCCGGGCGACGACGCGAATTGTCAGACAGGCCCTAGGCAGGCACCGGCGCGCCGCCCGCGAGGTCCGTCAGCGTCCGGGAGGCGCTCGGGCCGACCAGGGCGGCCCACTCCTGCGGGGCGTCGTGGAGCCAGCCGGCGACAAGGGCGGCGAAGCCGGGGTCGGAGCGGGCCAGTTCGACCACGCAGCGGTCGAAGCGGGAGGCGCCCTCCGGGGTGCGGCCGAGGAGCAGCCCGGCGCGGTGGACCCGCTCGCGGGTGGGGGGTTCGCCGATCTCGGCGGCGCCGCGGGCCACGGACCGCAGGACGCTCTCCAGGACCGCGGGGTCGCGTTCCTGGCCGAGCAGTACGTCGAGCAGGTCGCTCCGCAGGGCCTGTGAGGCGGCGGTGCCCGGGGCGGCGAGTACCGGCCCGAGGGCCGCCCTGACGCGCGGGAGACGGCTGTGCAGCAGGCCCGCCACCAGGGGGAAGAGGACGGTCCGCGCCTCGGGACCCTGTTCGAGCCGCCGGTCGAAGTATGCGGCCGCGGACGCGATGGCCTCGGGGCGGGCCTCCAGGGCGTCGCGCACCAGGGAGGCGACGCGGTGCGCGAGGGCGGGTGTGGCCGCGTCGGCCAGGCGGCGCAGCGCCTCGCCGAACCCGTCGTCCGCCGGGCCAGGCCGGTGCAGGCGGGCGGTGAAGGCGGCGAGCACCTGCTCGGGGTGGGTGGCCAGGGCCTCGGCCGCCGCGCTCGCGGGCAGCGCCGGGTCCCCGGCGGCGAAGCGCCGCAGGACCCGGGGCAGGTACCGGGAGCGGGTCTGCGGGTCGCGGACGAGCAGGGCGAGCGCGGCGCCGTGCAGGGCGCCGTCGTCCGGGCGGGCGAGCAGGGCGAGGGCGGCGTGCCGCAGGTGGGCGCGGTCGGTGTCGGCGGTGGCGTGGGGGGCGGCGCGCAGGCCTTGGGAGGCGGCGGCCGCGCGCCGGCCCGGCCGCTCGTCGTGCGCCCAGCGGCCGACGGCGCGGCAGACGGCGGCGGGCTCCTCCTCGGCGAGGGCGGCGAGCAGTTCGTCGGCGCGGGCGTGCGCGCAGTCGGCGAGGGCTTCGGTGAGGTCGTCGACGGCGCGGTGCCGGTGGGTATGGAGCAGCGCCTGCGCGGCGGAGGCGACGGTGGCGTCGGGCGCGGCGTCCAGCGGCCGCTCGTCGGTGAACCAGCGGACGAGGTGCGGCTGTACGTTCGCGGGGTCGGCGGCGAGGAGTCCGGCGACGGCGTCCAGGCAGCGGCCCGGGGCCCCCGGCGGCCCGTCGTGTACGACGAGGTGCCGCAGCAGCGCGAACCGCGGGGTCTCCCCCAGCGACAGCCGAAGCCAGAAGGCGGCCTCGAACAGGCCGCGCTCCGCGAGGACTTCGAGCACCGGGAGGTGGGGCGCCGCGTCGGGCACGCGCAGCAAGGTCCCGCGCAGCAGGTGCGCGGCCCACCACCGGGCGTCCGTCACCGCGTCGTCCGTCACCGCGCCCGCCGCCGCGCCCATCGCCGCGTTCGTCGCCGCGTTCGTCGCCGCGTTCGTCGCCGCGTCCGCCTCGCCGCCTGGCATCGCGCCCGTTACCGCGTTCGTCGCCGCGTTCGTCGCCGCGTCCGCCTCGCCGCCTGGCATCGCGCCCGTTACCGCGTTCGTCGCCGCGTCCGCCTCGCCGCCCGTCACCGCGTACGCCTCGCCGCCCGGCGCCGCCGCCTCCGTGAGGTCGGTCAGCGCGTCCGCCAAGTCACGCAGCCGCTCGTCCAGTTCGGCCGGGCCGCGCTGTCGGCCCAGCGTGAGCAGGGCTTCGATCACGGGGCCGATGCGGTGGCGCGGCACCGGGGCCGGGCGGGTAGGGGCAGGGCCGCGGCGGCGCTGTTCCGGGACCACCGGGGAGCGGGCCGTGCCCCGGTGCCGGTGGACGAGGGAGGCAAGCGCGCCGTCCACGTCGAGATGCGTGCCCTGGAGCCAGTCGGCCACCTCCTCGTGCGCGAAGCGGTAGCCCGTGCCCGCCGGTACCAGCAGCCCCTCGGCCAGCACGGCCGACGCCCAGCCCGTACAGCATCCGGGAGCACCGGGGAGCGCACCCCACGGGAAGACGTCCTCGAAGGAGGCCCGGTCCAGCTCCCCCTGCGCCGGCCCCAGGCAGCGCCGCGCCGCCTCGTGGACCTGGCCGGACACCTTCGCCGCGAGGCGTCGCACGGCGGTGCCGCGCAGGCCGTTCGCCGCCGCGAGCCGCACGGCGACCCGCAGGCACATCAGGTCCAGATAGGCGGCGAAGACCTCGTCCCGGCCGGGCGTGCCCGGCGGCGGCGCGTCGGGGAGGGCGGCCCGCACCTCGCCGAGCAGCCGCAGCGTCAGCGGATGCCGCGCGTCGGCCTCGGCGAGCGCCCCGTCCGGGATGCCGTACCGCGCGCGGACCTGACGCGCCTGCGGCTCGGACAGCTCGTCGAGACGTACACACCGGGGGAAGCCGGAAACCGCCGCCTCCCCTGTCGCCGCCTCGTGGAACGCCGCCCCGTGGAGCGAGGCCCCGTCGAAGTACGCCCCCGCCTGCTCCCAGTACTCCGCCCGGCAGGCGATGACGAGGCGCGCGCCCGTGTCCCGCAGCCAGGCCGCCGTGGCGTCGCTCCACCCGGCGAGGCGCTGCGCCGACAGGGGCGGCATCTCCTCGGGCCCGTCGAGGAGCAGCAGCAACGGCAGCCCCGCGTCCCGCACGAGCCGCGCCACGCGCCCCGCCGAGACGTCCCCGAGGCCCTCGCCGCCCGGTGCCTCCTGTGCGGCCGCCAGGATCCGTACCGCCCGGTCGAGGACCCGCTGCACGGCGTCGGCGACGGACGCGTCCGTGCCCCGCAGGTCGGCGCCGCGCAGCCACAGCGTCGGCGCGGGCTCGGCGCCCCGGGTCCGCCGGGCGGCGAGCGCGGCCAGTTCCGTCGTACGCCCCGTGCCGGGGGCGCCGACCAGGCCGAGGACGCAGGCCGGGCCATCGAGGAAGGCGGCGAACTCCCGCGCCACATCGGGCCGTTCGACCGGCTCCAGGTGGGCGGCCCGTGGCCCGTCGGAGCCCGCCGAGGTGGCCGTCAGGTGCAGCGCGCCCGCCGGATTCAGGTCGTGGCCGTACGCCGGGACGGTCGCGGCGTTGCGGGCGATCAGCTCGGCGAGCGGTCCGCCGGGGTCTGCGGCGGCCGCCTCCCGCAGCGAAATCGCGAACCCGGGCGGACGGTGGGTGAAGGGCGCGTCGCCGAGTGGGCGGGGGCCGGGGTCCTGGGGCAGCAGGGCGGTGCAGAGGACGGCGAGGACCGCGCCGGACGCGACGTCCACGACCGGTCCGCCCGCGGCTCCGCGGCCGGGCCGCAGCGCTTCTGCGCCCTCCGTGCCGATCGCCAGCTCCAGGGCGGCGCCCACCGGGTGGAAGCGGTCGGTCGCGGTGTACGTCACGGGGGACGAGCCGAGGACGCGGGCCTCGCGCCAGCCGAGCGCGGCGATCCGCACGTAGGTGCCCCGCGCCACGGAGTCCCGCACGGCCAGGGGCAGGGGCCGCAGTCCGAGGCCCTCGGTGCGCACCAGCGCGAGGTCGGCGCCGGGCAGCGCCACGACGGCCTCGGCGGGCACCACGCAGGTGCGCCCGTCCGGCGCGTGCAGGACGATCCGCGCGAGGCCGTCGACGGCCTCGTGGCTGGTGATGACCGTGCCGTGCTCGTCGGCGGCGAAGCCCGTGCCCCGCGGGCGCCCCGCCATGTCGCACACCCGCACGAGGGCCTGGTCCGGCGCCGTGTGGCCGCCTCGCTCCCCCGCGCCCGCGGTGTCCCCGGCACCCTCGGCCCGCGGACCCCGTCCCGCCATGCTCGAACCTCCCGGCTGTTCCCCGTCCTCCGACCGTAGGTCGGCGGTGATCAGCGGAACAGAACGCGACGCGAACGCGCCCCCTTCCGCTCCCTCGGTTCACTCCGAGCGCCTGCCCGAAGGGGTGAATCCGCGCGGTGATGTGGAAACACCTTGAGTGGGGGGACCGTGGGGGGGACCGTGGAGCGGCGTACCGGAGTCCGCCGCTCCACGACGAGGCGAGATGCGGGCAGGGCCCGCTCAGGCGAAGACGGCCAGGCTCTTGGCCTTGCCCCGCGACTCCTCCGCGAGGACCAGGAAGCGGCCCTCCGGGTCGAAGACGGCGACGGCGCCGACACCCGCGTACTCCCCGGGCATGTCGATCCGGACGCCGTTGAGCAGCAGCTTGCCGCGCTTGTCGTCGACGTCCCAGCGCGGAAAGGCCCGGCTCGCGGCCTCGGCCACCGGCATCACCGTCAGCTCCTCCTGGAGCTGGTCCAGGGTCTTGGCCGCGTCCAGCTTGTACGGCCCGACGCGGGTGCGGCGCAGGGCGGTCAGATGGCCGCCGACGCCGAGGTCCGCGCCGAGGTCACGGGCGAGCGCCCGGATGTACGTGCCCGAGGAGCAGACGACCGAGACGACCAGGTCGAGGACGGGGGTGCCGTCCTCGGCGACGGCGTCACGGACGTCGTACACGGTGAAGGCGGAGATCGTCACCGGCCGGGCCGGGATCTCGAAGTCCTCGCCCTTGCGAGCGCGCGCGTACGACCGCTTGCCGTCGATCTTGATGGCGCTGACCTTGGACGGCACCTGCATGATGTCGCCGGAGAGCTTGGCGATGCCCGCGTCGATCGCCTCACGGGCGATCCCCGAGGCGTCGGCGGACGAGGTGATCTCGCCCTCGGCGTCGTCGGTGAGCGTGTTCTGCCCGAGGCGGATGGTGCCCAGATACTCCTTCTCGGTCAGCGCCAGATGACCGAGGAGCTTGGTGGCGCGCTCCACGCCGAGCACGAGGACGCCCGTCGCCATGGGGTCCAGGGTGCCCGCGTGGCCGACGCGGCGGGTCTTGGCGATCCCGCGCATCTTGGCCACCACGTCGTGCGAAGTGAAGCCGGACGGCTTGTCGACGATGACAAGTCCGTCCGGCGTTGTGGTGCTGCTCTTGCTCATGCGCGGGCGTCGCCGTCCGTCTCGTCCGAAGTGCCGTCCGTGTCCTCGTCGGACTCGGGCTTCTTGTACGGGTCCGCGTCGCCCGCGAACTCGGCGCCCGCGGAGACCTCCCGCACCTTCTCGTCCGACATCCGGGCCTTGTCGAGGAGGTCCTCGATGGCCCTGGCGTTGTCCGGCAGCGCGTCCGCGACGAAGGACAGCGTCGGCGTGAACTTCACGCCCGCGGCCTGGCCGACCGCCGAGCGCAGCACGCCCTTGGCGCTCTCCAGGCCCGCCGCCGCGGCGGCGCGGTCCTCGTCGTCGCCGTAGACCGTGTAGAAGACGGTCGCCTCCCGCAGGTCACCGGTCACCCTGGTGTCCGTGATGGTCACGTGCGTCCCGAGCCGCGGGTCCTTGATCCCGCGCTGCAGCTTCTGGGCAACCACCTCTCGGATGAGGTCCGCCAGCCTTTTCGCCCGCGCGTTGTCGGCCACTGCTCCGTCTCCCTTATCCCCGGGCATTCCCTGGGCTTGTCTTGCTGTTGTTCAGTCGTCGTCGCCGTGCAGCCGCCGCCGGACCGACAGCAGCTCCACTTCGGGCCGGGCGGCGACGAGGCGCTCGCACCGGTCCAGTACGTCCGTGAGATGGCTCCAGTCGCCCGACACCACGGCGAGGCCGATCTCGGCCCTGCGGTGCAGATCCTGACCGCCCACCTCCGCCGCGCTCACCCCGTACTTTCGCTGGAGTTCGGCGACGATCGGGCGGACGACGGAGCGTTTCCCCTTCAGCGAATGTACGTCGCCGAGGAGCAGATCGAAGGACAGAGTCCCCACATACATGTGTATCCGGATGTCCCGCCGGTACGGGTTCGGCGCCCCGCCAACCACTTGGCAGGGACACAAGAACCGTACACGGAACGGCCGGGGCCGATCGACGGGATTTTCCCCGTCGACCGGCCCCGACACTGACCGCGCAGTTCGAACCGCCGTGAGGCAGTCGATCAGCCGCGCGGCTTCTCGCGCATCTCGTACGTCGCGATGACGTCGTCGACCTTGATGTCGTTGAAGTTGCCGAGGTTGATACCGCCCTCGAAGCCTTCGCGGATCTCGGTGACGTCGTCCTTGAAGCGGCGCAGACCCTCGATGTTGAGGCTCTCCGCGATGACCTTGCCGTCGCGGAGCAGTCGGGCCTTGGTGTTGCGCTTGACCTCGCCCGAGCGGATGAGGACACCGGCGATGTTGCCGAGCTTGGACGAGCGGAAGACCTCGCGGATCTCCGCGGTGCCGAGCTCGACCTCCTCGTACTCCGGCTTGAGCATGCCCTTGAGGGCCGCCTCGATCTCCTCGATGGCCTGGTAGATCACCGAGTAGTAGCGGACGTCGACACCCTCGCGCTCCGCCATCTGCGCGGCACGGCCGGCCGCGCGGACGTTGAAGCCGATGACGATGGCGTCGGAGCCCATCGCCAGGTCGATGTCCGACTCGGTGACCGCACCCACACCGCGGTGCAGGACGCGGATGTCGACCTCTTCGCCGACGTCCAGCTGGAGCAGCGAGGACTCGAGAGCCTCCACCGAACCGGACGCGTCACCCTTGATGATGATGTTGAGGTCCTGGACCAGGCCGGCCTTGAGCACCTGGTCGAGGTCCTCGAGGGACACCCGGCGGGTGCGCTTGGCGAACGCGGCGTTGCGCTCACGGGCGGCACGCTTCTCGGCGATCTGACGGGCCGTACGGTCCTCGTCGACGACCAGGAAGTTGTCGCCCGCGCCCGGGACGTTGGTGAGACCGAGCACGAGGACCGGAGTCGACGGGGTCGCCTCCTCCACGTTCTCGCCCTTGTCGTCGAGCATCGCGCGGACTCGGCCGTACGCGTCACCGGCGACCATCGTGTCGCCGACGCGGAGGGTACCGCGCTGGACGAGGACGGTCGCGACGGCGCCGCGGCCCTTGTCGAGGTGGGCCTCGATGGCGATGCCCTGCGCGTCCTGCTCCGGGTTGGCCCGCAGGTCGAGCGAGGCGTCCGCGGTCAGGACCACGGCCTCGAGCAGCTGCTCGATGTTGAGGCCCTGGCGCGCGGAGATGTCGACGAACATCGTGTCGCCGCCGTACTCCTCGGCCACCAGACCGAACTCGGTGAGCTGACCGCGCACCTTGGTCGGGTCGGCACCCTCGACGTCGATCTTGTTGACCGCGACCACGATCGGCACGTCGGCCGCCTTGGCGTGGTTCAGCGCCTCGATCGTCTGCGGCATCACACCGTCGTTCGCCGCGACCACGAGGATCGCGATGTCGGTGGACTTCGCACCACGGGCACGCATGGCGGTGAACGCCTCGTGACCGGGGGTGTCGATGAAGGTGATGGCGCGCTCTTCGCCGTTGACCTCGGTCGCGACCTGGTAGGCACCGATGTGCTGGGTGATGCCACCGGCCTCGCCCGCGACGACGTTCGTCTTGCGAATGGCGTCGAGGAGCCGGGTCTTACCGTGGTCGACGTGACCCATGACGGTCACGACCGGCGGGCGGGAGACGAGCATGTCCTCGCCGCCCTCGTCCTCACCGAACTCGATGGAGAACGACTCGAGCAGCTCGCGGTCCTCCTCCTCCGGGCTGACGATCTCCAGGACGAAGTTCATCTCGTCCGCGAGGAGCTTCAGCGTCTCGTCGGAGACGGACTGCGTGGCGGTGACCATCTCGCCGAGGTTCATCATCACGCCGACGAGCGACGCCGGGTTGGCGTTGATCTTCTCGGCGAAGTCGGTCAGCGAGGCACCGCGCGACAGGCGGACGGTCTGTCCGTTGCCGCGAGGCAGCATGACGCCGCCCACCGACGGGGCCTGCATGGCCTCGTACTCCTGGCGCCTCTGCCGCTTCGACTTGCGGCCACGACGGGCGGGCCCGCCGGGACGGCCGAACGCACCCTGCGTGCCACCACGGGCACCGGGACCACCGGGACGGCCACCGAAGCCGGGACGACCGCCGAAGCCGCCGCCACCACCGGGACGACCAGCGCCGCCACCGCCACCGGGACCGCCGGGACGACCGGCGAAACCGCCGCCGCCACCACCAGGACCGGCCGGACGGCCCGCGAAGCCGCCGCCACCGGGACGACCGCCGCCGCCACCCGGGCGACCGCCGCCGCCGGGACCGCGGCCACCGCCGGGGCCACCACCGGGACGCGGGCCGGCAGCGGGACGCTGCGGCATCATGCCGGGGTTCGGACGGTTACCGGCGGGACCGCCGCCGGGACGCGGGGCCTGCGGGCGAGGCATGCCGCCGGGGGTCGGACGGGCGCCGCCCTGACCCTGCGGACGGGGAGCGCCACCGGGGCCGCCCTGACCGCCCTGCGGGCGCGGGGCGCCGCCGGGGCCGCCCTGGCCGCCGGGACCACCGGGGCGCGGGGCGCCGCCCGGACGGGGCGCCTGCGGGCGCGCCATGCCGGTGGAGCCACCAGAGGTGAACGGGTTGTTGCCCGGACGCGGACCCGCGGGACGGGCACCGCCGGGACGCGGGGCGCCCTGGCCGCCGGGGCGCGGAGCACCCTGACGGTCGCCGCGGCCACCACGCTCGTCACGGCCCTGACCACCCTGGCCGGGAGCCGGACGGCCACCGGGCTTCGGGGCACCCTGGCCCGGACGGGCGCCGGGGCGCGCGCCGGACGGGGCGGCCGGCGCCGAGGAGGCGGCCGGGGCAGCCGGAGCGGCCGGCGGAGCGGTGAACTCCGGGGCGGCCGGAGCCGGGGAGGCCGGGGCCGGCTTGGGGGCCGGGGGCTTCGGGCCGGGCGTCGGGCGCGGGCCCGGCGCCGCGGGGGAAGCCGCGGGCTTCTCGGCCGCGGGCTTGGGGGCCGGCGGCTTCGGCGCGGCCGGGCCCGGACGGGCGGCCTGCGCGAGAGAGGGGGACGCCTGCCCGGAGGGGGCCGGCGGCTTGGGGGCGGCCTGCTTGCGCGGCGCGCCGGGCTTGGCGGCGGACTTGCCGCTGCCGCCCTGGAATGCGTCAGTCAGTTTGCGTACTACGGGCGCCTCGATCGTCGAGGACGCCGAACGTACGAATTCACCGAGTTCTGTGAGCTTGGCCATGACGACCTTGCTCTCTACCCCGAACTCCTTGGCGAGTTCGTATACCCGGACCTTAGCCACTTCGCTCCTTTTAGGTCCGGGTTACGCCGGACCGTCGCTACTTCATGGGCGTACTCATCGCGTGCTCATCGAGTGCTCATCGCAATCTCGACCTACTTCCAACTCGCGGAATACCAAGACCGCACGGGGTTCCGTGCGACCACGTCTTACGGTGTTGCCTGCTCGGCAACTGTCTCGACAGCTCGGCGCAGCGCCTCGGTGCCGAACGGTCCCTGGGCTCGGAAGGCCCTGGGAAACGCCCGGCGGCGGACCGCCAGGTCGAGACAGACCGGGGCGGGGTGCACGTACGCACCCCGGCCGGGCAGCGTACCGCTTGGGTCGGGGACGCAGTCGCCCTCGATCGCCACGATGCGCAGCAGTTCACTCTTGGCCGCTCGCTCCCGGCACCCCACACAGGTGCGCTCAGGGCGTACGCGGGTATGCGTCCGGCCAGACACGCTTAAGTCTACCTCCCCGCACCGACCTCACCCCTTTGGGGCAGAAATCGAACGGCTACTCGCCACATACTGTCGTGATCCAAGCGGTGATCGCCCGGATTTATTCCCGCGGCCGCCTCCGGAGCCGGGCCCCGCCCATGCGAGGAGGGGCCCCGGCGCCGGTCCGGCTACTGCTCGGGCTGCTCGGTGTCGGGCCTGATGTCGATGCGCCAGCCCGTGAGCCGCGCGGCCAGGCGGGCGTTCTGCCCCTCCTTGCCGATGGCCAGCGAGAGCTGGTAGTCCGGCACGGTCACCCGGGCCGAGCGGGCGGCGAGGTCGACGATCTCGACCTTGCTGACGCGGGCCGGGGAGAGCGCGTGGGCGACCATGTCCGCCGGGTCGTCCGACCAGTCGACGATGTCGATCTTCTCGCCGTTGAGTTCGGCCATGACGTTGCGCACGCGGCTGCCCATCGGGCCGATGCAGGCGCCCTTGGCGTTGAGCCCCGAGCGCGTCGAGCGCACGGCGATCTTGGTGCGGTGGCCGGCCTCGCGGGCGATGGCCGAGATCTCGACGGAACCGTCGGCGATCTCGGGCACCTCCAGCGCGAAGAGCTTCTTCACCAGGTTCGGGTGGGTGCGCGAGAGCGTGACGGACGGGCCGCGCACGCCCTTCGCCACCCGGACGACGTACGAACGAAGGCGCATCCCGTGGGGGTACTCCTCGCCGGGGACCTGCTCCTGCACCGGCAGGATGGCCTCCAGCTTGCCGATGTCGACCAGGACGTTCTTCGGGTCACGGCCCTGCTGGACCACGCCGGTGACGATGTCGCCCTCGCGCCCGGCGTACTCACCGAGCGTCGCGTCGTCCTGGGCGTCGCGCAGCCGCTGGAGGATGACCTGCTTGGCGGTCGTCGCGGCGATGCGGCCGAAGTCGGACGGGGTGTCGTCGAACTCCTTGGGCTCCTGGCCCTCTTCGAGATCCGCCGGGTCCTCCGTCGCCCACACCGTGACGTGACCGGTCTCGCGGTCCAGCTTCACACGGGCACGACGGAAGCTTCCCTCGGTGCGGTGGTAGGCGATGAGGAGGGCCGACTCGATCGCCTCGACGAGCAGGTCGAAGGAGATCTCCTTCTCCCGAACCAGACCCCGCAGGGCACTCATGTCGATGTCCACGGCTACGCCTCCTCCTCTTCCTTCATGTCCTTGTTGTCTTTCTTGTCCTTGCGGTTGAACTCGACCTGCACCCGCGCCTTGTCGATCTCCGCGAAGGCGATCCGGCGGCTGGTGGGCTTGCGGCCCTTCACGCCGGGCACTTCGAGGTCGAGGCCCTCGTCGTCCACCGCGAGGATGCGGGCGGTCAGCTCGCCGCCCTCGGTGAGCTGGAACTTCACCAGGCGGTCCACGGCACGCAGGTAGTGACGGTGCTCGGTCAGCGCACGCTCGGCGCCGGGGGATCCGACCTCCAGGTCGTACTCACCCTCGCCCATGGCGTCGGTCTCGTCGAGCTTCGCGGAGAGCAGGCGGCTCACTTCCGCGATCTGGTCCAGGTCCACGCCGTCGTCGGAGTCGATGACGACTCTCAGCACTCGCTTGCGTCCGACCGAGGCCACTTCGATCTCTTCGAGATCCAGGTCCTGGGAGCTGACGAGCGGTTCCAGTAGTTGCCGCAGCCTCTCGCTCTGGGTGGTGCTCATCCGGGTGACTCCTCGGCCGCGTGTGCTGTTGTGGGTGCGTTGCAAGTCTGCGTGTCAGGTCAAAGGGTATCCGGTCCGGAGGGGTGTTGCCGCCCACCTGCGGGGCCCTGTACCGCTTCGTCCCGAGCCGCTCACCCGTACGGAGACCGTCCGAAGGTACGGTGATCACAGGGCCCGCGCCCACCTTCTTCCTTCTCGCTCGCGCCTTTTGGCCTTCCTTTCCGAGGACGTCTGCCGTGCCGTCGTATCTCACCGCTCCCCGGTCCCGCCCGGGACCGCGCCGCAGGAGTCTGCTCGCCGGGGCCGCCGGCGTCGCGTCCGCGGCGCTGCTCACGGGCTGTACGGACTCCGCCGGTTCCGACGCCGACGGCCGTTCCTCCGCCGCCCGCCGCCTGCGCGCCCGGGCCGCCGAGGAGAGCGCGGAACTGCTCGGGCGTTACGACGCCGTGCTCGCCGCGCATCCCTCGCTCTCCGGGCGGCTCGCGCCGCTGCGGGCTGAGGTGAAGAAGCACGCGGAGGCGTTCGAGGACGGCCGCGCTCCGGCCGCCGCGTCGGCGTCGGCCGCCGGTTCCCACGTCGCCTCCAAGCCGTCGCCGGCGCGTTCTGTGGCGTCCGATCCCAAGAAGGCCGTGGGCGACCTCGCCAAGGCCGAGCGGGAACTGGCCGACCGGCGGGGAGCGGCCCTGGTCGACGCCCCGGCCGCGGAGGCCAGGCTGCTCGCCTCGGTGGCCGCCGCGGGGGCGGCGCACGCGTATCTGCTGACGGAGGGGGACAAGTGAGCGAGGCCGAGGACTCGAAGGACGAGGAGCTGAAGGCGGTTCAGGCCGCCCTGAGCGCCGAGCACGCGGCGGTGTACGGCTACGGCGTCGTCGGCGGCCGGGTCGGCGAGAGGCGCCGGGACGAGGCGCGCACCGCGTACGACGCGCACCGCGCCCGGCGCGACGGACTGCGGCGCGCCGTGCGCGACCTCGGCGGCGAGCCGCAGCCCGCGGACGCGGCCTACGCACTGCCGTTCCCGGTACCGGACACCGCCGCCGCGGTCCGGCTCGCCGCCGAGCTGGAGGACCGCATCGCCGGGGTCTACTCCGATCTCGTACGCGCCTCTTCGGGCGACCGGCGCGGCGACGCGGCCCGCGCGCTGCGGGAGGCGGCGGTCCGGGCGGCGCGGTGGCGGGGCGGGAGCGTAGCCTTCCCTGGGCTCGCCGAGCGGACGTCACCCGCGTCCGTACCGACGACGCCCAAGGCGTGACGCTCAGGGAGCTCAGGGAGCTCAGGGAAGGGAAACGACTCGCGTATGGCTTTCGAACCGCCCCGGCGCCTTGTCACCGCACTCGGCGAGACGGCGCAGGACGGCGACGACTGGCTGGAGAGACTGCCGGAGGCGGTCGAACGGGCCGTCGCGGCACGCGAGTTGACCGTCGAGCGGGTGCACGTCCCCGGTGGGCGCAGCGGCCTCGTCCTGATGGTCCTGCGGGCCGACGGCACGCCCGCCGTGCTCAAGCTCGTGCCGCCCCGGTCCCGGCCGGAGAGCGAGCGGGCCGCCCTCGCGCACTGGAACGGGCTCGGCGCCGCCCGGCTGCTCGACCCCGAGTGCTCGGACGGGGCGCTGCTTCTCGAGCGGCTGCACCGTGATGTGTCCGTGCGGTCGCTGCCCGAGGCCAAGGCGCTGCTCGAAGCCGCGGGGACGCTGCGGCGGCTGTGGGCTCCGCCGCCCGCCGGGCACCGCTTCGAGACGGTCGCCGAGCGGACGGGGCGGCAGGCCGAGGCGATGCGGGGTTCCGCCGACGCGGACGCGGAGGTCGTGCCGCTGGTCGACGCGGCGCTCGCGGCGCGGGAGGAGCTGCTCGCGGTGGAGGTGGCGCCGAGGCTGCTGCACGGCACCTTCCGGCAGAGCAAGGTCCTTGCGGGGGACCGGGTGCCGTGGCTGGCCGTGGGGCCGGATCCGGTGGTGGGCGACCCCGCGTTCGATCTGGCGCGGCTGGTCCGTGACCGCGTGGAGGACCTGATCGCCTCGCCGTCCGGTGCGGCGGTCACGCGGCGGCGCGTGAAGAAGCTCGCGGAGTCTCTTGAGGTCGATCAGGAGCGGCTGCGGGGGTGGACGCTGTTCCGGGCGGTCGAGTCCGGTGTGCGGGCACTTCGCGTGGGGCGTGGGCAGGATGCGGAGCTGTTGCTGGAGTTCGCGGGCTGGTTGTGAGGGTGGCGGTGGGGGGGCCGCCGTTGGGGGTTGCTCTTCGGATGAGTCTGCGGGGCGTGTGTGGTTTCGCGCGCAGTTCCCCGCGCCCCTGAGGGGGCGGGGCGCCCCCCCAGGGGCGCCCCTTCGGGATGTCGCTCGGGTTACGCCGTCAGGCGGGCGATGGCCTCTTCGACCGTCATTTCTTCTCGTTCGCCCGTGCGGCGGTCCTTCAGTTCCACGACGCCCTCGGCGGAGCGGCGGCCCGCGACCAGGATCTGGGGGACGCCGATCAGTTCCGCGTCGGTGAACTTCACGCCCGGGGAGACCCCGGCCCGGTCGTCCACGAGGACCCGCGCGCCCGCGGCGCCCAGCTTCTCGGCGACGTCCAGGGCCAGCTCAGTCTGGAGCGCCTTGCCCGCGGCGACCACGTGGACGTCGGCGGGGGCGACCTCCTTGGGCCAGCACAGGCCCTTGTCGTCGGCGGTCTGCTCGGCGAGGGCCGCCACCGCGCGGGAGACGCCGATGCCGTACGAGCCCATGGTCACGCGGACCGGCTTGCCCTGCTGACCGAGGACGTCGAGCTGGAAGGTGTCGGCGTACTTTCGACCGAGCTGGAAGATGTGGCCGATCTCGATGGCGCGGTCCAGCTTGAGGCCGGCGCCGCAGTTGGGGCAGGGGTCGCCCTCCTCGACCACGACGACGTCCAGGTAGTCGTCGACCTCGAAGTCGCGGCCGCAGACGACGTTCTTGGCGTGCTTGTCCTGCTTGTTGGCACCCGTGATCCAGGCGGTGCCGGGGGCGACACGCGGGTCGGCGATGTAGCGGACCTTGTCCAGGCCCTGCGGGCCGACGTAGCCGCGTACGAGGTCGTCGCGGCCCTCGAAGTCCTCGGCGGTGACGAGCTCGACATCGGCCGGGGCCAGGTGCTCGCCGAGCTTGCCGAGGTCGACCTCGCGGTCGCCGGGGACGCCGACGGCCACGATCTCGCCGTCGACCTTGACCAGGAGGTTCTTCAGGGTCGCGGAGGCCGGGACGCCGAGGTGCTCGGCGAGGGTCTCGATGGTCGGGGTGTCGGGGGTGTCCAGCTCCTCGACGGGGCCGTGCGCCGAGCCGTCGACCGGGGCGAGCGCGAAGGTGACGGCCTCGGTGTTGGCGGCGTAGTCGCAGGCGGGGCAGTCCACGAAGGTGTCCTCGCCGGCCGGGGCGGGGGCCAGGAACTCCTCCGACTTGGAGCCGCCCATGGCGCCCGCGACGGCGGACACGATGCGGTAGTCGAGGCCGAGGCGCTCGAAGATGCGCTGGTAGGCGCCGCGGTGCAGGGCATACGACTCGGCGAGGCCCTCGTCCGTGGTGTCGAAGGAGTACGAGTCCTTCATCTGGAACTCGCGGCCGCGCAGCACACCGGCGCGCGGGCGGGCCTCGTCGCGGTACTTCGTCTGGATCTGGTAGAGGATCACCGGCAGGTCCTTGTAGGACGAGCACTGGTCCTTGACGACCTGGGTGAAGATCTCCTCGTGGGTCGGGCCGAGGAGGTAGTCGGCGCCCTTGCGGTCCTTGAGGCGGAAGAGCAGGTCGCCGTACTCCTCGTAGCGGCCGGAGGCCTCGTAGGGCTCCTTGGGCAGGAGGGCCGGGAGCAGCACCTCCTGGCCGCCGATGGCGTCCATCTCCTCGCGGACGACGCGGGCGATGTTCTCGTAGACCTTCTTGCCGAGCGGCAGCCAGGTCCAGATGCCGGCGGCGGTGCGGCGGACGTAACCGGCCCGGACGAGCAGCTTGTGGTTGAGCGTCTCGGCGTCCGCGGGGTCGTCGCGCAGTGTCTTGACCATCAACCGGGACATGCGCTGGACCTGGGCCATGATGAACTCCTGCTACAAGGGGGTCCCCCCGCTCGAACGGTGCCGAGAGCTCGGGGAAGGGTGATGGCTAGGAGGTTAGCCGGGGCGCGGGCGCGGGCGGAAATCGGTTCTCGTGCGGACCCGGCCGGTTCTCGGTCAGACCCGGCGCGGCAGGGGCAGCGGGGCGCCCATCACGGCGTACGGCTTGGCGGCGCTCGGGAACAAAACGCGCCGCGCGAGGTCGGTGTAGCCGAGGGAGCGGTACAGGCCGCGGGCCGGGCTCTCGACGTCGATCGCGGAGAGGATCGAGCGGGGCTCCGCGACGCCGTCGGTGATGGTGGTGATCAGTGAGCGGCCGATGCCGCGGTTCTGGTGGCCGGGGTGCACGTGCAGTTCGGTGATGACGAAGGAGCCGTCGAGCCAGTGGTCCAGCCGCCGGCCGCGGAGGTAGGGCTCGACGACCGTCGACCACCAGTGGCGGCGGTCGTTGGGCATGCCGTAGACGAACCCGACGAGCCGGTCGTCGGGGGTGGTCGCGCCGAACGAGCGGGCCCCGGGGTAGGTGAGGTGGCGCAGGACGATCTGGCGCCGCACGGCCACCTCGTCGTCGCTCAGCCCGAAGGCATGGGCCTGGACGTCCAGCGCTTCGTCCACCCGCGCGGCGAGGTCGAGGGGCCCGATCACGACGTCGTCAGTCATGGGGCGACCCTACTTCGCGCCGCCGCGCTTCTGAACAGGGCGCTCTGGATGGGGCGAGGGGCCCGGCCGGGCGTCAGAACAGCACGCTCATGAACGCGCCGACCTCTCGGAAGCCCACGCGTCGGTACGCCGCCCGGGCCGCGGTGTTGAAGTCGTTGACGTACAGGCTGACGACGGGGGCGACGTCCGCGAGGGCGTAGCGCAGGACGGCGGCCATGCCGGGGGCGGCGAGGCCGCGGCCGCGGTACTCGGGGGCCACCCAGACGCCCTGGACCTGGCAGGCCCGCGCGGTGGCGGCGCCGATCTCGGCCTTGAAGACGACCTTGCCCTCGTCGTCGAGGCGGGCGAACGAGCGCCCGGAGCCGACCAGTTCCGCGACGCGCGCCTGGTAGAGCAGGCCGCCGTCGCCGGCCATCGGGGAGACGCCGACCTCCTCGGTGAACATCGCCACGCACGCCGGCATGATCGTGTCCATCTCGTCCTTGCGGACGCGGCGGACGTACGGATCGGGGGCGACGTCGTCCGGCAGCCGGTCGGTGACCATCAGGGGCTGCCGGGCGCGGACCTCGCGGGCGGGGCCCCAGGACGGTTCGAGGAGCCGCCACAGCTGGGCCGTGGCGGTCGCGGGGCCGACGATGGAGGAGCAGCGGCGGCCGGCCCTGCGGGCGCGGTCGGCGAAGCCGCGCACGGCCCGCGGGGTGGCGCAGATGGGGACGAGGTTGGCGCCCGCGTAGCAGAGCGACTCCAGCATGCCGCCCTCGTACCAGCCCCACATCTCGCCGCCGAGGCGCCACGGGTCGAGACCGGCCACCTGGACGCGAGCGGTCACGAAGGCGTTCGCGACCGGCTCGCGGTCGAGCACGGCCATCGCGGCGTCGAGGTCACTCGGTTCGAGGACCCGGGTGGTGGTCTGAGTCAACACGTGCGGGGGCCTCACCATACGGTCTGCTGATCTCCGCACTGTACCTGGCGAGGGCGGCGGGTGCGGGGGGCGCCTTCTGTCCGCGGCCCCCCCGCCGCGGTGTCTCAGCCCGCCACCGAGATCGTCGGTTCGCCGGAGGCCACGCCGTCCTTCTCCATCTGCTCGGCGATCTTCATCGCCTCGTCGATGAGGGTCTCCACGATCTTCGACTCGGGGACGGTCTTGATGACCTCGCCCTTGACGAAGATCTGGCCCTTGCCGTTGCCGGAGGCGACGCCGAGGTCGGCCTCGCGGGCCTCGCCGGGGCCGTTGACGACGCAGCCCATGACGGCGACGCGCAGCGGCACCTCCATGCCCTCCAGACCGGCGGTGACCTCTTCGGCCAGCTTGTAGACGTCGACCTGGGCGCGGCCGCAGGACGGGCAGGAGACGATCTCCAGGCGGCGCTGGCGGAGGTTGAGGGACTCAAGGATCTGGATGCCGACCTTGATCTCCTCGGCGGGTGGTGCCGACAGGGACACCCGGATCGTGTCGCCGATGCCCTCGGAGAGCAGCGCGCCGAAGGCGACCGCCGACTTGATGGTGCCCTGGAAGGCGGGGCCGGCCTCGGTGACGCCGAGGTGCAGGGGGTAGTCGCACTGGGCGGCGAGCTGGCGGTAGGCGTTGACCATGACGACCGGGTCGTTGTGCTTGACCGAGATCTTGATGTCCCGGAAGTCGTGCTCCTCGAAGAGGGACGCCTCCCACAGCGCGGACTCGACCAGGGCCTCGGGGGTCGCCTTGCCGTACTTCTTCAGCAGCCGCGCGTCCAGGGAGCCGGCGTTGACACCGATGCGGATCGGCGTGCCCGCGTCCTTGGCGGCCTTCGCGATCTCCTTGACCTTGTCGTCGAACTGCTTGATGTTGCCGGGGTTGACGCGGACCGCCGCGCAGCCCGCGTCGATCGCCGCGAACACGTACTTCGGCTGGAAGTGGATGTCCGCGATGACCGGGATCTGCGACTTCCGCGCGATGGTCTCCAGCGCGTCCGCGTCGTCCTGCGTCGGGCAGGCCACGCGCACGATCTGGCAGCCCGAGGCCGTCAGCTCCGCGATCTGCTGGAGGGTGGCGCCGATGTCGGACGTACGCGTCGTGGTCATCGACTGCACCGAGACCGGCGCGTCTCCGCCGACGGCCACCGAACCGACCTGGATCTTGCGGCTGACCCTTCGGTCGGCGAGCTTGGTCGGAACGGACGGGATTCCGAGCGATACGGCAGTCATCTGGCGAGCATCCCCAAGAGTGTGGATCACAAGAGTGTGGTCACAAGAGCGTGGATCGAGGTCCCGAGATCGGCGGGCTCCGGGCTTCGAGATTACGGCACCCCGCGGGGCCCGGGCACACCACGTCCGGAAGTCCACCCAATGGGGGCGGCCCGGCGTATAGCACGCCGGGCCGTCCCTATCATGCTGAATCAGGAAATTCTCACCGGATTCACGACATCCGCGATGAGTACCAGGATCGTGAAGCAGATGAAGATCCCCGCCACCACATAGGCGACCGGCATCAGCTTCGCCACGTCGAACGGGCCCGGGTCGGGGCGGCGCAGGACCTTCGCCGCGTTGCGGCGCACGGACTCCCACAGGGCGCCCGCGATGTGGCCGCCGTCCAGTGGCAGCAGCGGCAGCATGTTGAAGAGGAAGAGCGAGAGGTTGAAGCCCGCGATGAGGAACAGCATCATCGCGATCTGGTTCTGCGGCGGGATGTCCAGGGTGAACACGTCGCCGCCGACGCGGGCGGCACCCACCACGCCCATGGGCGAGTCCTGCTTGCGCTCGCCGTCGCCGAACGCCGCGTCCCACAGGTCCGGGATCTTGGACGGCAGGGCGATGATCGACTCGACGCCGTTCTCCATCATGTCGCCCATGCGCTCCACGGACTGGCCGAAGGACTGCTGGACGATGCCGGTGGCGGGGGTGAAGCCGAGGAAGCCCGCGTAGACGTACTTGCCCTCGACGTACGCACCCTCGCCGTCGGTCTTGGTGACCTGGTTCTTGATGAGGTCGGCGTGCAGGTCCAGGCGCTTGCCGTCCCGCTCGACCGTGATCGTGGCCGGGCCGATGGTCTCGCGGATCTTCGACTGGAGCGTGGACCAGTCGTCGACGGGCTGCCCCTGGAAGGCGACGATCTTGTCGCCCGGCTTCAGGCCCGCCGCCTTGGCGGGCGCCGCCTTGTCGCCCTTCTCGCACTTGGAGCGGTTCTCGCTCTGCTGGATGACGCAGTCCGAGACCTTGCTGACCTGGGTCGTCTGGCTGCTGATGCCGAACGTCATCATCACGCCGAGGAAGATCGCCACGGCGAGGACCAGGTTCATGAAGGGGCCCGCGAACATCACGATCACGCGCTTCCACGGCTTGCGCGTGTAGAAGAGGCGGGTCTCGTCGCCGGGCCGCAGCTCCTCGAAGGCCGCCGAGCGGGCGTCCTCGATCATGCCGCGCCAGGGCGAGGTGGAGCGTGCCTCTATGCGGCCGTCCGCGCCCGGCGGGAACATGCCGATCATGCGGATGTAGCCGCCGAGGGGGATGGCCTTGATGCCGTACTCGGTGTCGCCCTTCTTGCGCGAGAACAGGGTCGGGCCGAAGCCGACCATGTACTGCGGCACCCGGATGCCGAACAACTTGGCGGTCGACAGGTGCCCCAGCTCGTGCCAGGCGATCGAGAAGAGCAGCCCGATCACGAAGACGACTATCCCGAGGATCATCATCAAGGTCGTCATGCACGAGCCTCCGCGGTCGTCTGTGCTGCCAGTTCGCATGCCCGGGCGCGCGCCCAGGTCTCCGCTTCGAGGACGTCCGCGACGGTGAGGGAGGTTCCCCCCGAGGGGGTGCCGTGCTCGTCCACGACCCTCGTCACCGTCTCCATGATGCCGTTGAAGGGCAGCGCGCCCTTGAGGAACGCGGCCACGCATTCCTCGTTGGCGGCATTGAACACCGCCGGGGCCGTGCCCGCGAGCGCTCCGACGTGCCGGGCCAGCCCGACCGACGGGAACGCGTCGTCGTCGAGCGGGAAGAACTCCCAGCTCGACGCCTTGGTCCAGTCGAAGGCGGGCGCCGCGTCGGGCACCCGCTCGGGCCAGCCGATGCCGATGGCGATCGGGCCGCGCATGTCCGGCGGGGTCGCCTGGGCGAGGGTGGAGCCGTCGGTGAACTCCACCATGGAGTGCACGTACGACTGCGGGTGGACGACGACCTCGATGCGGTCGAAGGGGATGTCGTAGAGGAGGTGTGCCTCGATGACCTCAAGACCCTTGTTGACCAGCGTCGCGGAGTTGACCGTGATCACCGGGCCCATGGCCCAGGTGGGGTGCGCGAGCGCGTCCTCGGGGGTGACGTGCGCGAGATCGGCCTTCGTACGTCCGCGGAAGGGGCCGCCGGAGGCGGTGACGACGAGTTTGCGTACGTCCGCGCGGGTGCCGGCGGCGAGCGCCTGGAAGAGGGCGGCGTGCTCGGAGTCGACCGGGATGATCTGGCCGGGCTTCGCGATCGCCTTCACGAGCGGGCCGCCGACGATCAGCGATTCCTTGTTGGCGAGCGCCAGGGTGCGGCCCGCTTCCAGCGCGGCGAGCGTCGGTGCGAGGCCGATGGAGCCGGTGATGCCGTTGAGGACCGTGTGACAGGCAAAGGCGGCGACCTGCGTGGCGGCGTCCGGTCCGGCGAGGATCTCGGGGAGCGGCTCCCCCGCCTCGTACTGCCCCTGGAGCGCTTCGCGCAGCGCCGGTACGGCGTCCTCGCGGGCGACCGCGACGGTCTTCACCCGGAGCCGGCGTGCCTGCTCGGCGAGGAGGCCGACGCGGCCGCCCGCGGCGGAGAGCGCGGTGACGCGGAAGCGGTCGGGGTTGCGCAGGACGAGGTCGATGGCCTGGGTGCCGATCGAACCCGTGGACCCGAGGATGACGATGTCCCGCGGTCCGTCCCCGTCCGCGATGGAGACGGGGTCGAAGACGAGATGCGGGTCGGCGAGGGGAGATGGGCTGTCGCTCATGCCCCCATTGTGGCCGCACGACGTCGCCGCCCGGACCCCGCGGGCCCCGATGTGGCGTACGTGGCGTCCGGCGCGGGTCACCGCTTCTTGCGGCGGCGCCTCTGCCGGGGACGGTCCGCGGGGCTCGGGCCGTCCTCCCCCGCCTCCCCCGGCTCGTCCTCCGTGGGCGCGAAGTCGCCCCGTACGACGCCCTCCTCCGTGTCCATCGTGGGCGCGCTGAAGCGGAGCGGGCCGGTGCTCCGGGGCGCCTCCAGGTCCGACGGTTCGACCTGGACGTCCAGGTTGAAGAGGTAGCCGACGGACTCCTCCTTGATGGCGTCCATCATCGCGGTGAACAGGTCGAAGCCCTCGCGCTGGAACTCGAAGAGGGGGTCCCTGCCGAGGTAGGAGCGCATCCAGATGCCCTCCTGGAGGTAGTCCATCTCATACAGGTGTTCGCGCCACTTCCGGTCGAGGACCGCGAGCACCACGCGGCGCTCCAGCTCGCGCATGACGTCCTCGCCGAGTTCGCGCTCGCGTTCCGCGTAGCGCGCGTGGATGTCCTCGATGAGGCGCTCGCCGATCACGGCGGCGGTCAGCTCCGCGCGGGAACCCGCGGCCTCCTCCAGCTCCTCGACGGTGACGCCCACGGGGTAGAGCTGGCCGAAGGCGCTCCACAACCGGTCGAGGTCCCATTCCTCGCCGAACCCCTCGGCGGTCTCCGCGGCCACGTACGCGTCGATGGTGTCGTCCATGAAGTGATGGATCTGCTCGCGCAGGTCCTCGCCCTCCAGGACGCGGCGGCGTTCGGCGTAGACGAGGGAGCGCTGGCGGTTGAGGACCTCGTCGTACTTGAGGACGTTCTTGCGGGTCTCGAAGTGCTGCTGTTCGACCTGGGACTGCGCGGAGGCGATGGCGCGGGTCACCATCTTGTTCTCGATGGGCACGTCGTCGGGGACGTTGGCCATCAGCATGACCCGCTCGACGAGTTCGGCGCGGAACAGCCGCATCAGGTCGTCGCCGAGCGAGAGGTAGAAGCGGGACTGCCCGGGGTCGCCCTGGCGGCCGCTGCGGCCGCGCAGCTGGTTGTCGATGCGGCGGGACTCGTGCCGCTCGGTGCCGAGGACGTACAGGCCGCCGAGTTCCTTGACCTCGTCGTGCTCGGCGGCTGCCTCGGCCTCGATGCGTGCCAGGACTTCGCGGTACTCCTCCTGGGCCGTCTCGGGAGTGAGGCCGCGCTGCGTCAGCTCGGCCTCGGCCATGGCCTCGGGGTTGCCGCCGAGCATGATGTCGGTGCCGCGTCCCGCCATGTTCGTGGCGACGGTGACGGCGCCCTTGCGCCCGGCCTGGGCGACGATCTGCGCCTCGCGCCGGTGGTTCTTGGCGTTCAGCACCTCGTGCGGGATGCCGCGCCGGGCCAGTAGTGCCGAGAGGTGCTCGGACTTCGCGACGGAGACGGTGCCGACCAGGACGGGCTGGCCCTCGCGGTGCCGTTCGGCGATGTCCGTGACGACCGCGTCGAACTTCACGGACTCCTCGCGGTAGACGACGTCGGGTCTGTCGGCGCGGACCATCGGCTTGTTGGTGGGAATGGGCACCACGTGCAGTTCGTAGATCTGATGGAATTCGGCGGCCTCCGTCATGGCGGTGCCGGTCATTCCGGAGAGTTTGTCGTAGAGGCGGAAGAAATTCTGGAGGGTGATCGTGGCGAGGGTCTGGTTCTCGTCCTTGATCGTCACGCCTTCCTTGGCCTCGATCGCCTGGTGGACGCCTTCGTTGTACCGGCGTCCGGCGAGGATGCGCCCGGTGTGCTCGTCGACGATCAATACCTCGCCGTCGGTGACGACATAGTCCTTGTCCCTCTTGAAGTGCTCTTTCGCCTTGAGCGCGTTGTGCAGCTGGCCGATGAGGGAGGTGTGGGCCGAGTCGTAGAGGTTGTCGATGCCGAGCTGGTCCTCCAGGAATTCCACGCCGCTGTCGAGGATCGCGACGGTGCGTTTCTTCGGGTCGTACTCGTAGTCGTACGCGGCCCGCAGTTCGGCCAGTTCGAGCTTGGCCTGCGGGGTGGTGAACTTCTCGTCCTGGATCGCGACACCCTTCATGCGCCGTACCGCCGCGGCGAAGAACGCGTACCACTGCGTCGGCTGGTCGGCGGGCCCCGAGATGATCAGCGGGGTGCGCGCCTCGTCGATGAGGATGGAGTCCGCCTCGTCGACGATCGCGAAATGGTGCCCGCGCTGCACCAGTTCGTCTTTGGACCAGGCCATGTTGTCGCGCAGATAGTCGAAACCGAATTCGTTGTTGGTGCCGTACGTGATGTCGCAGGCATACGCGGAACGGCGCTCGGCCGGGCTCATCTCGGCCCTGATGACGCCGACGCTCAAACCGAGGAAATCGTAGGCGCTGCCCATCCAGCGGGCGTCGCGCGCGGCCAGGTAGTCGTTGACCGTGACGAGGTGGACGCCTTTGCCCGTCAGCGCGTTCAGATAGGCGGGCAGCGTCGCGGACAGGGTCTTTCCCTCGCCGGTCTGCATCTCGGCGACGGTGCCGAGGTGGAGGGCCGCGCCGCCCATGATCTGTACGTCGAAGTGGCGCATGCCGAGGGTGCGCCGGGCCGCCTCGCGGACGGTGGCGAAGGCCTCGGGGAGCAGGTCGTCGAGGCTCTCGCCGTCGGCGTACCGCTCTTTGTACTCGTCGGTGAGCGCGCGCAGTTCGGCGTCGGAGAGCCGCTCGACGTCGCTCTCGATGGAGTTGACCTGATCCCGCAGGCGTTCCAGGCGGCGCAGCATTCTGCCTTCGCCCGCGCGCATGATCTTTCCGGTGAGGCGTTCCAATTTGAGTACGGACAACGGAATTCCCCCCTGATTCCCCGGCCGGTCCGCTCATTGTGGGCGGGCTCCAACTCCCGGGCAAGCGGACCGGTTTCGGGCGGGGCGGAATGCGACGGGTGGGAATTGATTCAGCGGGTGGGGCGCGTGCTCTCAGCGAATGGGGCGGTGGACGTTGTCGTGTTTGGAGGGGCCCGGGGCCGCTTCCGCGATCCACGGCCCGTCGCCGGAGGGGTCGATGATCCCGGATTCGAGCCAGGTGTAGGTGCCCGAGAGGACGCCCCTGACCACCTTGTGGTCCAGGTCGTCGGTGTTGGTCCACAGCCGGCCGAAGAGTTCCTCGACGCGGATGCGGGACTGACGGCAGAAGACGTCGGCCAGTTGGTACGCCTCGCGGCCGTGGTCCTCGGTGGTGCGCAGGAGCTCGGCGCGTACGCAGGCCGCGCTCATGGCGAAGAGCTCCGCCCCGATGTCGACGACGCGGCCGAGGAAGCCCTGCTTGGTCTCCATCTTTCCCTGCCAGCGGGACATGGCGTAGAAGGTGGAGCGGGCCAGCTTGCGGGCGCCGCGCTCGACGTAGCGCAGGTGGCCGGAGAGGTCCGCGTGCCCGGGCGGGTGGAACTCGGCGTAGGAGCGCGGCAGTTGGCCGGGGCCCGCCACGAGTTTCGGCAGCCAGCGGGCGTAGAAGCCGCCGGCCCGCGCGCCCGCCTTGGCCTTGTCGGAGAGGGTCTTGTCGGGATCGATGAGGTCGCCGGCGACCTTCAGGTGGGCGTCGACGGCCTCGCGGGCGATCAGCAGGTGCATGATTTCCGTGGAGCCCTCGAAGATGCGGTTGATGCGCAGGTCCCGCAGGATCTGCTCGGCGGGCACGGCACGCTCGCCGCGCGCCGCGAGGGACTCGGCGGTCTCGAAGCCGCGGCCGCCGCGGATCTGCACCAGTTCATCGGCCATCAGCCAGGCCATCTCGGAGCCGTACAGCTTGGCAAGCGCGGCCTCGATGCGGATGTCGTTGCGGTCCTCGTCGGCCATCTGCGAGGAGAGGTCGAGTACGGCTTCGAGCGCGAAGGTGGTCGCCGCGATGAAAGAGATCTTCGCGCCGACCGCCTCGTGGTGCGCGACCGGCTTGCCCCACTGCTCACGGGCGCCCGACCACTCGCGGGCGATCTTCAGGCACCACTTGCCCGCGCCGACGCACATGGCGGGCAGGGAGAGCCGTCCGGTGTTGAGGGTGGTGAGGGCGATCTTCAGTCCCGCGCCCTCCGGACCGATGCGGTTCGCGGCCGGGACCCGCACCTGGTGGAAGCGGGTGACGCCGTTCTCCAGGCCGCGCAGGCCCATGAAGGCGTTGCGGTTCTCGACGGTGACGCCCTCGGAGTCCGCCTCGACGACGAAGGCCGTGATGCCGCCCTTGTGGCCCTCCGACTTCGGCACGCGCGCCATCACGACGAGCAGGTCGGCGACGACGCCGTTGGTCGTCCACAGCTTCACGCCGTCCAGGACGTAATCGTCGCCGTCGGGCACGGCCATGGTGGCAAGGCGTGCCGGGTCCGAGCCGACATCCGGCTCGGTCAGCAGGAAGGCCGTGATGTCGGTGGTGGCGCAGCGCGGCAGGAAGGCGTCCTTCTGCGCCTGTGTACCGAAGATCTTCAGCGGCTGCGGTACGCCGATCGACTGGTGCGCGGAGAGCAGCGCGCCGATCGCGGGGCTCGCGGAGCCGACGAGGGCGAGGGCCTTGTTGTAGTACACCTGCGTGAGACCGAGCCCGCCGTACTTCGTGTCGATCTTCATGCCGAGGGCGCCGAGTTCCTTGAGGCCCTTGATGGTCTCGTCGGGAATGCGCGCCTCGCGCTCGATGCGGGCCGAGTCGATCTTCGTCTCGCAGAACTCCCTGAGCCTGGCGAGGAACTCCTCGCCGCGTACGGCGTCCTCGGCCGGGGGCATCGGATGCGGGTGGATCAGGTCGAGCCGGAAGCGCCCGAGGAAGAGTTCCTTGGCGAAGCTGGGCTTGCGCCAGTCCTGCTCGCGGGCGGCCTCGGCGACCCGCCGGGCCTCGCGTTCGCTCACGGACGGTTTGGGGGTTGGTGCGGTCATGAGGAGCTCACCTCGCCGCGCAGAAGGGTCGGGTACGGGCTTCGGTTACTGCCTGGTGCTACTGGATCGTTGGTACCCCATTCGTCCCGTACCCACCAGTCCTCGCGCAGCGTTCGTACGAGACGCGTCCGGCGCACGCACGAAAACGGCCGGAGCCCCCGCACAGTGGGCTCCGGCCGTTGTCCTCGGGGGTCGTGGCTGCTGAGTGGCTTACAGGGCGAGGCCCGTCAGCACCATGACCCGCTCGTAGGTGTAGTCGTCCATCGCGTAGCGGACGCCCTCGCGGCCGACGCCGGACTGCTTGACGCCGCCGTACGGCATCTGGTCGGCGCGGTAGGACGGGGCGTCGCCGATGACCACGCCGCCGACCTCCAGGGCGCGGTGCGCACGGAAGGCGGTCTGGAGGTCGTGCGTGAAGACGCCCGCCTGGAGGCCGTACTTGGAGTCGTTGACGGCGGCGAACGCCTCCGCCTCGCCGTCCACCTTCTTGAGGGTGAGGACCGGTCCGAAGACCTCCTCGCAGGCGATGGTCACGTCGGCCGGTACGTCGGCGAGGACGGTCGGCGCGTAGGTGGCGCCGTCGCGCTTGCCGCCGGTGAGCAGCTGCGCGCCCGCCTTGACGGCCTCGTCGACCCAGGACTCCACACGCTTGGCGGCGTCCTCGTTGACCAGCGGGCCCACGTCGGTCTTCGGGTCGGAGGGGTCGCCGGTGACCTGGGCCTCGACGGCCTTGACGACGCGCGGCACGAGCCGGTCGTACACGGAGGCGTCGGCGATGACCCGCTGCACGGAGATGCAGGACTGGCCGCCCTGGTAGTTGGAGAAGGTCGCGATGCGCGAGGCGGCCCAGTCCAGGTCCTCGTCCGAGGAGAAGTCGCCGAGGACGACGGCCGCGCCGTTGCCGCCGAGCTCCAGGGTGCAGTGCTTGCGCGGCACCGAGTCCATGATCGCGTAGCCGACCTTGTCGGAGCCGGTGAAGGAGATGACCGGCATGCGCTCGTCCTGGACGAGGGCGGGCATCTTGTCGTTGGCGACCGGCAGGACCGACCAGGAGCCGGCGGGCAGGTCCGTCTCCGCGAGCAGCTCGCCGAGGATCAGGCCGGACAGCGGGGTCGCCGGGGCGGGCTTCAGGATGATCGGCGCGCCGACGGCGATGGCCGGGGCGACCTTGTGCGCGCAGAGGTTCAGCGGGAAGTTGAACGGCGCGATGCCGAGGACGACGCCCTTGGGGAAGCGGCGGGTCAGGGCCAGGCGGCCCTGGCCGCCGGCGTCGGTGTCCAGGCGCTGGGCCTCGCCACCATTGAAGCGGCGGGCCTCCTCCGCGGCGAACCGGAAGACGGAGACCGCGCGGCCGACCTCGCCGCGGGCCCACTTGATCGGCTTGCCGTTCTCGGCGGAGATGAGCTGCGCGATCTCCTCCGTGCGCTCGACGAGGCGGCGGCTCACGTGGTCGAGGGCGGCGGCGCGGGCGTGGGCGGGGGTCGCGGCGAACTCGTCGCGGACGGCGTACGCGGCGGCGACGGCCTCCTCGACCTGGGCGTCGGTCGGGACGGCCGCCTTGGCGACGAGCCGTCCGTCCCAGGGGGAGGTGACGTCGAACGTGGTCTCGCCGGTGGTCTGGCGACCGGCGAGCCAGAAGGCGTGGATGGAAGTCATGTGTTTCCCGGCCCTTCCGCGGAGGTGTGTCTGGGGGGTACGTGGTACGTCCCTCACCGTAGGGGGAGGTGGAGTTCTTGACGTTTGTCCGGGGCGGAGTACTGGCCGGGGGCCTCGCGCCGGTTTGTACTGGCGGGGGGTGTGGGGGGGGCTTTGGTTGGCGCCGGCGCTGCGCGGCATGTGCGGGGGTGTTTTGGCTTGGCGACTGCGCTGTGCGGCATGTGCGGGTGCGTCGTGGCTGAGCGCGCCGTTCCCCGCGCCCCTACGGGGGCGCGTCTCAGTCCGTTGTCGTCGTTGTCGCCTTCAGGGACAGCCACAGCTCCATGCGGACGTCCGGGTCGTCCAGGGAGCGGCCGAGGATTTCCTCCACCCTGCGCATGCGGTAGCGCAGGGTGTGGCGGTGGACGCCCAGGTCTGCCGCTGCGGCGTCCCACTGGCCGTGGCGGGAGAGCCAGGCGCGCAGGGAGGCGACGAGGTCGCCGCGGCCGGTCGCGTCGTGTTCGTGCAGTGCTCGCAGCAGGCCGTCCGCGAAGGCCCGCACCGCGTCGTCCGCGAGCAGCGGGAGCACGGACCCGGCGGCCAGTTCCTCGTGCTCGACCAGGGCCCTGCCGCGCCGCCGGGCGACGGACAGCGCCTGCTCGGCCTGCTTGTACGCGGTGGCAGCGGCGATCGGTCCCGCCGGTGCGGACAGGCCCATCACCAGCTCGGGCTCCTCGCCGGACGCCGTGGCCTCGCGCCCGGCGGTGCCCCGCCCGGCCTCCAGGGCGGCGGCGTACTGCGCGCAGGCCCGCGCCCCGGCGCCGCCGTCCACGACGAGCAGCACCAGCCGCTCCCCGTAGGGGACGACGAGCAGGGCCTCGCCGGAGCGGGCGGCCGCGGTCTCGACGATGTCGACGAGCGCGGCGAGCGGGTCGCCGCCGACCGAGGCCGCCGCCACAGCGAGCACCGCGGCCGATGTCGCGGCCGCTGCCGGAGCGCCGGTCTTCTCGCCGCTCTCCTCGGGGCCCGGCGCCGCGCCCGCCCGCACCCGGGCCGCCGAGGCGGAGGCCACCTCGGCGACGACGAGCCGGAAAGGGGCGTCCAGGAGGCCGCCGTAGAGATCCCCGGCGACGGTCCGCGCGTGGTCGGGCTCCCCGGCCAGCAGCATCCGCAGCACGGCGGCGCCGATCCGCTGCTCGGCCGCGTGCAGCGCGCGCGACCGCTCGGTGGTGAGGGTCAGGAGCGCGATCGCGGAGTGCACCGCGTACCGCTCGGCGGTGCCGAGGGTGGACGCCGTGCCGACGGCGAGCGCGGCGCGCGGCCTGCGGCCGGTGCCGAGGGAGTGCAGCTCCACGCGGTCCTCGGCGCCCGCGACGACCGAGCTGGCGGGCGCGGGCCGCTCCCGCAGGCGTTCGACGTCGGCGGTGAGCCGGGCGGCCCGGCGGGTGGCCCACTCCGGTGCGGTGGCGACGACGGCGCCGGACGCGTCGTACAGCGCGGCCCAGCCGTCGACCTGCCCGGCGAGCGCGAGCAGCAGGCCTTCGGGGCCGTCGCTCAGCGCCTGCCTGGTCAGCTCGCGCTGGGCGGAGAACCCGGCGGTCACCGCGCGGTACTGCTCCTCCGCGATGGCGGCGGACACGGCCTTGCTGATGGCGATGAACGGCGTGCGGCGCGGCACCTCGATGAGCGGGAGCTCCGCCTCGGTGGCGGCGTCGAGGAGGGCTTTGGGGATGTCGGGGTAGTGGACGCCGACGGCGAAGCCGAGGCCGACGACGCCCGCGCCCGCGAGCCGTTTCACGTAGCGCCGCATGGCCTGCGGGTCTTCCGCGTCCAGTTTGAGCGCGGTGATCAGGAGCAGTTCGCCGCCCTCCATGTAGGGCACGGGGTCGGCGAGTTCGCTGGCGTGCGCCCAGCGCACGGGGGTGTCCAGGCGCTCCTCGCCCGCACGCACGGTCAGCTTGAGCGCGGAGTGGTGGACGAGCGAGGCGAGCGTGGGCGGCATGGGACCTTCAGGTCTGCGGCAGGCGGGGCGGGCGGGCTTCCCGGCGGCCCGAGGGCCCGTGGGCTCCGAGGTTCGGTGGCCCGGACGCCGGGATGTGGATCTTTTGGCCGGTCCGTATGAACGACCTGTGTCGATTCTGCCTCACCGTACGGTGTGGACAAGACCGGTCGCCCCCGTACGTGTGTCATCGGGTCGGCGCCCTTTCCGGGCCGCCGTCAGCCGCGCAGGTCCACCAGCAGCGGCGGCGCGTACTCCCCTCGTACGTCGGTGAGCGAGAGCACCGCGTGCCCCGGCGGCATGGCGTGGGCCAGCTCGGACGCCGACCAGCGCTCGCGCTCCACCTGGCGGACGGTGACGGCGTCCCTGGTCACCGTCTTGCCGGTGACCAGCTTGCGCAGCGCGTGCAGGGCGCGGGTCATCGGCTGGTCCGCGAAGACCGCGTGCTGGGCGACCTCGCGGGTCTCGATCCACGCCTTGCCCCACGCCTCCGCGAAGCGTCTGCCGTCCCACGTCGAGATGCCCGAGAAGGCCATACGGCAGCCGACGGTGGCGTACAGCGGTCCTTGCAGCGGTTCGGGTACGTCGCTCACGGTGCGCAGGGCGAGCACCACTCCCGCGTTCGCCGACCGCAGGCGCTGCATGCCCCTGACCGTCTCGGCGGTCACGGTCCGCGTGGCGTCGTCGAGGACGAGGCAGATGAAGTGCTCACGGTCGGCGCGGGTGTGCGCCATGGCGTTGAACTGGGCGAGTAGGAGGCGGGCGAGCAGCCGGGACGCCTCCGCGTGCCCCCGCTCGGGCAGGTCGATGCGGACGCGCATCGGGTGGTGCACCACGGCGCGCAGGGAAAAGGGGCTGTCGCTGCCCGCGCCGAAGAAGTCGGCGAACGCGGGCCGGTCGAGGAGAGCGAGCCGGTCGGCGAGGGCGGGGCCCGGGTCGGCGACGCTGCCCTGCTGGCGGATCCGCGCGTCGAGTTCGCGCCGCATCACGGCGTGCTCCTGCGAGCCGAGGGCCTGACGCAGGTCCGCCACCGCCGCGGGCACGCCTTCGAGCAGTTCCCGGAGCAGCGGCACGGAGGGGAACCGTCCGTACGCGGCCCAGTAGGGGCCGAGCACCTGGGCCAGCGTGGTGGCCGCGCGGCGGCTGTCCACCGCGTCGAGGTCGCCGACCAGGCCCTCGGCCAGGAAGGAGGCGGCCTCGTCGGGGTCCGTGGTGCCCGCGTACAGGTCGAGGTCGTGCGTCGATGCGGGGTCGCCGAGCTTGACGACGACGTCGTACGCGTCGTCCGCGCCGAGCGGCGTACCCGCGGGGCACACCGCGACGACCGCGCAGCTGCCGGTGAGCGCCTGGAGGGAGAGGGATTCGACGACGGGCCGGATGAGCCTGCCGGTCTTGCCCGCGCCGGACGGTCCCACCGCGAGCAGCGAGGTGCCGAGCACCGCGGGGTCCAGGGCGATGCCCGCGCCGCGGCTGGCCCGGGGGTTGCGCTCCTCGGGGACGCACCGGCCGATCCTGACCTGCCCCACGAGCAGGTCGTGGAGCGCGTCGCGCGAGGGGAGGTCGCGGGCTCCGGAGGGGTGCGTCCATGCCGCGCCGCCCTGGCGCAGCACCGTCTCGGTGAACGAGGCGATCAGGGCCGAGCGCTGCTGTGCCGCGCTCCACTCCCGGCGCACCCGGACGCAGTCGACGTCGTTCATCCGGCCGCCGAGCACCTCGGCGGCGAGCACGTCGGCCGCCTGGTGCTGTCCCGCCCCCCTGAGTTCGGGCCACTGGGCGCGGGGTGCGACCGGGGCGGGGCCCGGCGGGGGCGGCGGCAGTTTCGGGTCCTTCCGTGAGTCGGCCGCCCAGCTCCGCACGAGGCCCCGCCAGTCGCCGAGCCGCGCGAAGGGCCACAGGACCGCCGCGGTGATCAGGGTGTACAGGCCATAGGTGACGAACTCGTTCTCGAAGACCTGGTATCCGCCCGTGCACAACGCCATCAGGGCCATGACGGGTGTGGCGATCGGCAGCGCGTCCCAGGAGACTGCGGGGAAAGCCTGCGGCCAGACGAACACCAGCACGAGCAGCGCGCCGAGCGCCGAGCGGATCGCCCGGACGGGCTGCTCCCTCCGGGCGATGACATGCCGCAGGGCCTCGGACCAGTTCCCGAGGCGCCCGACGCCGTACACCAGCAGTCCGAAGAAGACGCCGTTGACGACGACCAGGGCTTCGTAGCCCTGCCACACGCTCGGTTGGAGGCTCGCCGCGTAGAACCACTCGCCGGGCAGGAAGAGTTGGATGAGCGGCGTCTGGTAGGGCACGCGCCCTTGCCGCCAGAGGAACCAGACGAACAGCCCGAGTACGAGGGAGATCGTCATCCCGGCCAGCAGGGCGCGGTCCAGGCGCCGCCCGTCCTCCTCGTCCGGCGGCGGCGGGACGTGCCGGAACCGCCAGATCCCGGGGCCCGCTTCGGGGCGCGGCGCGTTCAGCCAGTCGGCGGTCTCCGACGGCGCCGCGGGCGGCCGGCGCGGCATCGGCGGCGCCGGCACAGCCGCGGACGGCTCGGGCGGCAGGACGACGGGCGGGGCCGGGAGGCTGTCCGGCCGGCGCGGCACGGGAGTCGCGTGCGTGCCGTGCACGTCCTGCGTACCGTCGGAATCCATGATCCTTGCCCCCTGGCCTGCCGCTCTCCTGGTTCGCGGGCCAATCTAGTGCCATGGCAGGGGGAGTTCACCGGCTACGCGCCCGGGTGGTGAACGACGGTGGTGAGGGCGGTCTCCCACGAGAAGCCGTCCGGGTCGGTGAAGGGACCTGTGTCGGTGCCGATCGTGAGCCGGTGCGAGCCGCTGCCGTCCGGAGACACCCCGAGGTCCTTGGCGAGGGCGCGGCGACGGTAGAGCGCCAGCTTTACCGGGCTCGGGCCGGGCTCGAACTCCGCGTACACGCGGCCGGCGCTCTTCGCCACGGTGAGGCCCCGGCCCACGTAGAACCGCTTGCTCGCCCCGACGTCCGCGACACCCAGCAGGAGGACGATCGCGTCGATCCGCCGGGCGGCGGGGCCGGTGTCCTTCTTCGCCGAGGTCGCGACCTTCCAGATCGTCCCGTCCGGGGCCTGTACGACACCGCTGTACCCCCAGAGCGACTTCGTGGCGGGTTTCAGCGAGGTGGCCCCGGCGTCGAGCGCGGTGCCGATGAAGCTGTCGACGGTGGCCGGTCCCGGGACGGTGAGTCCCAGGGTGAAGCCGCGGAAGCCCGTGGTGGGGGCCTGCGAGGCCCGCAGCCGTATCTGTGTGTCCAGGTCGAAGGCGGCGGCGTGGAAGCGGCGGGCGGCCGCGAGGTCGGCCACGCCGAGGGTGACGGTGTCGATGACGGTCATGCCCTCACACCGCCTGGGGTTCGGCGGCCGGGGTCCGTCGGTTCCTGACCGGTCTCGACACCTGTTTCACCACGCACGGCGGCATCCCCTCCGCGGCGCGGGCCGCCGCGCGCCGGTAGGCGCCCGGCGACATGCCGACCAGCTCGGTGAAGCGGGTGCTGAAGGTGCCGAGCGAGGAGCAGCCGACCAGGAAGCAGACCTCGGTGACGCCGAGGTCTCCGCGGCGCAGCAGAGCCGTCGCGCGTTCGATGCGACGCGTCATCAGATACGCGTGGGGCGACTCGCCGTAGGCCTGCCGGAACTGGCGGCTGAGGTGCCCGGCGGACAGGTGCGCGCCGCGGGCGAGCGCCTCGACGTTCAGCGGCCGGGCGTACTCCCGGTCGATCCGGTCACGTACGCGGCGCAGCCTGGCGAGGTCGCCCGTGCGATGTGCCGCGGCGCGTGCGCGGCCCCACGAGGGGTGACACATGAGGGAACTCCTTCGGGTGGGTGAGGCACAGCCGTGCGGATGAGGCGCAGTGGTACGGGTGCGGCTCAGCGGACCTCCTGGATGCGGATCAGGTTGCCCGCGGGGTCGCGGAAGGCGCAGTCGCGGATGCCGTACGGCTGCTCGGTCGGTTCCTGGACGACCTCGGCGTCGCCCGCCCGCACCTTCTCGAAGGTGGCGTCGAGGTCCCGGGTGGCCAGCAGGATCCAGCCGTAGGTGCCCTTGGCCATCATCTCGGCGATGGTGCGCCGCTCGTCCTCGGTGATCCCGGGGTCGGCGGCGGGCGGGGCCAGGAGGATGGACGTACCGGGCTGGCCGACGGGGCCGACGGTGATCCAGCGCATCCTGCCCTGACCGACGTCGCTGCGGACCTCCATGCCGAGGGTGTCGCGGTAGAAGGCCAGGGAGGCGTCCGGGTCGTCGTGCGGGAGGGCCGTGGTGTGAATGGTGATGTCCATGACGATGAGGCTAGGCAGGGCGGCCGCGCCGCGCTTCTCGATTCCTGATCGATGGCGGCCCCTGCCCGGCCGGGGGCCCTGCTATGTCCATCACGGACAACCGCCGCGCCGAACAACTCCCCCATGGAGCATGCCCGCGCCCCCGTGCCGCCCCTAACCTGCGAAGAAAGCAGAGATACGCCCGGAAGACGGCGTCCCGGACGCTCCTCGTGGCCGGCCGGCGTCCCGCGGTCACCGATCCACCCAAGACCCCACCCCCAGGAGTCCCCCATGAGCGCACTTCCGCAGGAGCGTCGCCTCGTCACCGCCATCCCCGGTCCGAAGTCGCAGGAGCTGCAGGCCCGCCGCACCGCCGTGGTGGCCGGTGGCGTGGGCTCCGTGCTGCCCGTCTTCACGGCCCGTGCGGGCGGCGGCATCATCGAGGACGTCGACGGCAACCGGCTGATCGACTTCGGCTCCGGCATCGCCGTGACGTCCGTCGGCGCCTCCGCCGAGGCCGTGGTGCGCCGGGCCTCCGCCCAGCTCCAGGACTTCACGCACACCTGCTTCATGGTCACGCCGTACGAGGGTTACGTGGCCGTCGCCGAGGCGCTCGCCGAGCTGACGCCGGGCGACCACGAGAAGAAGTCGGCGCTGTTCAACTCCGGCGCCGAGGCCGTCGAGAACGCCGTCAAGATCGCCCGTGCGTACACCAAGCGCCAGGCCGTCGTCGTCTTCGACCACGGCTACCACGGCCGTACGAACCTCACGATGGCGCTGACCGCCAAGAACATGCCGTACAAGCACGGCTTCGGCCCGTTCGCCCCCGAGGTCTACCGCGTCCCGGTCGCCTACGGCTACCGCTGGCCGACCGGTGCCGAGAACGCCGGCCCCGAGGCCGCCAAGCAGGCCATCGACCAGATCACCAAGCAGGTCGGCGCGGAGAACGTCGCCGCGATCATCATCGAGCCGGTGCTCGGCGAGGGCGGCTTCATCGAGCCCGCGAAGGGCTTCCTGCCGGAGATCGTGAAGTTCGCGAACGACAACGGCATCGTCTTCGTGGCGGACGAGATCCAGTCCGGCTTCTGCCGCACCGGCCAGTGGTTCGCCTGTGAGGACGAGGGCATCGTCCCGGACCTGATCACCACGGCCAAGGGCATCGCGGGCGGTCTGCCGCTCGCCGCCGTCACGGGCCGCGCCGAGATCATGGACGCCCCGCACGCGGGCGGCCTCGGCGGCACCTACGGCGGCAACCCGGTGGCCTGCGCCGGTGCGCTGGGTGCCATCGAGACCATGAAGGAGCTCGACCTCAACGCCAAGGCGAAGAGCATCGAGGCCACCATGAAGGCCCGCCTGGGCGCCATGGCCGAGAAGTTCGACATCATCGGCGACATCCGTGGCCGCGGCGCGATGATCGCCATCGAGCTGGTCAAGGACCGTACGACCAAGGAGCCGAACCCGGCGGCCACCGCGGCCCTGGCCAAGGCCTGCCACGCGGAGGGCCTGCTGGTCCTGACCTGCGGCACGTACGGCAACGTCCTGCGCTTCCTGCCGCCGCTGGTCATCGGCGACGACCTGCTGAACGAGGGCCTGGACATCCTTGAGGGCGCCTTCGCGGGCCTCTGAGACCGCCGGGGCCTGTCGGAGTGACCATCGGGGGCGTGTGAAGAACGTGTGCGGGCCCCATGACGGGTTGCCGATGTTCCTGTCGGCCCGCCATCGCCTGCCGTACGGTTTCTGCAGATGAGAGAGACACCCCGCCCACAGGGGACTGTGGGCGACACCAGGGCGGAGCCTCCCCAGCCCCGTCTTGGTCGTGCCTTCGCGCACGCACCCGGAGCTTCCGGCTCCGGAACTCCTCACCGATCGGATGGCCGCCCGCCCCACACCCCCCGGGGCGCGCGGCGACCCGGTCCCCTCGGCCGCCTCGGAACCACCCCCCCTGTTCCGAGGCGGCCGCCCCTTTTTCTCCCGCTCTCCCTGTGCGCGTGCCTGTTCGCGCTCCTCACCTGGCAGATCGTCGTCGACGGTCCGCTGCGCCGCGCCGACGAGCGCGCGGGGCGGGCGACCGTCGGCAGCTCTTTCCCGGAGCGCGCCGCGGAGTTCTTCGCCGACCTCGGCAACCTCGGCGTCGCCGTGCCGGTCCTCGGGGCCGTCCTCGCGTACGCCGCCTGGCACGGACGCCGTGCCGGGGTGTTCCGCTGGTGGCTGGCGCCGCTGGCCGCCGCCGTCGCCATGGCCGCGGTGCCCGCGCTCGTCGTGCCGCTCAAGGCGGCCGTGGACCGGCCGGGGCCGCCGGGCATGGCGGGGCATGACGGCTTCTACCCCTCGGGGCACGCGGCGACGGCCGCCGTCGCCTATGGGGCGGCCGCGCTGCTGGCGCTGCCGCTGCTGCGGCGCGCGTACGGCCGAGGTGGACTGCTCCTCGGCTGCGTCCTGTTGAACGTGGCGGTCGGTTTCGGACTCGTGCGGCGCGGATATCACTGGCCGCTGGACGTGGTGGCTTCCTGGCTGCTGTGCGGGATGCTGCTGACGGCCATGACCGCGCTGACTGAGCGGTACGGCCGGGAACCGGGCCCGGAGTGACCGTCGCGCGGGGCTCGGATGACTGCCGGGAGGCCCGCGCGCGCATCCCGAGGTCACTCCCCGCGTTCCTCCCCCTCCCCCAGCAGCCCCGCGGCCGCCTCGTGCATGGCCAGTTCGAGCAGTGCCGGATCCGTCAGCGTGCCCCGGCCGTCCGGCGGCACCAGCCAGCGGACCCCGCCGCTCGCCCGCCCGGGATGGGGCACGACGATCCAGGTGCCGCGGCCGGCGCCGCGTACGCCCGTGCCCAGCCAGCGGGCGGCCGTGCCCGCGGGCACGAAGAAGCCCACGCGCGCGTCCCCGAAGTCGGCGAGCACCGGTCCGGGGCGCTCGACGCGGCGGTTCAGTACGTCGAGCGTGGTGCGGCCGAGCTCGCCGGGGAGGATCAGCACGTCCCAGCGGCGCCCCGCCGGCAGGAGCGCGACCCCGAGCGGACTGCGCTCCCACTCCCAGCGGCAGGCGTCCGGATCCGGCGCCACCGACACGAGCCATTCGACCGCCGACCTCGCCCCCGGGCCGCCCGTGCGGCCCCTGCCGCCCGTGTCACCCGAGCCACCCGTGCCAGCCATGACCGGACCTCCCTTTCCTGTGCGACGACCGTGCGTGTCACAGGTGAGAGGGGCCCGGGTCGCGGGCATTACGCGGGTTCGGGCACCCGCTGGTGGTGAAGCGGCTCACGGCGGGATGGTGGGGCGTACGCCGGTTCAGCTGTCGAAGCCGAGGCCCAGCTTGTCCATCGTCTTGAGCCAGAGGTTCCGCTTGCCGCCGTTGGCGTCGGAGCGGGCCAGCGACCACTTGGTCAGCGCGACGCCCGTCCAGGCGAACGGCTCCGGCGGGAACGGCAGCGGCTTCGTACGCACCATCTCCAGGCTCGTCCGCTCCGTGCGCTCCCCGGAGAGCAGGTCCAGCATCACGTCGGCGCCGAACCGCGTGGCCCCGACCCCCAGCCCGGTGTACCCGGCGGCGTAGGCGACGCGGCCCTTGTGCGCCGTGCCGAAGAACGCCGAGAAGCGCGAGCAGGTGTCGATCGCGCCGCCCCACGCGTGCGTGAAGCGGACCCCCTCCAGCTGCGGGAAGCAGGTGAAGAAGTGCCCGGCGAGCTTCGCGTACGTCTCGGGCCGGTCGTCGTACTCGGCGCGGACCTTCCCGCCGAACGGGTAGATCGCGTCGTAGCCGCCCCACAGGATGCGGTTGTCGGCGGAGAGCCGGAAGTAGTGGAACTGGTTCGCGCTGTCGCCGAGCCCCTGCCGGTTGCGCCAGCCGATCGCGGCCAGCTGCTCCTCGCTCAGCGGCTCGGTCATCAGCGCGTAGTCGTAGACCGGCACGGTGTACGCGCGGACGCGCTTGACCAGCGAGGGGAAGATGTTCGTGGCGAGCGCCACCTGGCGGGCGAAGACGCGGCCGTACGGCGTGCGGACCGCCATCCCGGCGCCGGCGGAGGCCAGCTCCAGGGCGGGCGTGTGTTCGTAGACGCGTACGCCCTTCTCCAGGCAGGCCCGCTTCAGGCCCCACGCCAGCTTCGCCGGGTGCAGCATGGCGACGCCGTCGCGGTCCCAGAGGCCGCCGAGGAAGGTGGGCGAGTCGACCTGCCCGCGCACGGCGTCCGCGTCGAGCAGCTCGGCGCCGCCCGCCAGGCCGTGGGCCGCCATCTCCTCGTACATCTCGCGCAGTTCGGCCACCTGGTGCGGCTCGGTGGCGACGTCGATCTCGCCGGTGCGCTCGAAGTCGCAGTCGATGGAGTAGCGCTTGACGGCCGCCTCGATCTCGTCGAGGTTGCGGGCGCCGAGCTCCTCCAGCCTCTCGATCTCGCCGGGCCAGCGGGACAGGCCGTTGGCGATGCCGTGCGTGAGGGAGGCGGCGCAGAAGCCGCCGTTGCGGCCGGAGGCGGCCCAGCCCGCCTCGCGGCCCTCGACGAGGACGACGTCGCGCCCGGGGTCGCGCTCCTTGGCGATGAGCGCGGTCCACAGGCCGCTGTAACCGCCGCCGACGACGAGGAGGTCGCAGCGGTCGTCGCCGGTGAGGGCGGGCTCGGGGGCGGGCCTGCCCGGGTCGTCCAGCCAGTACGAGACCGGCTGGGCGTCGGAGAGGGACTTGGTCCAACGGGTCATGGCGCTTGGGGCCATGATTTCCACTCCTTCGAGAACTGCGTCACGGTTACTTGGGCTGTTTGTTGCGGCGCTTGCCGATCAGCATTCCGGCGAGCACCAGGAGCACGGCGACGAGGAACATCGCCGTACCGATCACATTGATCTGAACGGGCGTGCCCCGCTGTGCCGATCCCCAGACGAACATGGGGAAGGTCACGGTCGAGCCCGCGTTGAAATTCGTGATGATGAAATCATCGAAGGAGAGCGCGAAGGCGAGCAGCGCGCCCGCCGCGATGCCCGGTGCGGCGATCGGCAGCGTGACCCTCAGGAACGTCTGCACGGGACCGGCGTAGAGGTCCTGCGCGGCCTGTTCGAGGCGGGGGTCCATCGACATGACGCGCGCCTTGACGGCGGTCACCACGAAGCTGAGGCAGAACATGATGTGGGCGATGAGGACGGTCCAGAAGCCCAGCTGTGCGCCCATGTTGAGGAAGAGGGTGAGCAGCGAGGCGGCCATGACGACCTCGGGCATCGCCATCGGCAGGAAGATCAGCGAGTTCACGGCGCCGCGCGCGCGGAAGCGGTAGCGCACCAGCGCGAAGGCGATCATCGTGCCGAGTACGGTCGCGCCGATCGTCGCCCAGGTGGCGATCTGGAGGCTCAGCGAGAGCGACCCGCACATGTCGGCGACGCCGCACGGATCCTTCCACGCGTCGAGCGAGAACTCCTGCCAGGAGTAATTGAAGCGCCCCTTCGGCTTGTTGAAGGAGAAGACGGTCACGACGATGTTCGGCAGGAGCAGATAGGCGAGCGTGCACAGGCCCGCGATGACGACGAGGTTGCGCCGCAGCCAGCGTACAAAGGCCATCAGACCAGGTCCTCCGTCCCCGACTTGCGGATGTAGAAGGTCACCATGAAGAGGATGGCGGCCATGAGAATGAAGGAGAGGGCCGCGGCCGTCGGGTAGTCAAGGACGCGCAGGAACTGCGTCTGGATGACGTTGCCGACCATGCGGGTGTCCGTCGAGCCGAGCAGGTCCGCGTTCACGTAGTCGCCCGCCGCCGGGATGAAGGTCAGCAGCGTGCCGGAGACGACGCCCGGCATGGAGAGCGGGAGCGTCACCTTGCGGAAGGTGGTGCTCGGCTTGGCGTAGAGGTCGCCCGCGGCCTCGTGGAGCCGGCCGTCGATGCGCTCCAGCGAGGTGTAGAGCGGCAGGATCATGAACGGCAGGAAGTTGTACGTGAGGCCGCAGATCACCGCGAGCGGCGTCGCGAGGACCCGGTCGCCCGCCGTGACGCCCAGCCAGCTGGTGACGTCGAGGACGTGCAGGGAGTTGAGGGCGCCGACGACGGGGCCGCCGTCCGCGAGGATCGTCTTCCACGCCAGCGTACGGATGAGGAAGCTGGTGAAGAACGGCGCGATGACCAGGACCAGGATGATGCCCCGCCAGCGACCCGCGCGGAACGCGATGAGGTACGCGAGCGGGTAGCCGAGCAGCAGGCACAGGACCGTGGCGGCGCCCGCGTAGAGCACCGAGCGCAGGAACTGCGGCCAGTAGTCGGTGAGCGCGTCCCAGTAGGTGGCGAAGTGCCAGGTGACCTTGAAGCCTTCTTCGAGCGACCCGGTCTGGACGGAGGTCGAGGCCTGGTAGACCAGCGGCAGCGCGAAGAAGACGACCAGCCAGAGGAGGCCGGGGAGCAGCAGCCAGTAGGGGACGAGGCGGCCGCGCTTGCGGGGCCCGCGGGCGGCCGGGGCCGGGTCCTCGGGGTCCTTCGCCGGTGGCGCTTCGGTGAGGGTCGTCGTCATGCGGAGGCGTCCTCCTCGACCTTTGAGGCGCCCGCCTCGATGTCCTGGGCGGCGTCGAGGGCGAAGGTGTGCGCGGGGTTCCAGTGCAGGACGACCTCGGCGCCCGGGGTGAGCCGGCCGTCGCGCTCGATGTTCTGCGCGTACACCTCGAAGGAGGGGCAGACCGGGCTGCGCACCACGTACTGCGTCGATACGCCGATGAAGCTGCTGTCGGCGATGCGTCCCGTGATGCGGTTGCGCCCCTCGGGAATCCGCCCCGCGTCGTCGGCGTGCGCGAGGGAGATCTTCTCGGGGCGGACGCCGACCAGGACCTTGCCGCCGGTGGCGGTGGGGCCGGTACATCGGGCGGCGGGCAGCGTCAGCTTGCAGTCGCCGGCCTTCACGACGAGGTCGTCGCCGCTCGTCGCGGCGACCTCCGCCTCGATGAAGTTGGAGGTGCCGAGGAAGTTGGCGACGAAGGTGGTGCGCGGGTTCTCGTAGAGGTCGGCGGGGGCGCCGAGCTGTTCGACGCGGCCGCCGTTCATCACGGCCACGGTGTCGGCCATCGTCATGGCCTCCTCCTGGTCGTGTGTGACGTGCACGAAGGTGATGCCGACCTCGGTCTGGATGCGCTTGAGCTCCAGCTGCATCTGGCGGCGCAGCTTGAGGTCGAGGGCGCCCAGCGGCTCGTCGAGGAGGAGCACCTTGGGGTGGTTGATGAGCGCGCGGGCCACGGCGACGCGCTGCTGCTGGCCGCCGGAGAGCTGGTGCGGCTTCTTGCGGGCCTGCTCGCCGAGCTGAACGAGGTCGAGCATCTCGCCGACCTGGCCCTTCACCGACTTGATGCCGCGCCGGCGCAGGCCGAAGGCGACGTTCTCGAAGATGTCCAGGTGCGGGAAGAGCGCGTACGACTGGAAGACGGTGTTCACGGGCCGCTTGTACGGCGGCAGGGACGTGACGTCCTGCTCGCCCAGGTGGACCGTGCCGGAGCTGGGTTCCTCCAGGCCCGCGATCATGCGGAGCGTGGTCGTCTTGCCGCAGCCGGAGGCGCCGAGCAGGGCGAAGAAGGAGCCCTGCGGCACGGTGAGGTCGAGCGGGTGCACGGCGGTGAAGGAGCCGTACGTCTTGCTGATCCCGGTGAGACGGACGTCGCCGCCGGTTTCTTGAGCAGAGGTCATGGTGGGGTCCAGATGAAGTCGAGGGGGAACAAAGGCGCCCCGCAAGGGGCGCGGGGAACTGCGCGACCAGCCACAACGGACCCGCAGTTTCAAGCGGCCACAGCCCAGCGCAGCGGCGCCGTGTCACACGCCGGTCAGCCTCGCGAACTTCTCTTCGTAGGCGGTCTCTTCCTTGGGCGTGAGCGACCGGAACGCCCGGGACTTCGCCTTCATCTCCGCGTCAGGGATGATCAGCGGATTGGCCGCGGCGTCCTTGTCGATCTTCGCGAGCGCGTCCCGCACCCCGTCGACCGGGCAGACGTAGTTGATGTACGCCGCGAGGCGTGCCGCGGGCTCCGGCTCGTAGTAGTAGTCGATGAGGCGCTCGGCGTTGCGCTTGTGCCGCGCCTTGTTGGGGACCAGCAGGTTGTCCGTGGACGTGATGTAGCCCTGGTCGGGGATGTGGAAGCCGATGTCCGGGTTGTCGGCCTGCAACTGCACGATGTCGCCGGCCCAGCCGAGGCAGGCGGCGATGTCGCCCTTGGCGAGGTCCGAGGTGTAGTCGTTGCCGGTGAAGCGGCGGACCTGCTTCTTGTCGACGGCCTTCTGGAGGCGGGCGATGGCCGAGTCGAAGTCGTCGTCGGTGAAGTCCCCGGGGTCCTTGCCCATGTCGATGAGCGTCATGCCGACGGTGTCGCGCATCTCGGAGAGGAACCCGACGCGGCCCTTCAGCTTGGGGTCCTCGAGGAGCTGCGAGACCGAGGTGATCTTCTTCCCGCCGGTCGCCTTCTTGTTGTACGCGATGACGGTGGAGATGCCGGTCCAGGGATACGAGTAGGCCCGGCCCGGGTCCCAGTCGGGGTCGCGGAACTGGGTCGACAGGTTGGTGTACGCGTGCGGCAGGTTGGCCGGGTCCAGTTTCTGGACCCACCCGAAGCGGATCAGCCGTGCGGCGAGCCAGTCCGTGACGCAGATCAGGTCGCGTCCGGTCTCCTGGCCCGCGGCGAGCTGCGGCTTGATCTTCCCGAAGAACTCGACGTTGTCGTTGATGTCCTCGGTGTACTTGACGCTGATCCCGGTGCGCTTCGTGAACGCCGCCAGGGTCGGCCGCCTGTTCTCGTCCTTCTCGTCGACGTCCATGTACTCGGTCCAGTTGGAGAAGGCGATCTGCTTCTCCTCGGCCGAGTGGTCATCGGACGAGACCTCGCCCTGGCTCTTGCCGGCCGGGGGGATGCCACAGGCGCTCAGGGCGCCGAGGCCGCCGACGGCGAGCGCGCCGCCGGTGGAGGCGCGCAGCAGGGAACGGCGGGTCAGGGACCCCCTGCCGTACCGCAGGCTGCGGTGCATGGCCGCCAGTTGGGCCGGGGACAGCGGGTCGGGCTCGTACTGCTCCATGCGCGTGGTTGCCCTTTCGGGAGGAAGGCGGCCGCTGGTCGGGCGGCCTGTGACGACGTGGCGGCGTGGCCGAGCGGCCACGCGCCTAACGGTCCCCGAAGATCGTGCGGTGCCAGTCCTTGCGGACCACCGCGGTGTTGTCGAACATGACGTGCTTGACCTGCGTGTACTCCTCGAAGGAGTAGGTGGACATGTCCTTTCCGTAGCCCGACGCCTTGTAGCCGCCGTGCGGCATCTCGCTGAGGATCGGGATGTGGTCGTTGACCCACACGCACCCGGCCTTGATCTCGCGGGTCGCGCGGCCCGCGCGGTACACGTCGCGGCTCCAGGCGGAGGCGGCGAGTCCGTAGGGGGTGTCGTTGGCGAGCCGGATGCCCTCGTCGTCGCTGTCGAAGGGCAGTACGACGAGGACGGGCCCGAAGATCTCGGACTGTACGACCTCGCTGTCCTGCGCCGCGTCCGCGATGAGGGTGGGCTTGTAGAAGGCGCCCGGGTGGGTGAGCGCCTCGCCGCCGGTCACCACGCGCGCGTAGGAGCGGGCCCGGTCGACGAAGCCGGCGACGCGGTCGCGGTGGACGTGCGAGATGAGCGGCCCCATGTCGGTGCTCGGGTCGAACGGGTCGCCGAGCCGCACGCTCTCCATGAGGTCGGCGACGCCCTGCACGAAGGCGTCGTACAGCGGACGCTGGACGTACGCGCGCGTGGCGGCCGTGCAGTCCTGCCCGGAGTTGATGAGGGCGCCGGCGACCGCGCCGTGCACGGCGGCGTCCAGGTCGGCGTCATCGAAGACCACGAAGGGGGCCTTGCCGCCGAGCTCCAGGTGGAGGCGCTTGACGGTGGCGGTGGCGATCTCGGCGACGCGCTTGCCGACGCCGGTGGACCCGGTGAAGGAGGTCATGGCGACGTCGGGGTGCCCGACGAGATGCTCACCGGCGTCCCTGCCCGCGCCCGAGACGATGTTGACGACACCGTCCGGGATACCGGCCTCGGTGGCGGCCCGCGCGAAGAGCAGCGAGGTGAAGGGCGTCAGCTCGGCGGGCTTGAGGACGATGGTGTTGCCGGCCGCGATCGCCGGGAGCACCTTCCAGGCGGCCATCTGGAGGGGGTAGTTCCAGGGCGCGATGGACCCGACGACACCGATGGGTTCACGGCGTACGTACGAGGTGTGGTCCCCGGTGTACTCACCGGCCGCCTGGCCCTGGAGGTGCCGGGCGGCGCCCGCGAAGAAGGCGGCGTTGTCGACGGTGCCGGGGACGTCGAACTCCCGGCTCAGCTTGATCGGCTTGCCGCACTGCAACGACTCGGCCTGCGCGAACTCCTCCGCGCGGTCGGCCAGCACGCCCGCGAAGCGATGCATGGCGTCGGAGCGCTCGCCGGGGGTGGCACCGGCCCACCCGGGGAACGCCGCTGCGGCGGCCGCGACGGCGGCGTCGACGTCGTCCCTTCCGGCGAGTTCGTACGAGTAGACCTCCTCGGCGGTGGCGGGGTCGACGACTGCGTGCGTGCGTCCCGAGGTCCCCTTCGTCAGCCGTCCGGCGATGTACTGCGCGCCGTCCGCGAAATGGTCCTGCGCCTGGAAGTTGTGCATGACGCTCTCCTCCGCCACCCTCCCCGTCGCGGGGGTCGGCGTAGCTCCAGATCGATTTGAGTGCCGATCCTGACAGAGCAGTACAGGTCCAACAAGTGATTCCGTTGTTGCCTTTTGGTTACGCGACGGAATCTGTCGACCAGGTGTCGAGTCGTCCTCGAAAACCCAGGACGGAGTGTCAGTGGTGCGTGCCAGACTCGCGTGCATGACGAAGATCGACTCGGTGGAGGCGCTGGTCGGCGCGGTGCACGCGGGGCAGCGAGTGAAGTATCTGTACTTCTGGGGGCACACCCCGCGCCGCGACGGCACGCTGGGCGCGAGCTGCCTGAGCCAGTGGTGGCCCTCGCCGTTCACCGTGGACGGCGTCACGTACGCGACCGCGGAGCACTGGATGATGGCGGCCAAGGCCCGCCTCTTCGACGACGCGGACGCCGAGCGCGCGGTCCTCGCGGCGCGTACACCCGCCGAGGCGAAGAACGCGGGGCGGCTGGTGCGGGGCTTCGACGAGGCGATATGGGCGCGGGAGCGGTTCGGGATCGTGCTCACCGGCAGCGTCCACAAGTTCACCTCGGACCCGGCGCTGCGGGAGTTCCTGCGGGGCACGGGCGAGCGAGTGCTGGTGGAGGCGAGTCCGCTGGACCGGGTATGGGGCGTGGGCCTGGCCGCCGACGACCCCCGCATCCAGGACCCGGAGGAGTGGCGGGGGCCGAATCTGCTGGGGTTCGCGTTGATGGGGGCGCGGGATGGGGTGGCGGCGGGCTGAGCGGGGGGCGGATGGCGCGGGGTGGCGCGGAGCGGGGGCGGGCGCGGAGCAAAGCCCCGGGGGGGGTCGGTGGGGAGGGCCCGCAGCTGCGGGCACGGGTCGGTCTCAACCGCAGCTCCCGGCCGGTCCCGGCTGCGGGCCCGCCGACCCCAGCCGTGGCCCCGGTCAGGCTCAGCCGCAGCCCCGATCGGCCTCAGCTGCGGCCCCCGGCCAATCCCCGCTGCGGCCCCCGGCCGGTCCCAACCGCAGCCCCCAGCCAATCCCGGCCACAGCCTCAGCCGGGCTGCGCTGCCGTCGTCGTGCGGCCCGGCGGCTCCAGGGAGCGGGAGTCCGTCTCCTCGTCCGGCATCACGAGGATGATCACCAGCAGCACCACGGCCAGCACGATGCCGACCGCCCCGCAGATGATCCCCGCGAGGGCCTGACCCCCGTTCGTCGCCTCGCCGCGGCGCGCCTTCCCGCGCCCCACGGCGCCGAAGATCACCGCGAGGATGCCGAGCACGATCGCGAGCGGCCACAGGCAGAAGCCGACCGTCGCGATGATCCCGAGGACCAGCCCGGCGACGCCCATGCCGTTCGCGGGCGCCATCGGCATGGCGGGCCAGCCGTATCCGGGCATTCCCTGACCCGGGTATCCGGGGTACCCCGGATACCCCTGCGGTCCCGCGTACCCCTGGGGGCCCTGATGCCCCGGAGCGTTCGCGTGACCGGGGGGCCCTGGGTGTACCCCGTGGCCCCCGTACCCGTAAGGCCCGTAAGGCATCTGCCCCGGCCCGTCCGGCGAGACCGGGGGCGGTGGCACCGGCTCGCCGGGAGCCGCGAAGGCGTTGCCGGCGCCCGATGCCCAGGCCGCCGGAGGTGGAGGCGGCGGCGCCCCGGCCCCAGTCCCGGTCCCGGCCCCGGAGGGAGCCGCGGGCGAAGCCCGGTCCCCCCGCTTGTCCAGCCGCACCGCGGCATCCTCCGGCGGCGGAGCCCACGGGTCCCGCTCCTCCGGAGCGTCCGCGCCACGCGGCACGGCGTCGTCCCCGGATCCGGAAGGCCTGGCGGTCACGAGGTCACCTCTTTCATACGTTCCGTCATGTTACGGCCCACGCTTTGCGCGCGACGACCGAGGCCTACGATGATCCCCGACCCACCGATCAGCCGATCAATTCCGTTCCTGGGGAGGAAACCGTGACCGAGCAGCAGACCGCAGCCACGACAGCGAGAGACCCGCACGCCTTCATCGCCGGACTGCCCAAGGCGGAACTGCACGTGCACCACGTGGGCTCGGCCTCCCCCCGCATCGTCTCCGAGCTGGCCGCCCGCCACCCCGACTCCTCCGTGCCGACGGACCCCGAGGCGCTCGCCGACTACTTCACGTTCACGGACTTCGCGCACTTCATCCAGGTGTACCTCTCCGTCGTGGACCTGATCCGCACCCCGGAGGACGTACGCCTGCTCACCTACGAGGTGGCCCGCGACATGGCGCGGCAGAACGTCCGCTACGCCGAGCTGACCATCACCCCGTACTCCTCGGTGCGCCGCGGCATCGACGACCGCGCCTTCATGGACGCCATCGAGGACGCCCGCAAGGCCGCACAGGACGAGTTCGGCACCGTACTGCGCTGGTGCTTCGACATCCCGGGCGAGGCCGGACTCGTGTCCGCCGAGGAGACGCTCCGCCTCGCCACCAGCGAGAAGCTGCGCCCCGATGGGCTCGTCTCCTTCGGTCTCGGCGGCCCCGAGATCGGCGTGCCGCGCCCGCAGTTCAAGCCCTACTTCGACCAGGCCATCGCGGCCGGCCTGCACTCGGTGCCGCACGCGGGCGAGACCACCGGCCCCGAGACGGTCTGGGACGCCCTGGTCCACCTAGGCGCCGAGCGCATCGGCCACGGCACGACCTCCGCCCAGGACCCGAAGCTGCTCGCCCACCTCGCCGAGCACCGCATCCCGCTGGAGGTCTGCCCGACCTCGAACATCGCGACACGCGCGGTGCGCACGCTCGACGAACACCCCATGAAGCAGTTCGTCGAGGCAGGGGTCGTGGTCACGATCAACTCCGACGACCCGCCGATGTTCGGCACCGACCTGAACAACGAGTACGCGGTCGCCGCCCGCCTCCTGGACCTCGACGAGCGCGGCATCGCGGCCCTCGCGAAGAACGCCGTGGAGGCGTCCTTCCTCGACCCGGCGGGCAAGGCCCGGATCACCGCCGAGATCGACACGTACACGGAGACGTGGCTCGCCCCCTGACCCGGCACCACAATGGGGCCATGCGCACCGTGACAGCCGTGGCCCACCGAGGCGATCCCTACCGCTTCCGCGAGAACACCCTCCCGTCCCTGCGCTCGGCGCTGGAAAGGGGCGCGGACGCGGTGGAGATCGACGTCCGCCTGAGCAGCGACGGAGTACCCGTACTGCTGCACGACCCGACGCTCAAGCGCCTATGGGCGTACGACCGTCCGCTCGGTGTCCTGTCCTTCGCCGAGCTCGACGGCCTCACCGAGGGGGGCGTGCCGACGCTGGAGGCGGCCCTCGCCGCCACCGAGGGGCACCGGCTCATGATCGACCTGCCGGGCGCCTCGTACGAGGCGGTGCGCACGGTCGTCGGGGTCATCGCCGACTGCGGGGCGGCCGAGCGTACGTACTACTGTGCGGGCCCGCAGACGATGCTCGCCGTGCGGGAGGCCGATCCCGCCGCCGAGATCGCCCTGACCTGGACGACCCTGGCGCCGCCCCGCCGCGTCCTGCTCGACGCGGTGAAGCCGCGCTGGCTCAACTACCGCTTCCCGCTGGTCGACCGCGAACTCGTCCGCCACGTGCACCGCGAGGGCTTCCTCGTCTCGGCGTGGACCCCCGACACCCGCCGCTCGATGCGGCGCCTGATCGACGCGGGCGTCGACGCCATCACCACCAACCGCGTCGACGTCCTGGCGGCGCTGCGCACCTCCTGATCCATCGGGGCCGTCTGGGTACCCGTGCCGGATGAGTGAGATTCTGGTGGGGACCTGTTCGTGGACGGACCGCGCGCTGCTGGCCAGTGGCTGGTATCCGCGAGGCAGCAAGGACGCGGAGGGGCGGCTGCGGCACTACGCCGACCGCTTCCCCGTGGTGGAGGTCGACTCGACCTACTACGCGCTGCCGAGCGACCGCAATTGCCGGTTGTGGGCGGACCGCACGCCGGACGGTTTCCGCTTCGACGTGAAGGCGTTCTCCCTGCTGACCGGTCATCCCACCCGGGAGGCCGCGCTCCCCGCGGACCTGCGGGGCGAGCCGGTGGGCCCCGAACTACTGGACACCGTCTGGCAGCGTTTCAGCACGGCGCTCGGACCCTTGCGCGAGGCGGACCGGCTGGGGACCCTGCTGTTCCAGTTCCCGCCGTGGCTCTCCCCCGGCCCGCGCGCGGAGAAGATCCTCGCCGAGAGCGCGCGACGCGCCGAGGGCTGGCCGGTGGCCGTGGAGTTCCGGCACCCCGACTGGTGGCGGGAGGGCGAACGGCACCGCACCACCGCCCTCCTTTCCGACCTGGGCATGGCCGCGGTGGCGGTGGACACGGTGCAGGGGCTGCCGCGCTCCATGCCTCCGGTGGCACCGGTCAGCGTGGAGCGGCATGCGGTGGTCCGCTTCCACGGGCGCAGTCCCGCGTGGGGCACGGGGTCCAAGGAGGACCGGTTCCGCCACTCCTACTCCACCGACGAACTGGCCGAGTGGCTGCCGCGCGTGCGCTCCATGGCCGAGCGTGCCGACGAGGTCCACGTGCTGTTCAACAACTGCTGCGCGGACGCCGCCGTACGCGCGGCGGAGTCGATGGCGCAGCTGATCGGCTCGGATCACCTAGGGGACATCCCGGTCAACACCCTGGCGCGCAGGGCCGTTTGAGCGGGCCCCGACCCTGAGTCGCCAGAGGGGCCGCATCCTCCGCATCGACGATCCACCACCTCCCGGAGATCACCAGGATGGGAACACCGCGGCACAGCACGGCCGTCCCTGAAGTCCCTTGAGTCCCTGGAGTTCTCATGAAGTCCCCCTCCCGCGCCGCCCTCGCCACCGCCCTGGCCCTCGCCCTCACCGGCGCCGCGGCCGTCCCCGCCCTCGCCCACACGCACACGCACGCCCCGAGCACCTCCGCGACGCCCGCCCCGGCGGCGGACCCCTCCACCAGACCGAACGGAGAGGCCCTGCGCAAGGCGATCGAAGGCCTGCCGAACGACGACGCGACCGCCGCCCTCGTCCGCGTGGGCGGCAAGCACGGCACGTGGCGCGGCAGTTCCGGCGTACACGACCTGGTGACGCACCGCAGAGCCGACCCGCACGGCCGCTTCCGCGCCGGGTCCACGACCAAGATCGTGACGGCGGCGGTGGCGCTGCAACTGGCCGCCGAGGGCACGCTCGACCTCGACAAGCCGCTCCAGCACTACATGCCGGACCTGTTCCCGCGCCCCGCGGACAAGGACAAGGAGTTCCTGCCCATCCCCGTCCGCAGCCTCCTCGACTACACCAGCGGCCTGAAGACCGGCGACGGCTTCGACGACGAATTCGCCCACCGCTACGACACGTTGGACCCGCGGACCGTCGTCGCCTCCGCCATCGCCAAGGGCCCCCAGCACGACCCGGGCAAGGAGCAGCACTACCGCAACATCGGCTACACCGTCCTCGGTCTGCTGATCGAGCGGGTCACCCGGGACTCGTACGCCGACCAGGCCCGCGAGCGGATCTTCGAACCGCTCCGCATGCGCGACACGTACTTCCCCGGCACTGACCCCCGCATCCGCGGACCCCACAACCGCGGCTACCAGAAGATGGAGCGGCCGGACGGGACGACCCGGCTGGTCGACGTCACCGAGTGGAACCAGTTCGACCGCTTCGCGGCGGGCGACATGATCTCCAGCACGGCCGACCTGGAGACCTTCACGCAGGCACTGTTCGGCGGGAAGCTCCTGCCGCCGGCGCAATTGAAGGAGATGCTCACACGGCCCCGCCTCGCACCGGGCGTGCCCGAGGCGACGTTCGGTGCGGGGCTCCAGTACATGCAGGTCAACGGCAAGACGGTGTGGCTCAAGACCGGCGCCCGCTACGGCTACACGAACATGATCGCCGCCACCGGGGACGGCTCCCGTACGCTCGTGTACTCGGTCAACGCGACCGACGCGAAGGGCGAGGACATGAACCCGGTGGCCGAGCGCATCGCGGAGGCCGCGCTGAGCTGAGGTACGTTTCACCGGTCGGTTGTTCGAAGTGCGCCCTGGACGCGGCGGGGCGCGTCACCGCCGTCCACGCCCACGACTGGACCGAGGACCACGCGTACGACGCGGGTCGAGGACGCCCGCAGTGCTCTCCACCGGCACCACTGATCCCGGGCGGACAGGTCCCCCGCCCGGCATCACGGCGTACGGAACCCCCGGAACGTCACATCCTTGCGGGTCTTGAAGCCGAGCCGTTCGTAGAGGGCGATGGCGGCGGTGTTCGCCTCCGCCACATGCAGGAAGGGGCGCTCGTCCCGTGCCACGACGCGCGCGACGAGCGCGCTCACCAGGCGTGCGGCATGGCCTTGTCCCCGCGCCTCGGGGGCGGTGCAGACCGCGCTGATCTCCGTCCAGCCCGGCGGGCGGAGCCGTTCGCCCGCCATCGCCACCAGCGTGCCCCGGTCACGGATGCCGAGGTAGGCGCCGAGTTCGTGGGTGCGGGGCCAGAACGGCCCCGGGCTGGTCCGTTCCACCAGGTCGAGCATCTCGGGCACGTCGTCGGCGCCCAGTTCGACGACTCCGGATTGGGTCTCGCCGGTGTCGGCCCCGGCATCCGGCGGGCCGGGGCGGCCGCGGCCGGGCCAGATCAGCTGCCGGCCTTCGAGGACGAAGACCGGCTCCCAGTCCGGGGGCGGGATCGCGGGGCAGCTGAACATGTCGGCGAACGCGTCCGGACCGAGCAGCCGGGCGAGGTCGGCCCACTCCGCCGCGCCGGCGTCGGCGGGCACCGCTGAGAAGGTCGCGACGTCCGGCAGGTAGGTCGCGGCCCGGCCGACCCGGCGGCCGAGATGTGCGTGTGTACCGCGGAGAGAAGCACCCACCGGGTCGTCGAGCGCGACGGCGTCGCGGTCCTCCATCGTGCTGTGCCTCTCCTGTCGCGCGCGGGCAGTCGAGTCGACCGGCCCACGAACACCTGTTCCCGGCCCGCAGTCTAATGGGGGCCGTCCGCGGGCCTCCGTGGAGACCGGTGACGCGGAGTCCTACAGACCCGCCAACACGTTCCACCGCTTCGCGAACTCCGTCCGCTCCTTCGGCGTGATGTCCCGCGCGATGGCGAGCCGCCCCCGCATCGCGTCGTCCGGGAAGATCAGCGGGTCCTCGGCGAGAGCGGCCAGCTCCTTGTCCTTGGCGGAGGCGAGGACGTCACGGGCGGCCGGGACCGGGCAGACGTAGTTGACCCAGGCGGCCAGCTCCGCCGCCACCTCCGGCTCGTAGTAGTGGTCGATGAGCCGCTCGGCGTTCCGCTTGTGGGCTGCCAGGTTGGGGATCATCAGCGACTCGGCCCACAGCTCCGCGCCCTCCTCGGGGACCACGAACTCGATGTCCGGGTCGTCCGCTTGGAGCTGGATGACGTCACCGCTGTAGGCCTGGCAGGCCAGGACGTCGCCGCTGGAAAGGTCCTTGATGTAGTCGTTGCCGGTGAAGCGGCGGATGTGGTGGCTGTTCACCATCTTCTCGACCTTGTCGCACATCCGGTGGAAGTCGTCGGCCTTCCACTTGGTGATGTCGACGCCGTCGCCCTGGAGCAGCAGCGCGAACGCCTCGTCGAGCCCGGAGAGCAGCGTGACCCGCCCCTTGAGATCGTCCGCCCACAGGTCGGACACCTGCTTGATCTCCCGGCCGACCTTCCGCTTGTTGTACGCGATGCCGGTGATGCCCGACTGCCAGGGCACGGTGTACTTCCGCCCCGGGTCGAAGTGCGGGGAACGGAGGAGAGGGTCCAGGTACTTGGTGACGTTGGGCTGCGCGGCCCGGTCCATCTCCTGCACCCAGCCGAGGCGTACGAAACGGGCGCACATCCAGTCGCTGATGACGATGAGGTCGCGGCCGGTGTCCTGGTGGTTCATCAGGGACGGGCTGATCTTGCCGAAGAACTCGTCGTTGTCGTTGATCTCCTCCGTGTAGCGGACGTCTATCCCGGTCCGCTTCTCGAAGGCGTCCAGCGAGGGGCGCTTCGTCTCGTTCTCGTCGTCCGTGTCGATGTACAGGGGCCAGTTGGCGAACGTCAGCTTCTTGTCCCGCGCCGAGCGGTCGGCCGCGGACCGCTCGTCCGGGGCGATGTACGCGGCGGGGACCCCGCACCCCGCGAGCGTACTGACGGCCGCCCCGCCGCCCAGGGCGCGCAGCAGGGACCGACGGGACACGGAGGAGGCTCTCGGGTTCGCTCGCACACCCGGCAGCATGCGCCCCCGCTTCCCCGCCGGGCAATGGACGCTGCGTCGAGCCGGGCGCGCCTGACCCGACACCCTGTCGATCACCGCCCCGCGCGGCGGTTCAGCCGACGGGCGCCAGCCACGCCGCCAGGTCCCCCGCGGTGATCCGCTCCAGCGGCGCGGCGTCGACCGGGCCGGGGTAGAGGCGGTACGCCGTGCCGGACGTGACGTCCTCCGCGCCCGCCAACTCGCCGTGCAGCAGGGCGAGTAGGGTGCGGCGGCCGGCCAGGTCGGGCTCGGCCCGGAGCATGTCCGGCTCCCAGCCGTCGCGGATACGCAGCGCGAAGTCGGCGCGCGGCTCGTCCGCCGCGCGGCGGTAGCCCCACAGGACGTGGCCGCGTCCGCGGACGTACACCTCGCCGTCGGTGCGGGCCGCGGCGGTCCAGCAGGCCAGGTCCCACAGGGTGGCCCGGCCGCGCGGCTGGAAGGTGTCGAGCAGGTCGTTGCCCAGGCGGCCGATCTGCTTGCGGTAGCGCCACACGTCGTGGCCGGTGCCCGTCGTGGCGAGCGTGACGTCCGCCCACCAGGCGTGCCGCGTCCGCAGGTCGACGATCATCGGCACGCGCAGCTTCGCGTCACCCCCGAGGTCGAAGCGCTGCCGCACCGTGCGCGGGTCGTAGACGGCCCGCTCCTTGCCCTTGACCGCCATGAACCCCGCGAAGGCGTCCGGGAGTTCGTCGAAGGGCACGTCGTTGTACGAGATGACCGCCGGCACGACGAACCGCACCCCCGTGCTCGCGAGCCGGGGCAGGTCGAGGTCCAGGTACTCGGTGGCGCCGTGCGGGGCGGGCGCCGAGGTCAGGTCGCCGGAGTGGCGGGCGGCGCCGCCCGCGTACTCCAGGTGGGTGTAGTCGCAGTGGCCGATGAACCGCCACAGGTCGTCGTAGAGCGCGACGGACAGGTCGAGGTCGACACGGGTGCCCTTGGGCTGCGTCCAGTGCAGGAAGAGCCGCACGGTCTCGCTGTCCGTGGGCATGGGCAGTGAGCTGCCGCGCGGCACCGCGACCAGGGAGGCCGCCGACGCGCGCTCGGCGAACGGCACCGGCAGGTCGGCGAGGGAGGCGTCCAGGACGGCCACGTCGTAGCGCTCCCCCTCGCGCGCGGTAAGGCGCCGGACGGCTTCGGCCTCGATCAGCTCGGCGGCGCGGCCCGCCACACGGGAGGGCAGCGGCGGGCGGTGGTCCTCCACGGCGTACGCCTTGGTGACGCGCCCGCGCGGGAAGAAGACGCGGCGGTGCCACGGCACGGAGCGGATCCGCAGCTGTCCGTACGCGCCGAGCAGCGGGCCGGGAGCGGTGCGCGGCAGGGCGTGGGCGAGTGCCTCACCGACCGGCTCGGGGAGGGTCTTCGAGCCCGAGCGGGCCAGCAACAGGTCGAGGCGGCGCAGCAGTTCGCCGGGGCGGGCGCGCAGGAGCCCGGCGGCGGCCGCCGTGTCCCAGCGGCCAAGAGCCTCCTCGACACGGCTCTGCCAGGTGACGACGCGCAGCCGGTCGCCCGCGAGCCGGACACCGTCGTGCCGGGCGGCTTCGGTGAGCAGCACCTCGCTGAGGGCGCCGTCGTCGAGGCGGGTCTCGCGCAGGACGGCGAACGCGAGCGCCACGCGCGCGTGCCGGTGGGCGTTCTCGAAGGGGTGGAGGATTTCGCCGACGCGCTTCCACGCGCGCGGGTGGCGGGCCATGTCCTCGGCGAGGCGCGCGAAGTCCAGCCCGTCGAGCAGGGCGAGGAGGGCGCGGCGCACGGGACGCGGAAGGCCGCGCAGGCGCGGCGGTTCGAGCAGGTCGGGGTCGCCGCCGGAGCGTACGACGAGGATGCGCAGGACGTCGGTGGCGGTGTCCGCGTACCGCACGACGAGCGGCCGCGTCTCGGGGAGATCCAGGAGCGGGGCGAGGGCGAGGGCCTTGCTCTCACGCAGCGGTATGGACGCGGGCAGCCAGTCGGCGGCGTCGGCCGGGTCGGTGTGCCCGAGGAGCAGGACCAGGTCGTCGTGGTCCTGCGGGCTCAGCGGGGTGCGGCGGGCGAGCAGGGCGGAGAGTTCGGCGGCGGCTTCACCGGGCTCGGCGAGGCGCAGGGCACGCAGGACCGGGCCGCCGTCGCCGCCGAGGCCGGCGCCGGTGTCGAGCCAGGGGTCGGTGGGGCCGTCCGTCTCATAGCGCTGGTCGCAGACCGGGCAGGCGTACCACTCGCAGCACTGGTCGCAGCAGCCCCAGTCCTTCTCCTTGCGATGGCAGTCGTCGCACAGCAGATGGGCGCAGGGCGTGAGCGCGCGGACCCGGGCCGTGGTGCCCGCGCAGTTCATGCAGGGCTGGTGCGGCTGGGCGGCGAGGTGCGCGACGACGGTCGCGGTGAAGCGGTCGTACGCGTGCTGGTAGGGGATCTCGGCGGGAAAGCGCGCGAACAGCGGGGTATGCGTACGGTCCGAGCCCATCAGCGCGTCGACGTCGGCGAGCAGCTTCCGCCCGGTCGTGGCGAGGTCCGCGGGCCCGAGCGCGGTCAGGGCGCGGCGCAGCGGCCCGGTCAACAGGTGGCCCCGGTCGGCGAGTTCGGCTTCGAGGACGACCACCGCGGCCTCGGCCTCGGCGGACCGGCCGGCGCCTTCAGGAACGTACACGCCCTGGCGGCGGCGCAGCAGCAGCCCGGCGAGGTCGTCGCTCGTCGTGCTCGTCGTCATCAGGTCCACCCCCGTGGTGCAGAGAAAAAGCGGGGGCGGGAAGTGGGTGCGCTACGGATCTTTTTGCATAAGAAGAAAGAAGGAAGCACACCACGGAGCCGCCCCCGCGTACGCAACGGTACGCGGGGGCGGCTCGGTGGTCACCCGAATAAGGCGCCGCAGAAGCGCCCGTCAGGGGCGCGGGGAACTGCGCGAGCAACCCCCACGACCCGCGGCGGCAAACGGCGAACAGCCCGGCAGACGGACTAGCCCTCGATCGAGGTCATCACGTGCTTGATGCGGGTGTAGTCGTCGAAGCCGTACGCCGAAAGGTCCTTGCCGTAGCCCGACTTCTTGAACCCGCCGTGCGGCATCTCCGCCACGAGGGGAATGTGCGTGTTGATCCACACGCAGCCGAAGTCGAGCACCTTGGACATCCGCATCGCGCGCGCGTGGTCCTTGGTCCACACCGAGGAGGCGAGCGCGTAGTCCACGCCGTTCGCGTACTCGACGGCCTGCGCCTCGTCCGTGAAGGACTGGACGGTGATGACGGGCCCGAAGACCTCGTTCTGGATGATCTCGTCGTCCTGCTTGAGGCCCGAGACGACGGTCGGGGCGTAGAAGTAGCCCTTCTCGCCGACCCGCTGACCGCCCGCCTCGACCTTGGCGTGCGCGGGCAGCCGCTCGATGAAGCCGGAGACCTGCTTCAGCTGGTTGGCGTTGTTGAGCGGGCCGTAGAGCACGTCCTCGTCGTCCGGCTGGCCGGTCTTCGTGTCGGCGGCGGCCTTGGCCAGCGCCGTCACGAACTCGTCGTGGATGGACTCGTGGACGAGCACGCGCGTGGCGGCCGTGCAGTCCTGGCCGGCGTTGAAGAAGCCCGCCATCGAGATGTCCTCGACGGCCTTGGCGATATCGGTGTCCTCGAAGACGACGACCGGGGCCTTGCCGCCCAGCTCCAGATGCACCCGCTTGAGGTCCTTGGACGCGGACTCCGCGACCTGCATGCCGGCGCGCACCGAACCGGTGATGGAGGCCATCGCGGGGGTCGGGTGCTCGACCATCATGCGGCCGGTGTCGCGGTCGCCCGTGACGACGTTGAAGACGCCGGGCGGCACGATGGAGCCGATGATCTCGGCCATCAGGACGGTCGAGGCGGGGGTGGTGTCCGACGGCTTCAGCACGACCGTGTTACCGGCCGCGAGCGCCGGGGCGAACTTCCATACGCCCATCATCATCGGGTAGTTCCACGGCGCGACCTGGGCGCAGACGCCGATCGGCTCGCGGCGGATGATGGAGGTGAGGCCCTCCATGTACTCGCCCGCGGCACGGCCTTCGAGCATCCGGGCCGCGCCCGCGAAGAAGCGGATCTGGTCGACCATGGGCGGGATCTCCTCGGACCGCGTGAGTCCGATCGGCTTGCCCGTGTTCTCGACCTCGGCGGCGATGAGTTCCTCGGCCCGCTCCTCGAACGCGTCGGCGATCTTCAGCAGGGCCTTCTGCCGCTCGGCGGGCGTCTGGTCGCGCCAGGCGGGGAACGCGTCGGCGGCGGCCTTCATGGCCGCGTCGACGTCGGCCTGGCCGGACAGCGGCGCGGTGGCGTAGGCCTCGCCGGTCGCCGGATTGATCACCTCGGTGGTCCGTCCGTCGGCCGCGTCCCGGAATTCTCCGTTGATGTAGTTGCGCAGACGGCGCAGCTCGGTGGTCACTTCCGCGGCCCTCCAAGTCAGATGTCCAGTGGTTGAGACTCCCACCCTAGTCGCTGTACCGACGCTTTCAACATACCCGGCGCCCCAGAACTGCGGAATCCGTGAGTATCGGAGTCCCAGACAACGAATTTCATCGATCTGGCCTTGCGGAAGTGACGAGACGTCGTGCACAGTGAGGTCGTGGCCAGTCGCAGCGCAGACCCCAGTAACCCCCGCAGCTCCCGCACCGGCAATCCGGGCGGCAGCGGCAGTGGGAACGGCACCCCTCCCGTGGACGCCGTCTCTCTGGCGATCATCGAGCAGCTCCAGGAGGACGGACGCCGTCCGTACGCCGCCATCGGCAAGGCCGTGGGCCTCTCCGAGGCGGCCGTGCGCCAGCGCGTCCAGAAGCTGCTCGACCAAGGCGTGATGCAGATCGTCGCCGTCACGGACCCGCTCACCGTGGGATTCCGCAGGCAGGCGATGGTCGGTATCAACGTCGAGGGCGATGTGGACCCGGTCGCGGACGCCGTGGCCGCCATGCCGGAGGCCGAGTACGTGGTGATGACCGCGGGCTCGCACGACCTCCTCGTGGAGATCGTCTGCGAAGACGACGACCACCTGCTCGACGTCATCAACAAGCGCATCCGCGCCCTCCCCGGCGTGCGCTCCACCGAGAGCTTCGTCTACCTCAAGCTCAAGAAGCAGACCTATATGTGGGGAACCCGATAGCCGTGAGCAAGGACCTCAGCCAGACCGCCTACGACCACCTGTGGATGCACTTCACCCGCATGTCGTCGTACGAGAACGCGCCCGTTCCCACCATCGTGCGTGGCGAGGGCACCTACATCTACGACGACAAGGGCAAGAAGTACCTTGACGGCCTCTCCGGCCTCTTCGTCGTCAACGCGGGACACGGCCGTCACGAACTCGCCGAGACCGCCTACAAGCAGGCGCAGGAGCTGGCCTTCTTCCCGGTGTGGTCCTACGCCCACCCGAAGGCCGTCGAGCTGGCCGAGCGCCTCGCCGACTACGCCCCGGGCGACCTCAACAAGGTCTTCTTCACCACCGGTGGCGGCGAGGCCGTCGAGACCGCGTGGAAGCTGGCGAAGCAGTACCACAAGCTCACCGGCAACCACACGAAGTACAAGGTCATCTCGCGCGCGGTCGCCTACCACGGCACCCCGCAGGGCGCCCTGTCCATCACCGGTCTGCCGGCGCTCAAGGCCCCCTTCGAGCCGCTGGTCCCCGGCGCGCACAAGGTGCCGAACACCAACATCTACCGCGCCCCGATACACGGCGACGACCCCGAGGCCTTCGGCCGCTGGGCCGCCGACCAGATCGAGCAGGAGATCCTCTTCGAGGGCCCGGAGACGGTCGCCGCCGTCTTCCTGGAGCCGGTGCAGAACGCGGGCGGCTGCTTCCCGCCCCCGCCCGGCTACTTCCAGCGCGTGCGCGAGATCTGCGACAAGTACGACGTGCTGCTCGTCTCGGACGAGGTCATCTGCGCCTTCGGCCGCCTCGGCACGATGTTCGCCTGCGACAAGTTCGGCTACGTCCCGGACATGATCACCTGCGCCAAGGGCATGACCTCGGGCTACTCCCCGATCGGCGCGTGCATCATCTCGGACAAGATCGCCGAGCCGTTCTACAAGGGTGACAACACCTTCCTGCACGGCTACACCTTCGGCGGCCACCCGGTGTCGGCCGCGGTCGGCATCGCCAACCTCGACATCTTCGAGAAGGAGGGCCTGAACCAGCACGTCCTGGACAACGAGGACGCGTTCTACCAGACGCTGCGCAAGCTGCACGACCTGCCGATCGTCGGCGACGTCCGCGGCAACGGCTTCTTCTACGGCATCGAGCTGGTGAAGGACAAGGCCACCAAGGAGACGTTCAACGACGAGGAGACCGAGCGCGTCCTGTACGGCTTCCTCTCCAAGGCGCTGTACGACAACGGCCTGTACTGCCGTGCCGACGACCGCGGCGACCCGGTCGTCCAGCTGGCCCCGCCGCTGATCTCCACCCAGGAGACCTTCGACGAGATCGAGGGCATCCTGCGGCAGGTGCTCACGGAGGCGTGGACGAAGCTCTGACCGTCAGCGGATCGCGCGTGATGGTCTGATCAACACCGGCCCGGAGGCGACCGTTCGAGTGAGAACGGGCGCCTCCGGGCCGCGTCCTTTCCTGGCGAGTCCGCCCGAATCCATAGCGTGCCCAGTGACCGATCGGCCCCGCCTTCGTTCCCCCGTACGGGGGAGGCAACTGATCTGAACCGAGGTGTACGCCATGGTGGCCCCGCCGGACAACGACGTGCTGTGGGCACGCGCACTGCATGTCACACACAATGGCTCCCCCGCTCTCACCGGCGTCTCGCTCGGTGTCCGCGAGGGTGAGATCCTCGCCGTCACCGGTCCACGTGGCAGCGGCAAGACGACTCTTCTGCGCTGCCTCTCGGGCCAACTGCTCCCCCAGCAGGGCGAGGTGTGGTTCAACAGCGCCCCCGTCCACACGATGGGCCCGCGCGTGCGCGAACGCCTGCGCCGCGACCGCTTCGGCTGGATCGACCCCGCGCCGCACCTCGTGCCCGAACTCACCGCCTGGGAGAACGTCGCGCTGCCGCTGATGCTGCGCGGCGCCTCTCACCGTGCCGCCAAGCCCGCCGCCAAGGAGTGGCTGGAGCGCCTCGACGTCGGCGGCTGCGCCGGCAAGCGCCCGCACGCCCTCCTCCAGGCCGAGCGCCAGCGCGTCGCCGTCGCCCGCGCGCTGGCCACCACGCCGTCGGTGATCTTCGCCGACGAGCCCACGGCGCCGCTGCACCGCGCCGACCGCGCGCATGTGCTGCGCACGCTCATGACCGCGGCCCGCTCGCACGGCATCACGGTCGTCCTCGCCACGCACGACCCGGACCTCGCCGCCCTCGCCGACCGCACCGCCGCGCTGCTCGACGGCCGCCGGGTGAGCACGGTGCATCTCCCGCCCGCCGAGGACGGCACGGCCGAGGATCGCTCGACGGCGACGGCGGCTGGGGGTGCGGAGCCGTCGTCCGGTGCCGGTGATGCCAGTGGTGCCAGTGGTGCCGGTGGTGCGGGCGAGGCGGCAGGGGCCGCGCCCAAGCGGGCCTCGCGCCGAGCGCGGGCTTCGAGCTCCCGCGCGGCTTCGGCTTCCGGGAAGGCTTCGGGGACCTCGGCGGCCTCGACTCCGGGGAAGGCCAAGAAAGGTCCGCGCCGAGCCCGCGCTGCCGGCTCCGCCGGGGCCGCGGCTCCCGCGAGCACTTCGCGTACCCCCACGGCTTCGAGCCCTTCGGACAAGTCGAGCACCGCCGACCATTCAGACGTCGCCGAGGGCGCGAGTCCCGCCGAAACCTCCGCGGCCCCTGCCTCTCCCGACGCCGCCACCGCCACCGCCACGCCCGAGCCATCAGCCACCCCAGACACCCCAGCCCCAGGGAACGGCGGAGCCCCCCGCGCCTTTGAGGCGGAAGGCCGGGCCGCGTGCTCGCTCTCCGTCTAGCCCGTGGGGCGCACCCGGGCGTGCAGTTGCGGCGCCTGCTCGTCGCCGCCGCGTCCGCCGGTACCGGTTTCCTGCTCCTGTGCACCCTGGCGTACGCGATGCGGTACCCGGGCACCGGCTCCGTGCTGCGTCTCGCCTGGTGCGTCGCGCCCATCGCCGCGACCGTGTACTTCGCCGTCGCCGTGGCGCGCACCGACCCCGGCACCCGCCCGCGCCCCGGGCTCTCCGCCGTGGGGCTCGGCCCCGGGCGCCTGATGGTGCTCGCCGGCATCTCCACGGCGGTGGCCTGCACCCTCGGCTCACTGCTCGCGCTGCTCTTCTTCCTGCATCTGCGCGGCGACCTGTCGGGGCTGCCCTTCGACGGCGCCGCGGCCGGACTGCTCGCTGCCGACCGGCCGCTGCCGCTCGCCGCCGCGCTGACCCTGCTCACCGTGGTCCCCCTCGCCGCCTCGGCCGCGAGCGCCACCGCGTTGCGGCCCCGGCCCGGCAAGGCGGGGGCGCGGCCCCGTGGTGATGAGGGTGCCGAGGAGCCGGCCGCCCCGGCACCGGCGCCGAGCGGTCTGCCGTGGGGCGTCGCGCTGCTCGCTGCCGGGCTCGCCGTGGAGACGTACGCGAGCGGCTCGGGGAGCGTGGCGGGCGCCGGCTTCAGGATGCCGGGCGGGGCAAGTGGCGCCTCCGTGGGTGTCCTCTCCGGATGGGCCCTGACCGCGCTCGGCCTCGCGCTCGCCGGGCCGGGCCTGACCTACCTCTGCGGCCGGGTGCTCCAGGCCGCGCGGCCCGGCGCGATGCGGCTGCTCGCCGGGCGCGTCCTGCAAGAGGAGGCGCGGCGCATCGGCCGACCGCTCGGCGTGCTGTGCGCGGTGGCGTCGGGCGCGTACGCCTCGGTCGTCCTGTACGCGGGGCCCCTCCCCGGCGTCGGGCCGCTCACCGCACTGGGCGCGCTGCTCGTCGCGGGCTGCGCCGTGCTGACGCTGGCCACGACCGCCGTCGAGGCCCGGCAGTCCCGTGCGCACACGACCGCCGCGCTGCTGCGGCTCGGGGCGCCCGCGACCATGCTCCGCGGCTCAGCGGCGCTGCGGGCGGGCACGCTCACCGCCGTGTTCGCCCCGCTGACCTGGGTCGTGGCGGAGCTGGCGGCACTGCCCCTGAGCCCCTGAAAAGAATTCGTACGGAAAACCTCACGGCGAGCGATGAGTTCGGTGTCGAACACGCGTCTAACCCTGCGTACGGCAAACGCCTACGGCACACGGACTCGCACCTCACCGGGAGAGACACCCATGTACCAGCAGATGATCTTCGTGAACCTCGCCGTGAACGACGTCGACGCGACGAAGAAGTTCTTCACGGAGCTCGGCTACACCATCAACCCGCAGTTCACGACGGACGACTGCGCGTGCGTGGTCATCAGCGACACCATCGTCGCGATGATGCTGGGCAAGCAGCGCTACGCGGACTTCACCGAGAAGGAGATCGCGGACTCCACGAAGACCAGCGAGGCGCTGCTGTGTCTGAGCGCGGAGAGCCGCGAGAAGGTCGACGAGATCGTCGACAAGGCGATCGCAGCCGGTGCCACCCCCGGCAAGGTCCAGGACTACGGCACGATGTACGGCCGCGGCTTCGACGACCTGGACGGCCACACCTGGGAGTTCATGTGGATGGACCCCTCCGAGGTCCAGGGCTGAGCCCCGCCGGGGCGCCCTCCGCGTCCGGCGCGGGCGCCCCACGGCAGCCCACGCCGGACGTGGCATCGACGGTCAGCAGCGGAAGTAACCGTGGATCGTCGTGCCCTCGCCGGGAGCGGTGTGGACGCGGACGAGGTCGGCGACCACGTTCACCAGCAGCAGGCCCCGGCCCCCGGCCTGGCCCGGCGGCGGTGGGCAGCGGCCGGCCAGCGGGTCGGTGAGGAGCCCGGCGTCCCGCACCTCGCACACGACGGAGTCGTCCTGGCGCCAGACCCGCAGCGCACCGGAGCCCCGCCCATGCACCACGCTGTTGGTCGTCAGCTCGGCGACGGCGAGGGCGAAATCCTGCAGCCGGGGCTCGGGCAGGCCCAGCTCGGCAGCCCGGCCGGTGGCGAAATGCCGTACGTCGGGCAGGGTCTTCGCCGTGTAGTGCGTCTGCGGCACGTCACCGGGTGCGGTCAGCGGCTCGTTGTAGCGGGAGATGACCGCTTCGGGGGCGTAGGCCGCGCTGGTGCCCTGCGCACCGGCCTCGATGATCGTGGGGTGCGTGGCATAGGCGTCGGCCAGGACCGTCTCTTCCAGGCGCTCCACGTCGTAGGGACAGAGGATGGTGACCGCCCGGCCCTGGAACGCGAGGTTGATCAGCGCCTCGTGCTGGACGCAGGCGGGGTACTCCGTCGCGGAGCGGCCGGCCCAGATCGGCTCGCCGATGATCCGCACCCGCCCCGCGGGATGGGCGTCCGCGAAGGCGCGCAGCACCCGCGGGATGATCCGGCCGGGATTGCGCCCCACCTGCGTCATGTCGAGGAGCTTCACCCGCGCGGCCCGTGCGCCCAACCCGTCGCGGATCAGTTCCAGGTTGGGGCCGGGGACCGACACGGCCACCGCCTCGCCGGCGTCCAGCCCCTCTTCGACGAACGGTACGGTGCCCGCCACGTACTCCCGCTCGCCCCGGTAGAACAGCGCGGGGTGGACGAAGGGTTCGGTCTCGGTCATGGCACTCATGACGTGGCCACCTCGATTGCAGGCAGATCGGGCCAGAACAGCTCCAGCAGACGGCTCAGGGCAGGTGGCGGACTCTCCAGAACGAGCCGCTGCTCGCCGGTCAGGCCTTGAGCGGTCAGCGCCAGGGCCGTGGCTCCGGCCATGTCGATGAACGTCAGTGCCGAGAGATCGAAGTGGTATGAGCCGTGGTGCCGCTGGGCCACCCGCTCCAGGGCCTGCTCCCACACCATGTGCGTGGGCAGGCAGACCTCGCCGGCCACCGCGAGGCCGGCTCGGTCCGTCAGGGGGCGGAGGTGCAGGCGCTTGCCCGCGAGCAGCGCCTCGTCCGCCCCCTTCTTCCGCTCATGCGGGTCGTTCACATCGTCCTCCCGCTTCCGTCCAGGACGTCGCCCCCAGTATCTCTGCTCCGGGCGGACGCCGGAGCCGTCGCCGTGAGCCGCTCACGTGACCCGCACGCCGATGAGGCAGGTGTCGTCGTCGGTGTCGGAGGCGCTGTGCGTCAGCAGTCCGTCGAGTTGCTGCTCCAGGTCCGTGGCGGCGGGCCCCGCCGCGGTCAGCAGACGGGCCAGGGAGTCCTGGACCGCCTCGTCACGGCGCTCGACCAACCCGTCGGTGTACATCAGCAGGGTGTCGCCCGGTTCCAGGCGCAGTTCCTGCTCTTCATAGTCGGTGTCGGCCAGGGCTCCCAGCAGGATGCCGCCGACCGCGGGCAGGGGTGTCGCCTGCTGCCCGCGCAGCAGCACCGGCGGCAGGTGCCCGGCGCGCGCCCAGCGCAGGGTGTGCCGCTCCGGGTCGTACAGACCGCACACCGCTGTCGCCGTGACGTGGGTGGTCAGGTGGTGGGCCACGATGTTGAGCCAGGACAGCAGCTGCCCGGGCCCGGCCCCGGTGACGGCCAGGCCGCGCATGGCGTTGCGCAGGACGACCATGCTGGTGGCGGCCTGTATGCCGTGCCCCGCCACGTCTCCCACGCACAGCATGATCTGCTTGGACGGCAGGGTCACCGCGTCGTACCAGTCTCCGCCGACCATGGACTCCGACTCCGCGGGCCGGTACCGCACGGCGATCTGCAGCCCCGGGCTGCTCAGCGGGGCCTCGGTGGGCGGCATGATCGCGTGTTGCAACTGCAGGGTCAGGCGGTTGCTCTCGGCGGCCTGCTGTTCGGTGTGGGCCAGTTGGTCGCGGGTCGCCGCCAGGGCCACCTCGGTCCAGTGCTGGGACGAGATGTCCTGATAGGCGCCGCGCACGGACAGCAGTCGGCCGTCGGCGTCGAGAACGGGTTCGGCGATCACCCGCATGTGCCGGGTGACGCCGTCGGGACGTTCGAGGCGGAATGCGGCGGAGGCCGACCTGCGGTGATGGAGCACGGTGCGCAGGAAACGGCGGATGGTGGCGGCGTCGTCGGCGTGGGCGTACGAGGTCAGCGCTTCCAGGGGTACGGGTGACGCGTCGTGCGGCCGGCCGTACAGATCGAACAGCTGCTCGTTCCAGGTGACTTCGCCCGTGGTGAGGTCCTCCTCGAAGCCGCCGATCCTGCCCAGGCGCTGGGCGTGCTGCAGGAGGTGGGCCAGGCGGGCCGCCTCGTCCTCGATGCGCCAGATGAGCAGCACGCAGCCGCTCTGACGGCTGACGCTGATGTCGGCGACCGCGGCGAGGGAGACCTGACCGACCAGCGCCGTGAGGGTCATCCGGCGGGTGCGGAACGGCTCGCCGGTCGCGTACACCCGCTCGATCCGCTCGAACAGTTCGCTGCCGCCGACGGCCATCGGGTAGGCCTCCAGCAGCAGTGCTCCGTGCACGGCGCTGCGGGGCCTGCCCGCGGGGTCGACGAAGCTGCTGTTGGCGTGGTGGACACGGAAGTCGGTGAGCCGGCCGTCGGCGTCCAGGTACGGGACCAGGACCAGGGCGGGGTCGTACAGCCCTTCCGCGAGTTCCACCAGTTCGGCGAGGTAGGGCGTGGGCGGCAACGTGTCCGCCGAGGGCGTCGCCGGGGCCGGCCGGCTTTCCAGGGTGTGGGCGCACAGCTCCGCCAGCGCCTCGATCTGGCGGAGGATCTGCGGTGGCTGTGGTTCCAGCGGGCTCGGCCAGCAGATCTCCAGGACGCCGTTGACGCGGCCTCCGGTGCCCACCGGGAGCGCGATGCGTCCGCCGCGGGGGTGATCGGCACGGCCGATGGACGGCAGGCCCTCCGCGGACATGTCCGTGACGTGCACCGGCTGGCGCTCCGTCAGCGCCCGGCGGGCCAGGGTGGACACGCCCGGGGGGACGTAGCGCCAGCGGCCGGCCTCGCCCGCGGTGAATCCCGCGTGCCCCGCCAGGGCCAGCGACGCGTCGGCTCCCGCGCTCCACACGGCGACGGCGCAGGCCCCCAGCGGGGTCAGGGCGTGGGCGAGGAGCGACTGGGCGGCTGCCTGTGTGTCGCCCGCGGCCAGCGCGCCGCTCTCCGCCGCACGCAGGCGCACGCCGACGGAGGGTTCGGTCTGCCCCGCAGGCGCCTCGCCGTTGGCCTGGCTGGCGAAACCGGCGGCGATCTCGGTGAGCTGGTCCTGGGAGGACTGGTTGACGATGTCCGCGGCCAGTTCCAGCTGGGAGACGCCCGCTTCCCCGGCCAGTGACGCCAGCTGCCGCGCGGCCATGGTGGGACCGCACCGCAGCCGCTCGATCAGCACGCCCTTGGCCAGTTCGATCAGGGCACGGCCGTCGGCTGCCGCCTGCGCGGCGAGGATCTCGCCGCGCAGCCGCTCCACCGTCGCCGCGAGCCTTCCCACGCCGGTGTTCTCCACCCGGGCGCCGGGGACCTGGCGGTCCTCCGGCGAGGCGGGGCCCTCAAGGGGCTGTGAGGTGGTCACCGGACCGTCGACTCCTCACTGAGCCAGCGCCCGATGCAGGCGATGAGGTCGTCCGCGTCGACGGGCTTGGTGACGTAGTCGCTGGCCCCGGAGGCGAGGCTCTTCTCCCGGTCGCCCGGCATGGCCTTCGCCGTCACGGCGATGATGGGCAGCGTCGCGTAGGCCGGGTCCCGCCTGATCTCCGTCGTCGCCGCGTACCCGTCCAGCTCGGGCATCATCACGTCCATCAGGACCAGGTCGATCTCCGGGTTGGCCCGGAGCGTCTCGATGCCCTTGCGGCCGTTCTCGGCGTGCAGCACCTCGATGCCGTGCAGCTCCAGGATGCCGCTGATGGCGTACAGGTTGCGGGCGTCATCGTCCACGACCAGCACGACACGTCCGGAGAGGCTGCCGCCCGCGGCCGGCGGGGGCTGCTCGCCGACCTCCTCGCCCCGCGCCAGCGGGACCACGTCGCCGGGCTGCTCGGCGGACAGGTGCAGCGCGATGCGCTCACGCAGCTCGTCCAGACCGGAGATCAGCTCCAGGGGGCGCGTGTGGGAGCGCGACCGCAGCCGCTGCTCGTGCTCCGGGTCGAGGCGGCGGCTGTTGTGCGCGAGAACCGGTACGGACGTCACGGCGGTGTCGCCGTCCATCGCGTCGAGGAACGCGAACGCCTCGTCCTTCGGCATGTCCAGCTCCAGGACGACGCAGTGGCAGGCCCCCGCGGCGAGGCTCTCGGCCGCCTCCACCGCGCCGACCGCGGTGATGACCTCGAAGCCCGCCTCCGCCGGCTTCACGGACGGCTCCCGGCCGCCGGACAGGTCGGCGACGGCGCTCTCCGCCACCAGGGACAGCAGGCCGCGCGCCCGCCCCTCGACCACGAGCAGCCGGCGCTTGCGCTGCGGCACCGGGGCGGCGGCGATGCCGGCCCCGTCGCCCGCCGCACGGACGGGTGTGGCCCGCGTGACCGGCGGGGCGACGGCCCCGGCCTCCCACTCGGCGCGGCTCACGGGCAGGTAGAGCGTGAACGTACTGCCCTGCCCCTGCGTGCTCGCGGCGACGACCACGCCGCCCAGCAGGTGGGCGATCTCCCGGCTGATGGACAGGCCGAGGCCCGTGCCGCCGTACTTGCGGCTGGTGGTGCCGTCGGCCTGCTGGAACGCGCCGAAGATCGCTTCGAGCTGGTGCTCGGCGATGCCGATGCCGGTGTCCTTCACGCGGAAGGCCAGCATCGCCTCGCCGCGCCGGACGGACGCCGGCACCTCGCTGTCCCCGGCGCGCTCGATGCGCAGCTCGACGCTGCCGCGCTCGGTGAACTTGACCGCGTTGGAGAGGAGGTTGCGCAGGACCTGCCGCAGCCTGGAGTCGTCGGTGCGCAGCTCGGACGGCACGTCGGGCGCGGTGCTGATGGTGAATTCGAGGTGCTTCTGGGTGGTCATCGGGCGGAAGGTCGCCTCGACGTAGTCCAGGAGCTTGCGCAGCGGCACCGGCTCCGGGTTGATGTCCATCTTGCCCGCCTCGACCTTGGACAGGTCGAGGATGTCGTTGATGAGCTGGAGCAGATCGGAACCCGCCGAGTGGATGATGCCCGCGTACTCGACCTGCTTCGCGGTGAGGTTGCGGGTCGGGTTCTGCGCGAGGAGCTGGGCGAGGATGAGCAGGCTGTTCAGCGGGGTGCGCAGCTCGTGGCTCATGTTGGCCAGGAACTCCGACTTGTACTTGGAGGTGAGGGACAGCTGCTGGGCCCGTGCCTCCAGTTCCTGGCGGGCCTGCTCGATCTCCAGGTTCTTCGTCTCGATGTCGCGGTTCTGGGTCGCCAGCAGGGCCGCCTTCTCCTCCAGTTCGGCGTTGGAGCGCTGGAGCTCCTCCTGCTGGACCTGCAACTCCGCCGAGCGGGCCTGGAGTTCGGCGGTCAGCCGCTGGGACTCCTCCAGCAGCTCGTCGGTGCGCGCGTTGGCGACGATGGTGTTGACGTTCACCCCGAGCGTCTCCATCAGCTGTTCCAGGAAGTCCCGGTGCACCGGGGTGAACTGCTCGAACGACGCCAGTTCGATGACGCCGAGGACCTGGTCCTCGACGAGGATCGGTACGACCATCAAGCTGCCCGGCGCGGCCTGCCCGAGCCCGGACGAGATGCTGACGTAGTCCGCCGGGATCCGGTTGACGGCGATGGGCCGGCGGCTGCGCGCCGCCTGGCCCACCAGGGACTCCCCGAGCTGGAACCGTCTGCGGCCGACGCTGCCGACGGGGCGGCCGTAGGACCCGACGAGGGTGAGTCCGGTGGACCCGTCCATCTCCTCGACGAGGTAGAAGGCTCCGTACTGCGCCGCGACGAGGGGAGCCAGCTCGTCCATGACCAGCTCCGCGACCACGGCGAGGTCCCGGTGACCCTGCATGAGGCCGGAGATGCGGGCGAGGTTGGACTTGAGCCAGTCCTGTTCCTGGTTGGCCCTGGTCGTCTCGCGCAGCGACTCGACCATGGTGTTGATGTTGTCCTTGAGTTCGGCGACCTCGCCGGAGGCGTCGACGGTGATGGAGCGGGTCAGGTCGCCCTCGGCCACCGCGCTCGCCACCTCGGCGATGGCGCGGACCTGCCGGGTGAGGTTGCCGGCCAGTTCGTTGACGTTCTCGGTCAGGCGCTTCCAGGTGCCCGACACTCCCTCGACCTCGGCCTGGCCGCCCAGTCTGCCCTCGCTGCCGACCTCGCGTGCCACGCGCGTCACCTCGGCGGCGAACGCGGAGAGCTGGTCGACCATCGTGTTGATGGTCGTCTTCAGCTCCAGGATCTCCCCACGGGCGTCCACGTCGATCTTCTTGGACAGGTCGCCGTTGGCCACCGCGGTGGTGACCAGGGCGATGTTGCGCACCTGGTTGGTCAGGTTGTTGGCCATCGAGTTGACGTTGTCGGTGAGGTCCTTCCACGTGCCCGCCACGTTCGGGACGCGGGCCTGACCACCGAGCTGGCCCTCGGTGCCGACCTCGCGCGCCACGCGCGTCACCTCGTCGGCGAAGGCCGAGAGCGTGTCGACCATCGTGTTGATCCCGCCGGCGAGCGCGGCGACCTCGCCCTTGGCCTCCACGGTGATCTTCTGCGAGAGGTCACCGCGCGCCACCGCGGTGGCCACCTGGGCGATGGAGCGCACCTGGCCCGTCAGGTTGGAGGCCATGACGTTCACGTTGTCGGTGAGGTCCTTCCACGTGCCGGAGACACCGCGGACCGTCGCCTGGCCGCCGAGATTGCCCTCGGTGCCCACCTCACGGGCGACGCGGGTCACCTCGTCGGCGAACGCGGAGAGCTGGTCGACCATCGTGTTGATGGTCTCCTTCAACTGGAGGATCTCGCCGCGCGCGTTGACCGTGATCTTCTGCGACAGGTCTCCCCCGGCCACCGCGGTGGCCACCTGGGCGATCGAGCGCACCTGGTCCGTGAGGTTGCCCGCCATGCTGTTCACCGAGTCGGTCAGGTCCCGCCAGGTACCCGAGACGCCCTTGACGTCGGCCTGGCCGCCCAGGATGCCCTCGGTGCCCACGTCCCGCGCCATGCGGGTGACCTCGTCGGCGAACGACGAGAGCTGGTCGACCATCGTGTTGATGGTCTCCTTCAGCTGGAGGATCTCGCCGCGCGCGTTGACGGTGATCTTCTGCGACAGGTCGCCCTTGGCCACGGCGGTCGTGACCTGGGCGATGTTGCGGACCTGGTCGGTGAGGTTGCCGGCCATCAGGTTCACCGAGTCGGTCAGGTCCCGCCAGACGCCGCCGACGCCCGGCACCTGGGCCTGCCCGCCCAGCTGCCCTTCGCTGCCGACCTCACGGGCGACGCGGGTCACCTCGTCGGCGAACGCGGAGAGCTGGTCGACCATCGTGTTGACGGTGTCCTTCAGCTCCAGGATCTCGCCGCGGGCGTCCACGTCGATCTTCTGCGACAGGTCGCCCTTGGCCACGGCGGTCGCCACCTGGGCGATGTCGCGGACCTGGGTCGTCAGGTTGCCCGCCATGGCGTTCACGTTGTCGGTCAGGTCCGCCCAGGTCCCGGAGACACCGGGTACGACGGCCTGCCCGCCCAGCGTTCCCTCCGTGCCGACCTCGCGCGCCACGCGCGTCACCTCGGACGTGAACAGCGACAGCTGATCGACCATGCCGTTGAAGACGGCGGCGATCTCCCCGATCAGCCCGTCGCCCTCGTCCGGCAGCCTCGTACCGAAATCGCCGTCCCGTACGGCCGTCAGCCCCGCGAGCAACTGCCGCAGCTCCGGCTCGCCCACCCCGCCGCTCCCACGAGAGGCCCGCGACCGTGGCACCGAGCGCTCCTTCTCGACCGCCACCTCAGCCATGATCGTCCTCGTTTCACTCAGCTACCGCGACAAGGGGCCACCCCCGGCACACCGCGTGTGCCTCCCTGAGGAGTGTCACCATCCGACTCGCACAGTCATCACCGTCCGATAACGGCTGTACGAAGATACGCAGCAGGTCGCCCCCCGACCTACCCGGGTGCGCGACTCGCCTTCCGCGATGCCGGCGCCGCACCCGACCCCCAGGCGCTACGGTCATCGTTTCCTAGTATGGGCGGATGCAGCCGACCGACGAACCGACATCCGCATCCCCTGCGACCGGCGAGGACCGTGAGATCGAGACCCTCGCCGAGTTCGACGAGGTCTCGGGACGCGGCGCTCTCGCCGGCTGCCGCGTCCAGGCCGTCGACCTGACGGAGCGCACCGCCACGCTCAAGGCCGCGCATGTCGCGGGCGCCGTCTTCCTGGGCTGTCCCATGAGCGAGGACGCGGCGGCGAAGGTGCGGGCCTCGGGCGCGCTGGTCTTCCCGCCGGTCCCGGGGCTGCCGTTCAACCCCTACCGGGGGCTGCTCTACACCCCCGACGACCTGTTCGCCGGCCTCGCCGGGGGCGGGTACGACGCGACGCCGGACGCCCACGCGTACGACTGGTTCCAGCGGACCAAGGCCGACGGCGACGTCTTCTCCTCGATGCTGCGCGCGATACACGACGACTCGATCTCCGACGCCCTGGACGAACTGCTCGCCGGCGCGGGGGTCGTGGGCGTCATGGGCGGCCACGCGATGGCACGCGGCACGCAGGAGTACGCGGGCGCGGCCCGGCTCGGCCGCGCGCTGGCCCGCGCCGGCTTCACGGTCGCGACGGGCGGCGGCCCCGGCGCGATGGAGGCGGCGAACCTCGGGGCGTACGCCGCCGTCTTCGCCGACGGCATGCTGGAGGAGGCCCTGGAAATCCTCGCCAAGGCGCCGTCGTTCACGCCGTCGGTCACCGAGTGGGCGCGGGCGGCCTTCGCGGTCCGCGAGCGCTGGCCCTCCGGCGGCGCCTCGGTCGGCATCCCCACGTGGTTCTACGGCCACGAGCCGCCGAACGCCTTCGCCTCCCACCTGGCCAAGTACTTCGCCAACGCCACGCGCGAGGACGGCCTGCTGGCCCGTTCGAACTCGGGCGTCGTCTTCCTGCCGGGCGCCGCGGGCACGGTCCAGGAGGTCTTCGACAACACCACGCCCAACTACTACGAGTCGCGCGGCGAGCCCACCCCGATGGTCCTGGTCGACCGCGCGCACTGGACGGAGCACCTCCCGGTCTGGCCCCTGCTCCAGTCGCTGGCGCGCGGCAGGTCCATGGAGTCACGGATCGCCCTGGTGGACCGGGTCGAGGACGCCCCCGCCAAGCTGGACTCCCTCCTCTCGGCCGGGGGGTACGCCCCGGAGCCCGCCCCCGGCCACACTCCGGGCCACACCGCCGGTCACACCCCCGGTCACCCCTAGGCGCGCGGCTCCAGCAGCCCGGCGAGCACCTCGTAGGACCGCCCCCAGTCCCACTCCTCCCGCACCCATGCCCGCCCCTTGTCCCCCATGGAGCGGGCGAGGCCGCGGTCGCGCAGCAGGCGTACGAGGCGGTCGGCGACGGCTGCCGGGGAGCGGCCGTCGACCACGTAGCCGCTCTCGCCGTCCCGTACGGCGTCCGGTGCGCCCCCGGAGTCCCCGGCCACGACGGGGAGTCCGGCGGCTGCCGCCTCCAGGAAGACGATGCCGAGCCCTTCCACCTCCAGGCCCCCTCTGCGGGTGCGGCACGGCATGGCGAAGGCGTCGGCGGCGGCGTAGAAGGGCGGCATCGCGTGGTGCGGGTGACCGCCCGCGAAGACGACGCCGTCCAGGACGCCCTGTTCCTCGGCGAGCCGGCGCAGCCGCGCCTCGTACGGTCCGGCGCCGACCAGCAGCAGCGTGGCGTCGGCGACCGCCCTGCGCACCATCGGCCACGCCTCGATCAGGGTGTCCTGCCCCTTGCGCGGCACGAGGCGCGCCGCGCACAGGGCGACCGGCCTGCCGTCCGTGAGTCCGTACCGCTCGCGCACCGGGCGGCCGTCGACGCCCGGCCCGAACTCCTCGGCGTCGACGCCCGGCACCAGGCGGGCGAACCGCACATCGGGGTCCATGGCACGGCGGACGGGTTCGCGGGTGCTCGGCCCGAGATACGTGACGCAGTCGGCGCCCGTCCCGATGCGGCGCAGCAGCGTCCGCGCGCCGGGGGTGCGGGCCCACCACACCTCGTGGCCATGGGTCGTGGCGACGACCGTGCGCACCCCGGCCTCCCGCCGCAGCCGTCCGGCGAGCAGCCCGAGCGGGGCCGCGGCGCCGAACCAGACGCGGTCGCAGCCGTACCGCCGGGCGAGGGCGACGGCCCGCTCGCCCGTGCGCCGCGTCGGCAGCAGGGTGCGGGCCCGGTCGCGTACGACGGGGTGGGGGAACGTGCTGTCGTACGCCACGTCGCCCGGCTCGGCGGAGGTGTACACGACGGCCGTGCCGGGCGGAAAGCGCCGGGCGAGGGTGTCCACGAAGGTCTCGATGCCGCCTTGCCGGGGCGGGAAGTCGTTGGTGATGACGAGAGTGCGAGGCGGGTGAGGCATGCTCCGACGTTAGGAACGCGCGGCGCGCGGCGCGTCGCACGAGGCTCCGGGACCGTGGATCAACCCGTGGCATGACATCCCGCGCCGTTCTCCACCTCGGCGCCGACGCGGCGCTCCCTTCCGCCCCGCGAGAATCGGGGCATGAGCACGACCATTCCTCGGCGGCCCGCCCCGGTGCGCGGACGTCTGCGCGCCCTGGCAGCCGCCCCCGCCTACCCGTGGTGCACGGGCGCGGTCCTGACCGTGGGGGCGGTCGCCGAACTCAGCGCGTTCCCTGGCTCGCTGACGAACGGGGCCGCCATCCTGATCTCCACGGCCTCGCTGATGTGGCGCCGGGCCTTTCCGCCGGTCGCCCTGGTGAGCGTGGCCGCCGGGCTGCTGAGCTTCGGCGCCGACTCGTCGCTGTCGATCGCGGTGATGATCAGCGGGCTCGCCAGTTGTTACGTCCTCGGCCGCCACCGCGTGCTGCACCCGGCGCTGCTGATCGCGGGCGGCGCGTTCGGGGCCCTCGCGGTGAACCTGTGGCACGTCCTGCGCTGGGCCCGCGACGACCGGCTGCCCGACGTGCCGCCGCTCGGCAACGCCGGGTCACTCGGCCTGTTCGCCGAGGCGTTCGGGCTCTCGGCGGTGATCCTCGGCGCCGTCTGCATGGGCGACGCGGTGCGCTCCCGCGAGGAGACACGGCGTGAACGCGCCCATACGCAGGCACAGTTGATCGCCGAGGAGCGGCGGCGGGCGGCCGAGGCCGAGCGCGCGGCCATCGCCCGTGAACTGCACGACATCGTCTCGCACTCCGTGTCGATGATCGCGGTGCAGGCGGAGAGCGCGACGTACACGACGCCGGGGCTGAGCCCGCAGGCCCGTGACGGCTTCCAGCAGATCGCGGGGACGGCCCGCGCGTCCCTGGCCGAGCTGCGCCGGCTCCTCGGCGTCCTGCGCACCCCGGCCCCGCGGCACACTGGAACCACCGCGGTCGCCGCGACCGCCCCGCAGCCCACCCTCGACCACCTCGACGAACTCATCGACCAGCACCGCGCGGTGGGCGGAGCCGCGGAGCTGCGGATCAGCGGGGAGCGGGTGCCGCTGGCCGCCGTGTGGGAGCTGTCGGCGTACCGCATCGTGCAGGAGTCCCTGACGAACGCCCGCAAGCACGCCCCGGGCGCCCGCGCGCTCGTCGAACTCGACTACCGCAAGGACCGGTTGGCGCTCCGCGTCACCGACGACGGCCCCGGGCCGCCGCGTGACGGCGGCGGCGCGGGCGGCCACGGCCTGACCGGCATGCGTGAGCGCGCCGCCCTGGTCGGCGGCAGCCTCACCGCGGGCGCGGGCCGCGACGGCGGGTTCCGCGTGGAGGCGGAACTGCCGTGGTGACGAAGGACATCCAGGCTCCGATGAGGAACGGACCCGCTCCGGAGCGGAAGGGGCCCGCAGTGATCAGAACCCTCGTCGCGGACGATCAGGCCGTCGTGCGCACCGGTTTCGTGAACCTCCTGGGCACCCAGGACGACATCCAGGTCGTCGCCGAGGCCGAGGACGGCGCCCAGGCCGTCCGCCTCGCCGCCGAGCACCGCCCCGACCTGGTCCTGCTCGACATCCGTATGCCGCACAAGAACGGCATCGACGCGGCCCGCGAGATCCTCGCGGCGTCCGGCGGCGCGACGAAGGCGCTGATGCTGACGACGTTCGGCCTCGACGAGTACGTGTACGAGGCGCTGACCGCCGGGGCCTCGGGGTTTCTGCTGAAGGACGCGACGTTCCCCGAACTGCTGCACGCGGTACGGGTCGTGGCGGCGGGCAACGCCCTGCTGTCGCCCGAGATCACCAAGCGTCTCGTCGCCGAGTTCACGCGCCAGCGGGCCGCTGTCCCCCCGGTCCCCGCGGGCGGCGTCGAAGGGCTGACGGCCCGTGAGGTGGAGGTGCTCGTCCTCATCGCGCAGGGCCTGTCGAACGCGGAGATCGCCGACCGCCTCACGATCACCGACCACACGGTGAAGACGCACATCAACCGCCTCTTCACCAAGATGGGGCTGCGCGACCGGGCACAGGCGGTGATCCTCGCGTACGAACGGGGACTGGTGAGGGCCGCGGCGGCGCGGGGCTGAGCCGGGAGCACCCAGACGGGGCCGGTGCCACAGGGGGACGCCACAGGTCGGTGCCACAGGGAGTGCCACAGGCCGGTGCCGCAGGGCGGCGCGCGCACGCTAGACCGGCTTGCGCACCGCCGACACGCCCGCCTCCGCCGCCGCACCCCCGAGAACCACGACATCCCCCGCGTCGAAAGCGACCCCGACCCTCTCGCCCACCTCCGGCGCCTCCCGCAGCGCGCACGCCGCCTCCAGGCGCGGTCCTTCCGCCGGCTGGAGTCGCACCGCGACATGGGTGCCGCGGAAGGTGCGTGCCGTCACGGCGCAGGGCAGCCCCTGCTCGACGGGGACGAGACGCACCCCGGCCGGCCGCACCAGGATCTCGCACCGCCCGGCGGGGGCGCCCCTCGGCACGGGGACCTTGCCCCATGCCGTGTCGGCCGTCTCGCCGGTGACCGTCGCCGGAAGCACGTTCTCGAAGCCGAGGAACCGAGCCACGAACTCGTCCACCGGGCGCTGCCACACCTCAAGGGGCGTGCCGGACTGGGCGATCCGCCCCTCCCGCATCACGACGACCCGGTCGGCGAGCACGAAGGCCTCACCCTGGTCGTGCGTGACGGCGAGCACCGTCGTGCCCAACTCGTCGAAGAGTTCCCGCAGTTCGACGACGAGGCGTTCGCGCAGGGAGCGGTCGAGCTGACCCAGCGGCTCGTCGAGCATCAGCAGCCGGGGGCGGGGCGCGAGCGCGCGCGCGAGGGCGACCCGCTGCTGCTCCCCGCCGGACAGCGAGGCGACCGCCCGCCGCTGTGCCTTCGGCAGGCCGACGAGTTCGAGCAACTCGGCGACGCGGCCGGCCTGTTCGGCGCGCGAGGCGCCCCGCATGCGCAGCCCGAAGGCGACATTGCCCGCCACGTCGCGCTGCGGGAAAAGCTGGTGGTCCTGGAACATCAGGCCGACGCCCCGCTTGTGCGCCGGCACCCCGCGCTGGTCACGCCCGCCGAGCTCGATGCGCCCCGCGTCGAGCGACTGGAGCCCTGCGACGGCCCGCAGCAGCGTCGACTTGCCGCTGCCGCTCGGCCCGAGCACGCAGACGATCTCGTGCTCGGCGACCTCCAGGTCCACGGCGTCGAGCACGGCCCGCGCCCCGAACCGGACGGTCGCCTCACGCAGGCTCAGCAAGGCGGTCGTCATCAGAACTCCCCCGAAGTGCGGTCGGTACGGATGCGTTCCAGCAGCAGCAGCGACACCGCGCACACCACCATCAGGATGGTCGAAAGGGCCATCGCCTGGCCGTAGTTGAGGTCCCCGGCCCGCCCGAGCAGCCGCGCCACGGCCACCGGAAGGGTCGGGTTGTCGGGCCGCGCGATGAAGACGGTCGCCCCGAACTCGCCGAGCGACACCGCGAAGGCGAACCCGGCGGCGATCAGCAGCGCCCGCCGCACCATCGGCAGGTCCACCTCCCGCCAGGCCCGCAGCGGCGACGCCCCGAGCACGGCCGCCGCCTCCCGGAGCCGCCCGTCCACCGCGCGCAGGACGGGCAGCATGGTGCGTACGACGAAGGGCACGCCGACGAGGGCCTGGGCGAGCGGCACCAGGATCCAGGTGGCCCGCAGATCAAGGGGCGGCTCGTCCAGCGCGATCAGGAACCCGAAGCCGACGGTCACCGCCGATACCCCGAGCGGCAGCATGAGCAGTGCGTCGAATCCGCGTACGAGACGACCGGCTCTGCGCGTCAGCGCGGCCGCCGCAAGCCCGCCGATGATGACCGCGATGCCGGTGGCCACCACCGCGTACTGGAGCGAATTCCACACCGCCTCGATCGGCGGCACGAGGAAGGCACCGCCCTCCGCCGAGGTCAGCTCCCGGTAGTACGCGAATCCATGGCCGCCGGGAGCGTCGAGGGAGCGCTGGACCAGCACGCCGAGCGGCAGCAGTATCAGCACGGCGACCGTGGCCATGACCAGGCCGAGCAGCGTCCACTGCCCCGCGCCGCGCGGGCGGCGGGCCACGGCCGAGGCGTCGACCAGCTTCAGCGCGCTCTCGCGCCGCCGCACGGTCCAGGCATGGATCGCGAGGATGAGCCCGACCGCCGCGAACTGCACGACGGTCAGGACGGCGGCCGTGGGCAGGTCGAGCAACTGCGCGGTCTGCCGGTAGATCTCCACCTCGAGTGTGGAGTACGCGGGCCCGCCGAGGATCTGGACGATGCCGAAGGAGGTGAAGGTGAAGAGGAAGACCATGAGGGCGGCGGCCGCGACGGCCGGCCCGAGCGCGGGCAGCGTCACCGTCCGCCAGGCCCTCCAGCGCGAGGCGCCGAGCATCCGCGCGGCCTCCTCCTGGCGCGGGTCGAGCTGTGACCAGAGCCCGCCGACGGTGCGGACGACGACCGCGTAGTTGAAGAACACGTGCGCGAGCAGGATCGCCCACACGGTGGTGTCGAGCCGCACACCCCACAGCTCGTCGAAGAGCCCGCCCCGCCCGATCAGCGCCAGGAACGCCGTGCCGACCACGACGGTGGGCAGCACGAACGGCACGGTGACGACGGCCCGCAGCACCTGCTTGCCCGGGAAGTCGAAGCGCGCGAAGACATACGCGCCGGGGAGCGCGATCAGCAGCGTGAGCGCGGTCGACGCGAGCGCCTGCCAGGTGGTGAACCACAGGACGTGCCGGATGTCGGACTGCCCGAGCACGTCCACGATCCGCCCGAACCGCCAGCCGCCGTCCACGTGCAGTCCGCGCGCGACGATCGCCGTGACCGGATAGGCGAAGAAGAGCGCGAAGAACGCGACGGGCACGGCCATCAGACCGAGCCGAGCCGCGCCCCCGCGGCTGAATCCCCTGAGGGGACGGGCCTTTACTTCAGTACGAGCGAGGTCCACGACTTGATCCACGGCTCGCGGTTGTCGGCGATCTTCTTCGGGTCCATGGTCTGCGGCTCGTCGACCGTCACACCGTGCTTCGTGAACAGCTCGGGCAGCTCGACGCCCTCCCGCACCGGGTTCACGAACATGTTCAGCGGCATGTCCGCCTGGAACTCCTCGCCCGCCAGGAAGTCCAGGAGCGCCTTGCCGCCCTTGGCGTTCTTGGCGTTGCCGAGCAGGCCCGCGTACTCGACCTGGCGGAAGCACGTGCCGGTCGCGACGCCGGTCGGCGCCTCCTTGGGCCGCGGCTTGCCGTAGAGCACCTCCACGGGCGGCGAAGAGGCGTAGGAGACGACGAGCGGCCGGTCGCCCTTGGCCTTCTTGCCGCCCGCGGACCCGGAGAACTCCTCGTTGTACGCCTGCTCCCAGCCGTCGACGACCTTGACGCCGTTGGCCTTGAGCTCCTTCCAGTAGCTCTCCCAGCCCTTGTCGCCGTACTTCGCGGCGGTGCCGAGCAGGAAGCCGAGGCCGGGCGACGAGGTCGAGGCGTTCTCGGTGACCAGCAGATTCTTGTACTGCGGCTTGAGCAGATCGTCGAAGGACTTCGGCGGCGCGAGCTTCTTGTCGGCGAAGTACTTCTTGTCGTAGTTGACACAGATGTCGCCGCTGTCGACAGGTGTCACACGGTGCTTGCCCTGGTCGACGCGGTACTCCGGCTTGATCTTGTCGGAGCCCTTGGCCTCGTACGACTGGAAGAGGCCGTTGTCGAGCGCCCGCGACAGCAGGGTGTTGTCGACTCCGAAGAAGACGTCGCCCTGCGGGTTGTCCTTGGAGAGGATCGCCTTGTTCACGGCGGCGCCCGCGTCCCCGTCCTTGAGGACCTTGACCTGGTACCCGGACCGCTTCTCGAATTCCTTCAGCACGTCCTTGGAGACGTTGAAGGAGTCATGGCTGACGAGCGTGACGGACTTGGAGTCCGCCTTCGAGGCGTCGTCGCCGGAGCCGCACGCCGAGACGGCGACGAGCCCGAGACCCACCGCGATGGCGACGGACGTGATCTTCTTGGTGCTCACTGAGTTGTCCTCCTGGGTGTCCAGGAAGAGACGCGGCCCTGCCCGCCGACCGGATGGCCGCGGGCAGGGCGCAACAGCTTGAGTGGTGCCCGAACTTCCTACCCAGAATGACCTGGGCGAGGTTCAGAGGGTCTGCGGCCCACCTGTCCAAGGTGCCGCACTCTCAGCGCTGTGGCGCTCCCCTGTCGGAATATGCAGATGTGTGTACGACGGCCAGACTACCTCTCGGCCGCGGCGAGCTGACCGCACGCCCCGTCGATCTCCTGGCCCCGGGTGTCCCGGATCGTGACCGGCACACCATGGGCGGCGATGGCCTCCACGAACGCTTTCTCGTCCTCGGGCCGCGAGGCCGTCCACTTCGAGCCCGGCGTGGGGTTCAGCGGGATCAGGTTCACGTGCACCGGCTTGCCCTTGAGCAGCCGGCCGAGGCGGTCACCGCGCCACGCGTGGTCGTTGATGTCGCGGATCAGCGCGTACTCGATGGAGAGGCGGCGCCCCGACTTGGCCGCGTACTCCCAGCCGGCGTCGAGCACCTCCCGCACCTTCCACTTGGTGTTGACCGGCACGAGGGTGTCTCGCAGGTCGTCGTCCGGGGCGTGCAGCGAGATCGCGAGACGGCACTTGAAGCCCTCGTCGGAGAACCGGTGGATGGCGGGGACGAGCCCCACCGTCGACACCGTGATCCCGCGCTGCGAGAGCCCGAGGCCGTCCGGCTCGGGGTCGGTGAGGCGGCGGATGGCACCGGTCACGCGGTTGTAGTTGGCCAGCGGCTCGCCCATGCCCATGAAGACGATGTTGGACAGACGGGCGGGCCCGCCGGGGATCTCGCCGTCGCGCAGCGCGCGCATGCCGTCGACGATCTGGTGCACGATCTCGCCCGTCGACAGGTTCCGGTCGAGACCGGCCTGGCCGGTGGCGCAGAACGGGCAGTTCATGCCGCATCCGGCCTGGGAGCTGATGCACATCGTGACCCGGTCGGGGTACCGCATGAGCACCGACTCCACCAGCGTCCCGTCGAAGAGCCGCCAGAGCGTCTTGCGGGTGGTGTCGTCGTCACAGCTGATGTGCCGCACCACGGACATCAGGTCGGGCAGCAGAGCCTCACGGAGCTTGTCGCGCGCGCCGGCGGGGATGTCGGTCCACTCGGCCGGGTCGTGGGCGTACCGCGCGAAGTAGTGCTGCGAGAGCTGCTTGGCGCGGAACGGCTTCTCGCCGATGGCGGCGACGGCCTCCTTGCGCTCGGCGGGCGTGAGGTCGGCGAGGTGCCGCGGGGGCTTCTTGGCTCCGCGGGGCGCGACGAAGGTGAGTTCTCCGGGTACAGGCATGGTCCATCCAGTGTCGCAGACATACGACGAGGGGCCCGCCGCCCTGTGGACAACGGACCCCTCACACACATTCGCGCAGGTCAGACCAGGTAGAGGTCAGCCGGACCCGACAAAGATCACCAGCAGGAGCCAGACGACCGGCGCCGTCGGCAGCAGGGAATCCAGGCGGTCCATGATGCCGCCGTGCCCCGGCAGAAGCGTGCCCATGTCCTTGATGCCGAGGTCCCGCTTGATCATCGACTCGCCGAGATCGCCGAGCGTGGCGCTCGCCGCGACCGCGAGGCCGATGAGCAGCCCCTGCCACCACGTCCCGCCGTCGATCAGGAACTCCATGCACAGCGCGCCCGCCGCCATCGCGAACGTGATCGCGCCGAGCAGGCCCTCGCGGGTCTTGCCGGGGCTGATGCGCGGCGCCAGCTTGTGCTTGCCGAAGCGCCAGCCGACCGCGTACGCCCCGGTGTCGCTGACCACGGTCAGGAGCAGGAAGGTGAGCACCCGCTGCGGTCCGTCGTCCGCGGTGAGCATCAGCGCCACGAACGTGGCGAGGAACGGGACGTAGAAGGCCGCGAAGACCCCCGCCGTGACGTCCTTCAGATAGCCCTCGGGAGGCTCGGTCATGCGCCAGACCAGGACGGCGAGCGCGGTGAGCGCCATCGCCACCCAGGCGCCCTCGGGGCCCCGGACGTAGCCGGCGACGACCATCGCCGCGCCGCCCACCGCGAGCGGCACCAGCGGCGCCTTGATGGCCTTGCGCTCCTCCAGGCGGGAGGTGAGCTCCCAGAGGCCGACCACCACGGCGACCGCTATCACGCCGATGAAGGCGGCCTTCACGATGAACAGCGACGCGATGATCACCGCGCCGAGACCCACACCGACTCCTATGGCCGCACCGAGATCGCGGCCCGCGCTCTTCTTCGGCGCGGGCTGCGGCGCTGCCGGGGCGGGCTGTGGTGCGCTGGGCATGGGCTCCTGCGAGGGCTCGTCACGGAACAGGGGGCCGCCCATCCGAGTGGCCCCCCGGTCGTCCTGGTCAGAGCCGCTCACCGGTGCGTCGGGCACGATGGGCATCGGCTGCGTCACGGACGGAAGCAGCGCGTCCTGCGCATCGTACGCGGGACCTGCCGGGGGCGCCCCCTGACCAGGTCCCTGGTCGGGCGGCCCCCAATACCCGGCTCTGGGCGGCGCCCCCCAGGAAGAGTCGTTCACGGATCGGTTTCCTGATTCCTCGGACTCGAGCCTCAGACTTCGAGCAGCTCGGCTTCCTTGTGCTTGAGCAGCTCGTCCACCTGAGCGACGTACTTCGCGGTGGTGTCGTCCAGCTCCTTCTCGGCGCGGCGGCCCTCGTCCTCACCGATGTCGCCGTCCTTGACGGCCTTGTCGATGGTCTCCTTCGCCTTGCGGCGGATGGAGCGGATCGAGATCTTGGAGTCCTCGGCCTTGGTCTTGGCGACCTTGATGTACTCCTTGCGGCGGTCCTGCGTCAGCTCGGGGAAGGTCACCCGGATGATGTTGCCGTCGTTGCTCGGGTTGACGCCGAGGTCGGAGTCGCGGATCGCCTGCTCGATGTTGCGCAGCGCGGTCTTGTCGAACGGGGTCACCACCGCCATCCTCGGCTCGGGCACCGAGAACGAGGCCAGCTGGTTGATCGGCGTCAGCGCGCCGTAGTAGTCCGCCACGATCTTGTTGAACATCGCCGGGTGCGCACGGCCGGTGCGGATCGCGGCGAAGTCCTCCTTGGCGACCACGACGGCCTTCTCCATCTTCTCCTCGGCCTCGAGGAGGGTCTCTTCGATCACCACTTGCTCCTGCGTGTCTTGAGTAGGCCCGGCTAGCACGGGGCGGCCGGCTGCGTCGCGTGTCTTTCCTGCACGGTGTCCGACCGGCAGGGCTTTGTCCATCCCCTCAAGGGGCGTCTCGCGTACGTCCCTTGAGTCGGGCTCAGATCCCTGAGGCCCAAGGCCCTGAGGTCAGTTCCGGCTTCCCTGGTCGCCCACGAGTGTGCCGATCTTCTCACCCTTGACGGCTCGGGCGATATTGCCCTCGGAGAGCAGCTCGAAGACGAGGATGGGCAGCTTGTTGTCCCGGCACAGCGTGATGGCGGTCATGTCGGCGACCTTGAGGTCGCGGGTGATGACCTCGCCGTAGCCGAGAGCGTCGAACTTCACCGCGTCGGGGTTGGTCTTCGGGTCGGAGTCATAGACGCCGTCCACGCCGTTCTTGCCCATGAGCAGCGCCTCGGCGTCGATCTCCAGGGCGCGCTGCGCGGCGGTGGTGTCGGTGGAGAAGTACGGCATGCCCATACCGGCGCCGAAGATGACCACACGGCCCTTCTCCAGGTGGCGCACGGCGCGCAGCGGGATGTACGGCTCCGCGACCTGGCCCATGGTGATGGCGGTCTGGACGCGGCAGTCGATGCCCTCCTTTTCCAGGAAGTCCTGGAGGGCGAGGCAGTTCATGACCGTGCCGAGCATGCCCATGTAGTCCGAGCGGGCCCGGTCCATGCCGCGCTGCTGGAGCTCGGCGCCGCGGAAGAAGTTGCCGCCGCCGATGACGACGGCGATCTGGGCGCCGTCGCGGACCACGGCCGCGATCTCCCGGGCGATGGCGTGCACCACGTCGGGGTCGACCCCGAGGCCGCCTCCACCGGCGAACGCCTCACCGGAGAGCTTCAGCAGGAAGCGTCCGGCAACTTTGCCGTCGTCACTCTTCGAGTCGGCCTTGGTGGTCATGGTGTTCTCGCTTCTCTTACTTGACACACATACGAAAAAGGCCACTGCCGGTGGGGTGTCGTTCGCATCCCATGCTCGGCAGTGGCCTCCTCGTCAGATCCTGCGGTCGTACATCGCGTACGGGGTTCCCCTTCCGGGGCTCCCCACGCGGGCGACCGCTGTCGACCCTATAGGGGGCCTACCGTCGATCGCGGTACGGACTCAGATACCGACCTTGATGCGCGTGAAGCGCTTCAGGGTGACACCGGCCTCGGCGAGAACCTTCTCGACCGACTTCTTGTTGTCCAGCGCGTACGGCTGGCCGAGGAGGGTGGCCTCCTTGAAGAAGCCGTTGACGCGACCCTCGACGATCTTCGGGAGCGCGGCCTCGGGCTTGCCCTCGGCGCGGGTGGTCTCCTCGGCGACGCGACGCTCGGACTCGACGACCTCGGCCGGCACGTCCTCCTTGGAGAGGTACTTCGGCGCGAAGGCGGCGATGTGCTGCGCGATGCCCTTGGCGACGTCGGCGTCGGCCTTGTCCAGCTCGACGAGGACACCGATCTGCGGGGGCAGGTCGGGCATCGTGCGGTGCATGTACGCGGAGACGTAGGCGCCGGAGAACTGCGCGAAGCGGTCCAGGACGATCTTCTCGCCGAGGTTGGCGTTGGCCTCGTCGACGTACGCCTGGACGGTCTTGCCGGCCTCGATCTCGGAGGCGAGCAGCGCCTCGAGGTCGGCCGGGGACGTCTTGGCGATGTGGGCGGCGAGGTTGTTCGCCACGGCCTGGAACTTCTCGCCCTTGGCGACGAAGTCCGTCTCGCACTTCAGCTCGACGATGACGCCGGAGGTGTTGTCGTCGGCGATGAGGGAGACCACGGCGCCGTTCTCGGCGGAGCGGCCCTCGCGCTTGGCGACGCCCTTCTGGCCCTTGATGCGGAGCGCCTCGACGGCCTTGTCGACGCTGCCCTCGGCCTCGTCGAGCGCCTTCTTGCAGTCCATCATGCCGGCGCCCGTGAGCTCACGGAGCTTCTTGACGTCAGCGGCGGTGTAGTTCGCCATGATCGAAAATTCTCTCTCGAAGTCTTGAAAGATCTACGGAGGTCTACGGGTGAACGGCGGGGGCCGATCGGGCCCCCGCCGTCAACTACCGAACCTGTGAGGTCAGGCCTGCTCGGCGTCCGCGGCCGGGGCCTCGGCTGCGGGGGCCTCGGCGGCGGGAGCCTCGGCGGCGTCCTCGGCCGGCTTCTCCTCGGCCTCGGGGGCCTCGGCGGCCTTCTCGCCCTCGGCGTCGGCCTTCTTGTCGCCCTCGAGCAGGTCGCGCTCCCACTCGGCGAGCGGCTCGCCGGCGGCCTTCTCGCCCGGCTTCGAGTCACCGGTGGCGGCACCGGAACGGGCGATGAGGCCCTCGGCGACGGCGTCGGCGATCACGCGGGTGAGCAGCGTGACGGAGCGGATCGCGTCATCGTTGCCGGGGATCTTGTAGTCGACCTCGTCGGGGTCGCAGTTGGTGTCGAGGATGGCGACGACCGGGATGTTGAGCTTCCGGGCCTCGCCGACCGCGATGTGCTCCTTCTTGGTGTCCACGATCCAGACGGCGCTGGGCACCTTGGACATCTCGCGGATACCACCGAGGGTCTTCTCCAGCTTGGCCTTCTCGCGCGAGAGCACGAGAAGCTCCTTCTTGGTCAGACCGGAGGCGGCGACGTCCTCGAAGTCGATCTGCTCGAGCTCCTTGAGGCGCTGCAGACGCTTGTAGACGGTCGAGAAGTTGGTGAGCATGCCGCCCAGCCAGCGCTGGTTGACGTAGGGCATGCCGACGCGGGTGGCCTGCTCGGCGATGGCCTCCTGCGCCTGCTTCTTCGTGCCGACGAACATGACCGTGCCGCCGTGGGCGACGGTCTCCTTGACGAACTCGTAGGCGCGGTCGATGTACGACAGCGACTGGAGCAGGTCGATGATGTAGATGCCGTTGCGCTCGGTGAAGATGAAGCGCTTCATCTTCGGGTTCCAGCGACGGGTCTGGTGACCGAAGTGGACGCCGCTTTCCAGCAGCTCCCGCATCGTGACGACGGCCATGGCCGTTCTCCTTGAGATTCTCGGTTGTGCCGCGTGTGCCGGACGGCACTCGCGCCTGACGCCCGCTGTGCGCCTTGCCACGAAGGACCGAGGGGCGCTGACACCGGCTGTTGATGGCCTGATGTCGGGGCGTGCGAAGTCGACCCGGTGACCCGGATCGCCACAAGAAGTGTACGGGACCCGCGGGGCGCCAAGTGACGCCGCCGTCCGTGACCTGGCGGCGGAGCCGTCGAAGCCGATGACGCCGTCGATACCGGCGGTGCCGGTGGTGCCGTCCATGTCGTCGGGGGGTTAGGGGGCCTCTTTCACTCACACGGGTGACGACGCTGTCCACAACCGGCCGGTACTCCACGGATCCGGACCATGATCCCTACGGATCGGCGGGACGCGGGACGGTTCTGCCATGCCTGTCATCCGCCTGGAACTGCTCCTGCCGACGCTGGCCGCACTGCTGGCGGCCGCCCTGAACCCCCCGGCCCCTCCCCCGGGACCGCCCCCGGCGTCCTCCCCGCCACGCGTGGCGGGGAACTGGCCGGTGGGCACCCACCCGCCGGTCCTGCGCGCCTGGGATCCGCCCTCGACCGCGTACGGCGCGGGCCACCGGGGCGTCGATCTCGCCGCACCCCCCGGCACGGCCGTCCGGGCGGTGGCACCCGGCCGGGTGTCGTTCGCGGGCAGGGTGGCGGGCGAGGGCGTGGTCTCGGTGGAGCTGGACGGCACGGGAGATCCTCCGCTGCGCACGACGTACGAGCCGGTGCGGCCCACCGTGAAGAAGGGCGCCGAGGTCACCGCGGGTGAGGAGGTCGGCGTCCTGGAACCGCCGACGGGGCACTGCGCCGGGGGCTGCCTGCACTGGGGTCTGCTCAGGGGCGAGACCTACCTCGATCCCCTGAGGCTGCTGCCACCGTGGCTGCTGCGCCGGGGCCCGTCGCGACTGCTGCCCCTCACGGACGCACCGCCTGGGATGCGGGCGGGCGTGGCATGGGATGGATGGGATCCCGGCCGGGGTCTCAGCCCCGCACGCCTCGCAGGGCCATGGCCACGGCCGCCTCGGTGATGGCCTCGGGCTCTTCGGCGACGCCGAGCTCGATCCGCCGCACGGCCGCGTCCACGATGCCCTGGAGGAGCATCGCCGCCATCCGGGGCTGCTCGTGCCCGAGCTCTTCGAGCGCCTCGACGATCATCGCGATGAGCCCGCCGTGCGCGGCCCGGATCTTCTCCCTCGCCCCGGCGTCGAGCTCACTGGCGGAGATGGCGACCACGGCGCGGTGCCGTCGGTCGCCGACCAGCGCCAGCTGCCGCCGCACATAGGCCTCGACCTTGCCCTCGGCGGACTCCGCGCCTTCCATGGCCGCCGACACCTCGGCCGCCCAGACGGGAAAGTCCACCTCGCACAGCTCTTCGACCACGGCCGCCCGCGACCGGAAGTACTCGTAGACGGACGACCGGGCGAGACCGGTGCGCTCGGCGAGGGCGGGGAAGGTCAACGCCTCCGTACCGCCTTCGGACAACAGGGACCGCGCGGCGTCCAGCAGGGCCCCGCGCTGCATCGTCCGGTGCTCGGCCACTGAGGCCGCTCGAATCCTTGGCACGGTTCCACTTTACGGACGGGACGCGCCGCACGGGAGTCACGGCGGGGCGCACAACCGTCGGGCAGGGACGATTCAGCTCACTCGACGCACCGCGTCAGCGACCAAAACTGGCCAGCTTCGCGCGCAGCTGGAGCACCGATTTCGTGTGGATCTGGCTCACCCGGCTCTCGGTCACCCCGAGCACATTGCCGATCTCGGCGAGCGTGAGCCCTTCGTAGTAGTAGAGCGTCACGACGGTCTTCTCACGCTCGGGCAGGGTGTTGATCGCCCGCGCGAGCAGCCTGCGCAGCTCCCGGTCCTCGGCGACCTCCACGGGGTTGTCGGCCGCGTGGTCCTCGAGGGTGTCCATCAGGCTCAGCCGGTCGCCACCGTCGCCGCCGACGTGCAGCAGCTCTTCGAGCGCCACCACGTTCGCCAGGGACAACTGGCTGAAAACCGCGTGCAGTTCCTCCAGCGCGATCCCCATCTCGGCGGCGACCTCGCTCTCCGAGGGGGTCCGCCGCAGCTGCGCCTCCAAGGTGGCGTAGGCACGCTCGACATTGCGCGCCTTCTGGCGCACGGACCGCGGGATCCAGTCGAGCGCCCGCAGCTCGTCGATCATGGCCCCGCGAATGCGGGTGATCGCATAGGTCTCGAACTTGATCGACCGCTCGATGTCGAACTTCTCGATCGCGTCGATCAGCCCGAACACCCCGGACGAGACGAAGTCGGCCTGCTCCACATTGGGCGGCAGGCCCACGCTCACCCGGCCCGCGACGTACTTCACCAGCGGTGAGTAGTGCAGGATCAGCTGCTCCCGCAGCCGCCCGTCCCCGGTCTCCTTGTACGACCGCCACAACTCGTCCAGCGACGAGGGAGCGGGGGGCCGCTCCTGCTCGCCGCTACGGGCGGCGGGAGGGACCGCCGCCCGGTCGGACCCTGAGGTGTGCTGGGGCATTCGTCGCCTTGAGCCGTTCTGCCGTGAACCGGTGAGGTCGCGTGGGTCGGTGACATCGCGCGAGGCGGCGAATCCACCGGGGCCGCCCGCGCTCGTCTGGTGGTGCGTTTGCGTGAAGTGAATGAGGTTGTCCGTCTGGTTGCCTGTCCGCGTCGGAATCCTTGTGAGCGTAGCGTGACTGAAGTGTCGCAGTGAGCGAAGACTATGGGATCGTGCGTGCGCAGATACGTTCCGCTGGGTGGCCCTCGGAGCCGCCTCCGTCGCCGTGGGTGACGACGTCGGCGCATCAACTGCGCGATTTCCCAAGGTCGTCGGGGGTTCATCCGTCCGGCGGAACACACTCGGTCACGATTCACCTCCAGTAGCGAAGACGGCCGCGAACGCCTGGCGTGTCAACTGCCAGCCGTCGCCGTGTCGTTCGACGAACCCCAACGACTGAAGCTCGTACAAGCGCCCTACCGCGTCGTCCACGCTCGTCCCCGCGCCGACAGCGACGTCCCCGGCCGTCGCCCGACCTCGCGCGGGCAGCGCGGCCAGGACGCGGGCCGCCCCCGGCGCGAGCAGATCGCGCGGCAGGACGGGGCCCCGCCGCTCCGGGGCCAGGTCGCCCATGTCACCGACCAGCTCGACGACTTCCGCGGCATCGGTCACCAGGGCGCCGTCACCCCGCAGCAGTTCATGGACCCCGGCGGAGAGGCCACTGGTCGCGGGCCCCGGCACCCCCATGGTGAAGCGCCCCAGCTCCTGGGCGCCACGGGCCGTGGCCAGCGCCCCGCTGCGGTACGCCGCCTCCACCACCACCGTCCCTCGAGTGAGGGCGGCGATCAGCCTGTTCCGGAGGATGAAACGGCTCGGTGTCGGATGGTCACCCGGCGGCAACTCCCCGACCACCAGGCCCTGTTCCGCGATCCGCCCGATCAGCTCGGCGTGGCCGCGGGGATAGGCCCGGTCCACCCCACAGGCCAGCACGGCCACGGTGGCCCCGCCCGCGCCGAGCGCTCCGCGGTGCGCGGCGCCGTCCACGCCGTACGCCCCGCCCGAGACCACCACCCAGCCGCGCTCCGCCAGGCCCGCGCCCAGCTCGGCCGCCATGTGCGCGCCGTACTGCGTGCAGGCCCGGGCTCCGACGACGGCCACCGACCGCACCGCCCATATCCGCAGGGAAGCCCTCCCCCGCACCCAGAGCCCGATCGGCCGGGCGTCCCCGAGGTCGTCCAGCGGCAGCGGCCACTCCGCGTCCCCGGGGCACACGAACCGCGCCCCGACATCCCCCGCCGCTTCCAGGTCCTCCTGCGGCCGGGCCCTGGCGGCCCGTGCCCGCAGCCCATCCCAGCGCCGCGCGGTCACTCCCGAGAGCCGCTTCTCCTCCCCGCGGAGCCTGAGCAGCACCTCCACGGGCCCGGCCTCCCGGAGCCACCGGCCCCCGATCTCGTCCCCCGGTTCGAGCACCCGGGTCAGGGCGACCCTGGCCAGGCGATCCTCGTCCGTCGGCGGTTCCGCGCTCACCTCGGGGCTCCGATCGGCTCGATCGCCACCGGCACGCCGCGCGCGATTCCCGTGCGCAGTTGCAGCGCCAGGGCGACGTCCTGCGCGGAGGGCCGGTCGTGCCCCGCCAGATCGGCGACGGTCCACGCCACCCGCAGGACGCGGTCGAGGCCGCGGGCGGTCAGGAAGCCGCGCTCCAGGTCCAGCTCGGCCGCGTCCAGCGCTCCGGGAGCGGCGGGCCACCGGGTGCGCAGCGCATGCCCCGGCACCTCGCTGTTGGTCCGCCATCCGGTGCCGGACAGCCTGGCGGCCGCTCTCTCCCGGGCGGCGCGGACGCGGTCGGCGACGGTCCGGGTGGACTCCCCCGGCGTGCCGTACCCGGCCAGTTCGGAGCGGGTGACGGCCTCCACCTCGACCTTCAGGTCCACCCGGTCGAGCAGCGGCCCCGAGAGGCGCGCCTGATAGCGGCGGATGACGGAGGAGGGGCATTCGCAGCCGTCACCGAGCAGCGTGTGCCGGCCGCAGGGGCAGGGGTTGGCCGCCAGCACCATCAGGAACTTCGCCGGCAGCCGCACCACCCCGGCGCTCCGCGCGATGACCACATGGCCCGATTCGAGAGGCTGCCGCAAGGAGTCCAGGGCCCGGCTGCTGAATTCCGGCGCCTCGTCCAGAAAGAGCACCCCGCGGTGAGCCAAGGAGACCGCTCCCGGCCGCGCCAGCCCCTGACCGCCGCCCACGAGCGACTGCATCGTCGCGGAGTGGTGTGGGGCGCAGTACGGCGCGATGTCCACCAGCGGCTTGCCCGGCGGGAGCATGCCCGCCACCGAGTGGACCGCGGTCACCTCCAAGGAGTCCTCGCGGGTCAGCCGGGGCAGGATCGCCGGCAGCCGCTCCGCGAGCATGGTCTTGCCCGCGCCCGGCGGCCCCTTGAGGAAGAGGTGGTGGGCCCCCGCGGCGGCCACCTCCACCGCGGTCCTCGCCGACGTCTGCCCGACGACATCCGCCAGGTCCAGCGCGTGGGCATCGTCCATCGCGCCGCCGACACCGAGGCCCGTGCCCACACCGGTGCCCGGCACGCAGAGCCCGGCGAGCATCGGGTCGGGCCGCCCCGTCTCGTCCGGCTCCTCCAGCGGCACCGGCTCGTCGGTGAGGACCGCGATGAGCTGGCGCAGGCTGCGCACCCCGAGGACCGAGACGCCCGGCACCAGCGCGGCCTCGGCGGCCGTGCACTCCGGGACCACCACCTGTTCGTACCCCGCGTCGGCCGCCGCGAGGACCGCCGGCAGCACGCCCCGGACGGGTCGCACCCGTCCGTCGAGCCCGAGCTCACCGATCATCACGACGTCGGCCAGCACCCGTGGGTCGATCCGCTCGGCCGCTCCGAGGACCGCGCACGCGACGGCGAGGTCGAACCCGCTGCCGCCCTTGGGGACCGACGCGGGGCTCAGTCCCACCGTCAGCTTCTTCTGTGGCCACTCCGCGCCCGAGTTGACCACGGCCGCCCTGACGCGGTCCCGGCTCTCCGTCAGGCTCTTGTCCGGCAGCCCCACCAGCGTGAACGCCGCCACGCCGGGCTCCAGATCGGCCTGCACCTCGACGACCACGCCTTCGACGCCGACCAGCGCCACCGAACACGTACGCGCGAATCCCATCAGGCCACCCCCCGCGCATGCTCGACCACGGGGGCTCCGCGCCGCGGGAGCAGGACGCCGATCAGGTCGATGCGGACGCCTCCCGGCGGTGGACCGCCGCGCTCTTCGATCCAGCGCTCCGCCAGGCGCCGCAGCCGCTCCGCCTTGGTCCTGCCCACGGACGCCATCGGGTGTTCGAACAGCGTCGAACCGACCAGACCCGGCGCCCTGCGGGTCTTCACCTCGCAGACGACGAGGGCCTCGCCGTCCATGGCCACGATGTCGATCTCACCGGCCCTGCCCGCGCGCCAATTGCGCGCCAGGACCGTCATCCCCGCCTCGACCAGCCGCCGTGCGGCCAGGTCTTCGCCGTACTTGCCGAGTGCTCCCCGTGCGTTCATGCCGGCACCACCTCCGGCACCCACAGTCACGGTTCGGCCCGCACCTATTGGATCTTGGTGCACAACTCACCGGTTGTGGAAAACTCCGCCACCCCGGCGAGTGAACAACCGCGCCTCACGCGGTCAGCCCCCGGGAAGCTCCAGGTCGCTCTTGTTCAGCTCTTCGATGTTCACGTCCTTGAACGTGAGGACCCGCACCTGCTTCACGAACCGAGCCGGCCGGTACATGTCCCACACCCAGGCGTCCGCCATGGACACCTCGAAGAAGACTTCACCCTGAACGGAGTGCACCTGCATCTCGTAATCGTTGGTGAGATAGAAGCGCCGTTCGGTCTCGATCACGTATTTGAACAGACCGACGACATCGCGGTACTCCCGGTAGAGCTTCAGCTCCATCTCGGTCTCGTACTTCTCGAGGTCCTCGGCGCTCATGGCATGTTCCCCTTCAGCCGTGCGTCCCCCTATTGTGCGTCAGCCCCGCGAACCCCTACACGATTTCCGTGTCGAGGATCTCGGGCCGGTCCGGGGGCCCCTCGTCGAGCAGTCTGCGAAACAGCTCGGCGAGTCTGGTCGGGTACACCGTCTCATGAGCCTTGGTCAGTTCCCGGCACGTCCACCAACGTGCTCCGGCCACACTGCGGCGTTCCAGCTCCGTCAGGCCCTCGGCGGCGGTCTCCGTCTGCGTCGTACGCGCCAGGTAGTACCACTCGTCCTGATCCCAGCGGCGCCCGGCGAAGGGGAAGGAACAGACGCGTCGCCACAGCACAGGGCCGAGCTCGACCTCCGTGATGCCGGTCTCCTCGCGCAGCTCGCGCAGGGCGGCCTGTTCGCGCGTCTCCTCGCCCTCCAGGCCGCCGCCCGGCGTGAACCACCAGTCGTCCGCCGGGTCACCTGGCTCATGGCCGTGCAGTAGCAGGATGCGGTCGTCCGGGTCCAGCAGCACCACGCGCGCGACCTTGCGCAGGGACCGCCCCGTCGACGACGGGTCGGCATGCGCGCTCTCCTCAGCCGGCACCGACGGCCTCCGTCGTACGGCTCCGCCCGCGGCCGCGGCGGCCCAGGCCCTTGGCCACCGGGCCGTACGCGGCGCCGCCGAGGACGAGCACCATGCCCACCACGATCGCGCTCAGCACCACCCGCAGCGGTCCGGGCTCGGAGAGGCCGCCCGGCAGCTCCGCGAAGCCCTCCGGCCGCTCCAGCATGCGGAACTCGCCCATCGGCCAGGCCACCGCGTCGACCCGCGCCCGCACCACGTCGCGCGGCACGGTGCCGCCGTCCGCGTCGTCCAGGTGCGCGGTGGAGTCAAGGGAACCGCTGCGCTCGTCGCCGAGCAGGAACAGGCGGCCCTTGGGGACGGTCGTGGTGGGAATGCCGCTGGCCGCGACGCCCTTGCCCTCGGGAAGATACGGTTCTGCGACTTCCTTGCCGTTGACGGTCAGCTTGCCGTCCGTGCAGCAGGCGACCTTGTCACCGCCCACGCCGACCACGCGCTTGACCATCGGCAGGTCGCCCCAGGTCGACTGCTCGAAGACGACGACGTCACCACGGCGCACCTCGTCGCCCTCGATCCGTTGTGCGAGCACCCGGTCGCCCGCACCGATCGTCGGGGTCATCGAACCCGTGGGCACGGTGTACGGCTGGTACAGGATTGCGCCCCAGACGAATCCGCCGAGGAAGAGCACACAGCCGAGGGCCACGGCGATGCCCGACAGCACGCTGCCGAGCCGGCCCTGGCCCTCGTCCGTACGACGTGTCCTGCTCATCCCGGTGCTCCCCCGTCTCGGAGACGACCCCGCCACCCGTGCGTACGGACGGCGGAAGATCGACGATCTGGGACGGCACCCTACCCGGCGGTACTGCCGCCAGAAACCCTCGTGTTCCGTGCCGCGGCGACCGTCAGTCGGCGCCTGCGCCACAGGACGAGCGGCACCGCGCCCGCCAGGCCGAGGACGCCGGGGGCGGCGCTCGACAGGGCGTTGATGCCCGGCTGGTCGAAGGTGTCCGGCTTGGGCAGCGTCGCCCAGCGGGTGGGCGGCCAGGCGATCACGATGGCGCGGCCCACGACGTTGTCCACGGGGACGGCGCCACCGCCGGGCTGGTTCTGGTGGTAGCGGGAGTCCAGCGAGTTCTGCCGGTGGTCGCCCATGACCCAGATCTTGCCCTGGGGCACGGTGACCTTGAACTGGCCGCCCTGGTCGTCGACCGTGCACGGGGTGTTCCCCGCGAAGACGTAGGGCTCGTTGAGCGCCTTGCCGTTGACCTTCACCGGGCCGGTGCCCTTGCACTCCACGGTGTCGCCGCCGACCGCGATGACGCGCTTGATCAGGTCCTTCTCGTCGGCGGACGGCATCAGGCCGATCCAGCCGAGGACCCTCTGCACCGCGTTCGGGTCGGGGGTGGGCTCGCCGTCCAGCCAGTGGCCCGGGTCCTTGAAGACGACGACCTCGCCGCGCTCGGGCTCGGAGCCGAACCACGGCGTCAGCTTGTCGACGAGGACGCGGTCGCCCTGCTGGAGCGTGTTCTGCATCGAGTCCGAGGGGATCGAGAACGCCTGCACCAGGAAGGACTTGATCACCAGCGCCAGGACCAGCGCGATACCGATGAGAAGCGGCAGTTCCTTCCAGAAGGACCGTTGCTTCTTCGGCTGCTTGGCGTCCTGGCCGCTCTGAGTCCCGTCGCCGTCCGCGGCGTCACTCCCGGGGTTCGTACCGCCCGCGGCGGCCTCGACGCCCGGCTCGTCGGATCGTCCCGGCCGCTCCTCGGGCCCCTCGTGTCCGGATCGTGCGCCGACCGCCAAATCCCCCACATCCACTCCTCAGTCCGTGCCGCCGCCTGCCCCAGATGCGATGCAGGCCCACCACTCCCATAACGAGCGGGAGTTCCGCAGGGGTCGGGAGTCGGATCAATCCGTATCGATCGCCGTGTGCCACCCTATGCGACACGCCTGTGGCGGTGTCCGATCCCGCACGCGCGTCGGGTACGGACGCATATGTCTCGGGCTCCTCCAGTTTGCGCCAGTGACCGAGGGGCCAGGCGATGACGAGGGCCCGCCCGACGACCGCCTCCTCGGAGATGGTCCCGGCGAACTTCTCCGTGCGGTGGAAGCGGGAGTCGGCCGAGTCGCTGCGGTGGTCGCCCATCATGAACAGGCGCCCCTTGGGGACCTTCACCTTGAACTCGAAGGCCGAGGGCTTGTCGCCGGGGTGGATGTACGGCTCGTCGAGCGGTACGCCGTTGACGGTGACCTTGTTGTTCTTGTCGCAGCACTTCACGGTGTCGCCGCCGACGCCGACGACCCGCTTGATCAGGTCCCGCTCGCTGTCGGAGGGCAGCAGGCCGATCTGTGTCAGCCCCTCCTTGACCTGCTTGACGACCACCGGGTCGTCCTTCTTCTTGCCCTGCTCCTCTTCGAGCCAGTTGCCGGGGTCCTTGAAGACGACGACGTCACCGCGCTCGGGCTTCGAGCCGAACCAGGGAGTGAGCTTGTCCACCAGGACGCGGTCCCCGATCCGGATCGTCTGCTCCATGGAGCCCGAGGGGATCACGAAGGCCTGCACCAGAAACGTCTTCAGGACGAGGGCGATCAGCAGGGCCACACCTATGAGGAGAGGTATCTCCTTGATCGCGGAGCGCCGCCTGCGCCGCTTGACCTTCTTCGCGAGCTTGCGCCGCTCGGCCCTGCCCGGCCGGGCGGGACCACTGGTCGGCCGGGACCCCGTGGGCAGCCGGCTGTCGGCCTGGTGGCCCGCGGCGCGTGTCCGCCCGCGGTTACCCATGCGCGCCGCCCGGTGCCGGCACGCGCGCGTAGCTGTCGGGGCGCTCCAGGGAGGTCCAGTGACCGACCGGCCAGGCGATCCAGTCGGCCCGGCCGATGACCTCGTCCACGGGGATCATGCCGCCCCCGGGCTGCCCCAGGTGGTCACGGGAGTCCCGTGAGTCGCTGCGGTGGTCGCCGAGCAGGAACAGGCTGCCTTCGGGGACGACGACATCGAAGGGCACCTGTGAGGGGCTGTCGCCCGGAAACAGGTACGGCTCGTCGACAGGCTCGCCGTTCACCTTGATCCTCCCCCGCTCGCAGCAGACCACCCGGTCTCCCCCAGTGCCCACGACCCGCTTGATGTAGTCGGCGTCCCCGAAGTAGCCGCTGCCGTCAAAGACGACCGCGTCACCCCGCTGCGGCTCGGAACCGAAACGGTACGCCAACTTGTTGACGAGTACCCGGTCCCCGACCCGGAACGCGGGCTCCATGGAGCCGCTCGGAATCTGGAAGGGCTGCACCACGAAGGTGCCGACGACGAGCAGTGCCGCCACGCACAGCAGGAACGTGAGCGTGAAGCCGCCGCCCGGCAGCCGGGAGACGAGCGACATGAAAACGGAGCGCGACCGTTCCTCCGTCTCCTCGCCGGCTTCGGCGACGTGCGGGACGTCTCCGGAGTCGGAGGGTGGGGAGGAGCGGTCGCGCTCCGGGTGCTGTGCTTCGGTGTCCATCGGGGCCAGATGCTATCCGGCCCCGCCGCGGACCCGTGCGGGAGCTCAGCTCTCGCGCTTCTCCTTGATCTTCGCGGCCTTGCCGCGCAGCTCACGGAGGTAGTACAGCTTCGCGCGACGCACGTCACCGCGGGTGACGAGCTCGATCTTCTCGACGATCGGGGTGTGCACCGGGAAGGTGCGCTCGACGCCGACGGAGAAGGAGACCTTGCGGACCGTGAAGGTCTCGCGCACACCGGCACCCTGGCGACGGATGACTACGCCCTTGAACTGCTGCACGCGGGAGCGGTTGCCCTCGATGACGCGGACGTGGACGTTGACGGTGTCACCCGGGCGGAAGGCCGGGATGTCGTCGCGCAGCGACGCGCTGTCGAGGGAGTCGAGCAGGTTGGCCATGATCGTCTGCTTTCTTCACTGATGCCACAGGTCATCAGCGGAACGTGGTGATGAGGATTCGGTAGCTGATCGCGTCGGGCGGGCGTCTGGACCATTCCCGCGTATGCGGGGAACTCCGGTCGATCCCCCTGTGGCAGGGGCGCACGCTGGACGTACAGCAGCGGCCTATTCTTCCACGGCCTCGGGGTCTCGCCCAAATCGGCCGTCGGGCCCCGGCCGCCACCCCAGGATCGAGAGCATCTCGCGGTCCTTCTTGTCGAAGGCCTTGGGGTCGCAACGTTCGATGAGATCGGGTCTGTTGCGGGTGGTGCGGCGCAGCGCCTCGTCCCGCCGCCAGCGGGCGATCTTGCCGTGGTGGCCGCTGAGCAGGACGTCCGGGATGCCGTGACCGCGCCACTGGGGGGGCTTGGTGTAGACGGGGCCTTCGAGCAGGTTGGCCATGGCGCCGGGCGCGAAGGAGTCGTCCTGGTGGGACTCGGCGTTGCCGAGGACGCCGGGCAGCAGCCGGGCCACCGCCTCCGTGATGACGAGGACGGCCGCTTCCCCGCCCGCGAGGACGTAGTCGCCGATGGACACCTCGTACACCGGCAGGCGGGTGGCGTACTCGTCCGTGACACGGCGGTCGATGCCCTCGTAGCGCGCGGGCGTGAAGACCAGCCAGGGGCGCTCGGAGAGCTCGACGGCGAGTTCCTGGGTGAAGGGGCGCCCGCTGGGCGTCGGGACGACCAGGGCGGGCCCGTGGGCCCCTGACTCGTACCCTTCGGCGAGTACGTCGTCGAGGGCCGCGCCCCAGGGCTCGGTCTTCATGACCATGCCGGGGCCGCCGCCGTAGGGGGTGTCGTCGACCGTGTTGTGGCGGTCGTAGGTCCACTCCCTGAGGTCGTGCACCCGCACGTCGAGCCGGCCACGCGCGCGTGCCTTGCCGACGAGCGAGACGTTCAGGGGCTCCAGGTACTCGGGGAAGATCGTGACGACGTCGAGCCGCATTACGCCTTGTCCTCCGGTGCCGACTCGCCCTCCGGTGCCGACTCGCCCTCGGCGTCACGGGCGGACGCGATCTCCGCGCGGTCGTCGATGAGGCCGGGCGGGGGGTCGATGACCGCGCGCTGCTCCTCCAGGTCGATCTCGGTGACGATCTCCTCGACGAAGGGGATCATGACCTCGCCGCCGTCGGGCCGCTCCACGATGAACAGGTCCTGTGAGGGCAGGTGCGAGATCTCCGTGATGCGGCCGACCTCGGTGCCGTCCTTGGTGACCACGTCGAGATCCATCAGCTGGTGGTCGTAGTACTCGTCGGGGTCCTCCGGGAGCTCCTCGGGGTCGACCTCCGCGATGAGCAGGGTGTTGCGCAGCGCCTCGGCGCCGGTGCGGTCGCGCACGCCCTCGAAGCGCAGCAGGAGGCGGCCGCTGTGCACGCGGCCGGTCTCGATGGTCAGCGGGCCCACCGACGCGGGGTCGGTGGCGAGCACGGCGCCGGGGCCGAGCCGCAGCTCGGGCTCGTCGGTGCGTACCTCCACGGTGACCTCGCCCTTGATGCCGTGGGCGCGGCCGATCCGAGCGACTACCAACTGCACTGCGTTCTCTCCTGTCGTGTGCCTACGGCTCCGTGCGCCCGCGGAAGTGCTCCGCAGACGACTACGGGCCGGGGAGGGCCCTGAAGCCCTCCCCGGCCCGAGCCGGTGCTGCTGTGGTTCTGTGAACCCGGTTCAGCGAACCTGGTCCACGTCGACGAGGTCGACGCGGACACCGCGGCCGCCGATGGCGCCCACGACGGTGCGCAGAGCGCGCGCGGTGCGGCCGTTGCGACCGATCACCTTGCCGAGGTCGTCGGGGTGAACCCGGACCTCGAGGACGCGCCCGCGACGCAGGTTGCGCGAGGCCACCTGCACGTCGTCGGGGTTGTCGACGATGCCCTTCACGAGGTGCTCGAGAGCCTCCTCGAGCATGCTCAGGCCTCGGTGGACTCGGTGGACGCGGCCGCGTCAGCAGCCTCGTCCGCCTTCTTGTCAGCCTTCTTGGCCTTCTGAGTGATGGCCTCACCCTTGACGTCGTCGCCCTCGAGACCCTTGGTGAAGGCCTCGAACGCGGCGCGCTTGTCCTTGGGCTCCGCGACCTTCAGCGGCGCCGGGGCCGGCAGGCCCTTGTGCTTCTGCCAGTCGCCGGTGAGCTTGAGGATCGCCATGACCGGCTCGGTCGGCTGGGCGCCGACGGACAGCCAGTACTGGGCACGCTCCGAGTTGACCTCGATGCGCGAGGGGTTCTGCACCGGGTGGTACAGGCCGATCTCCTCGATGGCCCGGCCGTCACGGCGGGTACGGGAGTCGGCGACGACGATGCGGTAGTGAGGCGAACGGATCTTGCCCAGACGCTTCAGCTTGATCTTGACTGCCACGGAAGTGGTGTCTCCTGGTCTTGACGTGGGTGGGCACAAGGGTGATGCCGCGTGGGGTTGCGGTACTCGAGTGCCCGATGGACGCGTCAGCCGGAGGAGAGAGGGGTCCTATGCGGCTGTCGAGTACAGCTAGCCATTGTGCCATACGCCGCCGGGGCACCCGCACCCCGGTTCGGGCGCCCCGGTGCTGCTCAGCCCACGCCCGCGCCGATCGCCTCCGGGATACGGAAGGGCTTGCCGCAGCCGCCGCACATGATGGGCGCCTGGGCGAGCACGGACGGGACGACGCGGACGTTGCGCCCGCAGTCGCAGACGGCCTTCACGCGTACGCCTCCTCCGGAGGAGCCGTGCCGGGCGGCCGGGCCCCGGAAGCTGCGGGCGGTGTCCGCGGTGGTCGCCGCGGTGTGCGCCTTGAGGGCACGCTGCAGCCGTTCGATCGTCGGGCGGTACCGCCTCTTGGCCTCGGGGTTGAGCGTGACCAGCGAGAAGCCGCTGCTCGGATGCGGCTCCTCCGGATGGTCCAGGCCCAGCTCCTCGGCGATCGCGAGGAATCGGCGGTTGTGATATCGGCCGGCGCGTGAGGTGTCGCGTACGCCGCGCGAGGCGGCGATGCCATGGACTGCTTCGTGAAGCAGTCGCTCGAAGGAGAGCTCGGCGCCACACGCGGACGACGACTCTCCGATCAGGGATTCGGGCGCGGCAAGGTCGGGCAGCTCGGGGTGGTGCCGCTGAATGTCGGCCCACGCCTGTGCCAGCTCTGCGGCGAGAACAGGTGGTGTCGTGCTCACGTCGTGACAACGAGCCGGGTGCCCTGGGGGTTCCATTCCGGGGCATCCCAAATAATTTGCACGTACCCGTCAGTTGCCATTGATGCGTCCGGACGAGGGCGGGTGCGCTGATCTGCGGAGAAGCCTCGCAGCTCGCATCAAGCCGGTACGTAGCGGCGCGTACGCCCCGGCGCGTAGAGAAAGCCCTCACGCCGGGGCTTGTGTTGCCTCTACCCGCGTACGAGACGAAAACGGGCGCCCGCCGCCGGAACCGCGTTCCTCGGTAGGACTGACCCGCGGCAGCGACGTTACCCGGGGCCTCATCCGCGTCCGGCACCGCCCCGCCCTCCGCGACCAGACACCGTACGTGAATCCGTTTCTGCCGGGGGGGCGCACGGCGGTGGCACGCAAAGCATTGGCCCACAACCCCTGGACGCCACGACGGATGCGGAGTTCTCTGGCATACGGGGGAGTGCGAGCGCACTGCACGGGGGCGGACGAACCGTTGATTACGGCACGGCATTTACTCTCGGCGGATTGGGGCGCTTTCGATGACACCAACACTCGTGCAGTCGCACCTCCCTCGCGCGGGCACTGCGCCCCGTGTGGACCTCGGTGCACGCGCGCGTGACTGGGCGGAGATCCAGGAACGGATGCTGGTCCCGCTCTTCGAAGCGGTGTACGAACGGCTCGACGTGGGTGACGGCACCCGGCTGCTCGGTCTCGGCTGCGGATCCGGCCTCGCCCTGCTGATGGCGGCTTCCCGGGGCGCCGCGGTGACCGGTGTCGAGCCGTCGGCGCCCGAGCGGCTGGCGCTGGCGCGGAAGCGGCTGTCGCCGGACTCCGCGCCGGAGGCGGCGGCAGGCGCGGCAGGCGGGGCGAGGCTCGTCGAAGGGGGCCCCGCGGACGCGGCGGGCCCGGACGCGCCCGCGTACAACCTCGTCACCGCGTTCCAGCCGATCGGCTGCATGGCGGGCGACTCCGAAGGACTCTCCAGCCTCTTGGAGACGGCGGCTCCGCTCACCGACCGGGGCACCCCGGTGGTGCTCGTCGGATGGGGGCCTCCGGAGCGTTGCGCCACGTCCATGGTCCTGAGGGTGGCGACCAAGCTCGCCGATCCGATGCGCAGCGCGGGCAGTTGGCGCCCCGCCCTGCGCGACGACCTGGAGGAGGTGGCCCAGCGTGCGGGCCTCAAGCCGGACGGCTCCGGCCGCGTCGCCTGCCCGTTCGGGTACGCGGATGTGGAGAGCGCGGTCCGGGGGCTGCTCTCGACGGGCCTGTTCGACGCGGCGGTGGGCGCGACGGACAAGGCCCAGGTCGACAAGGAGCTGACGGAGGCGCTGCATCCGCACCGGCGGCACGACGGGACGGTGTGGATGCCGAACGTCTTCCGGTACTTGATCGCGCGTACGCCGTAGCGCGGGGCGCACGGTGGTTCAGTTCGACGTGGTTCAGTTCGACGTGATCGAGGCCGCCGGCGAAGCACTTCTGGAAGGTGGCCCTCCGGGCCCGCCTCACACCATGGAGACGGAATCCGCTTCGGCTGGCTCGGCGCTTCCGGCCGCCGCTGACGGGCTGTCCGTCAGACCGAGGCGCAGCAGCACCAGGTGGGAGATGTCGGTGATGGTCCCGCCACTGCGCAGCAACTCCAGCGGCGGGATGTCGATGTCGAACCGGGTGCGCAGGGACACCAGCATCTCGGCGAGCATGAGGGAATCCAGTCCGTACTCGTCGAGCCGGCGGTCGTGATCGAGGTCCTGTTCGTCCATGTGCAGCACTCCGGCCAGCAGGCGCGCGAGCGTCTCGGCGACGGCGCGTACCGCGTCCTGCGGCTCCATGGCCGCCAGCGCCGCCATGATCTCCTCGCGTGAGTGGTCGGCCCCGTCCATGTACTCGGGGAGCAGCGTCGCGCAGCGGGGCGCCGCGAGGGCCGGCAGGAAGTTGCGCAGCCGGGCCCAGTTGTAGCGCCCGACGCCGACCACCTCGGGGCCCTGTGCGGCCAGCGGCTCGGCGGCCGCGAAGGCCTCGCGCGGCGGGACGGGTTCGATGCCCACCGAGGTGAGCGCTCCGGTCAGGCCGGTGCGGGCGACGTACCCGGTCTCGCCGATGGCGCCCCAGGCGATCGCCTGCCCGGCGGCGCCCGACCGCCGGCGGCGGCGCGCGAGGGCCTCCAGCCAGAGGTTGGCGGCCACGTAGTTGGCCTGGCGGACGTTGCCGATGAAGGCTGTGCCGGAGGAGTACAGGAGGAACAGGTCCAGTTCCCGGTCGCCCAGCAGCTGGTCGAGGACGGCCGCGCCAGCCACCTTCGGAGCGAGGGCGGCGGCGAACCGTTCGTCGGTGAGTTCGGTCAACAGGTCGTCCTCCAGGTGCATCGCGCAGTGGACGACTCCGCGAAGCGGGTGGCTCCCGGAGTCGATGCGTGCGAGGACCTCTCGAACGGCGGAGGTGTCGGTGACGTCGGCCGCGTACGCGGTGGCCCGCACGCCGCGTTCGGCGAGCCGGGCCAGCACCGTCCCGGCCTCGGGTGACGCGTCGCCGCGCCGGCTCATCAGCGCCAGGTGCCGTGCGCCCCGTTCGGCGAGCCACGCGGCGGTCGCGGCACCGAATCCGCTCAGGCCGCCCGTCACCAGGTAGGTCCCGCCGGCGTCCAGGGAGGGCGCCTGCGTCCGCCGCTCGACGGGCACCGGCTCGTCCAGCGGGTCCATCGTCACGACGACCTTTCCGACGTGGCGGGAGTGCTGCATGAGCTGGAACGCATCGGACACGCGGGCCGCGGGGTACACGCTGTGGGGCAGCGGGCGGTACGACCTGTCGCGTACGCGTTCGGTCACGTCCGCGAAGAGCCTGGCTCCACGGTCGGGGTCGAAGGCCAGCGTGGTGAGGTCGACTCCGAAGAAGCTGATGTTGTTGCGGAAGGGCCGCAGCAGCAGGGGCTTGTTCTCGTAGATGTCGCGCTTGCCCAGCTCGATGAACCGGCCGCCCGGGCACAGCAGCTCCAGACCGCGCGTGATGGCCTCACCGGCCAGGGAGTTGACCACGACGTCGACCCCGCGCCCGTCTGTGACCTCCATGACGCGGACGGCGAAGTCCAGGCTGCGGGAGTCCAGGACGTGCTCGGCCCCCAGAATGCGCAGCAGTTCCCGCTTGGCGGGCGTGCCCGCGGTGGCGATCACCCGGGCACCGCACCGGTGGGCGTACTGGAGGACGGCGAGGCCGATGCCGCCGGCGCCGCCGTGCACCAGGACCGTCTCCCCGGCGCTGAGCCGCGCCAGGTGGTCGAGGCTGTAGTGGACGGTGGAGAAGACGACCGGAAGGGTCGCGGCCTCGGTGAAGCTCATTCCCTCGGGCATGTGTCCGAGGGCCTGGGCGGCGGTCAGGGTGTGGGAGGCGAGCGACGCCGGCGCCAGGCCGTACACCCGGTCGCCCGGCCGGAAGCCGGTCACGTCGGGCCCGACGGCCGTCACCACCCCGGCGCACTCCAGGCCGAGGCCGCCCTCCGTGTACGTCCCTTCGATCGCCTCGGCCGGCAGCAGGCCGACCGCCTGCATCATGTCGCGGTAGTTCAGCGCCGCGGCCCGTACGGCCATGGACACCTGGCCGGGCCCGGCGGGCAGGGGGGTGTTCTCGACCCATGCCAGTTGGTAGGAGAGTCCGGGGGAGCGCACCTCCAGCCCGAAGGAAGTCTCTCCCCCGGCCGTCGCCTCCGTACGAGCGGCGGGCAGCTCTCGCTCGCGGGGGACGAACCGGCCACCGCCCGCGGTGAGCACCACTTCGGTCTCGGCGTCTTCGGCCAGCAGTTCGCGGGCCACCCGGTGCGCGTCGGTGCCCCTCCCTCCGGAACGGTCCAGTGAGACGGCGCGGAGGGACAGGCGGGGTTCCTCGTTGGCGAGGGTGCGGGCGATGCCCCAGACCGCCGCGTCATGGGTCGCCTCGGCCCGCTCCGGGTGCGGCAGGGCGCCGCTGGGCCGGGTCACCATCGTCAGCGAGGCCCGGGAGGCGCCGTCGAGAGCCGCGCACGCCTCGCAGAGCGCACGCATGAGTGCCGCGCGCCGGGTGGTGAGCGCCACCGCCCCGGCCGGTTCGACGCCGGGTGCGTCGCCGAGGAGTACGCACACGTCGGCGCCCTCGTCCCCAAGGACGCGTGCCCAGTCGACCGTGCCCTCGTCCAGCGCGTACACGGAGGCGCGGGCACCGTCCGCGGCCGGTGGCAGGAGGTCGGCGACAGCCCGGGCCAGGGCGAGTTCACCGGCCGTCTCGGCGGCGATGACGCGGTGGCGGCCGGCCGGGGCGGTCGGCAGCGCGGGCGGGGCGACGGCACGGCGGGGGGGTGGCGGCGAGGAGCACGGAGAAGTCGTCGCGGCAGGCAGGGGTGTCGTCGCCGGTGCGCACGACGTCGACGAAGCCGCACCTGGTCAGCACTTCCGGCCAGCGCTCCCCGGGCAGCAGCGGTGAGCCGGGGCGCTCGTCGTGGTCGGTGTGGTCCCAGAAGGCGTCCACGGTGCCGAAGTAGGGGGACAGGACGTGCGTGTCGTGACTTTCGAGGACCAGGAGCATGCCGCCGGGGGTCAGGAGGCTCGCGACGCGGCCCACGGCGGCTTCGAGGTCCTTGGCGGTGTGCAGGGCGTTGGCGGCGATCACCACGTCGAACCCCGCCTCGGGCAGCCCCTGTCCGGCCGGGTCGGCGTCCAGGTCGAAGGCGCGGTAGGTCACGAAGTCGTAGGCGGCGAAGCGGCGTTCGGCGCGGCCGAGGAACGCGGCTGAGACGTCGGTGTAGACGTAGTGGGTGCGCTCGGCGGGCAGGAGGGGGAGCACGGCGGCCGCCATGCCACCCGTGCCGGCGCCCACTTCCAGCACCCGCAGGGGCCGGTCCGCCGGCCAGGCCCGTACGGTCTCGCGCAGGAGTGCCTGCGCGAGACGGTTGTGGAAGCGGCTGATGACGGCGGTGTCGTAAAGCTGTTCGAGGTCCGCGAGGTCCGTGAGGCTCCTGCCGGATGCCGCCCGGTCCGTCGGGTCGCCTCTGTCGGGGGCCAGACAGTCCTGCGTACGGCTGATGGCCAGCCGGCACTCGGTGGAGTACCGCGGGAATTCCAGGGACAGTTCGCGCAGGAGTTCCGTGCCCTCGAACCGCGACCGGGTCAGCCGCAGCCGCCCCTCCCCGGCTTCCTCGGCCAGGCCGTGGCGGATCATCTCGGGGCACATCGTCTCGGCGAACGGCACGCGCTTCGGCTCCATCCCGGCACTGACCAGGTCGTCGATGCCGAACGCGGCCCCCGGGTCCGGCACGAGGGCGGCGACGGCGGCGGCGTACCGATGGGCGGCGGCCTTCTTGAAGAGCGCGATGAAGCGGTCGTAGTCGGCGTCGTGCCAGTCGGCGCGGCAGGCGGCGATGCGGTCGGCGGCGGCCGAGGCGATCTGCCGGGGGTTGACCGGTGGCCCGTCGTCGCCAGACCAGGGTCCGGGGTCGGGCGCGGCGCGCATCGTGGTGTGGTGGGTGGTCAGGGCGGTGCGGTGAGCGCCGGCCAGCTTGCGCAGTCGGCAGCGGAGCAGTTCGACGCAGACCCGGCCGTCGTCGTCGGTCACCACGATGTCCCAGCAGGTCTCGGCCGTCGAGAGGGACCGCCGGCGGACGTGGACCCAGCCGCGGGTGGCGGGCGCGCGCCACACGCGGGCGGACCCCACGGCGGCGGGCAGGAAGACCGTGCCGTCCTCCACGGCCGCGCCGATCAGCGGTGCGCCCGCCTGCAAGGCACCGTCCAGCAGGGCGGGGTGCGCCTCGTACTCCTGGCTCGGGGCCTCGTGCAGGTACGTGGCCAGCACCTCGCCGTCTCCGACGCGCAGTTCGCGCAGTACCTGGAAGGCGGGGCCGTACTGGAGACCGGCGCGGCCCACCGTGTCGTAGTGCCGCGCGCCGTCCACGACCCGTGGGCAGCGTGCCCGGACGGTGGCGAGGTCGACGTCCGCGGGCGTCCGGCCGAGCAGCGCCCTCACCCTGGCCCGTACGTGCGCGCGGGGCCGGGCGGCCCGCGTGTCGGTGCTGGTGATGCTCACCAGGCCGTCGTCCGGTGTGACGGCCAGCTGGACGCGTACGCTGCCGGCGTCCGCCCAGGGCACGAGCAGCGGGCGGGTGATCTCCAGGCAGTCGACTTCCGCCGGGCCGTCGAGGGTGAGCCGCCCGGCAGCCATCGCCATCTCGACGTAGGCCGTCGCCGGTACCACCACCGAGCCCGCGAGGCGGTGGTCGGCGAGCCAGGGGGTCAGCGCGGGCTCGATGGCCCCCTCCCAGGTAGGAACAGGGGAGGGCAGCCGCTCGCCGAGCAGCGGGTGGTCCAGGCGCCCGGAGCCGCTGGTGCGCAGCCAGGTCTGCGGCGTCCCGTTCCAGTGGCGCTCGCGCTGCCAGGGGTAGGCAGGGAGGTCCACCACGCGGCCCGGGCGCGGGAAGTGAACGTCCCATCGCAGCTCGGCGCCCTGGGCCATGAGCGTGGCCACGGCGTGGTCCATGGCGTCGGACCCCGACACGTCACGGCGCAGGGTGGGCGTCACGGCGACCGGGTGCCGCGTGCGGGAGTGGGCGACGCGGTGCAGGTAGGCGCGGAGGACGGGGTGCGGGCCGATCTCCACGAAGACGTCGGCGCCGTCCTCCAGCGCCTTCTGCGTGGCGTCGGCGAAGCGGACGGGTTCCCGTACGTTGCGCCACCAGTAGGCCCCGTCCAGGCCTGAGCCCTCGATCCGGTCGCCGGTCACGGAGGAGAACATCGGCAACTGGGCGGTGGTGGGCCGCAGTTCGGACAGCCCTCGGCGCATTGGTCGCTCGATCGGGTCCATCGCCGCGCTGTGGAAGGCGTGGTCGAGGTCCAGCTCCTTGCAGGCGACTCCCTTGCGGGCCAGCTCGGCCAGGAAGGCCCGCAAGACGTCGGTGGGGCCCGCCACGGTCACGTCCTGGCCGCTGTTCACCGCCGCCACTTCGACCCCGGGGAAGACGGCAGCTTCCTTGGCCGCCTCGTCCGCGGAGAGCGCCACGGCCGCCATCCGGCCCGTCCCTGCGGTGGTGGCCTGGGTGCGGCTGCGCTCGACGATCACGTGGGCGGCCTGTGCCAGGTCCAGGGCGCCGGCGACATGGGCGGCGGCGACCTCTCCCACGCTGTGGCCGAGCACGCCGTGAGGGGTGATTCCCTGCGCCTGGAGCATCCGCACCAGGCCGATCTGGACCGCGAACAGCAGGGGTTGGGCCACATCGGTCAGCGCCGACCGTGAGCGTTGGGCCGGTGCCGACAGCTCGTCGGTGACCGACCAGCCCAGCCGGGGCGCGAGCGCCGCGTCCACGTCCGCGACGGCCTCCCGGAAGACGGTGCTTTCGGCCAGGAGGTCGGCCGCCATGCCGGGCCACTGCGAGCCGTTGCCGGAGAAGACGAACGCGATACGCCCCCGGGACACGGCCTGGGAGGCGGTGGCGACAGCGCGGCCCTGCTCGTCCGCCTCACGCGGCGGCGGGATGAACGGCGGCTGGTCCGCCGCGTCGGCGCTCGACGCCGTCCCGGAGGGGGCCTTCCCGTCGGCGGGCGGTGTCGGACCGCCGAGTGCCCGCAGCCGCTGGGCGGCGGTTCGCGGTCCGGCCAGGACGACCGCACGGTGCGGGTGGGCGCCGCGGCGCAGGCAGGTGGTGTAGGCGATGTCGTAGAACTCCTGCGCGGTGGCCGCGGCGAGCCGGTCCGCCATCCGCGTGGCGGCCTCGGCCAGCGCCTTGGGGGTACGGGCCGAGACCATGACCGGGAGCGCCCGCACATCCTGCGCGGTGGGGCGGGGGCGGGGATCCTCGCGCCGGGGACCCGACATGGCGGGGGCCGCGGTGAGCACGACGTGGGCGTTGGAGCCGCCGAAGCCGAAGGAGTTGACGCCGACGACGGGACGCTCTACGGGGCCGAGCGGCATCGTGTCGTCGGCGGTCAGCAGGTTCAGCGCCGCGAAGTCGATGTCGGGGTTGGGCGGGGAGGCGTGCAGCGACGGCGGGATCGTCCGGTGCCGCAGGACGAGCAGGGCCTTCAGCAGACCGGCGATCCCGGAAGCAGGCTCCAGGTGCCCGATGTTGGTCTTGACGGAGCCGATCGGCAGCACACCGGTGGTGCGGCGGCGCCCCAGGGCGCCTCCGATGGCCCGGCACTCCAGAGGGTCGCCGACCAGGGTTCCCGTGCCGTGCGCTTCCAGGTAGACGAGTTCGTCGGGGGAGACGCCCGCGTGGTCGTACACCGATCGCAGCAGGTCTTCCTGTGCGTCCGGGTTGGGCAGCGCGAGTCCCATCGTCCTGCCGTCGCTGTTGGAGGCGCTCGCGAGGACGACTCCGTGGATCCGGTCGCCGTCCGCCAGCTTCTTCAAGACGACCAGACCGCCGCCTTCCGCGCGTACGAACCCGTCGGCCGCGGCCGAGAAGGAGGCGCACCTGCCGCTCGGCGACAACATGGCCGCCTGCGAGAACCCCACGTAGTGGTACGGGCTGAGCAGTACGTTCACGCCGGCGGAGAGCACCACGCGGCTGCTGCCGTCGAGCAGGGTGCGACAAGCCCGGTCCAGGGCCACCAGGGACGAGGAGCACGCGGTGTCCACCGCCATGCTCGGTCCGCGCAGATCGAAGTAGTGGGAGAGCCGGTTGGCGGCGATCGAGGAGGCGCCGCCGGACATGGTGTAGGCGTTGATCGTCTCCGGCGTCATCATCTGCAGGCCGCCGTACGAGGTGTCCGACACCCCTACGTAGACCGCCGCGTCGGTGCCCGCCAGGCGCTCGGGGGCGATGCCCGCGTCGTCCAGCGCCTCCACGGCCAGCTCCATCAGCAGACGGTGCTGGGGGTCCATCCGGCTCGCCTCCTTCGGGGCGATGCCGAAGTAGGCGGCGTCGAAGCCGGTGACGTCGTCGAGGAAGGCGCCCGCGGCGGTGTAGCTCTTGCCGGGGCGCGGCATCGCGGTGTCGACGAACCGGGAGGATTCGAACCGGTCGTCGGGAACCCCACCGACCAGGTCGCGGCCCTGTCGCAGTGCGTCCCAGAGCTGATCCAGGTCATGGATGCCGCCCGGAAGGCGACATGCCGCGCCGACCACGGCGATGGCCCGCTCCGATGGCGTTGCCTTGATGTCGTACATGCACAACCTCCCGGGGAGAGGAACGTCTGTCGCGCCCAGCACGGCGGGAGTTCAGGCACGCGTCGGTTCGGGGCGCCGCTCAGGACCGGTGGGCGCGCGGGGTTCAACCGGCGCGCGCGGGCGGAGGTTGCGCGGGAGGGGACCGTTCACCCGGTCGCCGCAGCACGGCTCAAAGCGGTCCCTGATCCCGCGGCGCCCCGCTGAACCCGCGGGCCTCGCCTGGTCAGTGGGACCCCGCGGCCTTCCGTACGACCCCGGCGACGCGGTAGGCCTCGGCCTCCTCCAGGGTCTCGTTCGCCAGCAGTGCCGCGGCCAGGGCGTCCAGTTGGTCCCGGTGGTCGCGCAGTTGGCGGCAGGCGTTCTCGTAGCACTCGTCGACGATCCGCCGCATCTCGCCGTCGATCACATCCAGCGTCTGCGGGGCGGCCGACAGTCCGTACGCCTGCTGGGCGTCGCTCGGCAGGGCCGACAGGCGCCCCACGAGTTCACTCATGCCCCAGCGGCCGACCATGCCGCGGGCGATGTTGGTGACCTGTTCCAGGTCGTTCTCGGCGCCGGTGGTGACGACTCCGTAGACGACGTGTTCAGCGGCCATGCCGCCAAGGGCGCCGATGATGCGGCCGCGGAGATACTCCTCCGTGTACGCGTACTTGTCGGAGTCCGGGGTCGACAGCGTGACGCCCAGGGCACGGCCGCGCGGCACGATCGTGATCTTGCGGACCGGGTCGGCGCCGGGCTGGAGCATGCCGAGCAGGGCGTGGCCGCTCTCGTGGTACGCCGTGCGCCGCCGCTCCTCCTCCGGCATGACCAGCGGCCGCTCGGCACCGAGCTGGACCTTCTCCATGGCTTCGGAGAGGTCGGACTGCGTGACCGTCTTCTGTTTGCGCTTGACGGCGATCAGGGCGGCTTCGTTGGCGAGGTTGGCGAGTTCGGCGCCGGTCATGCCCGGTGTCGTACGGGCGACGTGCGCGAGGTCGACGTCGTCGGCCAGTGGGATGGCGCGCGTATGGATCCGGAGGATGGCCTCGCGCCCGCCGCGGTCCGGCGGGGAGACGTTGACGACGCGGTCGAAGCGGCCGGGCCGGGTGAGGGCGGGGTCGAGCACGTCGGCACGGTTGGTGGCGGCGAGGACGATGACGCCCTCGGCTCCGGAGAAACCGTCCATCTCGGTGAGGATCTGGTTCAGGGTCTGCTCGCGCTCGTCGTGGCCGCCCATGCCGCTGCCGCCGCCCCGGGCGCGCCCGATGGTGTCGATCTCGTCGATGAAGATGATCGACGGGGCGACCTTGCGGGCCTCGGTGAAGAGTTCCCGTACGCGCGAGGCACCGACGCCCACGATCATCTCGATGAACTCCGAGGCGGATGCCGAGAAGAAGGGCACACCGGCCTCGCCCGCGACGGCGCGCGCGAGCAGCGTCTTGCCCGTGCCGGGCGGTCCGGCGAGCAGCACGCCGCGCGGCATCTTGGCGCCCATCGTGCGGTAGTCGTCCGGGTTCTTCAGGAAGTCGACGACGTCATTGAGCTCGCCCTCCACCTCGTCGATCCCGGCCACGTCCTCGAACGTGGTCCGCTTCGCCCCGGGCTCCAGTTCGACCGGCTTGGGCGGAGTCTTGCGCCCGAGCATGCCGCCACCGCCCATACCCGCGCTCATGCGCCGGGCGATGAAGATCCACAGCACCACGAGGAGCAGCATCGGGGCGAGCGAGATGAGCAGGTTGGAGAGGAAACTGCGCTCCTGCACGACGGGCTCGGCGGTGACGGTGACGCCGTGCTCGGTCAGGTCGTCCCAGAGCTTGTCGTCGGCGAAGGCGGGCCGCTGGGTGGTGAACTTGGTGTACGTCCCCTTCTCGTCGCCCGGCTTGTCCCGCTCCTTCTTGAGCTGCCCCTGGATCGCGTCGCCCTTGGAGTAGATCTTCGAGACGTTCCCGGCGTCGACCTGCTTGCTGAACTCGGTGTACGAGATGGTCGGCTCGTCGCCCTCGTTGAAGAAGGAGAGCACGAGGTTGGCGATGAGGTAGACGATCAGAGCTGTCAGGATCAGCCCGCCCCAGCCGCCCGGCATCCTCTTCTTCGGAGGCGGCGTCGGAGCGGGCGGGGGCGCGCCCTCGGAGCGCCATGGCTGATCGGGCGCCCGGCGCGGCGGCACAGGGTTGCTCATATCCGGACGTTACGTCACGAAACACACCACGGCACCCGCGCCGGTTCACCCGGAAGACGCCTGGGGCGCCCCTCTTCAGAGGGACGCCCCAGATGTCGTACGAGACCCAGACCGCGCCGGGCGACCTGCCTGCCTCAGCCCATGAACTTCTTGAACTCGTCCGGCAGCTCGAAGTTCTGCGCGGCCTGTCCACCCGGGAGGCCGAAGGCGCCGCCGTCCTGGCCGGCCTGCTCGCGGCGCGTGGCCGCCTCCAGCTCCTCCTGCTTGCGCTTCATCGGGTTGCCGGAGCGGCGCTTGCCCTTGGCCTGCTTCTGCTTCTTCTTCTGCTTGCCGGCGCCACCGCCCATGCCCGGCATCCCGGGCATACCCGGCATGCCGCCACCCTGGGCCATGCGGGACATCATCTTCCGGGCCTCGAAGAACCGCTCGACGAGGTTCTTCACCGCGCTGACCTCGACGCCGGAGCCCTTGGCGATACGGGCGCGCCGGGAGCCGTTGATGATCGTCGGCTCCTGACGCTCGGCGGGCGTCATGGACTTGATGATGGCGGCGGTGCGGTCGACGTCGCGCTCGTCGATGTTGTTGATCTGGTCCTTGATCTGCCCCATGCCGGGCATCATGCCGAGCAGCTTGCTGATGCTGCCCATCTTCCTGACCTGCTCCATCTGGGCCAGGAAGTCGTCGAGCGTGAAGTCCTTGCCCTTGCTGCTCGCCAGCTTGGAGGCCATCTTCTCGGCCTCTTGCTGGGAGAAGGTCTGCTCGGCCTTCTCGATGAGCGTGAGCATGTCGCCCATGCCGAGGATGCGGGACGCCATGCGGTCCGGGTGGAACGCGTCGAAGTCGTCCAGCTTCTCGCCGTTGGAGGCGAACATGATCTGGCGGCCGGTGACCTGCGCGATGGAGAGCGCGGCACCACCGCGGGCGTCACCGTCGAGCTTCGACAGGACGACACCGTCGAAACCGACGCCGTCGCGGAAGGACTCCGCCGTGTTGACGGCGTCCTGACCGATCATGGCGTCGACGACGAAGAGGACCTCGTCCGGGCTGACCGCGTCGCGGATGTCCGCGGCCTGCCGCATGAGCTCCTGGTCGATGCCGAGGCGGCCGGCGGTGTCGACGATGACCACGTCGTACTGCTTGGTCTTCGCGAACTCGATGGAGTCCTTGGCGACCTGCACCGGGTCGCCCACGCCGTTGCCCGGCTCGGGGGCGTACACGCCGACGCCGGCGCGCTCGGCGACGACGCTCAGCTGGTTGACGGCGTTGGGGCGCTGGAGGTCACAGGCCACCAGGAGCGGGGAGTGGCCCTGCCCCTTCAGCCAGAGGCCGAGCTTTCCGGCGAGGGTCGTCTTACCGGCGCCCTGGAGACCCGCGAGCATGATGACGGTCGGGCCCGTCTTCGCGAAGCGCAGGCGCCGGGTCTCGCCGCCCAGGATGCCGATGAGCTCCTCGTTGACGATCTTGATGACCTGCTGGGCGGGGTTGAGGGCCTGGGAGACCTCGGCGCCGGCCGCGCGCTCCTTGATCTGCTTGATGAAGGCGCGTACGACGGGCAGGGCCACGTCCGCCTCGAGCAGGGCGATGCGGATCTCGCGCGCCGTGGCGTCGATGTCCGCCTCGGACAGGCGGCCCTTGCCCCGGAGGTTCTTGAATGTCGCTGCGAGGCGGTCGGAGAGAGTATCGAACACGGCGGTCGCGAATCCTCAGGTCTGGGGGCGGGCTGACAGGTCGCCTTCCAGAGTATCTGCCGCGCGCCAGTGCCTGGGGCTGCGGTCGCTTCTCCATGCCCCCGGGGCACCCGGCGGCCTCCCCTACCCCGCCGCTCCGCGCCGGACGTCTCCCACCCACCCGCCCATAACCCGGCGTCGAGACGCCGAGCTAGGAGCAGGCCGGGCTCGCGCACCCCGCGGCGCCCCGAGTACCCGGCGGTATCCCCTACCCCGCCGCTCCGCGCCGGATGTCTCCCACCCACCCGCCCGTTACTCGGCGTCGAGACGCCGAGGTAGGGGCAGGGAAAGGCGGGGCACCACCCGCAGTCGAATACGACCCCGAGGGGAACAGAGGAACAGGGAACAGGGGAACAGGGGCCGATGACGGCCCGCAGCTGTTCGCGCGCGGCCGAGGAAGCAATACAAGCCGACGACGGGCCCGCAGGCGCCAGTCGGCCCGAGGGAGGGCGTGCGCCGATGACGGCCCGCAGTCATCCACGCGCCCGAGGGAAGACATGAGCCGACGAGGGCCCGCAGTCGCGAGCGCGTCCGAGGGAAGGCGTGAGCCGACGATGGCCCACAGTCGTCCACGCGCCGGAGGGAGGACACGAGCCCACGACGGCCCGCAGCCGCGAGCGCGTCCGAGGGAGGGCACGAGCCAACGACGGTCCGCAGTCGCTCGCGCTCCCGAGGGGACGTGGGGGTATGTGCGCGCGGAGCACAGTGGTGGTCATCAGGGCGAGCGAAGCAGCAAAGGCCCCGCGCCAAGATGGCGAGCACGGACATACCCCCACGGCCCCGCCCCCACAGACGCACCCCAGGCGCCCCACCCGCCGGGCCCTGACCCCCGCCCTACTCCCCCACCCCCAACACCTCCTCCACCTCCCGAGCCACCCCCACCGCCCGCTCCCCCACCAACGGCCCCCCATCCCCCCCAGTCACATAGAACGCATCCACCGCATTCGCCCCCCACGTCGACACATGCGCACTCCGCACCACCACCCCCGCCCCCTCCAACGCCCGCCCGATCCGATGCAACAACCCCGGCGCATCCTGGGCCCGCACCTCGATGACCGTGGCGAGCCGTGACCCCGCCGACGCCACCGTCACCCGCGGCGGCGGCGCCACCGTCCCCCGTCGACGGGGATACGCGGCGTCCCGCTCGGCCAGCCGCCCGGCGATGTCCAGGGACCCGTCCAGCGCCCGCACCAGATCGGCCCGCAACCGCGCCGCCTGCGGCAACGACCCGTACTCCGCCGCCACCCGCCAGTCCAGCAGCAGGACCGAGCCCGCCGCCCCCTCGATCCCCGGCGGCAACGACACCTCCCGCAGCTCCGCCGTACGCACCGTGAGCCGGTGCAGCGCGAGGACCCCGGCCACGGCGGGCAGCACCCCCGCCCGCTCCGGCACGGCGACGAGCAGTTCCACCCCGAGCGGCTCCGGCTCACCCACGGGCTCCTCCGCCCGCAACGCCACCACCGGCCCACCCGTACGGAACGCCTCCACCGCCAACCGCTCCTGCTCGGCCGTGGGCGCCGCCCCTTCCGAGGAGGAGCCGGACTCCGGCTCATCCCCCGACAACGACGCCGCCACCCGTTTCACCAGATCGCCGACGAGCGCCCCCCGCCACGCCGACCAGGCCGCGGGCCCGGTGGCCAGGGCGTCCGCCTCGGTCAGCGCGTGCAGCAGCTCCAGCGTCCCCACGGACCCGACGGCCTCGGCGACCCCCCGCACCGTCGCCGGATCGTCGAGGTCACGCCGCGTGGCCGTCTCCACCAGCAGCAGATGGTGCCGTACGAGACGGGCGACGACGGCCACGTCACCGGGGTCGAAGCCGACCCGCGCCGCGACGTCCCGCGCGATGATCTCCCCGGCCACCGAGTGGTCCCCGGGCCACCCCTTGCCGATGTCGTGCAGCAGCGCGGCCACCAGCAGCAGGTCGGGCCGGCCCACCCGCCGGGTCAGCGCGGCGGCCCGTACCGCCGTCTCCACGAGGTGCCGGTCGACGGTCCACGTATGGACGGCGTTGCGCTGCGGCCGGCACCGCACCCGCTCCCAGTCCGGCAGGAGCCGCGTGATGAGGCCCTCCGCCTCCATCGCCTCCCACACCTCGACGGTCGGCGGCCCCGCGCCGAGCAGCGTCACGAGCTGCTCGCGGGCCTCGGCGGGCCACGGAGTGGGCAGCGGCCGCCCCACCGCGGCCAGCCGCCGCACGGCGTGCAGCGAGAGCGGGAGCCCGGCCTGCGCGGCGGCCGCGGCGGCCCGCAGCGGCAGGACGGGATCGCGTTCGGGCCGGGCGGCGCGGGCGAGCACGGCCTCCCCCTCCTGCTCGACGACCCCCTCGGCCAGCGGCGTCCGCTCGGCCGCCGCGCCCCGCCCGCCGAGCATGGCCCGCAGCCGTGGCCGCACGGACCGGGCCCGCAGGACGCGGCCGACCTCGCGCCAGGTGACGTCACCGGCGTAGGAGATGACGCGAGCGGATTCGTACACCTGCCGGAGCAAGGTGTCGGCGTCCAGCAGGCCGAGCGCGGCCGCCACCTGGTCCTGTTCTTGCAGGGCGAGCCGGTCGGTGGCCCGCCCGGTGGTGAGGTGCAGCGCGTCGCGGACGTCGAGCAGCCGCCGCCGGGCATCGGCGAGGCCTTCGCGCGGCGCGTCCGCCAGCCAGGACGCGGCGACGGCCCGCAGCGCCGTGGCGTCGCGCAGGCCGCCCCTGGCCTCCTTCAGGTCGGGTTCGAGGAGGTGGCCCAGCTCACCGTGCCGCACCGCCCGTTCCTCGCACAGCTCACGCAGCTCCGGCAGCCGCTTCGGGGCCTGGTTGCGCCAGTCGGCGAGGACGGCGGTGCGCAGCCCCGCGGTCATCCCGAGGTCCCCGGCGACGTGCCGCGCGTCGAGCAGCCCGAGGTGCACCTTGAGGTCCTCCCCGGCGGTCTTGCGCGCCTCCGCCGGGGTGCGCACGGAGTGGTCGAGGGCGAGGCCGAGGTCCCAGACGGGGTACCAGAGGCGGTCGGCGAGGGCGGCCACCTCCGCGGGGTCCGCGCTCCCGTCGTGCAGCAGCAGCAGATCGAGGTCGCTGCGCGGCGACAGCTCGCCACGTCCGTACCCGCCCACCGCGACGAGCGCGACGCCACGGGGCAGCTTCTCGGCACCCGCCCGGAAGAGCCCGGCCAGCCAGTCGTCCGTCAGTTCGGAGAGGGCGGAACGGCGCGGCGGCCCGGACCGCGACTCCTCTTGGAGGAGCCGCAGCCGGGCCGCCGCGTAGCCGCTGGGTCCGGTGTCTTCCGCTTCGGTTCGTACGCCCACACTCGTCACCCGGCAGCTCCTGTCCGTTCCGCTCAGTTCAGCCCAGCCCCCTGTCAAAGCCCGCCGCTCACAACGCGTCGGGCCCGCGCTCCCCCGTACGCACCCGCACGGCCGTGTCGACCGGAACGCTCCAGACCTTGCCGTCCCCGATCTTGCCGGTGCGCGCGGCCTTCACCACGACCTCGACGACCTGCTCGGCGTCGTCATCCTCCACCAGCACCTCGATGCGGATCTTCGGCACGAGATCCACCGTGTACTCGGCGCCCCGGTAGACCTCGGTGTGCCCGCGCTGGCGTCCGTATCCGCTGGCCTCGGTGACCGTCAGGCCCTGGACACCGAAGGCTTGCAGCGCCTCCTTGATCTCGTCGAGCCGGTGCGGCTTGACGACCGCGGTGATGAGCTTCATGCGTCCACCTTCTTGTTCCGCTGTACCTGAGTGCCGTCCACCACAGGGCCCGGGACGGCCGCCGTACGCGGCGCCGTACCACCGCCCGCGCCGCTGAAGTCGTAGGCCGTTTCCGCGTGTTCGACCTGGTCGATGCCCAAGACCTCGTCATCCTCGCTAACCCGCATCCCGATCGTCTTGTCGATCAGGAGGGCGAGGATCGCGGAGGCGACCAGGGAGTACGCGAGGACGGCGCCGACACCGGCGAGCTGCTTCCACAGCTGCTCCAGGCCACCGCCATAGAAGAGGCCCTGGGCCTTCGACTGGCCGCCACCGGTGGCGAAGAAGCCTACGAGGACCGATCCCGCGATGCCGCCGACCAGGTGGACGCCGACCACGTCGAGCGAGTCATCAAAACCGAACCGGAACTTCAACCCGACAGCCATCGCGCACAACACACCGGCGATCGCGCCGATGGCGATGGCGCCGAGCGGCGAGCAGGAGCCGCCTGCCGGGGTGATGGCGACGAGTCCTGCGACGGCGCCTGAGGCCGCGCCCAGCGTGGTGAAGGCGCCGTGGCGGATCTTCTCGTAGATGAGCCAGGCGAGCATGGCGGCGGCGGTGGCGACCTGGGTGTTGACGAACATCAGCGCGCCGACGCCGTCGTCGTTGCCGAGCCACGATCCGGCGTTGAAGCCGAACCAGCCGAACCACAGCAGGGCCGCGCCGAGCATCACGAGCGGCAGCGAGTGGGGCCGCATCGGGTCCTTCTTGAAGCCGACGCGCTTGCCGATGACGAGGATGACGCCGAGCGCCGCGGCTCCGGCGTTGATGTGGACGGCCGTGCCGCCCGCGAAGTCGATGACGCCGAGCTCGAAGGCCCAGCCGCCGGTGCCCCACACCCAGTGCGCGACGGGGAAGTACACGACCGTGGCCCACAGGGCGACGAAGAGCGCCCAGGCGGTGAACTTCACGCGGTCCGCGAGGGCGCCGCTGATCAGCGCGGGCGTGATGACGGCGAACATCAGCTGGAAGACGGCGAAGACGTAGACCGGGATGGTGTAGCCGTCCCAGAGCTGGTTGATGCCGAGGCCGCTGAGCCCGACGTAGTCGCCGTTCCACCCGAAGAGGCTGCCGTGGTCGGTGCCGAACGCGACGGAGAAGCCGTACAGCACCCAGAGGATGGTGACGATCCCGAGGCTGATGAAGCTCATCATCAGCATGTTCAGGGTGCTCTTGACGCGGACCATGCCTCCGTAGAAGAAGGCGAGTCCCGGCGTCATGAGCATCACCAGGGCGGAACAGATGAGCATGAACCCGGTGTTGGCGGCAGACAGCTCGGGGGCGTCTGCGGCGATCGTGATGCCTGGGGGCATCGGCGTCTCCTCGTCGTCGTATGCGGCCCGTGCGGGCGAAGCCTGTGCGGTGCCGAGGGGGCCCGTGCTCCTGGAGAGGCGGGGCTGTGGGCCGGTTATGCGCCAAGAGATTGGCGCAGCGCGGTTTCGGCGGGCGCCCCTCGGTGTTTCACCGCAGTGACGAAGAGGTCGTGCGTGTTACGCGGCCATGAACTGCCGGGTGGCGCGGGGCGCGGTTTCCTACCCTGCCCGGGGCGTACGAACCGGCCGCGGCGGCCATCCGGCTGACTGGCGTAGGGGGAGCCGAGTCGGGCTGTTCGGGATGGTCGCGCCGCGACCGGGGCCGGTCGTGCCGGGCTTCAGACCGCCTCCGCGGTCTCCGGCATCTCGATGGCGAGCCGCTCGGTGATCTCCACCACCTCGGCGACGTCGCCGAAGTCCCGCACTGCGGTGTCGACGGTCTTGCGCAGGCGCGTATTGACCCGCTCGGAGCGGACCTTCTTGGCGATGTCGAGGGCCTGCCCGGCAAGCACCGTGCTCTGCTCGGGCTCGCGCTGGAGCAGGTGGACGGTGGCCTTGCCGATGAGGTTCAGGGCGTACGAACGCTGGTGCTCGGCGTCGGTCTCGAAGAGCTCCACGGCGCGGTCCATGACGGGCTCGGCGAGCGAGGCATAGGTGGGGCTGCGCCCGGCCACGTAGGCCAAATCGCGGTACGAGTGGGCGTTCTCGCCGTTCAGCTCGGCCTCGGAGAAGAAGCGGATCCAGTCCGGCTCGGGCTCGTCGAACTCCTCGGCGTCGGCGAAGGTGTCCTCGGCCATCCGCACGGCCCGCTTGCACTTGCCGGGCTGGCCCATTCCGGCGTACGCGCGGGCCTCCATCGCATACAGCATGGCCTGGGTGCGGGGGCTGGCGCAGTCCCGGCTGCCGTACTGCGCGAGGTGGATCAGTTCGAGCGCGTCGTCGGGCCGGCCGAGGTGGATCATCTGGCGGCTCATGCTGGAGAGGATGTACGACCCGAGGGGCTTCTCGCCCGCCTCCTTCGCGGCGTGCAGGGCGAGGACGAAGTACTTCTGGGCGGTGGGCTGCAGACCCACGTCGTAGCTCATCCAGCCGGCCAGCTCGGCCAGCTCGCCCGCGACCTTGAAGAGGCGCTTGGCGGTGGCTTCCGGCTGGGGCTCCTGGAGCAGGTCCGTCACCTCGTGCAGCTGCCCGACGACGGCCTTGCGCCGGAGCCCTCCCCCGCACTGGGCGTCCCACTGGCGGAACATCACCGTGGTGGACTCCAGGAGGTCGAGCTCCGGCTTGGACAGGCGCGCCGGGCGGCGCATCGCGGCGGGCTCGGGCTCCTCGCGAGGCGTCGACGGCGAGGGCACCAGCCAGCGCTGCATGGGCTCGATGAGGGCGGGTCCTGCGGAGAGCGCGAGCGAGGTGCCGAGGAAGCCCCGGCGGGCGAGCATCAGGTCGCTGCGCGAGAACTCGCTGATGAGCGCCACGGTCTGGGGCCCGGTCCAGGGCAGGTCGACCCCGGAGGAGGCGGGTGTGCGGTGCGCGGCGCGCAGGCCGAGGTCCTCGATGGCGACGACGCAGCCGAACCGCTCGGAGAACAGCTCGGAGAGGATGCGCGGGATCGGCTCGCGCGGATTCTCGCCGTCCAGCCAGCGGCGCACGCGGGAGGTGTCCGTGGAGATGTGGTGGGCGCCCAACTGGCGTGCCCTACGGTTCACCTGCCGGGCCAGCTCGCCCTTGGACCAGCCGCTGCGCACGAACCAGGACGTGAGCATCTCATTGGGGCGCTTCTCAGCGTTCGCTCCGCTTCCGCCACTGCCGCCCACTGGAACGCCCCCATCCTTCAAGCCACCTGTGCGCCGTCACGCTGTGCGCTTCCTACGCCAAGCCCTAACAGAATGCCGCCTCTTGCGGCTGTCCGTCCGGAGAATGCCACCCGTCGAACAGGAAACCGACTTGCCTCCGGCATACCCATGGGAAGTCGAAATCCCGGGGTCGTGTACGCAAAGTAATCCTACGATCACCGCTCCCGCGAGGGCGATCCCGGAAACGCCACCATTCGCCACCCCTTCGAATGAACTCCCGCACTACGCAACGCGATTGACTTGACAGCGATGACGGAAAGCGGTGGAAAGGAGTGCGCCGGGGCGCATGTCGCCGGACGCACCACCCCTGAGACCTCCAAGCGCCGTCTCAAGAGCAGAGGGTCACGTTCCGATTCCCTCACGTAACCGCGGCACGCTCGACCCGTTGGAGGGGGCATGGGCTTCACGATCGGCGGCACCCGGGGGACCGACAAGCTCCGGACCGCATCAAGGCGGCGCGGCCGCCCGTCGGACTGTACGGCGGTGGCGGAGTACACCGGACTGTGGGGGTGGGACGCGGTGCCCGGTGCCCGCGCCCTGGACGGTACCTGCTCGTGCGGCGCCACCGACTGCGCGGCCCCCGGCGCGCACCCCCTGGGCTTCGCCCCCGAGATCCCGGCCGGTGCCACGCTCGACGAAGTGGCGGATGCCTGGGCCGAGTTCCCCGGAGCGGCCGTGCTGCTGCCGGTGGGGCGCGCCTTCGACGTGATCGAGGTGGCGGAGACGGCGGGGCGGCGTGCCCTGGTCCGCCTGGAGCGGATGGGTCTGCCCCTGGGTCCGGTGGCGGTCACGCCCGACGGCCGCGCGCAGTTCTTCGTCGCCCCGGGCGCCGCCGCCGAACTCCCCCGCCTGCTCTACCGCATGGGCTGGGACGACGCCGCCCTGGACCTCCACGGCCTCGGCCCGGGCGACCACATCACGGCACCCCCCTCGGACCGCGGTGGCCTCGGCCCGGTCCGCTGGCTCCGCTCCCCCGCCCTGGACTCGGCGACGGACCCGCCGCAGGCCCGGCTCCTGCTCGGGACCCTGGCGTACGTGGCACACCGGTCCCCGGCGTAGACGCGGGAAGGGCCCCCTCGCGACTGCGCAATGCGAGGAGGCCCTGATGTTGCGCCCCGAAGGGGCGCGGGGAACTGCGCGACCAGCCACGACGCGCCCGCGGCGAATCCACGGGCCTGCGACAGCCGACGCACCTGACTCCCCGGCGGCGCTAGTCGCCGATCAGCGCGTCCACGAACGCCTCCGGCTCGAACGGCGCCAGGTCGTCCGCGCCCTCGCCGAGGCCCACGAGCTTGACCGGTACGCCCAGTTCGCGCTGGACGGCGACGACGATGCCGCCCTTGGCGGTGCCGTCGAGCTTCGTGAGGACGATGCCCGTGATGTCGACGACCTCGGCGAAGACCCGCGCCTGCACGAGGCCGTTCTGCCCGGTCGTGGCGTCCAGGACGAGCAGCACCTCGTCCAGCGGCGCGTGCTTCTCGACGACGCGCTTGACCTTGCCGAGCTCGTCCATGAGGCCCGTCTTGGTGTGCAGCCGGCCCGCGGTGTCGATGAGCACGACGTCCGCGCCCTCGGCGATGCCTTCCTTGACGGCGTCGTACGCGATCGACGCGGGGTCGCCGCCCTCGGGGCCGCGGACGGTGCGGGCACCGACGCGCTCGCCCCAGGTCTGGAGCTGGTCGGCGGCGGCCGCGCGGAAGGTGTCGGCGGCGCCGAGGACGACCGAGCGGCCGTCGGCGACGAGGACGCGTGCGAGCTTGCCGGTGGTGGTGGTCTTGCCGGTGCCGTTGACGCCGACGACCATCACGATGCCCGGGGTCTCCAGGCCGGACTCGGTCTTCACGGTGCGGTCGAAGTCCGTGCCGGCGCCCGTGCCGAGGAGCGCGATGAGCTCCTCGCGCAGCAGCGTGCGCAGCTCGTCCGGGGTCCGGGTGCCGAGCACGCGCACGCGCTCACGCAGTCGCTCCACGAGCTCCTGGGTGGGGGCGACGCCGACGTCCGCCGTGAGCAGCGTGTCCTCGATCTCCTCCCAGGTGTCCTCGTCGAGGTGCTCGCGGGACAGCAGCGTGAGCAGCCCCTTGCCGAGCGCGTTCTGCGAGCGGGAGAGCCGGGCGCGCAGCCGGACCAGGCGGCCGGCGGTGGGCTCGGGGGTCTCGATCTCCGGGGCGGCCGGTTCCTCGACCACCACGGGGGCGGTCGCCGAGGGCTCGGCGAGCGGGAGGTCCACCTCCTCGATCGTGCGGCGCGGTTCGTCGCGCGGCGTCTCGGCCTCGTCGCCGACCTTCGGTTCGGCGGGAGGGGCGGTGATGGTGGGCGTACTGGACGGGGCCTGCGGGGGCAGCTGCTTCTTCTTGCGGCTGCCGATCACGAGCCCGCCGAGCGCGCCGATCACGACCACGGCGATGACTACAGCAAGGATGACGATTTCCATAACCCACCCAGTATCCGGCATGGCCCTTCCAGAGGCCCAGATTGTGTCTTCCTCCAAAGAACATATGCCACTAGAAGGCACTACTCGGATTAAAGTACGATGGAGCTCCCCGCATCAACGCGCGTAGAGTCCATCGCGATCACCCCCACCGACGGATCGCGACGTTGCGAGCCGAGCGAGAGGCACGGACCCACCCCCATGAGCAGCACCACCGCCGAAACCGAAGGCGCCCTCGAAACACGTGGCCTTGAGCCCGTCCCGGACGCCGAGCGCACGGGCAGGACCCGTGAGCTGTTTCCCACTTGGGTGGCGGCCAACATCAGCGTCCTGCTGCTCACCATGGGCGCGGGCCTGATCGTCTCCAACGGCCTGAACTTCTGGCAGGTCCTGGTCGTCGCCCTCGTCTCGCCCCTGCTGAGCTACGGCATGGTCGGCCTGATCTCCATCGCCGGCAAGCGCGGCGGCTCGCCGGGCATGACGCTCTCGCGCGCGGTCTTCGGCCAGCGCGGCAACCTCTTCCCGGGCGCGCTGATCTGGGTCGCCCGCTGGGGCTGGGAGACCATCAACGCGGTCACGGGCGCGTACGCGATCATCACGGTCCTCAACATCTGCTTCGACGTGGAGTCGAGCACCTGGCTGACCGTCGTCACGCTGGTCGCCTTCGTCGCCTGCACGTTCCTGATCAGTGGCCTCGGCCGCAAGATCCTGCACATCTGCAGCACGTGGTCGACGTACGCCTTCGGCGCGTTCAGCGTCCTCGTGCTGGTCTACCTCCTCGCCGAGACCGACTGGTCCGCCGTCTTCGACAAGCCCGCGGGCTCCACGGCGATGATGGTCGCGGGCGTCGGCACGATCGCCGCGGGCGGCATCAGCTGGGTCCCCACCGGCCCGGACTTCACCCGCTACCTCCCGCGCAACGCCTCGAACAAGCCGCTGGTCGGCCACGCGGTCGGCGGCGCCGCCATCGTCGTCGTCCCGATGGTCCTGATGGGCGCCGTCATGGCGGTCTCCGCGCCGAAGCTCTCCACCGCGCAGGACCCGGTCTCCTTCCTCGGCTCGCTGCTCCCGACGTGGATCGCGGTGCCGTACCTGATCATGGCCCTGGTCGGCATGCTGCTGATCAACTCGATGTCGATGTACTCCGCCGGCTTCACCGCGATGACCCTCGGCATCAAGGTCCCGCGCGCGTGGGCGGTCAGCGTGAACGCGATCATCAGCCTGATCTTCGGCTACATCCTGATGAACGTGGCGACGAGCTTCATGGGCTCGTTCATCTCCTTCCTCACGCTCCTCGCGGTCGCGTTCTCCGCCTGGATCGGCGTCTTCGGCATCGACATGCTGCGCCGCAAGACGTACGACGGCGAGGCCCTGATGGACACCAAGCGCACCAGCGCCTACTGGTACAAGGCGGGCTTCGCCTGGCAGGCCATGACCGCGTGGGCGATCGCCCTGGTCGTGGGCCTGCTCTTCACCAAGGTCGACTGGTTCAGCGGCCCGCTCGCCACGTCCTGGATCGGCCGCCACGGCCTCGGCTGGCTGGCCACGATCATCGTCGCCGCCGTGCTGTACGCGGTGCTGCCGAAGACCCCGCTCGTCGAGAAGGACGCGGCCGGCAAGGGCGAGCCGGACCTGGTCTCCGCCTGACCGAGGGCCCGCGGAGGCGGTGATACCCGCCAACTTCCGCCACGCTCTACCCATCTGACATCACGTCAACTAACGTCCCCCTTCGCCGCCCACGCTCGGTGAAGGGGGACGTTCCCATGCCCACCACAGTCGTACGGTTCAACCTCGTCGATCCCGCGGCCACACCCGCCTCGCTGAGCGAGCGCTACAAGGCCGCCCTGGAGATGGCCACGTACGCGGACGACCGCGGCATCTCCACCGTCCAGACCGAGGAGCACCACGGCGCCGAGAACAACTGGCTGCCCTCCCCGTTCGCCTTCGCCGGCGCGGTCTTCGGCGCGACGCGGCGCATCGCGGTGACGGTGTCCGCGATCATCGGCCCGCTGCACGATCCGCTGCGGCTCGCCGAGGACATCGCCGTACTCGACCTGCTCAGCGGCGGCCGCCTGGTCACCGTGGCGGGGATCGGCTACCGGCCAGAGGAGTACGAGCGGGCGGGCGTCGACTTCAAGCGGCGCGGTGAGCTCCAGGACGAGCTTCTGGAGACGCTGCTCGCGGCCTGGACGGGCGAGCCCTTCGACTTCCGCGGCCGCACGGTGCGCGTCACCCCCCGCCCGTTCAGCCGGCCGCATCCGCTGCTGCTGGTCGGCGGCTCGTCGAAGGCGGCGGCCCGGCGCGCGGCCCGGTTCGGCCTGCCGTTCTTCCCGAGCGCGCACCTGCCCGAGCTGGAGGCGTACTACACCGAGCAGCTCGCGGAGCACGGCACCGAGGGCTGGACGATGATGCCCGCCGCCGAGACCCCGCTCCTGCACATCGCCGACGACCCCGACCGCACCTGGGCCGAGCACGGCGCGCACTTCCTGCACGAGGCCCGCACCTACGCCTCCTGGCAGACGCGGGCGAAGGGGGCCATCCGCTCGGCGGTGAAGTCGGCGGCCACCACGGTCGAGGAACTGCGCGCGGAGGGCATCTACCGCGTCCTGACGCCGGAGGAGTGCGTGGCGTACGCGAAGGGCGGCACCGGCGGCCTCATCCTGCATCCGCTCGCCGGCGGGATGCCCGTGGACGAGGGCTGGCGCAGTCTGCACCACTTCTGCGAAAACGTACTGCCCCGGCTCAAGGACAAGTGAGCACGAGTCCTTCAGCCGGGGCAGCTTCCTGAAGAGGAGGGGCAGCGGGGTTTAGCCCATCTCCTCCAGGGCCTTGCCCTTCGTCTCCTTGACGAACTTCATGACGAAGGGGATCGAGATCGCGGCGAAGGCGCCGTAGACGATGTACGAGCCGGTCAGCGACCACTCGGACATGCTCGGGAAGGTCTTGGTGATCGCGAAGTTGGCGAGCCACTGCGCGGAGGCGGCCACACCGAGCGCGGCGGCGCGCAGCCGGTTCGGGAAGATCTCGCCGAGCAGCACCCAGACGACCACACCCCAGGACAGGGCGAAGAAGAGCACGAAGACGTTGGCGGCGATGATCGCGGTCAGGCCCTGCGCGTTCGGCAGCGAGACGTGGTCACCGGAGCCGGTCCGGTACGAGAACGCCCAGGCCATGGTGAAGAGCGCGGCCGCCATGCCCGCCGAGCCAATGATCGCCAGCGGCTTGCGGCCGATGCGGTCGACGAAGATCATCGCGATGACCGTGCCGATGATGTTCACGATCGACGTCTCGAACGAGTACAGGAACGAGCTGGAGGGGTCCTTGCCGATCGACTGCCACAGCTGGTTCGAGTAGTAGAAGATCACGTTGATGCCGACGAGCTGCTGGAAGACCGAGAGCCCGATGCCGATCCAGACGATCGGCAGGAAGCCGACCTTGCCGAGCAGGTCCTTGAAGGACGGCTTGTGCTCCCTGCGCAGACCGTGCTCGATCTCGTCGACGCGCGCGTCCAGGTCGATGGCGTGGCCCTCGACCTCGCCGAGGACCTTCTTGGCCTCGGCGTGCCGGCCGGCGGAGACGAGGAAGCGCGGCGACTCCGGGATGATGAAGGAGAGCAGCCCGTAGAGCAGGGCGGGGACGACCATGACGCCGAGCATCCACTGCCAGGCCTCCAGGCCAGCCAGCTTGCCGCGCTGGTTGCCGTCGGCCATGTTCAGGATGCCCCAGTTGACCAGCTGGGAGACGGCGATGCCGATCACGATGGCGGCCTGCTGGAAGGAGGCGAGGCGGCCGCGGTAGGCGGGCGGCGCGACCTCGGCGATGTACGCCGGGCCGATCACCGAGGCCATGCCGATGCCGATGCCGCCGATCAGGCGCCACATGGTCAGGTCCCAGGCCGCGAAGGGCAGGGCCGAGCCGACGGCGCTGGCCGCGAAGAGCACGGCGGCGATCTGCATGCAGCGGATGCGGCCGATGCGGTCGGCGATGCGACCGGCGACGGCGGCACCGACGGCACAGCCGAGCAGCGCGGTCGCGATGATCCAGCCGAGCGTGTCGGCGTCGACGTCGAAACGGTGCTGGATGGCGACGGTGGCGCCATTGATCACCGAACTGTCGTAGCCGAAGAGGAAGCCACCCATCGCGGCGGCCGCCGTAATGAAGATGACATGGCCGAGATGGTCCGGATGGGCCTCTCTGGCTCCGGACTGCGGCGCCTGCGATGTGCTGGTCACGTGTACTCCTCGGGCCACCGGCTGCACTGCCGGGGGTGGGGGCGAGCTCTTCAAGTGGCGCACAACTTCACGCCGCCCACCACCTGAAGGTAAAAGCAACGTTGCAGAGACTATGCCTTCAAGTTTCGAAGTCAATAGTTGGTCTGCTGTGAATTTTTAGGCACCGTGAGGACGCTCATGTTCAAGTCTTGAAGGCGCGGCGGGTGACAGCGCACCGCGCCTAGCGCAGCCGCTGGCTGATCACCTTCGAGACGCCGTCACCCTGCATGGACACGCCGTACAGCGCGTCCGCGACCTCCATCGTGCGCTTCTGGTGGGTGATCACGATGAGCTGTGAAGCCTCCTGGAGCTCCTGCATGATCCGGATCAGCCGCTGGAGGTTCGTGTCGTCGAGAGCGGCCTCGACCTCGTCCATCACGTAGAACGGGCTGGGCCGCGCCTTGAAGATCGAGACGAGCAGCGCCACGGCCGTGAGCGAGCGCTCACCGCCCGAGAGCAGCGAGAGCCGCTTGACCTTCTTGCCCGGCGGCCGGGCCTCGACGTCCACGCCCGTCGCGAGCATGTTGTCGGGGTCGGTCAGGACGAGCCGCCCCTCGCCGCCGGGGAACAACCGCGAGAAGACGCCCTCGAACTCGCGGGCCGTGTCCCGGTAGGCCTCGGTGAAGACCTGCTCGACGCGTTCGTCGACTTCCTTCACCACTTGGAGGAGGTCGGACCTGGTCTTCTTCAGGTCTTCGAGTTGCTCGCTGAGGAACTTGTGGCGTTCCTCCAGCGCCGCGAACTCCTCAAGGGCCAGCGGGTTCACTTTCCCGAGCTGCTGATACGCCCGTTCGGCTGACCTCAGCCGCTTCTCCTGCTCCCCGCGGACGAACGGCACCGGCTTGTTGCGCGGATGCTCCGGGTCCTGCGGCAGCTCCTCGCCCTCGGCGGGGGGCGAGGGCGGCACGGGCTGATCGGGGCCGTAGTCGGCCACGAGCCCCGCCGGTTCCACACCGAGTTCCTCCAGTGCCTTGGCCTCCAGCTGCTCGATCCGCAGCCGCTTCTCAGCACCTAGTACCTCGCCGCGGTGGACTGAATCCGTCAGCTTGTCGAGTTCTTCCTTCAGGCCGCGTCCCCGGGCACGCTCGGCCGCCAGCTCCCGCTCCCGCACCTCCTTGGCGCGCTCGGCCGCGGTGCGCTCCTCATCGGCGCGTACGAGGGAGACCTCGACGTGGGCGAGCAGCTGCCGCCCACCGGAGGCGACGGCCTCCGCGACGGCGGCCTCGTGGCGCAGCCGTGCCTTGCGCCGTTCGGCACGCGCGCGTGCCTCGCGTTCGGCGCGCGCGGCCCGGTCGAGCGAGTCGGCGCGGCCCGCGAGGGCCTTCACGCGCTCCTCGTGCGTACGTGCCTGGAGCCGCGCCTCCATCTCGGTCTGGCGGGCGTTGGCCCCGTCGGCGGCGAGGCGGTCACGCACGGAGGTGTCGGGCTCCTCCTCCGCCGGGGTCTCCTCGGCCACGGCCAACCGCTCCGCCAGCTCCTCGGCCTCCTCGACCGCCCGCTCCAGCGCCTCCTGTGCCTTGGCCGCCGCGGCCGCCGACCGCTCGGCCTCGCCCGACGCGCCCCGCGCCTGCCCGGCGAGCCGCCCCAACTGCTGTGCCACGGAGGACTTCTCCCGATCGGCGGCCCTGCGCCGCTCCCCCAACTCCTCGACGAGTGCGGCGCATTCCTTGCGCCGCTCCGCCGCCCCGTGCTGTCGGCCCGCCAACTCCTCACAGCGCGAGGCCAGTTCGGAGAGCTCCGCCGCGGCCTCGTCCACGGAAGCCTGCACCTCCAGCAGGCTGGGCGCCCCGGCCGACCCGCCCAGCGCGAAGTGCGCCCCGAGCAGGTCGCCCTCCGCGGTGACGGCGGTCAGCTCCGGGTGGGCGTAGACGAAGTCCTCGGCGTCCTCCAGCGTTCCGACGGCGACGAACCCGCGCAGCAGCCGCCGCACCGCGGGCATCAGCTCATCGGGCCCCCGCACGAGATCGGCGACGTACGGCGGCCCACCGGAACGCGCCGGCCGTACGTCCTCGGGGGCGCCGCCCAGCACAAGCGCCGCGCGCCCCGCGTCCTGCTTGCGCAGCAGCCGGATGGCCTCGGCGGCCGTACTCGGACCGCTGACCGCGATGGCGTCGGCCCCGGCACCGAGCGCGGCGGCGACCGGCACCTCGTACCCGGGAGCGACGGTGAGCAGTTCGGCGGCCGGGCCGAGGAGCCCCGTCAGCTGGTCCCTGGCGGCGAGCAGGGCGCCGGTGCCGTCCTTGCGCCGCAGGCCGAGCGCGAGCGCCTCGTGCCGGGCGGCGACCGCGGCCCGCTTGCGTTCGGCGGCGGTCGCCTCCTCCCGCGCCGCGGTGAGCGCGGTCTCGGCCTCGGCGAGGTCCCGCTTGGCCGCGTCGTGCCGCTCGCCCAGCTCCGCGTCGTCCGCGTCGAGCCCGTCGACCTCGGCCTTGAGCTGCTCGTACTCCTCCTGTGCGGCGACCGCGCGCTCGGCGGCCTCGTCCCGCGCGAGGGCCAGCCGGCCGATCTCGGCCTGGGCGGAGGCGGCGCGCGAACGGGCCGCGTTGACCTGCCCGCCGAGACGCGCGAGCCCTTCGCGGCGGTCGGCGATGGCCCGGGCCACGTCCTTCAGCCGCCGCTCCTCGACCGTCAACTGCCGCTCAAGCTCCGCCCGGTGGGCCACCGTGTCCTCCAGAGCGCGCTCGGCGGCTTCGAGGGCGGCTTCGAGCTCGGCCTCCTGCTCCCGGATCCGCGCGGCCTCGCGCTCCATGTCCTCGGGGTCGCGCCCACGCCGCTCCTCGGGCGGCGCGGCGGTGGCGCTCTTGACCCGGGCGTCGGCCAGCGAGACGGTGCCGCGCACCCGCTCGGCGAGTTGGGAGAGTTCGTACCAGGTCTGCTGGGCGCGCTGGAGCCGCGGGGTGAGGCGGCGGACCTCTTCTTCGAGCCGGGCCTCGCGCTGGAGGGCGGCCTTCAGCTCGGCCTCGGCGCGCTCCTTGCGTTCCTTGAGGGCGGCCTCGTCGGCGACCTCCGCGTTCAGCGCCTCGCGCAGCCGGACGAGGTCGTCGGCGAGCAGGCGCAGGCGGGCGTCGCGCAGGTCGGCCTGGATGACGGCGGCCCGGCGGGCCACGGCGGCCTGCCGGCCGAGCGGCTTGAGCTGGCGCCGCAGTTCGTCGGTGAGGTCCTGGACGCGCGCGAGATTGGCCCGCATGGCGTCGAGCTTGCGCAGCGCCTTCTCTTTGCGCTTGCGGTGCTTGAGGACGCCCGCGGCCTCCTCGATGAAGGCGCGGCGCCCCATCGGGTCGGCGTGCAGCACCCCGTCGAGCTGGCCCTGTCCGACGATGACGTGCATCTCGCGGCCGATGCCGGAGTCGGAGAGGAGTTCCTGGATGTCGAGGAGGCGGCAGGTGTCGCCGTTGATCTGGTACTCGCTGCCGCCGTTGCGGAACATGATCCGCGTGATGGTGACCTCGGCGTACTCGATGGGCAGGGCGCCGTCGGAGTTGTCGATGGTGAGGGAGACCTCGGCGCGGCCGAGCGGGGGCCGCCCGGTGGTGCCGGCGAAGATGACGTCCTCCATCTTGCCGCCGCGCAGCGACTTGGCGCCCTGCTCTCCCATGACCCAGCTGAGGGCGTCCACGACATTGGACTTGCCGGAGCCGTTCGGTCCGACGACGCAGGTGATGCCGGGTTCGAACTTCAGCGTCGTGGCCGACGCGAAGGACTTGAATCCGCGCAGGGTCAGGGCCTTGAGATGCACGCCGTCGGACTCTACCTTTCACTGGCCGTTTCACCGATGAAGGTGCAGGGCACATCAGACGGTAAAGAAAGCAGCGTACGCCGGGACGAACCGGGCCAAGAAAGAAGGGACGCCGAGGCGGCGTCCCTTGCAGATCTGGAGACAGCGGCTGACAGGACAGCCTGACCACGTGCCTAGTGCGAGGCGCCTCCACGGGAGGAAGGCCCTGGTGCGTACATCATCAAATGGTGGTCAGGTGAGCGCAGGCTCCGCCTGGGGTACGTCGATGCTCTCCATGAGCGATTCGTGAGAAGCGGCAGCCGCGAGCGCGTCGTTCTCCGCCTGGATCCGAACGAGCTCGGATTCCAGGTCCTGGACGCGCTGCTGGAGCCGTCGCATCTCGGCGAGGAGTCGCGGGTCGCTGCCGCCGACGTAACCGAGAAGCGCCTTTGCCATGATGGATGGTCCTCCACAATGAGTGACCGACCGAAGCGGTGCGGTGTGGGTCGTGAGGGAATCGCACCCGCGGTGTCTGGCACTCTTTGTTCTGCTGGTCTTGCTGGCCGTTCTCACATGCCAAACAGCTAAGGTGCGCGGGGCTTCCAGAGTCTCACCAAAAAGTTTGACGGTCAACACGATCACGCCCCGTATTGGCGGGCGACCCGGGGGCGCGCGGCCTCGGAACGGGCGGCGCGGCAACTCCTTCGGGGCCCTGGGGGCGTGGAGATCATCCTTACCTGCGGAGCCTGCCACGACAAGCCCTTCTTGGCAACCACCAGGTATTTCCCGCCCCGGGCAGTTGCCTGGAGCACCCGGACGGGCCGCCCGGAAACCCGTCCGGTGACGTACGTCCGGGTCACGGTCAGCGGATGGCGAACGTCTCGTATATGCCGCGTGGTGTGTCCCAGATCTCGGTGACACCGTCGACGCGGCCGGGTGTGTCGCCCTCACGCAGCCAGTCGAGCAGTTCCTGGCAGCCGGCCCGGGGGCCTTCGGCGACGACTTGCACGCGGCCGTCCTCCAGATTGAGAGCAAAACCACTCAGGCCGCCGATCTCCAGCGCCTTGGCGCGCGTGAACCAGCGGAAACCCACGGCTTGCACGCGTCCGCGCACCCAGGCGGTGAGTCGTACATCTTCGTTCATGGGTGCACGCTAACCGGCCAATTGCCCTGGGGGCACTTCGCCCCCATACGCCATCGCGTACAGTCGCGTTTCGCTAAACCTCACCCGTATGGGTGAGTCGCATTGATCATAAAGAGTTGATCGCAAAGATCACAAAGCTCGTAGCGATCCAAAAGATCGAAAAGAACGGAAAGGGCCAGGAGATGGGACGCCACCGACGCTCCGGCGCTGAGCAGGCAGCCGCCACCCCTGCGCGGCACCCGGCCGGGACCGGCCGGGCGGCGGTGTCGCACCGCCGCAAGGGCCGCGCCTTCACTCCGGTGCGCACGGGCCTGCTCGGTGTCTCCGCGGCCGTCGCGATGGGCGCCGTCGCGGTCGCCTCGGGGGTGCTGCCCGGCGGTGACGGCTTCCGGCTGGACGGTGGCGGCGAGCCGGGTGAGGTGCGCTCCGCGAGCGCCCCCGTCGAGGTGGACGCCCAAGGCGGTTCGGGCGGCGAAACCGACCGCGGTGAACCGTCCCCGAGCCGGGGCACCGGCCGTTCCGAGTCCCCGAAGCCCACTCCGTCCAAGACCGAGGCGGCTCCGAAGTCCTCCAGGACGCCGTCGAAGACGCCGTCCGAGAAGCCGTCGTCATCGGCGCCGAAGCCCGACGCCCCCGTGCCGTCGACGCCGAGTCCCTCACGTACGCCCGTGGAGAAGCCGAAGGTCCCTCCGGCGAGTGCGCAGAGTCCGTCCGACGAGAGCGCGGCGGAGGCCGCGGTGCTCACGCTGGTCAACCAGGAGCGGGCCAAGGCCGGTTGCCGTCCGGTGACCGCCGACAGCAGGCTCGCCGCGCTGGCCGGCCGGTTCAGCGCGGACATGGCGGAGCGCGACTTCTTCGGCCACACCGATCCGGACGGCGCGACGCCGTGGGACCGCGCCGAGAAGGCGGGCATCCCGGACCTGGGCGGCGAGAACATCGCGCGCGGCCAGGCCGACGCCCGGGCGGTCATGGAGTCCTGGATGAACAGCCCCGGCCACCGCGCCAACATCCTCAACTGCGACTACAAGACCATGGGCGTCGGCGCGCACTTCGCCCCCGGCGGCCCCTGGTGGACGCAGGACTTCGGCTTCTGACCCACACCCGAAGCGCTAACTGCCGGTAAGCGCAATCCGCTGGTGTGCGCTGTGCGGAGTATGGTGTCTGCATGGATTCCACGGACATGGCGTACGACGTGTTCTCGCGGCACTGCCCCTCGCGCGGCACGCTGGAGCACGTCACGGGCCGCTGGGGGGCGCTCACCCTCGGCGCGCTCCACGACGGCACGTTCCGCTTCAACGAACTGCGCCGCCGCGTCGACGGCGTGAGCGAGAAGATGCTCTCCCAGACCCTGCACGCGCTGGAACGCGACGGCCTGGTGCGGCGTGACGCGCAGCCGACGAATCCGCCGCGCGTGGACTATCAACTCACCCCGCTGGGACGGGAGATCGCCGAGCGGCTGCTGACCCTGATCCGCTTCGTGGAGAGCCGCCAGGACGACGTGCTCAGGGCGCGGGAGCGTTACGACGCGACGCGCGGCGGCCGCTGACAGCTCGGGCAGAAATAGCTGGACCGGTTCATCCACGGACGGCGGCGGATCGCCGTGCCACAGCGGCGGCAGGGCTCGCCCTCGCGGCCGTAGGCGTCCAACGACCGGTCGAAGTAGCCTGATTCGCCGTTCACGTTGACGTAGAGACTGTCGAAGCTGGTGCCTCCAACGGCGAGGGCCGCGTTCATCACGTCCCGCACGTGGCCGAGGAGTTCGGCCGTGCGGGGGCGGGTGAAGGTGGCGGTGGGCCGCTCGTAGTGCAGCCGCGCGCGCCACAGCGCCTCGTCCGCGTAGATGTTGCCGACGCCGCTGATCAGCGACTGATCGAGCAGCGCCCGCTTGATCGTCGTACGGCGCCGGCGCAGCGCGAGATGGAAGGCCGCGTCGTCGAAGGCGTCGTCCAGCGGGTCGCGCGCGATGTGCGCGATGACGTCCGGAAGCCCGTCCGGGGTGTTGTCGTGCAGCGAGAGCCCGCCGAAGGTCCGCTGGTCCACGAAGCGCAGCTCGGTGCTCTGGACGTCGTCGAAGCGCACACGGATCCGCAGATGCTTCTCGTCCGGGGCGTCGTGCGGCTGCACCAGGAGCTGGCCGCTCATGCCGAGGTGGGCGAGGACGGACTGCCCGGAGTCGGCGAGCGGCAGCCACAGATACTTGCCCCGCCGCCGCGCGAGCCCGATCCGGTGCCCCTTCAGCCGGGCCCCGAAGTCCTCGCCGCCCGCGAGATGCCGCCGCACGGCACGGGGATGCAGCACCTGCACGTCCCCGACGACCCGCCCGCTGACCCACCGCTCAAGACCGCGCCGGACGACTTCGACTTCGGGCAGCTCGGGCATTTCTCCTCCGAGGAGACGTCGGGGGCGGCAGGTGACTGGAGCGCGGGGACAAATGCCGCGCGGGGGAGGAAATGGCGGTGCCGGTCACCCCCCCGGAAGGGGTGACCGGCACCAAAGGACAGACGGCCGTCAGGCCGAGGGGGCGTCGGCGATCCCCTCGGACTGCGCGGCAGCGACAGCGGCCTCCGCCGCCTTCAACCGCTCGTCCGCGGCCGCGCGGATCGCGCGCCACGCGGACTCAGCGGCCTGCTGCTCCGCTTCCTTCTTGCTGCGGCCGGTGCCGGTGCCGTACGAGACGCCTCCGACGCGGGCGGCAGCAGTAAAGGTCTTCTCGTGGTCGGGGCCGCTCTCCGTGACGAGGTACTCGGGTACGCCGAGGCCCTCCGTCGCGGTGAGCTCCTGGAGACTGGTCTTCCAGTCCAGGCCCGCGCCCAGGTTCGAGGACTTTTCGATCAGCGGGTCGAAGAGCCGGTGCACCAGCTCGCCCGCCGCGTCCAGACCCTGGTCCAGATAGACCGCGCCGATCACCGCTTCCAGGGTGTCGGCGAGGATGGATGCCTTGTCCCGGCCTCCCGTGCCCTCTTCGCCCCGGCCGAGCCGGATGAAGGAGCCGAGTTCGAGGCCGCGGCTGACCTCCGCCAGCGCACGCGAATTGACCACCGCGGCCCGCAACTTGGCCAGTTGGCCTTCGGGCAGGTCGGGGTGGGTGCGGTACAGCGTGTCCGTGACGACGAGGCCGAGCACGGAGTCACCGAGGAACTCCAGACGCTCGTTCGTCGGCAGGCCGCCGTTCTCGTACGCGTACGAACGGTGGGTCAGCGCACGCACCAGAAGGGCGGACTCGAGCTTGTACCCGAGCCGCCCTTCCAGAAGCGTGTGGGACGAGGCCGTTGTCTCCGCCAATTTCTTGGCGTCTTCCGCCTTCTTGGGGCTAGACACGGTGCCTCTCACCAGCCGCTCAGACCTCGAGGACCTGGCGCTTGTTGTAGGTGCCGCAGCTCGGGCACGCGATGTGCTGCTGCTTGGGCTCCTGGCAACGCTCACACGAAACCAGGGTGGGGACCGCAGCCTTCCACTGCGACCGGCGGTGGCGCGTGTTGCTGCGCGACATCTTCCGCTTCGGAACAGCCACGGCTACTTCTCCTGCTTCTCGTCGACGCCCGCTTCCGCTTCGGCGCCGCTCATCTCGTCCTTCTCGCCGTCCTGGATGGTGCCAGCGAGTCCCTGCAGTGCCGCCCAACGGATGTCGACGGCGTCATGGTGGTGGTCCGGGTCGTCCGCGAGCCGTACCCCGCACTGGGAGCACAGGCCCGGACAGTCGTCCTGGCACACCGGCTGCATCGGCAGTGCGAGCACCACCGCATCACGCAGCACAGGCTCGAGGTCGAACAAGCCGTCCTCGAGAAAGAGCCTGTCCTCATCGTCCTCGGCGTCGTCGGCCGGTTCCGCTGCGCGGCCCCGGTCGTCGGCGTCAGGGTACGAGAACATCTCCTGGAAGTCCGCTGCGAGCTCCAGCTCGAGCGGCTCCAGACACCTTACGCACTCCCCCTCGGCCGATGCACGGGCGGTGCCTGTGACAAGCACCCCTTCCATGACCGACTCCAGGCGGATCTCCAGCTGGACGGGGGCGCCCTGCGGCACCCCGATGACCCCTTCGATCCCGAGGGCCGGCGAGCCGGGCGCCTCGATCTCGCGGGTCAGCCGCTGCATGGCACCAGGACGCCGACCCAGCTCGTGTGTGTCGAACACGAGGGGGTTTCGGTGATCAAGGCGCGTGCTCAGAGCTTTTCCTGCTTTCGAATCCTGGAAGTCCAAAGGAAGGGCCGCCGCACCGATGCGGCACATGTGCCACGTGGGCGGGCAGCCGGAGTCGCGGACGTATGCGCGACCGAAGAGCCAGGATACTTGACCTTTCGCTCTCGGCCCAATCCGGCCCGGTGCCCCTGCCGACGCCCCTACTGCCGCCCCTGCTCGTACTGGCGCAGCTGCTCGGCACTGATCATGGTCGTGTCGAAGAGGCTGGTCTCCTCCAGAGCCGGGGGCGCCTCGTACGGGGGCTGCTGGGGCTGTTCGTATCCTTGCCGGCCCTGCTGCGCGTATCCGTACTGATGCTGCTGGTCCTGGTGCTGGTGCTGGGCCTGATACGCGTAGGGGTCCTGCTGGCCGTACGGCTGCTGGTACGCGTACTGGTCCTGCTGCTGGTACCCGTACGGGTCGGGCTGCTGCTGGGGCGGCTGTGACGCGTAGGGCTGCTGGGCCGGGATCGGCGGGGCCTGGGGCGGCTGCTGCGGGGCGGGAGGCTGCTGCTGGGCCGGGGCGGCGAGGTCCGCGAGGTACTCGGCGTCGGTGGTGTGCCCCTGCGTGGTGACACCCTCGCCGAGGCTGCCGAGCTCATCGGCGGGGGCCCGGCCGTGCAGGGTCTGACGGCCGCGACCGACCGCCTCCAGGGTCTTGGCGAGGACCGCCTCGAAGGCGCCGAGCTTGGCGTCGACGTACGCGTCGGCGTTGCGGCGCAGGGTCTCCGGGTCGTGGCTGCGCTCGGGGGCGTCCTCGTCCTCGTACCCGTTCTCGTCGAGGCCGGGTCCGGTGCCGAGGAGCTTCTCGCGGCCGCGGCCGACCGAGCCGAGGGTCTTGGTGAGGACGACCTCGAAGTTGGCGAGCTTGCCGTCCACGTAGTCGTCGGCCTCGGCGCGGACTTCCTCGGCGGCCTGGCGGGCCTCGGCGAGGATGCGGTCGGCCTCACCCTGCGAGCGGCGGGCGACCTCCGTGTCGGAGATCAGGGAGCCGCGCTCGGCGTGCGCGCTCTCGATGATCCGCTCCGCCTCCTGGCGGGCCTGCTCGACCAGCTGCTCGCGGCCGCCGATCAGCTCCTGGGCCTGGGCGAGGGAGCCGGGCAGCGCCTGGCGCACCTCTTCGAGCATCGAGAGCAGATCGGCGCGGTTGACCACGCACGAAGCCGACATGGGCATGGACCGGGCGCTGCCGACCGCCTGGACGATCTCGTCGATCTTCTTCTGCACGTCCACCGTGTGCTCGCCACTCTCTACAGCTGGTTGGGAGACGGACGGGACGACTGTAAGGCCAGTGGACGCCCACCCGACACCGGATGACGGGCTGTCACCGGGTCGGCCGAGGGGTCACTTCTTGCCCAGGCGTTCGACCAGGGCCTCGTGGACCACCGGCGGCAGCAGGTGCGCCACGTCGCCGCCCCAGGCGGCGACCTCCTTGACCAGCGAGGAGGAGAGGAAACTGTAGGTGGGGTTGGTGGGCACGAACAGGGTCTCGACACCCGAGAGGCCGTTGTTCATCTGGGCCATCTGGAGTTCGTAGTCGAAGTCGCTGACCGCGCGCAGGCCCTTCACGATGGCGGGGATGTCGCGCTGCTTGCAGAAGTCGACGAGGAGGCCGTGGAAGGACTCGACCTCGACGTTGCCGAAGTCGGCGGTGACCTGGCGGATCAGCTCTATCCGCTCCTCGATCTCGAACAGGCCCTTCTTCGACTGATTGATCATCACCGCGACGTGCACCACGTCGTACAGCTTGGAGGCGCGGGCGATGATGTCGAGGTGTCCATTGGTGATGGGGTCGAACGACCCCGGACAGACGGCGCGGCGCAACGTGAGTCCCTCGCTCTCCGGTCCGGTCATGGCGCGATCACTGAGTCGTCGCACGTAGAGGCGGCGCGACCGTACCAAAACGTCCCTTCGCCGTAGCGACGGGACCTGAGGGGCTCAAAACCCTCCGGCCAACCGAATTCTCCGCCTCTTGTACTGCGTTCAACGGTGACGAGCGCTTCGTCCGTGAGCCAGCCCTCCGAGCGGAGTGTGAGCAGTATCTCCCGAAGATCGTCATCGGTGACTGCGTAGGGCGGATCGAGGAAGACCAGGTCATACGGGGTGGAGGGCGCCCCTTGCTGGACGATCTGGGCGGCTTTGCCCGCTCTCACCTCGGCGCCGGGCAGACCGACCGCCCGCACGTTCTCCCTGATGGTGCGGGCCGCTCTGGCGTCGGCCTCGACGAGCAGGGTGTGCGCCGCGCCCCGGGAGAGGGCCTCCAGGCCGACGGCGCCGGAGCCCGCGTACAGGTCGAGCACACGCGCCCCGTCGAGCGTGCCCTGGAGGGCCTGCCAGGTGGAGAAGAGGCCCTCGCGCGCGCGGTCGGACGTGGGGCGGGTGCCGTTGCCCGGCGGGACGGCGAGACGGCGTCCGCCGGCCGTACCGGCGATCACGCGGGTCATCTGATTCCTTCTGGCCGATGGGTGAGCTGCCTCCACGATATGGCGTGCACGGGCTTCACCCCTTGTCGAGGTACTGCTCGCGTTCGGCGTCGAGCAGGGCGTCGAGGGCGGTGCGCAGCTCCGGCAGGCGCTCCAGGTCCGGGTCCGCGGCGACGACCTGGACCGCCTCCTCGCGGGCGGCGGCGATGATCTCCTCGTCGTCGATGACCGCGAGCATGCGCAAGGAGGAGCGGACGCCGGACTGGGCCTGGCCGAGCACGTCGCCCTCGCGGCGCTGCTCCAGGTCGATGCGGGAGAGCTCGAAGCCGTCGAGGGTGGCGGCGACGGCGCCGAGGCGGGCACGGGCGGGGCTGGCCTCGGGCATGTCGGTGACCAGGAGGCAGAGGCCAGGAGCGGAGCCGCGGCCGACGCGGCCGCGGAGCTGGTGCAGCTGGGAGACGCCGAAGCGGTCCGCGTCCATGATCACCATGGCGGTGGCGTTCGGGACGTTGACCCCGACCTCGATGACCGTCGTCGCGACCAGGATCTGTGTCTCGCCCGCGGCGAAGCGGCGCATCACGGCGTCCTTGTCGTCGGGCTGCATGCGCCCGTGCAGGACTTCCACCTTCAGGCCGCTCAGGGGACCGCGCGCGAGCTGCTCGGCGACCTCCAGGACGGCGAGCGGCGGCCGCTTCTCGGCGGTGGCCGCCTCCTCGGCCTTCTCCTCGGCGGACTTCTTCTTGGCGCCCTTCTTCGGGGCGGCCGGTTCGTCGATGTCGTCGCCGATGCGGGGGCACACCACGTACGCCTGATGCCCCTTCTCCACCTCTTCGCGCACGCGCTCCCACGCGCGGGCGAGGAAGTGCGGCTTGTCCTGGGCGGGCACGACATGGCTGGCGATCGGCGAGCGGCCGGCGGGGAGCTGGTCCAGGACGGAGGTCTCCAAGTCGCCGAAGACCGTCATCGCGACCGTGCGGGGAATGGGCGTGGCCGTCATGACCAGCAGGTGCGGGGGCTGCTTGCCCTTGCCGCGCAGGGCGTCGCGCTGCTCCACGCCGAAGCGGTGCTGTTCGTCCACGACGACCAGGCCGAGGTCGTGGAACTGCACCTTGTCCTCGATCAGGGCGTGGGTGCCGATGACGATGCCGGCCTCGCCGGTGACCAGGTCGAGCAGGGCCTGGCGGCGGCCGGCGGTCCCCATGGACCCGGTGAGCAGCGTGACCTTGGTGGCCTGCTCGGCGCCGCCCAGCATGCCGCCCTCGGCCAGCTCGCCCATCATCTCGACGATGGAGCGGTGGTGCTGCTGCGCGAGGACTTCGGTGGGCGCGAGCATCGCGGCCTGCCCGCCCGCGTCCACGACGGCGAGCATGGCGCGCAGGGCCACCATTGTCTTCCCGGAACCGACCTCCCCCTGGAGGAGCCGGTGCATCGGGTGTTCGGTGGCGAGGTCGTCGAAGATCTCCTTGGAGACCTTCTCCTGGCCCTCGGTGAGGGTGAAGGGCAGTTTGGCGTCGAAGGCGTCGAGGAGGCCGCCCTGCTTGGGCCTGCGGGCCACGGCGGGCAGTTGCGCGTCCGCGTACCGCCGCCTGGCGAGGGCTACCTGGAGGACGAAGGCCTCGTCCCACTTCAGGCGGTCGCGGGCGGCGGCGATGTCCGCCTTGGAGTGCGGCCGGTGGATCTTCAGGAGCGCTTCGGGGAGCGGGATGAGGGCGCGGCCGTCGCGCAGGGAGGGCGGCAACGGGTCGACGGCCTCCTGGGCGCTGGGCAGGACCATGTCGACCGACTTGGCGATCTTCCAGGACTCCAGCTTGGCGGTGGCCGGGTAGATGGGCAGGAGGGCACCGGCCCAGTTGCCGACGGCCTCGCCGACCTGGTCGCCGTCGGCACGCAGCAGCTCGTACGCGGGATGGGCCAGCTGCATCTTGCGGTTGAAGACCGAGACCTTGCCCGCGAACATCGCGCGGGTGCCCGGGAGCAGGTCCTTGTGGGGCTTGTGGATGCCACGGCCGAAGAAGACGAGCTGGACCTGGCCGCTGCCGTCGGTGATGGTGACTTCGAGGCGCTGGCCGCGGCCGCCGTTGAACTTCAGGATGCGTGCGCTCTCCACCCGGGCGACCACCGTGGCGTGCTCGTCCAGCGGGAGGTCGGCGAGGCGGGTGAGCTCGCCCCGCTCGGCATACCGCCGCGGGTAGTGGTGCAGGAGGTCGCCGACCGTGTGCAGGTCGAGGTGGTCGGCCATCACCTTCGCGGTGGCGGGTCCGACCACTTTCTTCAGGGGTTCATCGAGCGCGGGCACGAGATCCATTGCACACCACGCCACTGACAATCCGTCGCAGGTCCCGCGGAACTGCTGGTTGGCCGGGGCCTACTCGACGCCGATCAGCATCAGCGCGGACTGGCGGCCGCCGCGGTAGACGACCGTGTCGACGGCCAGGTACGTGTCGCGCACGTGCTTCTCCAGCCGCTCGGCGACCGCGTCGGGCACGGATTCGCCGAGCACGAGCGTGACCATCTCGCCGCCCGCCGACAGCATGCGGTCCAGGACCGAGGCGGCGGTGGGGGCGACCTCCGAACCGATCACCGCGACGTCGCCGTCGATCAGGCCGAGGACGTCGCCCGCCTGGCAGATGCCCGCCATGGTCCAGGACTGCCGCTCGGCGACGGCCAGTTCGCCGTAGCGGGTCGCGCCGGCCGCCGACGTCATGGCGACGACGTCCTCGTCGAAGCGGCGGTCCGGCGCGTGCACGGCGAGGGCGGCGATGCCCTGGACCGCGGAGCGGGTGGGGATCAGGGCGACGCGCACGCCTTCGGTCCTGGCCTGTTCCGCCGCGGCGGCCGCGGTGTGGCGCAGCTCGGCGTCGTTGGGCAGCAGTACCACTTCGCGCGCGTGGGCCCGCCGGATGGCGTCGACGAGCTCGCCGCTCGCGGGAGGCTCCCCCACGCGCGTGGGCACGGTGGTCGCCCCGGCCTCGGCGTAGAGCCCGGCGAGGCCCTCGCCGGGCACGACGGCGACGATGGCCCGCTGCGTACGCTCCCGGGGCGGCTGCGCGGTGGTGTGCGCGTCGCCCACGCCGAAGTGGGTGATGCGGATGCGGTGCGGGCGGCCGGCCTCCACGCCCGCCTCGACGGCCGCGCCCGCGTCGTCGACATGGACGTGGACGTTCCAGAGCCCGTCGCCGCCGACCACGACGAGGGAGTCGCCGAGCCGGTCAAGCCGGGCGCGCAGCCGTGCGACCGCGCGGTCGTCGGCTTCCAGGAGGTAGATCACCTCGAACGCCGGTCCGCCGCCGTCGGTCGGCAGCTCCTCGCACTCGGCGGCCTCCACGCGCGCGTGGCCGCCGTCTGCGGCCTTGTGCGACAGCGTCTCGCCGGACAGGGCCCGCACCAGAGCGCCCAGCACGGCGACGAGACCGCGCCCGCCCGCGTCCACGACTCCCGCGCGCCCCAGCACGGCGAGCTGCCCCGGCGTCGCGTCCAGGGCCACGCAGGCGCCGTCGTACGCCGCCCTGGCCACCGTCCCGCAGTCGGTGCTGCCTGCGGCGCCCGCCGCCTTCGCCGCCGCGGTCGCCACCGTCAGGACGGTGCCTTCCACCGGGTGCGCGACCGCCTCGTACGCGGACTCGGCTGCCCGGCGCAGGGCGAGCTCCAGGACGTGCCCGTCGGCGTGATCGGCGTGAGCGGTCTGATCGGTGTGAGCGGTCTGATCGGCGTGAGCGGTGTGATCCGTGTCATGGGTCTCCGCGCGCTCGTCGCCTTCCGGGCCGCCGAGGATCTGGGCCATGCCCCTGAACAGCTGGGAAAGGATCGTGCCCGAGTTTCCGCGGGCCCCGATGAGGGCGCCGTGCGCCATCGCGCGCACGGTCTCCGCCAGTGAGGGCAGGGCCGGGTCGTGGCCCGTGAAGGCCGCGTCGACCGCCTGGGACGCCGACTCCACCGTCAGATACAGGTTCGTGCCGGTGTCCCCGTCCGCGACCGGGTAGACGTTGATGGAGTCGATCTCCTCGCGGGCCCTGCCGAGGGCGTCCAGAGCCAGTCGGCACCAGGCGCGCACCGCGACCGCGTCGAGGTTCTGCGGCACCTGTTCGCCTCCTTGACCATCCGGAATGGACGCAGCGTAGACCGAGGGTGAACACGGGGCCCGGGGCGGGGGCCGGGCGAGCCGTGGTAGTTTCGTTGTACCGAAGCAGTCGTTGTATGCTGCTCCGGTTGCCCGATACTCATCGGGACATTCCTCCTGGCAACGCCACTTCGATCATTGCACTGATCTCGGCATGCCGGGATTAACCGTAAGTGCATCTGAAGTCTTTGGAGTGACCCGTGGCTGCCAACTGCGACGTCTGCGGCAAGGGGCCGGGCTTCGGCAACAACATCTCGCACTCGCACCGCCGTACGCCCCGTCGCTGGAACCCGAACATCCAGCGTGTGCGTGCCGTGGTGAGCGGGACGCCGAAGCGCCTCAACGCCTGCACCTCGTGCATCAAGGCCGGCAAGGTCTCGCGCTGACGTCAGCGCGGCACCTAGCTGGTTGCTGAAACTGCCGGTCCCCTTCGGGGGGCCGGCTTTTTCGTATGCCCCGCGCACAGGCGTGTGAGGGCCGCGTGAAGCAGCCCTCGTACGCCTACGCCTCCCGGAACCGCCAGCCGTGATCCACCGGCCCGATCCCGCCGCCGAGCGCGAACCCCGCGGCGATCGCACCCGTCACGTACTCCTTGGCCGCCGCCACGGCCGTCGGGACGTCCTGCCCCTTGGCGAGCTGCGCCGCGATGGCGCTGGCAAGGGTGCAGCCGGTGCCGTGCGTGTGACGGTTGTCGTGGCGCGGGGCACGCAGCACATGCTCCTCGGAGCCGTCGGTGAGCAGGTCCACCGCGTCACCCCGCAGATGACCGCCCTTGATGAGCACCCACTGCGGTCCGTACGCGAGGACGGCGGCGGCCGCGCGGCGCATGCCGTCCTCCGACGTGACCTCGACGCCGGTGAGCTGGGCCACCTCGTCGAGGTTGGGCGTGGCGAGGGTGGCGGCCGGCAGCAGCTTCGTGCGGACCGAGTCCAGGGCGGACGCGGCGAGCAGAGAGTCGCCGTGCTTGGAGACGCCGACCGGGTCGACGACGGCGGGCGCGTCCGTGCCCGCGAGCAACTCCGCGACCGTCTCGACGAGTTCGGCCGAGGCGAGCATGCCGGTCTTCACGGCCTGTACGCCGATGTCGTCGACGACACTGCGGTACTGGGCCCGCACGGCGTCCGCCGGTAGCTCCCAAAAGCCCTGCACACCCAGGGAGTTCTGCGCGGTGACGGCCGTGACGACGCTCATGCCGTGCGCGCCGAGGGCGAGCATCGTCTTCAGGTCGGCCTGGATGCCCGCGCCGCCTCCGGAATCGGAGCCGGCGACGGTGAGCACCCGCGGCGGCGCGCTCACTCCGCGTCTCCGTTGTCCCCGAAGTGGTCCCAGCCCTTGCCGGTCCAGGGCGCGCCGTCCACGGTCACCTGGGGCAGCGCCGAGGGGTTGAGGACCTCGCCGATGACCTTCCAGCGGGCAGGCAGCTTCACGTCCGGCGGGAACGTCGCCACGATCGCGTGGTCCTCGCCGCCGTTGAGCACCCACTGGAGCGGGTCGACGCCGACGGCCTGGCCGATGTCGTTCATCTGCGTGGGCACGTCGACGTCTCCGGAGCGGATGTCGATGCGTACCTTGCTGGACTCGGCGATGTGGCCGAGGTCCGCGATGAGGCCGTCGCTCACGTCCGTCATGGAGGTCGCGCCGAGCCCGGCGGCCGCGGGACCCGCGTGGTAGGGCGGCTCGGGCCTGCGGTGGGCCTCCACGAAGGCGCGCGGCGAGCGGAAGCCCCGGGAGAGCACCGCGTGCCCGGCGGCGGACCAGCCGAGCCAGCCGGTGACGGCGACGACATCGCCGGTCTTGGCGCCCGCGCGCGTGACCGGCTCGTGGTTGCGCAGGTCGCCCAGGGCGGTGATCGCGACGGTGATGGTGTCGCCGCGGACGACGTCGCCGCCCACCACGGCGGCACCCGCGACCTGGCACTCGTCGCGCAGGCCGTCCATCAGCTCGGTGGGCCAGCTGGCGGGCAGTTCGGCGGGGACCACCAGGCCGAGCAGGAGCGCGGTCGGCACGGCGCCCATGGCCGCGATGTCGGCGAGGTTCTGGGCGGCGGCCTTGCGGCCCACGTCGTAGGCGGTGGACCAGTCGCGGCGGAAGTGCCGCCCTTCCAGGAGGATGTCGGTGCTCGCCACGACCCTGCGGTCCGGAGCGGACACGACCGCGGCGTCGTCGCCAGGGCCGAGCCGTACGGCCGGAGTGGAGGTGAGCCGCGAGGTGAGCTCTCTGATGAGCCCGAACTCCCCCAACTCGCCCACGGTTCCCTTCACCGAGTCTCACCATGCCCTTTCACGCTGCTCGGCTTGCGGTCGCGAGCCGTCTTCGTCATCGGTACGGTCGACGTGACCGTCCACTTCTGCTGTCCGTGCGCCGCGATGTGCGCGCCACAGCCCACCCGGGTCTCCCCGCGGCGCGCGGCGACGCGGTACCGTGGCGTCCCTTCTCCCCACATGATCCTCGTGGCCGCCCTGGAGGTTCCGTGGTACAGGCGTACATCCTGATCCAAACAGAGGTCGGCAAGGCCTCGACCGTCGCCGAGCTGATCGGCAAGATCCCCGGCGTGATCCAGGCCGAGGACGTGACCGGTCCCTACGATGTCATCGTGCGCGCCCAGGCGGACACGGTGGACGAGCTCGGCCGCATGGTGGTCGCCAAGGTCCAGCAAGTGGACGGCATCACCCGAACCCTGACCTGCCCGGTCGTGCACTTGTAGCCCCCGTCTACCCTGGCCCGGTGAACATCCATCGTCTCCGGCGCCGCTGCCTCATCGGTACGTCCGCGCTCGCCCTGTCGATCACGACAGCGGCCTGCTCAGCTACGGACGACCAGGCGTCGGTGGTGGTTCCGTCCCCGGAGGCGAAGGCCGCGGGGCTCTGCCGGGACCTGCACGCACAGCTCCCTCGGAAGGTCGACGGGCTGGAGCGCAGCGACCCCGGGCCGAAGTCCGAGTTGACCGCCGGGTGGGGAGACCCGGCGATCATACTGCGCTGCGGTGTGGAGCGGCCCCCCGAGATGATCGATCCCGAGTACGCGGGGAAGAACGGCGTGCGGGTGAACGGCGTCGCCTGGCTGCTCCAGAAGCGCGACGACGGGTCGTACGTCTTCACCACGGGGGCGCGTCTCGCCTACGTCGAGGTGACGCTGCCCAAGGAGCGGACGGGGGACGGCCTCAGCCCGCTCACGGACTTCGCCGCCCCCATCAAGAAGACCATCCCCAAGGGGATCGCCTGACACCCTCGGACCCGGGCGGCTAGCGCAGGTCCGTCGAGCGGTTCAGCGCCGCCTGAATGAGGCGGTCGACCAGCTCCGCGTAGCTGACGCCGCTCTTCTCCCACATCTGCGGGTACATCGAGATGGGCGTGAAGCCGGGCATCGTGTTGATCTCGTTGATCACGAACCGGCCGTCCTCGGTGAGGAAGAAGTCCGCGCGCACCAGGCCCTCGCAGGACGCCGCCTCGAACGCCTCGACCGCGAGCCGCTGGATCTCCTCGGTCTGCTCGGGCGTCAGCGGCGCGGGCACGATGCCGGGCGTCGAGTCGATGTACTTCGCCTCGAAGTCGTAGTAGTCGTGGCTCTGCACCGGCGGGATCTCGGCCGGGACGCTGGCCCGCGGGCCGTCCTCGAACTCCAGGACGCCGCACTCGATCTCACGGCCGCGCAGGAGCGCCTCGACGAGGATCTTGGGGTCGTGGCGCTGGGCCTCGGCGATCGCCTCGTCGAGGCCTTCGAAGGAGTCGACCTTCGTGATGCCGATCGAGGAGCCCGCGCGCGCGGGCTTGATGAACAGCGGCCAGCCGTGCTCACCCGCGAACTCCGCGATGCGCTGCCGGGCGCCCGCCTCGTCCTGGCGCCACTCGCGCGGGCGGATCACCAGGTAGGGGCCGACGTCCAGCCCGAAGGACGTGAAGATGCGCTTCATGTAGTCCTTGTCCTGGCCGACGGCCGAGGCGAGGACTCCGGAGCCGACGTAGGGCACTCCGGAGAGTTCGAGCAGCCCCTGGATGGTGCCGTCCTCTCCGTAGGGGCCGTGCAGCATCGGGAAGACGACGTCGACGTCGCCGAGCACCTTGGGCACGGAGCCGGGCTCGCTGTAGACGACCTCGCGGTTGCCCGGGTCGAGAGGCAGGAGCACCCCACCGTCCACGGACTCCGCGATCTCGGCGACGTTCGGCATCCTGCGGTCGGTGATGGCCATCCGCTCCGGCTCGTCCGCCGTCAGCGCCCAACGGCCGTCGGTGGTGATGCCGATGGGCAGGACGTCGTACCTGGTGCGGTCGATGGCGCTCAGGATCGCGCCGGCCGTGACGACGGAGATGCCGTGCTCCGAGCTGCGGCCGCCGAACACGACGGCCACGCGCGGCTTGCGGAGCTGCTGCCCGGCGCTCGACTCGGGGGTCGCTTCAGGGCTCAGGGGGAGGTTCTCGCTGCTCATATCGCGTTGAGCGTACCTGCTGACCGAAAAACAGTCAGCGACGCTCGGGCTTGGCGCTGCGCGACATCAGTTCCTTGAGGGCCACCACCGGGGGCGTGCCGTCGTGGACGATGCCGACGACCGTCTCCGTGATGGGCATGTCGACGCCGTGCCGGCGGGCCAGATCCAGCACGGACTCACAGGACTTGACGCCCTCGGCGGTCTGCTTGGTGACCGCGATCGTCTCCTCCAGGGTCATGCCCTTGCCGAGGTTGGTGCCGAAGGTGTGGTTGCGCGAGAGCGGCGATGAGCAGGTCGCCACCAGGTCACCGAGGCCCGCGAGTCCGGAGAACGTCAGCGGGTCGGCGCCCATGGCGAGCCCGAGGCGGGTGGTCTCCGCGAGGCCGCGCGTGATGAGCGAGCCCTTGGCGTTGTCGCCGAGGCCCATGCCGTCCGCGATGCCGACGGCGAGGCCGATGACGTTCTTGACGGCGCCGCCGAGTTCGCAGCCGACGACGTCGGTGTTGGTGTACGGGCGGAAGTACGGCGTGTGGCAGGCCCTCTGGAGGCGCTGGGCGACCGCTTCGTCCTCGCAGGCGACCACGGCGGCGGCGGGCTGCCGCGCGGCGATCTCCCGCGCGAGGTTGGGCCCGGTGACGACGGCGACGCGCTCGGAGGGGACCTTCGTGACGTCGCCGATGACCTCGCTCATGCGCATGGCCGAGCCCAGCTCGACGCCCTTCATGAGGGAGACGAGGACGGTCTCGGGGGCCAGCAGCGGCGCCCACGCGGCGAGGTTGCCGCGCAGCGTCTGGGAGGGCACGGCGAGGACCGTGAAGTCGGCGTCCGCGGCGGCCTCGGCCGGGTCGGTGGTCGCCCGGAGGTTCTCGGGGAGTTCGACGCCGGGGAGGTAGTCCGGGTTGGTCCGCGTGGAGTTGACCGCGTCGGCGAGTTCGGCGCGACGGCCCCACAGGGTGACGTCGCACCCCGCGTCGGCGAGCACCATGCCGAAGGCCGTACCCCAGGAGCCCGTTCCGAAGACGGCGGCCTTGACCGGGCGCACCGGGTCCGCGGGGTGCACGGGGTTCGTCACTTGCTGTCCTCCGAGGTGCTGTGGGTGGTGCCGTGCCGCGCCTGGCGGCCCGCTGCCTTGCGTCGTTGCGCCAGCCGTGCCCTGCGCGGGTCGTACGGCCGGTCGGGGGCCTTCTCGCCCCGGATCTCCTCCAGGAGTCCGGTGATCGCGGCCATGATGGCCTCGGTCGCCTCGCGGAGCACCTCGGGCGTCGGCTCCTTGTCGTAGAAGCGCGACAGGTCGACGGGGGGTCCGGCCTTCACCTGAAGGGTCTTGCGCGGGAAGAGGTGGGGCTTCTTGCTGTACGGCGGCAGGGCGAGGTTGGCGCCCCACTGGGCGACGGGGATGACCGGGCACCTGGTCTCCAGGGCGACCCGCGCGGCGCCGGACTTGGCGGTCATCGGCCACATGTCGGGATCCCTGGTGAGCGTGCCCTCGGGGTAGAACGCGACGCACTCGCCGCGCTCGATGGCGGCGACCGCGGCACGGAAGGCGTCGAGCGCGTTCGTCGTCTCGCGGTAGACCGGGATCTGGCCCGTGCCCTTCATGACCCTGCCGACGAAGCCGTCCTTGAAAAGGCCGTCCTTTGCCAGGAAACGGGGCAGTCGGCCGGTGTTGTACTGGAAGTGTGCGTACGACAACGGATCGATATGCGAGTTGTGATTCACCGCCGTGATGAATCCTCCGTCGGCCGGAATGTGTTCCATTCCACGCCAGTCCCGCTTGAACAGAACCACCAGCGGCGGTTTTGCGATGACCGCCGCCAGGCGGTACCAGAAGCCGATTCTGCGGCGGGACACGCGGACACCTTCCTCCATGAACCTGGTCGGCCGCACAAGTGTCGCCCCAGGCTGCCGGTCTGTCGAGAACACCGTACGCCCGCCCGGGTAGCAAGGCCCCCCAGCAGGTCACAATGGGCGCGACGACAAGGACGGAGCGCCCGTGCAGTGGACCCTGGTCATACCCCTGAAGCCGCTGGAGCGTGCCAAGAGCAGGCTCGCCGCGACCGCCGGCGACGGCCTGCGGCCGGGCCTGGCCCTGGCGTTCGCGCAGGACACGGTGGCCGCGGCGGTCGCGTGCCCGGCGGTGCGGGATGTGGCGGTCGTCACGGACGACGCCCTGGCGCGTCGTGAGCTCGCGGCGCTGGGCGCGAGGGTGGTGCCGGACGAGCCGGGAGCGGGCCTGAACGCCGCCCTGCGGCACGGCGCGGCGGCCGTCCGCGCCGGCCGGCCCGAGGCGTGCGTCGCCACCCTGAACGCCGATCTGCCCGCGCTGCGCCCGCTGGAATTGGCCCGGGTCCTCGACGGCGCCGCCCTATTTCCCCGGGCATTTCTGGCGGACGCCGCCGGAATCGGGACGACATTGCTGACCGCGGCGGCCGGTACGGAATTGAGCCCCGCATTCGGTATGGATTCCCGTGCCCGTCACGCGGTGTCCGGTGCGGTGGAACTCGCACTGGACGGCGTCGATTCCGTACGCCAGGACGTGGACACCGGTCAGGATCTGCGGGCCGCCCTCGCGCTCGGCGTCGGCGCGCGCACCGCGAAGGCCGCCGCCCGGCTGCTCATCGCCGACTGAGCCAGAGCCTGCTGAGCCAGAGCCGGCTGAGCCGACTGAGTACGCTGCTGCCATGCAGGCGACCGCGTACACGTACGACTCCGAGACCCGCAGCGGCAGCGTGCTGCTCGACGACGGCACCCCGGTGCCCTTCGAAGCCCCCGCGTTCGACGCGGGCGGGCTGCGGCTGCTGCGGCCGGGGCAGCGGGTGCGGATCGAGGTCGAGGGGGAGGGCGAGGCACGCCGCATCACCTTGGTGACGCTCCAGACGTTCTGAGGCCCCCGGGGGCCACCTGCCTCACGACGGCGGGCACACGACGCGGGCCGGGCTCCCCTGGGGGAGCCCGGCCCGGCGCGTGAGTGCCCTGTGCCCCTACTTCTTGCGGGCGGTGGCCTTCTTGGCGGTCGTCTTGCGCGTCGTGGCCTTCTTGGCGGGCGCCGTCTTCTTCGCGGTAGCCTTCTTGGCCGCCGGCGCGGTCTTCTTCGCCGTGGTCTTCTTCGCGGCGGGGGTGGCCTTCTTGGCGGTGGTCTTCTTGGCCGCCGTCTTCTTGGTCGTCGGCGTCGCCGTCGCCTTCTTGGCGGTGGTGGCCTTCTTCGCCGTCGCCTTCTTCGCCGCCGTCGCCGTGGTCTTCTTCGCCGGCGTGGCCTTCTTGGCGGGCGCGGTCTTCTTCGCCGTGGCCTTCTTGGCGGTGGTGGCCTTCTTCGCGGCGGCCTTCTTGACCGTCGCCGAAGCGCCGCCGGTCAGGCTGCCCTTGGGCGCCTTCTTGACCGCGACGTCGTTCTTCGGGAGCTTCTTCGAGCCGCTGACCAGGTCCTTGAAGCCCTGTCCCGCACGGAAGCGCGGAACCGAGGTCTTCTTGACGCGCACGCGCTCCCCGGTCTGCGGGTTGCGGGCGTAACGGGCCGGGCGGTCGACCTTCTCGAACGAGCCGAAGCCGGTGACCGAAACACGGTCTCCGCTGACCACGGCACGGACGATGGCGTCCAGGACCGCGTCGACGGCGTCGGCGGCCTGCTGGCGGCCCCCCACCTTGTCGGCAATCGCTTCTACGAGCTGCGCCTTGTTCACGTCTTCCCCTTCGGAGACATTGCCGGGAGCGAAATACTCCGGCTTTTTCGCACGTTAGGCAGATATATACCGCAAATCAAACACGAAACGGGCTAATCACCCTTGTGCCGCAACGGACTGGCCCATCTCGGAGTTCCTCGAAGGCCCGTTGAGGCTTGAGGCTCAGGTGTCTTCGGGGAATCGGCCCTCGTCAGCTTCGTCCAGGGAAGCCATCAATCGCTCCAGACGCCTTGCCGCATCGGCGAGATCGTGTTTGGCCGCGGCCGTAATGACCAGCAGCTTCCGGGTCAGCGCCATCCGTACGCCCTCCGGGACTTGCAGTGCGCGCACTCGTGAGTGCGCTTCCTTCAGTTGGTCCGCGACGAGCCGGTAGAGCTCGAGTTGGCTGTCGCGTCCCATGCACCGATTGTGCCATCTGGGGCGAGTTGTCGCCTCCGCAGGGGGTAACTACCGCCGTTCGCCGCCCTCATGAGGGTACCCGGTCCAGCCGAGTACAAGGGGATTTCCGGCCTCTTCTTCCGTCCGAATCAAGGGAGTTGAGACCACCCGTTCAGGTCATCGGGCACGTTCGGGGAGCAGACGCAGATGTACCCCCAACCGTCCACGATTGGGGGTACATCAGGGCGTTGCGGGGGTGTTGCGAGGTGTCAGACCTGCACGGTCCGCGGCTTGTACGAGGGGCGCTTGGACTCGTACGCGGCGATGTCGGGCTCGTTCCGCAGCGTGATGCTGATGTCGTCCAGGCCGTTCAGGAGCCGCCAGCGGGCGTTCTCGTCGAGTTCGAAGTCGGCGGTGATGCCCTCCGCGCGGACCTGGCGGTCCTGGAGGTCGACGGTGATCTCGGCCCGCGGGTCGTTCTCGGTCAGCTCCCACAGCGCGTCCACGACCTGCTGGTCGAGTACGACGGTGAGCAGGCCGTTCTTCAGCGAGTTGCCGCGGAAGATGTCGGCGAAGCGGGAGGAGACGACCGCCTTGAAGCCGTAGTTCTGCAGGGCCCAGACGGCGTGCTCGCGGGAGGATCCGGTGCCGAAGTCGGGTCCGGCGACCAGGACGGTGGCGCCGCGCCGCTCGGGCCGGTTGAGCACGAACTCCGGGTCCTTGCGCCAGGCCTCGAAGAGCCCGTCCTCGAAGCCGTCCCTGGTGACCTTCTTCAGCCAGTGGGCGGGGATGATCTGGTCGGTGTCGACGTTGCTGCGGCGCAGCGGAACGGCCCGGCCGGTGTGCGTGGTGAATGCTTCCATGGTTCTCAGACTCCGGCGGTCACGGGGGCGTCGGACAGGTCGGCGGGCGAGGCCAGGTGGCCGGTGACCGCGGTCGCGGCGGCGACCTGCGGGGAGACCAGGTGGGTGCGGCCGCCCTTGCCCTGCCTGCCCTCGAAGTTGCGGTTGGACGTGGACGCCGAGCGCTCGCCGGGGGCCAGTTGGTCGGGGTTCATGCCCAGGCACATGGAACAGCCCGCGTGCCGCCATTCGGCGCCGGCGGCGACGAAGACCTTGTCGAGACCCTCCGCCACGGCCTGGAGGGAGACCCGGACCGAGCCGGGGACGACCAGCATCCGTACGCCGTCGGCGACTTTGCGCCCCTCGACGATGGAGGCGGCCGCCCGCAGGTCCTCGATACGGCCGTTGGTGCACGAACCTACGAAGACGGTGTCGACCTTGATGTCGCGCAGCGGCTGCCCGGCGGTCAACCCCATGTATTCCAGGGCCTTTTCGGCGGCGTGGCGCTCCGAGGCGTCTTCGTACGAAGCCGGATCGGGGACGCGGGCCGACAGCGGCGCGCCCTGGCCCGGGTTGGTGCCCCAGGTGACGAACGGCGCGAGCGAGGTGGCGTCGATGTGGACCTCGGCGTCGAAGACCGCGTCCTCGTCCGTCTTCAGGGTCTTCCAGTACGCCACCGCGGCGTCCCAGTCCTCGCCCTGCGGGGCGTGGACGCGGTCCTGGAGGTAGTCGAAGGTGGTCTTGTCCGGAGCGATCATGCCCGCGCGGGCGCCCGCCTCGATGGACATGTTGCAGATGGTCATCCGGGCCTCCATCGAGAGCTTCTCGATGGCCGGGCCGCGGTACTCCAGGACGTAGCCCTGGCCGCCGCCGGTGCCGATCTTCGCGATGACGGCGAGGATCAGGTCCTTGGCGGTGACGTCGTCGGGCAGTTCGCCGTCGACGGTGATGGCCATGGTCTTGGGGCGGGCCATCGGCAGCGTCTGGGTGGCCAGCACGTGCTCGACCTGCGAGGTGCCGATGCCGAACGCCAGCGCGCCGAAGGCGCCGTGCGTCGAGGTGTGGGAGTCGCCGCAGACGACGGTGGTACCCGGCTGCGTCAGTCCCAGCTGCGGTCCCACCACGTGGACGACGCCCTGCTCGACATCGCCCAGCGGGTGCAGGCGCACACCGAAGTCGGCGCAGTTCTTGCGCAGCGTCTCCAGCTGGGCCCGCGAGACCGGGTCGGCGATGGGCTTGTCGATGTCGAGGGTCGGGGTGTTGTGATCCTCGGTCGCGATGGTGAGGTCGAGCCGCCGCACCTGGCGGCCGGCCTGACGGAGGCCGTCGAAGGCCTGGGGGCTGGTCACCTCGTGCAGCAGGTGCAGATCGATGTAGAGGAGGTCGGGCTCGCCCTCGGCGCGCCGGACGACGTGGTCGTCCCAGACCTTCTCCGCGAGTGTCCTACCCATCGCTTTCCCTCCGACCGGCCGCTTCGCCGGCCCAACTAGAGAATCTGTTCGCCGACGCGCGTACCCCTCGTGCCGCGCGTCGGCCGCGAAATCCGTTGGTCCGCGGATCGCTCGTACAGAGTGGCGCGTTCCACGGAAATATGAACTTGCGTTTCACAGAGTGAGACGCGAGTATCGACGCATGGACAACTCTAGCGGCGTCGGCGTTCTCGACAAGGCGGCTCTTGTCTTGAGCGCCCTGGAGTCCGGTCCGGCCACCCTCGCGGGGTTGGTCGCGGCCACCGGACTCGCACGACCCACGGCCCACCGACTGGCCGTGGCACTGGAACACCACCGGATGGTGGCGCGGGACATGCAGGGCCGTTTCATTCTCGGCCCGCGTCTCGCGGAACTCGCGGCGGCGGCCGGCGAGGACCGCCTGCTCGCCACGGCGGGCCCGGTCCTCACCCACCTGCGCGACGTCACGGGCGAGAGCGCGCAGCTCTACCGCCGCCAGGGCGACATGCGCATCTGCGTGGCCGCGGCGGAGCGCCTCTCGGGCCTGCGGGACACCGTCCCGGTCGGCTCGACGCTGACCATGAAGGCGGGCTCATCGGCCCAGATCCTGATGGCCTGGGAGGAGCCGGAGCGCCTGCACCGCGGACTCCAGGGCGCCCGTTTCACGGCGACGGCCCTTTCGGGTGTACGCCGCCGGGGCTGGGCCCAGTCGATCGGCGAGCGGGAGCCGGGCGTCGCGTCGGTCTCCGCGCCCGTGCGCGGCCCCTCCAACCGCGTGGTCGCCGCCGTCTCGGTCTCCGGACCCATCGAGCGCCTGACCCGCCACCCGGGCCGGATGCACGCACAGGCGGTCATCGACGCCGCCGGACGCCTCTCCGAGGCCCTGCGCCGCACCGGCTGACGTACGCGACGCGGGAGGGGCCGCCTCAACGCCGCGGCGACCCCTCCTGACGGACTTACGACGGTCGCACGACGGACGCCCCTCAAGCCGCCTTGAGGCGGTCGGCCGCCCGCTCGCCCCGACGGCCCACGGGAATCACACCCGTGGCCTTCCCCAGGCCGAACGCCGGCATGTTGACGTACACCGCCTCATGGGCGCCGGCCGGCACGAGATACGTCTCGTGCCAGAAGCCGACCTTCCCCCTGCCTTCCCGCAGCCGCTGGTTGAAGGCCGCCCAGGCGGGGCGGTGCGCCTTGTCCTGCGCCACCGAGTAGGCGAGCAGCTTCTCGCGTGACTCCCAGTACTGGACGACGTACATCAGGCGCGGCCCGCCGAGCAGCAGCCGGTACCCCAGCATCCCGATCCCCGGGTCCTTCGACAGCTCCTTGAGCATGCGCGGCATCGCCTGGAAGACGGGCCACCAGCTGCGTACGGCAAGGAAGTTGTTGATGCGCATCCCGATGTGGAAGACGACCACGTCGCCCGTCGCCTCGGCGGTCATGCGCCCTTCGATCGGCTTGTCGCTCATGACGATTCCCCCTTCGTAGAGGCCTGATCGAACGTTGGATAGCTCCGCTATCCATGATTGGATAGTGCCACTCTCCAAAGAGGTACGCAAGAGGAGGCGCGAGCGATGAGACTGGCGGAGCTGAGCCGGCGCAGCGGGGTCCCCACGGCCACGATCAAGTACTACTTGCGCGAGGGGCTGCTGCCGCCGGGCCGGCGCGTGACGGCGACCCAGGCCGAGTACGACGACGCCCACCTCCGGCGGCTGCGGCTCGTCCGGGCGCTGATCCAGGTGGGCCGGGTGCCGATCGCCTCGGCGCGCGAGGTCCTGACCGCCCTGGAGGACGAGTCCCTGGACCACAACTCCCGACTGGGCACGGCCGTTTGGGCCCTGCCACACGGTCCGGAGCCGACGGAGGACGAGGTTCTCCGGGAGCGGGCGGGCCGCACGGTGGACGCGTTGCTCGGCCGCCTCGGGTGGGGGTCCGCCCAGGAGTACGCGGCCGAGTCACCGGCGTACCGGATGCTGGTGACCGCCGTGGCCGCCCTGGCCAGGCTCGGATATCCGTGCACCGTCGAGGACTTGGCGCCCTACGCCCACGCGGGGCATCAACTGGCCGTGAGCGACCTGGACTTGATCGAGCGGTACGAGTCCGCCGACGAGCAGCTGGAGGCGGCCGTCGCGCTCACGGTGCTGTACGAACCGGTGCTGCTCGCGCTGCGCCGGATCGCGCAGGCCGAGGAGTCCCGCCGCCGCTACGGACAGCACAGTCCAGAGAAGTGCGGGGAATGACGAAGGGGCCCTCCCTTGCGGGAAGGCCCCTTGCCGTTTCTGTACCCCCGACCGGATTCGAACCGGCGCTACCGCCTTGAGAGGGCGGCGTGCTAGGCCGCTACACAACGGGGGCTAGCTACTGCTGTACTGCGCTGGGCTACCAGGACTCGAACCTAGAACAAAGGAACCAGAAACCTTCGTGTTGCCAATTACACCATAGCCCACTGGTGGTCTAGACCAGACCACAGTACCCCCGACCGGATTCGAACCGGCGCTACCGCCTTGAGAGGGCGGCGTGCTAGGCCGCTACACAACGGGGGCCCTAGCGATCCTGCATCAGGAACAGTGGGTGCGACCCGAGCTGTTCCCGTGGGAAGGATCTGTACCCCCGACCGGATTCGAACCGGCGCTACTGCCTTGAGAGGGCAGCGTGCTAGGCCGCTACACAACGGGGGCTTTGCGGATGAGATCCGCGGTTGCAGATGAGCTCTGCGAGCTGGCCTACCAGGACTCGAACCTAGACTAACGGAACCAGAAACCGTCGTGCTGCCAATTACACCATAGGCCATCAAAGCGCAACCCCGAGTGGGGGTTTTGTTTGATTTACGCTTCCCGGCCGGACCTTTCGGCCCTCTCGGGCGGCGCAGAAAGAACATTACCCGAAGGTGGACTGCGCTCCAAAACGGGTATCGGCGCGCAGCAGCGCGGGCAGGTCACTCAGGCGCGAGATGCGGTGTACGCCCGAGGGGGCCTCGACCACCGAGCCGTTGCGGTCGAGCCAGATCCCGACGAGCCCCGCGTCCCGGGCGCCCCGGGCGTCGATCTCCGGCTGGTCACCCACGTAGGCGACCTCGGCGGGGGCCAGCCCCAGCGCCGTACAGACCGCGTGGAAGGCCTCGGCGGCGGGCTTGGAGACGCCCAGGTCGGCGGCGCACAGGACGGCCTCGAAGCAGTCGCGCACGCCGAGGACGCGCAGCTTGCGGTCCTGGACGAGCAGGGCGGAGTTGGAGAGCACGGCGTGGCGGTAGCCGTCGGCGAGGGCGTCCAGGGTGGGGAGGGTGTCGGGGAAGAGGGACCAGGCCGATTCGTAGTGACCGACGTAACGGCCGAACCAGGCGTCCGCGTCGGCGTCGGTCAGCTCCGGGGCGTCCAGGAAGTCACGGACGCGGTCGCGGCGCTGGGCCTCGAAGGTGATCCCTCCCGCGCCGAAGCGGGCCCAGTGGTACTCGGTGAGCGTCCGCCAGCGCTCCAGGGCGCGCTCGGCGGACTCGTACCGCGCAAGGAGCCCCTCGGCGGTGAGGTGCGCGTGCATGCCGGTGGTGTCGGCGCGCGCGTAATCGAAGATCGTGTCGTCGATGTCCCAGACCACGGCTCTGATGGGCATGTGTCGACGGTAATCGCAACCGCCGCACCCGGCTGGGGGCTCGGGGGTTACCCCCCGAAGAACGCAGTGTCGATGTCCCAGACCACGGCTCTGATGGGCATGTGTCGACGGTAATCGCAACCGCCGCACCCGGCTGGGGGTTCGGGGGTTACCCCCCGAAGAACGCAGTGTCGATGTCCCAGACCACGGCTCTGATGGGCATGTGGCGACGGTATGCGAAGGGCCCGGGAGCCGTCTGGGCTTCCGGGCCCTTCATGGGCGTACGGCGGATCAGCCGGTGAGCTTCGCCAAGGCCGCGTCGATGCGGGTCAGGGACTTCTCCTTGCCCAGGATCTCCAGGGACTCGAAGAGGGGCAGGCCGATCGTGCGGCCGGTGACGGCGACGCGGACCGGGGCCTGGGCCTTGCCGAGCTTGAGGCCGTGCTCCTCGCCGGCCGCGAGGACGGCCTCCTTGAGGGACTCGGGGGAGGTCCAGTCGGCCGCCTCCAGCTTGGCGCGGGCCGTGCGCAGCAGGGCGTCGGAGCCCTCCTTCATGGCCTTGGTCCAGCTGGCCTCGTCGAAGACCGGCTCCGGCAGGAACAGGAAGTCGACGTTGTCGGTGATCTCCGAGAGGACCTTCACGCGGGTCTGCGCGTGCGGCGCGATGGCCTGCCAGGCGGCCTCGTCGAAGTCCTCGGGCGCCCAGTTGGCGTGCGGGGCCCTCAGCCAGGGCTCGCAGGCCTCGGCGAAGGTCTTCACGTCCAGCATGCGGATGTGGTCGGCGTTGATCGCCTCGGCCTTCTTCAGGTCGAAGCGGGCGGGGTTCGGGTTGACGTCCGCCACGTCGAACTTCGCCACCATGTCGGACATCGAGAAGACGTCCTGATCCGCGGAGAACGACCAGCCGAGGAGCGACAGGTAGTTCAGCAGGCCCTCGGGGAGGAAGCCGCGCTCGCGGTAGATGTTCAGGGACGCCTGCGGGTCGCGCTTGGAGAGCTTCTTGTTGCCCTCGCCCATGACGTACGGGAGGTGGCCGAACTCGGGGATCGTCTTCGCGATGCCGAGCTCGATGAGCGCCTTGTAGAGGGCGATCTGGCGCGGGGTGGAGGAGAGCAAGTCCTCGCCGCGCAGGACGTGGGTGATCTCCATCAGGGCGTCGTCGACCGGGTTGACCAGCGTGTACAGCGGGGCGCCGTTGGCGCGCACGATGCCGTAGTCGGTGACGTTCTCCGGCTGGACCGTGATCTCGCCGCGGACCAGGTCGGTGAAGGTGGTCGCCTCGTCGGGCATCTTGAAGCGGACGATGTGCTTGCGGCCCTCGGCCTCGTACGCCTCGATCTGCTCGGCGGTCAGCGCGCGGCACAGGCCGTCGTAGCCGGACGGCTTGCCGGCGGCGCGGGCGGCCTCGCGGCGTGCGTCCAGCTCCTCGGTGGTGCAGTAGCAGGGGTAGGCGTAGCCGCCGTCCAGGAGCTTGGCCGCGACGTCCTTGTAGATGTCCATGCGCTGCGACTGGCGGTACGGCGCGTGCGGGCCGCCGATCTCGGGGCCCTCGTCCCAGTCGAAGCCCAGCCAGCGCATCGAGTCGAGAAGCTGCTCGTACGACTCCTCGGAGTCGCGCGCCGCGTCGGTGTCCTCGATGCGGAAGACCAGGGTGCCCTCGTTGTGCCGGGCGTAGGCCCAGTTGAACAGGGCGGTGCGGACCAGGCCCACGTGGGGGTTGCCGGTCGGGGAGGGACAGAAACGTACGCGGACGTTCGCGTTAGCCACGCTTGATCACCTTGTTGGTGAGAGTGCCGATGCCTTCGATGGTGACGGCGACCTCGTCGCCGACGTTGAGGGGCCCGACGCCGGCCGGGGTGCCCGTGAGGATGACGTCGCCGGGGAGCAGCGTCATGGCCTCGGAGATGTTGACGATCAGGTCCTCGATGGAGTGGACCATCTCGCTGGTGCGGCCGAGCTGACGCTGCTGGCCGTTGACCGTGCACTGGACGGTGAGGTCGTTCGCGGCCGCCAGGTCCAGGCCCGTCTCCACCCAGGGGCCGAGCGGGCAGGCACTGTCGAAGCCCTTGGCGCGGGCCCACTGCTTCTCGCGGCGCTGCACATCGCGTGCGGTGACGTCGTTCGCGCAGGTGTAGCCGAAGATCACGTCCTTGACCCGCTCGCGCGGGACCTCGCGGCACATGCGGCCGATGACCACGGCCAGCTCGGCCTCGTGGTGCAGCTCCTCGGAGAACGAGGGGTACGTGATGGCGTCCCCGGAGCCGACGAGCGAGGTGGACGGCTTGAGGAAGGCGAACGGGACGTCCGGCGTCTCGTTGCCGAGCTCCGCCGCGTGCTCCGCGTAGTTGCGGCCGAAGGCCACGATCTTGTTCGGGAGCACCGGCGGCAGCAGGCGGACCTTGCTCAGCGGCACCTTGGTGCCGGACAGCTCGAAGTCGGCGTACGGGATGCCCTTGATGATGTCGAGGACGAGCCCGCCCTCCTTGCCGGGGGCGCTCTCCCCCTCGACCGCGCCGTAACCGACATTGCCGTCGATGGAGAACCTGGCGATGCGCACGTGAGCCTTAGCCTCTTGAGGTGGGTGGGGTCTGACACTCCAGGCTAACGTCGATCGCCGCCGGGTGGCTCGACCTCAGGCGCCGGACGGGGTGAACGCCTCGGGGGTCTCCATGAGGATCGTGCGCCGGGGGTTGGCGGTCTGTGTGGGCAGGGTGACGGCGTGCTCCGGCTGTTCGGCCGCGCGCTGGACGTCGTCGGCGTCCTTGAGATGCGCGAGGGTGGTGCGGCGCGGGTTGGCTATGTTGCGGAACATCGTCGACTGCACAGTCTTCATCTGCTGTTCGGACCTTGTCGGTTGGGGCGTCATCTACTGGACGCGGCTTTGTCGGATTCGCCATCCCTGTAAAGCGTCAGGCTAAACATCCAATTCCCGGCCAAAGTCAGGAAGAGGCCATGATCTTCGTGTGAGTTTGCTCACGAGCGAGCGGGCAAAAGGGTCAAATCACACCCCTCGCCCCGCAGTTTGAAACGGACATTGCGCCACTGAAGGCACCATTCCGCTCCTGATCATGAAGACTGGGACACCCCCGGGGCACCCCCTCCCCCTAGCGGCTTTGCGCGGATCAGTCCGTTTTCTCCTGGATCACTTTCTACGGCTCGTGACCCTCCACTCACGCCGTGTCACCTGGTTCGCGGCGCGACACACGGGCCTTGTTGGAGATCCTGCACTGTGCTGGAATTCCCGGGACCGCCGCGGGATCGAACCGGCGCGCAGGGGCGCAACGCAGCGCCGAGTGGCGGCGGGAAGGGGGAGCAGCGCCGGTCACTCACGACCACCCATGGGGCGCTTGACGCCCCACGACGCCGACACCGTCCCGCCGTTACGCGGCAGGACGCCTGGTCCAGAGGTTGCGACGCTAGTGCAGGGACGTTTCAAGAGGGATGGCAAGGGGTCTCCCCAGGCCGGTCGCGGCCGAGGGGATGCCGCGGCGGAGCCGGAGCGCGGCGGAACCGACCGCGGCTCCTCGCCCCAGCACGCCCAGAACCCCGGCCCGGGTGCGCCCGGCGACGGCTCCGGCGCCGCGCGCCAGAGCGTGCCGGGCGGCGGCCCGACGGCCGCCCCGGCCAAGGGCAAGGGCAAGGGTGCGTCCGGCGCCAAGCCGCCCACCGGCCCCGGCTCGCGAATAGCTCTGCGCAACTGGCGCATCTCCACCCGACTGGTCTCGCTGCTCGCGCTCCCCGTGATCACCGCGACCTCGCTCGGCGCGCTCCGCATCAACTCGTCCCTGGACGAGATCCAGCAGCTCGACAACATGAAGCTGCTGACCGACATGACCAAGCAGGCCACCGCGCTGGCCGCGGCGCTCCAGGAGGAGCGCGACAAGTCGGCCGGCCCCCTCGCGCACGGCGCGAAGGCCACGGACTACACGGTCAAGGGCGCGCGCGACAGGACCGACCGGGTCTACCGCAGCTTCCTGCGGGGCACCCAGGACCTGAACGACACGGACGGCGAGAAGGGTCTTCTCGGCGTCCGGCACAGCGCGGTCCAGATCACCCAGCAGCTCCAGGGGATCAACAAGGTCCGCAAGGACGCCTACAGCGACGACGCCTCCACCTCGCAGACCGTCGAGGCCTACAGCCAGCTCGTCGAGCAGCTGCTCGCCCTGTCGCAGGACATGGCGCAGGCGACCAGCAACCCGGACATGATCCAGCGCACGCGCGCCCTGGCCGCCTTCTCCTCGGCCAAGGAGTACGCGTCCGTGCAGCGGGCGATCATCGCCGCCGCCCTGCCCGCGAACGACAGCGAGTACGGCAAGATCTCCGAGACCGACCGCACCTTCGGTCTCAGCGCCAACGAGAAGGAGCGCTCGCAGCTCCAGACGTTCAGCAAGATCTACGCGGGCAACCCCGACGAGCTGACCAAGCCGATCGACGGCGGCAACGCCCAGATCAAGGCCGCCAACGAGTACGCCAAGCGCGTCCTCGAGCAGGAGGGCGGCATCAAGCTCCAGGACAAGCGGTCGTACAAGGACTGGGTCGACAACGACACCACCAAGATCGACGCGATGGCGAAGATCGAGCTGACGCTGCTCGGCGAGATGGAGCAGAAGGCCCGCGAGCTGCGCAACGAGTCGGAGCAGGCGGCCATCCTCAACGGTGCGCTGATCCTGCTCGTGCTCGGCGTCTCGCTCGTCGGCGCCTTCGTCGTGGCCCGGTCCATGATCCGCTCGCTGCGCCGGCTCCAGGACACCGCGACCAAGGTTGCCCAGGACCGCCTGCCCGAGCTGGTCAAGCAGCTCTCGGAGTCCGACCCGCAGGACGTCGACACCTCCGTCGAGTCCGTCGGTGTGCACTCCCGGGACGAGATCGGCCAGGTGGCCGCGGCCTTCGACGACGTGCACCGCGAGGCCGTTCGCCTCGCCGCCGAGCAGGCCCTCCTGCGGGGCAACGTCAACGCGATGTTCACCAACCTCTCGCGCCGCTCCCAGGGCCTCATCCAGCGCCAGCTCTCGCTCATCTCCGAGCTGGAGTCCCGCGAGGCCGACCCGGACCAGCTCTCCTCGCTCTTCAAGCTCGACCACCTCGCGACCCGCATGCGCCGTAACGGCGAGAACCTCCTCGTCCTCGCCGGTGAGGAACCCGGTCGCCGCTGGACGCGGCCCGTGCCGCTGGTCGACGTGCTGCGTGCCGCCGCCTCCGAGGTGGAGCAGTACGAGCGCATCGAACTCTCCGCCGTGCCCGCCACCGAGGTCGCGGGCCGCGTGGTCAACGACCTCGTGCACCTCCTCGCCGAGCTGCTGGAGAACGCCACCTCGTTCTCCTCGCCGCAGACCAAGGTGAAGGTCACCGGTCACGCGCTGCCCGACGGCCGCGTGCTCATCGAGATCCACGACACCGGCATCGGCCTCTCCCCCGAGGACCTCGCCGCGATCAACGAGCGGCTCGCCTCGCCGCCCACCGTGGACGTCTCCGTCTCCCGCCGCATGGGTCTGTTCGTGGTCGGCCGCCTCTCGCAGCGCCACGGCATCCGCATCCAGCTTCGCCCCTCCGACTCCGGTGGTACGACCGCGCTGGTCATGCTGCCCGTCGATGTCGCCCAGGGCGGCAAGAAGGTGCCCAGCAAGCCCGGCGCCCCCGGTGTGACCGGCGGTCCCGCCGCGGCTCAGGCCGCCGCGGGTGCCGCGGCCGCGCGCCGCGGGGCCGCGGGCAACGGCGGCCCCGCCCTCGGCAGTGGTCCCGGCCGCGGCGGTCCCGCGCTCGGCGGCGGTCCCGCCGCCGGTGGTCCGGGCGGTGCGGGTCGGCAGGGTGCCGGTGCGCCGCGCCAGCAGGTCGCCGGTTCGGGCCCGCGGGCCGCGCTGCCCGCCCGCGACGGCGGACAGCAGCGTCCGCAGGGCGCAGGCGCTCCGCAGGGCCGTCGACCGCAGGCTCAGCAACCACCGCAGGCACAGCAGTCGCAGGCGCCCCAGGGCGGTCGCGGCGGCGGTGCGCAGCAGCCTCCGGTCCCCCAGCAGCGTACGAACGCCATGAACCCGCCGGCCGACGCCGGTGACCAGGGACGTCGGCCCCAGCTGCCGCCCCGTGGGGGGCCGCGTGCCGAGCTGCCCGGCGGCAACCCGCAGCCGCGCGTGCCCAGTTGGAGCGACGAGAACGCGCAGCCGCAGGTCTCGCACGAGCCCTTCGACGCCCCGCGCGGTCACGAGGAGCACGAGTCCACCGGCCAGTTCGCGCAGCCCACGGCGGCTCCCGACGACCGGCAGGGCCCCGGCTCCACGGCGGAGTTCCCCCGCCCGGACTTCAACGCGCCGCCGCCCGGCACACCCGCGCCGCAGGACCAGGGCACGGGCCAGTTCGTCCGCTCGGACGTCTTCGGCGGCCAGGGCGACGCGCAGCGGAACCCTCAGCAGGGCCGGTCCGGCCGGCGGCAGAACCAGCCGGGTCAGCAGCAGGACCAGGCGGGCGGCCCGGCGCAGCAGGGCGGCCGGGAGATGCCGGACTACACCGTCCCGCGCCCGCCGGCCCCGCGCCGCGGCCAGGGCGACGCCCACCAGGGTCTGCCCCAGCAGCCGCAGGCCACCGGGCAGCACCCGCAGGTCTCCGGACAGCAGCAGCCGCAGGCGACCGGGCAGCACGCGCTGCCCGCGCAACCCGCCTCCGCGCGGCCCGAGGACCTGCTGCCCGCCGCCGGTCCCGGTGACGGTCGTACGCCGCTGTACGACACGCTGGAGACCAACTGGTTCCAGCAGCAACAGAACCAGCGGGCGCAGGCCGAGCAGCAGAGCCGTCAGCAGGAGCAGCAGCAGGCGCCCCAGGGCGGCGACCAGCAGCAACCGCTGCCGTCGCGTCCCCAGCGCCCGGGCACGGCTGCTCCGGCGAACGCGAACACGAACAGCAATGGCGGCGCCGCCACCACCTGGCGTTCCTCGCCCAACGACGAGCTGGGCCGTCAGGCCGAGCGCGTCCGCCAGCCCACCGCGGGCGGCATCACCACCTCCGGACTGCCGCGCCGCGTCCCGCGGGCCAACCTGGTCGCGGGCACGGCCCAGCAGCAGCAGGAAAGCAGCACGGGTCCGCAGGTCTCGCGTGCGCCCGATGACGTCCGCGGCCGGCTGACGAATCTCCGTCGGGGCATTCAGCAGGGTCGCCAGGCCGGTACCGGCCAGACCGGCAGTTTCCCTCGCCCCACTCACCAGCAGGAGCGTTAGTTGAGTCCGATGAGCCAGGCGGCACAGAATCTGAACTGGTTGATCACCAACTTCGTGGACAACACCCCCGGGGTGTCCCACACGGTCGTGGTCTCCGCCGACGGCCTCCTTCTGGCCATGTCCGAGGGCTTCCCGCGCGATCGGGCCGACCAGCTCGCCGCGGTGGCCTCCGGGCTCACCTCCCTCACGGCCGGGGCCTCCCGGATCTTCGAGGGCGGCACCGTCACGCAGACCGTGGTGGAGATGGAGCGGGGGTTCCTCTTCATCATGTCGGTCTCGGACGGTTCGTCCCTGGCCGTGCTCGCGCACCCCGAGTGCGACATCGGCCTCGTCGGATACGAGATGGCCCTGCTCGTCGACCGGGCGGGCGCCGTACTCACCCCGGACCTCCGCGCCGAGTTGCAGGGCAGCCTGCTCCACTAGTCCCAAGCCGGCTCCGAAAGAGCTTTCGCCCCTTCGGCCGCCCCACCGACCGAACGTACTGACCAACCGTCCGGCCGCCACACTGCCCCCACCGGCTCTGTCAGACGGCACACGCAGATGACCTGCTGTCCCGCCCGGAGGATCCATGACCCCGCCCACCGCCTCTCACAACCCGTACGGCGATCCCTCGTACGGAATGGAGGGCGACCAGCCGCTGGTGCGTCCGTATGCGATGACCGGCGGCCGGACCCGGCCCCGCTATCAGCTCGCGATAGAGGCGCTGGTGAGCACGACGGCCGATCCGGCCCAGCTGATGGGGCTGCTCCCCGAGCACCAGCGGATCTGCCACCTGTGCCGTGAGGTCAAGTCGGTGGCCGAGGTCTCCGCCCTCCTGTCGATGCCGCTCGGGGTGGCGCGGATCCTCGTGGCGGACCTGGCCGAGGCCGGGCTCGTCGCCATCCACCAGCCCGGCGGCGACGAGTCCGCCGGCGGCCAGCCTGACGTGACACTGCTCGAAAGGGTGCTCAGTGGACTTCGCAAGCTCTAACGGCTCGGGCGGCTCAGGCTCCGGCTCGGGCCGTTCCACCACCTCCGCCAAGATCGTGGTGGCGGGCGGCTTCGGCGTGGGCAAGACCACGTTCGTGGGGGCCGTCTCGGAGATCAACCCGCTGCGCACCGAGGCCGTCATGACGTCCGCGTCCGCGGGCATCGACGACCTGACCCACACCGGGGACAAGACCACCACGACGGTGGCGATGGACTTCGGCCGCATCACCCTGGACCAGGACCTGATCCTGTACCTCTTCGGTACGCCCGGACAGGACCGCTTCTGGTTCATGTGGGACGACCTGGTCCGTGGCGCCATCGGCGCGGTCGTCCTGGTCGACACGAGGCGGCTCGCCGACTGCTTCCCCGCCGTCGACTACTTCGAGAACAGCGGGCTGCCGTTCGTCATCGCCCTCAACGGCTTCGACGGACACCAGCCGTACACGCCCGACGAGGTGCGCGAGGCGCTCCAGATCGGTCCGGGTACGCCGATCATCACCACCGACGCGCGACACCGTGCAGACGCAAAGAGTGGCCTGATCACACTGGTTGAACACGCACTTATGGCACGTCTCAAGTAGGCAGGTGTATACGGCAGTTGTCGTAGGCCACGCGGAGCGGTCTGTGTCTTTTGACACGACCGCCCCGCGTGTTCATAACGTTTCGACAGAGAATTGCCCCGGTGGCCGCCACGCGTCGCGGTCGCCCGGTGTCGCTGTGCGCACAAGAGTCCCGCCTTTTGGCGGGGCTCGCTCTTTATGACCGATTTATCTGAGGCTTACACCACTCCCGGCTTCGTCTTCCCACTGTTTGGTAGAGCGGTGCCTGACGTGCTGGAATGCGCTGAACTGCCCAGTAGCACGGGCCTTGGAGACGACAGCGGCACGAGAGTGAGTGCCGCCGCCGAGAGGTTGTTGGTCGAGTGAGGCGAAGCAAGACGAGCCCCGCGGCACCCCCCACCGGGGACGCGCGGGGCAACTTCACCCCGCCGCCGCGCACAGCGGCGTCCCCCGTTGACGTGAGCCCCGCTCCCGGCAACGAGCCCCCGGCTTCCTCCGGCGGACGGATGTCCCCCCGCAACTGGCGCGTACCGACCAGGCTGAACGCGATCCTGCTCATACCCGTGCTCGTCGGTCTCGTCATGGGCGGCTTCCAGGTGAAGGGCTCCATCGACACCTGGAGCGAGGCCCAGGACGCCGAGAGCACGGCCCGCCTGGTGCGGGCCTCCCTCGACTACGGCAACCGCCTCATCGAGGAGCGCGACCTCTCCGCCGCCCCGCTGCTGAACGGCAAGCGCAACGACCCCGTCGTCGTCAGGGCCCGCAAGGCCACCGACAAGGCGGCCGCCGCGTTCAAGGACGCCGTCGAGGAGATGCCGGACAAGGAAGGCCTCAACCGCCGTCTGGCCGCCTTCCGCAAGGTCGAGCCGCACCTGGCGCCGCTGCGCCAGGCCGCGTACACCACCAAGCTCAGCGGCGCGAAGACCGAAGAGGGCTACGTCGCCATCCAGCACCCCCTGATGGAGTTCGCCAACGAACTCGGTCTGGGCACCGGCAACATCACCAGCTACGGCCGCACCGTCTACGCGATCTCGCTCTCCAAGGCCGCGCTGTCGCTCCAGCGGTCCCTCGGCACGCACCTGCTCGTCAAGCCGGGCCCCGGCACCGGCTCGCTCGCGCTCCAGCGCACCTCGCTCTCCTCGTACGCCTACCTGGAGCGCATCGCCATCGAGGAGTACACCGGTGGCGGCACCCCCGAGGACGTCGCCAAGCTGGAGCAGGCGAAGAAGGAGCTGAAGGCCGCCGCCGAGAAGCAGGCGAACCCGGCGCCCAGCCAGGAGAAGATGGTCGCCGCCCTCGCGACCCTGCCGAGCACGCAGCCGAGCGCCCGCGTCGAGCTGGCCGGCAAGGGCATCACGCGCCAGGCCTGGTGGGCGACGACCACCGCCAAGTTCGACGCCTACCGCACCATCGAGTCGGACCTCGCCGACAAGGCCGTGGACGAGGCGTCCGACATCGCCGCCACCGCGCAGCGCAACGCGTACATCACGGGTGCCATCGTGGTGCTCGCGCTGCTCGCCGCCTTCATCCTGGCCGGGATGATGGCCCGCCAGATGTCCCGCTCGATGCGTCAGCTGCGCACCGCCGCCTTCGGCATCGCCGAGCAGCGCCTGCCGATGCTGGTCGACCAGCTCTCGCGCACCGACCCGGGCCGCGTCGACACCCGCGTGCAGCCCATCCCGATCACCTCCACGGACGAGATCGGCGAGGTCGCCCGCGCCTTCGACCAGGTGCACCGCGAGGCCGTGCGGCTCGCCGCCGAGCAGGCGCTGCTCCGCGGCAACATCAACGCGATCTTCACCAACCTCTCGCGCCGCAACCAGTCGCTGATCGAGGGCCAGCTGACCCTCATCACCGACCTGGAGAACAACGAGGCCGACCCGGACCAGCTGGAGAACCTCTTCCGCCTGGACCACCTGGCGACCCGTATGCGCCGCAACGGCGAGAACCTCCTGGTCCTCTCCGGCGAGGAGCCGGGCCGCCGCTGGGACCAGCCGGTCCCGCTGGTCGACGTGCTGCGCGCCGCCTCCTCCGAGGTGGAGCAGTACGAGCGCATCGAGCTGTCGGGCGTCCCGGAGGCCGAGATCCACGGCCTCGCCGTGACCGACCTCGTGCACCTGCTCGCCGAGCTCCTGGAGAACGCCACCACGTTCTCCTCCCCGCAGACCAAGGTCCGCGTCACCGCGACCCGGCTGCCCGACGGCCGCATCATGGTCGAGATCCACGACAAGGGCATCGGCCTCACCGCCGAGGACTTCGCGGACATCAACCACAAGCTGGCCAACCCGCCGACCGTGGACGCCGCGATCTCGCAGCGCATGGGCCTGTTCGTGGTCGGCCGCCTCGCCGACCGGCACGGCATCCGCGTCCAGCTGCGCCCCTCGGGCGAGCAGGCGGGCACAACCTCGCTGGTCATGCTGCCGGACGGGATCACGCACGGTGGCGGCGGCGAACACCACGCCCAGGACCCCGAGTTCACCGTCTCGTCGATCATCCCGGAGCAGCAGGTCCTGGAGGCCGAGCCGCTGCACACCGCGGCGGAGCTGGGCTTCGACGACAGCCGCTACCACGGTGACGGCGCCGAGGGGCAGCACGGCCTCGACCCCGTCGGCCGTTCCCTGATGCGTGAGGAGCGCCGGGCCGCCCTGGAGGCGCAGGCCCAGCAGCCGGGCGGCAGCCGCCCGCTCTTCCGCGACGAGGTGGAGCCGCAGCGGCCGCAGCACGAGCAGCCGCAGGAGGGCGCGTACGAGCAGCGGCAGGAGCCGGCGTACGACGAGCAGCGGCAGGTCACCTACGACCAGGGCCAGAACGCGTACGGCAACGAGCAGTACGCCGGTGAGCAGTACGCCACCGATCAGTACGCCCAGGACCCGTACGCCAACACTCAGTACGCCGAGGGCGGTTACGGCAACGAGCAGCAGCAGGCGCCCGCGTACGACGAGCAGTACTACCCCGACGCGGCCGCCGCGGCCCAAGGCGGCTACCAGGACCCCCAGATCTCCTATCCGGAGCGGTCCCGTCAGGACGACTGGCCCAGCGGTGACGGCTACCAGCCCGAGTACGGGCAGGAAGCGGAATCCGCTCAGGTGGCCCCCGCCGCCGACTCCGAGCGCGTAGGCTTCGAGCGGCCGGGACCGGCTCCGTCCGTCGTCCACGACATGACCGAAGCGGGTCTCCCCCGCCGCGGCTCCTCGTCCCCGAACGGGAACGGGAGCGCCCCCGACGCGGGTGCCGGCCAGGGCGGTCAGGACGGCCAGGGCGGTCAGGGCGATGCCCAGGGCGGCCGGGACGGCTCCGACTGGCGTTCGTCCAACGACGAGCGCTGGCAGCGGGCCGAGCGCCTCAAGGAGCCGAAGGCGGGCGGGGTCACCCCGTCCGGGCTCCCGCGGCGGGTGCCCAAGGCCAATCTGGTCGAGGGCACCGCCGAACAGACCCCACAGGGCGGCCCCCAGGTCTCCCGCGACCCCGAGGACGTGCGGGGCAGGCTGAGCAACCTGCGCCGGGGCGTCCAGCGGGGACGCAACTCAGGCAGTGACACGAATGGCCAGGGCTTCAGCCCTGATAGCACCTACAACCAGGAGCGTTAGTGTGAGCCCGATGAGCCAGGCGGCGCAGAACCTGAACTGGTTGATCACCAACTTCGTGGACAACACCCCAGGGGTGTCCCACACGGTGGTGGTCTCCGCCGACGGACTCCTTCTGGCGATGTCCGAAGGCTTCCCCCGCGACCGGGCCGACCAGCTCGCGGCCGTCGCCTCGGGTCTGACCTCCCTCACCGCCGGGGCCTCCCGGATCTTCGAGGGCGGTTCCGTGACCCAGACCGTTGTGGAGATGGAGCGAGGATTTCTCTTCATCATGTCCATTTCCGACGGTTCCTCGCTCGCCGTTCTCGCCCACCCGGATGCGGACATCGGTCTCGTTGGGTACGAAATGGCACTTCTTGTCGATCGTGCCGGCACCGTCCTCACGCCGGACCTGCGCGCGGAGCTCCAGGGGAGCCTTCTCAACTAACAGACAGACGGTGCGATTTCGCGTCCCGTGCCCGTAAGGTTTCGGGACGCGGCTCCACAGTGATGGTGCCCGGCACAGTTGGAGGAGGAAGCAACGTGGCAACACCCCCAGACGGTTCGTCATCGGCGAACTGGTCCCCTGGTCATGGCCAGGGTGGTCAGCACGACGGCGGGCCGAACCGGTACAACTTCCCCTCCGCGCCGAGCCACCGTCGCCCGCCGTACGCGCAGCCCCAGCAGCCGGGCCCGCGTCCGTACGACCAGGACACACCGGCGCACGCGCCCCGTATCCAGCCCGTGCAGCCCCAGCGGCGTGCCCCCGCACCGGCGCCCGCCGGCTCGGCGCACAACCCGCTGGTGCGGCCGTACGCCATGACGGGTGGCCGCACCAGGCCGCGCTACCAGCTCGCCATCGAGGCGCTGGTGCACACCACCGCCGCGCCGCACCAGCTCCAGGGCCAGTTGCCCGAGCATCAGCGGATCTGCAACCTGTGCCGCGAGATCAAGTCAGTCGCTGAGATCTCGGCACTGCTCTCCATTCCCCTAGGCGTCGCCCGGATCCTCGTAGCCGACCTGGCGGAGGCCGGACTTGTCGCCATCCACCAGCCCGGCGGCGACGAGTCCGCCGGCGGCCAGCCAGACGTGACACTGCTCGAAAGGGTGCTCAGTGGACTTCGCAAGCTCTAGCGGCGGAGCAACAGCCCGCTCCACCACCAGCGCGAAAATCGTGGTGGCGGGCGGCTTCGGCGTGGGCAAGACCACGTTCGTCGGGGCGGTCTCTGAGATCAACCCGCTGCGCACCGAGGCCGTCATGACGTCCGCGTCCGCGGGCATCGACGACCTCACCCACACCGGAGACAAGACGACGACCACCGTCGCCATGGACTTCGGCCGCATCACCCTGGACCAGGACCTGATCCTGTACCTCTTCGGTACGCCCGGACAGGACCGCTTCTGGTTCATGTGGGACGACCTGGTCCGTGGCGCCATCGGCGCGGTCGTCCTGGTCGACACGAGGCGGCTCGCCGACTGCTTCCCCGCCGTCGACTACTTCGAGAACAGCGGGCTGCCGTTCGTCATCGCCCTCAACGGCTTCGACGGACACCAGCCGTACACGCCCGACGAGGTCCGCGAGGCGCTCCAGATCGGCCCGGACACGCCGATCATCACCACCGACGCGCGACACCGCGCGGACGCGAAGAGCGCGCTGATCACACTGGTCGAGCACGCGCTGATGGCGCGGCTCCGTTAGCACGCCCCTTTCTTGCCGGTACGCGGATGAGGGCCCGCACGCTGCGGCGTGCGGGCCCCTGTCAGTTCCGGCGGTAGTGGTCGAACTGCGTCACGCCCTGGTAGCCGTAGCTCTCGGGGTGCGGTTCGTGCAGGGCCACGCCGCCGCGCGCGAGCGGGCCGAGGAGACCGGAGAGGAACGTGTGGGCCTCGGTGATGAAGGCGGCCTTCTCCGCCGCGCTGTTGGTGCCCGCGGTGATGCTGACCTCGATATGCGCGTCACGGACGCCGTCGGCGAGGGGGCGCCCGTCCACGTAGTAGCGATCGGCCGGGAGAAGGTCAAGGTGCACGATGGTCCGCTCTCTCGACTTGCCGAGGGCGGAGACCGCGAGGCGGGTCAGGCCTTCGGCGAGAGCGCGCCGGGTCTCGGCGGGCAGTGCGGGGTCGGTGACGGTGGCCTTGATATGGGGCATGGCTCTCCTCGGTCCGGTGAGGCGTCGGTCGCTGATCTCTCGGTCGGCGACATGTCGGCCGGCGACGTGATCTCTCGTACCGGGCAAGCCTCGCCCCGGAGGGCACCCCAGATCCAACGCACAGCCGTCATAGAGATATGAGGCCGCCGCATGACCGTGAACATCCCGCAGCTCAGGGCCTTCCTCGCCGTCGTCGAGGCGGGCGGGTTCAGTGCTGCCGCCGCCGACCTCGGCATGAGCCAGTCCGCTGTGTCGCACGCCGTGGCCTCCCTCGAAAGGGAGCTGTCCGCCCCGCTGTTGGTCCGCTCGGCCCCGGTGCGGCCCACGGCGCTCGGCGAGCGGGTCCTGCCCTACGCCCGTACCGCGCTGACGGCCGTCCGCTCGCTGGAGGAGGTCGCCGCCGACGCCGCCGGGGCCATGACCGGCACCGTGCGGCTCGCGTCGACACCCACGGTCAGCCAGGGCCTCGTGCCCCAGCTGTTGCGGCACTGGCGGGAGGAGCTGCCGCGCATCACCGTGCGGGGCTTCGAGGGTGACAGCGCAGAGGTCGCCCAGTGGCTGGAGAACGGCACGGCCGATGCCGCCATTCTGATCGACCCGCCGCCCGGGCCCGGTGTCCAGCTCGCCCTCGACGGCTACCGCGCGCTGCTCCCGCGCGACCACCCGCTGGCCGGCGAGGCGGCCGTCGACATCCGTGACCTGGCGGACGACGCCTTCCTGATCTCGCCGAACGGCTGCGAGGCCCGCGTCCGCGAGATCCACCGCCTCGCCGGGGTTCCCTTCGCCCCCGCGCACCGGGTACGGGACCTCGTCACGCTGATCAGCATGGTGCAGGCCGGGATCGGTGTGACCGTCCTGTCGGAGGTCTCCCGTCCGCTGGTGCCCCGCGACCTCGTGCTGCTGCCGGTGGAGCCCCGGACCTCGCGCCGCCTGGTCCTGAGCGGGCCGCGCGCCCGCCGCTGGCATCCCGCGGTGCGGGCGCTGGCGGAGTCGGCTGCGGGTCGACTGGCCGCGGTGTCCTGACGTGCGGTGGGCGGGGGCCCGGACCCCTTCCTGAGTGCGGGCCGGATGTGGCTGGGCGCGCGGTTCCCCGTGCCCCTTCGGGGACGCGTAAGGCCCCGCCCTCCCGGAGGAGTGCGGGGCCTTGGTGGTGCGGGGGGTCAGCCCTGCCAGCTGTGCGGGGCGCGGAAGCCCGGGGTGCGCTCCAGGCGGCGCCAGCCGGCCTTGTCACGGCCGCGGCGGGCCGGGGCGGCGGGCCGGGCGGCGGCGCGGGCCAGCAGGATCGCGGTGATGGCCGCGACTTCCTCGGGCTCGGCGTGGCCCTTTTCGACACGGATGTCGGGGGGTGTCATGTGCAGCGTTCTCCTTGTGGGCTACTGCGGGGGGTTGCCGTGCTTGCGCGAAGGCAGGTCGGCGTGCTTGTTGGCGAGCATCGCGAGGGAGTTGATGAGCACCTCGCGGGTCTCGGCGGGGTCGATGACGTCGTCCACCAGGCCGCGTTCGGCGGCGTAGTAGGGGTGCATCAGCTCGGCCTTGTACTCCTTGACCATGCGGGCGCGCATGGCCTCGGGGTCCTCGGCGGCGGCGATCTGCCGACGGAAGATCACGTTGGCCGCGCCCTCGGCGCCCATGACCGCGATCTCGTTCGTCGGCCAGGCGTAGGTGAGGTCGGCGCCGATGGACTGGGAGTCCATGACGATGTAGGCGCCGCCGTAGGCCTTGCGCAGGATGAGCGAGATGCGGGGCACGGTGGCGTTGCAGTACGCGTAGAGCAGTTTGGCGCCGTGGCGGATGATGCCGCCGTGCTCCTGGTCGACGCCGGGCAGGAAGCCCGGCACGTCAAGGAGCGTCACGATCGGGATATTGAAAGCGTCGCACATCTGGACGAAACGTGCGGCCTTTTCCGACGCCTCGATGTCCAGGACACCGGCGAGCGACTGCGGCTGGTTGGCGACGATCCCCACCACCTTGCCGTCCAGGCGGGCCAGCGCGCAGATGATGTTGCGCGCCCAGCGCTCGTGGACCTCCAGGTAATCGCCGTCGTCGACGATCTCCTCGATGACCTTGATCATGTCGTACGGGCGGTTGCCGTCCGCCGGGACCAGGTCGAGCAGCACGTCCGAGCGGCGCTCGGCCGGGTCCTCGGACTCGTGCGCCGGGGGGTTCTCCCGGTTGTTCGAGGGGAGCATCGAGATGAGGTAGCGGACCTCGGCGAGGCAGGTCTCCTCGTCGTCGTACGCGAAGTGGCACACACCGGAGGTCTCGGCGTGCACGTCCGCGCCACCGAGGCCGTTCTGGGTGATCTCCTCACCCGTCACCGCGCGGACCACGTCCGGCCCCGTGATGAACATCTGCGAGGTCTCGCGGACCATGAACACGAAGTCGGTGAGGGCGGGCGAGTACGCGGCGCCGCCCGCGCACGGGCCGAGCATCACGCTGATCTGCGGGATGACACCGGAGGCCTTGGTGTTGCGCTGGAAGATGCCGCCGTAACCGGCGAGCGCGCTGACGCCCTCCTGGATACGGGCGCCCGCGCCGTCGTTCAACGAGACCAGCGGCGCACCGGCCGCGATGGCCATGTCCATGATCTTGTGGATCTTCGTGGCGTGCGCCTCGCCGAGCGCGCCGCCGAAGATGCGGAAGTCGTGCGCGTAGACGAAGACCGTACGGCCCTCGACCGTGCCCCAGCCGGTGATGACACCGTCGGTGTACGGCTTCTTGGCCTCCAGGCCGAAGCCCGTGGCGCGGTGCCTGCGCAGCTGCTCGACCTCATTGAACGAGCCCGGGTCGAGGAGCAGCTCGATCCGCTCGCGTGCGGTCAGCTTGCCCTTGGCGTGCTGCGCCTCGGTCGCCTTCTCGCTGGGTCCGCGCAGCGCCTCCGCACGGATTTCGTGCAGTTCGGCCACACGCCCACGCGCGTCGGTGGGCTCGCCCCCGGGGGAGGCGGTCTCGTCCAAAACGGTCATGTAGCGACCTTACGGAGCGCCCACGGGGAAACGGACCGTCGACTCCGTACAGTCTCCGGGCCGTTTTCCTGGCAGCCCCGGACAGAAGCGGGCGGGGTTGCTGAAGAAGTGACTGCTCACAGCGGCACCCTCTGTGGAGTCTCCACAAAAAGGGGCCCGCGCCTTGGCCCGGGAGGCGCCCTGACCGACTGAGACACGGCTCACAGCGGCGGCCGGTGCATGCCGTTCCCGCACCGTAGCGGCACGGCCCGCGCCGCCGCCCACCGGGTGCGGGCCGAGTTGGCGGGGGCCGACAAGCCGCGCAGTCTCAGCGGGTGGCGTCGCGGTTGAACAGGGACCGCGCCCAGAGGAATCCGCCGACCGTGATCAGTACGCCCCATCCGACGGCCAGCGGCCCGTGGCGACCGATCTCGTCACCGAGGAGCAGCCCGCGCAGGGTCTCGATGAAGGCGGTGTACGGCTGCCACTCGGCGAAGTGGCGCAGCCAGTCCGGCATCGAGCCGAGCGGCACGAAGGCGCTGCTGAGGAACGGCAGCAGGAAGGAGAAGGGCAGGGCGACGCTGCTGGCCGCCTCGGGGGCCTTGACCAGCTGGCCGAGCGCGACCGCGAGCCAGGTGAGGGCGCAGCACATGAGGGTGAGAAGACCGGCCGCGGCGATCCACTCGACGGGTTCGGCGCCGGAGCGGAAGCCCGCGAGGAAGGCGACGCCGATCACGAGGACGATGCTCAGCAGCGTCTGGATGACGGCGCCGACGGCGCGCCCCGTGAGGATCGATGAGCCGTTGACCGGCATCGTCCGGAAGCGGGTCACGATGCCCTCGGTCATGTCGGTGCAGACACCGACCGTGGTGGGCAGGACGCCCGAACCGACGGCCATCAGCAGGATGCCGGGGACGAGGTACTCGATGTAGTCACCGGACCCCTGGCCGCCCATGCCGGCCGACATCGTGCCGCCGAAGACGTAGTTGAAGAGCAGCAGCATGGCGATGGGCATGCTGACCAGGCTGATCGTCATGGCCGGGTAGCGGCGGGCGTGCTTGAGGTTGCGGCGCAGCATGGTCAGGGAGTTGCGCACGGCCGACGGGGCGGCAGGGCGCGGGCGGACGACGGCCGCCGTGGCCGCGGTGGACGTGGGGGCGGTGGAGGCGCTCATCGGGTCGTCGCTTTCTCGTTGTCGGGGCGGCCGGTCACGTTGCCGGGGCGGCCGGTCACGTTGCCGGGGCGGCCGGTCACGTTGCCGGGGCGGCCGGTCACGTCGTCGGGGCAGCCGGTCACGTTGTCGGGGCGGCTGGTCACGCCGTCGGGTGGCCGGTCACGGCGAAGAAGACGTCGTCGAGGTCGGGGGTGTCGATCGTGAGGCCCTCGACCTCGGCCTCCGTGGCCTCGACCCAGTCGAGCAGGGCCTTCACGGACTTCACGCTGCCGTCGCCGGGGACCTGGAGGGTGAGGGCCTCGCTGTCGGCGGTGCCGATGCCGAGGGCGCGGGCGGCGCGGTCCAGGCCGGCCGCGTCGGCGAACCGCAGGACGACGTGGCCGCCGGGGACGAGGCGCTTGAGTTCGGCGGGGGTGCCCTCGGCGACGAGCTTGCCGCCGTTCAGCACCGCGATGCGGTCGGCGAGCTGATCGGCTTCTTCCAGGTACTGCGTCGTCAGGAAGACGGTGACGCCGTCGCCGACGAGTTCGCGGACGATCTCCCACATGCCGTGGCGGCTGCGCGGGTCGAGGCCGGTGGTCGGCTCGTCGAGGAAGATGACGCCCGGATCGCCGACCAGGGTCATCGCGATGTCGAGGCGGCGCCGCATGCCGCCCGAGTACGTCGAGGCGGGCCTCTTCGCCGCCTCCACCAGGTCGAACCGCTCGACGAGGCCTGCGGCGAGTCGCCTCGCCCGGCGGCGGCGGTATCCGTGGAGCTCCGCCATCAGGAGCAGGTTCTCCTCCCCGGTCAGCAGGTTGTCGACGGCCGAGAACTGACCGGTGACGCCGATCGACGCGCGGACCGCCCCGGGGTCGCGGGCCAGGTCGTGGCCCGCGACGCGCACCTCGCCGGCGTCCGGGGTGATCAGCGTCGAGAGGATCTGTACGGCGGTCGTCTTGCCGGCGCCGTTCGGGCCGAGCAAGGAGAAGATCGACCCCTTCGGGATGTGCAGGTCGATGCCGTCGAGCACGGTCTTCTCGCCGAAGGACTTGCGCAGGCCGGTGGCGGTGATCGCGGCGGGGGCCGGCGGCTGGTGGGGGACGGTCATTGCTCGGTCCCTTTCGGTTCGGGGGGGGGCGCGGGGTCGAGGTTCAAGGGTTCGCGGGGCTTTCGGGCAGCACCATTATCGGACACCAGTTCGATACTGGTTCCGTGGCGATGCGCGGGGCGTGTGGAGAGGCGGGTAGGCGGGCCCTCGGTGAGGGGCGCCCCGGGCGGTCAGGCCCGGCGGATCGTGATGTCACCCATCCCGGTGCGGGCCCGCACCTTGAGCGTGTCCGCGGGTTCGGCCGGCGGCTCGGCCTCCGCCAGCGCGTTGCGCACGGCTCCCGCGCGCGTCCGCACGTCGAGCCAGGCCGCCGTCCCCTCGCGTACGCCGAAGTCGACCTGGCCCGCGGCTGTTTCCAGGACGGCCGTGCCGCTCGCCAACTCGCCCACCCGGATGGCGCCGTTGGCGCTCTTCACCGTCACGTCCGCCGCCGCGCGCTCGACGGTGACGGAGCCGTTCGACGCCTTGACCGAGAGCTCGCCCTCGATCTCGCCGAGGTCGACGATCCCATTGGAGTTCTTGACGGTCACGGCGCCCTTGACCGCCGCGAGCCGGATCTCGCCGGAGGCCGTGGTGACGTGGGCCGAGCCGTTCGCGCGGCCGACGGAGACCTCGCCGTAGCCCGTGGTCAGCCGCAGGGTCCCCGCCTGTTCCAGCTGGATGTCACCGGCGGATGTCTTGACCTCGCAGTCGCCGAGCCTGCCCCGGGCCGAGAAGTGCGCCAGCGCGGCGGTGGCCCGCACCTCGGAGCCGGCCGGCAGCGTGACCTCCACGTCGATCGAGGAGCCCTTGGAGAAGGGGGACAGCTCCTTGGGCCCCTTGACCAGGAGCGTCCCGTTCGCGAACTCGACGCGGGTGCGCTCGGCGGCCCTGACGTCCGCCTCCCGGGTCTCGCTGTTGGGGCGTACGTCGACGACCGTGGAGGCACCGTCTCCCGCGATGACGCGGAAGGATCCGGCCTCGATGGAGAGGGTGGCGGTGATGGGCTCGGGGGTGTCGAAAGCAGGCATGGCTGTCCCGTCCTGGTGGCTCGACGAGCCCCAGGGGGCTCGGTGTCGGTGTGGGTGAAGCAGCGGTGAGGGGTGGCGGCGACGGCTCGTGGGGGCCGGTCAGCGCACCCAGCCCGTGAAGCCGCCGCCGAAGCCGCGGGCCTCGCGGCGGCCGGCGGTCGCGCCCGGCCCGCCGCCGGGCTGGTCCAGGGCCGCGGAGACGGCGCGGACCAGCCAGGCGTTGACCGAGAGCCCGTCGCGGCTCGCGGCCTCTTCCACACGGGTCTTCACGTGGGCCGGCAGGCGGAGGTTGATGCGGGCCGTGCCTCCGTCGTCCGGAGCCTCTGGGGCGGGGGGCGTGGGCGGCTTCACCGCCATCAGCGCCGCGTACTCCGCCTCGGCGTCGAACGGCTCCGCCGTCGGCGGGGGCGTCACCACGAACTCGGGGTCGAGACCGCGCAGTCGCACGTCCACCGAGCCCGGCGCGAGATCGCTGGTGATCTCTTCCGCGGCGGCGGACAGGGCTTTCAGGAGGGTGAGCCGCGCGGCCGATTCGAGCGGGGCGGTGAGGCGCTCGGCCAGGGCGCGGGCCTCTTCGCCACCGGCTTCGGCGGCCACCGCGAGCTCCTGCCGGAGCTGGTCGACGTACTGCGTGAGGTTCATGACGCCATAGTGGCACCATCGTGGTGCCATCGCAAGCATCGGCCGCGCCAGAGTGGCACGGGAGGGCCCACCCCCTCCGCGATCCGGCAGCCGACGGACCCGGAAGCTGGACCTAGAAGTTGAATATTGAACTGAATCGCGCTACCTTAAATCTCGTTGAACCTTCAACAAGAGCAGCTCCGCAGCGGAGCTCGTCCCACAAGGAGCACGTCATGGGTCTCTTCGGCCGCAAGAACGACACCACAGCCACCGCCGCCACCGCCCCGGCCACCGCGCCCGTCGCGATCGACCCGGCGCTCGCCGCCCTGACCGGTGACTACACGATCGACCCCTCCCACTCGACGATCGGCTTCGTCGCCCGGCACGCCATGGTCACGAACGTCAAGGGATCGTTCCGCGACGTCTCCGGCACACTGCACCTGGACGGTGCCGACCCGTCCGGCTCGACGGCTTCCATCGACGTACGGATGGACAGCATCGACACCGGCAACGCCGACCGTGACGGTCACCTGAAGAGCGCGGACTTCTTCAAGGCGGAGGAGTTCCCCGAGATGACCTTCCGCACCACCAAGGCGGAGGCCCTCGGCGGCGACGACTACCGCGTCACCGGCGATCTGACGATCCTCGGCACGACGAAGCCGCTCTCCATCGACCTGGAGTTCAACGGCTCGGCCACGGACCCGTTCGGCAACGAGCGCGTCGGCTTCGAGGGCAAGGCCGAGATCCTGCGTTCGGAGTGGGGCCTCACCTGGAACGCCGCGCTGGAGACCGGTGGCGTCCTCGTCTCCGACAAGATCAAGCTGAACTTCGACATCTCGGCGATCAAGGCGGCCGCCTGAGCCCGGGGCGCCACGGCGCCCCCGCCGGCCGCCCGCACCACGGGTCGCGGCCGCACGCTACGGTTTCGCCGTGCCCGAGTTCATACAGCAACTGCCCGCCCTCATAGGCGTGATCGTCGGCGCCCTCGGGTCGTACATGGCGATCACGCGGGGCGACCGGATCCGCTTCCAGCGGGAGCAGGCGGCCCGCTGGGAAGAGCGGCGGCTCGCCATCTACACCGAGTACGCCCGGGTCCTGAAGCAATCCGTCACGCTGACCTACCGCGTCGCCGCCCACCTCGGCAACGACCCCCACCCCCACCCCCTCTCCCCCGACGAGGCCGAGCCCCACTTCACGGAGGCCGCCGACGCGCGCGACCCGGCGGGCGAGGCGCTGCTCATGCTCGGGGCGCCGGACGTGGTGGACAAGGCGCGGGTGTGGGTGCTCACGGTGATCGAGATGGAGCGGTTCCTGCGGGACGCCACCCGGGACCCGGACGCCTGGGCCGGGCTGCTGGAGCGGCAGCGCGCCGCGCGGCAGGGGTACTACGCGGCGGTGCGGCGGGATCTGACGCTGCCGCCGGGGCACTCCGGACAGTGGGCGGTGACGGGGTCCATGACCACTCCCGCCCCGCGGGGCGACTGAGACCGGGCCCCGGACGTCACGCCGCCCGTCGGCCGACGGTGTGGCCCAGGATCGCTTCGGCCAGCGGTCCGAGCACCGCCGGGGGCAGTGCGTGCCCCATGCCCGGCACCTCCACCAGCCGGGCGCCCGCTATGACTTGGGCCAGGTGCTGGGGGTGCGGCGGCGGGAAGACCGGCTCGGCGGGAGCCGACACGACGAGGGCCGGGACCTCGTTCCGGGCCAGCTCGGCGGTGCGCAGCATCCCGGAGTCGTCGGCGCGGCCGTGCGCGGTCGATACCGCGTACGTACCGGCATGCTCGATGATCCGCCGCTCCAACTCCCTGAAGCAGCCGGCGTCGAAGGGGATCCGCCCGCCGGCCAGCACGCGCCAGTGTTCCACCCGCCGGTCCAACTCGGCCTCAAGGCCGTGGTCCTCGACCGGGCGCGCCCACAGCTCCAGCACCTCCGGCGCGATGCCGGGCAGCTCCGCGACGGGCACGCTCGTACCGTCGGGTCGCATGTACGGTGTCTCGCTCAGCGCACACGTCCCCAACAGGGTCGCGCTCAGCACCCGTTCGGGGTGGTCGGCCAGCACCAGCTGAGTGAGCATGCCACCCAGCGAGAGGCCGACGAGGTGCGCCCTGTCGACCCCGAGGCCGTCAAGGACGGCCACGATGTCCTGCGCCAGGTCCGTGACGCGGTAGGGGTTCTCGTCGAAGGGGTGGCTCGACCTGCCCGTGTCGCGGTGGTCGTAGCGGATGACGTGGTGGTGCTCGGCGAGCGCCTCCACCAGCGGCTCCGGCCAGCCGATCCCGGAGGCCTGCGCCCCCATGACCAGGAGCAGCGCCGGGGCACCGGCCGGCCCGCGCCGCTCCGTCCACAGCCGCACTCCTGGCGCGACCTCGACGTACTGCTCCCGCACCCGCTCTTCCCCAGACCTCATGAGCCACCCTCCCGCACGACCGGACCGACCGACCAACCACATTCGAGACGAAACGTATCGTCTCGAAGAGAGGTGGGTCAAGACCGGGCCGATAACCGCACGGGTCAGAAGCCGCACAGGTCAGAAGCCGCCCCCGCCGAAGTCCCCGCCTCCGCCGAAGTCACCGCCGCCCCCGAAGTCGCCGCCGCCTCCGAAGTCACCGGGGTCGAAGTCCGCCCCCGACTGGTCGCCGCCCTCGTAGCCGCCGCCGGCGTCCCCGTAGCCGCCTCCGTAGTCCGCGCCGTACGCGGGGCCCGCCATCATTCCGCCGAGCATCGTGCCGATCAGCAGGCCCGGCAGGATGCCTCCGCCGAAGTACCCGCCCGCCCACGGGCCGTACGCGGGTCCGGCCTCCCAGTAGGGACGACGCTCCCCCGAGTCCGTGGCGACCGTGCGCACCATCGGGTCCTGCCCGTCCGCCAGGCGTGCCGCGTCGGCCGCGCAGACGGGGACCTCACGCCGCGCCCCGTCGGGCGGCGCCCATGTCGCGTCCTGGACCGAGGGGCCGTGCCGGGGGTCGAAGAAGCAGGGGGCGCGGCGCTCCGGCAGTTCGCGTCCCTCGCGCCGTGCGGCGAGCAGCGCCAGACAGAAGCGTCCGTCCTCCAGGGCCTGGGTCACCCCGCGCACGTCTTCGGGGCGCGTCGCGGCCGCCATGTACGACTTGGCCTTCTCGTACGCGTCGAGCGCGCGCTCGTAGTCGGCGCGCATCGCGTCGTCCGCCCCGGGCTCGGCGGGATGGAAGTCGAGCCGGTCCAGTTCCTCGCCGAACGCGGTGATGTCCTCGTCGACGACGACGGACAGTTTGCGCAGCGCCTCGCGCTGCGCCTGCTCGTGGCGCCGCTGCTTGCGCCGGATCACGGCGTACGCGCCCACACCCCCGGCCACGAGGACCACACCGACCCCGGCGAGGGCGCCCACCGAGACGCCGTCGCCGGCGGGTGCGCCGCTCCAGGACCGCGGCGCCCCGCCCGCCGCCTGCGCGATCGCCTCGTCGACGAATTCGTTGAGCTGCGTGTTGGCGTCCTGGCCGCGCACGAGCGAGACGAGGTTGGTCACGGCGTTGCCCGTCAGCACCGACCGGTCGGCCTTGGCGTCGAAGCCGTCGCCGAGCCGGACCGCGTACACCCCGGTCACGCCCGTCTCGGTGCGCAGCTTCTGGAAGATGTCCTGCCGGGGGAAGTCCTGCGGCAGCACGGCCACGAACACCGGCTTGCCCGCGTCCTCGATCTTCTGGGCGAGGGCGTCGGCCTGGGAATCGGACAGCTGGTCCGACGCCGCGGGATCGACGTACACCGGATCCTTCTGCCAGGCCTCGGCCACCTCCGAGGTGTCGCCCACGGCCGACGCCCCGGGAGCCGCCGTGAAGGACGCGGCACCCAGGGCGAGCAGCAGTCCGGAGAGCCCCACACTGAACCGCTTCGTCCGATTCCTCATACTTCGAACGTAACCCAGCGGGGCCGCCGACGGAGGTTCGGGGCGGGGGTTACTCGACCGGCTCGACCCCGGCCCGCAGCAGGCCGTACGTGTAGGCGTCCTCCAGCGCGCCCCACGAGGCGGCGATGACGTTCTCCGCGACGCCCACGGTCGACCACTCCCCCGCGCCGTCGGAGGTGGAGATCAGCACGCGCGTGGTGGACGACGTGCCGTGCTTGCCCTCCAGGATGCGGACCTTGTAGTCCACCAGCTCCAGCTTGGCGAGCTGCGGGTAGATCCGCTCCAGGCCGACCCGCAGCGCCCGGTCGAGGGCGTTGACCGGGCCGTTTCCCTCCGCCGTGGCGACGATGCGCTCGCCCTTGGCCCACAGCTTCACGGTCGCCTCGTTGGCGTGCGTGCCGTCGGGGCGGTCCTCGACGATCGCCCGCCAGGATTCCACGCGGAAGTAGCGGCGGGCCCGCCCCTCGGCCTCCTCCCTCAGCAGCAGCTCGAAGGAGGCGTCGGCGGCCTCGTACGTGTAGCCCTGGAGCTCGCGCTCCTTGACGCGCTCCACGACCCGGCCGACCAGCGCGCGGTCGTCGCCGAGGTCGACGCCGAGCTCCTTGCCCTTCAGCTCGATGGAGGCGCGGCCCGCCATGTCGGAGACGAGCATGCGGATGCGGTTGCCGACCAGGTCCGGGTCGATGTGCTGGTACAGGTCCGGGTCGACCTTGATCGCGGAGGCGTGCAGTCCTGCCTTGTGCGCGAAGGCGGAGACACCCACGTACGGCTGATGCGTGGAGGGCGTGAGGTTGACGACCTCGGCGATGGCGTGGGAGACGCGGGTCATCTCGCGCAGCGCGCCCTCGGGCAGGACCTGCTTGCCGTACTTCAGCTCCAGGGCGGCGACGACCGGGAAGAGGTTGGCGTTGCCGACGCGCTCGCCGTAGCCGTTGGCCGTGCACTGCACGTGCGTGGCGCCGGCGTCGACGGCGGCGAGGGTGTTGGCGACCGCGCAGCCGGTGTCGTCCTGGGCGTGGATGCCGAGCCGGGCGCCGGTGTCGGCGGCGACGGTGGCCACGACGGCCTGGACCTGCGCGGGCAGCATGCCGCCGTTGGTGTCGCACAGGACGACGACGTCGGCGCCCGCCTCGGCGGCGGCCCGTACGACGGCCTTCGCGTACTCGGGGTTGGCGCGGTAGCCGTCGAAGAAGTGCTCGCAGTCGACGAAGACGCGCCGGCCCTGCGAGTGGAGGTAGGAGACGGTGTCCCGCACCATCTCCAGGTTCTCCTCCAAGGTGGTGCGCAGGGCCAGCTCGACGTGCCGGTCGTGGGATTTGGCGACGAGCGTGATGACGGGGGCGCCCGATTCCAGGAGGGCGTTGACCTGCGGGTCATCGGCCGCCTTGGCGCCCGCGCGGCGGGTGGCGCCGAAGGCGACGAGCTGGGCGTGCCGGAAGGTGATCTCCTGCTGGGCCCGCGCGAAGAACTCGGTGTCGCGCGGGTTGGCGCCGGGCCAGCCGCCCTCGATGAAGCCCACGCCGAAGTCGTCCAGATGCCGGGCGATGGTCAGCTTGTCCGCGACGGTCAGATTGATGCCTTCGCGCTGGGCGCCGTCGCGCAGCGTCGTGTCGAAGACGTGGAAGGAATCGTCGGGGGTGCTGGTTTCCGTCATGCTGATCTGGCTCCTGTGTCGGATCTCGGTCTACCGGAAGGACCGGCTCCACCGCCCACAATGATCCCGCGTGCTCCGCGTCCGGCTGAAGTTGGGCCGGGAAACGAAAAAACCCCTCGCGGGTGCGAGAGGTCTGCGCGCGGGTCGAGGACGACGGTGTCCGCCCGTACATGGTGGTACGAGACGGTCACTGCGGACCGGCGCGCCTGCTGCCAATAATCATGGCGAACGAGAGCACGGTGGCAGCCTGCCACAACCCGGACACTCCGCGCCGCCCCGTCTCACGATGCGGGCGGCGTGTCCACACGCCGCCCGCTCGGCCGCGCGATGTCAGCGCAGGCGGCGTACGAAGGCGTCATCGCCGTCGTTCGTGTCACCGCTCAGCAGCGTCTCGTCGCCGGAGAGGAAGGCGATGCGGCGGGCCCCGGCCGAGATGCCGCCCGGGGCGACCGTCGCCGTGGCCGCGCCGCCCGCGGTGTCCGGCGTGACCAGGGTGGTGCCGCCCTCCTTCAGGTCCCGCAGGTAGACGGGCCACTCCTTGCCGTACGTCGAACCCGGCTCGGCCAGCTCCGACATGAAGGTGAGATGGCGGCTGTCGGCGCTGATGGCCGGCGCGCGGGTGTAGACCTCGCCGGGGCCGCCCTGCGTGCCGTGAACGCGCTGGTTGGTGCCGGTGGCGATGTCGTGGACGAAGACGTTCCACGCGGCGTCGTCGTCGTTCGGGACCAGGTGGGTGTCACGGGACTCGAAGACGACCGTGCGGCCGTCGCCGCTGATGGACGGGGCCAGGGACTCCTTCTCGGTCCTGGAGCCGTCGTGGGAGCGGTCGATCTGCGTGACCTGTCCGGTCCCGCGGTCGCGCAGCCACAGGTCGCTCCAGTCGTCGCCGCGCGGGCCGTTGACGAAGGAGGTGGCGTAGACGACGCGGCGCCCGTCGTCGCTGACGGTCGGCGAGTGGGCGTTGCGCTCTCCGTCGCCGCCCGTGTAGGGGTGGCTGACCTTCTCGGTGGTGCCGGTCTTCCGGTCGCGCAGGAAGACCGCCGTGCCGTCGAATCGCGGCCCGTCCGTGGTGAGGACGGCGTACCGCGCGTCGGCGCTCAGCGAGACGCTGCCCGCGCTGTCACCGGGGTAGCCGTCGGGCAGTTCGACGTCGAGGCGCTCGACCTTCCTGGTCCTGCGGTCGTAGAGCCGCACGTCCCGGTCGGAGGAGGAGTCGGCGGGGCTGGAGACGAAGGCGACGTAGCGGCCGTCGGCGCTCAGCGAGGGGCCGCTGACCTGGCGGCCCGCCAGTGCGATGCGCTCGGTCCTTCCGGTGCGCAGATCGCGTACGAAGATGTCGCGCGCGCCGTTCGTGTCGCCGGCGACCAGGTCGGTGGCCTCGGAGTCGAAGGCCGCGAACCGGCCGTCGCGGCTGAGCACGGCCCCCGCGGACCTGTCGTTCGCGGCCTTGCCCCCGGACGTGACGCTGACGCCCTCCGTGCGGGGCGCGGCCGGGGCGGCGACGGCCGCGGGCAGGGCGGTGGCCGTGACGGCGGCGATGAGGGCGGCCGTCAGCGCGGTGCGGTGCTTGGTGGTCTTGGTGGTCCTGGTGGTGCGCATGAGCTGTTCCCCCGTTGTTTCTTGGCGTGCCGGCCGGCTGGTCGTGCACCGGGCCGAAGGCGACGACGGTGCCGTCGGCGCTGAGCGCGGCGGCCTCCACCGGGATACAAGCGCACCGCCCGGGGGTGGGGCAATCCGCCGGTATGCGTACAACCTAGACAGGCCGCCAGGTGTCCCTACGCGCCCGGGGCGGCGAGCGCTTCGTCCAGGAACTCCCGTACATGCGCGAGGACTTGGTCTCGTCCTGTCCCGCGCAGCCCGATCGCCACATGGATGGAGAACCCGTCGAGGAGCGCCCGCAGCCGGGCGGCGAAGCGGTCGGGGTCGACCGGTCCGAACTCGCCGCGTGAGGCACCCTCGGCGAGCAGCGCCACGAGGTCGCGATGCCAGGCGCCCTCGATCGCGGCCTGCCGGTCGCGGCCCTCCTCGTCGGCGTTGAGGGAGCGGTTCCAGACCTCGAGCCAGAGCGTCCAGTGGGGGTCGCCGGGGCCGTCGGGGACGTACAGCTCGACGTAGGCGTCCAGGCGCGCGCGGGCCGTGCCGGGGCGGGCGAGGAGGCGGCCGCGCTCGGTGCCGAGGCGGCCCTCGCTCCACTCCAGGGTGCGCAGCAGCAGCTCGTCCTTGGTGCGGAAGTAGTAGAGGAGGTGGCCGGAGCTCATGCCGACCTCGCGGCCGAGCGCGGCCATGGTCAGCTTCTCCAGGCCGCGCTCGGCGATCATCTCCATGGCGGCGGACAGCACTTCCTCACGCGGTGGGGCGTTCTTCCGCGCGCGGGCCCGACCGGCCATCCGTCACTCCTTGATCACACCTTCGGCTGCTGCTGGGTGATGCAGTGGATGCCACCACCCCCGGCAAAGATCGTACGGGCGTCGACGAGCGTCACGGTCCGGCCCGGGAAGAGACCCCGGAAGATGCCCGCCGCTATCTCGTCGTTCGGGTCGCCGAAGGCGCACAGGACGACGCCGCCGTTGCAGAGGTAGTGGTTGATGTAGGAGTAGTCGACCCAGCCCTCGTCGTCCTTGAGGACGGTCGGGGCGGGGACCTCGACGATTCGCAGGGTGCGTCCGCGCGCGTCCGTCTGGCCGGACAGGGTCGCGATGATCTCCTTGCTGACCTCGTGGTCGGGGTGGGCGGGGTCGCGCTGGGAGTGGACGAGGACGACGCCCGGCGCGGCGAAGGCGGCGACGATGTCGACGTGGCCGAGGGTGCCGTAGCCGTGGCCGGGGTAGTCGGCGGTGAGGCCGCGCGGCAGCCAGATGGCCTTGGTGGTGCCGAGGTGGGCGTGGATCTCCGCCTCGACCTCCTCCTTGGTCAGGCCGGGGTTGCGCTCGGGGCCGAGCTGGACGGTCTCGGTGAGCAGCACGGTGCCCTCGCCGTCGACGTGGATGCCACCGCCCTCGTTGACGAGGGCCGAGGTGTACGTCCGGGCTCCGGCGAGGTCGGCCACGTACGCACCGATCTTGGAGTCGTGGTCCCAGCGGGCCCACTCCTGGGCGCCCCAGCCGTTGAACGTCCAGTCCACGGCGGCCAGCGTGCCCTTGCCGTCGGTGAGGAAGGTGGGGCCGATGTCCCGCATCCAGGCGTCGTCGAGCTCCCGCTCCACCACCTCGATGTCCGGTCCGAGGAGTTCGCTCGCGTACGCGGACTGGGCGGGCCCGCAGACCACGGTGACGGGCTCGAAGCGGCGTACGGCGCGGGCGACGTTGGCCCAGGCGAGGCGGGAGTCGTCCAGGTCCGCGGGGTCGTCGAAGGTGGGGTTGGGGCACGGCCACGCCATCCAGGTGCGTTCGTGCGGGGCCCACTCGGCGGGCATGCGGAAGCCGTCGGCGGCAGCAGACATGGCGTACACCTTCACAGGGAGGAGGGGGAGCAGGGAGGAGGGTCAGAGGAAGTAGAGGCGGTTGAGGGAGACCGAGTCGGCCGGCTCGGAGCGGATCGGATCGCCGTCGAGGGTGACGAGGCCGGTCTTCTGATGCACGTCGACGGCCCCGGTGCGGGAGTTCAGGCGCAGGTCGGCGGGGCCGATGCCGCGCGTGCCGCGCACGGCGACGCGGCGGCGGCGGGTGGGCATCAGGTCGTTGCCCTGGTCGACGGCGGCCTGGGCGACGAACGCCACGGAGATGTCGGCGGGTGTCGCGCCGTACGACCCGAACTGCGGCCCGAGGACGAGCGGTTCGCAGGTGTCGGTCGCGGCGTTCGGGTCGCCGACGACGCCGTAGGCGGGGAAGCCGGACTTGAGGACGAGCTGCGGCTTGGCGCCGAAGTACTCGGGGCGCCACAGCACGATGTCGGCCATCTTGCCGACCTCGATGGAGCCGACCTCGTGGGCGAGGCCGTGCGCGAGGGCGGGGTTGATGGTCAGCTTGGCGATGTAGCGCAGGACGCGCGCGTTGTCGTCGTGCGGGCCGTCGCCCTCCATGGGGCCGAGCTCGGCCTTCATCTTCCCGGCCATCGCGAAGGTGCGGCGTACGGTCTCGCCGGCGCGGCCCATACCCTGCGCGTCGGACGAGGTGATGCCGATGGCGCCCAGGTCGTGGAGCACGTCCTCGGCGCCCATCGTCCCGGCGCGGATGCGGTCGCGGGCCATGGCGGCGTCACCCGGCAGGTCCGTCTTCAGGTCGTGGACGGAGACGATCATGCCGTAGTGCTCGGCGACGGCGTCCCGGCCGAAGGGCAGGGTGGGGTTGGTGGAGGAGCCGATGACGTTCGGGACGCCCGCCATCTTCAGGACGTTCGGTACGTGTCCGCCGCCGCAGCCCTCGATGTGGAAGGCGTGGATGGTCCGGCCTTCGAGGACCTTCAGGGTGTCCTCGACCGACAGACACTCATTCAACCCGTCGCTGTGCAGGGCGACTTGGACGTCGTGTTCCTCGGCGACGCGCAGCGCGGTGTCGAGCGCGCGGGTGTGCGCGCCCATGTCCTCGTGCACCTTGAAGCCGGACGCGCCGCCCTCGGCGAGCGCCTCGATCAGCGGGGCGTCGTGCGAGGACGAACCCCGGCCGAGGAAGCCGATGTTGACCGGCCAGGCGTCGAAGGCGTTGAACGCGTGACGCAGCGCCCAGGGCGAGTTGACGCCGACGCCCCACACCGGCCCGAACTCCTGGCCGATGATCGTCGTCACGCCGGAGGCCAGCGAGGCCTCCATGATGCGCGGCGAGAGCAGGTGGACGTGGGTGTCCACGGATCCGGCGGTGGCGATCAGCCCCTCCCCCGACACGATGGACGTGCCGGTGCCGACGACCACGTCGACGCCGTCGAGGGTGTCGGGGTTCCCCGCGCGCCCGATGGCGTGGATACGGCCTTCCCTGATGCCGATGGAGACCTTGCGGATGCCCTGCGCCGCGTCGATGACGACGACGTTGCTGATGACGACGTCGCAGGTCTCGCGGACGGCGGCGGCCTTCAGGTGCAGTCCGTCGCGGGCCGTCTTGCCGAACCCGGCGAGGAACTCGTCGCCGTACTTCTGGGCGTCGGACTCGACGCGGATCGTCAGCCCCGAGTCGCCGAGCCTGACGTGGTCGCCGGCGCGGGGGCCGTGCGTGGCGGCGTACTCGTACGGGCTGAGGCGGCGCGGTTCCGCGGGGTGGCCTCCGGGGCGGCTCATCGCTCGGCCTCCTGGTCGGTCTGGTCAGTCGGTTCCGGTACGCCGAGGTAGCCGCAGGCGGCGGCGCGGCGCAGTGCCTCTTCGCGGGCGCCTGGTGCGTCCAGCGGGCCGTCCACCAGGCCCGCGAAGCCGATGGCGATGCGCTCGCCGCCGATGGGCAGCAGCCCGACCTCGCCGCTCTCGCCGGGCCCGAAGCGGACGGAGGACCCGGCGGGGACGGCCAGCCGCATGCCGTACGCGGCGGCGCGGTCGAAGTCGAGCCGGGGGTTGGCCTCGAAGAAGTGGAAGTGGGAGGTCACGGAGACGGGCACGGTGGCGGTGTTGCGCACGCTCAGCGTCACGGTGGCCGGGGGATCCTCGTGCGCGGGGCCGGGCAGCAGCGCGCCCGGCGCCTCACTGCCGAGGCTGCCGGAACCGCCGGAACCGCCCGAACCCGCGCCGATGGGGTCGGAGACGACCGCGAGACGCGATCCGTCGTCGAAGACGGCCTCCACGTGCACCTCGGTCACCACGTCGCCGACGCCGGGCAGGACGTCGTCCGGGCCGAGGACGGAGCGGGCGCGCTCGACGGCCTCGGCGAGGCGGGCGCCGTCGCGGGCGGCCTCGCACACCGTGTCGGCGATCAGCGCGGTCGCCTCGGGGACGTTGAGTCTGAGGCCGCGCGCCTTGCGGGCCCTGGCGAGTTCGGCGGCCCCGAAGAGCAGCAGCCGGTCGCGTTCGGTGGGCGTCAGTCGCACGCCGCGCACCTCCCTGATCGCAGATTTAGAACATCACTCTAACCACGAAATCCGCATGCCGGAAGCATTGACGCGAGAGGTTGGCACGGGTCACATTGAGCGCTGCTCAAAACTCTGTGAGCGCCATCGAGATCAGCCGAGCGTCAGGGGCACCCTCATGCCGATAGAACAGCGCGGAGTCGACACCATCCCGGACCGGGAGCGCACCAGCGGCCCCGGAGACCTCGTGTCGATCCTGATCGGCTCCAACCTCTGCCTGGGGGTGATCGTCTTCGGCTGGCTGCCGGTGTCGTTCGGCCTCGGCTGGTGGGAGTCGGTGAGCGCGGTGGTGGCGGGCACGGTACTCGGCACCGCGCTCACCGCGCCGCTCGCCCTGGTGTCGCTGCGCACCGGGACGAACCTCTCCACCTCATCCGGCGCCCAGTTCGGCGTGCGCGGCCGGCTCGTCGGCTCGGTCGTCGGCCTGCTGCTCTCCCTCGGCTACACCGCGCTGACCATCTGGATCGGCGGCGACGTGATGGTGGGCACGCTGCACCGCCTGACCGGGCTGCCGACCGGCGGTCTCTCGTACGGCGTGGTCTACGCCCTGCTCGCCGCCGCCACCGTGATCGGCGCCGTCTTCGGCTACCGCGTACTGCTGCGGCTCTCCCGGATCCTCGCCTTCGGCATGACGGCGCTGCTGATCCTCGGCGTCATCGCTTACGCGCCCGACTTCACGACCTCGGCGCTGCCCGGCGCGGGCGGCTATCTCCTCGGCTCGTTCTGGCCGACCTGGCTCCTCGCCCTGGTCGCTGCGGGCCTGTCGGGGCCCATCGCCTTCATCACGCTGCTCGGCGACTACACCCGCTACGTCTCCCCGGCCCGGCACAGCTCCCGCGCGGTGCTCGGCGCGGCCTGGGCGGGGCTCCTCGCGGGGCTGCTGATCCCCCAGCTCTTCGGCACCTTCACGGCGTACGCGGCGCGCGCCGCCCTCGACTACGCGGGCGGGCTCGTCGACGCCTCTCCCAGCTGGTACCTGCTGCCGCTGCTGCTCGCCGCCTCCGCCGGGTCGGTCGGCAACGCGGGCCTGATGCTGTACTCGATGGGCCTCGACCTGGACGCGATCCTGCCCCGCGCCTCCCGCGCCCGCGCCACGTACACCGTCGCCGTCGCCGCCACGGCCTGCGTCTTCGTCGGCCACTTCGCGTGGGAGGCGCAGGACGCGATGACGTCGTTCGTGCTGCTCCTGACCGCCATCGGCACGCCCTGGGCGGTCATCACCCTGATCGGCTTCGCGCGCTGTCACGGCCAGTACGACGCGGACGCCCTCCAGGTCTTCAACCGCCGCGCGCGGGGCGGCGCGTACTGGTACCGCGCGGGCTGGAACGTGCGGGCCACCACAGCCTGGGCGCTCGGCGCCGCCGTCGGGCTGTTCGCGGTCTCCCTCCCCTCGTACGAGGGTCCGCTGCTGTCGCTGACGGGCGGGGTCGACTGCAGCTTCCTGCTGTCCGGGGTGGTGGGCGGCGCGGCCTATCTGGCGCTGACGGCGCGCGAGAAGCCTGCCACCGCGGGCGGCGCCCCGCAAACGGCTCCGGCCGACCTCGCCATGGAGCCTGCCGTGGACACCTCCGTCGACCACCTCGCCTGAGGGAGGCTTCAGCCCTTCAGAGACCGCGCGGCGGCGCCGGGCCTCAGCCGATGTCCAGGATGGCCTTGCCGTGCAGGCGGCGGTCGAGCAGCGCGTCGGCCGCCTCCCGGACCTCGCCCCAAGGACCTCGCCAGGAGGTGCCGGGGTCGAGCGTGCCCGACGCCACCTGCCGCGCGAGCCAGGTCAGCGCTCCGGAGAGGTCGGCGCAGCCGAACAGGTGGAAGCTGACCACCGAGCGGTCGTGGCGGCCCTGGTCGCCATAGAGGGTCCCGTACGGGAAGTGCTCGGCGTCACCGCCGGAATGGCCGACGGACACCAGCGTGCCGTGCTGCCCCAACTGCTCGTACGCCTCGACGAGTTGCCGGCCGCCGACCACGTCCACCACGCCGTCCACCGGAGCCGCGGCCGCGGCGGGCGTGTGAATCACCTCGTGCGCGCCGAGGACCCTGAGCGCCTCGCCCCGCCCCTCGGGATCGCCGGTCACCGCGACGACCTCCGCACCGCCCTGCCGGGCGAGCTGCACCGCGTACCGCCCGACGCCGCCGGTGGCGCCCGTGACCATGACACGTCTGCCGAGGATCGGGCCGATGCGGTCCAAGGCACGCAGGGCGCTGGCACCGGCGACCGGCACGGTGCTGATGGCCCCCGGGTCGGCGCCCTCGGGCACGGTGCCGATCAAGTCCGTGGAGACGGCGCGGAGTTCGGCCCAGCCGCCGGCGCCGTCCACGGTCACCACCGGGGTCCCGGCCGCGGGCCCCGAGCCGTCGGCGGCGGCCCGCTCGACCACGCCGGCCGCGTCCCAGCCGAGGATCGCGCCTTCCTTGGCGCCCTCCAGGACGAAGCGGATCTCTCCGTAGTTGAGGGAGGTGGCGGCCACCCGCACCAGGGCCTGGTGCGGCGCGGGCTCGGGGTCCGGAGCCTCGCCGAGGCGCAGGCCGCCGGGGGCGGAACGGTCGACCAGCAGTGCGCGCATGGGTGTGGAGCCTTTCGACGTATGCCAGCGGGTGGGCGACTCATCCTGCCAACTGCCACTGAGTGGCACAAGCCCTCAAGAGGCATTCGCTTCCGCGTCCCATACGGCCGCTACACTCCCGGCATGGACGCGATGGACCTCGAAGGGCTGCCCCTGCGGGAGCGCAAGAAGCTGCGGACGCGTCAGGCGCTCGTCGACGCGGCGCTGGAGCTGTTCACGGAGCGGGGCTTCGACGGCGTCACGCTCGACGCGCTGTGCGATGCGGTGGAGGTCAGCAAGCGCACGTTCTTCCGTACGTTCAGCAGCAAGGAGGACGTGGCGATGGCGCCGACCCAGGATCTGTGGGCGGCGTTCCTCGAAGAGCTGGAGAAGGCGGAACCGGCCGCGGGGCAGCCGCTGTTCGACGTACTGCGGGACACGCTGCTCGGCGCGGTCGCGCGGATGCCGGGTGAGGGGTGGGTCCAGCGGGTGCTGCTCAGCCGGCGGCTGGCGGCGGTGACTCCGTCCATGGACGCGCACGGCCTCGCGTTCTGCGACCGCACGAGTCGGGCGGCGCTTGTGGCGGCGCGGCGCCGGTTCGCCCTGCCGGGCGGGGGTGATCTGCGCCCTCGGCTGGCGATCGACCTGCTGGTGGCGGCGTTCCACCGGGCGCTGGAGGGGTGGGCCGAGGGCCCCGCGCCGACCCGGGACTCCCTCGCGACGGCAGTACGGGATGCCTGCGGCGCGGTGCCGGGGAGTCTCGCCCTTGCCGCGCGGTAGCCCCCGGCGGACGGGCGGTTTCGTCCGCGGGCCCGGTGGGGGCTGGTCGCGCAGTTCCCCGCGCCCCTGAGGAGCCGGTGTGCGCCCCTGCGGCGGAGCCGCTCAAGGGGCCGCGGGAACCGCGCGACCAGCCACGACGCGTCCGCAGGCAAACCAGGAGGACCCCCGCGCACCAAGGACCCGGAGACCCCTCACCATGCGACGCGCAAGACCCCCTAGGGGCGCGGGGAACTGCGCGACCAGCCCCCACCGGGCCCACAGCCGAAAACAGAAGGGCCCCGCGCACCAAGGACCCGGAGACCCCTCACCATCCGACACGCAAGGCCCCCTAGGGGCGCGGGGAACTGCGCGACCAGCCCCCACACACCCACAGCCGAAAAACGGGAGGGCCCCGCGCTCAGCACAGCCGCGGGGCCCGCCACATTCCGTCAAGCCCTCAGCCGAGCCCGTGCATCCAGCCGTGGCTGTCCTCCACCGTCCCCCGCTGAATGTCCAGCAACGCATCCCGCAGCTTCATCGTGACCTCCCCCGGCTCGCCACCGCTCTGCCGCCACTCCCCCGCATTGCACTTGACCGTGCCGACCGGCGTGATGACCGCCGCCGTGCCGCAGGCGAAGACCTCCGTCAGCGTGCCGTTCTCGGAGTCGGCCTTCCACTGGTCGATGGAGACGCGGGCCTCCTCCGACTCGTACCCGAGGTCACGGGCGACCGTGAGGAGCGAGTCACGCGTGACGCCCGCGAGCAGGGAGCCGGTCAGCGTAGGGGTGACGATCTTGTTGCCGTACACGAAGTACAGGTTCATGCCGCCCAGTTCCTCGACCCACTTGTGCTCGACCGCGTCGAGGTAGGCGACCTGGTCACAGCCCTTCGCCGCGGCCTCGGCCTGCGCGAGCAGCGACGCGGCGTAGTTGCCGCCGGTCTTCGCGTCGCCCATGCCGCCGGGCACCGCGCGCACTCGGTCCTCCGAGAGCCAGATGGAGACGGGCTTGACGCCACCGGGGAAGTAGGCGCCGGCCGGCGAGGCGATGACGACGAACAGGTACTCGTTCGCGGGCTTCACACCGAGGCCGACCTCGGTCGCGATCATGAAGGGGCGCAGGTAGAGGGACTCCTCGCCACCGTGCGCCGGAACCCACGCCTTGTCCTGCTTGACCAGCACGTCGCACGCCTCGATGAACGTCTCGACGGGCAGTTCCGGCATGGCGAGGCGACGCGCGGAGGACTGGAAGCGGCGGGCGTTGGCGTCGGGCCGGAAGGTGGCCACCGTGCCGTCGGGCTGCCGGTAGGCCTTGAGACCCTCGAAGATCTCCTGGGCGTAGTGCAGGACGTTCGTCGCCGGGTCGAGCGCGAGCGGGCCGTAGGGGACGAGCTGACCGTCGTGCCAACCGCGGCCTTCCGTCCACTTGATCGTCACCATGTGGTCGGTGAAGTGGCGGCCGAACCCGGGGTTGGCCATGATCGCCTCGCGCTCCGCCGCGGCCAGCGGCGACGAGGAGGGCTTGAGCTCGATGGTCGGCGTGGTCGGCGTCGTCGTCATGAGTGCTTCGTCCTTCACGGTGTGATGGTGACGGACCGCGCTCACGCCCGTACCGAGCGGTGCTCCCACCGGTACTACGACGTCCGAGCTTCCCTGTCTTCACGGCCCCACGTTCGATTATCGCTCGCGGGGTCCCGAGGAAGAAACGGCATGAATGCGGCCCGGGGATCGATGGTGACACCCCGGGGCCGCATACGAGAAGCCGCCGGGTGTCCTGAGGGGACCCGGCGGCTTCCGTGTGATCTTCGAGCTGCCGGGTCAGCCCGCTACTCGTACGGCGAGCGCGTCGCCGATCTGCTCGGTGCCGCGCACGCTCTCCCCGCGCTCGGCGAGGTCCGCGGAGACGGCGGCCTCGATGCGGGCGGCCTCGGGCTCGTACCCGAGGTGGCGCAGCAGGAGGGCGACGGAGAGGACGGTGGCCGAGGGGTCGGCCTTGTCCTGACCGGCGATGTCCGGCGCCGAGCCGTGCACGGGCTCGAACATGGACGGGAACTCGCGGCTCGGGTTGATGTTGCCGGAGGCCGCGACGCCGATGCCGCCGGAGACGGCCGCGGCGAGGTCGGTGATGATGTCGCCGAAGAGGTTGTCGGTGACGATCACGTCGAAGCGGCCCGGGTCGGTGACCAGGTAGATCGTCGCGGCGTCGACGTGGATGTAGTCGGTGGTGACCTCGGGGAACTCCTTGGCCACCTTGTTGAAGACGTTCGTCCACAGGTGTCCGGCGTAGGCGAGGACGTTGTTCTTGTGGACCAGCGTCAGCTTCTTGCGGGGGCGGGCCTGCGCGCGAGCGAAGGCGTCGCGGACCACGCGCTCCACGCCGAAGGCGGTGTTGACGGAGACCTCGGTGGCGACCTCGTGCGGCGTCCCGGTGCGGATCGACCCGCCGTTGCCGGTGTAGGGGCCCTCGGTGCCCTCGCGTACGACGATGAAGTCGATCTCGGGCTGGCCCTTGAGCGGGGTCGCGACACCCGGGAGCAGCTTCGAGGGCCTCAGGTTCACGTGGTGGTCGAAGAGGAAGCGGAGCTTCAGCAGGAAGCCGCGCTCCAGGACACCGGACGGGACCGAGGGGTCGCCGATCGCGCCGAGGAGGATCGCGTCGTGCCGCTTGAGGGCTTCGACGTCGGCGTCGGTGAGGGTCTCACCGGTGGCGTGGTACCGCTTGGCGCCGAAGTCGTACTCCGTGGTCTCCAGCTTCACATCCGGCGGGAGGACGGCGCCAAGGACCTTGAGCCCCTGGGCCACGACTTCCTGGCCGATGCCGTCACCGGGGATCACTGCGAGATTGAGGATGCGAGAGCTAGCCGACATGCGGGCAGCCTACTCTTCGTCCCAGGGGATGACATGAGCCGTCCGACATGCGGACATCCGCTCGGCAGACAGGTTCTGTTCACTCCGATGTGTGGCGGGAGTTGGGCGACGCTGGGAAATTCCCTGCCATGGACACACCGAACCTCGGCACTCCGAACCTCGGCATTCCGGAGCGGCTGGCGGCCCGGATGAGCATGCCGGAGCAGCACGAGTACCTGCGCGGGAAGCTCTCGCGGCGCAAGGTGCTCGCCCGTTCGTTCGCGGCGGCGGGGACGGTGGCCGGCGCCGGTCTGCTCACGGGCAGTTCGAGCACCGTGTACGGGCATGGCGTGCCGGCCGCGCACACGTCGAGCGCCCCGGCCGCCCCGGTGCGGGTCGACGGCAAGCTGGTCGCGCCCTTCGGCCGGCATCTGGCGTTCGGGGCCGACCCGAGGACGCAGATGCGCGTCTCCTGGCAGGTGCCGCTCGCCGTCAAGTCCCCTTACGTGCGCGTGGGCCCGAAGCCCTGGGAGCTGAGCCAGAAGATCGAGGCGGAGGTACGCGACCTGCACACGCCCTCGCTCTCCAAGAAGCTGCCGGCCGTGGAGCAGTACTACCTGCACGCGGCGCTCGACGGCCTGGAGCCCGGCACGACGTACTACTACGGCGTCGGCCACGACGGCTTCGACCCGGCCTCGCCCGAGCGGATGGCGACGGTCGGCTCGTTCAGGACGGCGCCCGCGCGGGCGGAGAAGTTCGTGTTCACGGCCTTCGGCGACCAGGGCGTCAGCTATCACGCGCTCGCCAACGACCAGGTGATCCTGGGCCAGAACCCGGCGTTCCATCTGCACGCGGGCGACATCTGCTACGCGGACACCACCGGGCACGGCAAGGACTCGGACACCTTTGACGCGCGCGTATGGGACACCTTCCTCGCCCAGACGGAGTCCGTCGCGAAGTCGGTGCCGTGGATGGTGACGACCGGCAACCACGACATGGAGGCGTGGTACTCGCCGAACGGCTACGGCGGGCAGTCGGCGCGCTGGTCGCTCCCCGAGAACGGCTTCGACCCGCGGAACGCGCCCGGCGTGTACTCCTTCACGTACGGCAACGTCGGCGTCGTCGCGCTGGACGCCAACGACGTCTCGTACGAGATCCCCGCCAACCGGGGCTATACGGACGGGAAGCAGACCGCCTGGCTCGACAAGCGGCTGGGCGAGCTGCGGGCGGAGGACGGCATCGACTTCGTCGTCGTCTTCTTCCACCACTGCGCCTACTCGACGTCGCGGCACGCCTCTGACGGCGGGGTCCGCGACGCGTGGCTGCCGCTGTTCACGAAGCACCAGGTGGACCTGGTCGTCAACGGCCACAACCACGTCTACGAACGCACCGACGCCATCAAGGGCGGCGAGGTCGGCAAGCCCGTGCCGGTCGGCGCGTCGACCGATCCGACGCGTGACGGCATCGTGTACGTCACCGCGGGCGGCGCGGGCAAGGACCTCTACGAGTTCGGCCCCGGGGTGAAGGACAGCTACGAGGGCGACGTCCGTGATCGCGACGAGATCACGACCTTCCGCTGGACGAAGTCGCGGCGGGCCGACCCCGAGAAGGTCGCGTGGTCACGGGTGCGCTACACCGGCTTCTCGTTCCTCGCGGTGGAGGTGAGCGCGGGCGCGCGCCCGAAGCTCTCGGTCTCCGCGCTCGCCGAGAGCGGCGAGCGCATCGACCACTTCGAGGTCGTACGCGGGGTGCGCGGGTCTCAGTGACCCGTCTCCCCGCCGTTGTCCCTGCGGTCGAGGGCCCGCTGGAGGGCCAGGGCGGCGTTCTTGCGCTCGGTGCGCTCGGAGTCGCTCTTGCGGGAGGTGTGACGGACTCGGCGGACGGTCGTCTCGGCCATGGGAGATCCACTCCTTGAAGCACTTGAAGCAGAGGAAAGGGTGATTTTCGAGACTCCCCCACTGCCTAATGGGCGTGAGGGGACCCCCAAGCGACGGGGAGCTGCGGAGCGGCAGGGTTCGCCTGCGCTGGGCTCCGGCTCACGACCGCCATTCGCTTGATCGAGCGAGACGTTCGGCTCCTACAAAGCTAAGGCAGGCCGGAGCGCCTGTCTCCACAATTACTCGGGCTTCCTACTATCTGAGACGGGCTTCACGCGTGGGCCGCTCTCAGTTCGCGGATCAGGGCCCGCACGACGACGGAAGAGGCCAGCTCAGGGGTGGTGACGTAGCCGACGGAGCGGGTCGGGCGGTCCGCCCCCAGGTCGGTGATCTCGACGGAATCGGGCGCTCCGGCCAGCGAGAGGGCGGGCATGATCGCCATGCCGTGGCCGTTGGCCACCATCGAGAGCACCGCGCCGTCGTCCTCCGTCAGGACGGTCGCCCGCGGGATCCAGTCCTGCCCGGCCCACCACGCGCGCGTGTACGACCCGCAGTTCTCGTGCCAGTCCACCAGCGGCAGGGAGCGCGGGTCGGGATGGCCCGCCGGGTGCACGAGGGAGTACGGCTCGTCGAGGAGTACGCCGCCGATGAGCCCGGCGGGCACGGGCGAGGAGCCGCCGAGCGTCGCGATGCCGAGCTCGGCGCGGCCCTCGGCGACCTCGCCGGCGGTACCCGGGCCCAGCTCGCGCACGACTCTGACCTCCGGGCGGATGCCGGGGTGGCGGGCGGCGAGGCGTTCCAGGGCGGCCGGGAGCAGGTGCAGGGCCGCGCTGCGGAAGGCGGCGACGCGCAGGGGGCCCTCGGCGACGCCCCGCTCGGCGCCGCGCGCCTCCGTCACCAGGGTGTCGAGCAGCCGCAGGACGCGCCGGGCGTGGGCGGCGAGCAGCTGGAGGCGGCGATCTCCGCGTTGCGCGAGCGCGGGCGGATCGTACGCGTCGGCACGATCGCGCAGTACGACGCGACGGGCACGCCGTACGCGCTGCGCAACCTCCCCGACATCGTCGAGAAGAGCCTGCGCATGGAGGGCTTCCTGGTCCGCGACTACCCGCATCTCCAGGAGGAGTTGTACGAGTTCGTGGTGCCGCATCTGCGGAGCGGCCGGGTCGCGCTCGACGAGACGGTGGTCGAGGGGTTCGACCGGATCGTGGACGCGTTCCTCGGGATGCTGAGGGGCGAGAACCAAGGGAAGATGATCGTCCGCGCGGCCGGGGCCGAGGCCTGACGCGGCCGCGGGTGGTCAGAACACGTCTCCGTCACGCCAGTCGATGAGGAGCTCGTGCGCGGGGTCGAGGCCGGCGCCCCACAGCAGCGGCGGGTCCTCGTCCGGCAGGTGGAGCGCGCCCGCCGGGCCGAGCGTGCCGACCCGGCCCTTCCACCGCTGCCAGCCGCGCGCGAGGTAGAGCCGCTCCCCCTCGTCGGACGCCGACAGGGCGCCCATCGCGTATGCCTTGTCGATGACGCGTTCCAGTGCGCCCATCACCTGGCCGCCGAGCCCTTGCCGCCGCAGGCCGGGGCGGACGGCGACCGCTTCCACGTAACCGACGCGCAGGGAGCGGCCGTTGTGCAGGATCCGCCGCTGCACCACGGAGCCGTGCGCGAGCAGTGTGCCCGCGCCGTCGTGGACCAGGGCGTGGACGCCGCCGAGGCCGTGGTCCCAGTCCTGGTCGCTGAAGTCGCCGTCGAAGGCCTCGTCGAGCAGAGCGCGGGCGGCGCGCAGGTCGGCGGCGGTCAGGTCGCTGGTGTGGGCGCGGCGCAGGAAGTTCTCCGTCACCTTCCCACCGTACTCAGCCCGGATCTGATTGGTCTGCACCATGGCGCGGAGGCCGGTGCCCGCAGCAGAATCGGACGCATGCCTGAGACCGAGCAGCAACGAGAGTGGACCCCCATCCATGGCGAGCCCTACCGCTCCGTGCCGTACCGGCCCGAGCGGATGCCCGAGGCCCAGTCCCTGACGCGGGCGGCGGAGTTGAGGGAGCGGATGCGGGAGCGGCGCACGGTGCGGCAGTTCGCCCCGGACCCGGTGCCCTCGCAGGTGGTGCGGGACGCCATCGCGTGCGCGGCGACGGCGCCGTCCGGGGCGCACCAGCAGCCGTGGACGTTCGTCCTCGTCCAGGACCCCGATGTCCGCCGCCGTATCCGCGAGGCCGCCGAGCACGAGGAGCGGGTGTCGTACGACGGGCGGCTCGGCGAGGAGTGGCTGGCGGCCCTGCGGCCCCTCGGCACGGACGAGGTGAAGCCGCACCTGACGGACGCGCCCGCGCTGATCGTCGTCTTCCAGCAGCGGTACTGGCTGGGCGAGGACGGCACCAAGCACAAGCACTACTACGTGGACGAGTCGGTCGGCATCGCGGTGGGGATGCTGCTGTCCGCCCTGCATCTGTCCGGCCTCGCCGCGCTGATCCACACCCCGAGCCCGATGCGGTTCCTGTCCCAGGTGCTCGGCCGCCCCGAGAACGAGAAGGCGTTCGCGGTGATCCCCGTCGGGTATCCGGCGCCGGACTGCCAGGTTCCCGACCTGGTGCGCAAGTCGCTCGATCAGGTCCTCGTCGAGGTCTGAGCGGAGGTCTGAGCGGAGGTCTGAGCGGACACGAGCCGGCTCTCCTGGGCGAGGGAGGGATAGTCGGTGTAGCCCTCGGCGCCCTCCGCGTACAGGTGCGCCTCGTCGATCGGCCGGAGGGCCGCGCCGGCCGCGAACCGCTCCGGCAGGTCGGGGTTGGAGATGAAGCCCCGCCCGTACGAGACGAGGTCGGCGAGCCCGGACGCGAGCAGGGCCTCGCCCGCCTCCCGCGTCGTGGGGTCGCCGTTCTCGCCGACGTTGGCGATGAGTACGCCGTGCCAGCGGGGGCGCAGGTCGGCGAGGGCCGGGTAGCGGTCGTTGTCGGTGAGGTGGAGGTAGGCGAGACCGGTCCCGTCGAGCTCGTCGAGCAGCGCGCGGTAGACGGGGCCGGGGTCGGCCTCCGCCATGCCGAACTGCGGGTTGCCGGGCGACAGGCGCAGCCCGAGCCGTGCGGCGCCGATGGCGTCGGCCACCGCGCGCACCACCTCGACGGCGAAGCGGATGCGGTCGGCGATGGAGCCCCTGCCGTACTCGTCGTCACGGAGGTTGCTGTTGTCCGCGAGAAACTGGTGGATCAAGTAGCTGTTGGCGCCGTGCAGTTCGACTCCGTCGAAGCCCGCCGCGATGGCGTTGCGGGCGGCGGCCACGAAGTCCCGCACGGCCGTGCGGATGTCGTCCCGGGTCATCTCGCGCGGCGTGACGGCGTCGGCCTTGCGGTGTCCGGGCACGTGCACGGGGCTCGGGTCCACGAGCACGGCGGACGGCGCGGCGGGCACGTCACCGTCCACGCGGGACAGCGGGTGGCCGTGGCGGCCGCCGTGCATCAGCTGGGCGTATATCCGGCCGCCCGCGGCGTGCACGGCGTCGGTGACGCGCCGCCAGCCCTCGATGTGCGCGGCGGTCTCGAGCCCCGGGTAGCGCCAGCCGCTCTGGCCGCGGCTGCTGGGCCAGATGCCCTCGGTGACGATGAGGCCGGCGCTCGCGCGCTGGGCGTAGTAGTCGGCGACGACCGGCAGCGGCGTGCCGTCGGCGGTCGCCCGCAGCCTGGTCATGGGGGCCATCACCATGCGGTTGGGGAGAAGACCGAGGGTGCCTGCGGAATAGGGCGCGAGAAGCGTGGTGTTCGTCATGCCGGAACGGTAGAAGTTGACACCGGTGTGAGTTTCAAGTGCGGAGGTCCGCGAGGATGAGAATCGGCGAGCTGGCGAAGCGCACCGCCGTGAGCGAGCGTTCGCTGCGCTACTACGAGAAGCAGGGGCTGCTGTACGCGGACCGTACCCCGGGCGGCCACCGCGACTACCCCGAGAGCGCGGTGGACCGGGTCGTCCACATCCAGGAGCTGTTCGCGGCGGGCCTGTCCAGCGCGAAGATCGTCCAACTCCTGCCCTGCATGCGGGACCAGGACGGCGGCCCCTCGGAGAAGGCGACGCCGTGGCTGGTCGACGAGCTGACCCTGGAACGCGCGAGGATCGACCGCCAGGTGGAGGACCTGCTGCGGGCCCGCGAGGTACTGGACGAGGTCATCACGGCGGCGGCGGGCCGGACGCACTGACCCTCCCCCACGTCCGCCAACCCCTCACAACACATTGACTGGTTAGGTGCGCGCGTGCTCTACTCGCCCCACGCCAACCACCAAAGCGCATTTGAGGGGTTAGAGATGAGCGGCGCGCACCGGAACCGGACCCACCGCACCCACTACCGCTCCAAGACCGTCCGGGGCCACGAGATCGCCTACCGCGAGGCAGGCCCCGCCGACGCCCCCGCCCTCCTCCTGCTGCACGGCTTCCCGACCAGCTCGCACATGTTCCGGGACCTCATCCCGCTGCTCTCCCACCGCTACCGCGTCATCGCCCCCGACCACATCGGCTTCGGCCGCTCGGCGGCGCCGGCCGCCGACGAGTTCACGTACACCTTCGCCGAACTCGCGGAGGTGACGGCCGAGTTCGCCGACGCCGTGGGTCTTGACCGCTTCGCGCTGTACGTCCAGGACTACGGCGCCCCGATCGGCCTGCGCCTCGCGCTCGCCCATCCCGAGCGCGTCACCGCGATCATCACGCAGAACGGCAACGCGTACGAGGAAGGCCTCGGCGCCGAGGCCTGGGCGCCGGTCCTCGCCTACATCGCGGACCCGAACGAGAACACCGCCGCGCCCATCCGGGAGATCCGTTCCCTGGAGGGCATCACGTGGCAGTACACGCACGGCGTCCCCGACCCGAGCCTGCTGAACCCCGACGCATGGCACCACGACGCGGCGCTGATGGCACGCGAGGGCCAGGACGCGATCCAGCTCGCGCTCATCGGCGACTACGGCGCCAACATCGACCTTTACCCGGCGTTCCAGGAGTACTTCCGCACCTCCCGGGTCCCGCTGCTCGCGGCCTGGGGCGCCCACGACGAGATCTTCGTGCCGCACGGCGCCCTCGCCTTCCTCCGCGACCTCCCGGAGGCCGAGGTCCACCTGCTGCCCACCGGGCACTTCGCCCTGGAGACGCACGCCACGCAGATCGCCGGGCTGATCGACGACTTCCTGGCCCGGCACCGGGGCCCCCGGGTACGGTCAAGATCATGAACGCAACCCCATCCCGCAGAATCCTCCTTGGCGCCGCCGCCGCGACCCCCGTCCTCCTCTCCGTGCCCGGCACGGCGCACGCCGCGACGCCCTCCACCGACGCCCGGCGGCGGCTGCGCGAGCTGGAGAAGGGCTATCCGGGCCGCATCGGCGTGCACGCCCTGAACACCGGTACCGGCGCCAGCCTCGGCTACCGCGCGGACGAACGCTTCGCCATCGCCTCGACGTTCAAGGTGCTGGCCGCCGCCGCGATCCTGCGCAGGGCGCGCGAACAGGAGCCCGGGCTGCTCGACGTACTGATCCGGTACGGGCGCGACGACCTGGTCACGTACTCGCCGAGGTGCGAGATGCACCTCGAAACCGGCATGACGGTACGGGAGTTGTGCGACGCGACCATCACGTACAGCGACAACGGCGCCGCCAATCTGCTGATGCGGCGCATCGGCGGGCCGTCCGGCATCACCGAGTTCGCCCGCTCGCTCGGCGACTCCCGCACCCGCCTCGACCGCTGGGAGCCCGACCTCAACACCAACCTCCCCGGCGACCGGCGCGACACGACGACCCCCGCGGCCATGACGGCCGACCTGGACAAGCTGATCCTCGGCGACGCCCTCCACCCGCGCGACCGCGACCAGCTCATCCGGTGGCTCCTGGAGAACACCACCGGCGACAAGCGGATCCGGGCCGGCCTCCCGAAGGACTGGCGGGTCGGCGACAAGACCGGCACCCCGGCCTACGGCGGAGTCAACGACGTCGCCGTCGCCTGGCCGCCGCGCCAGGCCCCCTGGATCATCTCCGTCTACACGACCCGCCTCGACCCGGACACCCCCGGCGAGGACCGCATCGCCGAGGACATCACCCGGATCGTCGTCGACACGCTCGGCTGACCCCGGACACGACACCGCCTCCGACCGGGGTGGGGCCCAGGTCGGAGGCGGGGTTCAGGGGCGGGCCTGTGCGGCCCGGGGAGGGCGTCAGCCCATGTGCGGGTAGCCGTACTCGGTCGGCGGCACCAGCGTCTCCTTGATGGCGCGCGTCAGCGTCCACCGCTGGAGGTTCTGCGGGGCGCCCGCCTTGTCGTTGGTGCCGGAGCCACGGCCGCCGCCGAAGGGCTGCTGGCCGACGACGGCGCCGGTCGACTTGTCGTTGATGTAGAAGTTGCCCGCCGCGTAGCGGAGCTTGTCCATCGTGTACGCGGCCGCCGCGCGGTCACCCGCGATGACCGAGCCGGTGAGCGCGTAGTCCGAGACCGACTCCATCTGGGCCAGCATCTCGTCGTAGTTCTCGTCCTCGTAGACGTGGACGGCGAGGAACGGGCCGAAGTACTCGGTCGTGAAGACCTCGTTCGCCGGGTCCGTGCACTCGACGACGGTCGGGCGCACGAAGTAGCCGACCGAGTCGTCGTAGGTGCCGCCCGCGACGATCGTGCAGGTGTCGTCCGCCTTGGCGCGGTCGATGGCCGCCTTGTTCTTGGCGAAGGCGCGCTCGTCGATGACAGCGCCGATGAAGTTCGTCAGGTCGGTGACGTCACCCATCTTGATGCCGTCGACCTCGGCCGCGAACTCCTCCTTGAAGCCCGAGTTCCAGATGGAGGCCGGGATGTACGCGCGCGAGGTCGCGGAGCACTTCTGGCCCTGGTACTCGAAGGCACCGCGGGTCAGCGCGGTCTTGAGGATCGCGCGGTCGGCGCTCGGGTGGGCGACGACGAAGTCCTTGCCGCCGGTCTCGCCGACGAGGCGCGGGTAGGTGCGGTACTTCGCGATGTTCTCGCCGACCGTCTTCCACAGGTGCTGGAAGGTCGGGGTCGAGCCGGTGAAGTGGATGCCGGCCAGGTCGCGGTGGTTCAGGGCGACCTCGGAGACGGCGATGCCGTCACCGGTGACGAGGTTGATGACGCCCTTGGGCAGCCCGGCCTCCTCCAGGAGCTGCATGAGCAGCACGGCGGCGTGGGTCTGCGTCGGGGACGGCTTCCACACGACCACGTTGCCCATCAGGGCCGGGGCGGTCGGGAGGTTGCCCGCGATGGCCGTGAAGTTGAACGGCGTGATCGCGTAGACGAAGCCTTCGAGCGGGCGGTGGTCCAGGCGGTTCCACACGCCGGGGGCGTTCGCCGGCGGCTGCTCGGCGAGCAGGTCACGGGCGTACTTGACGTTGAAGCGCCAGAAGTCGACGAGCTCGCAAGGGGTGTCGATCTCGGCCTGCTGGGCGGTCTTCGACTGACCGAGCATGGTGGAGGCGGCCAGCGTCTCGCGCCACGGGCCGGACAGCAGCTCGGCGGCGCGCAGGATGATCGCGGCGCGGTCGTCGAAGGACATCGCGCGCCACGCCGGGGCGGCGGCCAGGGCGGCGTCGATCGCGTCCTGGGCGTCCTGCTGCGTGGCGCCGCGGCCGGTGCCGATGACGGCCTGGTGGTTGTGCGGCTGCACGACCTGGAAGGGCTCGCCGCCGCCGAGGCGCTTGACGCCACCGATGGTCATCGGCAGCTCGATGGGGTTCTCGGCCAGCTCCTTGAGCTTGATCTCCAGGCGGGCGCGCTCGGGGGAGCCGGGGGCGTAACCGTGCACCGGCTCGTTGACCGGGGCGGGGACCTGAGTGACAGCGTCCATGAGTTCCGTATCTCCTTAAAAGGGTCGAGGGGGGTGGGAGCTCAGCCCTTGGTTCAGTCCTTGGTGAGGATGGAGCGGGCGAAGAAGAGCAGGTTCGCCGGCTTCTCCGCGAGACGGCGCATGAAATAGCCGTACCAGTCGGTTCCATAGGCCGTGTAGACGCGCATCCGGTGGCCCTCGGCGGCCAGCCGCAGGTGCTCGTCGCTGCGGATGCCGTACAGCATCTGGAATTCGTACTCATCCAGTTTGCGCCCCGCACGCCGCGCGAGCTCCTGTGCGATGGAGATCAGGCGCGGGTCGTGGGACCCGATCATCGGGTACCCCTCGCCCTCCATCAGGATGCGCAGGACACGGACGTACGCCTTGTCGATCTCGGCCTTGTCCTGGTACGCGACCTCGGCGGGCTCCTTGTAGGCGCCCTTCACGATACGCACACGGCTGCCGTTCGCGGCGAGGCGGCGGGCGTCGGCCTCCGTACGGAAGAGGTAGGCCTGGATGACGCAGCCGGTCTGCGGGAAGTCCTCGCGCAGCGCGTCGTGGATGGCGAACATCGAGTCGAGGGTGGTGTGGTCCTCCGCGTCCAGGGTGACCGTGGTGCCGATGGCGGCGGCGGCCTCGACGACGGGCCGCACGTTGGCAAGGGCGAGCTCGTGGCCGCCCGGGAATCGTTCGGCGGGCCCGGAGGGCTCTCCGTTGAGGGCGGTGGCGGGCGACGGGAGGGATTGGCCGAACATCGACAGCTTCACCGACATCTCGGCCTTCGTGCCGAGGCCCAGGTCCTTCAGGCGGTCGATGAGCTCCAGGTAGGCGTCGCGGGCCGCGTGGGACTGCTCGACGGTGGTGATGTCCTCGCCCACCACGTCGAGGGTGACCTCAAGGCCCTTGTCGGCGGCGTCCACGATGATCGGGACGACCTGGTCGACGCTCTCACCGGCGATGAACCGGGCCACGACCTGCTTGGTGCCGGGGGCCGCCGAGACGAAACGGCGCATCTTGTCGCTGCGTGACGCGGCGAGAATCACGGGACCCAGCACGGGGCACCTCCACGGGTGTACGAAATCGAGTGCCCTACCGCCATAGTCCTACGGGGAGGTGACTCGGCGGTACGGCACGGAGAACCACCGTGAAATCTAAGGATCACCCCCGCCCCGAACCATCGACACCTGTCACGCATCCGTGCCCTGGATCTCATACAGATGTCTGAGAAACCCGGCACCCTGGGCGAGAATGGACAGGTGAAGGGCGACTACCAAGAACTGGTCGACGAGATCTCGGCGCTGCTCGGCGCTCCCGCGACCCTGGAGAACCGCGATTTCGAGCTGATCGCCTTCGGCGCGCACGACGGCGGGGGCGACGGGGACAGCGGGTTCGACGCGACCGCCCTCGACCCGGTCCGCACCCGCTCGATCCTGACGCGCCGCTCCACGGCCGAGGTCCGCGCCTGGTTCGAGGGCTTCGGCATCACCCGCGCCACCGGCCCGGTCCGCATCCCGCCCACCCCCGAGGCGGGCGTCCTGCGGGGCCGGATCTGCCTGCCGGTGCGCCATCGGGGCTTCGCCCTGGGGTACGTATGGCTGCTCGACGACGAGCCGGGCCCGACCGAGCGGCAGCTGGGCGCCGCCATGGAGGTGACGGCCAGGATCGGCGCGCTGCTGGCCGACGAGGCGCAGGCGGGCGCCGATCTGACCCGGGAGTTCCGCGCGGCCCTGACCGCCGAGCGCGGCTGGCAGCGGGACATGGCGGTAGCCTCCTTGCGCACCGCTCTGGGCTCCGGCGCCGACGGGCTGCACGCGGTGGTGTGCGTGGCCCCCTGGCCCTCCGCCGGCCCGGAGGCCGCCCCCGCCGTCCGCACGGTGCCGTCCGCCGCGGCCATCTGCACGGTGCCGTGGGGCACGACGGGCCAGTCCCTCGCGGCGCTGGTCCGCCTCCGCTCGGCCGACGTGCTCTCCCCCGCGCACACCGCGGCCGCGCGCCTCCTGGAGACCGCGCGGGGCGCCGCTGCCGGGAGCGCCGCCGGGATCGCCGGGGCCCGGCACGGCCTGGAGGACCTGGGCGCCGCCTGGTGGGAGGCGTCCGGGGCGGCACGCGCGGCGCTCGCCGAGCGGCGCTTCGGCCCGGTGGCGCAGTGGTCGGACGTGGGCCCCTACCGGCTCCTCACGGCCCTGCCCCCGGAGGCGGCGCACGATCCGGTGGCCCGCGGACTGCTCTCCCCCGCCCACCGCGAACTGGCCCGCACCGCCGAGGTGTTCCTCGACTGCGCGGGCCAGGCGGGGCGCGCGGCCGCGGAGTTGGGCATCCACCGCCAGACGCTCTACTACCGCCTCTCGCGCGTGGAACAGCTCACGGGCCTGGACCTGGACGACGGCGAGGACCGGCTGCTGCTGCACATGGTCCTGAAGTCGTCACGACTGTGATTACGGGACAGCCCTGGTGATCGTCATGAGTCGCAGACAGGTCTTGGGGATTGACCCGGCAGGTACAGCGACCATTCCTGCTGGGTGAGATCGCGGACAACTGCCTTGCAGATCCTTCGAATCGACTCGACGGGACGCGGAAGGTGGACATCCCACAGTCGAACCGGGATCGAGTTGCTGTCACTGGTGGCGAGAGTGCGCCCGTCCGGACTGAAGAACAGGCCGTTCGTGGTGCCACTGTCATGCAGGGTGGCCCAGACGTGGTCGATGGTGATGTCCCACAGCAGCACGTCACGGTCGGTCTGGACGGCCAGGATGCGGCTGTCCTTCGGATGGAATGCCACACTGCCGCTGCTGCTTGTTCCCTTGAGCGCCCGGCCCTTTCGAGACTCCGCATCCCATAGCCGGACTCCCTTGTCGGCTCCCCAGGTGGCCAGGGTTTTTCCGTCCGGGCCGAACTCCAAGTCGGTCTCGTCCTTCGTTTCCGGAAGGGTCCAGGCCTTGCGGGTGCCCAGGTTCCAGAGGCGGGCCCCCTTGCCGTCTGCCCAGGTGGCCAGGGTTTTCCCATCCGGACCGAACTTCAGGACGGTCTTGTCGTTCGTTTCCGGAAGGGTCCAGGCCTTTCGGGTTCCCAGGTCCCAGATGCGGGCCCCCTTGCCGTCTGCCCAGGTGGCCAGGGTTTTCCCATCCGGGCCGAACTCCAGGACGGTCTCGCCCTTCGTTTCCGGAAGGGTCCAGGCCTTTCGGGTTCCCAGGTCCCAGATGCGGGCCCCCTTGCCCTCTGCCCAGGTGGCCAGGGTTTTCCCATCCGGGCCGAACTCCAGGACGGTCTCGCCGTCCGACCCCCGCAGAGCCGAAGCCTTATGAGTTTTCAGATCCCACAGTCGGACGTCCACACTGTTGGAAATGGCCAGTGTGCGGGCAACCTTGGGGTGGAAGGCAAGAGCCGCGGTTCCCGCAGGGAGCTTTTTACCCTCGCCGCTGACCGCACTCCACAGATGCACCTCATTATTCACTTCTGTTTCTGTGTAGGTCCGCCCGGTCGCGACGAGGCGACCGTCGGGGCTGAACTTCGCCGGTGAGCCGCCGAGAGGGCTGCTCTGCGGCGTGAGGCGCCCCAAGGGGCGGCCGGCATATGCCCCTTCGCCATCACACCGTCGCTTTTTCGGGAATTGCTCCGAGTGGTATTCCCACAGCGTTACGGCGCCTATTGGGGGCCCTGTGCTGTAGGCAGGGATTGGGGGACTGGTGGCAAATGTCTTCCCGGTCGAGCTGAAAGCCACCCAGTCGCTTTCGGTACAGGGAAGAATGCCACGGGCCTGGTGGATGCCGGTGTTCCAGATCCGTACCATGGCGCGGTCTTCGTCAATGGCGGCAAGAGTGCGCCCGTCCGGGCCGAACGTGACGGAACCGAAAGGGGTGCGGCTGAGAGCGGTCTGGAGCTGGCCGGTTGCCGAGTTCCACAATTGGACTCCGCTCTCGCCGCTGGTGGTCACGGTCCTGCCGTCCGGGCTGAACGCCACCGAGACGAAGCCGGTGGCGTCCAGGGTGGCCGTGCTCAGACCGATGGTGGCATCCCACAGCTTCGCCTTCTCTCCCACCGCTCCGCCGGGCCCGGTCGCGAGCTTCTTTCCGTCAGGGCTGAACGCGACAGATGCCGCGGACCCTACGGAGTCCTCCCCCGGAGATTCGCTCGACAACATTTCTCCGGTCGCGACATCCCATAGCCAGGCCGAATCGTTGCCTGCGGCAAGCGTGCGCCCATTGGGGCTGAAGGCCACGGATTCGATGGTCCCGATTGACGAAGCTTCTGAGAAGTCGAATCTCCGGATAAAACTTCCGGTGCTTATGTCCCACAATTCGGCTTCGCCGTCGACGCTTCCCGTGGCTAAGGTATTCCCCTTCGGATCCACGGCTACAGCGCTGATACCCTTGTCGCGAGCGACGGTTCTTAGAATTTTCCCAGTGTCCGTGTCCCTGATTTGCACCCCCTTGGATCCGGCAAGGGCAAGGAATCGACTGTTTTTGGGGTCGAACGCAATTGACGTAACGGTGTCGCCGTAGGTGAAGGTGCGCAAGGTTTTACCGGTTGTCGCATCCCGTAGTTGCACACCGGTTTCGCGAGAAATCGCGAGGGTGTTCCCGTCGTGGGGATCGAAGGCCACCGAGTGGGCGTCCTTGGGGACACCGAAACTCCGTGTCAGAGGGAATTGGGATGCGCTCTGAAGGCTGGCGATCGCCTCGGCCGTGGGGCTCACGCGATACGCCTGGACGGCCAACAGCAACGCGAGATCGGCGTTCTCGGTGAGGAGGCTTGCCGATTGGGCGGAGAGCTGCCGGGACAGGGCCTGCCGCTCTGCGGTGGCGGCACTGCGCTGTTGCTGGAAGGCGATGCCCGTGGCGACCAGTGCGAGGACGACCAGGACGATGAGAGCGACGTTGATGCGCCGCGTGCGACGGATGGCTCTTTGGTGGTGGCGCCGACTGGCCGTGACGATCGCGGAGACATCGGCCGGCAGCGGCCGCTGTCCGACCCACTGCAGGCCTTCGGCCAGTAGGGACCCGTCCAGAAGATCACCTGGCAGGCCACTGCGGGAATAGCGGATCTGATGTTCGGCGACACGGTGCAGCCAGAGGTGGAACCGCTGATCGCGGGCGACCCACTCACGGAGGCTGGCCCAGTCCCGGACGAGCGCGTCGTGGATGAGCTCGGCCGCCGGTTCCCCCGCAGTCTCACCACGGGTGGTGGTGACTCCGGTGATGACGATCCGGTAATGGGTGAGGGATGCCAGCACTGCTTCGAAGGCGGTCTCGGCGTCCGGACCTCCCCGGTGGGCGTCTACCACCAGGGAGCGCAGACGACTGAGAGGGACGAGGTGGCGTGTGGCGGGGATGCCGCCCGACTCGTCAGCGGGCCGGACCAGCGAGGTCAGGAGCCGTTGCGCCATGGGCCGCTGATCGGCGGGCAGTTGATTGAGAGCCGTATCGCACCACGTGGTCATGCTGCCGGTGACCTGGCCGGTTCTCTCGTACGCGGCGTGAGTCAGCCGACCGTCCTCACGGCGCCGCCACAGCTCCCGCAGAGCGAGCTCCAAGGGCGGCAGCAGGGTCACCGGTGCCTGCCGCCCCGTGGACTCGGCGTCGAGAACGTCGTTGATGATCCGCTCGGTCAGGCCCTTCTCGATACGCAGGCCGACGGCCTCGGCCGGCTTGGTGACAATCGCCTCGAGTTCCCGGCGGCTCACGGTCGCGGGCACGTTCAGCAGTCCGCGAAAGGCGGCTCGCATGAGATGAGGGGCGAAGGCGTCGAGGGGAGCATAGAAGTCGTTACGCATGATCAGCAGAATGGTCACGGCGACCGGGGAGTCACTCAGCTCCACGAGTTGAGTTGCCGCGCTCTGCCGCCTTTCGGACGCCCCGCCACCGGATGCGGGGCCCGGCTGCGTGAGGAGTTCCTCGAACTGGTCGACGACCAGCAGCAGTCGATCGAAGTCGGGCTCCGCCGCGAGGCGGGCCTCGACCGCCGCCGTCAGGCCGACGGCGGCAGCGCCGGGCAACCCCGCGCCGTCCAGTTCCGCGAAGAAGTCCGGACCGGGCCGAACAACCACGGGCAGCCAGCGGTCGCTGCCCGGGAGCGCCCCGTCGGCCAGGGCGGGCAACACACCCGCGTTGACCAAAGAGGTCTTTCCTGCTCCGGAGGAGCCCAGCAGCATCAGCATCCGCCGATGCCCTCCAAGCGCCTCCAAGACCTCCTCCACCGCCGCGTCGCGGCCATGGAACCAGCCGACGTCCCCAGCGGTGAACGGCTCCAGCCCCAGGTACGGGCACACCTCGTGCTCAGCCAGCTCGGGCCGGACCTGGCGCAGCACATCGACCGGCGTGGCATACGCGATGCCCGTCCCCCTCAGGTGGGCGTCAGGAGTGGTGATGGCAGTGACCATGCCGATCACCAGCCCGGTCGCCCCGTCCACAACCGGCCCGCCGCTGAACCCGGTCGTCAGGCTGTTGGCCCCCGTCAGCTGCAACAGCTCGCCCGTACCGGTGCTGTCGGGCAACAGATCACCGACCGTGCCGAAGCCGAAATGGCCGCCGGGGGGCGCCTGGGCGGGAAACCCGAACGAGGAGACCCTGTGCCCCTGACACCCCGCCCCCGACCCCAGCGGTAACGCCCGTACGCCTGTGGGAACACTGCTCAGCTCCACGAAGGCGATGTCTTCGGCCTCCGGTTTCCGCCACTGCTCTGCTGGTACCTCACCCCACACCCGCGGCGCACTCGGCAGGTGCGGGAAGGCGAGTTCCACCCGGCCGCCCGGTCCCTGTCCGGCCGCGCGCACGACATGCGCACAGGTGACGACGACACTCTCACCGACCAGGAACCCCGCCCCGGCCACCTCGCCGTCCGCTGCCAGTACCTGGACCACCGAATCCGGCATGGACCCAGGTGCCTCACCGGAGGTTGTCGGGTGTGGGGCGGCCCCCACGGAGCGGTTGCGGCCTCCGCCTGCCGGCAGGCCTTCATCGGCCCTCATGCTCCGGCGTCTCCCGCGGCGGGCGCGGGCTCATCCTTTTTCCAGAGCAACCGGATCTTCAGGTGAACGGCTGCGCCGCTCTTGATGATGACGGCGCCGGCCTCCGACGAGAGATTGACCCCGAACTCCACCTCCGCCTCGTCCGGCCCCGCCTCTTTCAGGTGCTCCAGTACCACCCGCGCGGTCTCCCGAACCGGCACCAGAGCGGCCTGCAGTGTCTGCGGCAGCTCACGGATCGCATCCCCGACCCGCCCCGCCTTCACCGGCCCGCCGAGTTCCAGTTCCGGCCCGGCTTCGAACAGGATCACTCCGCCGCCCTCCAGCGGCACCCGCGTCAGACCTTGCATCAGATGCCTCCCCGAGAAGTCGGAACATGCCACCGCGCACGCTGCCTGACAGTCGAACACATCAGGTGTCGCGGGAGAGGCCGAACCGAAGAAGAACGAACCGCCGCTGCGGTGATCTCGGAGCTGTACGTCATGCCGAGTGACTACAACATCAGGGGTTACGTCCCGGCCACCCGCATGGACTGGTAGTCGCCCACACGGCGTTCCCCTCGCGCGCACCCGCGGCCGCACCTCGGCCGGCCCCGGGTGCGCGCACCCGTTTCAGGCCTCGTCCCGCGCCCGCTCCATCACCCGCCGCAGCCCTTCGGTCAACTGCTCGGCGGTGGTGGCCGATTCCGGGTCGAAGAGCCACTGCACCATCAGGCCGTTGAGGAGCGTGGTGTAGAGGCGGCCCTCGCTCTCCAGCACCTCCTCGGGGATCTCGCTCTCCTCGATGCCGGTGAACAGCGCCGTGAGTCCGCTGCGCCCCTGCTGCTGCGCCTGGATCAGCAACTCGCGGATGCCCGCGAGACGTTCACCCTGGGTGATGACCTCCAGCGTCATCATCCAGATGGGCCGCGCCTCGGGGACGGAGCGGATGACGTTCCCCCAGACCTCCTGGAATCGCTCCAGGCCCCCTTTTCCGGTGTCTCCCCCGGCCCGCGTGCTTTCGAAGCCGTCTCCCACCGGCTCGATGAGTGCGATGTACGCCTCCGCGAGCAGCGCGTCCTTCGACCCGTAGTGGTAGCCGATGGACCCGAGGTTCGTCCCCGACTCCTTCACGATGTCGCGGGCCGTCGTCCGCGCGAACCCCTTCTCCAGCAGGCAGCGCTTGGCCCCTTCGAGCAGATCTTCCCGGTGTCCCATGCGGGCAGCCTAAGCCGTCCCATACAGGTGTCCCATACCCACGTCTTACACGGCCGATTTATACGCTCGTACTAGACACCCGTATAAGACGCCCGTACAGTCGCCGCCATGCAGACGAATCCGCACGCCCCCGCTCGTGCCACCCGCAAGGAGTGGACCGCCCTCGCCGTCCTGATGCTTCCGCTGCTGCTGGTCTCGATGGACGTCTCCGTCCTGTACTTCGCGATACCGCAGATCAGCGCCGACCTCGACCCCAGCGGCACCCAACAGCTGTGGATCTTCGACATCTACGCGTTCGTGCTCGCCGGACTGCTGATGACGATGGGCTCGCTCGGCGACCGCATCGGCCGCCGCAGGCTCCTGCTGTTCGGGGCCACGGCCTTCGGCGCCGCCTCGCTCGTCGCCGCGTACGCCGACAGCGCCGAGACCCTGATCGCGGCCCGCGCCGTCCTAGGCATCGGCGGCGCCACCCTGATGCCGTCCACCATGGCGCTGGTGCGCGCCATGTTCCACGACGCGCGTCAGCGCGCGACGGCGATCGGCATCTGGTCCGGCGTCCTGATCGCCGGTATCGCGCTCGGCTCGGTGATGAGCGGCGTCCTCGTCGAGTACTTCTGGTGGGGCTCGGTCTTCCTGGTCAACCTGCCCGCGATGGCCGTGCTCCTGCTCCTCGCGCCCCTGCTGATCCCGGAGTCCAAGGACCCGGCGCCGGGCCGCTTCGACCTGCTGAGCGTGCCGCTGTCGATGGCCGCGGTACTGCCGCTGGTCTGGGGCCTGAAGGAGACGTCCGCCGAGGGCGTCCGGACCGAGTACGTCGCCTCGGTGGCCGTGGGCCTGGTCTTCGCCGCCCTGTTCGTCCACCGCCAGCGCACCACCGCCTCGCCGATGATCTCGCCGGACCTCTTCCGCGGGCGCGGCCGTACGTTCGGCGCCGCCGTCTCGCTGAACCTCGTCTCGGCCCTGGCGGTGATGGGCTCGACGTACTTCACCACCCAGTACCTCCAGTCCGTCCTCGGCAAGAGCGCCGTCGAGGCCGCGCTCTGGGCGCTTCTGCCCTCGGTGCCGATCGGCTTCGCGGCGCCCGTCGCCACCGCGCTGGTGCGGCGCGGCGTGGACCGTGCGCACGTGGTGGCCGCCGGCTTCGTCGTCGCCGCCGGAGGCTGCGGTCTGCTCGCCCTGGCCGGCACCGACTCCCTGTGGGTGGTCCTCGCCGGCGCGGGCGTCATGGCCTGCGGCTCGGTCGTCGTCGGCTCGCAGCTGACCGACCTGGCCCTCGGGGCCGCCCCGGTCGAGAAGGCGGGCTCCGCCTCGTCGCTCCTGGAGACCGGGCAGGAGTTCGGCGGCGCGATGGGCATGGCGCTCCTCGGCTCCGTCGGCAACGCGGTCTACCGCGATGCGATCCCCGACTCCGCACCGGCCGAGGCCCGCGAGACGCTCGGCGGCGCGGTGGCCTCTGCCCACCATCTGCCGGGGCGGGCGGCGGACACGCTCCTGACGACGGCGCGCGAGGCGTTCACCAACGGGATGCACGCCGCGGCACTGACCGGCGCGGTGATCCTGCTGACGGCGGCGACAGTGGCGGCGGGGGCGCTGCGCACGAAAAAAGCCGGACGAGCCGGGGAAATATCCCCCAGCTCGTCCGGCACATCATCCAGCCCGTCCGGCGTTTGAGGACGAACTCGGCGAAGCCGGTGATGACGGGGCCCGAAGCTCCAGGGCCCATAACCCCTAGTCCGTGAGGTTCACCGCACGCGCGGACTCCGCGCCGATCTCGGCGGCCAGCTCGGTCAGGACCGACTGCGGGACCGTGTCGTCGACGGTGAGGACCGCGAGGGCCTCACCGCCCACATCGGCACGCGCGACCTGCATGCCGGCGATGTTGATGCCCGCCTCGCCGAGGACGCGGCCGACGGTGCCGACGACGCCGGGACGGTCGGCGTACCGCAGGACGACCATGTGCTCGGCGAGCGCCAGGTCCACGTCGTACTCACCGATGGCGACGATCTTCTGGAGGTGCTTCGGCCCGGCCAGCGTGCCGGAGACGGCGATCTCCTCGCCGTCGGCGAGCGTGCCGCGCACCGTGACCACGTTGCGGTGGTCGGGCGACTCGGAGCTCGTGGTGAGGCGGACCTCGACGCCGCGCTCCTGGGCGAACAGCGGCGCGTTCACGTACGACACGGTCTCGTCGACGACGTCCTCGAACACGCCCTTCAGCGCGGACAGTTCGAGCACCTTGACGTCGTGCTGGGTGATCTCGCCGTACACCTCGACGTCGAGGCGGGCCGCGACCTCGCTCGCGAGGGCGGTGAAGATGCGGCCGAGCTTCTCGGCGAGCGGCAGGCCGGGGCGGACGTCCTCGGCGATGACGCCACCCTGGACGTTCACCGCGTCGGGCACCAGCTCACCGGCGAGGGCGAGACGCACCGACTTGGCGACGGCGATGCCCGCCTTCTCCTGCGCCTCGTCCGTGGAGGCGCCGAGGTGCGGGGTGCAGACGACCTGGTCGAACTGGAAGAGCGGGGAGTCCGTGCAGGGCTCCTTCGCGTACACGTCCAGACCGGCGCCCGCCACGCGGCCCTCCTTGAGGGCGGAGTACAGCGCCTCCTCGTCGACGATCCCGCCGCGCGCGGCGTTGACGATGCGGACGGTCGGCTTGACCTTGTGCAGCGCCTCGTCGCCGATGAGACCGAGGGTCTCGGGCGTCTTGGGGAGGTGCACGGTGATGAAGTCGGAGACTTCGAGGAGCTCGTCGAGCGACAGCACCTTCACGCCCATCTGGGCGGCGCGCGCGGGCTGCACGTACGGGTCGTAGGCGACGACCTTCATGCCGAAGGCGCTCATGCGCTGGGCGACGAGGGCGCCGATGCGGCCGAGGCCCACGACGCCGAGGGTCTTCTCGGCCAGCTCGACGCCCGTGTACTTGGAGCGCTTCCACTCGCCGTTCTTCAGGGCGGAGTTGGCCTGGGGGATGTTGCGCGCGGTGGCCAGGAGCAGGCCGCAGGCCAGCTCGGCGGCCGTCACGATGTTCGAGGTCGGGGCGTTCACGACCATCACGCCGGCCTTGGTGGCGGCGGACACGTCCACGTTGTCGAGACCGACGCCTGCGCGGGCGACGACCCTCAGCTTCCTGGCGGCGGCGATGGCCTCGGCGTCGACCTTGGTCGCGGAGCGGACCAGGATCGCGTCGACGTCGGCGATGGCGGGCAGCAGCTCGGCGCGGTCCGCGCCGTTGCACTGCCGGATCTCGAAGTCCGGTCCGAGGGCGTCGACAGTGGCCGGCGACAGCTCTTCAGCGATGAGTACGACGGGTTTGCCGGTGGCAGCAGTGCTCACGTGAGTCCTCACAAGTCCATTGCGGACGGCCGTCCCGACGGCCGCAGGCGGAGTCGCTTAGCCGCGTGGAAGACGCACGACGCTGTGGGCCCGACGCGAATGTTGAACAGAAGCATAGTGGCGCCGAACGGATCAGCATGCGCCTCTACGGAAGGATCACCCGTCCGTGGCTGGACAGGGTGGACAAGGGCCGGGGCAGCTGCCCCGGCCCTCACCCGTACGACTTACGCGTCGTCGTCGTTGACCCAGCTCATGAGCTTGCGCAGCTCCTTGCCCGTGGTCTCCAGGAGGTGGTTCTCGTCCTGGGTCTTGTACTCGTTGTACTTCTTCAGGCCGCCGTGGTACTCGTCCATCCACTGCTTGGCGAACGTGCCGTCCTGGATCTCCGCGAGGACCTTCTTCATCTCGGCCTTGGTGGCGTCGGTGATGATCCGCGGGCCGGTGATGTAGTCGCCCCACTCGGCGGTCTCCGAGACCGACCAGCGCATCTTCTCCAGGCCGCCCTCGTACATGAGGTCGACGATCAGCTTCAGCTCGTGGAGGCACTCGAAGTAGGCGATCTCCGGCTGGTAGCCGGCCTCGGTCAGCGTCTCGAAGCCCGCCTTGACCAGCGCGGCGGTGCCGCCGCAGAGCACGGCCTGCTCACCGAACAGGTCGGTCTCGGTCTCCTCGGTGAAGGTCGTCTTGATGACGCCCGCACGCGTGCCGCCGATGCCCTTGGCGTACGAGAGCGCCAGCTGGAAGCCGTTGCCCGTGGCGTCCTGCTCGACGGCCGCGATACACGGAACGCCGCGGCCCTCCTCGTACTGACGGCGGACGAGGTGGCCGGGGCCCTTGGGGGCGACCATGCAGACGTCGACGCCCTCGGGGGCCTTGATGAAGCCGAAGCGGATGTTCAGGCCGTGGCCAAAGAACAGCGCGTCGCCGTCCTTGAGGTTGTCCTTGATGGACTCCTCGTAGACCTGGGCCTGGATCGGGTCCGGCACCAGGATCATGATGACGTCGGCCTCGGCCGCCGCCTCGGACGGCGTGACGACCCGCAGGCCCTGCTCCTCGGCCTTGGCCTTGGACTTGGAGCCCTCGTGCAGACCGACGCGGACGTCGACACCCGAGTCACGGAGCGACAGCGCGTGGGCGTGGCCCTGGCTGCCGTAACCGATGACCGCGACCTTGCGGCCCTGGATGATGGACAGGTCGGCGTCGTCGTCGTAGAACAGCTCGGCCACTGGGAATCTCCTATGTGTGCTGGTGTTGCGTCCCACCGTACGGCGGGTTCAGTGAGGGAAGTTCAGGGGTCTCGGTATCCGAGAGGACCGCGGATACGGGAAGGCCCCGGGGTCAGGCGCTGCGGTCGAGTGCCCGCAGGCTGCGGTCCGTGATGGAGCGGGAGCCGCGGCCGATCGCGATGGTGCCGGACTGGACGAGCTCCTTGATGCCGAAGGGCTCCAGCATCTTGAGCATGGCCTCCAGCTTGTCGCTGCTGCCGGTGGCCTCGATGGTGACGGCCTCCGGGGAGACGTCCACGGTCTTGGCGCGGAAGAGCTGGACGATCTCGACGATCTGGGAGCGCGTCTCGTTGTCGGCGCGGACCTTGGCGAGGACCAGTTCGCGCGCCACGGCGGCGCCCGGCTCCAGTTCGACGATCTTCAGGACGTTGACGAGCTTGTTGAGCTGCTTGGTGACCTGTTCGAGCGGCAGGTCCTCGACGTTCACCACGATGGTGATGCGGGAGATGTCGGGGTGCTCGGTGACGCCCACGGCGAGGGAGTCGATGTTGAAGCCGCGGCGCGAGAACAGGGCGGTGATCCGGGCGAGGACGCCGGGCTTGTTCTCGACCAGGACGGAGAGCGTGTGCTTGGTGGACATGACTCGTGGTCTCTCTTTCGCTCTCGGTCTCAGTCGTCTTCGTTGTCGCCGAAGTCGGGGCGGACCCCGCGGGCGGCCATGACCTCGTCGTTCGAGGTGCCGGCGGCGACCATCGGCCAGACCTGGGCGTCCTCGTGGACGATGAAGTCGACGACGACCGGGCGGTCGTTGATCGCGTTGGCCTCGGCGATGACCTTGTCGAGGTCCTCGGGGCGCTCACAGCGCATCGCCACGCAGCCCATGGCCTCCGACAGCTTCACGAAGTCCGGGACCCGCGTGCCCTTGTTGGGGCCGATGTCCTCGGGACCGCTGTGCAGGACGGTGTTGGAGTAACGCTGGTTGTAGAACAGCGTCTGCCACTGGCGCACCATCCCGAGGGCGCCGTTGTTGATGATGGCGACCTTGATCGGGATGTTGTTCAGGGCGCAGGTGGTGAGCTCCTGGTTGGTCATCTGGAAGCAGCCGTCGCCGTCGATGGCCCACACCGTGCGGCCGGGCTGACCGGCCTTGGCGCCCATCGCGGCGGGGACCGCGTAGCCCATCGTCCCGGCGCCGCCGGAGTTGAGCCAGGTCGCGGGCTTCTCGTACTCGATGAAGTGCGCGGCCCACATCTGGTGCTGGCCGACACCCGCCGCGAAGATCGTGTCCTCGGGGGCGAGTTGCCCGATGCGCTCGATGACCTGCTGCGGGGAGAGCGAGCCGTCCTCGGGCTGGGTGTAGCCGAGCGGGTATGTCTCGCGCCAGCGGTTGAGGTCGTTCCACCAGGCGGAGTAGTCGCCCGTGTGGCCCTCGGTGTGCTCGGCCTGGACGGCCTGGACGAGGTCGGCGATGACCTCGCGGGCGTCACCGACGATCGGCACGTCGGCGGCGCGGTTCTTGCCGATCTCGGCCGGGTCGATGTCGGCGTGGACGATCTTCGCGAAGGGCGCGAAGCTGTCCAGCTTGCCGGTGACGCGGTCGTCGAAGCGGGCTCCGAGGGCGACGATCAGGTCGGCCTTCTGCAGCGCGGTGACGGCGGTGACCGCACCGTGCATGCCCGGCATTCCCACGTGCAGCGGGTGGCTGTCGGGGAACGCGCCGAGCGCCATCAGGGTGGTGGTGACGGGCGCTCCGGTGAGCTCGGCGAGGACCTTCAGTTCGGCGGTGGCCTGGGCCTTCAGGACGCCGCCGCCGACGTAGAGGACAGGACGCTTGGCCGCGGTGATGAGCTTGGCGGCCTCGCGGATCTGCTTGGCGTGCGGCTTGGTCACCGGGCGGTAGCCGGGCAGGTCCTGCTGCGGCGGCCAGGAGAACGTCGTCCGCGCCTGGAGCGCGTCCTTGGCGATGTCCACGAGAACCGGACCGGGGCGGCCGGTGGAGGCGATGTGGAAGGCCTCGGCGATGGTGCGCGGGATGTCCTCGGCCTTGGTGACCAGGAAGTTGTGCTTGGTGATCGGCATCGTGATGCCGACGATGTCCGCCTCCTGGAAGGCGTCCGTGCCGATGGCCTTGGAGGCCACCTGGCCGGTGATCGCGACCATCGGGACGGAGTCCATGTGGGCGTCGGCGATCGGGGTGACCAGGTTGGTGGCGCCGGGGCCGCTCGTCGCCATGCAGACGCCGACCTTGCCGGTGGCCTGGGCGTAGCCGGTGGCGGCGTGGCCCGCGCCCTGCTCGTGCCGGACCAGGACGTGCCGCACCCGGGTGGAGTCCATCATCGGGTCGTACGCGGGAAGGATGGCGCCGCCGGGGATGCCGAACACCGTGTCGGCCCCGACTTCCTCGAGAGAACGAATGAGGGACTGCGCACCCGTGACGTGCTCGACGGGGGCGGAGTGCTGTCCAGAGGATCGGGGCCGCGGCTGCGGATGGTGGGCCCCGGTGGCCTGCTCGGTCATCGGCATTCTCTTCTCGAAGCTGAGGGTTTTTGCGGGGGTTTTGCAGGGATTTGGCGGGTGCCGGTGCAACAAAAAACCCCTCGTGCCGTGAGGCAAGCGAGGGGAGCGCGCCGGGTGCGGTCGCTGGGATCCGGTGTTCGGACCGGTCGGTCCCAGCTTCAGCCGACGCGCTTTCCAAGTACGAGAATTCGGGTGCGCATGGCATTGACCCTCCCCCCGGCACGCAGTGCCTGTCAAGTAGGTGGGATGGGGGTCTCATTATGTGAACGGGCGTAGGCCGAGAGGCCTGTGGCGTACGTCGCCGGGGAGCTCCCCGCGTACGCCCCCGTGGACCCGCCCGCGAAGGCTCCCGGCGGGCTGCCCGCGTAGGCCCCGGGGGGCCCGCCGGCGAAGACTCCGGCGGGTCCGCCCACGTACGTCGTGCCCGCGGGGCCGCCCGCCAGCACCGGCTCGGCCGGACCGCGCGGCACCGGGTACTCGCCGAGGGAGAGCGCCCGGCGCAGCCGGTACTCGTCGAGCGGCCCGGAGAAGGCCACGCCCTGCCCGTGCGTGCAGCCCATCGCGCGCAGGGCGACCACCTGCTCGGGAAGGTCCACGCCCTCGGCCACGGAGAGCAGCCCGAGGTCGTTCGCGATGCGCAGCAGACCGGCGGTGATCTTGTGCAGCCGCGCGGACTCGACGACGCCCTCGATCAGACTGCGGTCCAGCTTCAGCACGTCCACGGGGAGGCGACGCAACGCCGTGATCGCGGCGTAGCCACTGCCGAAGCCGTCGAGGGCGATGCGTACGCCGAGCCTGCGCAGGGCCGTGAGGCGGCGCTCCAGGTCGTCCAGCGAGACCCGGGGGTCGTTGTCGGCCAGCTCGATGATGAGCGCCCCGGAGGGCAGCCCGTGGCGGGTCAGGAGCGCCTCGATGGAACCGAGGGGCATGGAGCGGTCCAGCAGGCGGCGCGCGCTCATCCGGACGGCCACCGGCACCGCGTGGCCGGTGCGTCCGCGCTCGGCGGCCTGCTCGACGGCCTCTTCCAGCGTCCAGCGGCCGAGCTCGGCCGTGCGGTCGCCCTCCCGGCCGTCCCCGGCCTCGGAGCCCCGCAGGAACTCGGCGGGCGTGAAGAGTATGCCCTGCGCCGAGCGCCAGCGCGCCTGCGCGGCGACCGCCGTGATCCGGCCGTCGTCGAGGGAGACCACCGGCTGGTGGAGCAGCGCGAACTCGCCGTCGTGCAGGGCGGAGCGCAGCCGGGTGGCGAGCTCCGCCTTGCGGACGACGTCGGCCTGCATCTGCGGGGCGTACAGCTCGACGCGCCCCTTGCCCGCCGCCTTGGCGCGGTACATCGCGAGGTCGGCGTTGCGCAGCAGCTCCCCGGCACCGATGCCCGGTTCGGCGAACGCCACTCCGATGGACGCCGCGACACGTACGTCGTTGCCGTCGATGGCGTAGGGCTGGGAGAGGGTGATCCTCAGCCGGTCGGCGAGTTCGTAGATGTGCTGCTCCCTGGCGGCCTGGTCCCTGGTCCCGTCGCCGACGATGAGAGCCGCGAACTCATCGCCGCCGAGCCGGGAGGCGGTGTCGCCCGAACGCACCGCCTCCTGAAGTCTGCGCGCCGCCTGGATGAGCAGTTCGTCACCGGCCTGGTGGCCGATGGTGTCGTTGACGGCCTTGAAGCCGTCGAGGTCGATGAAGAGCACGGCCGTGCCCCGGTCGGTCACTCTGCGGCCGGTCAGTGCCTGGCTGACGCTCCGCGTGAACAGCGCGCGGTTGGGCAGGTCGGTGAGCGGGTCGTGTTCGGCGTTGTGCTGCAACTGCGCCTGGAGACGGACCCGTTCGGTGACGTCCCTGCTGTTGAAGATCAGGCCGCCGTGGTGGCGGTTGACGGTGGATTCCACGTTCAGCCAGTCGCCGTTGCCCGACCTGAAGCGGCACTCGATGCGGGTGGTGGGCTCCTCGACGGGGTTGGCTGCGAGGAACCTGCGCACCTCGTGGACGACCCGGCCGAGGTCCTCGGGGTGTATCAGCGAGGCGAGCTCGGATCCCACGAGCTCTTCGGCGTCTCGGCCGTAGACCCCGGCGGCGGCCGGGCTCACGTACCGCAGGATGCCGTTCGGGGCGGCGATCATGATGACGTCGCTGGAGCCCTGGACCAGGGAGCGGAAGTGGTTCTCCTTCTGGGCCAGCTCCTGGGTGAGGGTGATGTTGTCCAGGAGCATGATGCCCTGGCGGGCGACGAGGGCGAGCACGACGGTGCCCGCCGTGAAGAGCACGACGCGGTCGACGCTCCGTCCGCTGAGTACGTTGTAGAGAATCCCCAAGGTGCAGACGGCCGCGGCGAGGTACGGCGTGAGGGCGGCCAGCGATCCGGCGATCGGCCGGGTGGCGGCGGCCCGCGCGTCCTCGGGGACCTCGTCCGGCACGCGCGCGTGGTCCGTCCCCGCTTCCCCGCGCAGACGCAAGGGCGCGGCCCAGGGGGCGTAGGCGAGGAGCAGCGAGCCCGCGAACCAGCCGGCGTCGAGGAGCTGGCCGGAGCGGTACGTCGCGTGCAGCAGGGGCGAGGTGAACAGCGCGTCGCACATCACGGTCAGGGCGAGCGCGGCGATCGCGGTGTTCACCGCGGTGCGGTTGGCCGATGACCTTCTGAAGTGCAGCGCCAGCACCATGCTGACCAGCGCGATGTCGAGGAGCGGGTAGGCGAGCGAGAGCGCGGCGTGCGCGACGTTGTGCCCCTCGAAGTGGGCGGTGTGCGCGAGGGCGAGGCTCCAGGAGAGCGTGAGGAGCGAGCCCCCGATCAGCCACGAGTCGAGGGCGAGGCAGCCCCAGCCCGCCTTGGTCACCGGGCGCTTGGCGAGCACGAGAAGGCCGATGATGGCGGGCGGGGCGAAGCACAGGAAGAAGAGATCGGCCAGGCCCGGGCTCGGCACCTCCTGCTGGAGCACGACTTCGTACCAGCCCCAGACGCCGTTGCCGAGGGACGCCATCGCGGAGGAGAGCGCGAAGAGCAGCCATGCGGGTCGAAACCGGCTGCGGCGGGTCCGGGAGTAGCGGAAGCAGGAGACCGCGGCGGCCGCGGCGGCGACGCTCAGCCCGAAGTCGCCCATGATCAGGGCGAGTCGCTCCGAACCCCAGCCGAGCGCGGAGCCCAGCGCGTACGCGCCGCAGATCAGCAGCAGCGCGAACTGGGAGACGAGGCCGCGACCGCCCGACAAGGAGCGGCGGGCCGGCGGCGTCCCCGGGGCCGGCGGGGCCGAGGAGGGGCCCGCTTCGAGGACGGTCGTGGCCGGCGGGGCGCTCACCGGACCGCCCCGGTCCGTGCCGCCCCCATGTCCGTCCGCCCCGTGCGTCGGCCGTACCCGTCCTGGTGCTGCGGGGCGCGGGGCTCCCCGCTCATGCGGTCCGCGCCGCTCCGGCGCCTGCCGACCGGTGTGCGCGAGAGTCGGCGACGGCTTTCCCGCCGCGTCGGATCGTCCGCCCATAGGCCATACATCGCCCGTCGCCCCCCTCGCTGTCCTACGTCTCATCCCCGGCGCCGAAAGGTCCACGGCGCATCCCCTGTCGGGACAATACACCAGCATCGTCACACAGGGACATAGCCGCTCTACGCTGCGTGACGATCAAGGCCCGAGCGAACACGGGGCGCACGCATACGAGCGCGTAGCGTGCATGAAACGGCCTCAGGCGATCAACTGCCCGTGGTCCGGACGACGTTGTCAAGAGGCTCGTGCGCGGCGTATTTGGTGAGCTGGGCGGCGATCAGGCGCTTGGCGCGGGGCAGGAACGCGGACGTGGAACCGCCCACGTGCGGGCTGATGAGCACTCCAGGAGCGTGCCACAGGCGGTGGCCTGCGGGCAGGGGTTCCGGATCGGTCACGTCGAGGGCGGCGGTGATGCGGCCGGACTCCAGTTCGTTGATGAGCGCGGCGGTGTCGACCACGGGTCCGCGGGCCACGTTCACGAGCAGCGCGCCGTTCTTCATGCGGGCCAGGAAGCCGGCGTCCACCAGCCCTCGGGTGTCCTCGGTGAGCGGTGTCGAGACCACGACGACGTCGGCTTCGGGCAGCAGGGACGGCAGTTCGGCGAGCGGATGCACGGGACCGCGCTCCGTGGCACGTGCAGAGCGCGCGACGCGCGTCACCCGCGCACACTCGAAGGGGGTGAGCCTGTCCTCGATGGCGGAACCGATCGATCCGTAGCCCACGATGAGTACGGACTTGTCGGCGAGCGCCGGGTAGAACCCGGACCGCCACTCCTCCTGCCGCTGTCCCTCGACGAAGCGCGGGATGCCCCGCAGGGACGCGAGGATCAGGCCGAGGGCCAGCTCGGCGGTGCTGGCCTCATGCACCCCACGGGCGTTGCACAGCCGTACTCCTGGGGCGAGGAACTTGAGCCCCGGCTCCATGTGGTCGATGCCCGCGGACAGCGTCTGCACGACGCGTACGGACGTCATCTCGGACAGGGGGCGCACGGAGATCTCCGTGCCCTTGAGGTAGGGCACCACGTAGAAGGCGCAGTCGGCCGGGTCCGCGGGGAAGTCGGGGCCGCCGTCCCAGTAGCGGTAGTCGAGGCCCGCCTTGGACGCGTCGGGGAGCCCCTGGATCTCTTGCGCTTCGTAGGGAAGCCATACATCTTTCGCCATGGTCAGGAGGCTAGTGCGCCCGCTCCCGGCGCCGCCGCGGGGAGGCCGCGCTCGGGCCGGGGACGGCAGCGGTTAGGTTTGGGTGATCTCCGGACGAGGGGCGGGAGGGTACGACCAGGTGGAGCGCAGGACGATCGGCGCGGGGGCGCTCGAAGTGGGCGCCGTCGGCCTCGGCTGCATGCCGATGAGCTGGGCGTACACCGGCTCACAGCAGCGCGGCGACGCGTCGATGCGCACCGTGCACGCCGCACTGGACGCCACGGGTGCCGCCGGTCCGGGGGTGACGCTCCTCGACACCGCGGACATGTACGGCCCCTTCACCAATGAGCTGTTGATCGGCCGGGTGCTGAAGGAGCGGCGCGCGGAGGCGTTCGTGTCGACGAAGTGCGGGCTGCTCGTGGGCGAGCAGCACATCGTCGCCAACGGCCGCCCCGGCTATGTGAAGCGGGCCTGCGACGCGTCGCTGCGGCGGCTCCAGACCGAGACCATCGACCTGTACCAGCTGCACCGCGCCGACCCCGAGGTGCCCATCGAGGAGACGTGGGGCGCGATGGCCGAGCTCGTCGCCGCAGGGAAGGTACGGGCGCTCGGGCTGTGCGCGGTGGGAGCGCGCTCGCATCGGCGTGCGGCGCCGGGGCGGCCGGGGGCCGGGCTGCACGATGTGACGATCCGCCAGCTGGAGCGGGTGCAGCAGGTCTTTCCGGTGAGCGCGGTGGAGGCCGAGCTGTCGGTGTGGTCGCCCGAGGCGCTGGAGGCGCTGCTGCCGTGGTGTGTGGCGCGCGGGGTGGGGTTCCTCGCGGCGATGCCGCTGGGGAACGGTTTCCTCACGGGGACGCTGACGCCCGGTCAGGGCTTCGAGCCGGACGACCTGCGGGCCCGGCATCCGCGCTTCACCGCCGAGATGATGGCCGCCAATCAGCCGCTGGTGGTGGGGCTGCGCCGGGTGGCGGAGCGGCACGGGGCGACGCCGGCGCAGGTCGCGCTGGCGTGGGTGCTCGCCCAGGGCCGGCATGTCGTGCCGATCCCCGGGGCCAAGCGGGAGCGCTGGGCGGTGGAGAACGCCGGGGCGGCGGGGCTGCGGCTGACCGGCACGGACCTGGCGGAGATCGCGGCGCTGCCGGCGGCGCTGGGGTCGTGGGACTGAGGGTGGCTCCTGCCACGGCGGGCGCCTCGTGATCTCGTGGTGGCGGAATGGGAACCTGCGGGGCGCGAGCGGTGTATGAACAGTAGAAGCGCTGCGTCGAAGGGACCCTGATCGTGCAACGACCTGCTGTTACGGCCGTGTTGACCGCCGCCGCCCTCGTCCTCGCGGTCGGGTGCTCGTCGGGAGGTGAGGACGCGCCGGACAACCGCAAGAGCCCCTCCGCACAGGGGAGGCAGAGCGAGTCCCCCACCGGAAAGCCGGGCGCCCAGCCCCCACCGGAGAAGGGCTCGGCGAAGGTCACCCGCACCCTCGCCACGGGCCTCGCCTCCCCATGGGGCCTCGCCGCGCTGCCCGGCGGGGACCTCCTGGTCTCCTCGCGCGACGAAGGGACGATCACCCGGGTGGACGGCACGACGGGCAAGAAGACGGAGCTCGGCTCGGTGCCCGGCGTCTCCCCCGGCGGCGAGGGCGGCCTGATGGGCCTCGCGCTCTCCCCGTCATACGCCTCGGACCACATGGTGTACGCGTACTTCACGACGGAGTCCGACAACCGCATCGCCCGCATGCTGTACGACGAGAAGAAGCCCGCGGGCGAGCAGCTGGGCGCGCCCGACACGATCTTCAAGGGCATCCCGAAGGGCATGATCCACAACGGCGGCCGGATCGCCTTCGGCCCGGACAAGATGCTGTACGCGGGCGCGGGCGAGACGGGTGACACGGACCTGGCGCAGGACAAGAAGTCGCTGGGCGGCAAGATCCTGCGCCTGACCCCGGACGGCGAGCCCGCTCCCGGCAACCCCTTCGCCGACTCCCCCGTCTACTCCCTGGGCCACCGCAATGTGCAGGGCCTCGCCTGGGACGAGCAGAAGCGGCTGTGGGCCTCCGAGTTCGGCCAGGACACCTGGGACGAGCTGAACGAGATCAAGGCCGGGGAGAACTACGGCTGGCCCAAGGCCGAGGGCAAGGCCGGCGAGGAGGGCTTCCGCGATCCGCTCGCCCAGTGGAAGACCTCCGAGGCCTCACCGAGCGGCATCGCCTACGCCGAGGGCTCGGTCTGGATGGCGGGCCTGCGGGGTGAGCGGTTGTGGCGCATCCCGGTGAGGGACGTGGAGGGCGAGCCGAAGTCCCAGTCGTTCCTCAAGGGTGAGTACGGCAGGCTGCGCACGGTCCTCGCGGCGGGCGGCGACAAGCTCTGGCTGGTGACGAACGAGACGGACTCGCGGGGCACACCGGAGAAGGGCGACGACAAGATCCTGGAGGTGGAGGTGAAGTGAGTCAGCCGCGCGCGACCGCCTGCTCGTCGGAGTCCGGCGTCCGGGCGGGGTCCGGCGTCTCGTCCGCGCGGGGCGAGGGGACGGGTGGGCGTACGACCACCTTGCCCGACGACAGGTCGATCGGTCCGCGCCCGGGGTCGCCGTCGGCGAGGTCGACGCGGGTCATCTCCAGACGCTTCTGCTCATCGTCGGTGTGCTTGCGCCCCGGCGCGAAGAGCGCCTCGATCGCGTTGAACACTGCGCCTCCCTGGAGCCGAGTCTCTGTCGTCAAGCGTAAGCGAGGCGGCCGATAACCGACCGGGACCACAAAGGCGCAGGTCACCGCGGCAGGCCCTAGGTGGCGGCCTCCTGACTCGCGGTGGTCTCTCGGCCCGGTGGGAACAGCCGCAGCCGGTGGGCGAGCGCGGCGGCCTCGCCGCGGCCGGTGACGGACAGCTTGGCGAGAATGTTGGAGACGTGGACGCTCGCCGTCTTCGGGGAGATGAAGAGCTCCTCGGCGATCTGGCGGTTGCTGCGGCCCACGGCCACCAGGCGTAGAACGTCCCGCTCCCGGCTGGTCAGGCCGAGCGCCTCGGCGGGGTCGGCCGGGGCGGCGGGGGCGCGGGGGGCCTCGGCGGGGTGCAGCGTGAGGCGGGCGCGCCGGGCGAGTCCGTTGATGGAGTCGGAGAGCGGCCGGGCGCCGAGCCGGTCGGCCACCTCGCCGGCCTGGCGCAGCAGCAGGGCGGCGCGGTCGCGGTCGGTGGTGTCCGGGGCGAGGAGGGACTCGGCCAGGCGCAGGCGGGCCTGGGCGAGGTCGTAGGGGCGGTCGAGGGGTTCGAGGGCGGTGACGACGGCTTCCCAGTCGGCGGGGCGGTCGCGGCCCTCGGCGCGGAGGAGTTCGGTGCGGGTCCACTCGTCGTGGGCGAGGGAGAGCGGGGTGGGGGTGGCGAGGGTCTTGGTGACGCCGCGGATCCGTTCGAGGGCGGCGGGGCGGCCTGGTTCGGCTGCGGGCAGGCCGCGGGCGTCGGCCTCCATCGTGGCGGCGGCGAGAAGCAGGGGCCAGCCGTATTTGTAGGTGCCGAGGGGGAGGCCGGTGGTGAGGCCGCGTTCGAACTCGGCGCGGCCGTCGAGGATCCGGCCCTCGGCGGCGGCGAGGCCGAGGGCGATGCGGACGAGGACGAGGATGTACTGGGGCTGTGGATCGTGGGTGCCGAGGTGCTGGTGGGCGGTGTGCATGTGGCGGGCGGCCGCGGCGTACTCCCCGCGGTAGAGCGCCATGCGCGCGGATCGTTCGGAGGCCGAGGCCCGGGGCTTCGAACTCTGCACGCAGCGTTGGGTCTCCGCGACGGCGTGGGCCGCCTCGTCCCAGCGGCCGAGGGAGATGAGCGACTCGGCGACGTTGGCCCAGACCCAGCCCTCGGAATCCACCAGGCCGTACTTCCGGCAGAAGTCGATGCCCTCCATCGCGACCTCGACCGCTTCGGCGGAGCGGCCGACGCCTTCGAGGGAGGAGGGGAGGTTGATGTGGACCCGGCTGAGGTCGGTGACCAGGACGTCCCGGACGACGCGGTCCCTGACCTCGTACATCTCGGCGAGGCCCGTCTCGGGGTCGCCGGCCTCGACGAGGAGGGCGCCGCGGGTGAGGCGGGCGTTGAGCTCGATGGTGTCGGCCTTGACCATGCGGGCGTACTCGACGGCGCGTTCGGCGGCGGCGAGAGTCTCGGGGCCCGGGTCGTGCAGCATGCCCCAGGAGGCGCGGTAGACGAGGACGTCGGCGTGCACCTCGGAGGGCGGCAGGCCGCGCATCAGCTCCTCGGCCTTGGCGATCTCCGCCCAGCCGTCGCCGCGGCCGAGGGTGGAGACGAGCCGGGAGCGGGCCACCCAGAACCATGCGGAGCGATGGGGATCGTGCTCGCCGTCGAGGAAGCGGAGGGCGCGCTTGGTGATCTTCAGGGCGCGGTCGCGTTCGCCGGAGAGGCGGCCGGCGACCGTGGCCTCGGCCATCAGGTCCAGGTAGCGCAGGGGGGCGGTGGCGGGGTCGCAGCCGCAGGCGGGGTAGCCCTCGACGTAGTCGGCGGGGCGGAGATCTTCGCGGACGGACTCGGGGGCGTCGTCCCACAACTCCATCGCCCGTTCGAGCAGGCGGAGTTGCTCGGCGTAGGCGTACCGGCGGCGGGCCTCGACGGAGGCGTCGAGGACGGCGGGCAGGGCCTTGGCCGCGTCGTGCGCGTGGTACCAGTAGGTGGCGAGGCGGGCGGCGCGCTGGTCGGCGGAGACAAGCGTGGGGTCGGCCTCCAGGGCCTGGGCGAAGCGGCGGTTGATGCGGGAGCGCTCGCCGGGGAGCAGGTCGTCGCTGACGGCCTCGCGGACCAGGGAGTGACGGAAGCGGTAGCCGTCGTCGTCCGGCGAGGCGAGCAGGATGTTGGCGCCGACGGCCGCTCGCAGCGCCTCGATGAGGTCGTCCTCGTCGAGTCCGGCGACTTCGGCGAGCAGTGCGTACTCGACGGTGGAACCGCCCTCGGCGACGATCCGCGCCACCCGCTGGGTGTCCTCGGGCAACTCCTCGACGCGGACGAGGAGGAGGTCGCGCAGGGAGTCCGTCAGGCTCGCGCAGCTGCCGCCGTGGGAGGCGACGGCGAGTTCCTCGACGAAGAAGGCGTTGCCGTCGGAGCGGTCGAATATGTCGTCGACCAGGGTCTGTTCGGGTTCGGCGGCGAGTATCCCGGCCATCTGGCGGGCGACCTCGTCCTTGCTGAAGCGGCTCAGCTCGACGCGGCGCACCGTGCGCAGCCGGTCCAGCTCGGCGAGGAGGGGGCGCAGCGGGTGGCGGCGGTGGATGTCGTCGGCGCGGTAGGTGGCGATGAGGACGAGGCGGCCGCCGCGCAGGGTGCGGAAGAGATAGGCGAGGAGGTGGCGGGTGGAGGTGTCGGCCCAGTGCAGGTCCTCCAGGGCGACGACGACGGTGCGGTCGCGGGAGAGGCGCTCCAGGAGGCGTGCGGTGAGCTCGAAGAGGCGGGCCGTTCCCTCGTCGGATCTGCCTCCGGTGGCGTGTCCGTGCGCGGTGTGTCCGTGCGTGGCGGGCGCTGCCAGTTCGGGCAGCAGCCTGGCGAGCTCCTCCTCCTGGCCCTCGGCGGCGGCGGCCAGTTCGTCGGGGAGCTGGCGGCGCAGCGAGCGCAGCGCGGTGGCGAAGGGGGCGAACGGCAGGCCGTCGGCGCCGATCTCCACGCAGCCGCCGAGCGCGACGACGGCGCCCTGGCTCTCGGCGGCCGCGGCGAACTCCTCGACGAGGCGGGTCTTGCCGACCCCCGCCTCGCCGCCGAGCAGCAACGCCTGCGGCTCGCCCGGGCCCGGGCCCCCGGCTCCTTCGAGCGGGGTGCCCGTGGCGCGGGCGAGCGCTTCGTTCAGTACGCCGAGTTCATCGGTCCGACCGACGAACACCGGGCTCACGGACCTGGTCTGCACAGCCGCGAGCATCGCACAGAGGGCGGCCGGCGCGGCACCCGATGTCCGCGGAGCGGTCACCGGCACGGGTCCGGTCATCTCAGGCGGCCCGTGTGAAGCGCGCCCTGCCCCGCATGAGGCGGTTCCTCCAGAGCGTCGTACTCACCCGCCCCTCGGCTTCGTGGCGGGCCGAACGGCGGGCGGCGGCACGGAGCTTGCGGGCCTCGCCGAGCAGCCGGTGGCGGTCGGCCTCGCGGGCCAGGTCGGCGGCGCGCATCTGGTGCATCTCGTACTCGAACATGTCGTACCCCTCGGGTTGTCAGTGGTATCGCCGGTGTCGTGCTCTGCGATGTCTCCACTTTCGTCTCCCAGGGGGGTCGCCCACATCGGGCGGATGCCGCATCTCCCGGGGGCGCGGGGCCTTAGGTACGACGAGGGGCGGGGCGGGGGCCTTAGCCCTCGCCCCGCCCCTGCCTTACGTGCCTTGCGTACGGGGGACCGGCGGCTCAGGAAGGTGCGGACGGCAGCCCGAGCAGCAGGTCGGAGTACTTGGCGACGGCGAGGATCAGCCCGATCACGCCGAGCGCGACACCCGCCCACGCCACGGACTTGATCCACGGCGCCTGCTCCTGGCCGGGGGCGCCGAACGCGGGCCTGACCAGCACCAGGAAGCCGACGACCAGCGCGGCGGCCGCGAAGAAGCCGGCGACCAGCGCGGTGGCCTGCCAGGAGTCGCCGTACATGGCCTGGAGCTGGTCGGAGACGCTCGCGGACTGCTTGGTCTCCAGCTGCCCCATGATGTTCGAGCGCGCCCCGGCGATCGTGCCGAGCCAGCCTCCGGAGAGGCCGATCACGCCGAGCGCGGCGGACACGACGGCCGCGGCGCCCTGGCCGACACCGGCGGACCCGGCGGGCCGGGCGACCACATCGGCATCCACGTCGTCATCGGCGGCGGCGTTCTCGGCGTCCGCGTCGGCGGCCTCCGCCGCCTCGGGGGCGGCGCCCTCGGGCCCGGCGGCGTCGGCCGCGTCGGACTTCGTGACGTCGACCGTCTCCGGCTTCCCGGCCCCTGTCACTTCGTCGGCCTCGGCCCCGGTCCCGGCCGCACCTTTGGCACCGGCCGCGTCATCTGTCTTAGTACCCATGCCCCGCACCGTACGGACGGAGTCTGAGAGCCGTCTTAACGAACGCCGTCCGCGGCCGCCCGCGCCGCCCGCCACTCCGGCGCGAGCACGGACCACACCTCCATGTCGTGCCGCACCCCCTGCCAGGGAAAGCTCTCCCGCAGCACACCGTCCCTGGCGAATCCGAGGCGCTCCGCGGCGGCCTTGCTGCGTTCGTTGCGGGACGACACCAGCCACTCCACGCGGTGCATGCCGCGCTCTTCGACCGCCCAGTCGATGAGGATCCGCGAGGCCTTGTTCACCAGGCCGCGCCCGGCGGCCGACGGCTCCAGCCACACGCCGATCTCGCAGCTGTCGGAGCCGGTGTCGAAGATCCGGAAGAGGACGCCGCCGACCAGGGTGCCCTCCAGCCAGATGCCGTAGAGGCGCCCGGTGTCGGAGGCCTGCTTGTCGGCGTACGACTGGAGGAAACCGCGCGCCGTCTCCAGGTCCTTCACCGTCACGGTGAAGGGCACCCACGCGCCCGCGTACTCCCGTGCGCGCTCGATGTGTCCGAGAAATTCCTGCGCCTGCCACGGCTCGATCGGCCGCAGCTCAGCGTCCTCGCCCAGCGATATCGCGAACATCCCGCTCCCGTTCCTCAGGTCCACTCACGTCCTCGTGCGGCTTCTGCCTTCCGCACTGCCCGGGGATACTCGCACGGTCGTGGCGCTCGTTCGAACGAGATTCGGGCGGCTCGATGCTGATGCGCGGCAGGAGACGGTCCAGGCTCCGCGGCAGCCACCAGTTGGCGCCGCCGAGCATGTGCATGAGGGCGGGGACGAGCAGGGTCCGCAGGACGAAGGCGTCGAGGGCCACGGCCGCCGCGAGGGCGATGCCGAACATCGCGATGACGCGGTCGCCACTGAGGACGAAGGCCAGGAAGACCGAGATCATGATGACGGCCGCGGAGTTGATCACGCGGCTCGTCTCGGCGAGGCCGACGCGGACGGCCCGCCGGTTGTCACCGGTCTCCAGCCACTCCTCGTACATCCGGCTGACCAGGAACACCTGGTAGTCCATGGAGAGCCCGAAGAGGACGGACACCATGATCACCGGCAGGAAGGGCTCTATCGGCCCGGCCGCGCCGAGTCCGAGCAGTTCGCTCCCCCAGCCCCATTGGAAGACCGCGACGACGACCCCGAACGCGGAGGCGACGGCGGCGACGTTCATCACGGCCGCCTTGAGCGGGATGCCGACCGAGCGGAAGGCGAGCAGGAGCAGGACGCAGCCGAGCGCGATGACGACGCCCACGAAGAGCGGCAGCTTCCCGACGATGATCTCCGCGAAGTCGTCGTAGCTCGCGGTGACGCCGCCGACCGCCACGTCCAGGGAGCTGCCCGCCTCAGCGCCGGGCAGGACGTCGTCGCGCAGCCGGTCGACGAGGTCGCTGGTCTCCTTGGACTGCGGGGCCGAGTCGGGGACGACGGTGAGGAAGGCCGTGCGGCCGCCGTCGTCGTACGTCGCCGGGCTGACGGAGGCGACACCCTCTGTCGACCTCAGCGTCGTGCCGAGGTCGTTCAGGGCGTTGCGGTCGCCCGCGCCGTAGACCTCGGTGACCAGCGTCAGGGGGCCGTTCACGCCCGGCCCGAAGCCGTCGGCGAGCAGGTCGTAGGCCTGCCGGGTGGTGGCGGACGCGGGGTTGTTGCCCTGGTCGGAGGTGCCGAGGTGGAGGGCGAAGGTGGGCAGCGCGAGCACGGCCATGACGAGGACCGCGATGCCACCGAGGAGCTTGGGGTGACGTTCGACGAAGGCGGCCCAGCGGGCGGCGAGCCCGGTCGGCAGCTCCGGCGCGGGCCCGTGCTCGGCGAGCCTGCGGCGTTCGCGGCGGCTCAGGGCGCGCGGCCCGATCCAGGCAAGGAGGGCGGGCAGCAGCGTGACGGAGGCGGCGACGGTGAGGACGACGGTCAGCGAGGCGGCGATCGCGACGCCGTTGAGGAAGCTGAGCCGCAGGATGAGCATGCCGAGCAGGGCGATGCAGACGGTGGCGCCCGCGAAGACGACGGCGCGCCCGGTGGTGGCCACGGCACGCTCGGCGGCGACGGCCACGGGCAGGCCGCGTTTGAGGCCCTTGCGGTGTCTGGTCACGATGAACAGGGCGTAGTCGATGCCGACGCCGAGGCCGATGAGCGTGCCCAGCATCGGGGCGAAGTCGGCGACGGTCATCACATGGCCGAGCAGGACTATGCCGGCGTACGCGGTGCCGACGGAGACCAGCGCGGTGGCTATGGGCAGGGCGGAGGCGGCGAGCGAGCCGAAGGCCAGGAAGAGCACGACGGCGGCGACGGCGATTCCGACGACCTCGGCGACCTGGGCGCTCTTGGACTCGGTGAGGCCGATGGCGGTACCGCCGAGCTCGACCTCCAGGCCGTCGGACTCGGCGGCCTTGGCCGTGTCGACGACCCGCTGGGCGTCGGCCTTGTCGATGTCGTCGGCCTGCTCGCGGAAGGTGACGGTGGCGTAGGCGGTGCGGCCGTCCCGGCTGATCTGGCTCGCGCCCTGGCTGTCGTAGGGGCTCGTCACAGAGGCCACGGCGGGCAGGTCGGCGATCTTGCCCAGGGCGCCGGACATGGTCCGCTCCACGTCGGCCGCGCGGACGGTGCCGCCGGGGCCGGTGTGCCAGACGACGGTGTCGCTGTCACCGCCGAGGCCGTGGAAGCCCCGGTCCAGGAGCTGGGTGGCGCGGCCGGACTCGGTGCCGGGGACCTCGTAGTCGTTCGAGTACGCGGATCCGGCGACGGCGGCGGCGGTCGTGGCGCCACCGAGGGCTATGAGCCAGAGCAGGACGGCGAGAAGACGGTGCCTGACACACCACCGTGCGAGTGCTGCCACGTACTGGCTCCCTGGGTGATTTGTGGATCTTCATCGGGAACAGCAGTGGATCAACTGAACAGCCCGTAAAGAACGCATGTGAGACGACATGAGCGCCTCAGTCACCTTGACAGCCGCTTAAGATCGTTGGTCCCTTTCGTGGCCATACTCACAAGAACACGACGTGTGCGCGGAGGTACCTGGGGCACCTCCGCGCACCCGCGCGCGCTGGGGCGTCAGCCCGAGACGCTGGCGCGGCCGTTCTCGATGTGGCCCATGAGGCGGCGGCGGAACGCGCTGTCGCGGTCCGTCGTGATCTCGACGTCGTACCAGCCGTGCTCGTCGTCGGTCCGCCAGGCGACGGTGCGGCTGCTGCCCGCCTTGACGCGGACGGTGCGCGTCCGGTGCCTGACGTCGGACTCGTCCACGTATCCGAGCGGCTTGACCGTGAAGACGAGCTCCCCTCGGCCGCGATTGGCGAGGGTGAGGTGGATCTCGCGGCGTGTGATCGCGGAGGCGAGCCGCGCGCCGCCGTCCTTGCCCGGTGCACCGCCCTCGAACTCCCGCCGGAAGCCGTTGGGCCCGGTGACGGTGAAGTCGTAAGCGTCGCCGGGCACCGGCACGGTCCAGGAGCCCTTGCGGACGACGTCCTGGTGCCGGGGGATCGTGAACTCACCGGCATAGGGGTAGAGGGCGAAGTGCGCGCTGGAGCTGCCGCCGTTGCGCAGCCGCACCGTGAGCGTGCCGTCCTCGGCGGGCCGCACGTCGGCGTCGGGCTGGTACGGCAGCGGGCGGGCACGCCTGACACCCGGCTCCTGCACCGGCATGGACTGCTTCAGGGGCGGCTGGGGCCTCCAGCGTCCGCTGAACACCGGGATCGGGCCCGGCCGCTCGACGTCGGGCTGCCGGTGGGCGCGCCGGAAGTCGAAGGCGCCGGTGAGGTCGCCGGTGACCTTGCGGCGCCAGGCACTGATGTTCGGTTCCTCGACGCCGGTCCACTTCTCCAGGAAGCGCACGACGGAGGTGTGGTCGAAGACCTCGGAGCAGACGTAGCCGCCGACGGTCCACGGCGAGACGACGAGCATCGGCACGCGCGCGCCCAGCCCGGTCGGCCTGCCCTCCCAGCGCTCCTCCCGCTCCTCGGCCGAGTCGCCGCCGGGGACGGGCGGCGGCACGTGGTCGAAGAAGCCGTCGTTCTCGTCGTAGTTGATGAAGACGGCGGTGCGGCGCCACACCTCGGGGTGCGAGGCGAGCGCGTCGAGGATCTTGTAGACGATGGTCGCGCTGTGGATCGGCGACGAGACACTGGGGTGCTCGGAGTCCACCGCGGAGGGCACCAGATAGGTGACCTTCGCGAGCTTGCCGCCCGCGACGTCCTTGGCGAACTCCTCGGCCAGCTTGCCGGTCGGCACGCGCCGCAGGCCGCGCTCGAACAGTGAGCGCTCGTGTCTGCTCAGCATGGCGACGCCCTCCTCCAGGGCGGCGAGGAGCTTGGCGCGCTCGGCCTCGTCCTTGGCGTCGCGCACCTTGGCGTAGAAGGCCTCCATGAAGGTGAGGCCGGTCTTGGCCAGCGCCTTGCGGGCGATGGCCTTGAAGGTGGTGAAGAACTCGATCTGGTTGTCGGTGAAGTTCTCCCACTCCGTGTACGTACGCCAGCTCACGCCCGCCTTCTCCAGGCGCTCGGCGTACGTCCCCCAGCCGTAGCCGGGGTGGGTGCCCTCGGCGTACGCGTCGTTGCCGACGGCCCGCTTGCCGTTCGCCTCGTGGCCCGTCTTCCCGCTCCACAGGTGGTTGCGGTTGGGGCTGGTGGAGGTGTGGATGGAGGAGTGGTAGGCATCGCAGACGGTGAAGGTGTCGGCGAGTTCGTAGTGCAGCGGTATGTCCTCGCGCGTGTAGTACGCCATGGTCGCCGCGGTCTTGGCGGTGATCCAGCCGTCCATCCAGCCGTCATGCCAGGCCTTGGCGCCGCCGCTCCAGGAGTGGTCGAGGTCGCCGATGTACTGGAGGTCCTTCTTCTGCGTCCTGGCGGCCTCCCGCACGGGGAAGGGCAGGACGGTGCGCAGGGCGTCGGGCTGCTCGAACACGGACTTGCCGCTCGGCAGCCGGATGGCGTTGCGGTCGCCGAAGCCGCGCACGCCCCGCAGGGACCCGAAGTAGTGGTCGAAGGACCGGTTCTCCTGCATCAGGATCACGACGTGCTCGATCGAGTCGAGACCGCCGCCACGCGGCGGCTCGTGCGCGAGCGCCTCCTGCAACGACGGTGGCAGGAAGGAGCCGGCGGCGGCCGCGCCGAGCGCGCCGCCGCCGATCGCCATCAGGCGTCTGCGCGAAATCTCCGGAGTCACGTACGACCTCCCAGTAGTGCTGGCCGACAGCCAATGGTTCTCTGCTGATCCATTGCCCTGTACGGCGGGGACGCTAGTGACGTCTGGTTTCGTTGTGAAGGCCGCCGGCCGAAGTCGGGGTGAACGTCCAAAAGGTCCCGGACGCGGAGGCCGCTGGCCCGCTTCCAAGGCGCGCGGCGCGGGCGTTGTCAGTGGCGGGTGCCATCCTCGGACGCATGGAGATCACCGCACGCATCGCCGCCTTCACGGACCTGGTCGGGCCGCCGCCCGACCCTGTGCCCGCCGTCGACTGGGCGGCGGTGGAAGCCTGGCTGGAGGTGCCGCTCCCGGCCGACTACAAGGCGCTCGTGTCGGCGTACGGCCCGGCTGAGATAGGCGGACCAGGCCGCCCCGACGCCCCGTCCGTCCGGCTGCACACCCCCTGCGTCAGCGCCGACGGCCGCTACGACTTCGCCGCGTGGGTCCTGGAGACCCACCGCCACTCCGCGATCAGGCCGGGCATGTTCACCCGGGAGCGGCGCCGCTTCCTGCCCGACGAGGGTGGTCTGCTGGCCTTCGCCACGACTTCGGGCGGCGACCACCTCTTCTGGGACACCTCCGTGTCGAAGGACCCGGACGAGTGGCCGGTGGTGCTGCTGACCACGTCTGTGGCGGTCGGCGGCGCCAAGCCCTGGGTGGCGTACGAACTCCCGCTCCTGGAGTGGCTGTTCACGGCCGTCCGCGACGGCGTCCCGAACCCCGGCGAGCCCGGCGGGCTCCTGGGCCCCCTGCCGCCCGCCGTGCGCACCTGGCCGCCCCTCGCCGGCGCCGCGCCCTGGGCGCCGCCGCCCCGCGGCACCTATGTGGACGCCCGGCAGCACGCCGCGCTCACCGAGGGCGAGGGCCTGGAGGCGATCACCGCGCTGATACCCCCGCCCCTCGTTCCCTACGTGGGCGAGGGCACATGGGAGCAGCTCTTCGAGCGGCTCGGCACCCGGCTGCCCCCGGACTTCATGGCGCTGAGCGAGCGGTACGGCGCGGGGAACTGGAGCTGGTGGCTCGACATGCCGGCCCCGCTCGACCTCGGCCACCGGCTCGGCCTGGCGGCGGGGGTGGAGGAGATGCTGGAGGGGTACCGCAGCCTGCGCGAGGCGCATCCGCAGTTCTACCCCCTGCCCGCCTGGCCCGAGCCGGGAGGTTTCCTGCCGGCCGTCTCCACGATCGACGGGGACCAGATCGGCTGGTGCGTCGAGGGAGAGCCCGAGCAGTGGCGCGTGGCCGTCAACCCCCGGCACACGAACCAGGGCCCGCCCCTGGAGGGCGACTTCACCGAGACGCTGCTGAACTGGCTGCGCGGCGGCCCCGGCAACTCCGCCTTCTACGGCCTGCGCAAGGACCAAGACCCGCTGGAGGAGATGTTCTTCGAGCCGTTCGGACCGCCGCGGCCCGACGTGCCGTAGCGGTCCTGGCGGTACGCGAAAGGGGCGGCGCCCCCTTTCGGGTGCGCCGCCCCTCACCTGGCCGGACCGGGCTCAGCCTTCGCTGACGCCCAGCTTCTCCAGGATCAGTTCCTTCACGCGGGCCGCGTCGGCCTGACCGCGGGTGGCCTTCATGACCGCGCCGACCAGCGCGCCGGCCGCGGCGACCTTGCCGCCGCGGATCTTGTCCGCGACGCCCGGGTTGCCGGCGATGGCCTCGTCGACGGCGGCGGTGAGCGCGCCCTCGTCCGAGACGACCTTCAGGCCGCGCTTCTCGACGACCTCGTCCGGGGTGCCCTCGCCCTTCAGGACGCCCTCGATGACCTGGCGCGCCAGCTTGTCGTTCAGGTCACCCTTGGCGACCAGCTCGGCGACCCGGGCGACGTGCTCCGGCGTGATCGCCAGCGAGCCGAGGTCCACGCCCTGCTCGTTGGCGTGCCGGGCCAGCTCGCCCATCCACCACTTGCGGGCCGACGCGGCGTCCGCGCCCGCGTTGATGGTGGCGACGATCGGGCCGATCGCGTCGGCGTTGAGGATCGACTGCATGTCGTGCTCGGAGATGCCCCACTCCTCGCGGAGCCGGTTGCGGCGCAGCCGCGGCAGCTCCGGGAGGCCGGCGCGCAGCTCCTCGACCCACTCACGGGACGGGGCGACGGGGACGAGGTCGGGCTCCGGGAAGTACCGGTAGTCCTCGGCGTTGTCCTTGATGCGGCCGGAGGTCGTGGAGCCGTCGTCCTCGTGGAAGTGACGGGTCTCCTGGATGATCGTGCCGCCCGAGGAGAGCACCGCGGCGTGGCGCTGGATCTCGTAGCGCGCCGCGCGCTCCACGGAGCGCAGCGAGTTGACGTTCTTCGTCTCGCTGCGGGTGCCGAACTCCTGCTGCCCCTTGGGGCGCAGCGAGAGGTTGACGTCGCAGCGCATCTGGCCCTTGTCCATGCGGGCCTCGGAGACGTCGAGCGCCTTGATCAGCTCGCGCAGCTCGGCGACGTACGCCTTGGCGACCTCGGGGGCCCGCTCGCCCGCGCCCTCGATCGGCTTGGTGACGATCTCGATCAGCGGGATGCCGGCGCGGTTGTAGTCCAGGAGCGAGTGCGAGGCGCCGTGGATGCGGCCCGTCGCGCCGCCCACGTGGGTGGACTTGCCGGTGTCCTCCTCCATGTGGGCGCGCTCGATCTCCACGCGGAAGACCTCGCCGTCCTCCAGCTGGACGTCCAGATAGCCGTTGAAGGCGATCGGCTCGTCGTACTGGGAGGTCTGGAAGTTCTTCGGCATGTCCGGATAGAAGTAGTTCTTCCGGGCGAAGCGGCACCACTCGGCGATCTCGCAGTGCAGCGCGAGGCCGATCTTGATGGCGGACTCGACGCCGATCTCGTTGACGACCGGCAGCGCGCCGGGCAGGCCGAGGCAGGTCGGGCAGGTCTGGCTGTTCGCGCCCTGCTTGAGGGCGGTCGAGCAGCCGCAGAACATCTTGGTCTTGGTGCCCAGCTCGACATGGACCTCAAGGCCCATGACGGGGTCGTACGTCGCGAGGGCTTCCTCGTACGACACCAGGTCGGTAGTGACAGTCACGGTGAAACTTTCCCTCTCAGCCCAGCAGGACGTCGTCGTCGCCGAGGCGCTTGAGCTCCCGCAGGAGCAGCGCGACGCCGGTGGCGATGGCGGCAGCGGAGACGACGGCGTCCACGAGGCGGAGCGTGTCGTGTTCGCGGCGGGCCAGCTTGGCCTGCTTGAGCACGGAGACCGCGCCGAACGCGGTGGTGCCGATCGACAGATACGTACCGGTCTTGGACTTCTTGAAGCCCTTGGCCTTGTTCAGAGCGCTCACAGCGACGGTGCCTCCTCCAGCAGCGGGTGCCCCCACTTTTCCACGAAGGCGGCCTCGACGGCGGCTCCCACCTTGTACAGGCGGTCGTCCTTCATGGCGGGGGCGATGATCTGCAGTCCGACGGGCAGGCCGTCCTCCGGCGCGAGGCCGCAGGGCAGCGACATGGCGGAGTTGCCCGCCAGGTTGGTCGGGATGGTGCACAGGTCGGCCAGGTACATCGCCATCGGGTCGTCGGCGCGCTCGCCGATCGGGAAGGCGGTGGTCGGCGTCGTCGGGGAGACGATCACGTCGACCTGCTCGAAGGCCTTCTCGAATTCCTGCGTGATGAGCGTGCGGACCTTCTGGGCGCTGCCGTAGTACGCGTCGTAGTAGCCGGAGCTGAGCGCGTACGTGCCGAGGATGATGCGGCGCTTGACCTCGTCGCCGAAGCCGGCCTCGCGGGTGAGCGCGGTGACGTCCTCGGCGGACTTCGTGCCGTCGTCGCCGACGCGCAGGCCGTAGCGCATGGCGTCGAACCGGGCGAGGTTCGAGGAGCACTCGGAGGGCGCGATCAGGTAGTACGCCGACAGGGCCAGGTCGAAGGAGGGGCAGTCCAGCTCGACGACGGTCGCGCCGAGGGACTTGAGCAGCTCCACCGACTCGTTGAAGCGCTGGACGACACCGGCCTGGTAGCCCTCGCCCGAGAACTGCTTCACGACGCCGACGCGCATGCCCTGTACGGAGCCGTTGCGCGCGGCCTCGACGACCGGCGGGACCGGGGCGTCGATGGACGTCGAGTCGAGCTCGTCGTGCCCGGCGATGGCCTCGTGCAGCAGAGCGGCGTCCAGGACGGTGCGGGCGCAGGGGCCGCCCTGGTCCAGGGAGCTGGAGAAGGCCACCATGCCGTAGCGGGAGACGCCGCCGTAGGTGGGCTTGACGCCGACCGTGCCGGTGACGGCCGCGGGCTGGCGGATGGAGCCGCCGGTGTCCGTGCCGAGGGTGAGGGGGGCCTCGTAGGCGGCGAGGGCGGCGGCGGAACCGCCGCCGGAGCCGCCGGGGATGCGGGTGAGGTCCCAGGGGTTGCCGGTCGGGCCGAAGGCGCTGTTCTCGGTGGAGGACCCCATGGCGAACTCGTCCATGTTGGTCTTGCCGAGCAGGACGACGTCGGCCGCCTTCAGCTTCTTGGTGACCGTCGCGTCGTACGGCGGGATCCAGCCCTCGAGGATCTTGGAGCCGACCGTGGTCGGGATGCCCTCGGTGGTGAAGATGTCCTTGAGCGCGACGGGGACGCCGGCCAGCGGGCCGAGCTTCTCTCCCCTGGCGCGCTTCTCGTCGACGGCGCGGGCCTGCGCGAGGGCGCCCTCGCGGTCGACGTAGAGGAAGGCGTGCACCTTCTCGTCGACGGCGTCGATGCGGGCCAGGTGGGCCTCGGTGACCTCGACGGCCGTGAGCTCGCCGGAGGCGATCTTCGACGCGATCTCGGCGGCGGTGAGCTTGATGATGTCCGTCATGTTCTTAGTCCTCCCCCAGGATCTGCGGCACCTTGAAACGCTGCTGCTCCTGGGCCGGGGCGCCAGAGAGCGCCTGCTCGGGGGTGAGCGACGGACGGACCTCGTCCGCGCGCATGACGTTCGTCAGCGGCAGCGGGTGCGAGGTCGGCGGTACGTCTTGGTCGGCGACCTCCGAGACGCGGGCGACCGCGCCGATGATGTCGTCGAGCTGTCCGGCGAAGTGGTCGAGCTCCTCGGCCTTCAGCTCCAGACGTGCAAGGCGGGCGAGGTGGGCGACCTCCTCGCGCGTGATGCCAGGCATGCGGCGATCCTCAGGGGTGAGTGTGCGGGTTGTGACCCCAATCCTATGGGGCCGGGTGGTGTGCCCGTTAAACGGTTTCCCCGCGAGGGCCCGGCGGCCTCGGCCCTCCGCATCGGGAGGGCCGAAGGCGGGCGGTCAGTTCACCACGTGGTCCGACGACTGGGGCTGTGCCACGTCGGAGCCCTCGACGAGCGCCGCCGCCGCTTCCGCCGCCACGTCCGCGGGCCGGCGCCAGCCGCGGGAGCCGCGCGCCCGCAGCCACGCCGTGGTCTCGTCCGGCGGCATCGCCGCGGCGACCAGCCAGCCCTGCACGGCGTCGCAGCCGAGGTCGCGCAGCCGCTCCCAGGTCTCGTCGTCCTCGACGCCCTCGGCGACGACGAGCAGGCCGAGGGAGTGCGCGAGGTCCACCGTGCAGCGGACGATCTCCGCGTCCTCGTTGTCCACGGCGAGCCGCGCCACGAAGGAGCGGTCGATCTTCAGCTCGCTGACGGGCAGCCGCCGCAGGTGGACGAGTGAGGAGTACCCCGTGCCGAAGTCGTCCAGGGACATCTTGACGCCGTGGCCGGTGAGCCCGGCCAGCGTGTCGGCGGCGCGCTGCGGGTCCTCCAGGAGCACGTGTTCCGTTATCTCCAGTTGCAGCGCCCCCGCGGGGACCCCGTGCCGGGCGAGCCGCGCCGCGACCGAGCCCGCGAAACCGGGCGTGTGGACGTCGCGCGGCGAGACGTTCACGGCGACGGGGACCTTCAGGCCCTGCGCCTGCCACTTGGCCACCTGGCCGAGCGCTGACTCCAGGACGTACTCCGTGAGGTGGGGCATGAGGCCGGACGACTCGGCGATGGCGATGAACTCGTCCGGCGGGACCTTCCCGCGCTCGGGGTGCACCCAGCGCACCAGCGCTTCGAGACCCGCCACCTTGCCGTCGAAGCGGACCTTGGGCTGGTAGTGCAGTTCGACGTCGCCCGCGTCCAGCGCCCGCCGCAGGTCGCCCAACAGACCCAGGCGGTCGGGGGTGTTGGAGTCCCGCTTGGACTCGTACACCTCGACGCCCGTGCGGTCCCGCTTCGCCTGGTACATCGCCACGTCCGCCCGCCGCAGCAGCCCCTCGGCGTCGAGCGCGTGGTCGGGGAAGACGGCGAGGCCCGCGCTGGCCTCCAGGACCAGGGTGAGGCCGTCGAGGTCGAGCGGCGAGCCGAGGGCCGCGACCAGTTGGCGGGCCACGCGCGTGGCGGAGGTCGTGGAGTCGGCGATGGGGAGCAGTACGGCGAACTCGTCGCCGCCGAGCCGGGCCGCCTCCGCGCCGCGCGGCAGCGCGAGCCGCAGCCGGTCCGCTATCTGCAACAGCAGCCGGTCACCGGCGAGATGCCCGAGGGTGTCGTTCACCGAGCGGAAACGGTCCATGTCGATCAGCATCAGGGCGGAGCGCGCCCCGATCCGCTCGGCGTCGTCGAGGGCCGTCCAGGTCCGCTCCAACAGCCACTGCCGGTTGGGCAGTCCGGTGAGTGGGTCCCTCAGCTGCTCCTCCGCGCGGGCGCGGGCGATCCACAGGGTGGAGTCGAGCGCGACCAGTGGGATCGCGAAGAGCGGCAGCAGGATCGGCAGGGAGATCGCCACCACACAGATCAGCGGGGCGATGCCGAGCAGCGCGATGCCGAGGAGGCCCTGGCGCACCAGGGCCGTTCGGGTGACGGTGGGCAGGGCGCCGGTGCGCGGCGCGTGGACGTACCAGAGCAGTACGCGCGTGACGACGAGGTAGGCGACGGCGACCAGGGCCACCTCGGGGGCGGTGTACAGGTCCCAGGTCTCGGGCAGCCAGGGCGACTCGGCCGTCGGTGAGGTGCCGAACGCGGCCATCGTGAGCGCGCCCGCGCCGATGCCGAGGATGTCGACCGCGCCGTGCAGCACGCCCTGGCGCCAGCGGTGTCTGCGCGCGGCGCCGACCAGGACGACGACGGTGAGGCTGACCATGCCGGCCGGCACCCAGCCGTACAGCAGCAGGACGGCGACGGTGAGGGCCCCGCCGGAGCCCGTGCCGCCCCACCAGCGGTCCCTGCCGAGGGCGACGAGGTGGCCGACGATGAGGCCGGTGAGCACGGCGAAGGACCAGCCGGCGGCGCCGGAGGGGAACAGCGTGTGCCGGCCCGTGAAAGCCTGGAAGAAGCCGGTGCCCAGCAGGACCGCGGCCGCCGTGACGACCACGACGGGCAGCAGCGGCCAGGCGTCGCGCGGGTCCGGCTCGGTGGGGCCGCCCGCCAGGGCCACGGCGCTCTCCGTGCCGCGTCCTGTGGTGGGGGCCGTCCAGGCCCGCTCACGGGGTTCGATGGCTGTGCTCAGCGCCCCGGCCGAAGACCCGCTCGAGGTGGCGGAATCGGTGTCCTGTGCGGTCCGGCGGCCGCGCAGCCAGGTGCCCGGCGCGTGCCACCGGCGCGCGCGCAGCGGTGAGTCCGGGGCGGCGCTCTCGGTCGGTTCCATTCCCGTCCCTCTCACAGCCGGCGGTGCCCACGCCATACGGACTCGGCCCGGATTCGGCCGCGTCCACAAATCCGTCCCCTCGCTCTCGACGAGCAAGGGGCTGCTCTGCTCCCGAGCCCGTGTCGAGCAGGGGATGCTCCCTTCCAAGCTCTTGTTGAGCAGGAGATACCCCGTTCGCAGCGGGGCACGGCAGGCGCACACCTCAACAGTAGGCCGCAGAAGGCTTCCACGGGCAGCGGTCGACTACGGTTGCCCGAATGCGACCCGGCCACCCGTATGCATCTGGTATGCGCTGAACGGGTGGCCTTCAACCGCTACTCCTCGGTCGGAAGCGCGACTTCCCGCGCCGCGTCCGGTCCCTGTTCCAGCAGCACAACGAAGCCTTCCTCGTTGAGAACCGGAACCTTCACCTGCATCGCCTTGTCGTACTTGGAACCGGGGTTGTCCCCGACGACCACGAACGACGTCTTCTTCGAAACGGAACCGGTCACCTTCGCGCCCCGGGTCTGGAGCGCCTCTTTCGCGCCATCCCGGGTGTAGTGCTCAAGCGTTCCGGTCACGACGACGGTGAGGCCCTCCAGGGGGCGGGGGCCCTCGTCCTCGCCGCTCGACTCCTCCTCCATGCGCACCCCGGCCGCCCGCCACTTGCGGAGGATCTCGCGGTGCCACTCCTCGGCGAACCACTGTTTGAGGGAGGCCGCGATGACCGGGCCCACTCCCTCCGTCGTGGCCAGCTCTTCCTCGGTGGCCTGTTCGATGCGGTCGATGGAGCGGAACTCGCGGGCCAGCGCCTCGGCGGCCACCGGGCCGACGTGCCGGATCGAGAGGCCGGTCAGGACGCGGGCGAGGGGGCGCTCCTTGGCCGCCGCGATGTTCTCCAGCATGGCGAGGGTGTTCTTCTTCGCCTCGCCCTTCTGGTTGGCGAAGAAGGTGACCACCTTCTCCTCGCCGGTCTTGGGGTCGCGCTTGGGCAGGCCGGAGTCCTGGTCGAGGACGTAGGACTTGATGGGGAGCAGCTCCTCGACCTTGAGGTCGAAGATGTCGCCCTCGTCGAGGATGGGCGGCTCGGCGGGCTCCAGGGGCCTGGTCAGCGCGGCCGCGGCGACGTATCCGAAGTTCTCGATGTCCAGGGACTTGCGGCCCGCCAGATAGAAGAGACGTTCACGCAACTGGGCGGGGCACGTCTGGGCGTTGGGGCAGCGGAGGTCGATGTCGCCCTCCTTCATGGGCCGCAGCGCCGTGCCGCACTCGGGGCACTCGGCGGGCATCACGAACTCCCGCTCGGTGCCGTCCCGCAGGTCCACGACGGGGCCGAGGATCTCCGGGATGACGTCGCCGGCCTTGCGGATCACGACGGTGTCGCCGATCAGGACGCCCTTCTTCTTCACGACGTCCTGGTTGTGCAGGGTCGCGAACTCGACCTCGGAACCGGCGACGGTGACGGGCTCCACCTGGGCGTACGGCGTGACGCGGCCGGTGCGGCCGACGCCGACACGGATGTTGATCAGCTTGGTGTTGACCTCCTCCGGCGCGTACTTCCAGGCGATCGCCCAGCGCGGCGCGCGCGAGGTGGAGCCGAGGCGGCCCTGGAGCGGGATCTCGTCGAGCTTGACGACGACGCCGTCGATCTCGTGCTCCACGGAGTGGCGGTTCTCGCCGAAGTACGCGATGAAGTCCCGCACGCCCTCGATGTCGTCGACGACCTTGTTGTGCTTGGCGGTGGGCAGGCCCCATTCGCGCAGCAGTTCATAGGCGTGGCTGAGGCAGTCGATGTCGAAGCCCTCGCGGGCGCCGATGCCGTGCACGACCATGTGCAGCGGGCGGGTCGCGGTGACACGGGGGTCCTTCTGGCGCAGTGAACCCGCCGCCGCGTTGCGCGGATTGGCGAAGGGCTTGTCGCCCGCCTCCACCAGGCGGGCGTTCAGCTCCTCGAACTTCTCCATCGGGAAGAAGACCTCGCCGCGGATCTCCACGAGGGCCGGGACGCGCTCGCCCTTGAGGCGCTGCGGGATGTCCGCGATCGTACGGACGTTCGGCGTGATGTCCTCGCCGGTGCGGCCGTCGCCCCGGGTGGCGGCGCGGGTCAGCCTGCCGTGCTCGTAGGTGAGGTTGACCGCGAGGCCGTCGACCTTCAGCTCGCACAGGAAGTGGTAGCCCGGCGAGCCGACGTCCTTGGCCACGCGGTCGGCCCAGGCCGCCAGCTCGGCGTCGTCGAAGGCGTTGTCCAGCGAGAGCATGCGCTCGCGGTGCTCGACCGCCGTGAACTCCGTCTCGTACGAACCGGAGACCTTCTGGGTGGGCGAGTCCGGCGTCCGCAGCTCCGGATATTCCTCTTCCAGGGCTTCGAGGGTACGCAGGAGCTTGTCGAACTCGGCGTCGCTGACGACCGGTTGGTCCTTCACGTAGTACCGGAAGCGGTGCTCCTCGATCTGCTCGGCCAGCTGGGCATGCTGATCCCGTGCCTCGGCGGGCACAGAGCCTTGCTGTTCGACAGCCACCGTAAAGTCCTCCCGTTACGTCATACCCAATTACTCAGGGTTGTCTGCGAGCGATCTCGCCGCCTTGACGCAGTGGGCGAGCACCGCGCGCGCGTACGCGGGAGACGCCCCCGCGAGACCGCACGACGGAGTGACCACGACCGACTCCGCGAGCGATCCCGGATTCAGCCCCAGCCTGCGCCACAACGTCCTGACACCCATGACGCTACCGGCAGGGTCTGACAATCGGCCGCCCACGCCCGGCACGACACCGGCGAAGAGCTTCGTGCCGCCCTCGACGGCCTCGCCGATGGTCTCGTCGTCACGCTCGGTGAGGAGCGAGGCGTCGAACGAGATCGCGTGGGCGCCGGCGCGGCGCAGCAGCGCGAAGGGCACGTCCGGCGCGCAGGAGTGGACGACCGTCGGGCCCTCGCCCTGTACGGCCAGGACGGCCCGCAGGGTGTCCTCCACGACCTGGCGGTCCACGGCCCGGTGGGTGCGGTACTCGCTCGCCGTCTTGACCTGCCCGCGGAGCACGGCGATGAGCGAGGGCTCGTCGAGTTGCAGCACCACCTGGGCGCCGGGCACCCTGCGGCGCACGTCGGCGAGGTGCTCGCGCAGGCCCTCGGCGAGCGATCCGGCGAGGTCACGGCAGGCGCCCGGGTCGGAGAGCGCCGCCTCGCCGTTGCGCAGCTCCAGCGCGGCGGCGAGCGTCCACGGGCCGACGGCCTGGATCTTCAGCGGGCCCTCGTACCCTTGCGTGAACTCCTCCAGGGCGTCGAGGTCCTCGCCGAGCCAGGCCCTGGCCCGCTTGGTGTCCCGTCCGGGGCGGTCGCCGACGCGCCAGCCGCTGGGCTCCACGCGCGCGTACACGTCGACGAGCAGGCCGGCCGTGCGGCCGATCATGTCGGCGCCGGGTCCGCGCGCGGGCAGCTCGGCGAGGTACGGCATGCCCTCCCGCGGCCCGTCGAAGCTGCCGGTGACGGTTTTCGCGGCCTCGCGGGCGTCCGCGCCGGGCATGGACCCGACGCCGGTGGCCGCGCCCCAGGTGAAGGTGTCGCTCATCGGCCCGGCCGCACCGTCAGGTCGTTGACCTCCGCGTCGCGCGGCAGGTCCAGGGCCATGATGATCGTCGTGGCGACCGACTCGGGGTCGATGAAGCGCGAGGCGTCGTACTCCTTGCCCTCCTGCTGGTGCACCTTGACCTGCATGGCACTCGCCGTGCGGCCCGGGTAGACCGAGGTGACCCGGACGCCGTTGCCGTGCTCCTCCTGACGCAGCGAGTCGGCGAGGGCCTTCAGGCCGTGCTTGGAGGCGGCGTACGCGGACCAGTCGGCGTGGGCGTTCAGACCCGCGCCCGAGTTGACGAAGACCACGTGCCCTTGGGCGAGGCGCAGTTGCGGCAGGAAGTGGCGGGTCAGCTCGGCGGGGGCGATGAGGTTGACGTTGAGCTGGTGGTGCCAGGACTTGGGGGTCAGCTCGCCGACCGGTCCGAGGTCGACGACGCCCGCGATGTGCAGGAGCGAGTCCACGCGCGAGGGCAGCGACTGGTGCCCGAAGGCCCAGGAGAGCTTGTCGGGGTCCGCAAGGTCGCCGACGAGCGTGCTCGCGCCGGGGAACTGGGCGGCGAGTTCCTTGGCGCGGCCCGCGTCCCGCGCGTGGAGGACGAGTTCGTCGCCGCGTGCGTGCAGGCGGCGGGCGACGGCCGCTCCGATGCCGGAGCCGGCCCCGGTGATCACATGTGTTGCCATACCCGCCATGCTCGCATCACTGGGTGCCCTGTCCCGCGGCGGTAGCCGCTAGTGTCTTCGCCTCCAGGTACGCCAGTGCGCCGACGGGCTCCTCGGCGAAGAAGACCAGGTCGGTGAGGGGCAGGGGCAGGAAGCCCTCGTCCTCCATGCGGCGGAACTGCTCCTTGAGGCCGTCGTAGAAGCCCGCGGAGTTCAGCAGGACCACCGGCTTGGTGTGCTTGCCGTGCTTCTTGAGCTCCAGGATCTCGGTGGCCTCGTCGAGGGTGCCGGTGCCGCCGACCATGATCACGATGGCGTCGGCCTTCTCCAGGAGCAGCGCCTTGCGCTCGGCGAGGTCGCGGGCGATCACCATCTCGTGGGGCTCGGCGATGACCCTGGCCTTGGCCGCGAGGAAGTCCACGGAGACGCCGACGAGCCGGCCTCCCGCCTCCTCGACGCCGTCCGCCACGACCTTCATCAGACCGCTCTCGGAACCGCCCCACACCAGGGTGTGCCCGCCCTTGCCGAGCAGTTCGGCGAACTCCCGGGCGGGGCGGGTGTAGCGGTCGTCGAGGTCGGCGGCGGAGAGGAAGACGCAGATGTTCATGCGCCCACGGTACGGTCCGACGCTGACAGCACCTGTCGAGGAGGACACGTCGTGACCAAGGGACACCGGATCACCGTCGAGCAGGGCACGGACCACGTGCGGGTGGTGCACGAGGGGCAGGTGGTGGCGGAGAGCAGCCGCCCGCTGCTGCTGCGCGAGACGGGCTACCCGGCGCGCCACTACCTCCCGCCGGAGGACGTGCGCACCGACCTGCTGACACCCTCCGGGACCACCACGCACTGCCCCTTCAAGGGCACGGCCTCCTACTGGTCGCTGCCGGGCGCGCCGGACGCGGTGTGGGCGTACCGGGAGCCAAAGCCGGAGGTGGCGGCCATCAAGGACCACTACTGCTTCTACGACGCGGAGATCACCGCACGGCAGGGTTAGTCACCGGACGGCGGGGGCGGTCACGGGGGCGGTCACCGGGGCGGCGGAGGCGAACGTCCTGCGGTAGGCGGCCGGTGAGACGCCGAGCACGGAACGCATGTGCTGGCGCAGGGAGTTGCCCGTGCCGAAGCCCGCGCGGTGGGCGACCACGTCCACGGGCAGGTCGCTGGACTCCAGGAGCCGGCGGGCCAGTTCGATGCGCTGGGCGGTCAGCCAGCGGCCCGGCGGCATGCCGACCTCCTCCTGGAAGCGGCGCGTGAAGGTGCGCAGGCTCATGCGCGCGTGCGCGGCGAGCTCACCGAGGGGAAGCGGCTCCTGGAGCCGTTCCAGCGCCCACGCGCGCGTGGCGGCCGTCGTGGCGAGCGTCGGCTCGGGGACGGGCCGTTCGATGTACTGCGCCTGGCCGCCCTCGCGCCAGGGCGGGACCACGCACAGGCGCGCGACACGGTGGGCGACGGCGCTGCCGTGGTCGCGGCGCAGCAGGTGCAGGCAGAGGTCGACGCCGGCGCCGACACCCGCCGCCGTCAGGACGTCGCCGTCGTCCACGAAGAGGACGTCCTCGTCGACGTCGACCCGGGGGAAGGTCCGCCGGAAGTGGTCGGCCTCCTTCCAGTGCGTGGTCGCGGGGCGCCCGTCGAGCAGCCCGGCCGCGGCGAGGACGTACGAGGCGGTGCAGATCGACACCCAGCGCGTGCCGGGCCGCACCCGGGCGAGGGCGGCGGCGAGCGGTCCGGGCAGGACGCCGTCCTGGGTGCCGCCGCAGAGGCGGTCCGTGGGCGGGATCACCACCGTGTCCGCCTCGGCGAGCGCCTCGGGGCCGTGCTCCGCCATCACCTGGAACCCGGCGTCGGTGCGCACCGGGCCGCCGTCCACCGTGCAGACGACGACGTCGTAGAGCGGTTGCCCCTCGGCGTCCTGCGCGGCTCCGAAGATCCGGGGTGGGATGCCCATCTCGAAGGCGTACGCGCCGTCCAGCGCGAGGACCGCCACCCGGTGTCGTCCGTCTGCCGAAGCCATGGCCGAATCCTGTCACATCATGGCCGGACTGCCAGCACTGTGATCGGCGGACCCGTCGCACTCTGGGTCCTCAGGCCGTTTTCGAACGAGGATTCAAGAGGATGATCATGAAGATGCGTGCCGTGAGCCCCCGCGCCTGGGGCGCCCCGGAGAACCTGGTCCCCGTGGAGGTCGACCGGCCCGAGCCGGGCCTCACGGAGGTCCTCGTCCGGGTGCACGCGGCGGGCGTCAACCCCGTCGACTGGAAGACCCGCGCGGAGGGCGCCTTCGGCACCTGGGGCGACACCCCGATCCTCGGTTACGACGTGTCGGGCGTCGTCGAGGAGGTGGGCCCCGGAGTGACGCTGTACGCCCCCGGTGACGAGGTCTTCGGGATGCCCCGCTTCCCCGAGCAGGCGGGCGGCTACGCCGAGTACGTCGCCGCTCCCGCCCGGCGCTTCGCACCCAAGCCCGCGGGCATCGACCACGTCCAGGCCGCCGCACTGCCCCTCGCGGCACTCACCGCCTGGCAGGGGTTGGTCGAGACGGCCGGGCTGCGGGCCGGGCAGCGGGTGCTGATCCACGCGGCCGCCGGGGGCGTGGGGCATCTGGCCGTGCAGATCGCCAAGGCGCACGGGGCGTACGTCATCGGGACCGCCCGCACCGAGAAGCACGACTTCCTGCGCGGGCTCGGCGTGGACGAAGTCGTCGACTACGCGCGCGTGGACTTCACCGAGGCGATCAGCGACGTGGACGTCGTCCTCGACGGGGTGGGCGGGACGTACGGCACGCGGTCCGTGGAGGTCCTGCGCCGCGGCGGCCACCTGGTCACCCTCCCCGACCCCGGGGGCCTCCCGGACCCCGCCCGCGCGCGGGAGCGCGGCATCCACACGGGCTGGACCGTGGTCGAGCCGGACCGCGCGGGCCTGCTGGAGATCGCGCGCCTGGTGGACGAGGGCAAGCTGCGCGCCGAGATCGACACGGTGCTGCCCCTGGAGGAGGCGGCGAAGGCGCACACCTACGGCGAGCGGGGCCGTACGCGAGGCAAGATCGTGCTCCAGGTCGGCTAGGCCGCGTATCGAGAATGCTTGTCGCTGGACCGCGTGGCGCTCGCGTCGGTTCGCCGCCGCGAGCCGCCCGGGACTTGCGGTCGGGGATCAGGTCGGGCTTCTTCGGAACCGTGCAGCGGATTCCGCGTCGACGCAGGCGGTCGCGGTTGGCGTGCACCCGTGAGCCCGCTCCGCTCGCCCTCGGCTCGGTCGTCAGCGCCGTCTGGCCGGGTTCACTTGCTGGTGATGCTCCATGTGCCGTCACCAGCCGCAGCGGCGTTGTTGAGGGCAGCCCACGCGGCGTCGTCGAGCTTGAGGGCGTCGTGGAGGTAGGCGGAGATCGCGTCGGCGACGAGGGCGACGAGGGCGGGGTCCTCATCGGTGGTCTCGGCGGCCATCTCGCCGGCGAGGCCGCCCAGGGTGTGCTCGCCCTCGGCGATGGTGAGCAGGCTCTTCGGGGACGGGCTGAGGTGGTAGGCGTCGGTGAACCACTCCGGTCCCCGGGTGGAGAGCTGGGACTGGTCCTTGCCGCCCGCGATGACCAGGGCCGGGGTGGTCATGGTGGAGTAGTCCGGCCTCATGAACGGAAGGTGTTCGGCGGCGAACGGGGTGAGGGTGTCGCCGGTTCCGGTCGCGGCGATCAGCGCGCCGGCCGAGACCGCGGAGTGGGAGAAGTCCTCTCCGGGAATGCCGTCGGCGTCGAGCACGCGTGCGCCGAGGATCGCGCCGGCGGTCTGGGCGCCCCAGGAATGGCCGACGACCGCGATGCGCTCGGGGTTGACGCGGGTCTCCAGGCCCGCCTGGAGAAAGATGTCGCCGAGGTTGTCGAGGACCGCGTGGAGGTCGGCGATCCGGACGCGCCAGATGGTGGCGAAGCGCGGGTCGTCCCACCCGATGCCGTTGCGGCGGGAGTCCAGGTGGGTGGGCTGCACGACGACGAATCCGTTGGCTGCCCACCTGTCGACGAGAGGCTCGTATCCGTCCAGGGACCATGCGTTGCCGTGGGAGAACACGATGACGGGAAGGTTCTGGCCTGTCAGCGGGGCGGTGACCTTTACCTGGAGGCCGACGCTGCGGCTGGGCGCGGAAACAGTGATGGGCTTGACGGCGACGATCTGCTGGTCGAGATGGCTGGAAGACATGGGAGACCTGCGCTTTCCCCGTGGGATCGCTCTGCCGTACTTTGGCGGAGCACCGTTCCGCCAATTTAGCGGAACATTGTTCCGCGAGTAAAGGGAGAGCCTCGTGCCGGAACCGGCCGGAGTACGTCAAGCACAGGCGCAGCGCACCCGCAGCGGCGTGCTGGCGGCCGCAGCGGCGGTCTTCGTGGACCAGGGCGTGCAGGCCCCCATCCGCGATATCGCCGAACGCGCCGGCGTCGGCGTCGGCACCATCTACCGGAACTTCCCGACACGGGCGGACCTCGTCACCGCCGTCTACCGGCACCAGATCGACACCTGCACCGCACTCGCGCCCCGGCTCCTGGAGGAATCGGCCTCCCCGTTCACCGCCCTGACCCGCTGGGCGGACGCGTTCGTGGAGTTCCTGGTGACCAAGCACGGCCTCGGCGCCGCCCTGGGGTCCGGCGATCCAGGACTGGAGAACCTCCACGCCCTCATGCTCGACACCCTGGTCCCGGCCTGCGCAACGCTGCTCGACGCCTGCGCCGCCGCCGACGAAATCAGCCCGGACATCACCGCCTACACGCTCATGCGCGCCATCGGAAACCTCTGCATCACCGGCCCCGACTACGACCGGGCCGACGCGGAGCACATGGTCGCGACCCTCCTCGCCGGATGCCGCCGCAAGGCATAGCGCGGGCCGGGACGCCTGCTTCGCGCAACATCGCGATGCTCTTGCCTCGATGACCGGAGGTGGCACGCGCGGGTGGTGGGACGAGTGCCGAGGCGAAATCCCTCCGGGTTTCCTGGATGTGGCGGAGCTTGAGCACCATGCCACGAGCGTGCGCACACTCCAGACAGCCCCTATGCCAGGTCTATTTCAGACCGAGGACCACGCCCGCGCGCTGTTCGCCTGCTGACGCCCGCCGCTCACTCGCGGCCTCGTCCCTTCTCCCGCAGGACAGCACGCGGGCGGCCTCGTCCTCGCCCGGACCGGCCGCCGCGAGTGGACACCGCTCGGTCCCGCCGCAGACGCCGACGCCGGCCCGGGGCCAGTCCCGTACAAGCAGCCCGCCCGGAGCATGCCGACAGGTCAGACCCCGGCCGTCGCCCGCTCCGTCGCCGCGATCGTCGCCGAGCCCACCACGCGCGTGCCGTCGTACAGGACGATCGCCTGGCCGGGGGCCACGCCCCGGACGGGCTCGGTGAAGGAGACGTTCAGGGCGCCGTCGACGAGCTCCGCGGTGACCTCCGTCTCGCCACCGTGGGCCCGCAGCTGTGCCGTGTACGTGCCGGGCCCGGTGGGGGCCGCGCCGCACCAGCGGGGCTTGATGGCGGTCAGGGCGGTCACGTCCAGGGCGGCGGCCGGGCCGACCGTCACGGTGTTGTTCACCGGGGAGATGTCCAGGACGTAGCGCGGCTTGCCGTCGGGGGCGGGGGTGCCGATCCGCAGGCCCTTGCGCTGGCCGATGGTGTAGCCGTACGCCCCTTCGTGGGTGCCGAGGACCTCCCCGGACTCGTCCACGATGTCGCCCTCCGCCTTGCCGAGGCGGGCAGCGAGGAAGCCCTGGGTGTCGCCGTCGGCGATGAAGCAGATGTCGTGGCTGTCGGGCTTCTTGGCGACGGCGAGGCCTCGGCGCTCGGCCTCCGCGCGGATCTCCTCCTTGGTGGTGACCGTGTCACCGAGGGGGAACATCGCGTGGGCGAGCTGACGGTCGTCCAGGACCCCGAGGACGTAGCTCTGGTCCTTGGCCATGTCGGAGGCGCGGTGCAGCTCGCGCGTGCCGTCCTCGCGGACGATCACCTTGGCGTAGTGGCCGGTGACGACCGCGTCGAAGCCGAGCGCGAGGGCCTTGTCCAGGAGCGCGGCGAACTTGATCTTCTCGTTGCAGCGCAGGCACGGGTTGGGGGTGCGCCCCGCCTCGTACTCGGCGACGAAGTCCTCGACCACGTCCTCACGGAACCGCTCGGCGAGGTCCCACACGTAGAACGGGATGCCGATGACGTCCGCGGCGCGGCGGGCGTCGCGCGAGTCCTCGATGGTGCAGCAGCCCCGCGCGCCCGTGCGGAACGACTGGGGGTTGGCCGAGAGCGCGAGGTGCACTCCCGTCACGTCGTGTCCGGCCTCGGCGGCACGGGCGGCGGCGACGGCGGAGTCCACGCCTCCGGACATGGCGGCCAGGACACGGAGGGGGCGCTGGGCGGGCTGCGGGGTCTCGGTCAAAGTCATAGCCCTAACAGAGTACGGGCCCGCGGGAACCGGATGCCCGTGAGTAAGCGTTGACGATCACATGGGGGAACCAGAGGCGCAGAAGCCGGGAAGCCGCGGAGTCAGCCGGCGCACCCTGCTGATCGGTGGCGGCGTGGCCGCCGCCGGCACGGCCGTGCTCGCCCAGGACGAGCTGGGGCGGCTGTGGTGGCGGCTGCCCGGGGTCGTCAAGAGACGCAAGGAGGGCGAGGTCGACGCCAAGGGCGCGCAGTGGACCGCCGCGTCGGACTACAACTGGCGGCGCGCCGACCGCCCCGACGACTACGGCATCGACCGCGTCATCATCCACGTCGTCCAGGGCGGGTACGCCACGGCGCTGCGGGTCTTCAAGGACCCGAGCCACGGCGCCGCCACGCACTACGTGGTCCGCAAGGACGGGCATGTGGCGCAGATGATCCGCGAGCTGGACGTGGCGTTCCACGCGGGCAACAGGAGCTACAACGAACGAAGCGTCGGCATCGAGCACGAGGGCTTCGTCGACGACAAGTCGTCGTTCACCGACGCGATGTACGCCTCGTCCGCGCGGCTGACGGCCGGGATATGCGAGCGGTACGACATCCCGGTCGACCGGGAGCACATCATCGGGCACGTGGAGGTGCCGGGCACGGACCACACGGACCCCGGCCCGCACTGGGACTGGGACCGGTACATGCGCCTGGTGCGGGCCGCCCGCGAGGCACCCCGGAAGGCCACCAGGAAGGCCTAGGCGGCACCTTCCTCGCCCTGCGGCTCACCCGCCTGGCTCAGGCCCGCCTAGTTCAGGCCCGCCTAGCTCAGGCCCGCCGAGCGCGCCCGCTCCACCGCCGGGCCGATCGCCGCGGCCACCGCGTCGACGTCCGCCTTCGTCGACGTGTGGCCGAGCGAGAAGCGGAGTGTGCCGCGCGCCAGGGCGGGGGCGGTGCCCGTGGCGAGCAGGACGTGGCTGGGCTGGGCGACGCCCGCCGTGCACGCCGACCCGGTGGAGCACTCGATGCCCTGCGCGTCGAGCAGCAGCAGGAGCGAGTCGCCCTCGCAGCCGGGGAAGGAGAAGTGCGCGTTGGCGGGCAGCCGGCCCGCCGGGGACGGGTCACCGCCGAGGACCGCCTCGGGGACCGCCGAGCGGACCGCGGCCACCAGGTCGTCGCGGAGCGCGCCGATCTCGGCGGCGAAGCGCTCGCGGTGCTCGGCGGCGTACTCCCCCGCGACGGCGAAGGCGGCGACGGCCGGCACGTCGAGCGTCCCGGAGCGCACATGCCGCTCCTGGCCGCCGCCGTGCAGCACGGGGACGGGGCTGTACTCACGGCCGAGCAGCAGCGCCCCGATGCCGTACGGTCCGCCGATCTTGTGTCCGGAGACGGTCATCGCGGCGAGCCCGGACGCCCCGAAGTCGACGGGGACCTGGCCGTAGGCCTGCACGGCGTCGGCGTGCAGCGGGACGCCGAACTCCGCGGCGACGTCGGCCAGTTCGCGGACCGGCTGGATCGTGCCGATCTCGTTGTTGGCCCACATGACGGTGGCCAGGGCGACGTCGTCGGGGTCGCGTGCGATCGCCTCGCGCAGGGCATCGGGGTGGACACGGCCGTGGGCGTCGACCGGGATGTACTCGACGGTGGCGCCCTCGTGCTCCCCGAGCCAGTGGACGGCGTCGAGGACGGCGTGGTGCTCGACGGGGCTGGCGAGGACGCGGGTGCGGGCCGGCTCCGCGTCGCGGCGGGCCCAGTACAGGCCCTTCACCGCGAGGTTGTCGGCCTCGGTGCCCCCGGAGGTGAAGACCACCTCGCTGGGGCGTGCGCCGAGCGACTCGGCGAGTGTCTCGCGGGCCTCCTCGACGGTGCGGCGCGCCCGGCGGCCCGCCGCGTGCAGCGAGGAGGCGTTGCCGGTGACGGCGATCTGCGCGGTCATCGCCGCGATCGCCTCCGGGAGCATCGGAGTGGTCGCTGCGTGGTCGAGGTAGGCCATGGTGCGACGATTCTACGAGCCGTACGGCACCGTACGACCCGGTGGTATCAGCCTGCGAGACCCCAGGACACGGTGCCGTCCATCGAGACGAGCACGCCGAGGACGACGAGGTCGGCCACGCCGAGCCCGAGTCCGAGCAGCGCACGGCCGCTTCGGCCGGTGCCGCGCCACAGGGCGAGGCCCGCGAGGACGATCGCGAGGGGGCCGAGGAAGACGTTCAGGACGAGCAGTCCGAGCAGGCCGCAGACGAAGGAGGCGACGGCCATGCCGTCGGTGTCACGGCGTCCGGTGGGGCGCTCCGGGGCGCGGTCGGCGGGGCGCTCGGCAGCAGGACGTTCGGCGGGGCGCTCAGCGGCAGTACGTTCGGCGGTGCGCTCGGCAGCGCGTTCGGTGGTGAGTGCCATGGTCGGGCTCCTTCCGGCTCAGTGGTGGTGGCGCGTGCGCTCGCGGACCGCGAAGACCGCGAGCCACGCACCGATGGCCAAGGCGGCGACCAGCGTGGCCGGCAGCGGGAGGTGGGCCACTGAACCCATGGCCACACCCAGCAGGAGCAGGGCGGCGACAACGAAGAGCATGAGATCCCTCTCCAATCGGCGAACGCGCCCCCGGAGGCCGGGAGCAGTTCGGTGAACGCTTGTGGTAACAACTGTTCACTGACTTACAGGGTAGCCGCCCCCGCGCTTCCAAAACTCGGAGAACAGTTGTTAACTGCATGTCATGAGTCACACGCTCGGCGTCCGGCAGGCCCAGAAACAGAAGACCCGGCAGGCACTTCTCGACGCGGCGCTCCAGCTGCTCGAGGAGCAGAGCCTGAGCAGCCTCGGCCTGCGTGAGGTCACCCGCGCCGTGGGCGTCGCCCCCACCGCCTTCTACCGGCACTTCCGCGACATGGCCGACCTCGGCGTGGCGCTCGTCGAGGAGGCGCTCGGCAGCCTGCACACGGCGCTCACCGCCCTGCTCTCCGCGACCGGCGACAGCGCGGGCGAGGACGAAGGGGAGGAGCGCATCGCGGCCACCGTCGAACTGATCGCCGCGTACGTCCGCACCCACCCCGCCCACGTCCGCTTCATCGCCCGCGAACAGCACGGCGGCGTACAGGCCGTGCGCGCCGCGATAGGCGGCCAGCTCGCCCTGTTCGCCCAGGAGGTCAGGGACCAGTTCGCCCACGAGCCCCAGGCGGCGGGCTGGGCCGAGGACGATCTGCTGATGCTCGCCGGGATGTACGTCGACCACATGGTGATGACCGCGTCGGCACTCCTGGAAGCGGGCGCGGCGGGCGCCGACCCCGGGGCCGCGGAACGGGTGGCGGCCACGGCGCGCCGCCAGCTGCGCCTGGTCAGTCTCGGCCGCCGCCACTGGCTGGACGAGCGCTGACCGCCGGCGCCCGAACAACAGGGCAGCGCCCTCTCGACTCCCGCGTAAGGGGCAACTAGCCTCTACGGTCATGACGACCGCACAGGACACCTGGACCCTCGACCAGACCTTCCCCAGCTCCTCGGGCACCGTCCGCTGGGCCGCGCTCGGCCCCGCCGACGCCCCGCCCGTCGTGCTGGTCCACGGCACCCCCTTCTCGTCGTACGTCTGGCGGGCCGTCGCCCGCTCCCTCGCGCGCGAACACCGCGTGTACGTCTGGGACCTGGCCGGATATGGCGCCTCGGAGATGCGGCAGGGGCAGGACGTCTCGCTCGCCGCGCAGGGCCGGGTCCTCACCGAGCTGCTCGGCCACTGGGGCCTGGCGCGGCCCGCCGTCCTCGCCCACGACTTCGGCGGCTGCGTGGCCCTGCGCGCGCACCTGCTGCACGGCGCCCGCTACGCCCGCCTCGCCCTCGTCGACCCCGTGGCCCTCGCCCCGTGGGGCACCGCCACCTACCGGCTCCTCGGCGCGCACGCCGAGGTCTTCGGGCAGCTGCCGGTCAATCTGCACGAGGCGCTCGTACGCGAGTACGTGAGCTCAGCGAGTCACCGCGGTCTGCATCCGGCCGTGCTCGACCGGCTCGTGGCACCCTGGTGCACGGCCGAGGGGCAACCCGCCTTCTACCGGCAGATCCAGCAGAACGACCAGCGGTACACCGATGAGATCCAGGGCAGGTACGGGGAGTTGGACCTGCCCGTACTGATCTGCTGGGGCGCCGACGACACCTGGCTCCCGGTGGCGCGCGGCCATGAGCTGGCCGCGGCGATCCCCGGCGCCGAGCTGCGCCTGATCGAGGGCGCGGGCCACCTCGTACAGGAGGACGCGCCCGCCGAACTCACCGGGGAGCTGGCCCGTTTCCTGCGGGCAGAGGCTTCCCCGCGTACAGACGGGTGACCGCGGCGGCGGCCCGGGCGAGTTCGTCGCGCACCTCGGGCGGCGAGAGCACCTCGACGTCGTCGGCGAACGGCAGCAGGGTCCGCGCCTCGCCCACGGCTTCGAAGGCGAGGGGGACCGTGAGCCACTCGCTCTCGCCGTCGTGGTCCGGCGGCAGCCGGGTGACCGACTTGCCGTTGATGCGCAGGAACAGGTCGTAGCGGGCGCGCCGCACCCGGACCGTCACCTTGAGGTCGCCCGGCCGGTTCTCCACCGCGTGCTTCAACACCGCCCACACGTCCGCCAGTTCGGCGTCCGGGCGGCGCCGCACCGGGGCGTCGGTGACGGCCGCCGAGCCAATCCGGTCGGCCCGGAAGAGGCGCGGCGTGCCGCGCCGGTCGGCGACCAGGTACCAGATGCCGGCCTTGCACACGAGGCCGTACGGGTCGACGGTGTACGTGCGCGCCTGCGCGGCGCCGCTGTGCCGGTAGCGCAGCCGCAGCCTGCGGTCGGCGAAGACCGCGTCCTGGAGCACCTCCAGGTCGACGGGCAGGGGCCCCTTCATCCAGCGCGAGGCGTCCACGAGGATGCGGCGGCTCGCCAACTCCGCGCCGGGCCGGTGCGGTTCGGGCAGCGCGGCCATGACCTTGCGCAGCGCGGAACCGAGCGCCTCGTCCAGGCCGAGCGCGGCGTGCGCGCCCTGCGCGGCGAGGACGAACAGAGCCCGTGACTCGTCGGCGGTCAGTCCCGTCACGTCGGTGCGGAACCCGGCGAGCAGTGCGATGCCGCCGTGCCGCCCGCGCTCGGCGTAGACCGGGACACCGGAGGCGGACAGGGCCTCGACGTCCCGGTAGATCGTGCGGACGGAGACTTCGAGACGGGCGGCCAGCTCGTGCGCGGGCACCCGGCCGCGCGTCTGGAGCAGCAGCAGGATCGAGAGCAGCCGGTCGGATTTCACGCGCACAAGGATCTCGTACGCCTGCCCGACCCGGGGGCCGCGGGAACCCGGAGGAGCCCTAGGAGAGCCGGGCCCGGGCGAGCTGGCGTGACTGGGCCACCAGCCGGTCCTCGCTGTCCCAGACCTCCGCGTCCTCCTCCAGGAAGCCGCCCGCGAGGTTCCGCGTGGTGATCGCGACGCGCAGCGGGCCGGGGGCGGGGCGGTGGCGGACGTGCACCGTGAGCTCCACGGTGGGCACCCAGCCGGTCAGTCCCATCTCGAAGGCGGTCGGCGGCAGCGCGTCCACCGCGAGCAGCAGCGACAGCGGGTCGGCGTCGCGGCCGTCCGCGAGGCCGAACCAGCCGCGCATCTCCCCCTTGCCGGACGGCTGCCCGAGCGCCCAGCCGAGCGTGGCGGGGTCGAGCTTCAGGAAGAGGCGGTCGGCGATGGCGGAACTGCCGGGCACCGGGCGGTGGTCGGGAGCGTCCTGCGCGCCGAAGCACTGGTCGAGCGGCGGGATCGCGGGCGGCTCGGCGGTGGTGCGGACGTCGTCGGGGAGCGCGTCGAGGTCTCCGTACGAGGCGAGCACGCGGATCCGCTCGACCTCGCGGCCCTCCTCGTCGTACTGGAAGAGGGAGGCCTGCCCGGTGGAGAGGGTCCGGCCGGCGCGCACCACGTCCGTGCGGATCACCGCGGGGCCGGGGGCCGAGGCGGTGAGGTAGTGCGCGGAGATGGTGAAGGGGTCGGCGTGCGGCAGCGCGTCGGCGAGGGCGCGGCCGAGGACGGCCAGGAGATAGCCGCCGTTGACGGCGTTGATGATCGTCCAGCCGGCGGAGAGCTCGGTGTCGTAGACGCCGGGCTCGCGCCGGGTGACCGCGGTGTCGCGGTCGAACTCGCTGTCGCCGATGCGCGCGGTCGTCGATGCGGGGAGTGAGGCTGCCGAGGGTGCCGATGCTGCCGTTGCCATGGCAGCAACGTACAACATTCGATTACTGAGCGGTAGCTTTTCCTCGCTACGGCGTCTACGGCGTCTCCTCGGCCTCCGCCTCGACCGCGGTCGACCGCCGGTTCCAGGCGCGCGGCGCCCGCCAGTGATAGCGCAGCGCCAGCAGCCGCAGGACGAACGTCGTCACGACGGCGAGGCCGCTGGTGAACGCCGTCAGCTCATCGAAGCGGATGCACAGGGCGACCATCGTCGCGCCCACGATGGCGGGCACGGCGTAGAGGTCGCGGTCCCAGCGGACCAGCGAGGGCACTTCGTTGGCGACGATGTCCCGCAGTACGCCGCCGCCCACCGCGGTCATCAGGCCGAGGGTGGCCGACGCGGTGAGGCCGAGGCCGTAGTCGTACGCCTTGGTGGTGCCCGCGACGCAGAAGAGGCCGAGCCCGGCGGCGTCGAAGACGTTCACCGCGAGCTGGGTGCGCTCCACCTCCGGGTGCAGGAAGAAGACCAGGGCCGCCGCGAACAGCGGGGTGATGAAGTACCCGAGGTCGGTGAAGGCGGCCGGCGGGACCGCCCCGATGACCAGGTCGCGGAAGAGTCCTCCGCCCAGCGCGGTGACCTCGGCGAGGACGGCGATGCCGAAGACGTCGAAGTTCTTGCGCACGGCGAGCAGCGCGCCGGAGATCGCGAAGACGAAGATCCCCACGATGTCGAGCGCGTGCTGGACGGAGGGGGTGAACAGATCCTGGAGCACGCGCCATTCTTACCCGCGCCCGGCCCGGCCCCGCCGCGGGCCTCACCCTCATTTGAGGGTTGGCCGCCCGTCGTCCCCGCTACAGCAGCAGGGACCGTCCGGAAAGTCTCACAAAGGACTTCAATGAGAAAGTTGAAGCACCGGTGACGAGAGGAGCGAGGCAGCCATGAAGTTCCTGCTGGAGGTCGACATGGGCGAGGACGCGTTCGAGGGGAAGGCGGCGGAGGAGCTCGGCCGGATCCTGCGGTACTGGGGCGGCAACCTCGGCCACTACGCGCTGACGCCCGGGGACGGCGAGAGCGTCCACGACTCGGCGTACCGAAAAGTGGGGCGCTGGACCGTCACGGAGTGACACGCACGAAGGGAGGGCACGCGCCCCTGCGCGTGCCCTCCTTTCACCACGACTACTTGTCGGCCTTCACCACGACTACTTGTCGGCCGGCTTGCCCGAGTCGGCCTTCTCCGTCGCCGCCGTCTCCTCGGCCTTGGCGACCACCGTCACCACCTCGATCGCCTCCTTGGCGGCCGAGAGCAGCGTGGTGTCCTCGGGCGCCTGGTCCGGCGCGTTCTCCGGGTGGTGGCACGCCACCTGGTGCCCGGAGGCGAGCGGGATCAGCGGCGGCTCCTTCGTCCTGCAGATCTCCGTCGCCTTCCAGCACCGCGTGTGGAAGCGGCAGCCGGAGGGCGGGTCGATCGGCGACGGGACGTCACCGCGGAGCAGGATGCGGTCGCTCTTGACGCCGCGCCGCTTGGGGTCGGGCACCGGCACCGCGGAGAGCAGCGCCTTGGTGTACGGGTGCATCGGCGTGGAGTAGAGGTCCTTGCGGTCCGCCAGCTCCACGATTTTGCCGAGGTACATCACCGCGATGCGGTCCGACACGTGCCGGATGACCGACAGGTCGTGCGCGATGATCACGTACGTCAGGCCCAGCTCGTCCTGAAGATCGTCCAGGAGGTTGACCACCTGGGCCTGGATGGAGACGTCCAGGGCCGAGACCGGCTCGTCCGCCACCACCAGCTTGGGCCGCAGGGCGAGCGCCCGCGCGATGCCGATGCGCTGGCGCTGGCCGCCGGAGAACTCGTGCGGGTAGCGGTTGTAGTGCTCGGGGCTGAGCCCGACCCGCTCCAGCATCTCCTGCACGGTCTTCTTCACGCCGCCCTCGGGCTTGACGCCCTGGAGCTTGAAGGGCGCGCCGACGATCGTGCCGATGGTGTGCCGCGGGTTCAGCGACGAGTACGGGTCCTGGAAGATCATCTGCACGTCACGGCGGAGCGGACGCATCCTGCCCGTGTTCAGGTGCGTGATGTCCGTGCCCTCGAACTCGACGCGGCCGCCGGTCGGTTCGAGCAGGCGGGTGATCAGCCGGCCCATCGTCGACTTGCCGCAGCCGGACTCGCCGACCACGCCGAGCGTCTCCCCGGGACGGACGTCGAAGGTCAGCCCGTCGACCGCCTGCACGGCCGCCACCTGGCGCTGGAGCAGCCCCTTCTTGATGGGAAAGTGCTTCACCAGGCCCTCGACCTTGAGCAGCGGCTCGGGCGAGCTCTTCGTCTGTGCCGGGCTCGTCATCTCCTGGCCCTCCGCCGTGTCCTTCGGGTCTTTCGCATCGTCTTTCACAGCTTCGGCGCAATCTCTTCGGTCCAGATCCGGGTGCGCTCGTCCTGCGACATATGGCAGGCGGAGTAGTGCCCGTCGGCCACAAGCCGCAGCTCGGGGCGCTCGCGGCGGGTGATCTGGTCCTTGGGGATGTCGGCGTAGGGGCAGCGCGGGTTGAAGGCGCAGCCGCTCGGCAGGTTGATCAGGCTGGGCGGCGAGCCCTTGACCGGGATGAGCCGCTCGGTCTCCTCGCGGTCGATGCGGGGCATCGAACCGAGCAGACCCCAGGTGTAGGGGTGCTGCGGCTCGTAGAAGACCTTCTCGGCGGTGCCGCGCTCGACGCACCGGCCGCCGTACATGACCAGCAGTTCGTCGGCCATCTCGGCGACGACGCCCAGGTCGTGCGTGATCATGATGACGGCGGAGCCGAACTCCTTCTGCAGATCCCGGATGAGGTCGAGGATCTGCGCCTGGACGGTGACGTCCAGGGCGGTGGTCGGCTCGTCGGCGATGAGCAGCTCGGGGTTGTTCACCAGCGCCATGGCGATCATCGCGCGCTGGCGCATGCCGCCCGAGAACTCGTGCGGGTAGCTGTCCACACGCTTGTCGGGCTGCGGGATCCCGACCCGGTCGAGCATCTCGATCGCGCGCTTGCGCGCGGTCTTCTTGTCGACGTCGTTGTGGACCCGGTACGCCTCGGTGATCTGCTTGCCGATGGAGAAGTACGGGTGCAGCGCGGAGAGCGGATCCTGGAAGATCATCGCCATCTCGCGGCCGCGCAGCTTGCGCACCTCGGCGGGGTCGGCGCCGAGCAGCTCCTTGCCGCCCAGCCAGATCTCGCCGGAGATCTGCGCCCTGCGGGCACCGTACTGGCCGGCGGTGTGCAGGCCGAGGATGCCGAGCGAGGTGACCGACTTGCCGGAGCCCGACTCGCCCACGATGCCGAGGGTCTTGCCCTTCTCCAGCGTGAAGTTCAGCCCGTCGACGGACTTGACCAGGCCGTCGTCGGTCGGGAAGTGCACCTTGAGGTCGCGCACCTCCAGGAAGGCGGAGGGAGCGGGCGAGTCGACGACGGGCTCGCCCACCGCGGCCCCGCTCTTGGACAGTTCGGTCATCCCAGCCTCACTCGCGGGTCGATGACGGCGTACATAAGGTCGACGACGAGGTTGGCCACGGCGATCGCGAGCGCCGCGCACAGGGTCACCCCGAGGATGACGGGCAGGTCCTTGCTGCTGATGGCCCTGACCGCCTCCAGGCCGAGCCCCGGCAGGTTGAACGTGGACTCGGTGAGCACGGCGCCGCCCATCAGGACACCGAGGTCGAGGCCGAAGACGGTGAGGATCGGCGTCATCGCGGAACGCAGCGCGTGCTTGCGGATGACGACGGACTCGCCGAGGCCCTTGGCGCGGGCGGTGCGGATGTAGTCCTCGCCCAGCACTTCCAGCATGGTGGCGCGGGTGAGCCGGGCGTACATCGCGGCGTTGAGGAAGGCGAGGACGATCCACGGCAGGATCAGCGTCTGGAGCCAGACGCCCGCCGAGTCGTCGGTGCTGAGGCTGTCCGCGATCTTGACCCAGCCCAGCTGGTGGACGAAGACGCCCATCGCGATCATGCCGGTGAAGAAGACGGGGAGCGAGACGCCGCCGAGCGCGGTGGTCATCGCGGCCCGGTCCCAGATGGTGCCCCGGCGCAGCGCGGAGATGACGCCGGTGGCGACACCGCCGGCGAGCCACAGCACGCACGCTCCGGCGGCGAGCGCGCCGGTGACGGGCAGGGCGTCCTTGAGGGTCTCCCAGACGGGGGCCTCGGTGCGGAAGGAGTAGCCGAAGCAGGGCGCCGGGCAGTGCGTGACGTCACTGCCGTTGACGTAGTCGCGCCCCATCGGGATGCCCTTGATGAAGTCCCAGAACTGGACGAGGAGGGGGTCGCTGAGCCCCAGTTTGGTCCGGATGCCCTCGATCTGCTCGGCACCGGTGGCCTTGCCGGCGAAGAGGACGGCGATGTCCTGTCCCGCCCACTTGGGCAGCATGAAGAAGACGGTGAAGGTCGCGAGCAGTACGACCAGCACCATGATGACGACGGCGATCAGGCGCCGGATGAGATAAGCAAGCACTGTGCGCGGCCCGGCGGCGGCCAGCACCCCCTTGTGGGGAGTCCTGGCCGCCGCCCGGGGCCATCACCTGCCCTTCGGACTGGCGGGATTCGGCGGCGGTGGGACAATCAACTGCTTTTGCTGCGGCGGGTGTTGCCGGGTGCTACTTCTTGACGCCGAGCGAGACGTAGTCGTAACGGCCGTTGTAGCCGTCGGACATGTAGGCGTTGGTCAGCCGCGGTCCGCGCCAGGTGATGTTCTTCTCGTAGAGGAAGGGCATCCAGTCGGCGTTGTCGAGGATCCGCTTGTCGAGTTCCTTGTAGATCTCGCCGGCCTTGGCCGGGTCGGTCTCGGCGATCGCCTTGTCGAAGAGCGCGTCGACCTTCTTGTCCTTGATCTGGGACTCGTTGTAGTTGCCGGTCGGGTTCAGGAAGCGGCTGTCGAACAGCGGCTGCGCGTAGCCCTGGCCGGAGGGGAAGTCCGGGCCCCAGCCGCTCATCGTCATGCCGTAGCCGCGCTTCTTCACGACGGACGGCGAGCCGGTGATGCTGGAGGTGTCGGCGCCGTCGAGGGAGTCGACCTGGACCTTGATGCCGACCTTGCCGAGCTGCTCCTGGAGCGCCTCGGCGGCGTCGACCTCACCCGGGTTGTTGTTGCGGGCGGTGAGCTTGGTGCTGAAGCCGTTCGGCTTGTCGCACTTCTTCAGCTCCTCCTTGGCCTTGGCGGCGTCGGGCTTGCCCTTGCGCGCCAGGACACCGTACGGGTCGTAGTCGCTGTAGCCGGGGATCGCCTTGGGGAACGTGCTGTTGGCGATGTCACCGGCGGCGACCTTGCCGCCTCGGGTCTGCTGGAGGCTCGCGAAGTCGGTGGCGTAGAACACGGCCTTGCGGCAGTGGACGTTGTCGAAGGGCTTCGCGGTGTGGACCAGGGCGACGTAGCGCACGAAGGACGTGTGCATGTTGTCGACGCTGTCGCGGTGCTTCTGCACGGCGGTGACACGGCCGGACTGGGTCATGCCCGTGCCGTTCATGTCGAGGTCGTAGTCACCCGCCATCAGCTTCTTGTCGTTCTCCTCCAGGTTGGCGGAGATCGTCACGTCGACCTTGTCGGGCAGCGCCGCGCGGATCGGGTCCGAGGACTTCTTCCAGTTCTCGTTGCGCACCAGGACGATCTTCTTGCCGGCCTTGTACTGCTGGAACTTGTACGGGCCGGACGAGAAGGGCCGCTGGGTGTACTTGGCCTTGGTGTCCTTGGACTCCTTCACCGGGGAGCCGGTCGGCATCGCGAGGAACTGCTCGAAGTCGCCGTTGCGCTTGGGCAGTTTGAAGATGATGGTCTGGTCGTCGGGCGTCTGGATCGCGTCCAGGCCCTTCTTCGACGTGTCCTTGTACGGGCCCTTGTACTTGCCCTTGGGGTCGAGCGTCTGCTTGATGTAGCCGGGGCCACCGGTGATGGTGTCCGTCGCCCACACGCGCTCGATGCCGTACTTGATGTCCTGGGCGGTCAGCTTGGAGCCGTCCTCCCAGGTCAGACCATCACGCAGCTTGTACGTGTAGGTCTTGCCGTCGTCCGAGATCTTCGCGGTGGAGGTGGCGAGGTCCGGGACCAGCTTCGTGCCCGCCTTGCCCGGCTTGGTGTCGTACGTCACCAGCTGGCGGGTGTAGAAGCGCATGAAGTCCCAGGACATGCCGTAGTAGGCACGCTGGGGGTCGGCCGAGTCGAGGTCCTGCTTGCCGACCATCCTCAGCGTGCCCCCCTTCTCCTTGGACGGGTTGGCAACCTTGTTGAACGCCGCGTTGTAACCGGCACCCTTCGAGTCGCCTCCGTCACCGTCACCGCCGCCGCACGCCGTGGTGGTCACCAGCGCCGCGACCACGAGGGCCGCGCCGGCGGCGAGCCGTCGTTTCGAGGAAACTGTGGGCATTTTCTCGTAACCTCCGAGATTCGCGGTCCTTGGCCTTGAACTGCCGGAGAACCATGGTGAGAGCCACCTGACATGCGGCAGGGGCAAGTCGGTCGGGGACTTCTAGCGCGTCCCCTTCGGGTCGAGCGCGTCGCGCAGCCCGTCGCCGAAGAGGTTGAAGGCCAGCACCGTGATGAAGATCGTCACGCCGGGGAAGACCATGAACATCGGGTCGTGCTCGTACGTCTCCAGCGCGTCGCGCAGCATGCCGCCCCACGAGGCCGTCGGCGGCCGGACACCGGCGCCGAGGAAGCTGAGGGCCGCCTCCGTGAGGATGTTGGTCGGGATCATCAGCGTCGCGTAGACGGTGATCGGGGCGACCAGGTTGGGCAGCAGCTCGCGGAAGAGGATGTGGCGCTTTCCGCCGCCGAGGCTGCGGGCCGCTTCCACGTACTCGCGCTCACGGAGCGAAAGGGTCTGCCCCCTGACGATACGTCCGACATAGGGCCAGCCGAAGAAGCCGATGACCAGCACGAGGATCGCGACGCGCACGCTGGAGCCGGTCAGGCCCAGCAGGTCGTCGGGGAGCACGGAGACGAGGGAGATGATGAAGAGCAGCTGCGGGAAGGAGAGCAGCACGTCCATCACGCGGCTGATCAGGGCGTCGACCCAGCCGCCGAAGTAGCCGGCGATGATCCCGAAGAGCGTGCCGAGCACCACGGCGACGATGGCGGCGAGGAACGCCACCAGGAGCGAGATCCGCGCGCCGTAGACGATGCGGCTGAAGACGTCGCGGCCCTTGTTGGGCTCGACCCCGAAGAGGAAGTCGCTGCTCATGCCGCCGAGCGCGCCCTTGGGGAGGTTGGTCAGCTCGTCGAGCTCGTCCTGGTGGAAGTCGTTGGGCGGGTGGCCGAGGAGGCTCACGATCAGGGGCGCGAAGACGGCGACCAGGACCAGGAGGACCACCGTGATGCCGCCCGCGAGGGCGACCTTGTCCCGCTTCAGGCGATTCCAGGCGATCTGCTTGAGGGACCGCCCCTCGACCTTCTTCACCCCTGCATCAACTGCGGGAGCGACGTCCTCGGTCGGGTCCGCGTCCGCAGGTGTGTCATGCAATGGTGCCGTCATCGTGGCAGGGACCCCTCTCAACCGGTGGTGACCGGCCCGCACTTGCCGCTGTAGCGACGTGATCAGTCCGTCGTACGCAGGGGCGAAGGCCCCTTGGAGCGGGAGTCTTCATCCACGTTGTGATCTGTTACCAGACTTGACGGGGAAAGGATGCGCAACCGTGATGCTGATCGAGGTGTTCCGTTATGCGGACGCGAGTGAACGAGGGGCGAACACGGGGCAGTTGGGGCGCAAGGCGGCACGGGAGCCTATAGGGCCCCACCCCCATCAGAACGGTCATCGTGTCCGTTCCCGCTGTTCAGTGCCGTTCAGTTGCTGTTCAGTACCGCGCGGGGTAGCCGTACCCGCCGGCCGGGGCGGGCGCGGCCTGGGCCTCGCGGTCGTAGAACGGCCGGGCGCTGGCCCGCAGCCACATGGCGACCGGGTCATGGTCGTCGGACATCGCGACCGTCGACACGGGCAGGCCCTCGGGGACGGCGGAGATGGACTGCTGCATCATCGTGCGCACCGCGTCGACCGACGGCGGTGACGTGTCGTACACGTCGAGGCCGATGGCCAGATAGGGCGCCCCGAGCGCGGGCTGCACCCAGGCGCGGCGCAGTGAGCGCACGACGGGGGTGCGGTGCGCGTTCTGCGTCAACAGGGCGTAGAACTGGGGGATCTCGATGTTCGGCTCGGTCAGCCTGAGCGGTCCCGCGGGCAGCAGGTCGAGGCCCGAGGCGATACGGCGCAGATCCAGCCACGGGATGCCGACGCCGCCGCCGGGGGCGTGCGGATTGAGCCACAGGCCGTAGTGGTCCGGGTACAGGGTGCGGGCGACGTCGATACCGCGCACGACCTCGTAAGAGCGGTTCCAGCCGCTGGCGGACAGCTCCTGGGCGGAGGTCACGCAGGGGGCGTAGCCGAGGCCCTCGACCTCCATGTTCCCGTACTGGGCGTCGGGGGAGCCGGCCTGGCCGTGCCAGAGCAGCATCCACAGCTGCTCGGCGGCGAGCGCGCGCAGCAGTGCCTCGTACGCGTCGTAACGCCCGGGCGTCACTTGGCGCAGCAGCTGCTCGACCTGTCCTCCCGGTCTCGGCTGTGCTCGGCCAGGGGAGACCCCATCGCCCGCGGCCGTGCCCGACGCACTCACCCGTAACCGCCCCTTCACGCCGAACCCGACGACTCGATCAATCCCATGGACCCGCCCTGCCCTGCCCTGACGGACCCGGTCCTGGAACCAGCTTAAGCGTCGATCCCCGCCCGGACTTGACGTACGCGACGTCGAGCGTCGCGACCCCCTTGGACTCGGGCCCCGCGACTCAGGCCCCCCGGAGGTAGAACGGCCGCACCTTCGCGCGGAGCCAGTCCGCCACCGGGTCCTGGGCCACGTCGAGCAGGACGAGGTTGACCGGCCAGGGGACCGGGACCAGGGTCAGGGCGCGACCGAGGGCCTGCATCGGGAGGTCGCGGGCGTCGCCCTCCCAGGTGGCCAGTTCGACGCCGACGAAGAGGGTCGGATCGTCCGTCTCGATGGCGGCCAGGCAGCGGCGCGCGGTGAGCACGATGCCCGCCGCCTCGAATTCACGGCCCGCGGCGGCCAGGAAGTCCACCGGGTCCTCCTGCCAGTCCGGCTCGAAGAGGCGGACCCGGCCGCCGGTGGTGGGCCCGTCCAGCGGGGTGCGGCCGGCCCGGCACAGCTCGGCCACGGCGGGCGGCGGCAGGGGGACGCCGACGGTGCCGTCCGGGTTCAGCACGATGCCCAGCTGCGGCGGAAGGCCCCGCGCGAACTCCACGGCGGGCGCCACCGTGCACCCCATGCGGTCGGCCGCGCCGCCGAGCGCCTGGCGGAACTGCTCCTCGGAGGTGAAGACGGGGACGTACGCCTGTCCGTCGATCTCCAGGGTCGGCAGGTCGAGGGTGCCACTTTCCGGGCCGCCGCCGTTGGGCAGCGGGATCCAGAGCCGGCTGCGGCCCAGCACCTCGACTATGCGGGCACCCGCCGAGGCGGGGGCGCCGAGCGAGGCCGCGAGGACCTGCTCCAGTTCGTTGCCCGGCCATCCGCCGTACGGATGGGCGTGTGCCTGCGCCGGAAAGTCCATCTGTCCCAACCCCTGCTCGCGACCGCTCTGCCTGCGGCTCGCACCCTAACGCCGCTGGTCCTCAGCGGTCGAAGGCGATCTCCCGCAGCACCTGCGCCGCCGCGCGGTCGAGCAGCACCGCGGAGCCGCAGCCACGCGGCAGGTCGCCCCGCTCGGCGGCCGCCACGAGCCGCGAGATCACTCTGCGGTGCCGGGCGAAGGCGTACCGCGAGACGCCGCGGCCGCGCTCGCGCTGGCCCTGGAGCGCGGTGTCGGCGGGGACGTCGAGGAGCAGCAGATGCAGCGTCCCGCCGCGCCGCAGGGCCTCCCGGGCGAGCCAGCGGCGCACCCACGCCTGGGTGCCGCAGTCGTGCACGACGACGCCGGCGCCGGAGCGCAGGATCCGGCGAAGGCCCGCGTAGTGCGCGAGGCGGACCACGGGGCGGTAGACCGCGTACGGCAGCAGCCGCGGCATGCGGGCCGCCCAGCGGTCGCGGGTGTCCTGGGAGTCGACGCGGTTGCCGCTGACGGCCTGCCGCATCAGCGTCGACTTTCCGCCACCGGGCAGCCCGGAGACGACGACCAGGTCGCCCTCGGCGAAGGTGAGGCGGCGCGGGCTGTGCCCGGCCCGCTGCCGCAGATCGCGGACGACGGCCACGGGGAGCGGACCGCAGCCCTCCCGGAGCGGGGCGGCAGCCTGCTTCGGCAGCGCCACCCCCGTGGTAGTGGCGTAGACACTCGTCCTGCTGCGCACCGTGATCGGCCTCCCCATAGCGGTCACGTACTGCTTTCCCCGGCAAGTGTAAAGAGAAGGTAATGCGGCACAAGAGGATTACTCGACCACGCGTCCCCCCTGGCCACGGTCGCGTGCAATGATGTGCGCGCCAACTCCATACCGGCCGTTTGAATCCGCGCGGGAGAGTTCCCGGACCAGCATGTATGGGTTCGGGGCGCCGAAGGAGCAAGTCCCTCCCTTGAATCTCTCAGGCCCCGTACCGCGCGGGCGAGGCACATCTGAAAAGCGGGCCGGCAGCCGTCGGTCCCACCCAAGGTGCAAGCCGTGCGTCCCATATGCCGGGACGCTCGCGGCGAACCTCTCAGGTTCCGATGACAGATGGGGAGGATCGACCTCGCCCGTCATGCCCTGGGAGTTTTCTTCATGAGCACTGCCCCCCGTCTGACCGCCCTCGATGGCGTGCATCGCGCGCTCGGCGCGACCATGACCGACTTCGCGGGCTGGGACATGCCGCTGCGGTACGCCAGCGAGCGCGACGAGCACAACGCCGTGCGCACCAAGGCCGGTCTCTTCGACCTCTCCCACATGGGCGAGATCACCGTCACCGGCCCCGGGGCCGTCGACTTCCTGAACTTCTCGCTGGTCGGCAACATCGGCTCCGTCGGTGTCGGCCGCGCCCGCTACACCATGATCGTCGCCGAGGACGGCGGCATCCTGGACGACCTGATCGTCTACCGCCTGGGCGAGACCGAGTACATGGTGGTGGCCAACGCCTCCAACGCACAGGTCGTCCTTGACACCCTCACCGCCCGCGCCGACGGCTTCGACGCCGAGGTCCGCGACGACCGCGACGCGTACGCGCTGCTCGCCGTCCAGGGCCCCGAGTCCCCCGGCATCCTGAAGTCCCTCACGGACGCCGACCTGGACGGCCTGAAGTACTACGCGGGCCTGCCCGGCACCGTCGCGGGCGTCCCCGCGCTGATCGCCCGCACGGGCTACACCGGCGAGGACGGCTTCGAGCTGTTCGTCGCCCCCGGTGACGCCGAGAAGCTGTGGAACGCGCTCATGGAGGCCGGCACCCCCGTCGGCATGGTCCCGGCGGGCCTCTCCTGCCGCGACACGCTGCGCCTGGAGGCGGGCATGCCGCTGTACGGGCACGAGCTGACCGCCGGGCTCACGCCGTTCGACGCGGGCCTCGGCCGGGTGGTGAAGTTCGACAAGACGTCGCGGTCGGACTCCTTCGTGGGCCGCGCGGCCCTGGCCGCCGCCGCCGAGCGTGCCGAGTCCGCCCCGCCTCGCAAGCTGGTCGGCCTGATCGCCGAGGGCCGCCGCGTCCCGCGCGCGGGCTTCTCCGTGGTCGCGGACGGCAAGGTCATCGGCGAGGTCACCTCCGGCGCCCCGTCCCCGACGCTGGGCAAGCCGATCGCGATGGCGTACGTGGACGCGGAGCACGCCGCTCCCGGCACCCCCGGTGTGGGCGTGGACATCCGCGGTACGCATGAGCCGTACGAGGTCGTGGCGCTGCCGTTCTACAAGCGCCAGAAGTGACGCCCCGACCGTCACAAGTGACCCCCCGCACATCTTTCCCGTTCCGCAGCACCCACCCGCGTACAGGAGAATTCAGGTCATGAGCAACCCCCAGCAGCTGCGTTACAGCAAGGAGCACGAGTGGCTGTCGGACGCCCAGGAGGGCGTGTCGACGGTCGGCATCACGGAGCACGCGGCCAACGCGCTCGGTGACGTCGTCTTCGTGCAGCTTCCGGCGGTCGGCGACACGGTGACCGCGGGCGAGACCTGCGGCGAGCTGGAGTCGACCAAGTCGGTCAGCGACCTCTACTCCCCGGTCACCGGCGAGGTCGTCGAGGCCAACCAGGACGTCGTGGACGACCCGTCGCTGGTGAACTCCGCGCCGTTCGAGGGCGGTTGGCTCTTCAAGGTCCGCACCACGGAGGAGCCGAAGGACCTGCTCTCCGCGGACGAGTACACCGAGTTCTCCGGCAGCTAAGGATCTCCCCGATGTCGCTTCTGAACACCCCTCTGCACGAGCTGGACCCGGAGGTCGCCGCCGCCGTCGACGCCGAGCTCCACCGCCAGCAGTCCACCCTGGAAATGATCGCCTCGGAGAACTTCGCTCCGGTCGCCGTCATGGAGGCCCAGGGGACGGTCCTCACCAACAAGTACGCCGAGGGCTACCCCGGCCGCCGCTACTACGGCGGCTGCGAGCATGTCGACGTCACCGAGCGGCTCGCGATCGAGCGGATCAAGGACCTGTTCGGTGCCGAGTACGCCAACGTCCAGCCGCACTCCGGCGCCTCCGCCAACCAGGCCGCCCTCTTCGCGCTCGCCCAGCCCGGCGACACGATCCTCGGCCTGGACCTGGCACACGGCGGGCACCTCACCCACGGCATGCGCCTGAACTTCTCCGGCAAGCAGTTCAACGTGGTCGCGTACCACGTCGACGAGGCCGGCCTGGTCGACATGGCCGAGGTCGAGCGCCTGGCCAAGGAGAACAGCCCCAAGGTGATCATCGCGGGCTGGTCCGCGTACCCGCGTCACCTGGACTTCGCCGAGTTCCGCCGCATCGCGGACGAGGTCGGCGCGTACCTGTGGGTCGACATGGCGCACTTCGCCGGTCTCGTCGCCGCCGGGCTGCACCCGAACCCGGTGCCGTTCGCGGACGTGGTGACCTCCACCACGCACAAGACCCTGGGCGGCCCGCGCGGCGGCGTCATCCTGGCCCGCAGCAAGGACTTCGCGAAGAAGCTGAACTCCGCGGTCTTCCCCGGCTTCCAGGGCGGCCCGCTGGAGCACGTGATCGCGGCCAAGGCCGTCTCCTTCAAGATCGCGGCGGGCGAGGAGTTCAAGGAGCGCCAGCAGCGCACCCTGGACGGTGCCCGCATCCTGGCCGAGCGTCTCGTCCAGGACGACGCGAAGGCCGTCGGCGTCGACGTCCTGTCCGGCGGCACGGACGTGCACCTGGTCCTGGTGGACCTGCGCAACTCCGAGCTCGACGGGCAGCAGGCCGAGGACCGCCTCCACGAGGTCGGCATCACGGTCAACCGCAACGCGATCCCGAACGACCCGCGCCCCCCGATGGTCACCTCGGGCCTGCGGATCGGCACCCCGGCGCTCGCCACGCGCGGCTTCCAGGCGGAGGACTTCCGCGAGGTCGCCGACATCATCGCCGAGGCTCTCAAGCCGGGCTTCGACGCGGACGCCCTCAAGGCCCGCGTGACGGCCCTGGCCGACAAGCACCCGCTGTACCCCGGCCTGAAGTAGTTCTGAAGTAGTTTCGTACGCTTTTTCGTACACTTCAGACCGGAACAGCTTCGTACGCTTTTGTTCGTACGTACGAAAGGTCGGGGCACCCCGCACACTGGACAGTGAGCAGGGTGCCCCGCACCACGTCCGCCTCTTGATCTTTTCGTCTTTGGAGTTCCCCGTGGCCATCTCGGTCTTCGACCTGTTCTCGATCGGCATCGGCCCGTCCAGCTCCCACACGGTCGGCCCGATGCGCGCCGCCCGCATGTTCGCGAGCCGCCTCAAGAACGAGGGCCTCATGGCCCACACCACCGCCATACGGGCCGAGCTCTTCGGCTCGCTCGGCGCCACCGGCCACGGCCACGGCACCCCGAAGGCCGTGCTGCTCGGCCTGGAGGGCGAGTCGCCGCGCACGGTGGACGTGGAGAGTGCCGACGCCCGGGTCGAGGCGATCAAGAGCAGCGGTCGCCTCAGCCTCCTCGGCATGCACGAGATCGGCTTCGACTTCGACGAGGACCTGATCCTGCACCGCCGCAAGGCCCTGCCGTACCACGCCAACGGCATGACGATCTTCGCGTACGACCATGAGGGCGCCCTCGTCCTGGAGAAGACGTACTACTCGGTGGGCGGCGGCTTCATCGTCGACGAGACCGTGCTGGAGCAGGAGGGCGCGGAGGGTGAGAACCCGATCGTGCCGGACGACACCGTCCTCAAGTACCCCTTCCGCACCGGCGACGAGCTGCTGCGCCTCGCCCAGGAGACCGGCCTGTCCATCTCCGCGCTGATGCTGGAGAACGAGAAGGCCTGGCGCACGGAGGAGGAGATCCGCGAGGGCCTCCTCGACATCTGGCGCACCATGCAGGCCTGCGTCTCGCGCGGCATGTCCCGCGAGGGCATCCTGCCGGGCGGCCTGAAGGTCCGCCGCCGCGCCGCGAACTCGGCCCGCCAGCTGCGCGCCGAGGGCGACCCGCAGGCCCGCGCGATGGAGTGGATCACGCTCTACGCCATGGCCGTGAACGAGGAGAACGCCGCGGGCGGCCGCGTCGTGACCGCCCCGACCAACGGCGCCGCGGGCATCATCCCTGCCGTCCTGCACTACTACATGAACTTCGTGCCCGGCGGCGCCTCCCAGGAGGAGAAGGACGACGCCGTGGTGCGCTTCCTGCTCGCCGCGGGCGCCATCGGCATGCTCTTCAAGGAGAACGCCTCGATCTCCGGCGCCGAGGTCGGCTGCCAGGGCGAGGTCGGCTCCGCCTGCTCGATGGCGGCGGGCGCGCTCGCCGAGGTCCTCGGCGGCTCCCCGGAGCAGGTCGAGAACGCCGCGGAGATCGGCATGGAGCACAACCTCGGCCTGACCTGCGACCCGGTCGGCGGCCTCGTCCAGATCCCGTGCATCGAGCGCAACGGCATGGCGGCCGTGAAGGCCGTGACCGCGGCGAAGATGGCGATGCGGGGCGACGGCTCCCACAAGGTCTCCCTCGACAAGGTCATCAAGACCATGAAGGAGACGGGCGCCGACATGAGCGTCAAGTACAAGGAGACGGCGCGGGGCGGGCTCGCGGTGAACATCATCGAGTGCTGAGGGCTCCCTGACGCGGTGGCACGAACAGCGCCTCCGACCCCACCGGCCGGTACCCCGCCGCCTGGAAGGCCCGCACGGCGCGCGCGTTGCCCGGGGCCTGCTGCGCCCACACCACGTCGCCGTCCGGGACGAGATGGCGTGCCGCGCCGGCCAGGGCGCGGCCGAGGCCTCGGTGGCGTGCGTCCTCCTCGACCTCGACCGCCGTCTCCCAGCGGCCCGCGACGCCCCGGCCGGTGATCAGGACGCCGCCGCCCGCGGACGTCCATACGCGTACGTCGTCGCGGTGCTCGCGGGCGCGGGCGACGCGTGGGTGGTCCGGGTCGTCCAGCTCGCGCAGTTCGAGGCGCGGGTCGGGGGTGCCCGGCCGGGCGGTGGCCGCGGTCAGCAGGTCGATGGTGTCCGTCGTACGGCCCGTCCGGTCCGTCAAGGCGGCGTGGAAGCGCGCGTTCATGGCGGCCGCGAGCGGGTCGCAGTCGAGGGCGGCGAGCGTGGCCCGCACCCAGGCGGGGTCCTCGTCGGTGAAGACGACGGAGTGCGCCGTGAAGGCGATCACCCCCGCGTCGCGGTGGCCGGGCTGCGGCACGACGGTGATCGCGCCGTCCGGCGGCGGGAACGTACCGCGTGCGGCGGCCTCCAGGATCGTCCCGAGCTCGGCAGAGGCGCGAGAGGCACGAGAGGCGCTGGCCATGGGTGTACTCCTTGTGATCCGGCGGTGGGGCGGCGGATACCCTGACCCCCGTCAGTAGTGCACCAAGAAGGGGTGGATCCGGTGGCGGACATCGACGAAGCGCGCAAGACGTTCGACCAGTTCGACGCGGACGGCGACGGCTTCATCACGGCGGCCGAGTGGAAGAGCGCCATGGCCAAGATGGGCGACTTCTACATGACCGAGACGGTGGCCGAGGCCGTCATCGGCACGAAGGACAGTAACGCGGACAAGCGGCTGTCGTTCGACGAGTTCTGGGCGAGCCTGAACAAGTAGCCGCCCGTCGTTTTCTCGGGTGGAGCGGAGGGGCCCGGCGCGTGGGTGGCGCCGGGCCCCTCCGTGATGCCGCTCAGCGGTGCGTACGTACACTCCAGCGCCCCTCCGTGCGCTCCAGGCGCACGGGGTGGTCGAAGCACTTGCTGATCCAGTCACCGGTCAGTACGTCGTCCACGGTGCCGGAGGCGAGCGCGGCCCCGTCGCGCAGGAGCAGCGCGTGGGTCGTGCCGGCGGGCAGTTCCTCCAGATGGTGCGTGACCAGGACCGTGGCCAGCTCCGGGTGGGTCGCGCGCAGGGTGTCCAGGCTGTCGAGCAGGCGTTCCCGTCCGGCGAGGTCGAGGCCGGTGGCGGGTTCGTCGAGCAGGACGAGGCGCGGGCTCGGCATCAGGGACCGCGCGATCAGGGTGCGGCCGCGTTCGCCCTGGGAGAGCGTGGGCCAGCGGGCGTCGGCGCGGTGCGCGAGGCCGAGCAGGGCGATCAGGTGGTCGGCCCGCTCCTCCTGCTCGGGCGTCGGACGCCAACGTGGTACCGGCTCCACGCTGTTGGTCAGCCCGGTGAGGACGACGTCACGGACCGGCAGCGGGGAGCGCAGCGGATGGCGCGGGTTCACATGACCGACGTACGCCCGCAGGTCGCGCAGGTCGACGCTGCCCAGTCGGCGGCCGAGCACCTCGACCGTGCCGCGCGTGGGGTGGGCGACGGCGCCGCAGAGGCCGAGCAGGGTCGACTTGCCCGCGCCGTTGGCGCCGAGCAGCGCCCAGTGCTCTCCGGGACGGACGGTGAGGGTGACGTCTTCGAGGATGGCGCGGCCGTCGCGGACGACGGTGACGGCGTCGGCGTGCAGGACGGGCGGGACGGTCTCCGCGGACCCGGGGGCCGGTGAGGTCTCCCGGGTCACCGTGCCGCCCCCGCCCGGTTCACGGCGGCGAGGACGGCCTGTACGGACGCGGTCAGCACCGAGGTGTCCAGGCCCGCGCCCCAGCAAACGGCGTCCCCGACCCGGCACCGCGCGTACGCGGCGGCTTCGACGGCGCCGCCCTCCCCCACCGCGTGTTCGGCGTAGTCGAGGATGTCGACGGTGATCCCGGCGGCGGCGAGGGCGTCGGCGAAGGCGGACAGCGGCCCGTTGCCGACGCCCTCGAAGTCCCCTGTCCGGTCGCCCACTTGGAGGGTGCAGACGAAGCGGTGCGCGCCGTCCGGGGCCCGGTCGGTGGTCCAGGAGCAGAGGGCGACCTCGCCTTCCAGCCCGGGCGCCACGTACGTCGCGCGGAACAGCTCGTACAGCTCCTTCGCCGTCGCCTCCTGACCGCTGTCGTCGGTGGCCTCCTGCACCACGCGCGAGAAGTCGGGGCGCATGCCCCGCGGCAGGTCGAGACCGTGCCGGGTCTGGAGCAGATACGCCATGCCGCCCTTGCCCGACTGGGAGTTGACGCGGATGACGGCCTCATAGGTGCGGCCGATGTCGGCGGGGTCGATGGGCAGATACGGGACGTCCCACGGCGCCTCGCGCTCCGGGAGCCCCGACTCGGCGGCGCGCCGCGCGTGATGGGCGAACCCCTTGCTGATGGCGTCCTGGTGGGTGCCGGAGAACGCGGTGTGGACGAGGTCACCGGCGTAGGGGTGGCGGGGGTGCACGGGCAGGCGGTTGCAGTACTCGACGACATCGCGCACGGCGTCGATGTCGGAGAAGTCGATCATCGGGTCGACGCCCTGGGCGTAGAGGTTGAGGGCGAGTGTGACCAGGTCGACGTTGCCGGTCCGCTCGCCGTTGCCGAAGAGGCAGCCTTCGACGCGCTGGGCGCCCGCCAGTACGGCGAGTTCGGCGCAGGCGACGCCCGTGCCGCGGTCGTTGTGCGGATGGACGGAGAGGATGACGCAGTCGCGGCGCGCGAGATGCCGGTGCATGTACTCGATCTGGTCCGCGTACACGTTCGGAGTGGCGATCTCGACGGTCGCCGGCAGGTTGTGCGTGACGGGCCGGTCGGGGCTCGCGTCCCACAGCTCGGTCAGGCCGTCGCAGACTTCGAGGACGTAGTCGGGCTCGGTGAGGTTGAACGTCTCCGGGGCGAACTGGAAACGGATGTCGGCGTGCGGCCGCGCGTCGGCGAGCCGCGCCATGTGGGCTGCGGCCTCCTCGACGACGTCGTACACCTCGGCGCGCGACCGCCCGAGGACCACGTCACGCCAGACGGGCGAGGTGGGGATGTACAGGTGGACGACGGCGCGCGGCAGTCCCTCGATCGACTCGAAGGTACGGTCGATCAGCTCGGGTTTGGCGGGCGTGAAGACGACGACGGTCACGTCGTCGGGCAGCGCGTCGTCGCCGCCGCGCCGAGCGAGGTGGCGGACGAAGTCGAAGTCGGTCCTGCTGGCCGACGGATAGCCGACCTCGATCTCCTTGAACCCCATCGAGACGAGCAGATCGAAGAAGCGCCGCTTGCGGCCGGTGTCCATCGGCTCGGCGAGCGCCTGATTGCCGTCGCGCAGATCGACGGGCACCCACAGGGGCGCGCGCTCGATGCGCGCGTCCGGCCAACTCCGGTGCGGGTCAGGGACGTTCACCCGCTCCTGGTAGGGACGGTAGCGGTGGTACGGCATGGGCCCCGGGCGCTGCGGGTTCCAGTCGTACGTGGGTGAAGTGACGGGAGGCGTGGTCACGGCGGGTCTGCTCCTGGCGGGGCTCGGTCGGGAGACCGGCAGCACGGCACCCCGCGGCGGGGTGCCGGTCGCTTCAGGCCCCGCCGCGGCAGCCGAGAAGGAGAAGACCGCGGAAGATCATGGCGATACAGTAGTCACACCTCAGGTCCTCAGACAAGTACTCCTCAGACAAGTACTCCACAGACAAGCACGCCACCGAAAAGGCCCCCGATGCCCCTCGACTCCGTCCGCCCCAGCCCCCTCGTCGAGCAGGCCGCCGCCCGGCTGCGCGAGCAGATCACCGGCGGCGACTGGCCCGTCGGGACCAGACTGCCGGGCGAGACGACGCTCGCCAAGGAGCTCGGCGTCGGCCGCTCCACCCTCCGCGAGGCCCTGCGCGCGCTCGCCGGGGCGGGGCTCGTGCGGGCGCGGCAGGGCGCCGGCGTCTTCGTCATCGCCACGGAACCCGTCGCGGACTGGCCGACCCGGCTGCGGCGGGCGGCGGTCACCGACGTGTACGAGGTGCGGATGCTGGTGGAGGTGCAGGCGGCCCGGCTGGCGGCGTTGCGGCGCACCGACGAGGACATCGCGGCGATGCGGGCCGCGCTGGAGGGGCGCAGGGCGGCGGCGGCCGAGGGGGACGCGGCGTTCGTCGACGCCGACATCGCCCTGCACGCGGCGGTCGTGGCGGCGGCGCGCAATCCGGTGCTGACCGACCTGTTCGCGGAGTTCATGCCCGCGCTGCGGCAAGGCCTGATCGACCTCCTCGAACTCATCGACGTACGCAGCGAGGAGGCGGACCATGGCGACGCCTCGCACGCCGAACTGGTGCGTGCCGTCGAGTCGATGGACGCCGAAGGGGCGGCGCGGGTGGCGCAGACGGAACTCCAGGCGACGCTGCGGCTGTTGCTCGCGCAGGACTGAGCGGCGCCGCGCGGCCCCACACCCGCCGCGCCGCCCCGCCCTGCGTCAGCTCGACCCCTCCGGCTCCCCCGACTCCCCCGGCCCCTCCTCCGCCCCGGCCCCGTACAACCGCACCGAAGCATCCACATGCGCCAGCCTGCGCATCGCGTTGAACACCGCCTCGCCGAGGACCGTACCGATCACCACGCTCTCCACCCGGTCCTCGACCGCGACCCGCCGGTCCACGTAACCGAGGTCGGCTCGGGCGACGAGTTCCGCGGCGTCGGCGTACTCGTCCAGCAGTTCCGGGAACGCCCCGTGGCCGAGCCGGGCCATGGCGGCCAGCGCCCGTGACAGGTCCGCCGCCGCCGGGTTCGACTCGTGCGTACGCCAGCCGCGCCGCGCGATCAGCGCCTCGACGACTGCGTTCGCGGCGTCCGCCTCGGCGTCGTCGTCGGCGACGCCCTCGCCGCCGAGCCGGTCCGCCGCCGCGCCGAGGACCTTGTGCAGGGGGCGGCTCGGGTCGTCCACGGCGCCGAGCACCTCCGAGATGGCGGCCACCTTCAGCCCGCCGACCTCCAGCAGCGCGCGGATCAGCCGCAGCCTGCGCTCGTGCGTCTCGTCGTAGTGCGCCTGGTTGGGGCTGGACAGTTCACCCGGCGACAGCAGGCCTTCCCGGACGTAGTACTTGATCGTCGGCACCGGAACGCCGGTTCTGCGACTCAACTCGCCAATGCGCACGGCCCGTTCCCGCTCCTGTTCATCGGATTCCCTTGCCAACCTCCGACCCATCATAGATAGTGGCGCTATCAGATAGCAGATAGCACCACTATCTATTCGTCGTAGAGCCAGACACCACGGACCACAGACCAGGGGGATCTCCCATGCCCGTCCGCACGCCCTTATGGCATTCATGGCACCGACCACTCGTACTGTTCTCGGCCTCCATGGTCGCCTTGGCCCTCGTCTCCGCGGTGGGGCTCGTGGTCGACGACCGGGTTCTCACGGGCGCCCGGATCTGGGCCAAGCCGTTCAAGTTCTCGCTCTCGTTCGTCGCGTACGGGCTGTCGCTCGCCTGGATGCTGTCGCTGCTCGACCGCGGGCGGCGCGCGGGATGGTGGGCGGGCACGGTGGTCGCGGCGACCAGCACCATCGAAATGCTGATCATCACCGGGCAGGTGGTGCGCGGGAAACGCAGCCACTTCAACCACCAGACCCCCTTCGACGAGACGCTGTTCAACGCGATGGCCGTCACCGTCGTCATCCTCTGGCTCGGCACAGTCGTCATCGCGGCCCTGCTCCTGCGCGCCCGGATCGCCGACCGGGCCTCCGCCTGGGCGATGCGCTGCGGCATCACCATCGCGCTGGCCGGAGCCGCCGTCGGCTTCCTGATGACGCGGCCCGCGGCCGGTCAGCGGCGCGGCGAGTCCCCGGTGGTCGGCGCGCACAGCGTGGGCGTCCCGGACGGCGGGCCCTCGATGCCGCTGACCGGCTGGTCGACGACCGGCGGCGACCTGCGCATCCCGCACTTCTTCGGCATGCACGCGCTGCAACTGCTACCGCTGCTCGTCATGGCACTGACGGTGCTCGCGCCGCGCGTCGCCCGCCTCGCCGACGCACGGGTGCGGCTGCGGCTGGTCCTGGTGGGCTCGGCAGCGTACGCGGCACTCTTCGGCCTGGTCACCTGGCAGGCGCTGCGCGGTCAGCCGCTGCTCCACCCGGACGGCGCGACCCTGACGGCGGCGGGTCTGATCACCTGCGCCACGGCCGTGGGGGCGTACGCGGCGCTGCGGGCCCCGGCCGGGCCGCCCGGCCGTGTCACCGCCGGCCGGTCACCGCACCGCACGGAACCCGCCCAGCCCCTCCAGCACACCCAGCCCGCCCAGCCCCTTCAGAAGGACGCCGAGGTCGCGTCATGACCGGATTCCTCTTCGAGCTGTCGTTCTGGCTGGCCGCCCCGGTCTGGCTGCTCATGGTCTTCGCACCCGGCTGGGGGCCGACCGCCCGCCTGGCCGCGTCGCCCCTGACCGTCGTCCCGATCCTCGTCGTCCACCTCGCCATGGCGCTCCCGGTCATGCCCGAGCTGTGGTCCGCCGTCAGCAGCCCCGACATCGACGGCTTCCGCGAGCTGACGGCGCGGGCCAACGGGGCCGGGGCGATCTGGGCGCAGGTCATCGCCTGGGACCTGCTGCTCGGGCAGTGGATGTACCGCGAGTCGCGCAGGCTCGGCGTGCATCCGGTGGTGACCGGGCCGCTGCTCGTCCTGACGATCCTGCTCTCGCCGTTCGGCCTGCTGCTGTTCCTCGCGCTGCGTACGGCGCTCACCCGGCGACACGCGGTCCGGAATAGCCCGCCGGATCCGGAGGTTACCTCCGTTACGACAGCGATCCACCTACGACAGTGATCCATCCACGATTCATCCACGACAGTGACTCAGTCGCCTGAGTGACACACCAAAGGGGCAGTCATGAAGATCGGCATCATCGGCGCGGGCAACATCGGCGGCAACCTCACCCGCCGCCTCACGGCTCTCGGCCACGACGTCTCCGTCGCCAACTCCCGTGGCCCGCACACCCTGAGCGCTCTCGCCGAGGAGACCGGCGCGAAGCCAGTCCCCGTCGAGGAGGCCGCGCGCGGCGCGCGGGTCGTCGTCGTGACGGTCCCGCTCAAGGCCGTGCCCGACCTGCCCAAGGGCTTCCTCGACGGGGCGGCCGATGACGTCGCCGTCATCGACACCGGCAACTACTACCCGCAGCAGCGCGACGGCAGGATCGCCGAGATCGAGGAGGGCCTGACCGAGAGCCGCTGGACGGAGCGGCAGATCGGCCACCCCGTCATCAAGGCGTTCAACGGAACGTACGCCGCCGACATCCTCGACAAGCCGCGCCCCAAGGGCGCCCCCGACCGGGTCGCCCTGCCGGTGTCCGGTGACGACGAGGCCGCCAAGAAGGTCGTACGCGAGCTTCTCGACGAGCTCGGCTTCGACACCGTCGACAACGGCGGCCAGGACGAGTCCTGGCGCCAGCAGCCCGGAACTCCCGTGTACGGCAACGTCGGTGGCGTCGAGGAGATCCGCAAGGCCCTCGAAGCGGCCTCCCCGGAGCGCACGGCCGAGTGGCTCGCCTGACACCGATGCCCAGGGAGGCAGCTAGGGCGTGTCTGACAATTCGCGTCGTCGCCCGGAGGGCGGCCTCGCGGCGTCAGGTGCGTGCTCTCGGCGTGCCGGGCGTAGGGCCTCGTACTGGATGTACTTGGCTCTGCGCCCGGTGCGGCGAGAGTGCGTGCATGGCGTCGCGAGGCAGGCGGGAATTGTCAGACAGGCCCTAGGGCGTGGCCCACTCCCGCAGAGCGTCCTCGCTCTCGAAGCGGGCCACGTTCTTGTCCAGCGGCGTGGACGTGTACTGGTGGAACTTCCACTTCGCCTTGATGCGGGGCTTGCCCGCGCTGACGTAGTCGGCGATCCACAGGCCGTCGCCCGCGTAGGACGTGCTGTCCCGGTTCAGCCAGAAATCGCGGTTGCAGTACAGCAGGACCCTGTGGTTCGGGCGCAGCCGCTTCACCTCGCGGATGAAGCGGTCCTTCTCCGCGTTGGAGGCAGCCGTGTGGTCCCCCGTCCACTCCCAGTCCACCGCGAGCAGGTCCCCCGCCTTCTCGGGGGCCTTGCCCACGAAGTACTTGGCCTGGTCCGCGATGTTCCCCGGCCACAGGAAGTGGTAGTAGCCGACGACGCAGCCGCCGTCGCGGGCCAGCTTCGTCTGGGCGGCCAGTCTCGGGTTGACGTACGAGCGGCCCTCCGTCGCCTTGATGATGACGAAGGAGAGGCCGTCGGTGTTGAACGTCGACTGGTAGGAGCTGACATCGATGCCACGCAGCATGGGCGGCCTCCAGGAGGGGCGGTACCGTGGGGGGGTTTGTGAACTGCCCCTTTTGTGCCCGGTGGTGGCGTCCATGAACCATCAACCGTCAATTTGTCAACGGAAGATGCCGGTGTGTCCGAGTGAATACCGGCCGGGCTGCGGATAGACGGCCAGACCGTGCGGGCCGCTGCCCACGGGGATGCGGGCCAGCTGGACTCCGGTGCGGGTGTCGATGGCGTACACCTCGTCGTCGTAACGGCCGGACAGCCACAGGGTGTTGCCGTCCGCCGAGACACCGCCCATGTCGGGACTGCCGCCCTGCGGGAGCTTCCACTTCTTGGTGAGCCTGTTCTTCGGGAAGTCGAAGACGGAGATGGAGCCCTCGCCGCGGTTGGAGATGTACATCTCCTTGGAGTCGCGGCTGACGTACAGGCCGTGGCAGCCCTTGCCGGTGCGCAGCAGCTTCGGCGTCGTGAACTTCTTCCCGTCGAGGACCCACATGCCGTGCGCCATCATGTCGGCGATGTAGAACTTCTTGCCGTCGGGGGACATCTTCACGTCCTGCGGCATGGCGCCCTTGAGGGGGAGCTTCTGCTGGCCGACGATCTTCATCTTCTCCGTGTCGACCTTGAGGAGTTCTCCGGAGAACTCACAGGAGACGATGAAGTAGCGCCCGTCCATGGAGAAGTCGGCGTGGTTGACGCCGGCGCAGCTGACGGGGACCGTCTTGACGCGGTTCATGGTCTTGGGGTCGCGGAAGACGAGTTCGCGGTCCATGGAGGCCATGACGACGGCGTACTTGCCGTTCGGCGTGAAGTAGAGGTTGTACGGGTCGGAGACGTCGACGGTGCGGCCGGTCTTGCCGGTCACCGGGTCGATGGCGGTGAGGCTGTCGCCGAGGTCGTTGTTGACCCAGAGCGTCTTCATGTCCCAGGAGGGGACGACGTGCTGCGGCTGGTCGCCGACCTTGATGGTCTTGACGACCTTGAACTTCTTGGGGTCGATGACCGAGATGGTGTCGGACTCGGTGTTCGGGACGTAGACGCGCGACAGGAACTTCTTCGCCACAGGTGCCAGGGCGTTCGGGCGGTCGGCGGCGTACGCGTCCTTCGGGTCGAGGACCGGCGGCATGCCGGGCAGGCCGGGGACCACCTTGGGCTTGGCGGGCTCGCGGGCGCCCTTGGTGCCGAGGGCCTCGTCGGACCGCTGGTCGGTGCCGCAGCCGGCGAGTGCGGCGAGCACCGCGCCCGTGGCGAGCAGCGCGGCGGTGCGCTTGGTCAGGTCGAGTTTCGTGGGGGGCATCAGGTCAGCAGCTCCGTGGTCGTCACCGCGCGCAGGCCGCGGCGTTCCAGTTCTTGCAGGACGTCGGGGAGCGCGGCGACCGTGTCCGCGTACCCGAAGTGGAGGCTCACCACGGATCCCGCGCGGACCCCGGCGGCGATCGTGCGGGTGATGGCCGGGGCGCCCGGTGAGGTGTGGTCGAGGGAGTCGACGTCGTACGACAGGACGTGCGGGTAGCCGGCGCGGCGGGCGAGGCGTTCGACGAGGGGGGTCGCCGTCCGGGTGCGCGAGGGGCGGAACCAGGTGCCGATGGAGCCGGTGAGGCGGCGCAGGCGGTCCGCGCAGCCGGTGATCTCGGCGTAGGCGTCGGCCTCGGGCATGCCGTTGATGTCGAGGTGGCGCAGGGTGTGGTTGCCGAGGTCGTGGCCGCCGTCGAGGACGCGGCGGGCGAGGCCGGGGTGTTCGTCGAGCCAGGTGCCGACGGCGAGCACGGTGACGCGGGCGCCCGCCTTCTCCGCCTCGGTGAGCAGCGCCTTCGCGGTGGCGGGGTCGCCGTGGCCGTGGAAGGTGAGCGCGACCTCGGCCCGGGTGCGGGCGCCGTGGGTGATCTGGACGGGACGGCCGGGGAAGCGGCGGGGCGCGGGGGCGGCCGCCGGGGCCGGGCGGGGGGCCCTGGTCGGGGACGGGCCGGGGGTCCCGGACGCGGGCGGGCGGTCGCGGGCGGGGGCACCGCCGGTCGCGGCGCACCCGGCGGTGAGCGCGCTCGCGGCGGCAAGGCGGGCGCCCGCGCGCAGGACTCTGCGGCGGTCGGTCTCGATCACGCGACCATTTAATGGGGAAAGACGGGGAAAGGCGCTTATTGCCCGCTTCATTCCTCTTGCGGGTCGAGAGCCGGAGGGCGACGCCCGCTCCCCAGTCCTTGCGTATCGCCTGTCACAGGCAGCGCTTAACCAGCGTTTACCAGGCAGGTGTCCCATCTCACCAATGATTCACATCTAAACTGTCACGGTTTGCCCGAATATGCAGCGAGAAGTACTTTTGGATCAGTGACGCCCGTCTGCCATAGTCGGGGACACGACCCCCATTGACCCGGGCTCAGGTCGTCACGGCGTCCGTGGAACACACCCCATACGTCCACGGCGCTTCTCGAAAGCCCCCACCGTGCCCGACCGCGGCCGACGGGGGCTTTCGCGTACCCGCGCGCTTTGCCCCTCAGCGGTCGCTGACCCGCATCTCGAACCAGGACGTCTTGCCGCGCGGCAGCAGGTCCACGCCCCAGCGGTCGGAGAGCTTGTCGACGAGGAAGAGGCCGCGGCCGCTCAGGTCCATCTCATGGACCGGCATCAGACAGGGCAGTCCGCGCGAGGGGTCGCGGATTTCGACGCGGATCCAGCCGCGCCGCTTCTCCATGCGCAGGCCGAAGACGCGGGCGCCGGTGTGCCGCACGGCGTTCCCGACGAGCTCGGAGACGAGCAGGACGACGTCCTCGGTGAGCTTCGGGGAGAGCCGCCAGGTGCGCAGGACGACGACCTGGGCGAGCCGGCGCGCGATGGCGGCGGACTCCGGGCGCGACGGCAGCCGCACCTCCGCTTCCGTCGGATTGCCGAACAACTCCAGCGCTTTCAGCGCGTGTTCGTCCTCTGCCGCCGGCGACCAGCGTGCCGCGGTCGCACTCCCGTGCCGCCGCGGCCGTTCGAAACCATCCAGCCCCGCCATGCCCCCCATCATGGCCGCCCAGCGGGGCCTCCGGGGCCCTTCCGACGGAATAAGCCCCCCGGAACCAAGCGTTCCGGGGGGCCGGATAGACATATGCCAGTGGCAGAAAGCCCTCGAAAAATCGAGCCTGACCTGCGGCGTCCTCCCGCTCACGGGCAAGTGCGGCGCACCGGGCGCGGGGCAGACTTAAGGTTGCGTTAAGCCGGTCGTAAACCGCTCCTTCGGGGGACGGCCCCGGCTGACGTCGGCCCAACTGATGGGCAGACGGGGTGAGTTCAGAGGAACTTGGCCTTGCCCGGGCCATCCTCCACGAAGCTGCGCATGCCCCGCTCCCGGTCCTCCGTGGCGAACAGGCCCGCGAACCACGTGCGCTCGATGGCCAGCCCTGTGTCGAGGTCCGTCTCCAGGCCCGCGTCGATGGACTCCTTGGCGGCGCGCAGCGCGATGGCCGGGCCCCGGGCGAGGCGCGCGGCCCAGGCGTGCGCCTGCTCGTACACCTCGGCGGCGGGCACGACGCGGTCCACCAGGCCGATGGCGAGCGCCTCCGGGGCCTTCACCTGGCGCCCGGTGAAGATGAGGTCCTTGGCCTTCGAGGGGCCGACCAGGCGGGCCAGGCGCTGGGTGCCGCCCGCGCCGGGGATGAGGCCGAGCAGGATCTCGGGCTGGCCGAGCTTGGCGTTGTCCGCGGCGATGCGGAAGTCCGCGCAGAGCGCCAGCTCGCAACCGCCGCCGAGGGCGTAGCCGTTGACGGCGGCGACGACGGGCTTGGGGATGCGGGCCACGGCGGTGAAGGACTCCTGGAGGGCCCCGGAGCGCGCGATCATGGCCGCGTGGTCCATGGCCTGCATCTCCTTGATGTCCGCGCCGGCCGCGAACACCTTCTCGCCGCCGTGGATGACCACGGCGCGCACGTCGTCGCGGCGCGTGGCCTCGGCGGCGAGCTCCTTGAGGCGGTCCTGGGTGGCGATGTCCAGGGCGTTCATCGGGGGGCGGTCGAGTCGGATCGTGCCGACGCCTTCGGCGACTTCGAGGGTTGCGGTCATGCCAGCAGGTTAACGGGGGCTAACGCGGAAGAGGAGAGGGGCCCGGCGCACTGGTTCTCAGCGCGCCGGGCCCCTCGGGGCACTCACCGGGAGGGCTTACGCCTTCCACTCCTCCCACGGCATGTTCCAGCCGTTGTAGCCGTTGTCCGGCTGGATCTTCTTGTCGGCGGAGTTCTTCACGACGACGACGTCGCCGATCATCGAGTTGTTGAAGAACCAGCCGCCGGGCGTCTTCTTGCTGTAGCCGCCGCGCACGTCGCTCAGGCCTATACAGCCGTGGCTGGCGTTGGTGTTGCCGAAGGCGCCGCCCGACCAGTAGTTGCCGTGGATGAACGTGCCGGAGGTCGACAGGCGCATCGCGTGCGGGACGTCCTTGATGTCGTACTCGCCGCCGAAGCCGACGGTCTCGCCGTTCATCCGGGTCACCTGGAGCTTCTCGCTGATGACCATCTCGCCGTTGTACGTGGTCGTGCCGGGCGCGCCCGCGGTGATCGGGATCTTCTTGATCTGCTTGCCGTCGCGGACGACCGTCATCTGGTGCGTCTTGGCGTCGACGGTTGAGACCTGGCTGCGGCCGATGGTGAAGTTCAGGGTCTTGGACTGCTTGCCGTACACGCCCGGGCGGCCCTCGACGCCGTCGAGGTTGAGCTTGACGGTGACCTTGGTCCCGGCCTTCCAGTACTTCTCCGGGCGGAAGTCGAGGCGGTCGTTGCCGAACCAGTGGCCCTCGACGGGCACCGAAGGTTCGGTCTTGATCTGGATGGCCTTCTCGACGGCCTCCGGGTCGGTGATGCCCCGGGTGAAGTTCACCGAGAACGGCATCCCGACGCCGACCTTCGCGCCGTCCTCCGGGGTGAACTGGCCGATGAAGGTGTTCTTCGGGGTCAGCGTGGTGAAGGTGGTGTCCTTGGCGGACGCGCGGCCCTCGGAGTCCTTCGCGACCGCGTGGACCTTGTACTTCGTGGCCGCCGCGAGGTGGTGCGCGGGGGTCCATCCTGTGCCGCCCGAGGTGATCTTGCCGGGGACCGGGTTGCCCTTGCTGTCCACGACCTTGACCTCGGAGAGCTTGCCCTTGTCGGCGGCTATCTTCAGGGCGCCGCTGGTGGCCACCGACTCCGCGCCGTCCTTGGGGGCTATCGTCACGACGGCCGCCGACGGCGCGTTCTTGTCCGCCTTGTCCTTGCCGTCGTCCCCGGCGTCCGAGCCGCCGCCCCCGCATGCCGCGACCGCCAGCAGTGCCGCTCCCGACAGCACTGCCGTCAGCCCTCTGGCGCCCCTCCGCCGCACGCGCCCACGCGCGTCCGCCGAAGCCCCCGATATAGGTCGCCCGTTCACGATGTGTCTCCCCTCGCACGGCCTGGATCCAGGCCCGCACCCCAGTGCACCTGCGCGTTTCAGACACGCGCAAGCGATAGATAACCACACGGATCCGGGCGATGACTCCCCGCCAATGTCACCGTTCCGTTCCAACTGCCCGCGGGGTGCGGATGGATCTTGGTCAGCCGTTCTTCACCCCGACTTCACCCAGTCCTTCCACGCCATGTTCCAGCCGCCGAGGCCGTTGTCGGGAGCGACTTTCCGGTCCTTGCTGTTGACCACTTCGACGACGTCCCCGATGAGGGTGCGGTCGAAGAACCAGCCCGCGGGCGTCTTGGAGCTGCCGCCCTTCACGTCACGCAGGCCCACGCAGCCGTGGCTGACGTTCTTCCTGCCGGGGGCGTCCGGCGCCCAGTAGTTGCCGTGCAGGAAGGTGCCGGAGGTCGTCAGGCGGATGGCGTGCGGCACGTCGGGGATGTCGTACTCGCCGCCGAAGCCGACGGTGCGGCTGTTCATGCGGGTCACCTCCAGCATCTCCGTCACCACCATCTTCCCGTTGTACGTGGTGGTCTTGGGGGCGCCCGCGGTGATCGGCACGGTGGAGATCAGCTCGCCGTCGCGGCGTACCTCCATGGTGTGCTCGGCGGCGTCGACCAGGGACTGCTGGTGGCGGCCGACGGTGAACGTGAAGGTCTTGTCCTGGAGGCCGTAGACCCCTGGGGCGGCCTCGACGTCCCGCAGGCGCAGGGCGACGGTGACCTTGGTGCCGGGTTTCCAGTACTTCTCGGGGCGGAAGTCCACGCGGGTGCCGCCGAACCAGTGCGGGCGGATGTCGACGGCCGGGCGCGCGCTCACGTGGATGGCGCGCTGGACGGCCGCGCGGTCGCGGACCTCCTCGTTGAACTCCAGGGAGATGATCATTCCGGTGCCGACCGTGGAGCGGTTCTCGGGCGCCACGTAGGCGACGAAGCGCTCGTCGGGGACGGCCGTGCGGAAGGTGGTGTGCCGGGCCGAGCGGCGGCCGTGGCCGTCCAGGGCGACGGCGTCGACGGCGTACGTGGCGGCGACCGCGAGCGGGCCCTTGTCCACCGGCCGCCAGGTCATGCCGTCCACGCTGATGCGGCCGGGCACCTCGAACTTCTGCGCGTCCTGCGTCCGGACCACCTCGACGGACTCCAGCCGGCCGCCGGGGACCGTCACCTCGAACCGTTCGTCGGGCTTGACCGCCTTGCTCCCGTCGTCGGGCGACACCCGGATCGCGTCCGCGGGCGAGCGCGATTTGCCGAGGACCGTGTCCAGTCCGCCACCGGTACAGCCCGCCGCCCCCGCCAGCAGACCTGCCCATGCCACCACCGCGGCCAGCGCGGTTCCTGCGCGCCGTGCGCGCCTCGCAACCTGTCTCACGTGGGACCCAACGACCGTCGTCCCCCGGGGAAACGTGAGTGCGACGCGCGCGCTGGGCAGAACAGTGGGGAGGACGACGTAGGGGGAGCCGCGGCCGGGACGCCGTATGCCCTTCTTCGCGCGTCGGCCGACAGAGCCGCGGGAGGCTGACAGGTGTCGAGCGCATCCGAGCAAAGGACAGTGCGGGAGGCACGGGCGAAGGAGCGCGCCGCGCCCGAGGGGCCGGCCCCCGCGGTGAACGGGAGCCGGCGGGCCGTGGCGCGCGTGGCGCCCACGCGGCCGGTGTGGCCGGGGGCGCCGACACCGCTCGGCGCCCGCTTCAAGGCGGGACCCGACGGGGTGGCGGGTACCAACTTCGCGCTGTGGGCGGGCGGGGCGGAGGCCGTGGAGCTGTGCCTGTTCGACACCGAGGGGGGCGGGGTCGTCGAGACGCGCTGTCCGCTGACGGAGCTGACGCACGAGATCTGGCACGGCTTCGTGCCGGGCGTGCGCCCCGGGCAACGGTACGGATACCGCGTGCACGGCCGCTGGGACCCGTGGACCGGCGCCCGCTGGAATCCGGCGAAGCTGCTCCTGGATCCGTACGCGCGTGCGGTGGACGGCGACTTCACGCTGCCGGCGGAGGTGTACGGCCATGTGCGCGACTGGCCCCAACAGCACGTGGCGGACACCGTGCGCGACGACCGGGACTCGGCGCCGTACGTCCCCAAGGGCGTGGTCGTGCACGACGACGCGCCGGACGACGAGTGGGCCGACGACCGGCGGCCGAAGACGCCGTGGGCGGACTCGGTCATCTACGAGCTGCATGTGCGGGGCTTCACCAAGCTGCACCCGGGGATTCCCGAGGAGCTGCGCGGTACGTACGCCGGTCTGGCGCATCCGGCGGCGCTGGAGCATCTCGTACGTCTCGGCGTGACGGCGGTCGAGCTGATGCCGGTGCACCAGTTCGCGCACGAGGACCATCTGCTGCGGCGAGGGCTGAAGAACTACTGGGGGTACAACTCCATCGGCTACTTCGCGCCGCACGCGGCGTACGCGGCGTCGGGGACGGCGGGGCAGCAGGTCGGCGAGTTCAAGCGGATGGTGCGGGCGCTGCACGAGGCGGGGATCGAGGTCATCCTCGACGTGGTCTACAACCACACGGCGGAGGCCGGTGAGCTGGGCCCGATGCTGTCGCTCAAGGGCATCGACAACCGCGGCTACTACCGGCTCCAGCCGGGCGACGCGCGGCGGTACGCGGACTACACGGGCTGCGGCAACACCCTCCAGGTCGTCCAGCCGCACGTGCTGCGCCTCATCACGGACTCGCTGCGGTACTGGGTGACGGAGATGGGGGTGGACGGCTTCCGCTTCGATCTGGCGGCGGCGCTGGCGCGGTCCTTCCACGACGTCGACATGCTCTCGCCGTTCCTCGCGGTGATCGCGCAGGACCCGGTCCTGCGGCGGGTGAAGCTGATCGCCGAACCGTGGGACGTGGGCTCGGGGGGCTATCAGGTGGGTGCCTTCCCGCCGCTGTGGACGGAGTGGAACGACCGCTATCGAGGGGCGGTGCGGGACTTCTGGCGGGGCGCGCTGCCGGACGTCCGGGATCTGGGGTACCGGCTTTCGGGGTCGAGCGATCTGTACGCGTGGGGCGGGCGCAGGCCGTACGCGTCGGTGAACTTCGTGACCGCGCACGACGGCTTCACCCTGCGGGACCTGGTCACCTACGAGCGCAAGCACAACGAGGCCAACGGCGAGGGCAATCGCGACGGCTCCGACGACAACCGCTCCTGGAACTGCGGCGCCGAGGGCGAGACGGACGACGAGGGCGTCACGGCGCTGCGGCGGCGGCAGCTGCGCAATCTCATGACGACGCTGCTGCTCTCCACCGGCGTGCCGATGTTCGTCGCGGGCGACGAGATGGGGCGCACGCAGCGCGGCTCGAACAACGCCTACTGCCAGGACAACGAGATCAGCTGGGTCGACTGGGGGCTGCGGGACGAGCCGGGGTGGCGCGAGCTCTTCGCGCTGACGTCACGCCTGATGGAGCTGCGGCACCGGCATCCGGTGCTGCGGCGCCGGGCGTTCTTCTCCGGGCGGGCGCACTCGGCGGACGGCCTGCGGGACCTGGCATGGTTCACGCCGCGGGGCACGGAGATGACGGAGGCCGACTGGTACGCGCCCGCCGCGACGCTCGGCATGTACCTCTCCGGGCGGGACATACCCGGCCGTGACGCGCGGGGCGCGCCGGTGGCCGACGACAGTTTCCTCGCCATCCTGCACGCGGCGGAGCAGCCGCTGGACTTCGTGCTGCCGGGGCCGCCGTGGGCGCGGTCCTACGAGGTCGTCGTGGACACGGCGCTGGAGGAGCAGGAGGCGCCGCCGGGCACCGTGCACCGGGCGGGGGCCGCGGTGACGGTGCCGGGGCGGTCGGTGCTGCTGCTGCGGGTCGGCCACGCCTGACGTGGGCATCGGGCAGGGGCCCGGCCACCTTCGGGAGCCGCCTCTCCCGATGCCCGCCGGCACTTGGTCCAGACCGGAGTATTGCCGCGCCCCCGGGCTGGCGCCAAGCTCGGGCCATGGACCTCGAATTGCGGCACCTGAAGACGATTCGGGCGATCGCCGACGCGGGCAGCCTGACCAAGGCGGCCACCGTGCTCGGGCTGGCGCAGCCCGCGCTGAGCGCGCAGCTGAAGCGGATCGAGCGCGCCCTTGGCGGGGAGCTGTTCGAGCGGGGGCGGCACGGGGTAAGGGCCACCGCGCTCGGCGAGTTCGTGCTGGCGCGGGCGCGGGTCGTACTGCCCGCGGTGAGCGGGCTGCGGGAGGAGGCGCAGCGGTTCGCGCGGGCCTGGGAGGACGGCCGCGGGTTCCGGCTCGGCGGGACGCACGGGCCGCTGCTCGGCGCCCTGGTGGACCGGCTCGCCACCGCGCATCCGGGGGTGCCCGTCTCGACGCACACCTCCTGGTCGGAGCGGGAGATCGCGGCGCTGACGGCGGCCGGGAGCCTTGACTTCGCGCTGGTGGGGACCTGCGGGGCGAGCGCGCCGCCGAAGAGTGACCTGCTGGTGTGGCGGGAGGTGGGCCGCGACCCCGTCTTCGTCATGCTGCCGACCGGCCATCCGCTCGCCGGCCACCAGGAGATAGAGCTGGGGCGGCTCGCCGGTGAGGCCTGGACGGACGTGCCGGGTGACGGCTGCTTCGCGGACTGCTTCAACGCGGCGTGCGCGCGCGCCGGGTTCACTCCGTCGCGGGTGTACGAGACGGATGTCGCGTCCTGCGTCCATCTGGTGCAGGTGGGGCGGGCGGTGGGGCTGTGCCGGGCGACGTTCCCGCCGACGCCGGGTCTGGTGACGCGGGCGCTCGCGGGGACGCCGCTGTACTGGCGGCACGTGCTCGGCTGGCATCCGGCGGCCCCGGCCCACGACACCGCGGCCGCGGTCTTCGCGCAGGCCCGCACGGCGCACACCGAGGCCGCGGCCCGCAGCGAGAGCTACACGGCGTGGCTCGCGGCACCTTCCATAACGCCGGGGACGGGGGTCGACTGACAGCTGCTGAGGGGCAGTTGAGGCTTCTACGGTGTGAGGCGATCCCCACTCATCCCTCGCCACCCGAGGAGATCCCCGCATGCTCCCCACCCCACACAGACGTGCCGCGGCCGCCTGTGCCGCGCTCGCCGCGGCCGGTGCGCTGGTCCTCGCCGGGCTGCCCGGCAGCGCGTCCGCCCAGACCGACCCCGCCGCCTCCCCGTTCCCCTCCCCCGCCGAGAGCGCCGCCGTCGGCAAGACCTCTCCCGGAGTCTTGAAGGCGATGCAGCGCGACCTCGGCCTCACGTCGGCGCAGGCCAAGGCTCGTTTGGTCAACGAGGCCGAGGCCGGCGCCGACGCGGGAGCCCTGCGGAACGCGCTCGGCGGCTCCTTCGCGGGCGCCTGGGTGCACGGCGCCACCTCCCAGAAGCTCACCGTGGCCACCACCGACGCCGCCGAGGTGCCCGTCATCGAGGCGCGCGGCGCGAACGCCGAGGTCGTGCGGCACTCCGTCGCCCGCCTCGACGCCGCGAAGGCCCGCCTCGACCGGGCGGCGAAGAAGACGGCGACGCGCGACGCGCCCGTCTGGTACGTCGACGTGCGCTCCAACGCGGTCGTGGTGCGCGCCGTCAAGGCCGCCGCCGCCACCTCCCTCGTCTCCGCCGCGGGCGTGGATTCCTCCCTCGTACGCGTCCAGGAGACGCGCGAGCGGCCGCGTCCGCTGTACGACCTGGTGGGCGGCGACCCGTACTACATGGGAGGCGGGCGCTGCTCCATCGGCTTCTCCGTCACCAAGGGCGCCCAGCAGGGCTTCGCCACGGCGGGGCACTGCGGACGCGCGGGCACGGCGACCACCGGCTACAACCGGGTGGCCCAGGGCACGTTCCAGGCTTCCATCTTCCCCGGCAGGGACATGGCCTGGGTCGCCACGAATTCACAGTGGACCGCCACCCCGTACGTGAAGGGCCCGGGGGGCCAGCGGGTCGGCGTCGGGGGCTCCACGCAGTCCCCGGTGGGTGCGTCGATCTGCCGGTCCGGCTCCACTACGGGGTGGCACTGCGGCACGATCTCGCAGCACAACACCAGCGTCACCTATCCCGAGGGCACCATCAGCGGCGTGACCAGGACGACGGTCTGCGCGGAGCCCGGTGACTCGGGCGGCTCCTACATCTCCGGCAGCCAGGCGCAGGGCGTCACCTCGGGCGGCTCGGGCAACTGCCGCAGCGGTGGCACGACCTTCCACCAGCCGATCAACCCGCTGCTCCAGCAGTTCGGGCTGACGCTGAGGACCACGGGGGGCGGCGACCCGGGCCCTGGTCCCGGTGAGCCCGAGCCGGGCGGCACGTGGGCTGCCGGCAAGGTGTACGCGGCGGGTGACTCGGTCACGTACGGCGGCGCCACGTACCGGTGCTTGCAGCCGCATCAGGCGCAGCAGGGCTGGGAGCCGCCCAGCACCCCGGCGCTGTGGGAAGCCGCCTGAGCGCTGACCAGTCGGCCGCGGGTGGTTCGTGGCTGATCGCGCAAGTTCCCCGCGCCCCTTTCAGGGGCATCGCGGCTCAGCCGACGATGCCCCTGCTGTACGCCTCGGGCCCGCCTGGACCTACGACCAGCGGAGTACCGCGTACGGGCCAAAACTCGGTGGGCTCTGTCAGTGGCCGTCCGTAGGCTCGCTCTTGATGCCGAAATCAGATGCCCCCGCCTCAGCCGCCCCTGCCGAGGGGCGGTCCACCGTACGGTCGTTGCTGCGCCTGTGGCCGTATGTGCGCCCGGTCAGGGCCCGCCTCGTCACCGCGGCCGTCGTGGCCGTCGTCGCCTCCTGTACGGGGCTGCTCTTCCCCCTCGTACTGAAGTGGATGGTGGACGGCCCGGTGGCCGACGGGGACGGCGCGGGGGTGTGGCTGGGGGCGCTTCTGCTGCTCGCGCTCGGGGTGACGGAGGCCTTGCTCTTCGGGCTGCGGCGCTGGCTCGTCGCCCGGCCGCTGGCGCGTGTGGAGGCCTCCATGCGGGCGGACCTCTTCCGCCATCTCCAGCGGCTCCCGGTGGCCTTCCACGACCGGTGGGCGTCGGGGCAGTTGCTCTCGCGCGGCACGACGGATCTGATGCTGCTGCGCATGTTCCTCGCCTTTCCGCTGACGTTCCTGCTGGTGAACGGCGCGACGATCCTGGTCGGCGTGGTCATCCTGCTGGGCCAGGACTTCCTGCTCGGCCTTGTGCTGCTTGCGCCCGTGGCGCCGATGGTGATCGTCTGCGCGTACTACGAGGGGCGCTACACCGCGGTGGCGCGGCGCGCGCAGGACCAGGTCGGCGATCTGACGACGGTCGTCGAGGAGAGCGTGCTCGGCATCCGCATCATCAAGGGCTTCGGCCGCCACCGCAGCCAGGCGCGGGCGTTTCGCGAACTGTCGCACACACTGCGGGGCACGGAGCTGGCCAAGGCCCGGATCCTCGCGGCGATCTACGCGGTGATCATGTCTCTGCCGGAGGCCGCGATCGGGGCGGCGCTCGTGCTCGGCACGGTGCGGGTCGCGGACGGCGACCTGTCCGCGGGCACGCTGGTCGCGTTCCTGTCGACGGCGCTGGCGCTGCGCTGGCCGGTGGAGTCGATCGGTTTCCTGCTCGCGATGACGCAGGAGTCGGCGACGGCCACGGAGCGGTACTTCGAGGTGATGGACGCCAAGCCGGAGGGTGCCGCGGACGCGTGTGCCGTCGGCCGAAGCGCGGAGGGGGAGCCGGCCGCTTCCGCCGGCGGCGACGGGGCCCGCCCGGACACGAAAGACGAGACGGCCGCTTCCACCGACGGCAGGACCCGCCCGGACGGCGGGCTGCGCTTCCACGACGTGGCGTTTCGATATCCCGACGCACCGCCGGACGCGCCGCCGGTCCTCAGCGGCATCGACCTCCATATCCGCCCCGGCGAGACGATGGCCCTGGTCGGCGCGACCGGCAGCGGCAAGACGACGCTCACCGCGCTGGTGCCGCGCCTGCACGAGGTGAGCGGTGGCCGCATCACGCTGGACGGCGAGGACATCACCGCGATGGACCGCGAGCGGCTGCGCACGCTGGTCTCCGTGGCCTTCGAGGAGCCCACGCTGTTCTCCGCCACGGTCGGGGAGAACGTCCTGATGGGTGCCGAAGAGGCCGCAGGGGAGGCCGAGTTGGCGCGGGCGCTCGACGTGACGCAGGCCGACTTCGCGCACGCCCTGCCGCAGGGCACGGACACGCAGGTCGGTGAGCAGGGCCTGAGCCTGTCCGGCGGTCAGCGCCAGCGGCTCGCGCTGGCCCGCGCGGTGGTGGGCCGCCCGCGCTTCCTGGTCCTGGACGACCCGCTCTCCGCGCTCGACGTCCATACGGAGGCGCTCGTGGAGGCGGCTCTGCGACGGGTCCTCGCGGACACGACCGCGCTGATCGTCGCGCACCGCCCGTCCACGGTGCAGCTCGCCGACCGTGTCGCGCTGCTGTCGGGCGGGCGCATCACCGCTGTCGGCACCCACCAGGAACTACTGCGGGAGAACGCGGAGTACGCCTGGCTGATGTCAGGGGCCGACACCACCGACGACACCCCCGATGACACGGCCGACAACACCGTCACCGCCGACCGCACCGCCGAGGAGGCTGCCCGATGACCACCTCGTCGACGTCGACGTCGACGTCCACGTCGCGGACCACGAAGCCCTCGGGCCCCGAGGGCTCCGGAGCCGAAGCACCTCCGAGCGCCGTGCCGGACCCGCACTCCGCGAACGCCGACGACCCCTTCGACAAGGACGACCTTCCCGCGCCGCCCGGCGCCACCCGCGCCCTCCTGCGCTCGCTGCTCTCGCCGCTGCGCGGGCGCGTCGTCCTCGCCGCGGTCCTGCTGCTCGTGCAGCAGGCCGTCGTGCAGGCCGGGCCACTCCTCGTCGCGTACGCCATCGACCGGGGCGTGCCGGCCGTGCGCGCCGACGACTACGGCCCGCTCATCGCGGTCGCCGTGGGCTATCTGCTCTGCGCGGGCGCGTCGGGTGCCCTCCAGTACGCCTTCATCGTCGCCTCCGCGCGCGTCAACCAGGACGTGCTGCTCGATCTGCGCGGGCGCATCTTCCGGCACGCCCAGGCGCTCAGCGTCGACTTCCACGAGCGGTACACCTCCGGGCGGCTGATCTCCCGCTCCACCACCGACGTGGAGTCGCTGCGCGAACTGCTCAGCGAGGGTCTCCAGGAACTCATCACGGTCCTGCTCTCCTTCGTCTACATCTCGGCGATGCTGCTCTGGCTCGACCTGGGCCTCGGCGCGCTCGCGGTGGCGTCCTTCGTGCCGCTCTACGGCCTCGTACGCCTCTATCAGCGGCGCGCCGGGGTGATGTTCCGCAACCGCTCGACCGCGATCGCCGCCGTCATCGTGAAGTTCGCGGAGACCATGAACGGCATCCGGCCGGTGCGGGCCTTCCGCAGGGAGCGGGCCAACGACGCGGAGTTCGCCGCGCTCAACAGCCGCCACGAGCGGAGCAACGGCGACGCCATCCTGGAGATGGCCCGCTATGTCATCGGCTCCCGCCTGGTCGCCAACGTCGCCGTGGCCGGGATCGTCCTGTGGGGCGCGCACCGCGTCGCGGAGGGCGGCCTCGCGCTCGGTGTGCTGGCCGCCGCCGTGCTGTACCTGCGGCGGCTTTACGACCCGATCGACCGGCTCGGCATGTTCCTCAACTCCTACCAGTCGGCGGCGGCTTCCCTGGAGAAGGTGGCGGGGCTGCTCGCCCAGACCCCGACCGTGCCGGAGCCGGAGGCCTCCGCCGCACGTCCGCTGCCCGCGCTGGAGTCGGCGCACCCGGGCCGCGAGGTCCGCTTCGACGGGGTGCGGTTCGCCTACCGCACGGGCGGTGAGGTGCTGCCCCGTTTCGACCTGACGCTGCCCGCCGGGCAGACCGTCGCCGTGGTCGGCTCGACCGGTGCGGGCAAGTCGACGCTGGCCAAGCTGCTGGCCCGCTTCTACGACCCGACGGAGGGCAGCGTCCTCCTGGACGGCGTCGATCTGCGGGAGCTGGCCGGTGCGGAGCTGCGGCGCGGGGTGGTCATGGTGACGCAGGAGGCGTTCCTGTTCTCCGGGACGGTCGCCGAGAACATCGCCATCGGCCGCCCCGACGCCACCCGCGAGGAGATCGAGCACGCCGCCGAGGCCATCGGCGCCCATGACTTCATCGCGGCGCTCCCCGACGGCTACGACACGGACGTACGCAAGCGCGGTGGCCGGATCTCGGCGGGGCAGCGGCAGTTGGTGGCCTTCGCACGGGCGCTGCTCGCCGACCCGGCGGTGCTGATCCTCGACGAGGCGACCAGTTCCCTGGACATCCCGGGCGAGCGCGCCGTGCAGCGCGCCATGCACACGGTGCTGCGCGGACGCACCGCCGTGGTGATCGCCCACCGGCTCTCCACGGTGGAGATCGCCGACCGGGTCCTGGTCATGGAGCACGGCCGCATCGTGGAGGACGGCAGCCCCACCGAACTCATCGGGGGGGCCGGCTCGTTCGCTGACCTGCACCGTGCGTGGCGGGAGAGTGTGGTGGGCTGAGGGCACGGGAGAACCGGCGGGGAGACGAGCACATGACGGCACCATGGGCGGGGAGTTGAGCTGACGGCATGACGGACGCGGGCACGGGCACGGGCACGAACGCGGATGCGTCGAGGGGACCAGGGGCGCGCGGCGGCGTGTCGCAGGCGGTCGCGGAGGCTGTCCGTGAACGGTCCCACGGCATGTGCACCATTCCCACGCAGTACCAGGGGTACCCGGACGTCGCCTTCGGGGGGTACGTCGCGGGGCTGCTCGCCGGGTGCGCGTCGGCCGGCACCGTCCGGGTGGACTTCCGGGCCGCGACCCCGGTCGGCGTACCGCTGAGGCTCGCGGAACTGGACGGCGGCGGCGCCCGGCTGACCGGCCGGGCGGACGCCGTGCTGGCGACGGCGACGCCGGCTCCCGCCGTGTCCGTGGCCGACGTGCCGCCGGCGCCGTCCCTGGAGCGGGCCCGGGCGGCGACCGAGGCGTTCCATGCCGGCGGGCTCACCGGCCTCGCCGTGGACGGGACGTCGGTGGACTGCTTCGGCTGCGGGCACCGGCCGCCGGACCGGGGCCTGCGCCAGCACTGCGCGCGGGTGCCGGGCAGCGACATGGTGGCGACCGCCTGGACCCCGCACCCCGCGTTCGCGGACGCGCGGGGACTGCTGCGGGCGGAGCTGCTCTGGGCCGTCCTCGACTGCCCGACGGCCTGGGCCGGGATCCACGTCGGCACGCTGCGGCCCGGCGCGGTCACGGCCTCGCTCACGGCGACACTGCTGCGCCCGGTGGCCACCGGCGAGGACCACATCACGTACGCCTGGCCGACGGCCACGACGGGCCGCAAGCACACGATGGGCGTGGCGGTGGCCACGGCGCGGGGCGAACTGTGCGCGGTCGGCGAGGCGTTGTGGATCGACCCGCGCCCGCGGGCTACGGGCGGATCAGCTGGCTGAGCTTCGAGCAGCGCACCGTGCGCGAGAGGAGTGCCTGACCGCGCACGGGCCGCCCGCACCGGAGTCGCCCCACCCTCCGGCCACCACTCCGCATAACGAACGCGCCCAACCGGCCAACGGACTAATTCCGGCCAACTCTTGATGCGCTCCTGACAGAGACACGGCTCCGGTGCCACTCTTCCCCTCGACCGCCGCACGGCTTTCAACAACGCGACGGTTTCTCTTCACGCAATGCCCCTTGTGCAACGCCCAGTTCCGCGTACCGCCCAAGTTCTGCGTACCGCCCCCGCTCTGCCCGGACGGCGATCCAGCCGCCCGGTAGCTCTGGCCGCGCCACCCCGCGGCCGCGCAGAAGGAGTCCGTGTTGAGAAACACCTCCCACAGACCGACCTCCCACCGCCGTTCGGCCCGCACCCGCGCGACCGCCGTCGGCGCCCTCTCCGCAGTCGCCGCCCTGCTGGCCGTCGCCGTCCAGGCGGGCCCCGCCTCGGCCGACGACCCCGCGGCGAAGTCCCCCACCGCGACCCAGAGGCTCGGGAAGGTCGACCCCGGCGCGCTCGCCGCCAAGCTCTCCCCCGCCCAGCGCGCCGAGCTCATCCGTGACGCCAACGCCACCAAGGCGGACACCGCCAAGGACCTCGGTCTCGGCGCCAAGGAGAAGCTCGTCGTCCGCGACGTCACCAAGGACCGTGACGGCACGGTCCACACCCGCTACGAGCGCACCTACGACGGCCTGCCCGTCCTCGGCGGCGACCTGATCGTCGACACCGCCAAGTCGGGGAAGACCGAGGGCGTCACCAAGGCCGCCAAGGCGCGGCTCAAGGGCATCGACATGAGCGCCGAGGTCAAGGCGTCGGCCGCGGAGAAGCAGGCGCTGAGCGCCGCGAAGGCCGAGGGCTCGAAGAAGACGGACGCGGACCGGGCGCCGCGCAAGGTCGTGTGGCTGGCCAAGGGCGAGCCGGTCCTCGCGTACGAGACCGTGGTCGGCGGTCTCCAGCACGACGGCACGCCGAACGAGCTGCACGTCGTCACGGACGCCGCCACCGGCAAGAAGCTCTTCCAGTGGCAGGGCATCGAGAACGGCACGGGCAACACCCAGTACAGCGGTCAGGTGCCCCTCGGCACCGCCCAGTCGGGGTCGAACTACACGCTCACCGACACCACCCGCGGCAACCACAAGACGTACAACCTGAACCGCGGCACCTCCGGCACCGGCACCCTCTTCTCGGGCGCCGACGACGTGTGGGGCAACGGCCTGCCCGCCAACCTGGAGACCGCCGGCGCCGACGCCCACTACGGCGCCGCGCTGACCTGGGACTACTACAAGAACGTGCACGGCCGCAGCGGCATCCGCGGGGACGGCGTCGGCGCGTACTCCCGGGTCCACTACGGCAACAACTACGTCAACGCGTTCTGGTCCGACGGCTGCTTCTGCATGACGTACGGCGACGGCGCGGGCAACGCCAAGCCGCTCACCTCCATCGACGTGGCGGCCCACGAGATGACGCACGGCGTGACGGCCGCGACCGGCAACATGACCTACAGCGGCGAGTCCGGCGGCCTGAACGAGGCCACCTCGGACATCTTCGCGGCGGCCGTCGAGTTCAACGCCAACAACGCGCAGGACAAGGGCGACTACAACGTCGGCGAGAAGATCGACATCAACGGCGACGGCACCCCGCTGCGCTACATGGACAAGCCGAGCAAGGACGGTTCGTCCAAGGACTCGTGGTACTCCGGGATAGGCGGCATCGACGTCCACTACTCGTCGGGCGTCGCCAACCACTTCTACTACCTGCTCAGCGAGGGCAGCGGCAAGAAGGAGATCAACGGCGTCCAGTACGACTCGCCGACCTCCGACGGCCTGCCGGTGACCGGCATCGGCCGGGACAAGGCGTCGCTGATCTGGTTCAAGGCGCTCACCACGAAGTTCACGACGACGACCAACTACGCGGCGGCCCGCACCGGGACGCTCGCGGTCGCCGGTGAGCTGTACGGCACGACGAGCACCGAGTACAAGGCGGTCGCCCACGCCTGGGCCGCCGTGAACGTCGGCGCCCGCCCCGGCGGCGAGGAGCCCGGCGGCACCTCCTTCGAGAACACCACGGACGTCTCCATTCCCGACAACGGCGCCGCGGTCACCTCCACGGTCAACGTCACCGGACGCACCGGCAACGCGCCCAGCGCCCTGAAGGTCGGCGTCGACATCGTGCACACCTGGCGCGGTGACCTCCAGGTCGACCTGGTGGCCCCCGACGGCACGGTCTACCCGCTGAAGCCGACGAGCAGTTCGGACTCGGCGGACAACGTCAAGGAGACGTACACGGTCAACGCCTCATCGGAGGTCGCCAACGGCGCCTGGAAGCTGAAGGTCCAGGACAAGGCCGCGCAGGACACGGGCTACATCAACAGCTGGAAGGTCACCTTCCCGTAGGCCCCGCGCCCAGCGCGAGTTCCGCCCAGCACACAGACACGCCGCCGCCCCGGGTGATCGACTCCCCGGGGCGGCGCGCGTGTTGTGGCGGCCGGGCACGTTCACGCCCTGTTCGCATTACGTATGTCGACCATCGCTCAACGGACCATATCCGGCCAACATCCAGCCAAAATGCTGACATGTACCTGGCTCGAATGACACGCTTCCCCGCAACACGCTGCACGTGCGGCACCACTCCGCACATCCGCATCGCGTCTTTTTCTGCCCTGGGCGGCCCTCCATGCCGTCCAGGCCCCCACAGATGGAGCCCGCGTGACCTCTCGTATATCCGCCAAGCGCTCGACGCTCGCGATAGCCACCGCCGTCGCGGCAGGAGCGCTGCTCACCGCCGGACTGACCACCGGCGCCTCCGCCCAGCCGGAGCAGGACACCGAGCCGTCCGGCTCCCCCGTCGCCCTCTCGGCGACGGCCCGCGCGGACCTCCTCCAGGACGCGAACGCCGACAGATCGGCGACCGCCGAGCGCATCGGCCTCGGCGCCAAGGAGAAGCTCGTCGTCCGCGACGTCGTCAAGGACCGCGACGGCACGACCCACACGCGCTACGAGCGCACCTACGACGGCCTGCCCGTCCTCGGCGGCGACCTCGTCGTGCACACCGCGAGGAACGGCGAGCCGAAGGGCGTCACCAAGGCGACCGAGGCCACCGTCAAGGTGGCCTCCACACAGGCCGAGCAGCCCAAGTCCTCCGTGGCGAGGTCCGCCGAGTCGACCGCCGCGAAGGCGAAGACCGCGCAGGCCGACGCACAGGCCCCGCGCAAGGTGATCTGGGCCGCCTCCGGCAAGCCCGTCCTCGCGTACGAGACGGTCGTCACCGGGGTGCAGAAGGACGGCACGCCCAGCCGGCTCCACGTCATCACGGACGCCACGACCGGCAAGAAGCTGTACCAGCACCAGGAGATCGAGAACGGCACCGGCAACAGCCAGTACAGCGGCAAGGTGAAGGTCGGCTCCAAGAAGGTCGCGAGCGGCTACGAGCTGACCGACAAGGCCCGCGGCGGCCACCGCACCTTCGACCTGAAGCACGCGGAGAGCGGCGCGGGCAAGCTCTTCAAGGACGCCAACGACGTCTGGGGCAACGGCAAGCCCTCCAGCGCGCAGACCGCCGCCGTCGACGCCGCCTACGGCGCCCAGCTCACCTGGGACTACTACAAGGCCGTGCACGGCCGCAAGGGCATCAACGGCGACGGCAAGGGCGCCACGTCGCGGGTCCACTTCGGCAACAACTACGTCAACGCCTTCTGGGACGACAGCTGCTTCTGCATGACGTACGGCGACGGCGAGGGCAACAAGAAGCCCCTCACCTCGATCGACGTCGCGGCCCACGAGATGACGCACGGCGTCACCTCGGCGACCGGCAACATGGAGTACAGCGGCGAGTCCGGCGGCCTCAACGAAGCCACCTCCGACATCTTCGCCACCGCCGTGGAGTTCAGGGCCAAGAACCCCAAGGACGTCGGTGACTACCTCATCGGCGAGAAGATCGACATCAACGGCGACGGCACCCCGCTGCGCTACATGGACAAGCCGAGCAAGGACGGCGGCTCCCTGGACAAGTGGAAGGCCGGCGCCGGGAACGTCGACGTCCACTACTCCTCGGGCATCGCCAACCACTTCTTCTACCTGCTGTCCGAGGGCAGCGGCAAGAAGCGGATCAACGGCGTCCAGTACAACTCGCCGACCGCCGACGGCTCCAAGGTCCTTGGCATCGGACGCGCCAAGGCCGAGAAGATCTGGTACAAGGCCCTGACGACGTACTTCACGTCGACCACGGACTACAAGGCGGCCCGCAAGGGCACGCTGCGTGCCGCGAAGGACCTGTACGGCGCGGACTCCACCGAGTACAAGCGCGTGGCCGCGGCCTGGACCGGCGTCAACGTCAAGTAGCAGGTAGCAGGCAGTACCCCCCGGGAAAGGGGCGGCGTCCGACGGGGCGCCGCCCCTTTCGCGTTCACCGCAGCAGTACCCCCGCCGCCTCACCGGTGGCCTCCGACGGCACGGTCACCAGTCCCAGCTCGGCCCCGTCCGCAAGCAGCCGGTGCGCCGGAAGGATCCGCACCGTGTACCCGAACGACCCCGTCCGGTCCAGCGCGAGCGGCCCCTCGTACACCCGCCGCCCCTCCTGGTCGGGCCCGCCGACCGGCTTCAGCGGCACCGGCGTGGCGCCGGTGATGCGGTCCTCCGGGTCGACGCGGCCCGCGATCGCCTGGACCTCCACGTCGTCGGGGGTCAGCTCGCCGAGGTGCACGCGCACCCGCAGGGCGAGCGTGGCGCCCAGTTCGGCGGTGGCACCCGTCGCCGAGGCCTCCACGTGGTCGACGGTCACCCGCGGCCAGGCCGCGCGCACCCGGGCCTTCCACGCCGCAAGCTCGCCTGCGGCCGTGACGTCGAGCGCGCGGTGGGCGCGGGCGGCGGGGGCGTACAGCTCCTCGACGTACTCGCGCACCATGCGGCCCGCAAGGACCTTCGGGCCGAGCCGGGTCAGCGTCCTGCGGACCATCTCGATCCACCGGTCGGGCAGCCCGTCGGGGCCCCGCTCGTAGAAGCGGGGGGCGACGCGGCGCTCAAGGAGGTCGTAGAGCGCGGCGGCCTCCAGGTCGTCCCTGCGCTCGTCGTCGGTGGCGGCGCCGTCCGCCGTGGGGATCGCCCAGCCGAAGTCGGGCTCGAACCACTCGTCCCACCAGCCGTCCAGGACCGAGAGGTTGAGCGCGCCGTTCAGGGCGGCCTTCATGCCGCTGGTCCCGCATGCCTCCAGGGGCCTGAGCGGATTGTTCAGCCACACGTCGCAGCCCGGGTAGAGCTTCTGTGCCATGGCCATGCCGTAGTCCGGCAGGAACACGACGCGGTGGCGCACGCGCGGGTCGTCGGTGAAGCGCACCAGTTCCTGGATGAGCCGCTTGCCGCCGTCGTCCGCCGGGTGCGCCTTGCCCGCGACGACGATCTGGAGGGGCCGCTCGGGGTGCAGCAGCAGCTCCATCAGCCGGTCGCGGTCGCGCAGCATGAGCGTCAGCCGCTTGTACGAGGGGACGCGGCGCGCGAAGCCGATGGTGAGGACGTCGGGGTCGAGGACGTCGTCGATCCAGCCCAGCTCGGCGGTGGCCGCGCCGCGCTGGCGCCAGGAGGCGTACAGGCGCCGCCTGACCTCGTCGACGAGCTGCCCGCGCAGGGTGCGGCGGAGCTCCCAGATGTCGGTGTCGGGGATGTCGGCCACCGCGTCCCAGCGGTCGGAGCCGCCCACCGACAGGGCGTCCTCGGTGCGCCGTTCGCCGATCTGGCGGGCGCCGAGCGCGAGGACCTCGGGGGCGACCCAGGTCGGGGCGTGCACGCCGTTGGTGACCGAGGTGATCGGGATCTCCTCGGGGTCGAAGCCCGGCCACAGGCCGGCGAACATCTCGCGGCTGACCGCGCCGTGCAGGGTGGAGACGCCGTTGGCGCGGCTGCCCAGGCGCAGGCCCATCACGGCCATGTTGAAGAGGTTGGGCTCGCCTCCGGGGTAGGTCTCCATGCCGAGCCGCAGGATGTCGCCGACGTCGACGCGCGGCAGTTCGGCGTCGGTCCCGAAGTGGCGGGCGACCAGCTCCCGGTCGAAGCGGTCGATGCCCGCGGGGACGGGCGTGTGGGTGGTGAAGACGGTCCCGGCGCGGACGGCCTCCAGGGCGGTGTCGAAGCCCACGGCGGGGCCGGTCAGTTCGTGGATGCGCTCCAGGCCGAGGAAGCCCGCGTGCCCCTCGTTGGTGTGGAAGACCTCCGGTTCGGGGTGGCCGGTCAGCCGGCAGTACGTCCGTACGGCGCGCACCCCGCCGATGCCGAGGAGCATCTCCTGGAGCAGCCGGTGCTCGCTGCCGCCGCCGTAGAGCCGGTCGGTGACGTCGCGCTCGCCGCGGTCGTTCTCCTCCACGTCGGAGTCGAGCAGCAGCAGCGGTACGCGGCCGACCTGCGCCTGCCAGACGTGGGCGCGCAGCGAGCGTCCGCCGGGCAGGGCGAGCGCCACGAGGGCGGGGGTGCCGTCCGTCTCGCGGAGCAGGGTCAGGGGCAGTTCGTTCGGGTCGAGGACGGGATAGTGCTCCTGCTGCCAGGCGTCGCGGGAGAGCGACTGGCGGAAGTAGCCGTGCCGGTAGAGCAGGCCGACGCCGATGAGCGGGACGCCGAGGTCGCTGGCGGCCTTGAGGTGGTCCCCGGCGAGGATGCCGAGGCCTCCGGAGTACTGCGGCAGGGCGGCGGTGATGCCGAACTCCGGTGAGAAGTACGCGATGGCGCGCGGCAGGTGCGCGGATCCTCCTGCCCGCTGCTGGTACCAGCGCTCCCCGGTGACGTACTCCCGCAGGTCGCCCGCGGCCTCGCCGAGGCGGCGCAGGAAGTCCTCGTCGCGGGAGAGTTCGGCGAGGCGCGCGGGCGGGACGCCGCCGAGCAGCCGCACCGGGTCGCAGCCGGACGCCTCCCACAGGCCCGGGTCGACGGACCGGAAGAGTTCACGGGTGCGTGGGTGCCAGGACCAGCGCAGATTGCGGGCCAGCTCGGCGAGGTGGCCGAGGGGGTCGGGAAGGACGGGACGGACGGTGAAACGACGGATTGCCTTCACGGTCTCCACCTTCGCGGGGTTTCACGGGGATTCACAGGAATTCGCTGCAATGCACAGAGGTGCGGCACATATCGGCCTACGCCACACGAAGGTAGCGGCGGGCCGCCGTCCGCCACCACGGCGCACGGGGCGCACGCCTCGCGTGCCACGCGCCATCCCCCGCGTTCCAGTCGCGTACGCCGCGGTCGGCCCCCTACCCGCTGTAATCTGCGATGTGCTGACGCGTCACAGGAATTGACAACAGAACCACCGGGGGGTGGGGCGCATGATCGGCCGGTTGCGGGAGACTTCGCCGCTGCGGGTGGGGCCGTACGAGACGCTGGCCCGGCTGGGCTCCGGCGGCATGGGCGAGGTGTTCCTGGCCACGCCGGGGCCCTACGAACCGGACGCGCTCGTCGCCGTCAAGGCCATCCGCGCGGATGTCGCGGGCGACGCACCGTTCCGGGACCGGTTCCGGCGCGAGATATCCGTCGCGAGGTCCGTGGACAGTCCCTACGTCGCGCATGTCGTCGCCGGTGACGCGGACGCCGGGCAGCCGTGGCTCGCCACGGAGTACGTCGCCGGGCCGAACCTCGCCGAGGCCGTGCGGCGGCACGGCCCGCTGCCGGTCGCGTCCGTCGCCGCGCTGGGCGCCGGGGTGGCCCGCGCGCTGGCGGCCGTGCACGCGGCGGGGGCCCTGCACCGCGACCTGAAACCGGCGAACGTGCTGCTCGGCGCGGCGGGGCCGAAGCTCATCGACTTCGGTGTCGCGCGGGCGCTCGGCGCGACCACGATGACGTCGACGGGCCTGCTCGTGGGCACGCCCGGCTTCATGTCCCCCGAGCATGTGGCGGGCGGGCGCCATGTGGTGGCCGCCTCGGACGTGTTCTGCCTCGGTTCGGTCCTGGCGTACGCGGCGTCCGGCGCCGACCCGTTCGGGGACGGCCCGGTGGCCGCGGTGCTGTACCGCGTCGCGCGCGCCGAGGCCGAACTTGGCGGCGTACCGGCGCCGTTGCGGGACGTCGTCGCGTCCTGCCTGAGAGCGGACCCGGCCCAGCGGCCGGAACCGGCGGAGCTGGCCGTCCGGCTGACGGCCCTGCGGGACGGCGACGGCGGCGACGGTGACGGTGCCGACCAAGCAGCCGACGAAGGCGGCGGCTCCTTGTGGCCCGCGGCCGTGCTCACCGCCATCGCCGAGGTGCGCCGCGACGTCGAGCAGGTGTGCGCCTCGGGGCGGCCCCTGCTGCCCCTGCCCGCGCGGCCCGCGGCCGCCCCCGCGCACCCGCCGACGCAGGTCCCCACCTGGACCCCGGCCCCGGCCGCCTCCGCGCAGAGCTCCGAGGTGCACGGCCTGCCCACCATGAGTTCCGCCCCGCCGCCGTCCGCCAGGCGCGGCCTCGGACGCCGTGGCGCGGTCGCCGTCATCGCCGCCGTGGCCGTGGCGGGCGCCGCCGTCGGCGCGCTGCTCGCCCTGCGCGGCGGCGGCTCCGGAGCCGGGGCGGACGGCGAGGGCGCGGGGAGCGCGGGCGCCACGGGGTCCAGGACGCCGGGGGCCGACGGACCGTCCCTCTCCCGCGCCCAGTTCGTCGCCCGCGCCGGGGTCGACGCGTCCGGCACCGCCGACCGCAGCGGCCTGGTCCCGCAGTACGAGGAACAGCGGCCCAAGGGCTGGCAGCCGTGGCGGGCCACGTTCAGCCACACGCCGCTGAAGTGCGCGGCCGACACCGAGGCGGTGGTGTGCCTGCTGACCAATGGCACGTACGAGGCGCGCGACGCCGCCGACGGGCACAGCCTGTGGACCTCCGACGGCCGCTCGGCCGAGGACCGCGGCACGAACGGCGAGGCGTATCTCGGCCCGACCGGGGCGCTCTTCATGCCGGGCGACGACCAGGACCCCGTCGTGCGCGGCGGGACGACCGTCATCGCGTACAAGGGGCGGTTGCAGGTGCGGGAGTCCCGCTCCGGTGACGTGCGGTGGACCGTGGGCGCGCCTGCCGGCAAGAAGGTCACCGGAGCGCTGCTCACGGACGACCACCTGATCGTCTCCTCGGAGGGCAAGCCGGGCGGCCCGGACGGCCCTCTGGGGGCCACGGTCCAGGCCTTCCCCCGCGAAGGACGCGGCGACGACCCCGTGTGGACGTACGACCTCGCCACCAAGACACTCGCCAAGGCCGAGCAGGGCGGCTACACGGCCGCGCTCGCCCATGACGGCGTCGTCTACGCGGACTCCGAGGACGGGGTCATCGCGCTCGACGAGAAGAAGGGCGACCGGGTGGGCGGCGCCTACGACGACGGCCAGTGCCGCACCCTCATGGCGGAGCCCGCGTCGGGGCAGCTCCTGTGCTCCCAGGTCATCGGCGACACCGGGGAGTTCGATGACCCGACCGCCGACCCGCAGACCCGCGTGACGCGCCTTGACCCCCGTACGCTCGCGGTCGAGGGGAAGTTCGGCTTCAAGGCCCCGCCGATCGGCTCCGACGGGCACCCGGGCCTGGACATCGTGGTGAGCGCGGTCACCCCGGACGCCGCCCTCGCGTACGACACGACGGGCGGCAGGCTGCTCGTGGCCGACCCGAAGAACGGCCGCGTCACCCGCGAGGAACGCCTCTCCGTCGTCGACTACGTCATCGAGCGCCCCGTCTCCTCCGGGGCGCTGGTCATCGGCGACCGCGCCCTGACCGCCGACAACACCACCCTGCGCACCGTGCCGCTCACCAAGTCGGGCGAGGTGCGCGGCGTCAAGGTCCCCGGCGCGCCCGGCGACCGCCGCCCGGAGCCGCCGCAGGACACCGGCACGGTCCTCGCGGACCTGCCGAAGCCGCCGACGGTCCTGCCGCTCGGCGGGATCGCCACGATCGTGTACGACCAGGGGACCGTCGTCTCGGTCGAACTGCCCTCCTGAGCCCCGCGCCCCACGCCCCGCACCCTTTGGAGGAGCCGTGCTCGACCCCCTGTCCGGGCCGCCGCGCCACGTCGGCCCGTACCGGCTGCTGGCCCTGATCGGCGCGGGCGGCATGGGCGAGGTGTATCTCGCCCGCGCGGCACGGCCCGGCGCGCCGCTCGTCGCGGTCAAGACGGTGCGGCCGGACCTCGACGTCGACCGGGAGTTCCGGATCCGCTTCCGGCGCGAGATCGCGGCTGCGCGCGCGGTGTCGGGCCCGGGGACGGCCGAACTGCTCGACGGGGACGCGGACACCCAGGTGCCGTGGCTCGCCACGGAGTACGTCGCCGGGCCCTCGCTCGCGGAGACGGTACGGCGGTGCGGGCCGCTGCCGGCCGGCGCGGTGCGCGCGCTCGGCGCCGGTCTGGCCCGCGCGCTCGCCTCGGTGCACGCGGCGCAGGTCCTGCACCGCGACCTGAAGCCGGGCAACGTGCTGCTCACCCCGGAGGGCCCGACGCTCATCGACTTCGGCATCGCGCAGGCCTTCGACGCGACGGCGCTGACGGCGGCCGGGATGGTCGTGGGCACGCCCGGCTTCATGGCGCCCGAGCAGATCGAGGGCGGTCACGCGGTGGTGCCCGCCTCCGACGTGTTCACGCTGGGCGCGGTGCTGTGCTTCGCGGCGACGGGGCGCGGCCCCTTCGACGACCAGGAACTGGCCTCGGTGATCTTCCGTATCGCGCGGGGCGACGCGGACCTCTCCGGCGTCCCCGACGACCTGCGCGACGTGGTCACCGACTGCCTGCGCCGGGCGCCCGGCGACCGGCCCACCGCCGCCGGGCTCGCCGACCGCCTCGCGGATGCCGCCAGGGCGGGCGTGCCCTGGCCCGCTCCGGTGCTCTCCCTCTTCGCCGAGCACCGGGAGGCGGTGGCGCGCTGCGAACAGGCGGCGGCGCGCGCGTCGTTCGCGGCGGCCGACACCGCCACGGCCACGGGCGGCCGGTCTCCGCTCCTGCCGGCGCCCCCGCCTCCCGCCCCGGCTCCCTGGGCCCCGGCGGTTTCCGGCCCCGTGAGCACCCGCCGCCGGCCGTGGATCCTCGCGACGGCGCTGGCGGCCGTCGCGGTGACGCTGGCGGCGGTGCTGCTTCCGGGGGACGACGGGGGCGCCCCGGGCGGCAACGGCTCCGCCGGCGCCGGAAGCAGCGGCGACGGCGACGGCAACGCGCCCCGCATCGTCACCGAGTACGGAAACCCCGGGCGCACCGGTGACTTCGGGGCCGCCGCCACCCGCGCCCCGGCCCGCCCCAAGGGTTGGAGGCCCTGGTCGGTCGCACGGCCCGAGAGCCTGGACGACCGGGGCCACGGCTGTGTCCTCGTGGCGTCCACGCTGGTGTGCCGGGACGGCAAGGGCGCCGCGACGGCCCTGGACGCGGCGACCGGCGGCCACCGCTGGACCTCGCGCGGCTTCGCGGCGGACGCCGACGCCCTCCAGGGCGTCCAGACCGTGGCGCCGGAGAGCGACGGCGAGCGGGTCTACGTCCCCAGCGAGCGGGGCGTGATCGCGGTGGACGTGTCCTCCGGCACCGAACGCTGGCGCAAGCCGGCGCCCTCGGGCACGGCGGTCATGGCGCTCACCTACGCGGACGGGGTGGTCTACACCGCCGAGTTCGGCTTCTCGGACGAGGCGACGGCGCCCGGCGAGGCCCATGTCCGCGCCCGGCGGGCCAAGGACGGCCGCGAGCTGTGGACGTCACCGCGCCTGCCCGCCAAGGTCCAGCACGCGCTCCTGGCCGAGGGCGGCCGGCTGTACGCGGCGATCGAGGGCAAGGGCGTGCTCGCCCTCTCCGCGAAGACCGGCGAGACCGTCCGCACCGCCCCCGCGCAGCCCTGCTACGGCCTGCTCTCCCACCGCTCGTCCCTGCTGTGCTGGGACCATGACGCCCGGGGAATCCGCGAGCTCGACCCGGCGACCCTGGCCACGCGCCGCACGCTGGCCCCCGGCCTGGAGCCCGCGCTGCCCCCGGTCGTCGGCGAGGCGGGCGTCCTGGTGGTGGTGACCCGCAACCCCGACGCCGACGACCCCGTCACGCACTACATGTCGGCTTTCGACTGGCGTACGGGCAGGCGCCTTTGGCGCTACGGCGCCCCGCAGGACACCGGGGCGGTGGCCCTTGCGGGCAAGCGGGTGCTGGCCGTGGGCCGGTACGAGATGTGGGGCCGCTCCACCGCCGACGATCTGGACTCGTACCGCAGGAAGAACATCCCCCGCCCCGAAGGGAAGACGGAGTACGACGACAGCCGGCCGCTCGGCGCGCCCCTGTACGCGGGCGGCGCCCTCTTCGCCGCCACCGGCGACGGCAGGATCCTCTCGGGCTACGCGCCCTGACCGCCCCCGGCTGCCCGGGTCCGGCACCGTGGGGAAGAAACACGCCAGTCGCGCGCGCCCGCGCCATGCGTCGCCGCGGGGCGGGCCCCTCGGCGGCATACGTGCCTGCCGGGCGGCGGACGCCCGGACGCCCCGCCGAGCACCCCTCGGGCATATGCGGCTGTCCCGTACCGAACAGTGCATTTTCGGACCTCGAACACCGTTCGCGTCGGGGCCGGTCTTGCATGTGCCGTTACGCACTAGTAGTTAACAAAGCGCCGGATTGCCCACCCGGGGGGTGTGGGAAGGCTCCTGCGGTACGCACTCCGGCACACCGCGGCCGGCACGCGCCGCGGAACCTCTCCACACCCCCGTATCCGTGCACGCGGACAGGAGCGGTCAGACATGCCTCTTGGCTCAACCCCCCAGCCCACCATCCCCGTTCTGGACGTCCGGCCCGCCGTCCACTGCGGCCGAAAACCGGCGAAGGCCGTGCCGGGCGAAACGTTCCAGGTGTCCGCCACCGTCTTCCGCGAAGGGCATGAGGCGGTCGCCGCCAATGTCGTGCTGCGCGATCCCGAGGGCCGCGCCGGGCCCTGGACGCCGATGCGGGAGCTCGCGCCCGGCACCGACCGGTGGGCCGCGGACGTCACCCCGGACGCCGAGGGCCGCTGGACCTACGCCGTGGAGGCGTGGGGCGACCCGGTCGCGACCTGGCGCCACCACGCGCGGATCAAGATACCGGCGGGCATCGACACCGACCTCGTCCTGGAGGAGGGCGCCCGCCTCCATGAACGCGCCGCCGCCGGGATTCCCGGCGACGGGCGGGCCGCCGTGCTCGGCGCCGCGCAGGCCCTGCGCGATCCGGCCCGCCGGCCCGCGGCCCGCCTCGCGGCCGCCCTCACCCCCGAGGTGGTGTCGGCGCTCGACCGCCACCCGCTGCGCGAACTGGTCACCGTCTCACCGGAGTTCCCGCTCGTCGTGGAGCGCGAGCGGGCGCTGTTCGGGTCGTGGTACGAGTTCTTCCCGCGCTCGGAGGGCGCGGTGGTCCGTGCGGGCGAGCCGCCGGTCCCGGGTACGTTCCGCACGGCCGCCGAGCGGCTGCCCGCCGTGGCGGACATGGGTTTCGACGTGGTGTATCTGCCGCCGATCCACCCGATCGGCACCACCCACCGCAAGGGCCCGAACAACTCCCTGTCCCCGGGCCCGCACGACGTGGGTGTGCCGTGGGCGATCGGTTCGCCGGAGGGCGGGCACGACGCCGTGCACCCCGACCTCGGGACGCTGGACGACTTCGACGCCTTCGTGCGGCGTGC
>NZ_JBIBTX010000008.1:0-405051 GCF_043078805.1 Streptomyces sp. NPDC015345 | reverse complement strand
GCCTTCGCCGCACACGCTTTTGCCCTGCGCGCGTTGTTGGAGGACGAGAGTCTTCCGGACGGAGTGATCAGCGCATACGACCGTGAGTGCCTGCTTAAGGCTGCGGAACCTCAGCGATACCCCTCCTGACTACCCGCAGGCCAGCACTGCGGCCTGTGAAAAGATCTTGCGGTGTGTCTGGTGTGATCACGGCGTCGGAGCCGTCCTAATCCGGTGGTAGCGACATCCCTGAGAGGCGTACGCCCAAGCTCTTCGAGTGGCAGAGGCCGGTCGCGATGGCGGTCACGTGGGTGTCGGGCTGACGCCTTGAGTCGTCCGGGGACTTGATCCCTATATCCAGAGCGGTGATGCCCGACGCTCTCGTGACCGCCAGCATCGTCAACACTGTCCGCTTGATCACTCGTTGGTGTCTGTGGTGCGAGCCCGCCGCATGGTGACCCCTCGTGATGCCCGAGTCGCTGCAGCTCCAACGCAGACCGGGGCCCGTGCGGTGAGCTGGTGCCACGAACAGCTGCTGAGGTGGCGGACCGGCCCCGTGGTCGGCGGCGGGCGGGCCGCTCCGTCCCGGTGCGACCCTCCCCAGGGCCGCACCGGGGGCCTAGTAGGGGTAGCGGCGCGTGAGCGGGGGCGGTGCCGGGCACCTGCCTGTGTGGATCCAGACCACGGCACCCCCGCCCGAGAGGGAATTCTTCGCGGTGGACGTGCCGGGATGCTGCTTGGTGATCGGCATGTCGCAGCGAGAGCAGTACCGGACGCCCTCGCTCATCCCGGGCCGCCGTTGACGCGCGCCCTGGCCGGCTGCGGGCGGCCGGCCAGGGCCTGACGCAGGCGGCGTCCCTTGATGCAGATGCGGCCCATGGCCTTACATCGGGCGCAGTCGTAGGTATGCCGCACCACCGCTGCACTGACCTCCACGGGGTCTGCCTCTGAGCCTCTGGCCTGCGCGGTCACTGCTCTGGCTCCTGGCTGACGCTGACCGCGTGGACGATGAGGGACTCCACCGCGCGAGGCGCGCACAGGTCGCCTTCGAACCGTGGGAGCACCGTCCAGTACGTGCCGGGCGGCTTCCTACGGTCGAGGTTCGGTACGCCGAGGTACGTGCCGACCCCGAGGCGTGGTGCGAGGTCCTGGTGCTTCCAGGGGCTGCCGATGCGGGGCCGCATGAGGGCGTAGTAGGTGCCACCCATCGTCCGACCGTCGAAGATGACCGGGCCGTTGAGCAGCCGGGTCAGTCGCGCAGCAAGTTCCTGCGGCTGGGCGGTGTCCACAGCAGCGTGGACGAGATCCTCAGCCAGGCGAACAGCGACGAACCGGATGCCGAGCGGCAGCAGGGCGACACCGGTCTCCCTCCACTCCCGCTGGGCCTGCTCGGGGGCTTGCTGGGCGTGCGCGAACCAGTCCGCGATTACGGTGTTCATCCTCTGCGTGTGCACTGTCCACCCCTGCCGTCATCTGTCGATCAGCTGTGAGACAAGAGTGCTGACCTGCAAGGGCAGTAACTGTCACTTCTCAGTGACAGCCGGTGTCACAAGCCGAGCCATGTGGACATGTACCCCAAGGCGTCCGGAGTCTTACGCTGCTGGTGCACGAGCCCCTCGATCGTCGCGCGTGCGCCCGGGTGATAGCGGGTCTGCTGCGGAGCCGACCTTCGGGCTTCGGCGATCGAAGTGAGAGCCGCCTCGGTACGGCCCGTCTCCATCTCACAGCGGCCCCGGTCAATCCACACGTACGCTCGGCGAGATGTGGGCCAGGAGTCGGGCATGCGGAGCTCCTTCGCCTTCTCCACGGCCTTTCCGTACTGTCCCAGCTCCGTAAGCGCCGACAGCTCGTGAGCAGCCCAGTTCGTTGGCCCGAAGCTGAGCCAGTGCACGTGCTCGACATCACTGGTCCGCTTGGCAATCTGCTTCGCTTCCCTCAGGTGGGTCTTCACCGCAGCCTCGTCACGAGCGCGCGCGGCGATGACTGTGGCGCCGAGATGCAGCTGCCCGGCCACGGCCAGCGATTCCGGAGTGTCCTCGGCCTGGGCGAGGACGTGGTGGCCGGCGTTCACGAGACGGAGGCCGATGGCGTGCTCGCCTTCGCGGTGGTAGACGAGGCCGCGCATGTACTGGCGTACGGCTGAGAGCACCGGGTCAGAGGCCCGTTGGGCGGCCCAGTCCATGCGGTCGAGGGCGATGGTGGAGAGGTCGTAGAAACCGAGCTTGACCGTCACGTCGTGGGCAGTGCGGTAGGCGGAGCCGAGGGCGGCCCACAGTTCCGTGGACGGATTGCGGTAGGCCGCGGTCGTCAGTTCGGCGATCAGCCGAGGCAGTGTCTGCGCGGCCTTGTTGAGTTGCGTGGCCCTGACCTGTTGGCACAGGGTGTCTGCCGATGCCACCAGTTGAGGTGCCTCGCGCGTGGCGACGTCAGGGTCGGCTCCCAGGTCGTACAGGTCGAGTGATTCGCGGATGGGACGGATCAGCTCGGCGAGGCGGTCCTGTTGCAGCTCGGTCATGTACGGCTGTCCTGTCAGGGTGGTGACGTCGACGTGCAGCACCCGGGCGCAGGCCGCCATGAAGTCGGTACTCGCCGCTTTGTGACCGCGTTCTACCTGGTGAACGAGGCTGTACGAGTAGCCGATCTTCAAGGCCAGGCCGTGTTGCGTGTACCCGGCCAACTTTCGGTACATCGCGATCCGGGCCCCGGGGTGGTCGTCTCTGGGCATACTGGAACTCCGTTCCTGGCTCACCACTTGGAACGGTACTCGCGCTCAATGGCGCTGGACCGGCTTCTGCCCTCGATCCGTATGGATCGGGGGCAGTTGCACGTGGTCAACGGCGCGGGGTGGGATGAGGCTATGACCTCGACTTCTCGAACCTTGTACTTGTTCGGCTCGGCGGCTCCGCCCATCTTCGACGTGGCCAAGGTGATTGAGGACGCACAGGCCGACGGCTGGGACGTCTGCCTCGGCTTGACCCCAACCGCGGCCCGGTGGCTCGACGAAAGCCTCGACGGCCTGGCCGCGCTCACCGGGCACCCGGTCCGCAGCGAGTACAAGCTGCCCGGCCAGCCCGACGTCTGGCCGAAGGCGGACGTGATCGTCTTCGCCCCGGCGACGTTCAACAGCATCAACTCGTGGGCGCTCGGCCTTACTGCGAGCTTCGTGGTCGGTGTCGTCGCCGAGGGCATCGGCAAGGGCATCCCCACCGTGACGATGCCGTGCGTGAACGCGGCATACGCCCAACACCGCCAGCTGGGCCGCAGCATCGCGGAGTTGCGCGAGCAGGGCGTCACGGTTCTGTACGGTGAGGGCGGGTTCATGCCCAACCCGCCGGGGTCTGGGAAGCCGAAGGCGTACCCGTGGGACGTCGCTCTGCACTCCGCGAGGAAACTGGCCGACCGGACATGACGAAAGGGCCCTCTCCCGCCCGAAGGCGGAAGAGGGCCTGTGTCACGGGTACTGACGAGCTTGCCGACTAGGCGTATGCCATCCGCGTCCTGGACCCGATGGACGCTGTGTCTCCACCTGCCATCCACGCCCACGACGGCGTGAACTCGTCTAGCCCGAACCCGCTGCACATGGCGGCCTACCAGCACGAAGAAACTCGTATGCACGAGCATACGAGAGAAGCCCGAGTCTGGGGCACTTTCCCAGGTTTCCCGGAAGAGGTCAGCCGGGCCCGCCGCTGGACCCGCGACCTCCAGACGAGACAAGCCCTCTTGCGGACCCAGCCCTGCACGGTGTCCGTCACCCAGCCCCGCACACGCAGCACCTGGACGATCCGGCCGGTGCTCTTCCTGCCCCTCGCACACCGCCAGGGCTTCGAACTCCCAGCCTGCGCACCCGGCTTCAAACCGCACACGCCCCACGAGACCTACTGAGTTACAACTTTCTCTACTGGTTCAAGGCGGCTCGCTCCGCTCCCCGCGCGCAGCCCGGCCCCCGGCCGCCTGCGCTCCTGCCTCCGCCCCGGCTCCAGCCCGGCCGGCGCCCGTGCCGCGCTCAAAGCATGCAGCCGCCTGATGCCAGAGAAGGAGTACGTCGTGGCTGGGGCGGTCGGCTACGCGGCTTTACGGAGCCACTTTGGCGCGAGCCTAGAAGATCATGGCCCCAACGTCGTGCTTTACCGGGCAGATCCACAGACTGCCCGACGCGCCGAAAGCTTACGGGGCCATGATCACTCGCGCCAAAGCAGCTCCTGCCCAAAGCCGCTACGCCGCCTTGGACCTCGACCGTTCAGGTTCTATCACGGCGTTCAACAGGGGAGCTTAAAGTATGAAGTCGGGTTGACGTAGTCACCGCCTGACGGCGAAGGGGAGAATTCCTTCACCGCTAGATGCAAATGCGGCCCACTCGACATACCCGTAGATCCCATTGTCCCGATCTTCCGACCCTTCCTTACTTTCTGATTTTTTTTCACCGACAAGGAATTCATGTGCCCGTAGATCGTAATGACGCCACTGCTATTTATTATGACATGACGTCCGAGGTTTCCGGACTCTCCGGCATAGGTGACTGTGCCCGAGAATCCAGCATTGATTCGCGTTCCAGTTGTGTTAGCGATGTCGACTCCATAGTGAAAAACCTTTCCCCCTGTAGCAGGGTGAGTCCGCCAGCCATACCCACTCGCGATGCGACCTTTGGCAGGACACGCTCCGGTCGCTGCACTGGCTTCCGTACCTGGTAACGCCAGTAGAGAAGACATGAAAAGGGCCGCCATAAATGCGCTACGCTTTTTCAACTAAACCCCCGGCTGAAGGAGGACCGCAGTCCCCGCGATTGGCCATGCGCACGTCAGTTTACTCAGGGAGTGAGGGGTACTTTGGTGCCTGCACATCCAACGCGCGATTGCCATGCGACGCGCCGAGCGCTCTCAGCCATTCCGCCTGTAGCTGCGATGGCTGGTCGGTCCCCAGGCTTCGAGCGCATCGGTGTAGTGGTGGAGCATCGCGGCGTCGGCAGTGCGCCCCAGCGCACCCAATACAGTGCCTCTCATGGACTGGACTGCACCTCTGAGTGCCATAGCCGGTGCGCTCGCCGGGTCGCAGCCGCCATGCGCGAGAAATTTGGTATCCCCGAGCTTCCGTTCGTCCCCGTGGCATCCAGCCATGATGATCGCCTTCAGGCACAGGCCTGAGCGCGGGAGTCCGCGCGACTGCTGGGCCTGCCAAGCCGTCTACGTTTCCGTCTCATCCGCCCCCGTTCAGCGCCCTTCAGAGGAGACCAGAGGCCGGACACGCACCACGGGCAGAAGGTTCCTGAAATCCACCGCTGACATCAACGACGCCGGACGGGGACGTACGTAAGCGTCTCTGTCCGGCCGTCACGCCAGTCGCCGACGGCAGCTGGAGCGGGACCGGATCGAACTCCTGAAGCGAGTGTCGCAGGTTCGGATCCTGCCGGGGCGCCATGCATTACCGCTCCAAACTGACGGTTTCTTCCCCAGCGGGCGGCTCCCGCTCGGCCTCGGGCTCCTTGTCCGGGGCCGTTTGCCTGAGCGGGCAGTCCTCTTCCGCGCCGAGGCCCCGCGCGGCCGGCGCGAAAACCCGCGCGGGCGTCTCAGTCCCGTGTCGCCCCGGCCAGGGACAGGTCCCAGTACGTGGCGTACCGGCCCGCGCGGCGCAGCAGCTCCGCGTGGGTGCCCTGTTCGAGCACTCGCCCGGCGTCCAGGAAGGCGACGTGGTCGGCCCGGCGCACGGTCGCCATGCGGTGCGCCACCAGGACCACGGTCCGGCCCGCCATCAGTTTCTCGATGCCGGCGTGCACGGCCGCCTCGTTCACCGGGTCCAGGGCCGAAGTGACCTCGTCGAGCAGGACGATCGGCGCGTCCTTCAGCAGCGCCCGGGCGATGGAGACGCGCTGCCGCTCGCCGCCCGACAGCAGCACCCCGCCCTCGCCGACCTCCGTCGACCAGCCGCCGGGCAGCCGCTCGATCACCTCGTCGAGACGGGCCGCGGCGGCCGCGGCCCGTACCTCGGCGTCGGTGGCGTCCGGGCGGCCGAGGCGCACGTTCTCCTCGATCGTGCCGTCGAAGAGGTAGACGTCCTGGAAGACGATGGCGATCCGCGCCATCAGCGCCGCGGTGTCCATCTCCCGTACGTCCACGCCGCCGATCCGCACCGCGCCCGCCTCGACGTCGTAGAAGCGGGCGAGCAGTTGCAGCAGCGTCGTCTTGCCCGCGCCCGACGGCCCGACGACGGCCAGCCGCCCGCCCTCGGGTACGGACAGCGTCACCCCGTCGGCGACCGTGCGGTCGCCGTGCCGGAAGGTGACCGCGTCGAACTCGATGTCGTGGCGGGACGGTTCGCGCGGCGCGCCGGGCTCCGGCAGCGGCTCGGTGCGGAGAACCTCGTCGAGGCGGGTGAGTTCGGCGCGGGCGGCGCGGATGCCGCCGCTCATCTCGGCGAGGGACAGCAGCGGGTCGGCGCAGCGGGCGGCGAGCACCAGGACCGCGAGTACCTCGGCCGCGCCGATGTCCCCGCCGAGGGCGAGGTACGCACCGAGTGCGAGCAGCGCGGTGAACACCGCCTGCACGGTGACCGCGAGGCCCAGCACACCTGGCAGCGCCGAAAGGGTGGAGCGACGCGAGGCGCGGCGCAGTTCCCTCAGGGAGTCGTCCAGCAGACCGAATCGCTCGCCGGTGCGGCCGCCGGCGCGTAGTACCGGCTGGGCCTGGAGGTATTCGATGACGCGGCCGGTGGCCGCGCGCTCGCGTTCCACGCGCTCCCTGTCGGTCGCCGTCGTCGCGCGGGCCGTGCGCAGCTGGACCGCGGCCACCAACGGCACGGCGGCCAGGCCGGCGAGCCCCAGCTGCCAGTTGAAGGCGAGCATCACGGCGACGATCGTCAGCGGCGTCACGCAGGCGGAGATGAACGGCGCGAGCAGGTGCGCGATCACGCCCATCGCCTGTAGCACGCCCTGGCTCGCGAGGACGGACACCTCGCCGGTGCGGCCGGGTTGGTACCAGCCGATGGGCAGCCGGGCGAGGTGTTCGCCGAGGCGCTCGTACATGCCGTGCAGCATCGTCGTACCCACGCGGAAACCGGAGCGGTCGCTGACGTACCGCAACACCGCGTAGACCGCGACCGCCGCGGCGAAGGCGGCCAGCCAGGGCCGGGCGTCCTCGGGTGTGCTGCCGAAGAGGGCGCGCAGCACGGGCACCAGCAGGGCGTACGACAGTCCCTCGACGAGGGCGGTCGCCGTCATCAGGGCGACGGTGCGGCGCACCGGCCCGGCGTACTCGTGGCCGAGCACGCGCAGCAGTGTGCGGATCATCGGGTCTCTTTCCCTTCCATCACACCGGCTTCCATGGCATTGGCTTCCATGGCATTGGCTTCCATCACACCGGCTTCCGTGGCACCGGCCTCGATGGCCTCGGCGTGGACCTTCCAGAATTCGGCGAACGCGCTGTTCCGCGCGAGGAGTTCCGCCGTCGTGCCCCGTTCCACGATCTCGCCGTCGCGCAGCATCACGACGGTGTCGGCGTCGGCGATCGTCTCCAGGCGGTGGGCGATGACCAGCGTCGTCCGCTTCTCCCGGGTCTGCGCCAGCGCCTCGCGCACCGCCTGCTCGGTCTGCGGGTCGGCGAAGGCGGTGGCCTCGTCGAGGACCAGGACGGGGGCGTCCGCGAGCAGGGCGCGGGCGATCGAGACGCGCTGCGCCTCGCCGCCGGAGAGGCGGGCGTCCTCGCCGATCACCGAGTCGTAGCCGCGGGGCAGTTCGAGGACGCGGTCGTGGATGCTCGCCCGGCGGGCGGCGCGGACGACGGCGTCGCGGTCGGCGTGCGGGACGGCGAGGGCGATGTTGTCCGCGACCGAGGCGCGCAGCAGCCGGACGTCCTGGAAGACGAAGGACACCCGCCGGTACAGCTCCTGGCTGCCCACCTCACGCAGGTCGACGCCGCCGAGGAGCACGGAGCCGTGCGTCGGGTCGTAGAACCGCGGCAGCAGCTGCACCAGCGTGGACTTGCCGCTGCCGGACGGCCCGACCACGGCCGTGGTCGTCCCCGGCTCCAGCACCAGGTCGATGCCGCGCAGCACCTCGCGCCCGGCCGCGGCGCCCTCGTACCCGAAGCGGACGTCCCGCAGCTCCACCCGGTGTCCCTCGGGCGCCACCGGCCGTACGGGCTCGGGCAGCGACGGCTCGGCGAGTACGTCCCGGATGCGGCCGAGGGCGCGCCGCGCGGCTTGCAGGTCGTCGAAGCCGTGTCCGAGCGCGGCCACGGGCGCGGTGAGGCCGAGGCCGAGAAGCAGGAAAGGCAGCAGGTCCGCCGGGGCGAGCCCGCCCCCGGTGATCCGGTACGCGCCGCCGACCAGCACCGACAGGAGCACGAACGGCGGCGAAAGCGCCACCTGCATCCCGGCGGCGACCCCGGAGAGACCGCGCACCATCCGGTAGAAGCTCCGGGTGAAGTCGTCCACCGCGGTACGGAACGTGCTGTGCGCCCGCTCCGAGCCGCCGAACGCCTTCACCACCGCGATGCCCTGCACGAACTCGACCACCGACGCCGAGATCCGCCCCATCGCGGCGTCGAACTCCTTCTGCTCGCGCAGCCGCGTGGGGGTCATCATCAGCGGCACCAGCGCGACGGCCAGCAGCACGGGGATCAGGGTGATCAGCGTCAGCCGCCAGTCCACGGTGAAGAGGTAGCCGAGCGAGACCGCCGGCACCACGAAGGCGGAGATCAGCTCGCCCGGCGTGTGGGCGATGAGCGGGTGTACGGCGCTGACGTCCTCACCCACCAGCTTCGCCAGCTCCCCGCTGCGCCGCCGCGCCAGCCGGCCGATCGGCACCCGGCCGAGATGTGCGGCGAGTCGCCTGCGCAGCGACAGCTGCACCCGGGTGTCGAGGAGGTGTCCGGCGCCGGACGAGGCGGCCGTGAACAGCAGCCGTACGAGCAGCCCTGCCGCGCCCGCGATCACGACGTCACGTACGTGACCGTCGTCGGCCGGGCCCGGCGCCAGCAGCGTACGGCCGAGCTCGACGACCGCGAGGAGCGGTGCCAGGCCGGCGACAGCGCCGATGACCTGCAAGATGACGACGATGGCGAAGCCACCCGCGTACGGGCGCAGCAGGCGGGCCGCGCCCGGTGGTGGCGGCGCGGTGGTTCCGGTGGAAGTCATGCGCTCACCTTCGCCGCGGCTGCCGTCCGCTGGATTGAAGAAATGTTCCGTCCGGTACGCCGCCCGTAGCATGGGCGCATGTCAACTGCCGTGAGACCGGGCGCCGTTACCCCTGTGTGGGAGGTCACGCGCCCGGCCCGGCCGTGCCGCGTACCCGGTGTCGCCCTGGCGGGGTTCCGCGACCGCGGCCCGGCTCCGGTCGACCACCGGCTCGACCCGCACCCCGTGCTGACGCTGGCGCTGGCCTGCGGCGAGGCGGCGTTCGGCATCGACGAGTCGACGGGGCGGCGGTACCGCGGCAGCCTTGTCACGGGGCTCGGGTTCGGCGTCGGCGGTGCGGCGCGGGTGCGGGCCGCGAACGTCGAGTGGATGCAGGTGCGCCTGTCCCCCGCCGTCGCGCGCGCCGTGCTGGGCGTGGGCCCCGCTGAGCTGGAGAGCTCCGTGGTGGCCCTGGACGACCTGTGGGGAGAGCGGCGGGCGGCCCGGCTGCGCGAGCGGCTGGCCCAGGCCGCCTCGTGGGAGGAACGCTTCGCGCTCGTCGAAGCGTTCCTCACCCGGCTGTTCGCCGCGGGGCCCGCGATCGAGCCGGAGCTGGCCTGGGCCTGGGACCGTATCGTCGCCGGGCACGGCCAGGTGCGGGTGGAGGGGCTGGCCGACGAGCTGGGCTGGAGCCGCAAGCGCCTGTGGTCCCGCTTCCACGCGCAGCTCGGCCTGCCGCCCAAGCGCGCCGTGAAGCTCGTCCGCTTCGACCGGGCCGCCACCCGCCTGGCCGGGGGCCAGGGTGCGGCCGGGGTCGCGGCCGACTGCGGCTACGCCGACCAGTCGCATCTGCACCGGGACGTCGTGGCGTTCACCGGTGTGACCCCCGCGACCGTGGCCGGCGGGTCGCTCGTCGCGGCGGCCGACCTGGCGTGGGTGGACCACGTGCCGCGGCTCCCGGCGCGAGGAGGCGGTACCCGGCCGTGGGGATCGTCACCGAGGGGATCGGTGAACGGAGCCCGAGCGTGGTGATGCCGTACGTGGTCCCCGGTTACGGCGGGCCGGAGGCGCGGGGCGGCGCGGCCCAGAGGGCCGGGGCTGCGTCGTGGCGGTGGTCCGTGCGGCGTCCGCCTGGCAGGGTGGTGGGTCCGTGGGTCGGGCGGGTGGGCCGGGTGCGGTGAGGAGGCGTGGGCATGCGGATTCCTGGGCCCGAGGCACGGGGCGACGGGGGTGTGGGGGCCGTCGCCGAGGCGGGTGGGCTGCATCTTTACCAGTTGCTGCTGCATGCCGAGTACGGACCCGTCGTACGGTTCGAACTGCCCGGCGCGGGAACCGCCGTGTCCGTCGCCGACCCCGTGCTGCTGGAGGCCACCGCGCACGTCGACAAGCGGCCCGCCCGGCTCTTCGAGTTCCTCGCGCCGCTGTGCGAGGCCGGGAACCTACAGGTGCTGGACGCCGAGGAGCACGGGCCCTGGCGGCGGCTGCTGCTCTCGGTGTTCGCCGGACGGCCCTCCCACGAACGACACTTCGCTCACTTCACCACGCTGGCGACGGAGCTCGCGGACCGCTGGGCGGAGCGGGCCGGGCACGGACCCGTCGCGCTCCAGAAGGACCTCACCGCGCTGTCGCTGCGGATGATCTGCGCGTACGCGCTCGGGGGCGCCGCCGCCGGCATCGTGGACCCGGACCGGGTCACCGCCGCCTTCGAGGACGTCCTCACGACGTACCTGGGCCCGGCCCGTGCAGAGGGCGCGGCGTCGGCCGCCGGCTCCCTCGCCTACCTGCGCGCCACGGTCGACCGCGTCATCTCCGCGCACCGCTCCGGGGGCCGCACGGACCGCAGTGACCTCATCGGCGCGCTCGTCGAGGCCGGGGAGGAGCCCGCCCGGATCCGCGACACCGTCATGGTGACGCTGCTGGCCGCCCACCACACCACCGGCGTCGCCGTCTCCTGGACGCTGCATCTGCTGGGCCGGCACCCGGCGGCCGCCGACCGCGTCGCCGCCGAGCTCGACCACCTGGTCGGCGACCGTGCGGCGCCCGGCTTCGCGGACCTGCGACGCCTGACTTATCTGGAGCTGGTCCTCAAGGAGTCGATGCGGCTCTACCCGCCCGGCCCGTACGGCGCCCGGGAGACGACCGAGCCGCTCCGACTCGGCGCGTACGAGGTCCCGGCGGGCACGACCGTCTTCTATCCGTTCTGGGCCATCCACATGAATCCCGCCTACTGGCCCGAGCCCGAGGCCTTCCGCCCCGAGCGGTTCACCCCCGAGGAGGCGGCCGGGCGGCCGAGGCTCGCCTACGTGCCCTTCGGACTCGGACCGCGCAGTTGTGAGGGCGCCGGTCTGGCCATGGTGGAGGCCCAGTTGGTCCTGGCCGTGCTGCTCAAGCGCTTCCGGTTCCGGCCCGCGCCGGGTCACGAGGTGGCGCCGGTCGAACGGTTCGTGCTCTGGGCCGCCGATGACATCCGCATGATCGTGGAACCGCGTCGGCCCGGGCCCGAGCATCCGTAGCGACGTGACGCACAGCACAGGCGTTTTCCCCGGCCCCGCCGATGAGTCGGGGCCTTTCCTGACGTCCTATGAGCGAACCGCCGCACGCCGCCGCGTACGGCAGCCCGATACGACCACACGACCGTGAGGAACCGAGCGCCATGAGCAACGCAGTGAAGGGCCCCGCCAGCTACTTCCCCTCCATCGAGAAGAAGTACGGCCGCCCCGTCGAGGAGTGGAAGCAGCTCGTCCGCGACTCCCCGCTGACCCGGCACATGGAACTCGTCGCCTGGCTCAAGAGCGAGCACGGCATCGGTCACGGCCACGCCAACGCGATCGTCGCCCACACCCTGGCCGAAACCGTGTCCTAGGGCCTGTCTGACAATTCCCGTCGTCGCCCGGGGGGCGGCCTCGCGGCGTCAGGTGCGTGCTCTCGGCGTGCCGGGCGTAGGGCCTCGTACTGGATGTACTTGGCTCTGCGCCCGGTGCGGCGAGAGTGCGTGCATGGCGTCGCGAGGCAGGCGGGAATTGTCAGACAGGCCCTAGCGGGGCCCGGCTGCCGCGCTTCCCGTACTTCTCCTGAGGCGGACGGTTCGAAGGTGCGGCCCCGGGTACCCGGGGCCGCAATCGCAGGTGGCGCCCGGGAGCTTCCTGCGACAGGCTCTCCTCGTTGGAAATGCAGCGTGGAGAGCTGCCTTCGCTACGCCGTCGGTTCGGTGCACTCGGACGTCGCCCGGGCGCGGGCGAGGCTGGCGTCCAGGGCTCTGCGTACGTTCTCCGGCAGTTCCCCCGCGCACCCCCAGGCGACGACCAGGTCCGCGATGCGGCTCAGCTTCATGTTGGTGTGCTGGGAGGTCTCCCGGAGCACGGTCCAGCCCTGGTCGGGGGTCAGCTTCCCCAAGGCCACCACGATCCCGATCGCCTGGTCCACCGTGGCGTGGGATTCCACGGCCTTCTCCAGCTGGATGACCTTGCGCTGCAACTCGACGACCTTTTCGCCCTGTTTGGCCGTGTCGGCCGCGCCGGTCGCGCCGGTCGCGCCGGTCGCGCCGGTCGCGCCGTCCTGGCCTATCGGCTTCTCCGGCTCGTCCGGTCGTCGTCTCGCATCCACGTCTGATGACGTCACATCGCCTCCGGGGGCTAGGGGGCCAGCGCCAGAATGCCACGGCGTATTCGGCGTGCACCACAATTCCTTCACGTCTGTCCCTGCCCCGACATCAGCGCCGCACTCTGCACGAAAGCGAGGTCAGCGCGGCCTCGACCTCGCCCGGCGTACGCTTCCCGCCGAGCCGCACCACCACGCCGAGCGACCAGGGAGAACATGAGCGTCACGGACACCGCGGCCGGACCGACACCGCCCACGGCCCCCCGCCCCCACTCACCCCTGCGCCTCGCCGCCTTCCGGCGGTTCCTCCTCGCCCAGCTCGTCTCCGCCACGGGGTCCGCGATGGCCCCGCTCGCCCTCGCCTACGCGGTCATCGGCGCGGGCGGTGGAGCCGGGGCGCTCGGTGTCGTGCTCGCCGCCAACACCGTGCCTACCGTGGCCTTCCTGCTGGTCGGCGGCGTCCTCGCCGACCGGCTCTCCCGCAGTCGCCTGCTGTTCGGCGGCAACCTCATCGCCGCCGTCGCGCAGGGCGCCCTGGCCCTGGTGGTGGCCACGGGGCATGCGAGCACCGGATCCATCGCGGCCTGCGGCTTCGTCTCGGGCGTCGCGGTGGCCTTCACCACGCCCGCCGCGCAGGGCGTTCTCCCGCAGCTCGTCGCGCCGGACCTGCTCCAGCAGGCCAACGCTCTGCTGCGGCTGCCCACCAACGCCGTCAAGGTGGCCGGGCCGGTCGCGGGCGGGCTGATCGTCGCCGCCGGCGGCCCGGCCTGGGCGCTCGGCTTCGACGCGCTCACCTTCGCCGGTGCGGCGTTCTTGCTGCTCGGGCTGCGGCTCGGCGCCCCGGCCACCCGTGGCGGCGCGCTCGCCGACCTGCGGGCGGGCTGGACGGGCTTCTGGTCACGGACCTGGCTGTGGACGTACACGGCCGCGGGGACGGTCCTGGTCGCCGCGTTCCTCGCGGGCTACCAGCTGCTCGGCCCGGTGGTCGCCGAGGAGCACTACGCGGGGGCCCGCACCTGGGGGCTGATCCAGGGGGCCTTCTCCTTCGGGCTGCTCGCGGGTGCGGCCGTCTGCCTGCGGTGGAAGCCGCGCCGGCTGCTCGTCGTGGCCGTGGCCGCCGGTGCGGGACTGGCGCTGCCCCTGGCCGCGATGGCGTTCGGCCTGGGGCTGCCGTGGCTGCTGGTGTGCGCCGCGCTGGCGGGTGTCTGTCTGGACGTCGCGGGCGTCACCTGGGTCACGGCCTTCCAGCAGCAGGTGCCGGAGGCGGAGTTGGGCCGCATGAGCGCCTTCAACCAGGTCGGCGAGCGCCTCGCCATCCCGCTCGGCTACCTTGTCGTCGCGCTGCTCTCGAACGCGTTCGCCGAGCGGTCCGTGCTCCTGGTCTGCGGGGGCGTCGTCGTGGCCACCGCGGTGCTCAATCTCTGCGTACGGGACATCCATCGGGTCAGGCGCCTGCCGTAGCCACGCCCGTCCTCGCCAACTGCCGCCGTCCGCACGGGGATTGATGTCGTTGAGTTATCACCTAATGGCATCGGGTCCGACCGCGCTCCCGCTCCCGATACTCGTCCCGACCGGAGGCCGCACCCGCAGGCCTCCATCCCGGAAGGGACACACCCCACATGAACAGAACCGGAACCGTCGCCGCCCTCGGCGCCGCCGCCCTCGTGGCCGCCCTGACCGCCCCCACGGCGTTCGCGGCCCCCGCCGCCCCCGCTCCCGCCGCCGAGAAGTCGTACGCCACCTCCGCGTACTCCTCGTCCTCGTACACCGGCGAGAGCCAGGCCGCCAACCGGCAGTTCTTCGAAGCCGTCATGAAGTCGGCGCTGAAGAAGCAGGCGGCGAAGCCCGGCATCCAGGCCGTCACCGTCACCTACAGCACCAGCCGGGCCCCGAGCTTCCGCAGCCAGATAGCGCAGAGCACACAGATATGGAACTCCTCGGTGAGCAACGTGAAGCTCCAGGAGGCGAGCAGCGGCACGGACTTCGAGTACCGCGAGGGCAATGACTCGCGCGGCTCGTACGCCTACACCGACGGGCGCGGGCACGGCTACATCTTCCTGGACTACCGGCAGAACCAGCAGTACAACTCCCTGCGCGTGACGGCCCACGAGACGGGTCACGTGCTCGGTCTCCCCGACCACTACTCGGGCCCGTGCAGCGAGCTGATGTCGGGCGGCGGCCCCGGCCCGTCCTGCACCAACGCGCGGCCCAACGCCCAGGAGCGGCAGCGGGTCGACAGCATCTGGTCCCGTGGCGTCGCCGTCCTCAAGGACGAGGGCGAGCTGACGAAGATCCGCTGACCGGGGCCCTCCACCCCTGGCCCGGCGGCTGTTACGTACCGCAAACACCTTCCGGGCCAACCCGGCCGCGCGCGGCGCCCTCTCCCACGACATGGGTATTCATGCTCGTGGGAAGAGGGTGCACCGCCGCGTGCGGCGTCTCGTGGACTACCCGCGCTCCGGCCGCGCGGGCGTCCGCCGCTGGCTGCCCTCCTGGCGGCAGCTGCTCGGCTCCGCCGGTCTCCTCGCGCTCACCCTCACCGCGCTCCTGATCGGTGTGTACGCCAGTGTGGACATTCCCGACGAGAACGCCGGGATCCACCGCGAGGCCAACGTCTACTACTGGTCCGACGGCACCCAGATGGTGAGCACCGGAGAGGTCAACCGGCAGAACGTGGAGCTGGACCAGATCGCCCCCGCCGCCGTGAACGCGGTGATCGCCGCCGAGAACGAGACGTTCTACGACGACTCCGGCGTCTCCCCCAAGGGCCTGGCGCGGGCGGCGGTCAACATGGTCCGCGGCCAGGAGACGCAGGGCGGTTCCACCATCACCCAGCAGTACGTGAAGAACACCTACCTCTCGCAGGACCAGACCGTCACGCGGAAGGTCAAGGAGTTCGTGATCGCGCTGAAGGTGGACCGCAAGAAGAGCAAGGAGGAGATCCTGGAGGGGTATCTCAACACCAGCTGGTTCGGGCGCGGGGCCAACGGCATCGAGGCGGCCGCCCACGCGTACTACGGCATCCCCGCCGAGAAGCTGGACCCCAGCCAGGGCGCGTTCCTGGCCGCGATGCTGAAGGGCGCCGAGCTGTACGACCCGGCGGGCGGCAAGGCCAACCGCGAGCGGGCGCGCGGGCGCTGGGCGTGGATCCTGGACCGGCAGGTCGACGTGGGCCTGATGTCGAAGAAGGAGCGGGCGAAGCACCGCACGTTCCCCGAGCCGCGCAGGCAGTCGCGCTCCACCAGCCTCGGTGGCCAGACCGGTTACCTCGTCGACGTCGCCAACAAGTACCTCAAGCAGCGCACCGGCCTCACCGACGAGGAGCTGGCGCGCGGCGGGTACGAGATCCACACCACCTTCGACAAGGGGAAGGTGGCCGACCTGGAGCGTTCCGTGCGCCGGGTCCTGGAGCGTGACCTCAAGCCGAAGACCCGCGCGGCCGACCGGCACGTGCAGGTCGGCGCCGCGTCCGTGCGCCCGTCCGACGGGGCGGTGGTGGCGCTCTACGGCGGCCGTGACGCCACCGAGCACTTCAGCAACAACGCGGACACGTCCGGTGTCCCGGTGGGCTCGGCGTTCAAGCCGTTCGTGCTCGCCGCCGCGCTCCAGCACGGCGTTTCCGCGCCCGACTCCCCGCTCGCCGGGGCCGAGCAGAGCGTCCTGGCCGACAGTTTCTACGCCGCCGACGGCACCCTGCGCCGCGCCACGGGCGAGCCCGACCCCGACCACCCAACCCTCCGTGCGGCCCTGTACCCCGGCGGCAACGCGACCTACGTACGCCTCGGCAAGGACGTCGGCCGGGAGCGGGTCCGCCGGACGGCCGTCGACGCGGGGCTGCTGACGCAGAGCATGGCGCCCCTGGAGCCGTCCTTCTCCGTCGGCACCTCGACGCCCAGCGCGATCCGGATGGCCGCGGCGTACGGCACCTTCGCGGGCGGCGGGCTGCGGCACGACCCCTACTCGGTGACCAAGGCCGTCAAGGACGGCTCGGCCCTGCCCGGCCTGGAGCGGCCCGCTCCGGGGCGCGCGCTGGACGAGGGGGTGGCGGGCGAGGTCGCCGACGCCCTGCGCGCGAGCGGCAAGGACCTCGGGCCGGGGGTCTCGGCGGGCCGCACGGGCGACCAGGACCGGCTGCGGACCGCCTGGGTCACCGGGTTCACCAAGGACCTCTCGACGGCGGTGACCGTCTTCCGCGTCCGCCCCGGCGAGCCGCGGCTGCTGCCGATGTCGGGCGTCGCGGGGAAGGACTCGCGGCGCGGGAACGTGCTGCCGCCGCGGATCTGGGCCGCGTACGCCGGACAGAAGTGACGGGCCGCGGCGGGCGTTGACCTTGCCCCTGGGGCAGACCCCAGAGTCTGCGTCACCGGGCCGGCCGGCCCGGTGACGGAGGATGGCAACCGTGACCGCGCAACCAGAAGAACTGCTCTCCATCGGCGTGTTCGCCGCCCGCGCGCGGCTCTCGCCGAAGGCGCTGCGACTGTACGACCGGCTCGGGCTCCTGACGCCCGCGCACGTCGACGAGGCCAGCGGCTACCGCTACTACCGGGCCGCCCAGATCGAACAGGCCCGCACGGTGGCGATGCTGCGCCGTCTCGACATGCCGCTGGCCGGCATCGCCGGGATGCTGGGGCTCGACGGGGAGCGGGCGGCGCGCACGCTCGACGCCTACTGGACCGGGGTCGAGGAGCGCTTCGCCGAGCAGCGGACCCTCGCGCGCTACCTCCGTGGACGACTGTCGGGAAGGAACGCCGAGTTGTACGCGACATTCGAGGTGAAGACGGTGGACGTGCCGGAGACCCACGTCCTGAGTGAGACCCGGCATGTCAGCAGCGGGGAGCTGCCCGCCTGGATCGATGCCTCGGCGGAGTGTCTGGAGCGGGCCGCCGAGGAGGAGTGCGGGGGCATGGCCGCCCCGCACTTCGTCGTCTACCACGCGGACGTGACCGAGGAGAGCGACGGACCCGCCGAGTCGTGCGTGCCGGTCGTGGACGCGGAGGCGGCCCGTGCCTGGGCCGCGGCCCGGGGTCGTTCGCGCGGCCTCACGGTGCGGGTGGAGCCCGCGCACCGCCTCGCCTACACCAGGATCACCAAGGCGCAAGTCGCCTACCCGCAGATCCTCGCGGCCTTCGACGCGGTGGAGGCCTGGGTGGCCGAGCGGGGCCTGACGGTGTCGGGGCCGTGCCGCGAGGTGTACTTCGCCGACTGGGACCGCAGCGGGCCCGAGGACGAGGTGTGCGACGTGGCGTTCCCGGTGTCGGGGGCGTAGGGCGCGCCCTGTGAATTCCCTCCCCGCCGCCCCATGCAGCCCAGGCGTCATTGCCCGTCCCGGCGCCTATCCTGAGGAAGCATGGGGGACGGGGACAAGAGGCGGGAAGGTTTCGGCGAGGGCGTGAACGCCCCCGCTGATCACGGCAGTTGGCGGGTGCGGCTGCGGCGGTGGGCCGCGTCGGGGAGCGGTGACGTGCTCGGCGCCGGGGTGCTGTTCGGCGGCGACCACGTGCTCACCTGCGCCCATGTGATCCGCGACCCGGTGACGGGCCTGCGCCCCGAGCGCGTCCAGGTCGAGTTTCCGATGCTCCAAGGGCTGACGCGCACCCCGCGCCGCACCGCGGCGGTGGCGGCCGGGCACTGGGTGCCTCCCTTCGGCAAGGCGCAGGGCGACCTCGCGCTGCTCGTCCTGGACGAGCCCGCGCCCGTGCCGTCACCGGTCACGCTGCACCGCACGCTCGACTACCGGGGCGCACCCGTCCTCATCGACGGCTTCCCCGAGTACCAGTCGGGCGGCGAGTGGCTGACCGGCGCCTGCATGGGTCCGGGCGGCGAGGGCGACGAGCGGGTGCAGATCGACCTGACGGGGGCGGGCAGGCTGCGCGGCGGGTTCAGTGGCTCGGGGGTGCGCGAGGAGGGCGGCGACCGGCTGCTCGGCATCGTCGCGCAGGCCGACGAGAGCGGCGAGCACGGCTACATGATCCCGGCGGCCACGGTCGCCAAGTACTTCCGCCGGTTCGCCGAGCGGTACGTGACGGGGCCGCACGCCGTGCCCGGCCACCGCGTCGTGCCCGCCGAGGCGGCCCGCGCGGCCCGCCCGCACGGCCTCCAGTGCACCGTCACCCGCTGGCTGAACGGTGACGAGGACGCCTGGGACACCGAGGTCCTCTTCATCGCCGAGGACGACGAGCGGGCCAGGCAGGCGCTGTACGTCGTACTGAACATGGCCGACCGGGAGCAGGCGCCGCACCTGGCCGTGAGCCCCCTGGACGCCGCGGGACCCGGCCCCGGAGCCCCCGGCCCCGCCGAGCCCGGCGCCTCGCTCCTGTCCCGCGCCGGGATCGCGCCCCGCGTCGGCAGCATCGGCCTCGTCCTCGACCTGGAGGGCGCCGCCCTCGACGACCCCGACCGGCCGGAGTTGCGCGAGGCCCTGGCCGTGCTGCGGCACGAGCTGCGGCACGCGGCACGGCGGCACACGGCCCCGCGCCACCGCCCGGCAGTCGCCGTGCTGTACGCCGACCGGTCGCCGACGGAGCCCGCCGCGGCGGTGCGCGTCCTGCGGGAACTCGCCGACTCCGGGGCGCGGTTGCTGCTCGTCGTGCGTGACGGCACGCACGGCTTCCCCTACGCCATGGCCGAACGTCTGCTGCCCGCCGACCGGGCCGCGCGGTGGCTCCGGCGGATCGGCGCCCGCGTCGACGAACTGTCCGGCACCGAGCGGCGTGCGCGGCGCCTCTTCCACCGCGTGGAGCCGCACGTCGTGGACCCGCCGCTCGCCACCGGGTACGCGGCGCGGGCCGCGCTGTGGACCGTGCAGCTCAGCGACGAGCTGCGGCCGCTCACCGGGCGGGGCGGGCCGCACTTCCTGGAGAAGCTCAGTTACGCCGAACAGGCCGTGGACACCTACCTCTTACGGGCCAGGGCCGCCGAGGGGGAGCTGCGGGCGGTGCTCGACGAGCATCTGCGGCTGCGCGGGCTGCTCCGCGACCATCTGGCGCGCCTGGCCCGGCGGGGCCTGGCCGAGCACGCCGACGCGGTCGGCCCCTACCGCGAGGCGCAGCGGCTCCTGATGGCGGGACCGTGTCCGCTCGCCGACGCCGAGCGGGCCGTGGAGGCGTTCGCGCGGGTGGTGCGGCGCCTGGCCGAGGCGGACGGTGACGCGTGAGCCCGGTCAAGTCCTGTACGCATCCCGGCTGTTCGGGGACCGTCACGCCCACCGGGTACTGCCTGGCCAGCGGGGAGCGGGTGGACCCGGAGACGGGGCGGCACTCGGCGGCGGCGCCCGCGATCCCCGGCCCCGGCCTCGACTCCGGCTTCGGCCTCGCGCCGACCGTCGCGGTGAGCGGCGGCCCTGACCTCTCCGGGCCCCCGCCCCCCTCGTACTCCTCCCACGGTCACGAGGAGCCCCCGTACTGGATCGTCGGCCCGGCCGCCGCGCCCCCGCCACGCCCCGCCGGTGTCACGCTCCCGCCCGAGAACCCCGACCCCACGGTCCTGCCCGAGATCACCCTGCTGGACCGCGCCGACAGCGAGAGCGGCGACGCGGCCCGCCTCGCCCCGCCGGGTTCGCTGCCACTGCCGTCCGGCACGCTGCTCGCGGGCCAGTACCGCCTGGTGCGGCCGCTCGGCTACGGCGGCATGGGCGAGGTGTGCCTCGCCCGCGACACGAAGGTCGACAACCGCGCCGTCGCCATCAAGATGCTGCACGCGGATCTGGCCACGGACTCGTACAGCCTGCTCAAGGGCGAGCGCAAGGAGCTGGTCGAGCTCAACCACGACGGTTTCATCCGGGTGTTCAACTACGGGCACCACGACGGCATCGGGGACTTCCTGGTCCTCCAGTACGTGGACGGGCTCAACCTCGAAGAGGTGCGGGCCCGCGCCCGTGAGCACCCCGAGGAGTTCGGCCACGAGCGGTTCCTGGAGTTCGCCCTCGCGTACGGCGTGCGGATCCTGGCCGGGCTCGCCTATCTGCACGCCCCCGAACGCGGCAAGGTCTACGGCGACCTCAAGCCGCCCAACGTCATGCACGACGGCTCCACCACCAAGCTCATCGACGTGGGAAGCGTGCGCCGCGCGGGCGCGCCCGGCCTCACCACCTCCGCCTACCGGGCGCCCAGCGTCGGGGACCACGGCGAGTCGCTGCCGCAGGACGACCTGTTCAGCCTCGGTGAGACGCTGCGCAGCCTGTGCGGCCTCGGCGCGACCCGCCACGACCTGGCGGAGCTGGCCGCGCTCGGCCCGCTGGACGACCCGGCCGCCGGGCACCGCGGGCTCGGCCTGGTCTCCCTCGCCCGCGCCCTGCGCCGCGCCACCCGCACCCGGCGCGCCGACCGCTTCGCCACCGCCAAGGAGATGGAGGAGCAGCTGCGGGGTGTCTTCCGGGAGTTGCGTTCCCTGCGCACGGGCGTGGAGACCTTCGAGCCCTCGCCGCTCTTCCTGCAATCGGCGTACGCGCTGGACGGCGGGCTCGGCGCCGCGCCCGAGGTGTCGCGCTGGGCCGCCCCCGACGCCTCCGGTGCCTCCGGTGCCTCCGGTGCCGGGGGTTCCGCGCCCCGCTACCCGGCCCCCGCCCCGCCCGAGGTGGCCCGGCGGCTGCCCGTGCCGCGCCCCGACCCGGACGACGATCACCACGGCGAGCTGAGCAGGCTCAGCGACGACGACCCCGAGGCGCTGCTCCAGCACACCGGCGACTGGCGGGACTCCCCCGAGGTGCACCTGCTGCGCTGCCGGCTGCGGCTGCGGGTGGAGCCGCACGGCGGCCCCGGCGCCCTGACCGCCGCCGAGACCGCGCTCGCCCTCGCCGAGGACGCCATAGGTCCCGCGCGGGCGCCCCACGACTGGCGGCTCGACTGGCACCGCGGCCTGCTCGCGCTCGCCCGGTCCCGGGTGGCCGAGGCGCGCGGCCACTTCGACCGGGTCTACGGCGCGATCCCCGGGGAGTACGCCCCCAAGCTGGCCCTCGGCCACTGCGCCGAGCACCTGCGGCGGCCGCACGAGGCGCTGACGTTCTACGAGGCGGTGCGGCTGCGCAATCCTTCGCTCGGCAGCGCGGCGTTCGGCGCCGCCCGTGCCCGGCTCGCCCTCGGCGGCCCCGACGCCCTCGCCGCCGCGATCGCCGCGCTGGACGCGGTGCCCCAGCACTCCCGGCACCGCACGGCCGCCCGTACCGCCGCGGTGCGCATCCGCGCCGACCACGCGCGGGACGCGGACGGCCTCGGCACGGCGGTGCGCGCCCTCGCCGGGCTGTTCTCCGCGCACGGCCTGACCGACGAACAGGCCCGCGTGCGGATGAAGGCGGAGGTGTGGGGCGTCGCCCAGCGCCTGCTCGCGCCCGCCGAGGGCGGCGCCCCGCGGATGACCGGCGCCGAACTGCGCGCCGTCGCCGGACGGGCCGACCCGCTGCTGGAGTTCCCCGCCGACGAACGCGCGCTGCGCAAGGACCTGTCCCGCTTCTACCGCGGCCTCGCCCTCCAGGCCGCCCGCGACGCACCGCCGCGGGGCACCGAGACGCCGCTCGCCGAACTCCTCCTGGACCGCGCCTACGCGGTACGCCCCTTCGCCTTCCGACACCACAGGGACACCCCATGGCCGGGCAAGAAGATCAAGGACTGGATCAGGAACAACACGCCGACGCAGCCGGGCGGTTGAACGTGACGTCCGGCCCGCGCGCCCGCGTCGGCCTGGAGGTGAGCCAGGTCGTCGAGCTGCCCCGCCCGCGCCTGCCCGGCAGCGCGGAACCGGCGCGGATGTACGCGGTCCTCACGGTGACCGTCCGCAGGCCCGGCGCCGCACCGCCCTCGGCGTCCGGCGCGACCGAGGGGGACCCGGCGGCGGGCGGGCACCGGCCCCGGCTCGCGGAGGTGCTGCTCATCGACCACTCCTCCTCGATGGTGATCCCGCCGAGCCGGCTGGCCGCCGCACGCGCCGCCGCCGTCAGCGCGCTGGCCAAGATCCCGGACGGCGCGCTGTTCGCCCTGGTCGCCGGGGGTGACAAGGCCACCATGATCTACCCCAGAAAGCCCGGCCTCGCCGTCGCGCACGCCGAGTCGCGGGCCGCCGCGGAGGCCGCCCTGTACGACTGCACGCCGGGCGGCGGCACCGCGATGGGCACCTGGCTGGAGCGGGCCAGGCTCCTCTTCCGCGAACTGCCCGCCACTGGGTCCGCCGACTACGTACGCCATGCCCTGCTGCTCACCGACGGCAAGAACGAGCCCGGGTACGAATCGCCCGAGGACCTGCGCGCGCGGGTCGAGCGGTGCGCGCGGGCCTTCGACTGCGACGTCGTGGGCATCGGCGACGCCTGGGAGACCGAGGAACTGCTGCTCATCGCGCACGCGTTGGGCGGCCGCACCCGCGCCGTGGAGGACCTCACGCGGCTGCCCGGCGAACTGGCCGCGCTCACCGGGCGCGCCGCCGAACGCGACGTGACCGGCCTGCGGCTGCGCCTCTACCACCGGGCCGGGGTGCGCCCGCTCTCCTTCGAACAGGTCCACCCCACGCGTACGGCGCTCACCCCTTCCCACGTCGACCTGACCGGCGTCAGCACCGGTGCGGGCGGTCCCGTCCAGGAGTACGAACTGGGCCCGTGCGGCGAGGAGACCCGCGCCTATCTCCTCTGCGTCGCCGCGCCCTACGACCCGGCCCAGCTCGGCAAGGAACTCCTGCTGACGGAGGCCGGGATCGACGCGGCCGACGACGCGCGGGACGTCGAACTGCCCGCGCCGCAGCCCATCCTGATGCGCTGGACCGACGACGCCGACCTCTACAGCCGCCTCGACCCCCAAGTCGCCCACTACCAGCACGAGGAGGAGCTGCACCGCACCTTCGAACAGGCCTGCGCCGAGCTGAAGCGGGGCGCGCGGGACTCGGCCGAGGCACTCCTCGGCACGGCCTGGCGGCTCGCGGGAGAGACGGGCGACACGGCGATGCGGGACCACCTGCGGCGCCTGATCCGCGTGGACGACGCCGAGCGCGGCACGGTACGGCTCCTGGACCACATCGCCCGCTTCGACGTCGAGGCGGCGCGCATCCAATCCAGCGTGACGGTCCTCCCCGGCGTCCGTCCCCCCGGGGGCCGCCGATGAGCGCCCCCTGGCCCGCCGCCCGCCTCATCGCCGCCGACGCGGCACGTCGCCTGTGGCGACATCTGTGGGCCGCGCCACACACCGAACGCACCCGCAACCGCGCCTACTTGCGCGAGCGTCTCATCGCACTGCCCCTGCTCACCGTCGTCGCGGCCGTCGCCTTCGGCTGGGCGTACGCCGAGATCCGGTCCGACGCGACGGCGCTGCGCGACAGTTACACGCCCGCCCTCGGTGATCTGGCCGACGCGGAGATGTCCCTGCGCATCGCCGACCGCGAGGCCGAGCGGAGTCTCGCCGCCGGGGAGTCGGTGCGGCTCAGCGGTATCGGGAAGCGCTACCTGACCCGGACCACCCGCGCCACGCAGAGCCTCAACCAGGTGGCCCGCAGCGGTGCCCTGACCACCGCCGAGCGCCAGGAGCTCGACGTGGTCTCCGGTCTCGTCGTCGACTACGGCACGTGGATCGACTTCGCGCAGGACAACGTCGGGGACCCGCCGCTGCGGGCCGCCGGCCTCAGCTACGCCCGCAGCATGCTCTGCACACCCCCCGCACCCCCGGACGAGGCGGGCCCCGGCGGCTACCCGCCGTGCGAGCCCGGCAGCGGCTCCGACGCGACCGCCGTGGTGGACCGCATCTCCACGCTGGAGGAGAGCCTGCGCGACAGGCTGGCGGAGCGGGCGGCCCTCGGCGGCGGTGTGCTCGGCGCGGCCGGGGTCGCCGGGATCTCCCTCGCCCTCCTCGGCCTCGGGCTCTGGCGCACCCAGGTCTTCCTCCGCCACCGCTTCCACCTGCGGGTCAGCGTGCCGCTGCTCGTGGCCTCGCTGCCGCTGCTCGCCGTTCCGTTCCTGACGGCCGACGCCGTGCTCGCCCACCGCGCGCAGCAGCGGGCCGTCACCACCGCGCACCAGCTGTCCGACGCGACCTCACCCGCGATCGAGGCCACCGTCGAGGAGCGGCCCTTCGGGACCCCGCACCCCCGCCTGATCGCCTCCCTGGACGAGCGGGCCGACCGCGACCTGGCGGGTGGCCGCCTGCCCGGACTCGGCGGGGCCGCGCCGTGGGTGGCGCCCGTGGGGCTGCTCAGCGCGGCCCTCAGCTACGCCACGCTGCACTCCTACCGCCGCGAGTACGTCCTCATCTCCCGCTCGGGGGCAGCCCTGTGAACCGCAGCCGTACGCGCACCCGCGCCGCGTTCCGCGGCTTCCTCGCCGCCTGCCTGCTCGCCGTCACCGCCGGCGCCTGCACGGACGAGCGGCCCGAGACACTCGTCGTCCTCGGCCCCTGGACGGGCGACGAGGGCGAGGCGTTCGAAGCGATGCTGAACAAGCTCGACGACGGCACGGGAGCGACGTACACCTACCAGGGGACCCGTTCCCTGCGCGAGACGCTCGTCGCGCAACTGGAGGCCGACGCCCCGCCCGACGTGGCGATCCTCAACAGCGTCGGCGAACTCACCGAGTACGCCCGCGCCGGCCGGCTCAAGCCGCTCACCGCCACGGCCGCCGCCCGCGCCTACCCGCCCTGGGCGCCGCCCCTGTCCGTCGACGGCACCCGCCGCACCTACTGGGTGCCGCTGAAGGTCGACCTGAAGAGCCTGGTGTGGAGCAAGGCCGGGAAGGGGGACCGCGCCGCCGACCCGAAGTGGTGCGTCGCGCTCGCCTCACAGGCCACCTCCGGCTGGCCGGGCACCGACTGGATCGAGGACATCCTGCTCCACCGGGCGGGCCCCGCCGTCTACACCGAGTGGGCCACCGGCCGCCTCAGCTGGCGCGACCCCCGGGTCCGCGACGCGTGGACGACCTGGGCCGCACTCCTCGGCAAGCGCTCCAAGGCCTCCGTCGACCAGTCCCTGACCATGTCGTACGTCGGCACCTCCGACCCGGCGGCGAAGGGCGCCGGAGCCCCGCGCGGCCTGCTCGACTCCATGACGCCGCGCTGCACGCACGAGCACCAGAGCGCCTTCATCCGGTACGTCTACGCCCGCGACCGGGTCCGCGTCGACCCGGCGGCGGGCTTCCTGCGCGGCCGCTCCGCCCACGACGGCGCCTACGAGGTGGCGGGCGACATGGCCGCCGTCTTCAGCGACAACCCGGCGGCCCGCACCCTCGTGGAGCGCCTGTCGGGCAGCACCGCCCGCACACTGTGGCGCTCCGAGGCGAAGAAGGAGCTGCGGCCGCTCTTCCCGGACGCCGCCGACCCCCAGCCCACCGACCCGACGGGGCGGCGCCTCGCCGAGATCCTCACCCGCGAGGCCGACACCCTCTGCTTTGACGCCTCGGACGTGATGGCACCGGGAATGCGCGACGCGTTCCACCGCGCCGTCCTGCGGTACTTCAGGGACCCCAAGGGTGCACGGCTCGACGAACTCCTGGAGCAGCTGGACGCGGTGCGCGAGGACGCCGCGCCGGACACGGCCGCGGGCCGGCTGCCCGCGTCCGGCGTCTGCGCGCCGCCCGGCGGCTGAAGTCAGCGCAGCAGCTCCGGCGGGCAGGGCGTGCCGCGCGGGATCTGGTAGGGCGAGCCGAGCCGGTAGACGCCGGCCTTCGGGGCGATCAGTTCGGTCCACTTGTCGCCCGCCCGGTCCTCCGCGGACTCCACCAGGCAGCCGTGGACGTTGCTGTACTCCTTGGGGAGGTCCTCGTCGTCCGCGCGCCGCCGCTGCGACTCCTCGGTCTCCTGGGGCCGCTTCACACCCTTGCCCTCGGCGTCGACGACGCTCAGCCACGGCGAGTACGGGATGCGGATCAGGATGCGGCCCGGCTTGTCCACGCGGAGCGTCATCTCGCCCTGCTCGGCCCGCTCCACCACGGCGTTCGGCTCGGCGAGCGGAGTCGGGTCGAGGACCTCGTACAACTGCCAGTTGTCGTCGGCCCACACCTTCTTCAGGTACGGCAGGCCGTTCTCGATGAGCTGCGCCTCCCGCTTGCCGCCGTCGCCGTCGGGCTCGCCGTAGGGCAGCACGACGTAATGCACGGACCAGCGCTGGAGCCACTCGTGGTAGTTCGCGGAGTTGAGGGTGTCGTCGTAGAAGAGGGGGTTGCGCTCCATGTCGGCCTGCCGGTTCCAGCCGCGGGCCAGCTGGACGTTCTGGGGCAGCGCGGAGGCCTCGCGGTGGCTGCGGGCGGGCACCACCTCGACGCGGCCCCTCTCCGCGCCGACCTCCTGGAGTTCGTTGAGCAGCGGCGCCAGCTCACGCGACCACGACGCCTCGGGCGTCGTGTGGATGATGTCGTCGACGGTCTTGTACCCCACCCACCCGGTGAAGACGGCGAAGGCCAGCACGATCGCGTACCACTTGCGGGACTTGCGCACGGTGTACGGCAGGGCGGCGATCAGCGCGACGCCCGTGAAGGACATCGCGAGGCGGGTGATGTTGGAGCCGATCTGCGAACTGATGATCCACACGCCGAGCACGAACGCCGCGTACACGGCCGTCGTGATCCGGACCGTCGTCCACTGCTTCGGTACGAGGAAGTAGACGGCCACCGCGAACAGCAGCGGCAGCGACGCCGACCAGAAGGACATCGGCTGCGTGCCGGAGAACGGGAAGAGCCACGCGGAGACGCCCACCACGACGGCGGGCGCGAGCCCGAGCGCGTACGCGCCCGGGTAGCGCTTGCTGAGGAAGAGCGCGACGGCGACGAGCCCCACGAAGAGCCCCGCCACCGGGCTGCCCATCGTCGCGAGCGCGGCGAACGGCGCGGCGACCAGGGCCTTGGCCCACCGCTTGTAGCGCCAGCGGTGCGGCCAGCAGAAGACGGCGGCGACCGCCATGAGCGCGAACATCTGGCCGAGGCCGAACGTCACGCGGCCCGATATGGCGTTGCACAGCAGCGCGAAGACACCCGCGAGGGCGGGCCACATCGGCTCCTTCACCGCGCGGCTGCGGACCAGGATCATGGTGAGCAGCGCGGCGGAGATCGTCCCCGCGATCATCATCGTCGTCCGCACGCCGAGCACCGACATCAGGTACGGCGAGATGACGCTGTACGACACCGGGTGCATGCCGCCGTACCAGGCGAGGTTGTACGCCGACGCGGGGTGCCGGCCGACGAACTCCGCCCAGGCGTCCTGCGCCGCGAGGTCGCCGCCGCTGTTGGCGAAGACGAAGAACCAGACGATGTGCAGCACGCCGGCGAGCACCGTCACGGTGAGCACCGGGCGGCGCAGAAGACGCTGCTTCCAGGCGGCCCAGGCGGTGTGCGGCTGGTCGGTGCCGGTGGGCCGTGAAGACGGCGGCGGTATTCGCGGGCCGGTGCCGCGGCCCGCGCCCTCGCTGCCGTCCGGCTCGGTCCCTGCGTCGGCGCGCGTCGGCTCCGCTGTTGCCACTGGAGGCTCTCTCCCCGTGTCGTCCGTGTTTCCGGAGTACCCGGGTTCGAGCCGACGAGGGTCCGTCCCGGACACCCCGTCCTCGGCCCCGGCGTACTGCCCCCCGAGCTTGTGACGCTAGCACGCAGACGCGGGGGAAAGCCCGGGGTGGGGCCTTCCCCCGCGGGGGTTCGGCGTGTTCTCGCCGCCGGTCGGCGGGTGCGTCCTGCCGTGCCTCAGCCGACGCGTCGCAGCTTCGCGCCGAGGCCGGGTTCCGCGAGATCCTTCTGGAGGGCGACGGGCACCTTGATCGCGTCACCCTTGCCGTCGCCGACGCTCAGCACGCCGACCTCGGTGCCGGCCTTCGCGGTGTGCGGCACCGGCTTGCCCTTCGGCTCCGTCATGTGCAGCTTCACCGTCAGACCCGGCCAGCCCACCGCGGAGACGTCCTTGGTCGCCACCACCGGGGTGGTCCCGCCGAGGCCGTCGTCCACATGGCCGACGACGTCGCCCTTCTTCACGATGGTCTTGGCGGTCAGCGCGTCCTGGCCGGCCTCGATGAGCTTGCGGGTGACGCCCGTGACCTCGTCGATGTTGGCGACGCCGTTCTTGCCGAACTGGCCGAGGGCGGCGCCGATGATCGTCTGCGTCTCGCCGCCGACCTTCTTCTCCGCGGCGAAGAGGATGTTGCCGCCCGCGGCCGTGGTGGTGCCGGTCTTGATGCCGATGGCGACGGTCGGGACGAGGCCGAAGAAGTTGTTCTGCTTCTCGCCGTTGAGGTCCTTGTAGCTGGGCTGGCGGGAGATCTCGTTGAAGACCGGGTCCTTCATCGCGGCCCGGCCGAGCTTCACGAGGTCCTCGGCGGTGGAGACGGTCGTCTTGTCGAGGCCGCTGGGGTCCGTGTAGCGGGTGTTCTTCATCCCCAGCTCCTTGGCGGTCTTGTTCATCTTGGCGACGAACGCGTCCTCGGAGCCGCTCTTGGAGTCCCAGCGGGCGAGCAGCTTGGCGATGTTGTTGGCGGACGGCAGCATGACCGCCTGGAGCGCCTCGTACTGGGTGATCTTCTGGCCCTCGGCGACCCTGACGACGGACTCCTGCTCGGCCTTGCCCGTCTCGTAGTGCTTCTCCGCGGCGGCGTCGACGGGGATCTTCGGGCCGTCCTCGCCCTTCTTCAGCGGGTGGTCCCGCAAGATCACGTAGACCGTCATGACCTTCGCGATGGAGGCGATCGGTACGGGCTTCTGGTCACCGGAGGTGCCGAACGAACCGATGCCGTTGACGTCCATCGCGGCCTGGCCCTGGGACGGCCACGGCATGGACGGCTTGTCGCCGCCGAAGGAGACGGACTGCTCGGCGGTGAGCTTCAGGGTGGGCGTCGGCAGCGGGCGCACGGCCTGTACGACCGCAAAGACGACCACCAGGAGCAGGACGATCGGCGTCCAGATCTTGACCCTGCGCACGGCGGTGCGGACCGGGGTCTCCGGCGGCGGCGGGGTGTTGGTCAGCTCGGCGAGCAGGTCGAGCGGAGGCTTCGGCGGCAGCGGCTGCTGGGTGGTGCGCTCGACGGGCGGCGGCGCGGGGGCTCCGCCGGGGGTCGCGGGCTCCGCGGTGGCCTTGGCCTCGGCCTTGGAGCCGCCCTCGGCGGCGGGCTTCGCGCCGGGGGCGGCCTTGGGCGCGGTCTTGCCGGCCGGCTCGTCGAGCGGCTTCAGGGCGACGAACTTACTGGTCCGCTCGGCATCCCGCTCAGCCTTCGCACCGCCCTTTGCGTCACTCTTTGCATCGCCCTTTGCGTCGCCCTTTGCAGGCGCCTCGCCACCGAGCTTGAGCATGGTGGTCGGCTGATCCACCTCGGGCACGCGGGGCGCCTTGAAGACGGCGGTGGCTTGATCGACACCCGTGGCCTTGGGGGCGTCGGTCTTGGCCTTGGGGTCGCTGCCGGGCTTGGACTCGGCGTCGGCGCTCGGCTTCGCGTCGGCGGCGGGCTTGGCGGCCTCGTCGGACTTGGCGTCACCGGCGGGCTTCGCCCAAGCCGGGGCCTTCCCGTCGTCGCCGGACTTCGTGACCTCGCCGGACTTCGCGCCGCTGGTGGACTTCGCGTCGGCGGCAGGCTTGGCGCCACCGGCGGGCTTCGCCCAGGCCGGGGCCTTCCCGTCGCCGCCGGGCTTCGTGGCCTCGTCGGACTTCGCGCCGCTGGTGGACTTCGCGTCGGCGGCAGGCTTGGCGTCACCGGCGGGCTTCGCCCAAGCCGGGGCCTTCCCGTCATCGCCGGACTCCGTGGCCTCGTCGGACTTCGCGCCGCTGCCGGGCTTCGCGTCGGCCGGAGCCCTCGCGTCGTCGCCGGGCTTCGTCGCCTCGTCGGACTTCGCGTCGCTGCCGGGCTTCGCCTTGGCGCCAGACGTGGCGTCACCGCTCGGCGTGGCGTCACCGGCGGGCTTCGCGTCAGCCGTGGCCGCCGAGGCGGCGCCCTCCGTGGCGGAGGCGTCTGACTTGGCGGGAGCTGCCTTGGCCGGGGCGTCGCCCTCGGTGAGCACAGGCTTCGCGGCGTCCCCCTTGGCCGAAGCCGCCTGCGCGGAAGCGTCGCGCCCCGCGGACCCCACGCCCTCGGAAGAGGCATCATCCGCGGCGGGAGCCTGGTCCCTGCCAGAAGCACCGTTCTTGCCGGAAGCATCGCCCTCGGCGGAAGCGTCTCCCTGGCCGGACGCATCGCCCGTGCCGGACGCATCGCCCTTCACGGACACGCCCCCCGCAGCGGAATCACCCGCAGCGATCCGGCCCCCGGCCTCAGCAGGACCGTCACTGCCGGCCGAAGCCCCGCTCGTCCGGGAGTCCTCCGGGTCCGCCTCGGGGTTCTCGTCGTCCGAGCCTGCGACCCACGCCGCCACCGCGTCCCGGAGCCGCTCGTCGCCGCCGGAAGCCACGGCACCCTCCGAGGCATCACCGCCGGAGGCAGCGGCACCCTCCGAGGCGTCACCGCCGGAGGCCCCGCCCCGTCCTTCGGAGACCGCCTTCGTGGAGAAGACCGCCGTCGCCTGGTCCTTGCGCGCCGCGGGGACCTCACGGGCCACCGCCAGGCGCGGGTCCCGTTCCTCCGGTGCGGGCACAGAAGGATCCGCCGCAGTCGGGTTCCCCGACGACTTCCGCTGCTTCGACCTGTCGGGGGTCTCGCCCGCCACCGATGCCTCCTCGTACGCCATGCCGTATGCCGATGCTGACGCGGCCGGTGCCCGGCCGTGCGTCAAAACCGGTCCGGACCCCACTGTCCGAACCGTGTACCAGTGTCCTGTGTGAGGGCTTAACCCCCGTGGTAGACGAGAACGACATACCTACTGGTTCCAGTACATCCCGCCCACGCACTCTCGACAGACCAATGTGAGAGGGGTCACCCTGTCATTCATCCACGCGGGGAGGCATGGATGGGCAGGAGCCGCAGAACAATTCCGGAGGAGCTTCTGCTGCTCGCTTTGGACCCGGCCACGGGTACCACAGCGCAGCCGCAGTCGCTCGACCTCGGTCTGGCCGGAGCACAGCTAGTGGAGCTGGCGCTGGCCGGACGGATAGCCCCAGACGGGGATCGTATCGCCGTGGTGATGCCACGGCCGACCGGAGATCCGACTCTGGACTCCGCACTGGAACTGCTGCGCAGGCGCGGCAGTCCGGTTCGGGCCGTCCACTGGATCGGCGGACCCCGACTGGGGCTCCGCCAGACGTACCTCTCGCACCTGGAGCGGTGCGGCATGGTTCATGCCGTGGCGGGTCAGATGTGCGGGGTACTGCCGACGACTCGCTACCAAGCGACGGAGACGGCCATCAGCCGGGAAATCAGGTCCCGGCTCGATTCGGCGATCCGCACCGGCGTGCCGCCGGACCCGCGGACCGCCGCGCTCGCCGCCCTGGCCCACGCGGTCGGTCTCGGCAAGCATCTGTATCCCGGGAACGAAGGGCGTTCATCCCGCTCCCGTCTCCGGGACCTCATCAGGCACGACCCGATGGGCGGCCTCGTGGCGCACGCCGTGATGGACGTCCAGAACGGTGTGGCGGCTCAGCCGCGCCGCAGCGCCGCACCGGCAGGCCCCACGGGTCCTGGCGGACGGCAACCGGCCAGGGCGGTGGCGGACCCGGACCGGATCCCCATGCAGCCGCGCCGAGGGTCCATGGCACGCGCCGTGGCCCACTGAGTACGACGACAGACAGCACGTCACCTCACATCACCCCTCACGGCATCGCACCGCAGCACCAGGCAAGCGCACCACCGCACCAGCGCCGCACCGCAGTCCCCCCAGACCCGGTACGGGAGCCGCTGGGCCGCGCGGGGCACGGCACCGGACCGTCCGGACGACGACATCCCGGTGCCGCCGCCCCGCGCGGCCGCACATCCGCACCCCTATACGTCCGCCCGCACGTTCGCACATCGGCTGTTTTCCAGCGCTGCCACACACGTTGGTGGCACTCTGCTGAGCAGTAGATACGCAAAATCGAGGCAGGCAAGCCGGAGGTGCACGTCCCGTGGCGTCCAATGTCAATCCCACCGTCAGGCGACGTCGCTTGGGTCAGGAGCTGCGCCGGCTCCGTGAGCTCAAGGGCATGACGGCCGAGGAGGTCGCCGAGCGCCTGCTCGTCTCGCAGTCGAAGATCAGCCGCCTCGAGAACGGCCGCCGCTCCATCAGCCAGCGCGACGTCCGTGACCTGTGCGGTGTCTACGAGGTCGAGGACCACCGCATCGTCGACTCCCTGATGCAGATGGCCAAGGACTCACGCCAGCAGGGCTGGTGGCACTCCTTCGGCGACATCCCGTACAGCGTGTACATCGGTCTGGAGACGGACGCCGCGTCGTTGCGCGTGTACGACCCGCAGGTCGTCCCCGGCCTGCTCCAGACCCGCGGCTACGCCGAGGCGCTGATCACCGGCGCGCTCCCGGAGACCACGACGACCGACATCGAGAAACGGGTCCAGGTGCGCATGCGCCGCCAGGAGCGCATCGCCGCGCCGGACAATCCGCTGCGCCTGTGGACCGTTCTCGACGAGTCCGCGCTGCGTCGCGTGGTCGGCTCCCGGCAGCTGATGCGTGACCAGCTGGAACACCTCGTGGAGCAGTCCCAGCTGCCCCACGTGACGGTTCAGGTGATCCCCTTCGAGCTCGGCGCCCACCCGGGCCTGAACGGGCAGTACGCGATCCTGGAGTTCCCCGACGCGGCGGACTCCAGCGTGGTCTACATCGAGGGCGTCACGAGCGACCTTTACCTGGAGAAGGCAAACGACGTCCAGCAGTACAGCGTGATGTACGAGCACCTGCGGGCGCAGGCGCTCAACGTGGAGCAATCACGCCAGCTCATCGCGGGGATCGCGAAGGACTACGCCCGCTGATCCAGCCGGGCCGCAGCCCGCGGAACCGTGCCCCGCGCGTGAGGGCGCCGCACGGTACACCCTTGCCGGGGTGAGGCGGAAGACCCACCTGGAATATGCCATCCGGTCGAGTGAACGGCCCCTTCACGCACTGGGGTTGGCGAGTAGCGTCAATCACGCCATCGAGCAAGAGCGTTGGCGCACACCGCGGTCATGCGGTGGGAGCAACTCACCAACTGTGCAAACCGGAGAAAACATGGCAATTCAGCAGGGCGTCTCGCATGCCTGGGTCAAGTCCTCGTACTCCACCGGCAACGGTGCGTGCGTCGAGGTCAAGTCACCACTGAAGACCGGCATTTCGGTGCGTGACTCCAAGGTCGTCGAGGGTCCGGTCCTCGCCTTCCCCGCCGACTCGTGGAACGCGTTCGTCACCGAGGTCGGCCGGGGGGCTGCCGACGTCGCGTGACGCGGAAGCGCCGGCCCGTGATACCGGTACACAGCAGAACAACCGCAGCGCCACAATCGGATAAGCAGCACCGTATGAGCCCTCTCGACTGGCCCGCCGTCCCGGCCGAGGGGGCTCGGCCCTGGGTCAGCGCAGCTGGTCGACGTACCGGTCCGTGCCCGGCACCGTCGGAATGAAGGGCGCGACCAGTTCCACCCGCCCGAGCCCGGATCCGGCCACGGCCGCGTCCCGCCCGGTGAAGTGCGCCTCCCAGCACTCCCGCGGATCCTCCTGGAGGAACCACAGCAGCGTCAGCCGGGTGTCCACGCCCTCGACCTGCTTGACGTACGTCATCCGGTCGCCCGGCAGCGGCGTCGGCCGGAAGACCGTCACCATCGCGGCCGGTGAACCGGCGAGCGCGCGCGGCAGGTGCCGGGTAAGCAGCCACTCCAGCAACTCCCGCCTCGCCTGCGGCCCTTCCGCGTCGATGACCTCCAGGACCAGGCCCTCGTACGGATGGTCGAGCGCGTGGAAGTCGCGCGGGCCCGACGCGCCGTCCCGGTAGACGGTCGCCTCGTGGTCCTGGAAGGCGGTGAAGACGTGGGTGCGCTCCTGATGGACGCGGCCGTCGCGGTTCAGCCGTCTGTTGATGCCGACGGTCCACTTCATGTGCTCGTCGTAGCGGCCCTCCGTCACCCAGTACGTGGAGAGGTAGCACCCGGCGGTGACCGGTTCGGCCACCGCGGACCTCCCCGGGTAGCGCAGAAGCTGGAGGTCGCGCGTGGCGACCCAGCGGCGCCCCGCGTACATCCAGGGCATGGCCATCGCGCCGGCGTAGTAGTGGTCGTCCTCGTACCAGCGGTTGTACGCGAACTCGTGCCCCGGGTGCGGCTCGACCATGGTGATCAGGGCGTGCCCCGGGCGTACGCCATAGGGCCCGACGGCGGCCAGCTCGGCGTACATGTCGCTGCGGGTGTCGTCGCTTCGGGTGTCGTCGCTTCGGGTCTCTTCTCCCATGCCTCTCGCCTGCCTCTCTCTTCCTTCCTCCTGCGGACGCCCATACTCTGACGCCCCGTCAGACGAACCGCCAGAGCCAGGAGGGCCCCATGCCGACATCGCCGTCGCCGCTCCTCGAAGGAAAGACCGTCGTCGTCTCGGGTGTCGGTGCCGGGCTCGGCCACCAGGTGGCGGCAGCCGTGGTGCGCGACGGGGGCAACGCCGTGCTGGGCGCGCGCACCGAGGCGAATCTCGCCAAGTCCGCCGCGGAGATCGACCCCGGGGGCGCACATACCGCGTACCGGGCGACGGACATCACCGACGAGCGGCAGTGCGAGGCCCTGGCCGCGCTGGCGCGCGACCGCTTCGGCGGGATCGACGCCGCCGTCCATGTCGCCGCCTGGGACAGTCACTTCGGCGGCCTGGAGGACGCGGACTTCGAGACGTGGCGCGGTGTCGTCGACGTCAATCTGCTCGGCACGCTGCGCATGACGCGGGCGTGCCTGCCCGCACTGAAGGAGCGGGGCGGGTCGGTGGTGTTCATCGGCACGCAGTCGGCGGTGGCGGCGCCGTCGCAGGTGCGGCAGGCCGCGTGCGCGGCGTCGAAGGGTGCTTTGACCTCTGCCATGTACTCCCTCGCGCGGGAGCTCGGACCGCATCGCATCCGGGTCAACTCGGTGCTGCCGGGGTGGATGTGGGGGCCTCCGGTCGAGGCGTACGTCCAGTTCACCGCGGAGTCCGAGGGGGTGCCGGAGGCGGAGGTGCGGGGGCGCCTCGCGGCGCGGATGGCTCTGCCGGAGTTGGCCACGGACGGGGATGTGGCGGACGCGGTGGTGTTTCTGGCGTCGGAGCGGGCGCGATCCATCACCGGGCAGTCGCTCCTGGTGAACGCCGGGGAGTTGATGCGGTAGGCCGCCTTCGGCTGCGGGCCTGTCGCGGCTGGGCGCGCAGTTCCCAGCACCCCTGATGGGGTACACCTCGGTCAGTCAAGTATGTGAACGACAATCAGTTCAGCGAACGATTTTGCCTGCTCTTGACTCTACCCACCGTTGTCGCCGACGTGTGCCCGAACCCACGATGAGCACGCACTTCCGGGTCGTTCATGTCTTCCGTGGCCGGTACTGGCGAAGTGCGAGCCATTATGCGCAGTTCACCAGGCGGACCCCTGGAGGGCCATATGAACAGTCTCGACTGGGCCGTGCTCATCGGCTACTTCGGCGTGATGGTCGCGATCGGCGTGTGGTCCCACAAGCGGGTCGACAACGTCAGCGACTTCTTCACCGCCGGCGGAAAGATGCCCTGGTGGCTGTCGGGCATCTCGCACCACATGTCGGGCTACAGCGCGGTGATGTTCACCGGGTACGCCGGCATCGCGTACACCTACGGCGTGACGTCCTTCGTCACCTGGTCCTTCCCCATCGCCCTCGGCATCGCCATCGGCGCGCGGCTCTTCGCCCCCCGCATCAACCGGCTGCGTTCACGGCTGCACGTCGCCTCGCCGCTCGAATACCTCAAGAACCGCTACAACCTGAAGACGCAGCAGGCGCTCGCCTGGTCCGGGATGCTGCTGAAGATCGTCGACGTGGGCGCCAAGTGGGCCGCCATCGCCACGCTGCTCGCGGTCTTCACCGGGGTCTCGCTGAACCAGGGCATCCTCATCACCGGCGTCATCACGGCGATCTACTGCACCATCGGCGGCCTGTGGGCGGACGCCCTCACCGAGCTGGGGCAGTTCATCATCCAGCTCTTCGCCGGTATCGCGATGTTCGTGGCGGTCGTCGCCAAGCTCGGGCCGCACGGCGGCTTCTTCGGCGTCTGGGACGAGCCCGAGCTCGCGGGCCACGCGAAGCCGCTGGTCGGGCCGTACGGCACGGTGTTCCTGCTCGCGTTCCTCTTCATCAAGCTCTTCGAGTACAACGGCGGCATGCTGAATCAGGCGCAGCGCTACATGGCGACCGCCAACGCCAAGGAGGCCGCGCGCTCCGCGAAGCTCTCCGCGATCCTGTGGCTGGTCTGGCCGCTCGTCCTCTTCTTCCCCATGTGGATGTCGCCCCTCCTGGTCGACGCCAAGAAGCCCGACGGGTCGGACGCGTACGCCCTGATGACCGAACAGCTGCTGCCGCACGGCCTGCTGGGTCTTGTCATCGTCGGCTTCTTCTCGCACACCATGGCGATGTGCTCCTCCGACGCCAACGCCATCGCCGCCGTCTTCACCCGTGACGTGGCGCCCGTGCTCTCCGCGCGGGCGAAGGTCTGGTCGGAGCGCACGGGGCTGCTCGCCGCCCGCCTCACCACGGTGATCTTCCTGGGGCTGTCCATGGCGGTCGCCACGCAGGTCAACTCCCCCACGTTCAAGGACATCATCACGGTCGTCATCAAGTGGGTCGCCGGTCTGATGGGGCCGATCGCGATCCCGATGATGCTGGGCCTGCTCCGCACCTTCCGCAAGTCCGGCCCGACCGCCGCGCTGACCAGCTGGGGAGCCGGTCTCTTCGCCTTCTACCTGGTCAACTACCCGATCAACGACGCCGTCGAGGGCGGCGTGGCCCTCCAGTACCAGGTGTCGATCCCGCTGGCGGTCTCGCTGATCCTCTACATCGTCATCGGTTACGTGAAGCCGGAGGACACCCCGGAGCGGGACGCGCTCATCGAGCGGATCAACACGGATGACGACGGACCGGCCGGTTCGGCCGGGCCGGCCGGCTCCCCGGCCGCGGCGGCCGTGCCCGCCCCGGTGAAGGACTAGGGCCTGTCTGACAATTCGCGTCGTCGCCCGGAGGGCGGCCTCGCGGCGTCAGGTGCGTGCTCTCGGCGTGCCGGGCGTAGGGCCTCGTACTGGATGTACTTGGCTCTGCGCCCGGTGCGGCGAAAGTGCGTGCATGGCGTCGCGAGGCAGGCGGGCATGGTCAGACAGGCCCTAGCCGCGCGGATAGCGGGCCAGCCAGCCCGGCGCGGACACGGCGGGGCCGTGCAGCGCCGGGCCCTGGGTCATCTCCATGGCGAAGTCGTCCGCGAGCTCCAGGACCGTGGGCCGGCCCTCCAGCTCCGTGAGCCAGCCCGGCGGCAGCGCGGTCTCCCCGTGCAGCGCGCCGAGCAGCGCCCCGCACAGCGCCCCCGTGGCGGAGGACGGGCCGCCGTGGTTGACGGCCAGGCGCACCCCGTGGCGGATGTCCTCGCCGACCAGCGCGCAGTACACGGCGACGGCGAGCGCCCCCTCGGCCGTGCCGTCGGCGAGCAGCTCCGCCACGCGCGCGGCCGTGGGCATGCCCTGGCGTACGGCGCCCAGGGCGTGCCGCAGGGCGTCAGCGACGGGCGGGTGGCCGGGGTGGGCGGCGAGCAGGGCGAGGGTCCGCTGGATCGCGCCGTCGAGGGACTCCCCGCGGGCGAGGCCGTGCACGATGACGGCGTGCGCGCCGGCCGCGAGGTAGGCGGTGGGGTGGCCGTGTGTCTGGACGGCGCCCTCGACGGCGAGCTGGAGCACGAGCTGCGGCTCCCAGCCGACGAGGAGGCCGAAGGGCGCGGACCTGACGGCGGCCTCGGGGCCGCGCTCGTCGGGGTTCTTCGGGGTCTCCAGGGTGCCCATGACCGCGTTGCCCAGTCCGAGGAGGCAGGCGCGGGAGGGGGCGCGGCGCGAGTAGAGCCACTCCTCGCGGGCGAGCCAGCCGTCCTCCTTGCGCCGCTCGTCCGGTCCCCAGTCGCTCTGGGTGGCCGCCCAGCGGCGGTAGGCGCGGTGCAGGTCGGTCGGCGGGTGCCAGGCGCCGGTGTCGCGGCGGACCTGGGCGCGGATGAGGCCGTCCACGGTGAAGAGGGCGAGCTGGGTGGCGGCGGTGACCGCGCCCCGTCTGCCGTACGCGGGCACGGGCTCGGTGAGGCCTTCGGCGCCGTGCGCCGTGCGTATCTCGTCGAGGGAGAGCCCGTCCAGGGGCGCCCCGAAGGCGTCGCCCACGGCGGCCCCGAGGAGCGTGCCGCGCACCCGGCTGCGGAAGTCCTGCTGTTCGGCGCGGCCCCAGACACCGGTGGCTGCTGCTGTGCCCACCGAACCTCCCTCCGTGCCTCTCCCGGTTGCGACTGCGCAGCACTGTAATCGAACGGGAACGATCGATTCAGACGGCAAGTGGTATGCGGCAAGACGCCCCTGAGGTCGCTTTTGGACGACGTTCACGGGAGCTTCGCAGTTGCTACAGACAGCGCGCCCCCGGCCGTCATCCGCCGGACGGGGCCGGGCCCGCGCCGGCCCCCGTGATCCGCTGCCGCTGCTCCCTCGCCCAGCCGTAGCCGGGGTCGATGCGCAGCGCCTCGTCCAGGGCGGCGAGGGCGTCGTCGCGGCGGCCGAGGGCTTCCAGGGACAAGGCCTTGCCGCCCCACGCCCAGGCGTAGCCGGGGTCGAGCGCGAGGGCCGCGGCGTACTCGGCGGCGGCCTCCTCGTGGCGGCCCGTGAGGCGCAGTACGTCGCCCCGCTCGCCCCGGGTGCCCGCCGCGTCCGGGGCGAGCTCCTGGGCGCGGCCGAGGTCGGCGAGGGCGCCGGCCGTGTCGCCGAGGGACTGCCGCACCCGGGCCCTGCGGGTCAGCGCCCAGGCGTAGTCCGGCCACAGGGTGATCGCGCGGTCCAGGTCGGCCAGGGCCTCACGGGCGCGGCCGAGGGTGAACTTGACCTGGCCGAGGCTGCCGAGGGTGAGCGGCTCGGCGGGGTCGAGGACGTGTGCCCGCTCCAGCCAGGGCAGCGCCTCGTCCGGGCGTCCCATGCGGCGGTAGGTCTCGCCGCGCTCGCGCGCGGGCCACGCGGCGTCGGGGGCCACCTCGGCGGCGTCGGCCAGATGCCCGAGGGCCGCCTCGTACTCGCCGAGCGCCCGGCGGGTGACGGCGAGGCCGTGGTGGCCCCACGGGTCGCGGGGGTCCAGGGTGAGGGCGCGCTCGTGGTCGCCGAGGGCCTCGCGCAGCCGGCCGAGGAGGAAGAGCCGCAGGCCGTGCGCGTTGTACGCGGCCACCCTGCCCTCGTCGTCCAGTTCGGCGCGGCCGAGCAGCACCTCAAGGACCAGCAGGGCGCCCTCCCGCTCCAGGGCGAGGGGGCCCTGACAGGCGGCGGCCAGCGACTTCAGGGGCTCCGTCTCCCCGGCCAGGGGGTCCGCGGCCGCCTCGGGCTGCTCGGCGCCCGCGGTGTCCTCGGCCGCGTCCGCCACGGCCCGCGCCCACTCGCGGGCCACCGCCGTGTCCACGCGGCACGCCTCAACCCCCTCGCGCAGCACCTCCGGGAGCGCGGCGCGCGGCCGGGCGCACAGCCGGTGGTACAGCTCCTCGACGCGCAGCGCCCGCCATGCCGGGCGTGTCCACGGCCGGTCAGGCCGGGCCGGGCCGCCCTCCTCCAGCGCGCCGCGCCGCCGCTCGTACAGCTCGGCGAGGCGGGTGTGCGCCGAGCTCCAGCTCTCCGGGGAGGCGTTGCGGCGCAGGCGGAGCATCGGGGCGCGGACGACGCCGTGGTAGCGCGCCGTCCCTTTGCCGTCGGTCCGGACGAACGGCATGGTGCGCAGCCATGCAAACAGCTCCGCCGGGTCGACGCCGCCCTCGCCGGTGGCCGCGCGGATGGCCTCCTCGTCCAGTCGGCGGGGCAGCGCGCACGCCAGCGCGGCAGCCCGGCGGGCCGGGTCCGGCTCCCACTTCAGGAAGCGCTCCACGGCCGTGGCGCTCGGGTCGCCCACGTCGCCGGGGGCCGTGGGGCCGCTCTCGGCGAGCGTGGAGACGAGCACGGGCAGGCGGCCCGTCAGGCGCAGGACCTCGGCGACCACCGGCTCCTCGGTGACGCCCTTGGCGGCGAGCAGGTCACGCGCCTCGGCCTCCGTGAAGGGCCGCAGCGGCAGATCGGCGGCGAAGTCGGCGGCGCCCTCCCAGCGGGCCGGGTCGAGGGGGCGCTGCCCGGCGGTCACCACGACGGTGTGGGCGGGGAGTTCGCCGTACCGGTCGGTCGTCATCACGTCGTGCAGCCAGCGGTCGAGGAACGGTGACGTCCGCTCGTACGTGTCGAAGAAGAGGGCGAGCCACGGCGCGGCGTCGGCGGCCCCGGCCAGCTCGGCCAGGAGCACGGGGGTGAGCGCCCGCTCCGGTTCCAGGACGAGGCGGGCGTCCTCCTGGCTGCGGAAGCGGGCCCGCAGCCGGTCGGCGCCCAGCGCGAGGCGGTCGGCGTCGACGGCGCCGGCGAACGCGCCGACGACCGGCACCAGGCCGAGTCCGGCGACCCCCGCGCGGGCGGCCATGGCGCTGCCCGTGGACGGCGTGCCGGGTCCCGGCTGGTGCTCGGCCGCCGCGACGGCCTCGTGGCTGCGCTGCCGGTGGGTGGCGAGGGCCCGCTCCAGCTGCTTCAGGGGCCGCCCCTGCTGGGCGAATTGCGCGGCCACTTCGGCGAGGACCTCCGGGACGCCGCTCGCGCCCTCGTCCACGGACGCGACGAGAGCGCCCCGGTCGCGGGCCAGCTGGACCATCTCCCGCACCAGTGACGTCTTGCCGACCCCCGCGTGGCCGTGCACATGGAAGAGGAACCGGTGCCGGTCGTCGTCCGGCGGCATCTCGAAGTTGGCCTCGAACACGCGCAGTTCCTCGCGGCGCCCGACGAATGCCGCCCGCCGTCTGCGCCGGATGAGCTCCTGCATCGACATCCTCGTCCGTGCCATCCCGCCCCTCCCCTGCGTCCCCCGGGCTCCCGCCCCGCGGCCAGTCTCACGCATACGGGCGGGCCGCGAGGTGAACGGCCGCCGTACTCGAGCGAACGTCCGTATCTCGTAACGGAGTTCCTGTGGTGTACAACCTTCACTCGAAATGGCCCGTCTCCCGTTACGTCACAGACGTTCCTCACAGGAGGCACCGTGCCCCGCCGCACACTCATCACCGCCATCGCGGTCGCCGCGCTGACGACCCCCCTCGCCCTCTTCGCCACGTCCGGTTCCGCGTCGGCCGCCCCCGTGCCGCCGCGCACGCCGATGACCGACTTCAACCACGACGGGTACGCCGACCTCGCCGTCGCGGCGCCGCACGGCACGGTCGACGGAGTCGAGAAGGCCGGTTACGTCTCGGTCGTCTACGGCACCGCCTCCGGGCCCGGCACGGCGCGCCACCAGCTCATCAGCCGGGCCACGCCCGGCGTCCCCGGCGAACTGGAGGGCACGTACGCCTTCGGTTACCAGTCGATCCCCGGTGACCTGGACGGCGACTCGTACACCGACCTGCTCGTGGCGGGTGGCGGCGACGAGAACAAGGCCACCGTGCTGTGGGGCTCCAAGGACGGCCTGACCGGCCAGAACACGCTCCTGCCCTACGCGTACTCCGATTTCGCCCTGGGTGACTTCAACGGTGACGGCAAGCGTGACCTCGTCGTGAACTCGCACCCGAGCGACGACCCGGACGTCTCCGGGATGACGATCCAGTACGGCCCGTTCACCCGGGACGGCAAGACGCGCACGCAGGACAGCATCACCACGGACGACGGCTCCTCGGGTCTGCGCTCCTTCATCACCGGTGACCTGACGGGCGACGGCGTCGACGACATCGTCACCACGCACGGCTTCGAGGAGATGCAGCACGACGCCCGCTTCTGGAAGGGCTCGAAAACCGGCGTCGGCCACACCGCGAAGTCCCTCGGCACGGCGTACAGCGGCACCGTCGGTGATGTCGACGGCGACGGTTACGGCGACCTGATCACCCGCGACATCGGCTCCGTCACCGAGGTGATCGACTCCGCCCCGGGCAGCATCACGATCCAGTACGGCAGCTCCACCGGTCCCTCGGACGCGCGAAAGAAGGTCATCACGCAGGCCACCGCGGGCGTCCCCGGGGCGAGCGAGGACGACGACGCCTTCGGCGCGTCCCTCAGCGCCGGTGACGTGAACGGCGACGGCAAGGCGGAGGTCGCCGTCGGCGTCCCCGGCGAGAGCCTCGACGCCGCCACCGGCACCGGCGCGGTCGTCCTGCTCAAGGGCGCCTCCAAGGCCGAGGGCGGCATGACCGGCAAGGGCGCCGTCGCCTACAACCAGTCCACGGCGGGCGTGCCCGGCGTCTCCGAGACGGGCGACGACTTCGGCCGCCAGGTGAGCCTCACCGACCTGGACAAGGACGGCAAGGCCGACCTGACCGCGACGGCCCCCGGCGAGGACGGCACGTACGCCGACTCGGGCGCCCTGTGGAACCTGTACGGCTCCGCGAGCGGACTGACCACCACGGGCGCGGGCACGCTCAGCCCGGTGAAGCTCGGCGCGCCCGAGAAGGACGCCGCGTTCGGCCTGCGGCTCGGCGCCTGACCCACCCAGACCCACACGCTCTCTGGCTCTCTGGAGGACCAGTGCGACGCTCTCTGACGGCCGCCCTCGCGGTCACCACCCTCATCACGCCCCTCGCGCTCGTCGCCACCGCGGGCTCCGCCTCGGCCGCCCCGGTGCCGCCGCGCACCCCGCTCGTCGACTTCAACCACGACGGGTACGCCGACGTCGCGATCTCCTCGGTCGGCGGCTGGCAAGGCACGACGCCCGGCACGGTCACGGTCATCTACGGCTCGGCCTCGGGCCCCGACACCGCCCACGCGACCTTCGGCCGCGCCACCCCGGGCGTCCCCGGCGACCCGCAGGACGGCGGACGCTTCGGCTCGCAGACGGCTGCCGCCGATCTCGACGACGACCAGTACACGGACCTCGTCATCAGCGGCGACGGCAACGCCGTCGTCCTGTGGGGTTCGGCGTTGGGCCTGCACGGCGAGAAGAGCTCCGAGCTGCCCTGGCGCGGCAGCGACGTCACCGCCGGCGACTTCAACGGCGACGGCAAGCGGGACCTGGTCACGGGCGATATCGAGGGCGAGCCCGACCCCGGCGACGACCTCTTCGGGATGTCGGTGTCGTACGGACCGTTCACCCGCGACGGCAAGGCCGCGAGCAAGCAGCAGGTGCCAACCCAGCGGGAGTTCGGCGAGTCCGCCTTCGTGGTCGGCGACGTGACGGGTGACGGCGCCGACGACATCGTCTCCAGCCACGGCTTCGAGGAGAAGGCGCACGCCAGCCAGTTCTGGAAGGGCGGCAAGAACGGTGTGAGCACCACGTCCACACCGCTCGCCGCCACCTACAGCGGGGCGATCGCCGACGTCGACAAGGACGGCTACGGCGACCTGATCGTCCGCGACATCGGCGACAACTACGAGGACATGCCGTACCAGAAGGGCACGATCCTCGTCAGGTACGGAACGCCGGACGGGCCCTCGGCGACCCGCACCGCGAAGATCACCCAGGACACGGCGGGCGTCCCCGGCGTCGGCGAGGTGGGCGACGAGTTCGGCTCCTCGATCAGCGCGGGCGACGTCAACGGCGACGGTTACGCGGACGTGGCCGTCGGCATCCCCGGCGAGGACATCGACTCCGTCGCGGACGCGGGCAGCACCGTGCTGCTCAAGGGCTCCCGCACCGGCCTGACCGGCACGGGCGCGCAGGCCTTCCAGCAGTCCACGACCGGGGTGCCCGGCGTCTCGGAGAAGAACGACAGGTTCGGCGCCCAGGTCCTGCTCTCCGACACCAACAAGGACGGCAAGGCCGACCTGACGGCGACCGCGCCCACGGAGGACGGCACCTACGCCGACTCCGGTGCCGCCTGGTACCTGCGCGGTGCCGCGAGCGGCCTCACCATCACCGGCATCACGTCCTACAGCCCGAAGTCGCTCGGACTCCCGGAGGACCGCGTGGAGTTCGGCGGCGCGCTGACCCGCTAGTCAGCGCCCGCCCTGCTGCCGCTGAGGGACGTCAGTCCACCAGCGGCAGCAGCTCCGGCAGCTGCCCGTCCGAGGCCCGCGCCGCCCGCTGCCGCTCCTCGGGCACCTCGCCGTAGAGCGTCGTACGCGGCTTCGCGGGCCGCCCGGCCGTCTCCGCGATGGCCACCAGGTCCTCGACCGACCGGTAGGAACCGTAACTGGAGCCCGCCATACGCGAGATGGTCTCCTCCATCAGGGTTCCGCCGAGGTCGTTCGCGCCGGACCGCAGCATCTCGGCGGCGCCCTCCTGGCCCAGCTTCACCCAGCTCGTCTGGATGTTGGGGATGTGCGGGTGCAGCAGGACCCGCGCCATGGCCGTGACGGCGCGGTTGTCGCGGGTGGTCGGGCCCGGCCGGGCGATGCCCGCCAGATAGACCGGCGCGTTGGTGTGGATGAAGGGCAGCGTCACGAACTCCGTGAAACCGCCGGTCTCCTGCTGGATCGCGGCCAGCGTGCGGAAGTGGCCGAGCCAGTGCCGGGGCTGGTCCACATGCCCGTACATCATCGTGGACGACGAGCGGATGCCCAGTTCGTGCGCGGTCTTGACGACCTCGATCCAGGTGGCGGTGGGCAGTTTGCCCTTGGTGAGGATCCAGCGCACCTCGTCGTCGAGGATCTCGGCGGCCGTCCCCGGGATGGAGTCGAGCCCCGCCTCCTTGGCCGCGCCGAGCCACTCCCGTATCGACAGTCCCGTCCTGGTCGCGCCGTTGACGACCTCCATCGGCGAGAAGGCGTGCACGTGCATGCCCGGCACGCGCTCCTTCACGGCCCGCGCGATGTCGAAGTAGGCGGTGCCCGGCAGGTCGGGGTGGATGCCGCCCTGCATGCACACCTCGACGGCGCCGACGTCCCAGGCCTGCGCGGCGCGGTCGGCGACCTGGTCGAGAGAGAGGGTGTAGGCGTCGGCGTCGGTCCTGCGCTGCGCGAAGGCGCAGAAGCGGCAGCCGGTGTAACAGACGTTGGTGAAGTTGATGTTGCGGGTGACGATGTACGTGACGTCGTCGCCGTTGACCGTCTTGCGGATGTCGTCCGCGATGCCGCAGAGCGCGTCGAGTGCGGGCCCGTCGGCGTGCAGCAGGGCCAGCGCCTCGTCGTCGGTGAGCTTGGTCGGATCGTCGGCGGCGGTGGCGAGGGCGGTGCGTACGTCGCCGTCGATGCGGGACGGCACCATGCCGGGTGCCGCTTGCTCCCGCAGGGCCTCCCAGTCGCCGTACACCTCGTCGAAGTCCTCGCGCCGGTCGGCGGTGCGGCCCTCCGTGTCGATGGTGCGGTGCAGGTCGGTGCGGCCCGATGACTTCGTGGCGACGTACCCCTCGTCGGGCTCCTGCCAGGGGTGGCCCTCGACGGTGGCGTCCGGGAGGGCGAGGCCGGTCTCCGGGTCGGCGAGGGCCCGCACGTGCGGGAGGAGGCGCGGGTCGAGCCAGGGCTCACCCCGCTGCACGAACTCGGGGTAGACGCAGAGCCGTTCGGCGAGGGTGAAGCCCGCCGCGGCGGACCGCTCGGCCAGTTCGTCCAGCTTCGGCCACGGCTTCTCGGGGTTGACGTGGTCGATCGTGACCGGCGAGACGCCGCCCCAGTCGTCGATGCCGGCGCCGATCAGCCGCTCGTACTCCCCCGCGATGAGGTTCGGCGGGGCCTGGATGTTGCCCGCCGGGCCCATGATGTGCCGGGCGACGGCGATCGTGGCGACGAGGTCGTCGATCTCGGCGTCGGGCATGCCGCGCATCGCCGTGTCCGGCTTGGCGCGGAAGTTCTGGATGATCAGTTCCTGGATGCCGTGGTACGAGCGTGCCACGCGGCGCAGCGCGAAGAGCGAGTCCGCCCGCTCCTCGTACGTCTCGCCGATCCCGATCAGCAGCCCGCTGGTGAAGGGCACGGACGAACGTCCCGCGTCCTCAAGGACCCGCAGCCGGACAGCCGGTTCCTTGTCCGGGGAGCCGTAGTGCGGTTGCCCCGGCTCGCTCCACAGCCGTTCGGCGGTCGTCTCCAGCATCATGCCCATGCTGGGCGCGACGGGCTTGAGCCGCTGGAAGTCCGTCCAGGTCATGACGCCCGGGTTGAGGTGCGGCAGCAGCCCCGTCTCCTCCAGGATGCGGATGGAGATGGCGCGGACGTACGCGATGGTGTCGTCGTACCCCTCGGCCTCCAGCCACTCGCGGGCCTCGGGCCAGCGGTCCTCCGGCTTGTCGCCGAGGGTGATGAGGGCTTCCTTGCAGCCCAGTTCGGCCCCGCGCCGCGCGATGTCGAGCACTTCGTCCGGGGACATGAACATGCCGTGCCCGTCGCGGCGCAGCTTGCCGGGCACCGTCGCGAAGGTGCAGTAGTGGCACTTGTCGCGGCACAGCCGGGTGAGCGGGATGAAGACGCTCTTCGAGTACGTGATGACGCCGGCGCGGCCCGCCGCCTCCAGGCCCGCGTCGCGCACCCGGGCGGCCGACGCGGTGAGGTCGTCGAGGTCCTCGCCGCGCGCCTGCAACAGGACGGCGGCCTCCGTCACGTCGAGCGCGACGCCGTCCCGCGCCCTCCTGAGCGCGCGCCGCATGGCGTTCGCGGTGGGTCGTCCGGCCTCGTCGGGCTGCGCGCTGTTGGTCATGTCTCCGAGCATACGAGCGACAACGCGTGACCTGGACGGATACTTCCGTGGTGGCTACGGAGGACTTTCCGTGGTGGCTACGGAGGACTTCCCGTGGTGGCTACGGAGGACTCATGGCCTTCTGTGCCGCGTCGAGCGCCGCGCACACCTGCGCTTCCCCGGCGGCCGGCAGCTGCACGATGACCTCGTCGACGCCCAACTCCGCGAAGTGCGCGAGCTTGCCCGCCTCGGGGGCCACGGCCGTCAGCGCCACGTACAGGTCGGCCGCCTCGCGCCCCGCCTCGGCCCACGCCGTGCGCAGCGCGGGCAGCGCCCGGCGCAGTCCGCTGCCGCCGACGGGCAGCCAGCCGTCGGCGTACTCCGCGATGTGCGCGAAGAGTCCCGGCCCGGCGGCGCCGCCGATGAGGGTCGGCGGCCCGTGCAGCGGCCCTTTCCCGAGCCGCTTGCGGGGCGCGCGCCGGGGCTTCGGATGGGCCTCGCTGGCCCGCACGGAGCCGTACTCGCTCTCGTACTCCGTGGGTTGCTCGGCCCACAGGGCCCGCATGAGCGCCATCCGGTCCCGCACGACGGCCCGCCGGTGGGGCCATGGGACGCCGTGGTCCTCGGCCTCCTCGCGGTTCCAGCCGTAGCCGATGCCGAGGGTGACGCGGCCGCCGGAGAGGTGGTCGAGGGTCGCGACCTGCTTGGCGAGGTCGATGGGGTCGTGCTGGGCGACCAGCGCGATGTTCGTGCCGAGGGTGATCCGCTCGGTGACGGCGGCGGCCTGGGCGAGGGCGACGAAGGGGCTGAGCATGCGCGCGCACTCGGGCGGCAGGTCGCCGCCCGGGTAGGGGGTCTCGCGGGGCACGGGGATGTGGGTGTGCTCGGGGAGGTAGAGCCCGTCGAAGCCCCGCCCCTCCAACTCCCGGGCCAGCCGCACCGGCCCGATGGTGCCGTCGGTCATGTACAGCGTCGCGGAGATGCGCACGGGTGCCTCCGGGGAGTCGTTGCTTCCTCGGCACTTCCTATCCCCGGAAAGCCGGTTGGTCCATGGCCGCGCGCTCATTACCCTGGCGCCGGTGAACAGACGACGGCAGAAGAAGCTGACCCGCCGCCTGGTGCTCGCCGCGCTGCTCGGCGACACCGCCGCCGTGGCCTCCGTCCTGCGCACCGGTGTCGACCCGCGCCTGCCGAACGCGCAGGGCACGCTGCCCCTGTACGCGGCCTCGGTGCACGGCGACGCCGAGGCGGTGCGGCTCCTGCTGCGGGCGGGCGCGCTGCCCGACGCCGAGAGCGGCCACGGCTCCGAGGGCACCCCGCTGTGCGGCGCGGCCTGCTGGGGCCACGTCGACGCGGTGCGCGAACTGCTCGCCCACGGTGCGGACCCGAACCTGCCGGAGGACCGCGGCACGGGCTGGACGCCGCTGCGTTGGGCGCGGGGCGGTCCGCATCCACAGACGGAGGCGGTGCTGGTGGCGGCGGGCGCCATCGCCTGACTCGCCGCGTGAGCCCTGCCGCCGGGTCGCCGCTTGGACTGGCCCGGTCAGATCACCGCCTCCCTGGCCATGACCGGTCTCACCTTCGGTGTCATCGAAGGCGGTTCCCGGCTGCCTTCCTGGTCACCGCGCGCCGCGCCGCCGTGCCCCTGTGTAGTTCCGCACGGCCCTGCGGGTCCGCACGACCCGCGCGAAACGTTCCGGCGACAGACCATCGCCGCTCCTGCCATCGGTCATGTCTTCGGTATGGCGCCTTGGCGATCACGGGACCCGGCGGTGCTCCGCCATCCGGGGCGAGCCGGGGAAACGGAAGCGGCTCGTCGGTGCGAATGCCGTCCATCGGGTGTAGGTCCGTCAATCGACTTCCCTTGCCGCTCAGTTCACGGCTCAATACCAGGGTTGCACGCACCGCCCACGTCACCACCGACACCCTGGGAGCCGCAGCATGTGTGAGGACCACCCGCAGCACGGCACGATCAACCGGCGCGGACTGTTCGTGACGGGAGCCGCCGCCGCGCTTACGTTGAACGGCGTGAGCTTCGCCGACGGCGCCGAAGGGCGCGTCCCGCCCCAGGAGCGGCACAGTACGCGGGAGACCAAGACCCTCCGCGGGACCCTGCCGCCGGGCGCCCCCGACTTCGTGTACCTGCCGCTGAGGATCCCGGCCGGCGTGAGCGAGCTGCGCGTCGCGTACACCTACGAGAAGCCGCCCGTGCCCGCCGGGACGCAGGGCAACGCCCTGGACATCGGCATCTTCGACGAGCGCGGCACGGACCTCGGCGGCAAGGGCTTCCGGGGCTGGTCCGGCGGGGCCCGCACCGAGTTCTTCATCCGCGCCGACGAGGCGACGCCCGGTTACATCCCGGGCCGCGTCCGTCCTGGCACCTGGCACATCGCGCTCGGCCCCTACACGGTCGCCCCCGAGGGCCTCCCCTACGAGGTGACGATCACCCTCACCTACGGGGCGCCAGGCAGCACCCCGAGGCCCGCCTACCCGCCGGAGCGCGCGAAGGGCCGCGGCCGCGCCTGGTACCGCGGCGACTGCCACCTGCACTCCGTCTACTCCGACGGCCGCCGCACCCTCGGCGAGATCGCCGCGCTCGCCCGCGCCGCGGGCCTCGACTTCATCAACAGCTCCGAGCACAACACCCACTCCGCGCACGTGCACTGGGCCGAGCACGCCGGGGACGACCTGCTGATCATGCTGGGCGAGGAGGTCACCACCCGCAACGGCCACGTGGTGGCGCTCGGCACGGACCCGGGCACGTTCGTCGACTGGCGCTACCGCGCCCGCGACAACCGCTTCGGCAGATACGCGCGCGAGATCCGTGACGCGGGCGGCCTCGTCGTCCCGGCCCACCCTCACGCCACCTGCGTCGGCTGCAACTGGAAGTTCGGCTTCGGCGAGGCGGACGCCGTCGAGGTGTGGAACGGCCCGTACACGCCGGACGACGAGGTCTCCCTCGCCGACTGGGACAGCATGCTCGTCGCGTCCGTACGCGGCGGGAAGCCGTGGATCCCGGCCCTGGGCAACAGCGACGCGCACCGCGACCCCGACCGGATCGGCGGTCCGCAGACGGTGGTCCTCGCCGACGACCTGACCCGCGAGGCCATCCAGGAGGGCCTGCGGCGCGGCCGCTCCTACGTCGCCGAGTCCAAGGAGGTGGAGCTCACCTTCTCCGCGGCGGGCGGCCGCGGCGGACACGCGGGCATCGGCGAACGCCTCACCGTGGACCACGACACCCCGGTCACGGTGCGCCTGGACGTCAAGGGCGCCCCCGGCTGCACGGTCCGCCTCATCACCGACCAGGGCGTCCTGCACACGTCCCCGCCCCTCCCGCCCTCCGGCACGGGCACGGTGGAGTGGCGCACGACGCCTTCATACGCGGCGTACGTCCGCGCGGAGGTCCGCCACCCGACGACGACGGCTGCCCTGCCGGGGGCTCTGCGGGGGTTCACGAACCCGATCTTCCTGGGGGATTGATCCGCGGCGGCCCTACCCCGGAAGCCTGAGCGTCCGCGCGAAGTCGTCCAGTGGTTCCATCGACGCGGCGACCAGCTCCGGATCGTCGTGGTGCCCACGGAGCAGGACGTCGGGGAGACCGGCCGGGGTGTGCCAGTGGTACGACACCGAGGTCATCATGACGGAGCTGTCGGCGGGGTAGGAGCGGGTGACCCGGACTCCGTCCGCGCCGAGGTAGGGAGAGGCGAACGGAATGCTGCCGGTTCGCTGCTGCCACTCCGGGATCTCCGCATGCGGCACCGTGAGCGCGGCGACTCCCTCACAGGAGGCCGCGTCACGGGCGTCGCAGTGAATACGGGTGGCGTGCACGACCAGCGGCATATAGGTCAGCGGAACGGGGTGATAGATGAACGCCTCGTCGGCCTGGAGCTTGTCGCGAAGGGTGACGATCGTCTGCTCGTAGAAGCTTCTGTGGAACCGGCGGATTTTGCGGGTGAGTTCGATGTTCTGGATGGCGGCCAGCTCGGTGAGAGTCGCGTCCAGCCATTCCTTGAACGTCTTCTTGTCCATCTGGAGCCAGAGATAACCCCAGAGGCCCTTGTGGGCATCCGTATCGACGTGAAGGGCACCGAGGTCGGCGCTCCACAGGGTGCCTTCGGACATGATCGGTCTCTTTCGTCGCGGCTCAGGCATCGGAGGGGGACGCCATCAGGCATAAGTCCAGCGGAAGGTGCTCATCACGGCATCGAACAGCTCCACGAGCGTGTCATAGAAGGCGGGATCCGAGCCGGGTGCGATCAGCGCGCTGAAGGAGAAGGTGAGGTACTGGTCAGGCCTGCTGTCCGGGATCGGCACGAAGTACTCGACTCGACGGTGGGCGACGTCGACGCCCTGGGCCGCGTCGGCGGGTACATCTCGCTCCGAGCGCATGGCCGCGGTGTCGTCCAGCTCTCGTATCTCGGCCCCGGCAGTCTCGGAGGCGAGCGCCGCAAGGACCGCTTCAGGGCCGCTCTCGGTCCTGACCCTCGGAATCTCGATCGGTTCGGAGGCCACGATCGAGACGGGCAGCGCGACGCCGTGGAGGCGTTCGGTGGGGAGGTAGAGGGTCATGCCGCCCTTGGCGCGAGCCCGTCGTACGACCTTCTTCATCTCCTGGAGGAGCTTCAGCCGGGCTTTCGGAATGTCGTCCTTGGGGAAACCGGGGGGAAGTTGCCTGACCGCCTTGCGGACGATGCGGTCCATCGCTTCCTGGGTGCCCGAGCGCAGCGGAATCACGTCCCAGCCGGGCGGCGTCACCAGGTTGAAGCCGTTCGGGGTCCGGCGTTGCTCAACGGTGGTCATAGTGCTCCCGCGTCAGTTCCACGGCATAGGCAACGCCTACGAAGAGTGCCCACGCCGGGGCGGCGATCATGCCCGGCCAGAAGCCGAGCATCAAGGAAGGCAAGAAGAAGCCGCCGCCCATGGCCAGATCTCGGGTGAGGTAGGGCGGTCGGCCCGCATATCTGGGGTACTTCGTGAAAACCCATACATAGTGGAGGAGACATCCCAGGATTCCGGCCTGATAGACGAAGAAAACGTCGTTCCTCAGGAACTCCGGCACGAGGATCATGATTCCGATCACCGGAAAGACCAGCGGCATTCCGATCAACATAGTCAGCCTGAGTCGCCGGTTGGGGCCGGTGCCGAGGCCCGTGCGGGCGGCTTCGGCTTCGGCGATGCGTTGCGCCGAGTTCAGGTCCATGATCACTCCTTACCAGTGAGTATCGGGGGCGGGCTTTAGGGTGTTGTCCTTCCAGTCGGAATACCCCTGGTTGTAAGGCTTTTCGCCGGTTCCGAGGTTTTCGTGTGTCCAGCTCGTCATGTCGCTCTTTCCCAGCGCCTTGTCCGTGACATCCATCCCCATGCCGGTCCAGGCGACACCGAGGCCCGCCTGATAGGACTTGTACGCCTTGTCCGCGGCGGCGCCGGCGGCCTCCGGGAAGGTGGCCTTGTTCGCCTTCAGCATCTTCGCCATACCGGCCATCTCCTTGTCGCCGAGGTGCACCAGCGTCGACAGCGGGCTGACTCTCAGCGGGTTCTTGGCGACCAGGCCGACATTCTGGGAAATGGACTTGCGTATGCCATTACGGGCAGCACCGATTACCTGTCGCCCTGCCCCTTCCGGCACTTTGGACATCAGCCGCCCCAGGTCGTCCATGACACCCTTGACGCCCCTGAGCCCTCGGCTCAGCCCGGCGGTCCGGGCTGCCTGAGCGGCCCCCACGGTGGCCTTGGCGCCGCTGGCCAGCTTCGCGGCGGCCGCGAGGCCACCCACGACGAGCAGCCCGCCCACGACGTCGAAGATGACATCCGTCCAGGTGGCGTCGCCGGATGCCACCAGCAGGAGTCTCAGTCCGATCGTGAGCAACGCGATGCCGAGGACAAGAAAGTTCAAGCCGGGGATGGCGAGGGCCAGAAAGCCCGCGAACGTCGCGACCCAGCCGAGCACATCGATGAAGGCCTTGATCAGGTCCGCGTTGTCATGGACCCAGCCCTTGACGTCGTCCCACCACGAGTCCTCGATCACGTCGTCGATCTCGTCACGGATCTTGCCCGCGTGGTGGTCGGCGCGGGTGTCCCGGTCACCGGTGACGGTGTGCAGGCGGGCGCGGTACGAATGAAGTGGGTCGTCCGCGGAGCTGATGCCGCTGGGGGACGCGTCGGGGGCGTCCTTGTCCTTGGAGCCGGACTTCTTGGCCTTGTCGGCCTCGACCTCGTCCTGCTTCTCCTTGGCCTCGCGCAGGATCTTGTCGGCGTCGCTCTGGAAGTCCTCCAGCTCGTTCGACCACTTGGTCAGATGGCCGTGCACACGCTCGTACCGCCCGGCCACCTCCCGCATGTGCTTCTCCAGCGTCGAGGACTCCTCGCGCAGGGACGTCACGTACTTGCCCTTGAGCGTTTCGTCGTCGCTGATCGCCTTGAGGTTCTTCGCCTGGTCCCGGAGCTTCTTGGCCACCGAGATCATGTGCTTGACCTCATCGCGGATCTCCTCCGGATCACCGGGAACCGGATCGGAGTCGCACAGCGGCTGCCAGTCCACCGGACGGCGCTTGGATGTCGGTGTCATGGCGTCACTTCTTCTGCTGCTTCTTGCCCGTCTTGGCCAGCTTGTCGTCGAGGTCCTCGAACGCCTTCTTGCTGCCGCTCACGAGCTTGCCGACCGATTCGATGGACTCGACGAGTCTGGTGCGGTAGTCGTTCCAGTTGTCGACGAAGTCCCCCATGGCCCCGGCGACGGCACCGGAGCCCCAGTGCTCCTTCATGTCGTCCCGACGGTTCTCGATGTCCTCGAAGGTCTTCTTGAGCTGGCCGAGCTTGCGCTCGCAGTCCACGAGGAAGTCATAGTCGACCGTCAGGTCCGGGTCGCCCATGCCGTCCGTGCCCCCCTGTTTGGCTGACCAAGACGACTGACGCTAGCGGTGGGGTCATCGGTTTCGCCAGAGCGAACTTCTGCGACGGTGCCGCAAAGCGGGGCATACGGCACGGATACCGCTACCGCGCCCTCACCCCGGCCACACGATCGCCTGGAGTTCGCTGTACGCGTGCAGGGCGTACGAACCCACGTCCCGGCCCACGCCGCTCCGCTTGAAGCCGCCGAACGGCGCCTCCATGTTGCGGCCGACCGTGTTGACGCCGACGCCGCCCGCCCGCAGCCGGCGGGCGACTCGGAAGGCGCGGGCCACGTCGCCCGACCAGACGTAGTCGATGAGGCCGTACTCGCTGTCGTTGGCGAGGGTGATCGCCGTTTCCTCGGCGGCTTCCGGGCCGTCTGCGTCGAAGGGGACCACCGCAACCACCGGGCCGAATACCTCCTCGCGGACGACCCGCATGTCGGGGGTGCAGTCGGCGAGGAGGGTCGGGGCCACGTAGAAGCCGGTCGGGAGCGCCGGGCGCTCGCCGCCCGTGACGACGCGTGCCCCCTCCTTGCGGCCCAGTTCGACGTACGACTCGACGCGGTCGCGGTGTGCCGCCGAGATCACCGGGCCGACGACCGTGTCCCGCTCGCGCGGGTCGCCGATCTTGAGGAAGCCGATGTACTCGGTCAGCTTCCGCACCAGCCGGTCGTACACGCCGCGTTCGGCGATCACGCGGGTCGGGGCCGTGCAGATCTGGCCGCTGTAGAAGGAGAAGGTGGTGCCGATACCGGCGACGGCCGCGGCCAGGCCCTTGTCGTCCAGGTCGTCGAAGACGATCGCCGCGCCCTTGCCGCCCAGTTCCATCAGCTGCCGCTTCATGTCCCGGCCGCAGACCTCGCCGATGCGCCGGCCGACCGCCGTCGAGCCGGTGAAGCTCACCATGTCGACGTCGGGGGAGGCGACGGCGGCCTCGCCCACCGCCGCGTCCGTGCCGGAGACGACGTTGACGACGCCGGGCGGGACGCCCGCCTCTTCCAGCGCGGCGGCCATCGCGTACACGGACAGGGGGTCCTGCGGCGCCGGTTTCACGACGACGGTGTTGCCCATGGCGAGGGCGGGCGCGACCTTGCCCGCCGGGTTCGCCCAGGGATTGTTGTACGAGGTGACGCACGTGACGACGCCGACGGGCTGGCGCACGGCGAGCGCGCCCGTGACCGCCGCCGGGCCCATCGGCCCCGCCTCGCTGATCTGCGGCGGCAGTGCGGACTCCACCGGTTCCAGCGCGCCCTTCGCGTACCGCTGGAAACGCGACACGGCCACGGCGACCTGCATGCCGCGTGCCGTGCCGGTCGTCGCGCCGGTCTCGGCGCGGGCGAGTTCGGCGTGCGCGGCGAGGTCGCGGCGCAGGATGCCCGCCGCGCGGTCCAGGACGGCCGCCCGCTCCTCGGGGGCCGTGCGGGACCAGGCGGGGAAGGCGTCGCGGGCCGCCGAGGCCGCCGCGTACGCCTGCTCGCGGCTCGCCTCGGGGGCGAGGCCGACGACCTGCTCGGTCGCCGGGTCGATCACTTCGTAGTGCCCGCCGTCGGGCTCGGCCCACTCGCCGCCGAGGAACAGCCGCCGCGCGCCCGTCACTTGGTGCTCACCGTCCTCGTGTCGCGGCCGGACCGCAGGATCGCGCCCGGCACGGCGCCGGTGACGACGTCCTCGCGGATGACCTCGACGCCGTTGACCCAGACGGCGTTGACGCCGATCGCCTTGGAGTCCAGGCGCGGGCTGTCGCCGGGCAGGTCGTGGACGAGGGTGGCCTTGCCCGCGTCGATCCGCTCCGGGTCGAAGAGCACCAGGTCGGCGTGGTGGCCCTCGGTGATCCGGCCGCGTTCGCGCAGCCCGAAGAGCTGGGCGGGATCGTCGGTGAGCATCTTCACCGCCTGTTCGAGACCGACCAGCTTGCGTCCGCGCAGGCAGTCGCCGAGGAACCGGGTCGTGTACGGGGCCCCGCACATGCGGTCCAGGTGCGCGCCCGCATCCGAGCCGCCGAGGAGGACGTCCTCGTGCTGCCAGGTCCGGGCGCGCAGGGCCCAGGAGTCGGGGTCGTTGTCGGTCGGCATCGGCCACAGGACGGTGCGCAGCCGGTCGGCGGCGCAGATCTCGACGAGGCAGGTGAAGGGGTCCTGGCCGCGTTCGGCGGCGATGTCGGCGACGACGCGGCCGGTGAGGCCCTCGTTCCGCTCGGAGTACGTGTCACCGATGACGTACCGGTCGAAGCGGGCCAGGCGGCGGAAGACACCCGCCTCCTTGCTGTCCGCGCGCCGCAGCATCTCCCGGCGCACGTCGGGGTCGCCCAGCTTGGCGATGCGTTCCGGGACGGGCAGGCCGAGGATGTCGCCCCAGCCGGGGATGAGGTTGAGGGCGCAGAAGGTGCCGAGCGACATGTTCATGGGGGTGAGGATCGGCATGGTGAGGGCGACGACGCGGCCGCCCGCCTCGCGGGCGCGTTCGCTCGGCACGAGCTGGCGCGGGACGCGTTCGGGGACGGCGGCGTCGATGGTGAGGACGTTCCAGTTGAGGGGCCGCCCGGCGGCCACGCTCATCTCCACCAGGAGGTCGATCTCGTCGTCGCCGAACTGGTCCAGGCACCCCGCCACGATCGCTTCGAGCTGCGTGCCCTCGTGCTCGGCGACGGCGCGGGAGAGGGCGAGCAGTTCGTCGGGGCGGGCGTGGCGGGAGGCGACGGGCTGTCCGTCGCCGTCGGAGTGGGTGGAGGACTGCGTGGTGGACAGGCCCCACGCGCCCGCGTCCATCGCGTCGTGGAAGAGGCGCAGCATCTCCTCCAGCTGGGCGGGGGTCGGCTGCCCGCCGACGGCGTCCGCGCCCATGACGTACCGCCGCAGGGCGCAGTGGCCCACCATGAACCCGGCGTTGACGGCGATCCGCCCCTCCAGGGCGTCGAGGTACTCCCCGAACGAACTCCACGTCCAGGGCGCGCCCTCCTCCAGCGACACCAGCGACATGCCCTCGACCTTCGACATCATCCGCCGCGTGTAGTCGGCGTCCTCCGGCCGGCCGGGGTGCAGCGGCGCGAGCGTGAACCCGCAGTTGCCGCCCGCGACGGTCGTCACGCCGTGGTTGAGGGACGGGGTGGCGTACGGATCCCAGAACAGCTGCGCGTCGTAGTGCGTGTGCGGGTCGACGAACCCGGGGGCGAGGACCAGGCCCCGGGCGTCCTCACTGGTCCGTGCCTCCTCGGACACGGCTCCCGGTGCGGCGATGACGGCGATACGGCCGTCCCGTAGGCCGACGTCGGCGACGCGGGCGGGGGCGCCGGTGCCGTCCACGACGGTCGCCGCGCGGATGAGGTGGTCGAGCATGGCGTGTCCCTTCCTGTGGTGCCTTCAGTGGGGCGGGCGGACGTGGCGGAACCCCGGCCTCCGTCCGGGAGGGGAGGCCGGGGTGGCTGGTGGCCGGGGCGGCCGCGTGCCTCAGGGCTCACGCCCCCGCGGCCTGCCGGAAGCGCGTGGTGCGGTGGACCGGATCCGTGTCGATCTTCGGGATCACGTGCTCGCCGATGAGTTTGATCGTGTTCACCGTGTCCTCGGGCGAGACACCGATCGGCAGCCCGAAGCTGAGCTGGTCGGCACCGGCCTGTTCCCACCGCTTGCACTGCCGGAAGACCTCGTCCGGGTCACCGCAGATCATCAGCTCCTCGGCGATGAGCAGCTCGATGATCTCCTCGCTGTACGCGGGCAGCAGCTCGGGCCACTCGGGGATGCCCTCGGGGCGCGGGAACGTGTCGTGGTAGCGGAAGAGCAGCGACTGGAGGTAGTTGAGGCCGCCGCCGACGGCGATCTCGACGGCCTTGGCGTGCGTCTCGGCGCAGATGGCCGTGGAGGTCACCATGACGTTGTCGTTGACGAAGTCGCCGATCGCCGCGGCCTCCTTCACGGCCGACTTGTAGGAGTCGACGACCCACTCCATGTCGGACACCTTCTGCACGCTGAAACCGAGCACCCCGAGGCCCTTCTTCCCCGCCATCGCGTACGAGGAGGGGGACCCGGCGGCGTACCACATGGCGGGGTGGGACTTCCCGTACGGCTTGGGCAGGATCTTGCGCGGCGGCAGGGACCAGTGCTTGCCCTGGAAGCCGGCGTACTCGTCCTGGAGCCACATCTTCGGGAACTCGGCGATGGTCTCTTCCCAGATCTCCTTGGTGTGGTTCATGTCGGTGATGCCCGGCATGAACCCGAGGATCTCGTGCGATCCGGCGCCGCGGCCCGTGCCGAACTCGAAGCGGCCCTCGGAGAGGTGGTCGAGCATGGCGACCTTCTCCGCCACCTTCACCGGATGGTTGACGGGCGCGAGCGGGTTGAAGATGCCCGAGCCGAGGTGGATGCGGTCGGTCGCGTGGGCCAGGTACCCGAGGTAGACGTCGTTGGCGGAGAGGTGGGAGTACTCCTCCAGGAAGTGGTGTTCGGAGGCCCAGGCGTACTTGAACCCGGACTTGTCCGCCTGGATGACGTACTCGGTCTCCTCGATGAGCGCCTTGTGCTCCGCTTCGGGGTCGACCTGGGCCCGCGCGGCGGGCACGTATCCCTGTACAAAGAGACCGAATTCCAAGGAGGTTCACCATCCTCGTGAGGTTCTGACGGGCCGGGCTCGCCCTCGCACCGCCACGCTTTCTGACGGCCCGTCAGTTCAGGATGCGTCGACTGTTCCACCGGGCGGGCGGGGCGTCAATAGCTGACGTAACGTCAGATGACGCTGACCCCCGCCAGCCAGCCGCCGTCGATGACGAAGGGCTGGCCGGTGATGTACGAGGAGTCCGTGCCGGTGAGGAAGAGCGCGAGGGCCGCGATCTCCTGGGGCGTGCCGATCCGCCCCATCGGCACCAGCTTCTCGTACAGCTTCGCCACCGCCCCGCGCGCCGCCTCCGGGTCGGCGGCCGGGTCCAGCTGCGCCGGGTCGGTCATGGGGGTGTCCACGGCTCCGGGGCAGATGGCGTTGACGCGGATACCCTTCGCCGCCAGCTCGATGGCGGAGACGCGCGTGAGGCCGAGGATCGCGTGCTTGGTCGCGGCGTACGCGCCGACGAAGGCCATGCCCGTGAGCGCCGCATAGGAGGCAGTGTTCACGATGGTGCCGCCGCCGGCCGCCGCGATCTCGGGGGCGACGGTGCGGATGCCGAGGAAGCAGCCGACCTGGTTGACCTGGATGACCTGCTGGAACTCCTCCAGGGGCGTGGCGAGGAGTTCGTTGAAGCGGAGGATCCCGGCGTTGTTCACCAGCCCGTCGACCTTGCCGTAGGCGTCCTTGGCGGTGGCCACCGCCGCCTGCCAGTCGGCCTCCTCGCGCACGTCCAGGTGGACGTACGTGGCCGCCCGCTCGCCCCGCTCCTCGACGATCTCCTTGACCAGCGCCTCGCCCTGGTCGTCGAGCACGTCGGCGACGACGACCTCGGCGCCCTCGGCGGCGAAGAGGCGGGCCTCCTGCTCGCCCTGTCCGCGTGCCGCGCCGGTGACGATGACGACGCGGCCGTCCAGCTTGCCCATGGGGTCACTTCCTTCAGTCGTTGAGGTGAGGGGCCACGTCGGCGGCGAACGCCCGCATCTGGTCGGTGAGTTCGTCCCGCCCGCGGCTGCGGAAGCGGACCTGGACCTGGTCGACGCCCATCGCGGCGTACGCGCGGAGGGACTCGGTGAGGGCCTCCGGCTTGCCGTGCAGCGTCCGGCGCCCCACGGGCCAGCCCGGCTCGCCGACGTACAGGGCCTCGGTGATCGCGCCGATGACGATCGGCTCCTCGATCCCCGCCTGTGCCCGCAGCCGCCTGAGCTTCGCGATCTGCGCGGGCAGCTTGTCGCGCGGGTCGCCCTGGGGCAGCCAGCCGTCGGCGCGGGTCGCCGCGCGGCGGATGGCGGCGGGTGAGGAGCCGCCGACCCAGAGCGGTACGCGGCGCTGGGCGGGTCGAGGACGCTGGCCGAGGCCGCTGAAGTCGTGTCGCTCGCCGTGGTGTTCGGGGTATTCGTCCGGGCCGAGCGCGGCCCTCAGCGCGTCGATGGTCTCGTCGAGCACCGGCCCGCGCCGCGCGAAGTCGACGCCGAGCGCCTCGAACTCCTCCGGTACGTGCCCCGCGCCGACCCCGAGGATCAGACGGCCGCCGCTGAGGTGGTCCAGGGTCGCGTACTGCTTGGCGGAGAGGAGGGGGTGGCGCAGGCCCACGATGGCGACGTGGCTCATCAGCCGGACGTTCTCGGTGGCGGCGGCGAGGTAGGAGAGGGTCGCCACGGGGTCGTACCAGGTGGTGCCCATGGCTCCGGCGAGGCGGCGGGGGATCGCGACGTGGTCGCAGCTCGCGAGGTAGGCGAAGCCGGCGCGGTCGGCGGTGCGGGCGATCTCGACGAGGTCGCCGGGGGTCGCGTCGGCTTCCCAGGGTTCGGCGTAGAGGGAGCTCTGGGACTGTACGGGGAGCTGCATTCCGTACGCGAGGGACGAATTCCACTGCGCTGGCGGGGACATGGCTGGCGGCTCCTGCCTGTCGGCCGGACGAGACCTGACGGCACGTCACTTACGCGCCGGTCGCCATGGTGCGGGCTGACGGTTCGTCAGGCAAGGGCCTGGCCATGCGGCTTCGTCGCGGGAGGGCGCCCGCCGCCTGTTCGCCGGTGAGCCGCCGGCGACCGTCTGCCGGTGCCGGCGGCCCCGCGGGGCAGCGGCCTACGGGCGCTGCCTCACCCGGTCGACGATCCCCCAGTCCACCACGTGCGACAGCTGGATGTACTTCTTCTTCCCGGAAGCCGAGATCCGCTCGTCGCGGAAGCCCAGGAATTCATACGACGCCGGATCGAAGATCAGGTACGCGCCTTCGCGGGACCCGCGCTCGGTGTAGGCGACCCCCACCCCGGTCCGCCCGGCGGAGTCCTTCACTCCCGGGATCGTCCTGACGCCGGGCACGAGGGCCAGCGCCTCGTACGCCGCGGGGCGCAGTCCCTGGGGCAGCACCGGGTTCTTCAGGAGCTCGCCGAGCAGGAAGTAGGCCTGGAACCGATCGAACCCGGTGAGATCGCCGACCGACCGGTCGTCGGACCCGCCGGGGGTGAGGATGGCCGAGACGAGCTTCTCCGGATCCTGGGGCAGCTTCTTCAGCTCGCTCCACTTCCGGGGCGGCCACACCCCGCCGCCCTTCCCCGCGGGCTCCTCCCACATCTCGCGGCCCAGTTCCATGGACAAGGAGCGCTTGGAGACGTCCACCGAGTCCCACATCTCATCGGTGTAGGTCTTGACCTCGCCGGTCTTTTGCTCCGTCTCCTTGATGATCCGCTTCGAGTAGATGAACTGGTCGTCACGCGGCGCCACCGGCTCCTTCTCCCGCTGGCGCTCCCACGCCGCCGCCCCGTTCAGCACCGTCGCGGCGGCGTTCTCCACCCGCGGGGCGCTCGTGCCCGGAGCACCGCCGCCCTCGCCGGAGCCGTCCGTACCGATCAGGACCGCCGTCCCCGTGACCGCCGTGGCGACCACCGCGGCCGCCACGAGGCGCAGCGCGCGGCGGCGACCGGGGCCGATGCCGGTGCCGGTTCCGATGCCGGTGCCGGTGCGCCGGTCCGCGTGGACCATCGTGTTGAGCAGCCGGTGCCGGGCCCGGTCCCGGGCCGAACCGGTGAGCGGGGCCGCGTCCGCGTCCCACTCCTTCAAGAGTTCGAGTTCGTCATTCATGGTCGGATACCTCTCGCAGTGCCGTCGGATCGGATCCGCCCAATGTTTCGCGCAGCTTGCCGCGAGCCCGGTGCAGCCGTGATCTGACCGTGCCCACGGGGATACCGAGGGCCTGGGCCGTCTCCTCGTAGCCGAGACCACCCCAGGCCACAAGCAGCAGCACGTCCCGGTGCCGGGCGGGCAGCGCGGCCAGCGCCGCCGCCAGCTCGCGGCGCACGGCCCGCGCCACCACCCGGTCCGCGGCCCGGTCGGCCAGCGGCTCGTCGTGGTCGGCGGGGGCCGGGACCCTGGCCATGGCCTTGAACCGGCGGGCCTCCGCCCGCCGGTGCCGGCCGACCAGGTTGGTCGCTATGCCGAACAGCCAGGGCCGGGCGTCGGCGCCCGTGCCACGGGCCGGGTCGTAGCGGTGCCGCTGCTGGAACGCGGTGGTGAAGGTCTCCGCCATGAGGTCATCGGCGACCTCGCCGCCGAGGCGGCGGGCCGCGTAGCGGTGCACTGCGTCGGCGTGCCGGTCGAAGAGCGCGGCGAACGCCTCGGGCTCATCCCGGGACCGCGCGATCACTGAGGCGTCGCTCTCCGGATCGGCACGTGTGGTGCCGATGCCGACGCCTGGTCCGACGGTCATCGGGGCTCCTTTCGTCCAAGGGACGATGCTCGAATACTTGGGCTTTCACCTCTCCTTCGCCCATCGCGCGGAAGTGGTTCCCTCGGGGTGGCCCGGGATCCTGTCCCGCTCGTGCGCCTGGGCGCGTGTCATGTGCGCGAGCTCGGCGACGCAAGGGCCGCAACCGTATACGTCACCTGTCGCGCCGGGCGTGGTCACCGAACCGACCCACAGCACACGCACGTTCCGGCGCCGGCAGTACAGCCAGCAGGAGCCGGTCACCCACCGGTTCCCGTCGTCGGTCCGCGCGACGAGCGGCCACGCGTCGCGCCACTGGCGTGCGGCGGCCGGGGTGAAGGTCACGGCTACCGCTCGGCGCGCGGCGTGCCCGCGACGTGCAGGAAGCCCCCGGCCTTCTCGATCTCGCTCGCCAGCTCGTCGTACTCCCCCGGGACGGCGGAGATCATCGAGCGGCACGCCGTGAGCACCGCCCCCGCCTCCCCGCGGCGCACCCGCCGCACGGCGCGCCCCAGCCCGTCCCGCCCCTGCGGCGGCAGCAGCCCCGCGCGCTCCTCGATCACCTCGGTGATCTCCCAGCCGAACGCCTCGGCGTACTCCACGCAGTCGATACGGGGCCCCACGATGTTCGCCCGCGGGGCTCCGCAGAGGTAGATCACGCAGCGGAACCGCTTGATCCGGCCGGACTCCTCCGGCGCGATGCCGGCCGCCGCGTCCGCCAGTGCGCGTCGGCGTCTCAGGTCGCCGTCGGATCGGCCGGTGCGGTTCTCGCTCTGCTGCGGTTCGTATTCGGAACTGGCCATGCACTTATCGTGCCCATTCGATCACCTACGGTGAAGAGATGGGCCATAGGGGAGGGCGAGGCTGAACGGCCTCCGCTCGTACGCTCCGTCGGGCTTACGCGATCAGCGGGACGCCGATGAGTTCGCCGATGTGCCGCACGCGCGCCGTGGACACCTTGGCGAGGCGCTTGCCGATGACGCCGGGCAGCGCCTGGTGCCTGACCCACTCCGGGGCGTCGAGGCCCACCTCGATCAGGGTGTCCGCAGCCTTGTCGTGCAGCCCGGCCGCGCACTGCGCGAGAGCGACGTCAAGCTTGTAGCGGTTGCGGGCGAGCTTCGGCATGGACCCCGGCAACTCGGTGCGCGAGGCCAGCTGGAGGGCTTTTCCGTGATTCCCCAGCGCGACGGCGATTCCGACAGCTTCGGTGTTCGCGGTGGTCGGACCGAAATGCGTGCCGTACACGGTCTCGTCCCGGCCGAGTCGAGCCGCAGCCGCATGCGCCTGCGACAGATAGTCCTCCGCGGACACACCGTCGCCGCGTCGGGATGCGGCGACTGCGGCCGCGATCATCAGGCGTCCGTACGCCACGAGTTGAGGGCGTGGAGCCTTGCTGAACGAGGGCTCGATGCGCAGAGCCGCACGCTCCGCGACCGTGACGGCCTGGGGGACTTTGGCGCTCCGGAGGTGGAGCCAGGACAGGGTGGACTGGGTGACTGCGGACAGCACGACGTCCCCGGCGCTCGCTTCGATGTGCCGTGCGGAGGTGAGCGCGCTGAAGGCGAGATCCCGCTGCCCGAGCAGCATCGCGCTCGAAGAGGCGAACTGATAGGCGCTGGTGAGGACCGCAGCCAGTTGTTCACGCTCGTACCCCGTCGCCTGCCCGAACCGGGCGGCCCCTTCGACCAGTAGCTTGGCAAGAAGTTCACTCACCTCCACGAAGTCGCCCCGCCAGTAGGCGGCGCCGACCCGGTCCTGGACGCTCGACAACTCGGAGAGCGTGCTCGGCTCGCCGAGGCCGTCCCAGTCCCCGAGGGCGCTGTAGTGAACCGCGTCGGAGAGCCGCCGCAAGGCTGCTCGGGTGCCCCGGCTCATCCCCCGCCGCGGCGCCTGCTGCCCCAGAATCACCGACACGTCCGTATTCAACGCATGCGCCAGCTTCAGCAGCGAGCCGATGGACAGTTCCCCCCGGTCCTGCTCGGCCTTCTGCACCAGCGCAAGGGACAGCCCCGCCGCCTCCGCCAGCCCCTGCTGGGTCAGATCGGAGCCCCGCAGACACTTGATGCGCTTGCCGTTCGTCAGATCCGCCCAGTTGCTCACGGTCACCCCAGTGCGTTCGCTCCGGCTGCTGTACCTCGATGGTAGGCCCGGAGCCCCCGCCTCACGCCCCGGACCAGAGCCCCGAATCCGTCAGCCCCAGCAGGCGGATCGCGTTGCCCCGTACGATCCGCTCCACGACGTCCGGCGCCAAGTGCCCCATCTGCGCCTCGCCCACCTCCCTCGACTTCGGCCACGTCGAGTCCGAGTGCGGGTAGTCCGTCTCGTAGAGAACGTTCCCGACGCCGATGGAGTCGAGGTTCCGCAGCCCGAACGCGTCGTCGAAGAAGCACCCGAAGACATGCTCCGCGAAGAGTTCCGACGGCGGCCGGTGCACCTTGTCCGCGACGCCGCCCCAGCCCCGGTTCTCCTCCCACACCACGTCGGCCCGCTCCAGGATGTACGGGATCCAGCCGATCTGCCCCTCCGCGTACATGACCCTGAGGTTCGGGAAGCGTTCGAACTTGCCGCTCATCAGCCAGTCCACCATCGAGAAGCAGCAGTTGGCGAAGGTGATCGTCGAACCCACGGCCGGCGGCGCGTCCGCCGAGGTCGACGGCATCCGGCTGGAGGAGCCGATGTGCATGGCCACCACCGTCCCCGTCTCGTCGCACGCCGCGAGGAAGGGGTCCCACTCGTCGGTGTGGATGGACGGCAGCCCGAGGTGCGGCGGGATCTCGGAGAAGGCCACCGCCCGCACCCCGCGCGCGGCGTTGCGCCGCACCTCGGCGGCGGCCAGTCGGGCGTCCCACAGGGGGATGAGGGTGAGCGGTATGAGGCGGCCGTGGGCCTCGGGGCCGCACCATTCCTCGACCATCCAGTCGTTGTACGCGCGTACCCCGAGCAGCCCGAGTTCACGGTCCTTGGCCTCGGTGAACGTCTGGCCGCAGAAGCGCGGGAAGGTGGGGAAGCACAGGGCCGACTGGACGTGGTTGACGTCCATGTCGGCGAGGCGGTCGGGCACGCTGTAGGAGCCGGGCCGCATCTGCTCGTAGGTGATGACTTCGAGCTTGATCTCGTCCCGGTCGTAGCCGACCGCCGTGTCGAGGCGGGTGAGGGGCCGGTGCAGGTCCTCGTACACCCACCAGTCACCGATGGGCCCCTCGTCCCCCTGCCGCCCCATCACCGGGGCGAACTTCCCGCCCAGGAAGGTCATTTGCTTCAGCGGGGCGCGCACGACGCGGGGTCCGCTCTCCCGGTACCTGGACGGGAGCCGGTCCCGCCAGACGTGCGGGGGTTCGACGGTGTGGTCGTCCACCGAGATGATCTTGGGGAAGGTCTCCGGGCTCGCCATGGTCTCCACGGTCTCCATACGGCCACGGTAGCGTTGATCTGACGGGGCGTCAGCAAGTCGTACGGCGCTCGCTGAGGCGTACCGGAGCACGGCGTCGCACGGAACGGCGTGCGAGGACCCTGTGAGAGCCGTCTCCCATGGCTGACGCATCCGCCGCGGACAAGGCAAACTGGCGGGTGCACGAACCGAGGTACGGCCACGGACCGCCCGAAGCGGGGCCGCGGCCCGGCCGAGGCACGACCGAATACGGCACGACGCGGGCAGGGCAGGCCCGCGACCGGCAGGACTTGGGAACGGCAGGGCGGCAGGGGGAGCGATGGTCGATGTACCGCGAGTACCGGAGCAGTGGCGTCCGGCCTCGGGGAACACCCCCGAGGGACGGACCGAGGGGCACCCCCCCGAGGTCCAGGCGTCACGCTTCAGCGTGCTCGGCCCGGTGCGCGCGTGGCACGGCACGGATCAGCTCCAGACCGGTTCACCCCAGCAGCGGGCCCTGCTGGCGGCCCTCCTGCTGAGGGACGGCCGCACGGCCACGGCCTCGGAGCTGATCGACGCCCTCTGGGGCGAGGAACCGCCCTCGCAGGCACTGGCCGCGGTACGCACGTACGCGTCCCGGCTGCGGAAGGTACTGCCCTCCGGTGTTCTCGTCAGCGAATCCGGCGGTTACTCGATCCAGGTCGCGGACGGCGCCCTCGACCTCGCCCAGGCCGAGGACCTCTGGGCGGCGGCCGAGAAGGCGCGCGGCGTGGGCGACCTGCGCCAGGCCCGCACGCTGGTGAACGAGGCCCTCGACCTGTGGGACGGCGAGCCCCTGGCCGGCGTCCCCGGGCCCTACGCCGAGACGCAGCGCACCCGCCTCGGCGAATGGCGGCTGCAGCTGGTCGAGTCCCGCCTCGACATGGACCTGGAGGTCGGCTGCCACGCGGAGGCCGTCTCCGAACTGACCGCCCTGACGGCGGCCCACCCTTTGCGCGAGCGACTGCGCGAACTGCTGATGCTCGCGCTCTACCGCAGCGGCCGCCAGGCCGAGGCCCTCGCCGTCTACGCCGACACGCGCCGCCTGCTCGCCGACGAACTCGGCGTCGACCCGCGCCCCGGCCTCAAGGAACTCCAGCAGCGCATCCTCCAGGCCGACCCCGCGCTCGCCGAGCCCTCGGCGCCCTCGCCCGAGCCCACCGGGAAACTGGTCCGGCCCGCCCAGCTCCCGGCGACGGTCCCCGACTTCACGGGCCGCGCGTCCTTCGTGGACGAGCTGAGCGACATCCTCTCCGCCGCCGAGGGCCGCGTGATGGCGGTCTCGGCGCTCGCGGGCATCGGGGGCGTCGGCAAGACGACGCTGGCCGTGCACGTCGCGCACGTCGCGCGCACCCACTTCCCGGACGGCCAGCTGTACGTGGACCTCCAGGGGGCGGGCGCGCGGGCGGCGGAGCCGGAGACGGTGCTCGGCGCCTTCCTGCGGGCCCTCGGCACGGCCGACTCGGCGATCCCGGACTCCCTGGAGGAGCGGGCGGCGCTGTACCGCTCGGCCCTGGACGGCCGCAGGGTGCTGGTCCTCCTGGACAACGCGCGCGACGCCGCCCAGGTCAGGCCGCTGCTCCCCGGCATGGAGGGCTGCGCGGCCCTGGTCACGAGCCGCGTCCGCATGGTCGACCTGGCGGGCGCCCACCTGGTCGACCTGGACGTGATGTCCCCGGAGGAGGCCCTGCTCCTGTTCACCCGCATCGTCGGCGAGGAGCGCGTCACCTCGGAGCGGGAGGCGGCCCTCGACGTGGTGGCGGCGTGCGGCTTCCTGCCGCTCGCCATCCGCATCGCCGCGTCCCGCCTGGCGGCGCGCCGCACGTGGACGGTCTCGACACTGGCCGCGAAGCTGGCGGACGAGCGGCGCCGCCTCGACGAGCTCCAGGCGGGCGACCTCGCGGTCAAGGCCACCTTCGAACTCGGCTACGGCCAGCTGGAGCCGGCCCAGGCGAGGGCCTTCCGCCTCCTCGGCCTCGCGGACGGCCCCGACCTGTCCCTGGCGGCGGCCGCGGCGGTCCTCGACCTCTCCCCGGAGGAGACGGAGGACCTCCTGGAGTCCCTGGTGGACACGTCCCTGGTGGAGTCCGCGGCGCCGGGCCGCTACCGCTACCACGACCTCGTACGCCTCTACGCGCGTGCATGCGCCGAACGCGACGAACAGCCCCCGAGCGAACGCGAAGCGGCGATGTCGCGGCTCCTGGACTTCTATCTGGCGTCGGCGGCGCGGGTCTACGCGATAGAGCGCCCCGGGGACCGCACGGTGGACCACCTGGAGGTCACCGAACGGGTCGGCCTCGACTTCACGGACGGCACCACGGCCTTCGACTGGCTGCACGCGGAGGCCTCCTGCATCCTGGCGTGCGTCCAGCAGTCGCTGGGCCGTACGGGGCTGCGGCGGGCGGTCGACCTGCTCCTCGCCGCGAAGGACCTGGCGGAGTCGGGGGCCATATCGCACCGGTACGAGACGGCGACGCGCGCCGCCTGCGCGGCGGCCGCCACGGCCGGCGACGCGCTCGCCGAGGGACGGGCGCGGGTGAGCCTCGCCCAGGTGCTCAACAAGGTCGGCCGTTTCGACGCCGCCGCCACCGAGCTGGAACTGGCCGCCACGCTCGCCACGGGATCCGGGGACCCGTGGACCACCGGCAACGCCCTGAACGAACAGGGCATCGTCAACAACTGCATCAACCGGCCGGAGGTCAGTGAGACGCATCTGCGGAAGGCGATCGACGCCTTCCGTGCCGACGGCAACCGCCACAGCGAGGCGAGCGCCCTGTGCAACCTGTCCCGAGCGCTGCTCGCGATGGGCCGCATCCACAAATCGATCGACCTCGCCCGGCAGGCGATCACCATCTACACCGACCTCGGGGTCACCTTCCGCCTGGCCAACGCGAAGTACACCCTCGGTCTCGCGCTCAGCGACGCGAACCGGCACGCGGATGCCCTGGACCAGCTGACCGACGCCGTGCAGATCTTCGTGGAGAACCGTCAGCGCCTGTGGGAGGGCACGACGCACTACCGCATCGCCCAGGTGGAACTCGCGTACGGCCGCGCGGCCCGCGCCGCCCAGCATGCCGAGCAGGCGCTCGCCATCGGCTGCGTCGGCGGCGAGTGGATGCGGGCCAACGTCCTGACGCTGCTGGGGCGGTCACTGGCGGACCTGGCGCAGCTGGACCGCGCGAAGGCCTGCTGGCGCGAGGCCCTGGCCATCCTTGAAGAGGCGGGCGCGCCGGAAGCCGCTCGGGTCAGGAACCTCCTCGATCCCACCACCGTCACCTGACGGCACCCGGGTGACGTTCATCGAACGTTTATGAGCGGCTGGCACTCTCATGGAGTCGATCCGTCGCGTCGGGGGGCAGACGGGTCGCCAGGGCCCTGTGGATAAGGTGAGCGGCCCGGTACGCCCGTTCGGCGGTCCTCGGGGGAGTCGCCGAGCGGGCGTAACCACTACCGGAACCCCGTTCTGACCCAAGGAGTTGTCACACATGAGCGAGATCGACAAGAACGTCGGCATCACCACCATGGGAGAGGGCCACACGCCGGCTCCGCCCAAGGACGGCACCGTCACGACGCTGGGCGAGGGCCACACGCCCGCCCCGCCCAAGGACGGCACCGTCACCACGCAGGGCGAGGGCCACACGCCCGCCCCGCCCAAGGACTGAACCGCCCAAGGACTGAACCACTTCATATCCCGACGGGGGATCGATCGGCCGCGGCGGCGCGGAGGGGGAGCCGTCGCGGCCGACGCATGTCCGGGCAACGGGGCGGGCGAGATGCCACGCCCGTCGGATGGACGGAACCGAACGTTCGGACACCCTGGTCAGTAGGGTCCACGACGTCGGAAGTCCATTCGAAGTCAGAGGAGTTGGAATGAGTCGCACCAAGAGGTTATTCGTCGCTTGCGCCGCTGTCGTCGCCACCGGGTGCCTGGCGGCGACCCCGGCGTTCGCCGACGGCCACACCCCGGCCTCCCCCCACGGTGACCGCGCGCCGATCACCGCACAGGACAGCCACGGGCCCACGGCGCCCCTGGGGGACGGCCACACGCCGATATCCCCGAGAGACTGACCGCCGCGCCACTCCACGGGGCCGGGCCAAGCGCTCGGCCCCGTTCCATAACCTGTGGACAGGCGCCGCCGCCAAGGCGAATAGTGCCGCCCATGACCTCTCTCGTGCGCCACCTCACGTTCGACGCCCATGACGCCTACCGCCAGGCCACCTTCTGGGCGGAGGTACTCGGCGGCAAGCTCGCCGACGACGACTTCCCCGGCGACCCCGAGGCACTGGTGGAGGGCGGCGGCGTCACGCTGCTCTTCGTCACCGTGCCCGATGCCAAGACGGTCAAGAACCGGCTGCACGTCGACCTCCAGCCGCAAGGCCGCACCCGCGACGAGGAGGTCGAGCGGCTCCTCGCCCTCGGCGCGGAACTCGTCGACGACCAGCGCAAGCCGAACGGCCGCGGCTGGGCCGTCCTCGCCGACCCCGAGGGCAACGAATTCTGCGTGGAGTGCAGCGCCGCCGAGCGCGCCGCCCTCACGGCAGCCGTCAGCGAGTGACCCCGCCCCGCAGCTGCCCCTTCACCACTTTCCCGCTCGCGTTCCTCGGCAGCTCCGCGACGAACTCGACGCCCCGCGGCACCTTGTAGTTCGCCATCTCCCGCCGGGACCAGGCGATGAGGTCGTCCGCCGTCACCACCGAACCGGGCCGCCGCACCACGTACGCCTTGCCGACCTCGCCGAGCCGCGCGTCGGGCACGCCGATCACCGCGACGTCCGCGACATCGGGGTGGAGGCCGAGGAGCTGCTCTATCTCGGCCGGATAGGCGTTGAAGCCGCCGACGATGAACATGTCCTTGATGCGGTCGGTGATGCGGAGGTTGCCGTCCTTGTCGAGGACACCGACGTCCCCGGTGCGCAGCCAGCCGTCCGGGGTGAGCGCGCGGGCCGTCTCCGCCGGGTCCTCGAAGTAGCCCCGCATGACGTGGTGGCCGCGGACGAGGACCTCGCCGGGGTGGTCGGGCGGCACCGGCCGCCCCGCGGGGGAGACCACCCTCACCTCCGTGTCCGGTATGGCGCGGCCCGACGTCGACGCGATGACCTCGGGCGGGTCGCCGCGCCGGCACATCGTGACGATGCCGCTCGCCTCCGAGAGGCCGTACGCGGTCAGGACCGTGCCCACCCGCAGCTCGCGCCGCAGCCGCTCGACCAGCCGGAGGGGGACGACCGCCGCGCCCGTCACCACGAGCCGCAGCGCGGAGAGGTCGTGCTGGTCACGGGAGGGGTGGTCGAGGATCGACTGGTGCAGGGTGGGCGGGCCCGGCAGGACGGAGACGCGTTCGGCGGCGACGTTCGCGAGGACGGTGTCCACGCCGAAGACCGGCTGCGGGACCATCGTGGCGCCCCGCATCAGGCAGGCGATGATCCCCGCCTTGTAGCCGAAGGTGTGGAAGAAGGGGTTCACGATCAGATAGCGGTCGCCCTCGCGCAGCCCCGCCAGCTCGCTCCACACGTCGTAGCAGCGCAGCGTCTGCGCGTGGGTGATCACGGCGCCCTTGGGGCGGCCGGTGGTGCCCGAGGTGAAGATGATGTCCGAGGGCGCCGATCCGTCGACCGAGGCCGCCCGCGCGCGGACGGCCGCCGCGTCCACGCCGTCGCCGCTCGCCAGGAACTCCTTCCAGGTGCGGAAGTCCTGCGGCGCGTCGTCGGAGAGGACGATCACCTGCTCCAGGTGCGGCAGCCCGGGCAGCGGCCCGCTCCCGGCGCCGTCGGACGCCGCGCGGCGCAGGGAGGCGACGTACGACGTACCGAGGAAGGTGCCGGTGACGAAGAGGAGCTTCGCGCGGCTGCGGGCCAGGACGTAGGCGGCCTCGGCACCCTTGAAGCGGGTGTTCAGAGGGACGAGGACGGCGCCGGCCGAGACCGCGCCGAGCGCGGAGACGATCCAGTCGAGGGTGTTGGGGGCCCAGACGGCGACGCGGTCGCCGGGCTCGACGCCGTTCGCGACGCAGGCGGCCGCCGCGTGCTCCACGCGCCGGCCCAGTTCTCCGTACGAGACACGGGTGCGGCCCTCCACGACCGCTTCCCGCTCGCCGTACCGCTCGGCGGCCGCCCGCACCAGCCCCGGGACGCTGCCCCACCGCAGATCGCCGCGCATCGCAAGCCCTCCCACCGCAGTAGCTGACCGTCCGTCAGATTAGCGGTAGCCTGACGCACTGTCAGCAGGCCGGACGCAGCCGGGCGCTGACCGTTTCCCGTCTCCCGGAGGTGCCGCTTCCCATGCCCTCGTTCAAGGACGCCACAGCGATCGTCGGGATAGGCCAGACCCCCTTCGCGAAACAACTCGCCGACAGCGAGAAGACGTTGGCGTGCCGGGCCGTCCTCGCCGCGCTCGACGACGCGGGCATCGCCCCGTCCGAGGTGGACGCCTTCGCCTCGTACACGATGGAGGAGACCGACGAGGTCGAGGTCGCCAAGGCCATCGGCGCCGGCGACGTCACCTTCTTCAGCAAGGTCGGCTACGGCGGCGGCGGTTCGTGCGCGACCGTCGGCCACCTCGCCTCCGCCATCGCCACCGGCCAGGCGAGCGTGGGCATCGCCTGGCGCTCCCGCAAACGCGGCAGCGGCCCCCGCCCCTGGAAGAACACCACCGTCCAGCTCCCCACGCCCGCCCAGTGGACCCGCCCCTTCGGCCTGCTCCGCCCCGTCGACGAGATCGCGATGCTCGCGCGCCGCCACATGCACGAGTACGGCACCACCCGCGACCACCTCTTCAACGTTGCCCTGGCCTGCCGCAACCGTGCCAACCAGAACCCCGCCGCGATGATGTACGACCGTCCGCTGACCCGCGACATGTATATGACGTCGCGCTGGATCAGTGAACCGCTCTGCCTCTTCGACAACTGCCTGGAGACCGACGGCGCGCTGGCGTGCGTGGTCGTGTCGGCCGAGCGGGCCCGCGACTGCCGCACCAGACCCGTGTACGTCCACTCCGCCGCACAGGGCCTGCCCGCGCAGCACCACGGCATGGTCAACTACTGGAACGACGACCCGCTCTCCGGGCCCGCCTGGACGGCCGCCCGGCACCTGTGGAAGCAGGCCGACTTCGGCCCCGAGGACGTGGACGTCGCCCAGATCTACGACGCGTTCACCGCCCTCATCCCGCTCTCCCTGGAGGGCTACGGCTTCTGCGGACGCGGCGAGGGCGGCGCGTTCACCGAGGGCGGCGCCCTGGAGAGCGGCGGCCGGCTCCCCATCAACACCGGGGGCGGCGGCCTCAGCGAGGCATACGTCCACGGCTTCAACCTCATCAACGAGGGCGTGAAACAGCTGCGGGGCACGAGCACGGCCCAGGTCCCGAACGCGACGACGTGCCTGGTGACGGCGGGCGAGGGCGTCCCCACGTCGGCACTTCTGCTGCGGGCCCCGTGACCGCGCCGCCCCTGAAGGCCCGCAAGGGGCCTTTCAGGGGCGCGGGGAACTGCGCGACCAGCCACAACGAACCCGCACCCGGCAAAGGACACCCACATGGCAGACGCGACAACCGGACCAACCGGACCCGAACCCCTCCTCCGGCCCACCCCGGACGACGACGGCGCCCCCTTCTGGTCCTACGCCGCCCGAGGCGAACTCCGCATACAGACCTGCACCACCTGCGCCGAGCCGAGGTTCCCACCCAGACCCTGCTGCCCCCACTGCCAGTCCTTCGACACCACCTGGCGCAGGATGACCGGCCACGGCCGCATCTGGTCCTACGTCATCCCGCACCCGCCCCTCCTCCCCGCCTACGCCGCCCACGCCCCGTACAACACGATCCTCGTCGAGCTCGCCGACGCCCCCCGCATCCGCCTCGTCGGCAACCTCGTCACCACCCCCGACGCCCCGCTGAACTCCGTCGACCCCGCGAAGCTCCGCATCGGCGCGAAGGTGCAGGTCGTCTTCGCGGACGTGGCCGGGACGACGGTGCCCCGCTGGATCCTGGAGCGGCCGTGACACCGGCGCGCGCGCTGCGGACGAGCACCGACGACGGCACGGGCGTCACCGTCCTCACCCTCGACCGCCCGGAGCGCCACAACGCCGTCGACGTGGCGATGGCGGCCGAGCTCGGCGCGGCCTGGCGGGCGTTCCGGTACGACGACTCGGTGCGGGCGATCGTGCTGACCGGCGCGGGCGACAAGGCGTTCTGCACGGGCATCGACCGCGCCGCCCAGGTGCCTCAGCCGGGCTCCCCCTACACGATCGACGACCCGCTCCTCGCGATCGGCCCGAAGGCGAACGACCTCTGGAAGCCGGTGATCGCCGCCGTCAACGGCATGGCGTGCGGGGGCGCCTTCTACCTCCTCGGCGAGGCCGAGTTCCTGGTCGCCGACGAGCACGCCACGTTCTTCGACCCGCACACCACGTACGGCATGGTCAGCGCGTTCGAGACGATCCACATGGCGCAGCGCATGCCGTTCGGCGAGGTCGCCAGGATGTCGCTGATGGGCACGGCCGAACGGATCTCCGCGCGCAGAGCGTACGAGACCGGCCTGGTCTCCGAAGTCACCGCGCCGGGCGGGGCATTGGCGGCGGCCGTCCGGGCCGCCGAGACCATCGCGTCCTACCCCACGGAGGCGGTGCAGGGCACGGTCAGGGCGCTCTGGTCGGCGAAGGAGGCGGCCCGCGCCCAGGCCCTGGCGCACGCGCCCCATCTGATCGCCCTCGGGAATCTGCCGGCCGAGCGACAGGCGGAGCTGTTCGAGGCACGGCGGGGGCGTGGCTTCCGCACCCGGTAGCCCCAGGTGAGCGAGGGGCGCCACGTGGCGGCGGGGACGCACCCGGCGTAGCGTCCATCGTGAGAGGAGGCCCCGGCATGGTCCGCAACGTCCTCGGGACGGTCCTCGCTCTCATCGGAGCGACGGCCGCCGTATGGAGCCCCTTCCGAGCCTGGTACGACGGCCGTCTCGGACGCCACTTCCGCCTCGCCGAACTCTTCTCGGGCGGCGGGATCACGGCCGCCCACGCGGAACTCTTCGCCTCGCTCTTCCTGCCCTTCGCCTTCGCGGCGCTGGTGACGCTGGCCGGGCTGCTGCTGCGGTCCCGCCTGGCGGTGGCCTTCGCGGGCGTCGTCGTCCTCGGCTTCGCGGTGCTGTGGATGGTGCGCCAGGGCCAGGCGGCGGGCAGCCTCTCCGTGGCCGGCGACGGCTCGGGCCTCGGCCTCGGCGTCCTCGGCGCACTGGGCGGCGGCGTCCTGCTGCTGCTCGCGGCGGCGCTCATGGCGGGCCGGGTCCGCGCCGCGGGGCCGCCTCCGCCCGACGACGAGACCTACCCGCGGCCGAAGCCGCGCCGCTTCGGCGCCCGCCGCCTCCGCAACCGCTCCCCGCACCACACGGAGGAGCCCCAGCCCCCTGCCGGGCCCCTACCCGGACGGTGAAAGCCGCCGAGTTTCGGGTGGGTGGGTGGGAGACATCCGCCGCGCAGCGGCGGCGCAGACCGGATTCGACCCGCACCCGAGCACCCTCGCCCCCCGCTGCGGGGCACTAGGAGGGCAAGGGGCCCGCCCCTACGTACGGGGCGACGTCCCCGTCCCGCGCTCCGCGTCCAACGCGTACACACAGCGGTCCTTGCTGCACGCGTACACGACCCCGTCCCGCACCACCGGCGCCCCCGTGATCTCCCCGCCCGTCGCCAGCTTCCACCGCAGCCGCCCGTCGTCGGCCTTCAGCGTGTACAGCAGGTGATCCGTGGACCCGAAGTGGATGCGCCGGTCGGCGACGACGGGCGTGCCGACGACCTCGCCACCGGCCTGGAACCGCCACTTCGGGGTGCCGGTCACGGCGTCGAGGGTGTAGAGCCCCTTGCCGCTGCCGACGTGGACGTGGCCGTCCGCGACGAGGACGGGCTCGATGGAGGAGCGGGACTCCGTGGCGATGCGCCAGCGGTCACGGCCGTCCGTGGCGTCGAGCGCGTACACCGTTCCGAGGTAGTCGGCGAGGTACACGCCACCACCCGTCACGGCGGGCCCCGGCGCGAACGCGGGCGGGCAGAGGAAGGCGGCGGGCGCCTCGAAGTGCCAGCGGACATGCCCGGCGGCCACGTCGATGGCGAGGACGCGGGTGCCGGCGGCGACGTACACGTAGCCGTCCTGCGCCTGGGTGACCCGCACGGGCACCCCGCCGCAGGAGGCCGCGTCGCCCACGGGGTACGACCAGCGCTCCTCGCCGGTCCGCGCCTCCAGCGCCCGCAGCCGCGCGTCCTTCCAGACGTACACCGTGCCGTCGAAGACGGCGGGCCCGGCCTCCGGGGTCTCGAAGTCGGTCTGCGCGCCGGTGATCTCCCAGAGCTTCTCGCCGTTGGCGGCCTCCCACGCCTGGACGCCGCCGCCGCGCGTGCCGGTGACGACCGTGCCGCGGGCGGCCTGGAGGGAGTACACCCAGGCGTCGGTCGGCAGCCGCCACAGGTCGGAGCCGTCGGAGCCGTCGAGGGCGTAGAGGGTCGGGCCGTCGGAGGCGTGGACGCGGCCGTCGGCCACCGCCATGGACCAGGCGACGTCCCGCGTCTTGAAGCTGCGCCGGCCGGTGCCGACGTCCAGCGCGTGGACCTCGAAGGAGGTGACGTAGACGAGGTTGCCGGCGACGGCGGGCGTGCCCCACACGTCGTTGGACATCCGGAACCGCCACGGCCGCCACGTCTTGGCCCCGGCGTCCGGCGCCACGGCGGGCGCGGGCACGGCGGGCGCCTGCGGGGCGACGCCGTTGGCCCCGGCCTTGGGCGCCGAGGACCGCGACCAGGACGCGGCGAGCCCGTGGTCGCCGGGCGCGGCGGCCGCCCGGGAGTCGGCGACGCGCGGCCCTGGCCCGATCGGCACCTTCGCCCCGGCGAGCCGCACGGGCCCCGCGTCGGGCGCGCCCGCGAACGGCGGCCGGGACGGCGCGGGCGGCGGCTGCTGCGGGGGCGGCGGCGCGGTGGCGGGTGCCGGGGGCGGCGCGGCACCCCGGCCGCCGCTGCGCCCTGCGGTGGCCGGGACCCGGGCGGGGGGCCGGCCGTTCCTACGGGCCTCGATGAGCGCGACGGCCCGCTCCGGCAGCCAGGCGGAGGCCGTGCCGCTGTCGTCGTTGTCGGCGCTCTCGGAGGCGAAGAGGTGCGGGGCGAGCTGTGCCTGGAGGTCGGCGGGGCTGGGCCGCAGCGCCGCCTCCATCTGCATGCAGGACTCGATCAGCGGGCGCAGCTCGTCGGGGAGCCCTTCGAGGTCCGGGCCCTCCCGGAGCAGCATGAAGACCGTCTCGACGGGGTTGGCGCCGTGGAAGGGCGCGTGCCCGGTGGCGGCGAAGACGAGCGTGGAGCCGAGCGAGAAGACGTCGCTCGCGCCGGTCACGCTGCGCGAGTCCTTGGCCTGCTCGGGTGACATGTACGCGGGCGTGCCCACGGCGACGTTGGTCATCGTCAGCCGGGTGTTGGAGACGCCGGACGCGATGCCGAAGTCGATGACGCGCGGACCGTCCTCGACGACGAGGACGTTCGACGGCTTGAGGTCACGGTGGACCAGACCTGCGCCGTGGATGGACTCCAGGGCCTCGGCCACGCCCGCCGCCAGCCACCGCACCGCCTGGGTGGGCAGCGGCCCGTGTTCATTCACTATTTCCTCGAGGGAGGGCGCGGGGACGTAGGCCGTGGCGAGCCACGGCACGGCGGCCCTCGGGTCGGCGTCCACCACGGCGGCCGTGTAGAAGCCGGAGACGGCGCGCGCCGCCTCGACCTCGCGCGTGAAGCGGACACGGAACAGCTGGTCCTCGGCGAGCTCGGTCCGCACCGTCTTGATCGCCACGCGCCGCCCCGACGCGGAGCGCGCGAGATAGACCAGACCCATGCCACCGGCGCCCAGCCTGCCGAGGACCTCGAACGGGCCGATCCGCCTCGGATCGTGCTGCGTCAGCTGATCCACCACTTGCCCTGCCACCTCCCCGTACGCGGCCGCCGAAGAAGACAGCCCCGTGCAGCGTCTCACCACCCGAGCCGCTACGGCGGCACGCACCCTGATTCTTCCTGTCCGAGGCGGCCGTGGCGAACCCGGGGCGGGATCGGGGTGTCTCGGGTTGTCTGGGGGGTTCCCGGGACAAAAGGCCCGCGGAGGGCACCCCGGGGCGGCCTCTGGTCCAGCAGGAAAGCTAGTCCTGTAGGACAGCGAAGGTCGCCCCTTGGTTGTCCCTGAGGACCGCGATACGCCCGTACGGGATGTCGTGGGGCGGCATCTGCACGCGGCCGCCGAGCCGGGTCACCGCCGCGGCCGTCGCGTCGGCGTCGGTGACGTTGAAGTAGACGAGGAAGTGCGGGGGCGTCTCAGGTGTGCTGTAGCCGTCGGCGGCCGGGTCCATCAGGCTGCGTCCGCCGATGGCGGTCTCGGGTCCGGCCGGGGCCCCGGGGGGCGACCAGGTGCGGAAGGAGACCCCGTCAAGGCCGAGGTCGAAGCCGCCGTATCCGAAGACACCCTCGTAGAAGGGGTCGACCCGGTCCTTGTCCCGGGAGTAGACCTCCGTCCAGCAGTACGAGCCGGGCTGGCTCTCCTTGCCGAAGCCCTGGTGCGTGCCGGCCTGCCAGATCCCGAAGACGGCGCCCTCGGGATCGGCGGCGAGGCCCACCGTCCCGAGGGGTCCGACGGGCATGGGCTCCCTGATCACGGAGCCGCCCGCGCGCCTGACGCGTTCGGCGAGCGCGGCGGCGTCCGGGGTCGCGAGGTAGACGGTCCACACGGTGGGCATACGGCCGTCGGTCTTGGGCGCGAGCGCGGCGACGGGCAGACCGTCGCTGTACGCCTGCGCCCCGGAGCCCACCGAGCCCCCGGTGCTCCCGGTGCTCGCGGTGCTCCCGGTGCTCGCGGTGCTCGCGGTGAACGTCCAGCCGAAGAGCTCGCCGTAGAACCGCTTCCCGCCCTCGACGTCGGGCAGCGTCGCGTCGACCCAGCAGGGCACGCCCTCCGCGTATCCGTGCCGCCCCGTGTCCCCGCCCTCCGCGTCCCGCTCTGCGTAGTCCATGCAAGTCAAGCTAGCGGCCCTCCCGGACCCTCGCAGCGCACACGTATTCGAACGTTTGGTCAATTCCTACGGGCGCGCCCTCCGCCGCCCTCACGCGCCCCAACCCCATTTGCACTCGGCCGAATCGCGCTCCGATCACCCCTCGGTAAGCTGACGGCATGACAGGACAGGTACGTACCGTCGACGGCCGTGTGGCCGGTCGGCGCGGTCAAGCGACGCGTCAGAAGCTGCTCGACTGCCTCAGCGAGATGCTCAGCTCCTCGCCCTATCGGGACGTCAAAGTCATCGACGTGGCCCGCAAGGCGGGGACTTCACCAGCGACCTTCTACCAGTACTTCCCGGACGTGGAGGGCGCCGTCCTGGAGATCGCCGAGCAAATGGCGGCCGAGGGAGCGGAGTTGACCCACCTCCTTGAGGGCCGCTCATGGGTCGGCAAGGCGGGCTGGCAGACCTCGCAGGAGCTGGTCGAGGGCTTCCTCGACTTCTGGCGCAAAAACGACGCGATCCTGCGCGTCGTCGACCTCGGCGCGGCCGAGGGCGACAAGCGCTTCTACAAGATCCGGATGAAGATCCTCAACTCGGTGAACAACTCCCTTACGGACACCGTGAAGGAGCTCCAGGCCAAGGGCAAGGTCGACAAGGACGTCAGCCCGGCGGCCATGGCGGGTTCGATCGTCGCGATGCTGGCGGCGGTCGCCTCGCACCAGCGCGGATTCCAGACGTGGGGCGTCAAACAGGCCGAACTCAAGCCCAACCTGGCGATGTTGGTGCATTTGGGCGTCACCGGCAAGAAGCCGACGAAGTAGCAAAGCGGTACCGACGCCCTGACGGGCGCGCTTTCCCAGTCCTGTCGGCACGGCGGCGGATCACTCAGGTGGTCCGCCGCCGTGCTCTGCGCGCCCGTCGTCGTCCTCGCGTCCCCCTTCGCGGATCCGTCCGCGCCGCTCCAGGCGAAAGAGCCTGATCTCCCGGTCCACCCGGGCCTGGTACGTGGCGTACGGCGGCCAGAAGTCCAGCGCCGCCGCCCAGACCGCCGCCCGCTCCCGCCCCGTCAACAGCCGGGCCCGCACCGGGATGTCCGCGCCGCGCCAGCTGACCGAGGCCTCCGGGTGGGCGAGCAGGTTCGCGGTCCACGCGGGGTGGCCGGGCCGCCCGAAGTTGGACCCGACCAGCACCCATCCGCCGCTCTCCTCGTCGGGCATGCACGCCAACGGCGTACGCCTCGGCAGCCCGCTCCTCGCGCCGCGCGCCGTCAGGACGAGACCGGGCAGCATCCGCGCGCTGAGCAGCACCTTGCCTCGGGTCAGCCGGTGCACGGCGCGGTCCATCGCGGGGATGAAGTGCGGGGCCGCCTTCGCGAAGGCGCGGGTGGTCGACACCTTCCGCATCAGACGCAGCCCGATGCGCGCCCGGCGCGGTCCGGTCGGCTCCGTCCGGCGCGGCGTCTTCGTCCGGCGCGGTCCGGGCGCCATCAGACGGCCTCTCGCAGGGCGTGATCCTCGAACAGCCCGGCCCGTTCGGCCGACCGCGCCCGCAGGCGGTGCGCGGGACCGAAGAGCAGCTCGTCACCGGAGGCCCGCTTGAAGTAGAGGTGCGCCTCGTGCTCCCAGGTGAAGCCGATGCCGCCGTGCAGCTGTACGGCTTCGGACGCGGCGGCCCGCAGCGCGTCAAGGCCCTGCGCGAGCGCGAGCCCGCCGGCTCGCTCGGCGCCCTGCCCGCCGAACCCGGCGGACTCCGCCCCGGCCGCCCACGCCGCGTAGTACGCGGCCGAACGCGCGGCCTGGACCTGCACGTACACCTCGGCGAGACGGTGCTTGACGGCCTGGAAGGACCCGATCGCGCGCCCGAACTGCTCGCGCCGGCAGACGTATTCCACGGTCCGCTCCAGCGCGCGGTCCGCCGCCCCGACGGCCTCGGCGGCGAGCACGGTGGCGGCGACGTCCCCGACGGCGGCGAGCGCGCCCGGCACATCACCCCCGTCACCGCCCAGCAACTCCGCTTCCACGTCGCGCAGTTCGACGCGCGCCTGGGTGCGGGTCTCGTCGAGCGCGGTCTGCCGGTTCCGCGCCAGGCCGGACGCGTCCGCACGCACGAGGAAGAGGAGCGTACGGGACCGGGCGAAGCCCCCCGTGTGCGCGGCGACGACGAGGAGCCCCGCGCTGTGCCCGTCCAGCACCTGCTCCGCCTGTCCGTACAGCCGCCACGTCCCGTCACCGGCCCTCGCCTGTACGCCGCCCGCGCGTCCGCCGCCGGACCAGTCCCCCGCGTTGTCGCCGACCAGGCCGAGGGCCGTGGTGAGCCCCGTGCCGGGCACGGCGAGCGCGACGGTCAGCTCTCCCGCGGCGATCCGGGGCAGGTGCGCGGCGCGCTGCTCCTCGGTGCCGAGGGCGAGGATCAGCGGGGCGGCGAGTACGGCGGTGGCGAGGAGCGGTGAGGGGACGAGGGCGCGGCCCAGCTCCTCGCAGCCGAGGGCGAGCTCCGCGGCCGTGCATCCGACGCCCCCGTACGCCTCGGGAAGCGCGAGGCCGGGCAGGCCGAGCTGCGCGGCGAGGGCGGCCCACAGGGCGGAGTCATGGCCGGCCGGGGTGCGGACGGCGGCCTTGACGTCGTCGGGCCCGCAGCGTCTGGTGATCAGTTCACGAAGGGTGCGGCGGATCTCGTCCTGCTCCGCGCTGAAGGCGGCGTCCATCGGCGGGCTCCTCCCCCGGGCCCGGCGGCCGGACCCGGATCTGACGGACCGTCATGCTAGGACCGCCGCGCCGAGATGCACAGAGCGCGGACGCGGCGAGAGGGGGCGCGGGCCGCGGCCTCCTCAGGCAGCCGCGATCTGATGTACCGTCAGATACATGCCGCCTCATACCGGTTCGACTCCCCGCAAGGTCGCCGTCGTCGGTGTCGCCCTCTCGGACTGCGGCAGGGTCGACGAGGCAACGCCCTACGCCCTGCACGCCCAAGCGGCGCGCCGCGCGCTCGCCGACTCCGGCCTGGGGCGCGACGTGGTCGACGGCCTCGCGTCCGCGGGCCTCGGCACGCTGGCGCCCGTGGAGGTCGCCGAGTACCTGGGTCTCACGCCCCGCTGGGTGGACTCCACCTCCGTCGGCGGCGCCACCTGGGAGGTCATGGCCGCGCACGCGACGGAGGCGATAGCGGCGGGACGGGCGAACGCCGTGCTCCTCGTCTACGGCTCGACCGCCCGCGCGGACATCAAGGCCGGGCGCCGCACATCGAACCTCTCCTTCGGCGCGCGGGGCCCGGCGCAGTTCGAAGTCCCCTACGGGCACTCCCTCATCGCCAAGTACGCGATGGCCGCGCGCCGCCACATGCACGAGTACGGCACGACCCTGGAACAGCTCGCCTCGGTGGCCGTCCAGGCCCGGGCCAACGCGGCGGCCAACCCCGACGCGATGTTCCGCGACCCGATCACGGTGGACGACGTCCTGGCAGGACCGATGATCGCGGACCCGTTCACCAAGCTGCACTGCTGCGTACGGTCCGACGGCGGCTGCGCGGTGCTGCTCGCCGCCGAGGAGTACGTGGCGGACTGCGCGTCGGAGCCGGTGTGGGTCCTCGGCGCGGGCGAGCACGTCTCGCATACGACGATGTCGGAGTGGGACGACTTCACGGTCTCCCCGGCGGCGGTGAGCGGCCGTCTCGCCTTCGAGCGGGCGGGGGTGCGGCCCGAGGACATCGACGTGGCCCAGATCTACGACGCGTTCACCTATATGACGTTGGTGACGCTGGAGGACCTCGGCTTCTGCGGGAAGGGCGAGGGCGGCGCGTTCGTGGAGAAGGGCCGCCTGCTGCGCACGGGCGGCCTCCCGACCAACACGGACGGCGGCGGCCTGTCCGCCCAGCACCCCGGCATGCGGGGCCTCTTCCTGCTGGTGGAGGCCACCCGACAGCTGCGCGGCCAGGGGGGCGAATGCCAGGTCAGACGCCCGGACGCCACCCTGCCGGAACTCGCTGTGGCGTCGGGGACGGGCGGGTGGTTCTGCTCCTCGGGGACGGTGGTGCTGGGGCGGGGGTGAGGGGCCGCCGGGGCGGGGGCGAGGGGTCGCCGGGGCGGGGGCGAGGGGCCGCCGGGGCGGGGGCGAGGGGCCGCCGGGGCGGGAGTGAGGGGCCGATTCGCCCGGTGCCGGGGCGCGCGCGACAGAATCGGCGCATGACGACACCCGGAACTCCGCCGCCGTCCTCCGCGCCCCATGACGCCGCCCCGCCGACCCCGTTCCAGCGGCTGCTGCGGACGCAGCGCGTGTGGGACGTGGAACTGCCCGCCTTCGATCCGGCCGGGGCGCCCGCCGACCCGCTGTCCCTCTTCCACGCGTGGTTCGCGGAGGCGGTGGCCGCCGGGCAGGCCGAGCCGCACACCATGGGGCTCGCGACGGTCGCCGAGGACGGCGGCCCCGACGTGCGGACCGTGATGCTGCACGACGCGGACGACCGGGGCTGGCACTTCGCCTCGCACGCGAGCAGCAGGAAGGGCCGCCAGCTCGCCGCCCGCCCGGAGGCCGCCCTGCACTTCTACTGGGCGTCGCAGGGCCGGCAGATCCGGATCAGGGGCCGGGTCGCCGCGGCCCCGCACGCCGAGAGCCTCGCCGATCTGCACGCGCGGTCGACGGGCGCCCTCGCCGCCGCGCTCGTGGGCCGCCAGAGCGAAGTCCTCGACTCCTACGACGAGTTGGCGCGGTCCTCCGCCGCCGCCTGGGACCACGCCCGGGCCGAACCGGACGCCGACGCGCCGACCTGGACGCTGTACGTCCTGGAACCCTCGGAGGTGGAGTTCTTCCAGGGCGACGAGCGGCGGCGCCACATCCGCTTGCGCTACCGCAGGGCCCTGGCCGACCGGGCCCACCAGACCGACCGGGCCGCCGCCGAGGCCTGGACGCGCGAGCTGCTCTGGCCCTGAGCCGCCCCCCTTCCCGGCCGTGGGGCCGTGGCCTCAACCGCTGAAGTCGTACTGCGTGAAGTCCCCGACCGGGCGGTAGCCGATCCGCTGGTAGAGGCCGTTGCTCGTCGGGTTGGCGAGGTCGGTGAAGAGCAGGACCTCGGCGGCGCCCGCGTCGAGGGCGGCGCGGCTCACGGCGGCGGTCGCGGCACCGCCGTAGCCGCGGCCGCGGAGGGCTGCCGGTGTGTACACGGGGGCGACGCGGACCTGACCGGCGATGCGGCGGGTGACGCCGGCCATCGCCACGGGCGTTCCGTCGGGGGTCTCCCAGAGGGTGACGCCCCCATAGGCGAGGCGGGAGTCCACCCATGCGCCGGAGCCCATGAAGGCCGGTTCGCCGACCGCCTCCGCGAACTCCCCGTGCCAGCGCTCAAGCAGGGCCCTGTCCCCGTCGTCGGCGAGCCGGGCGCGGCCCGGCGGTGCGGGCTCGGGCGGGGTGAGGGCGGCGAGGCGGTAGAGCCGCTGCCGGTGGCCGGGCGTGGCGGTGGCCCCCGTGTGCTTCTCCCAGGCCCGGGCGAAGGCCTCCGCGGTGTCCCGGTCGGCGACGATTCCCGGCGGGGCGTGGCCGGAGTCGGCGAGCTGCCGGGCGAGGATGTCGGCGGCTTCAGGGGCGACGGGCGAGAGGAGCAGCCGGTGCGGCGGGGTCCGCAGGAAGGCTCCCCGGACGCGGCCCGCCTCATCGGCGTACGTACCGAACTGGGGCGCCCCCTCCCCGTACGCCTGGAGCCCCCGCTCGCGCAGGGTGTCGGTGACGCTGAGGAGAGCGGTGTGCGGGGCCGGCGCGGAGGACAGGAACTCCTCGGCGCGCGCGTGAAAGCCGTCGAGGTCGTCGGTCAGCTGCCAGGAGGAACGCGGGTCGGTGGGCATGGGCCATGATCCCGCGGGCCGCCCACCGGAGACAAAGAGATTTCGGCCCTCTCTACGCCGCCCTGAACACCGGCACAGCGAACTCCCCGGCCGCCCGGAACGCCACTTCGAGCCCCATCCCGATCCACGGCTCCTGTGCCCCGGGGCCGACGACCTCCGTCATCATCCGCGGCCCCTCGGCGAGATCGACGACCGCGGCGACGTACGGGACGCGCGCGCCGAACGGCGGCAGGTCGTTCCTGTGCACGACCGACCAGGTGTAGAGCGTGGCCCGGCCGCTCGCCCGCTCCCAGGTGACGTCCTCGCTCCAGCAGCGCGGGCAGAACTCGCGGGGATAGTGGTGCGCCGCCCCGCACGCCCCGCAGCGGCGGATCAGCAGCCGCCCCTCGGCCGCCGCGTCCCAGTAGGGGCGGGTGAAGGCGTCGGGTTCGGGAAGGTCGAAGCGCGGGCCGCCACCCGCCGCCGTACTCATCCGAAGAGTCCGAGCGCGTCGTCGAGGGACCAGGTCTGCCAGGACATGGCGAAGAGGGCGACGAGCGAGATGAGCGCCATCATCGCGTTCTGCCCCTGCTCGGCCCAGTCGTGGATCATGAGGACGAGGTAGAGCAGGTTGAGGAGCAGCCCGCCGACCAGGGCGACGGGGGTCAGGAACCCGGCGACCAGGCCGAGCCCCAGGGCGAGCTCGGCATAGACCACGACGTACGCCATCACCTTCGGGCGCGGCGCGACGACGGCGTCGAAGCCGCTGCGGACCGCGTGCCACCTGTGCTCGGCAGCCACGTCGGACGCCCACGCGATGCCCGTACCCCGCTCGAACCAGCCTTTCTTGTCCTTGTGGCGCCAGCTCTCCAGCCACCACAGGCCAAGGCCTATGCGGAGCACGGCGAGCCATTCGGCGCCGGTGAGCCAGATCGAGTCCATGCCGTGGCCACTCCCATTTCGGCGGTCGTACGCAGCTTTCTGACGGTACGTCAGTTCAGCGCACAGGGCGGCGCATGCGCAAGGGGCGGACGCCGCGCGGGGCCGTGATCGATTCGCAACCGGTTCCGGACTTGACCGTCACCCATCAAGTAGGCGCGCGGTTACTCTCCAGTCATGTCCGACTCGACAGCTCCGCAGTCGCCCCGGCAGGACCGCCCCGTGTACGTCATCGGGGGTGGCCCCGGCGGACTCGCCGTCGCCGCGGCGCTGCGCGCACGCGGTGTCCGCGCGATCGTCCTGGAGAAGTCGGAGCACCTCGGCGCCTCCTGGCGCGGCCACTACGACCGCCTCCACCTGCATACGACGCGTCGCCTCTCCGCCCTGCCCGGCCTGGCGATCCCGCGGTCGGCCGGCCGGTGGGTGTCACGGGACGACCTGATCCGCTACCTGGAGCGGTACGCGGAACACCACGCCCTCGACATCGTCACCGGAGTCGAGGTCACCGGCCTGGAACGGACCGCCGACGGCACCGGCTGGCTACTGCGCGCGACCGGCGGCCGGGAGCTGACCGGCAGCGCGGTGGTGGTCGCCACCGGCCACAACCACACGCCCCTGCTGCCCGACTGGCCCGGCCGCGACACGTACTCCGGAGACCTCCTGCACGCCCGCGACTACCGCGAACCGAGCCCCTTCGCCGGCAAGGACGTCCTGGTCGTCGGCGTCGGCAACACCGGCGCGGAGATCGCCGTCGACCTCGCCGCCGGTGGCGCCGCCCGGGTCCGCCTCGCGGTGCGCACCGCCCCGCACATCGTGCGCCGCTCCACGGCCGGGTGGCCCGCGCAGCTGTCGGGCATCCTGTGCCGCAGGCTTCCAGTGCTCCTGACCGACCGCCTCGCGTCCCTGGTCGCCCGCGCGTCCGTCCCCGACCTGTCGGCACACGGACTGCCACGCCCCCGCACCGGCCTCTTCTCGAGGACCAGGGAAGGGGCGATCCCGGTCCAGGACGTCGGCCTCATCGACGCCGTACGCAAGGGCCTGGTCGAGCCGGTGGCCGCCGTGGAGGCGTTCGACGGCGGCAAGGTGGTCCTGGCGGACGGCACGCGGATCGCGCCGCAGACGGTCATCGCGGCGACGGGCTACCGCCGCGCCCTGGAGGGCCTGGTCGGCGGCCTGGGCATCCTCGACCCCCACGGCCGCCCCACCACCCACGGCCACCGCAGCCCGAAGCAGACCCCGAACCTGTACTTCACCGGCTTCACCACCCCGGTCAGCGGCACACTCCGCGAACTCGCCCGAGACGCCAAAAAGATCGCGAAGGCAATAGCAAGAACCCACCCCCAATAACCGAGGCTTCCAGGACGAACAAAAACCCACCCCGTAGAACCGCCCCACCAGGGGCGCGGGGAACTGCGCAACCAGCCCCCACGACCCGCACCCAAAAACCCACCCCGCAGAACCGCCCCGCCAGGGGCGCGGGGAACTGCGCGACCAGCCCCCACCAACCCGCACCCAAAAACCCCACCCCCAAGGGGCGCGGGGAACGGCGCAGGGCCGCCCCCCGCCCCGCACCCAACAAATCCAGCCCCGTCCGATTCCCCACCTTGGCACCCCCCAATTTCTGCGCTTCCGTAGAAGAAGCAGCCCCGCCCACCCCTCCCACCCCACGCCCCACCACACCGCACAGCCCCGCACCGCACCGCACAGCCCCGCACCGCACACGGCCAGTCTTTGCCTGCACCCCCATTCCTGACACAGCGTCAGTTCAGTAATCTGACTATGCGTCAGGTAAGCAGGTAAGTGCTGTCACACAGGAGCGGGCGGACCGATGCTTGGATCGACACACGGCACCTTCACCACCGACCCCCGCCGCGCGCGTGTCATGGCCTGCGGCGAACCCCCACCCCCCACGGTCCACGGCAGCGCCCCCACCGCCGACGACCTGGACGTCAGCGGCCGCCCACTGCACGCCGACGTACCCGACCTGGACCGCTTCTTCCGCCCCGAATCCGTCGCCGTCATCGGCGCCTCGGACGCCGAGGGCCGCCCCGGCGCCGGCATCACCCGCCGGCTGATCGCCTGGGCCGAGCGGGTCGGCGCGCGCCTGCACCCCGTGCACCCCACCCGCCGGACGGTATTCGGCATCCCCTGCTTCCCCTCCGTCGCCGACCTGCCCGAACAGGTCGACCTCGCCGTACTGCTGGTCGGCGACCCGCTGCCGGCGATCGAGCAGCTAGCCGAGGCGAAGGTGCGCTTCGCCGTCGCCTTCGCCTCCGGGTTCGCCGAGACGGGCGAGGCGGGCGCGGCCGCCCAGGCCCGCCTCGCGGCCGCCGTGCGGCGCTCGGGCCTGCGCCTTCTCGGGCCGAACACCAACCTCAACGCCTTCGAGGAGTTCCGCGAGGATCTCGAAGGCCCCGCCATCGCGCTGATCACCCAGTCCGGCCACCAGGGCCGCCCCGTCTTCACCCTCCAGGAACTCGGCATCCGCCTCTCCCACTGGGCGCCCACCGGCAACGAGGCCGACCTGGAGACCGCCGACTTCATCTCCTACTTCGCCGAGCGCCCCGAGATCGGCGCCATCGCCTGCTACATCGAGGGCCTCAAGGACGGCCGCGCCTTCCTGCTCGCCGCCGACCGCGCGGCCCGGCGCGGGGTGCCCGTCATCGCCGTCAAGGTCGGCCGGACCGAGACCGGTGCCCGCACGGCCGCCTCACACACCGGCAAGCTGACCGGCGCCGACGCGGTGGTGGACGCGGCGATGCGGCAGTTCGGTGTCATCCGTGTCGACGGGCTCGACGAACTACAGGACACCTCAGCCCTGTTGGCACGGGCCCGCAGGCCGTCGGCCGACGGCGTGGCCGTGTATTCGATCTCGGGCGGCACGGGCGCGCACTTCTCGGACCTGGCGGCCGAGGCGGGCCTCACCCTGCCCACGCTCGGCGCCGCCAAGCAGGCGGAGCTGCACCAGTGGATACCGGAGTACCTGAACGTCGCCAACCCCATCGACAACGGCGGACACCCCGTCGGCGACTGGCGCGGCCGGAAGATCATCGACGCGATCCTCGACGATCCGCAGGTGGGGGTGCTCATCTGCCCCATCACCGGGCCCTTCCCGCCGATGAGCGACAAGCTCGCGCAGGACCTGGTGGACGCGGCGGAGGAGACGGACAAGCTGGTGTGCGTGGTGTGGGGATCGCCCCTCGGCACCGAGGACGCCTACCGCCAGACGCTGCTCGGCTCCTCGCGCGTGGCCACCTTCCGCACCTTCGCCAACTGCATCACGGCGGTCCGCGCCCACCTGGACCATCACCGCTTCACGACCGGCTACCGCTCCCCCTTCGACGAGGCGCCGCGCAGCCCCTCCCCCTCCTTCCGCAAGGCGCAGGCGCTGATGCGGCCGGGCCAGCAGCTCAGCGAGCACGCGGCGAAACAGCTGCTGCGCGCGTACGGGATCCGCGTACCTCGCGAGCAGTTGGTGACGAGCGCGGCGGCGGCCGTCCGCGCGGCCGGCCTCGTCGGCTACCCGGTCGTCATGAAGGCGTCGGGGCCCCAGCTGGCGCACAAGACCGAGCTGGGCCTGGTGAAGATCGGCCTGACCTCCGCCAGCCAGGTGCGCGACGCCTATCGGGAGTTGACGGACATCGCCCGCTACGAGGACGTGCCGCTGGACGGCGTGCTGGTCTGCCAGATGGTGGAGCGGGGCGTCGAGATGGTCGTCGGCGTCACGCACGACGCGCTCTTCGGGCCGACCGTGACGGTGGGGCTCGGCGGCGTACTCGTCGAGGTCCTTCGGGACGCGGCGGTGCGGGTGCCGCCCTTCGGCGAGGACCAGGCGAAGGCGATGCTGTCCGAACTGCGGGGCCGAGCCCTGCTGGACGGAGTGCGGGGGGCGGCGCCCGCCGATGTCGACGCGCTCGTCGAGGTCGTGCTGCGCGTCCAGCGCATGGCGCTCGAACTCGGGGACGAGCTGGCGGAGTTGGACATCAACCCGCTGATGGTGCTGCCCCGCGGGCAGGGCGCCGTCGCCCTCGACGCGTTCGCCGTCTGCCGCTGAGGGGCGCCCGCACGAGCCGACCGCCGCCGCCCGTGTCACCGCCGAGACGCCGACTGCCGCGCACCATCGCCCAGCGAAACGGAGCCACGCCCCCATGACGCCCAAGACACCCATGCCGTCCTCCCCCGACCCGACGACCTCCTCCGAACCCCTCGACTCATTGATACTCCACACCACTGACAACGCCGTCTCATGGATCACGCTCAACCGCCCCGAGGCCATGAACGCCGTCACCTGGGACCAGCGCGAACGAATCATCGCGCTGCTCGACGAGGCCTCCGGCGACCCCGACGTACGAGCCGTCGTGATCACCGCCACCGGCAAGGGGTTCTGCGCGGGCGCCGACCTGCGCGGCGCCCCCGCCGCGGGCGAGCGGGTACCGGGGGATGTCGCCCGGACGGTCAGGCAGGGCGCCCAGCGGCTGATCTCCGCCGTCCTGGACTGCGAGAAACCGGTGATCGCCGCGGTGAACGGCACGGCGGCCGGCATCGGCGCCCATTTGGCGTTCGCGTGCGACCTGGCGATCGCCGCCGAACCGGCCACCTTCATCGAGGTGTTCGTGCGCCGGGGCCTCGTACCGGACGGCGGCGGCGCCTATCTGCTGCCGCGGCTGATCGGGCCGCGGCGGGCCAAGGAGCTGATGTTCTTCGGGGACGCCGTGTCCGCCGCCGACGCGGAGCGGCTCGGCCTCGTCAACCGCGTCGTACCGGCCGACGACCTGGAGAGAACGGCGCGGGAGTGGGCGCAGCGCCTCGCGGCGGGGCCGACCCGCGCCCTGGCCCTGACGAAACAGCTGGTGAACGCCTCCCTGGAGGCGGACCGCGCGACCGCCTTCGCGGCGGAGGCCGCCGCCCAGGAGATCAACATGACCACGACGGACGCGAACGAGGGCGTGGCGGCCTTCGTGGAGCGCCGCGCACCCTCCTACCGAGGTCGCTGACCCTTGCCGAGGCCGCTGACCCCTACCGAGGCCGCTGACCGGCGTCGCGCCCCTCAGCCGCGCCGGCGCACCAGCACCTCGATGTCCGGTGAGTCCGGGTCCCCGAAGAGCACGAAGAGTTCGGGCTCGGCCGCCGTGCCGCCGATGGTCCACGTCTGACTGTCGCTGCCGCACCCCTCCACGGCGATGACGACGGCCGGCCGGTCCTCGTATCGGGCTTCGCCGACCCGCCACGTGCCGGTGGAGTCGCAGCGCGCCAGCCTGTCGCTGCCACCGGACGCGTCACTCTCCTCGTACGCGTCACCCATCTCGTACGCGTGACTCGACTCGTACGGAAGCCCGGTGACCACCGCGCGCCCGTCCGCCCCCAGCCGCAGACGCTCGTCGTCCCCGCCCCGCCAGGTGCCAGCGAGCTGCGCGGCGGTCAGCTCGGGCGGCTCGTACTCCTTGATGAGGCCCGTCGCCGTGCCCACGACCGCCCCGCCGAAGACCGCCACACACACGCCGAGCGAGGTGAGTCCCGACAGGATCCACACCTTGCGCAGCGGCCTGCCGAGGCGTTCCTCGCGCCGCCGGCAGTACGCCACGTGCAGCGCGGGCAGTATGCCGCCCGCCGCGATCCACAGTGCGGGCCCTACGAACGGGGCGCCCAGCACGGCGAAGCAAGCCGCCCACGCGGCCCCGACCGGCAGCAGGCAGGCGAGGGACCACGCCCACTCCGGGCCCCGGCCGAGACGCGCGGCGCCCAGGCGGCCGAGCCCGACCGCGGGGAGCGTGAGCACCGCGGAGTGCAGCAGTCCGACGACCGGCAGCAGGAGCGGCCCGAAGACGAAGAGGCAGGCCAGGCCGAGGGCGGGGCCGCCCCCCGTCCCGCGGCTGTCGTCGTCGAGCGTCAGCGTGAACGCCACCATCCCGGCCACCGGCAGCTGCGCCGCGCACGCCGCCCCGGCCGCCCGCATCCGCACGTCACTCCAGGTCCCCCGCGGACGCGCTTCCCCGGTGTTTCCCCACCTCATGGGCCCGAAGATACGCGTGGGGCGGGAGGGGCCCGGCCGCACCCTTCCCATCTGACGCCCCGTCAGCTTCAATGGTGGGCGTGATGGGACACGCAGGGATGGCGGCCACCGCCCTCCGCTACCTCAGGTCGGTCGGGGCCCCCACCACCACGGGCCCGTTCGAAACGCTGCCGCGCCCCGAGCTGCGGGCGGTCGGCGACGACGAGCGTGCCCCGCTCGATCCCGGCGAGTTCCGCCGCGTCCTCGGGCACTTCGCGACGGGCGTCACCGTGATCACGGCTCCCCCGTGCGATGAGGGCGAGGGCCCCGCGGGCTTCGCCTGCCAGTCCTTCGCCTCGCTCTCCCTGGACCCGCCGCTGGTCTCCTTCATGGTGGCCCGCACTTCGACGACATGGCCGCGCATCGCGCGCGCGGGCGTCTTCTGCGTGAACATCCTCGGCGCCGACCAGGGCGGGCTGTGCCGGGCCTTCGCCGTGAGCGGCGCCGACAAGTTCGCCGGGGTGGAGTACGACGCGGCGCCCGTGTCCGGCTCACCCCGACTGGCGGGCGCCACCGCCTGGGTCGACTGCGCGATCCAGGCGGTGCACACCGGTGGCGACCACCTCATCGTGGTGGGCCGGGTGAAGGCTCTCGGCACCGCCGACGGCGACGACGCCGACGGGCCGCTCCTCTTCCATCAGGGCAGGTTCGGCCGCTTCACGTCGTGAGGACGGGAGCGGCCGCCGGGTCGCGCCGCCGGATCACCAGCGCCATCAGCGCCGCCGCCGCGCACAGTGCCCCGGAGGCGTACCAGATGACGTCGTAGGACCCGAAGGTGTCCCGCACGACCCCGCCGAGGAACGCGACGACGGCGGCGCCGACCTGGTGCGAGGCCAGGACCCAGCCGAAGACGATGGCGCTGTCGTCGCCGTACTGCTCGCGGCAGAGCGCGAGGGTCGGCGGGACGGTCGCGACCCAGTCCAGGCCGTAGAAGACGATGAAGAAGATCATCGGCGGGTGGACGTTCGGGGCGAGGAGGATCGGCAGGAAGAGCAGCGAGACGCCGCGCAGCGCGTAGTAGACGGCGAGCAGGCGCCGGGCGTCGAAGCGGTCCGTGAGCCAGCCGGACGCGATCGTCCCGACGATGTCGAAGACGCCGATGACGGCGAGCAGCGACGCGGCGGCCCTGATGGGCATGCCGTGGTCGTGCGCGGCGGGCACGAAGTGGGTCTGGATCAGGCCGTTCGTCGAGGCGCCGCAGATCGCGAAGGACCCGGCGAGCAGCCAGAACGGTCCGGTGCGGGCCGCCTTGAAGAGCACGGCCATGGTGCGCCGGGCGGCCCCCGGGACGGGCGGTGGCTTCGCGACGAACTCCTCTGCCCCGTACGGCTTCAGGCCGACGTCCGCCGGGTGGTCGCGCAGCAGCAGCCATACGAAGGGGACGACCACGAGAGCCGCGAGCGCGACCGTCACGGCGGCGGGCCGCCACCTGTACGTCTCGACGATCCAGGCGAGGAGTGGCAGGAAGATCAGCTGGCCGGAGGCGGAGGCGGCCGTGAGGATGCCGGTGACCAGGCCACGCCGCTCGGTGAACCAGCGGTTGGTGACGGTCGCGGCGAAGGCGAGCGCCATCGAGCCGGAGCCGAGCCCGACGAGCAGGCCCCAGTACAGCAGCAGTTGCCAGGCGTGGTCCATCCACACGGTCAGCCCGGAGCCCAGGGCGATCACGATCAGGGCGGTCGCGACGACCTTGCGGATGCCGAAGCGGTCCATCAGCGCGGCGGCGAACGGCGCGGTGAGCCCGTACAGCGCGAGGTTGATGGAGACCGCGAGGCCGATGGTCCCGCGCGACCAGCCGAAGTCGGCGTGCAGCGGGTCGATGAGGAGGCTCGGCAGCGAGCGGAACGCGGCGGCGCCGATGATCGTCACGAAGGTGACGGCGGCGACGAACCACGCGCGATGGATGCGGGGAGCGCGGCGGCCCGCCGGGGCCGTGGCGCCGGACGGGGGCGCGTCGACGGCCTCGTCGGGCGGCGGGACCGTCCCGCCCGCTCGGCTGGTTCCGCCCGTCTCCGCGCTCGGCTCGGTTGTCTGGGTCACGTCATCAAGGATCGGCAGCCGTCCCCGCGCGAACGAGTGGCCCGAGGGACAGCGTTCGCTAGGATCGGGCCATGGCCGCTTCCGGGGAGTCCCGCGCCGACACGCGCCCGCACCGCGTCGTCGTCCTCGCCCTGGACGGCGTCATCCCCTTCGAACTGGGCATCCCCCAGCGGATCTTCAGCCGCGCGCGCGACGCCGACCGCCGCCGTCTCTACGAGGTCGTGACCTGCTCGGTCCGGCCGCCCGGCCCGGTCCGTACGGACGCCGACTACACGATCCTCGTCGAACACGGCCCCGAGGCGCTGGCCACCGCCGACACCGTCGTGGTCCCGGCGTCGTACGAACTGGGCCCGGTCTACGAGGAGGGGCGGCTCACCGGAGAGCTGGCCGCCGCGCTGGCCCGTATCCGGCCGGGCACCCGCCTCGTCTCGATCTGCACGGGCGGGTACGTCCTCGCCGCCGCCGGCTTCCTCGACGGACGCCCGGCGACCACGCACTGGGCGTCGGCGGCCCACTTCCAGCGGCTCTTCCCCGACGTCAAGGTCGACGCGGACGTGCTGTTCATCGACGACGGCGACGTGCTGACGTCGGCGGGCGTGGCCGCGGGCGTCGACCTCTGCCTGCATCTCGTACGCCGCGACCAGGGCACGGCGGTCGCCAACGACGTGGCCCGCCTCACCGTCGTACCGCCCCACAGGGACGGCGGCCAGGCCCAGTACATCCAGCGCCCGGTCCCCGAGCCGCAGCTGGCGACCACGCGCACCGCGCGGGCCTGGGCGCTGAGCCGCCTCGACCAGCCGCTGCGGCTGCGGGACATGGCGGCGCGGGAGTCGATGTCGGTGCGCACCTTCACGCGGCGCTTCCGCGAGGAGGTCGGCATCAGCCCCGGCCAGTGGCTTACACAGCAACGCGTCGAGAGGGCACGGCACTTGCTGGAGTCCAGCGATCTCTCCGTCGACCGGATCGCGCGGGACTCGGGCTTCGGCACGGCCCAGTCGATGCGCCAGCACCTACAGGCCGCGCTCGGCGTCACTCCCACCGCTTACCGGCGTACGTTCCGCGACGTCGCCGCCGGCTGAGACCACGCCGGGGGACGCGGCGGGCTTCACCTCGCCCAGCACCCCCACCACGGTCAGCAGCACACCGAGCCCGACGCCCGCCAGGATCGCCGTGGAGGGCGACACCACACTCAGCAGCCCGCCCGCCAGCGAGCCGCTCGCCGCGTACCCGGCGCCCACGGCGGCGTACATCACCGAGTAGCCGGCGGCGAGGGCGCTGGGCGGCAGCACCTCGCGCAGCGACAGGTTCCGGGTGAGCATGGCCCCGGCCTGGAGCACCCCGGCGACGCCCAGGACGGCGAGCAGCCACCCCACGCCCGGCAGTACGGCGACGGCGGCCAGGCAGGCCGAGACGGCGAACATCAGCACCATGCCCTGCGTACGCAGGCGGCCCGGCCAGGTCCGCAGCCCGTACACGAACGACCCGACCGCGGAGCCCACCGCGAGCGCCGCGAGGAGCGGCCCGGCCCAGCCCACCGCGATGCCGCGCTGCTCGAGGAGCGCGGGCAGGACCAGCTCGGCGAGAGCGAGCATCGACAGGCTCGCCGCGCCCGTCACGAAGATCGGCCAGGCCCGCACGAGGATCCGCGCCATGGACTCCCCGCCCCGGTCGTCCGCGTCCGAGCGCCACCCCTCGGGCAGCATCCACAGCCCGGCCACGGCGGCGGCCATCAGCGCTCCGGCCGACACCAGGGGCAACGCCGGTGACACCCCGAGCGCGAGGCCGGTCACGGCGGCGGGCGCCACCGCCCAGATGCCGAAGGTCAGGATCGACTCCAGGGACAGGGCCTGGGTGACGGCCTTGTCCGGCACCATGCCGGTCAGCAGGGCGCGCAGCCCGCCGGGGGCGGCGGCGGGCGCGGCCCCGGCGAGGAAGGCGAACGCCCCCAGCACCACCGGATGAGCCTCCGGCAGCAGACCCAGCGCCCCGAACGCGACCGCGCCCACGGCGAGGCCCCACGCCAGCTGCGGCCGGGCCCGCTCGGCCCGCATCCGCATCCCGAGGAGCGGCGCGCCCACGATCTCGCCCACCACGTACACGGCGGCGAGCACGGCACCGAGGGCGTACCCCCCGGGCCGCTCCCGTACGAGAAATACCAGGGCGAGCGGCGCCGCGGCCACGGGCATCCGCGCCCCCACGGCCACGGCCCCCCACCGGACGACACCTCCGGAAACAACCTCGCGATAACTCATCCCCCGAAGCTAAACGCCACCACCGACACCCCCCACCCCTTTTCCAACCTCGCCCCCACAGTCGCGCCACAACGAGAGAGAACATGCCGGTCTCCACCCCAGCGCTGTGCCCCCAACGGACAGCCAGCCCCCGACTCCCGCACTCACGCACCGCGGGAGAGGACGTGCCGGTATGTCCACCCCGACGCCTCCTTCTTGGGGCCACGATGGCTCGGTTCCGGTTCCGGGTGGCCATTGCCGCCTGAGCCCACGGACGGCCCTCCCGCCGCGCAGAAGACCGCCCCGGTCACCGAGGGCACCCGGGACGGTCTCTGCGTCCCGTGAGAGCGACAAAGACCCCATGACGGGCTTACGCGGCCATGGGCGGCTCATCGTCGTCCGCCACAGGCGGCTGCTCGGTCTCCTTCGGCATCGCCGCCTCGTCCTGCTCCTCCTTGAAGCGCTTCCACGCATCGCGCGCCCGGCTGGCGGAGTCGAAGACTTCGGGGAGCTGGTCAAGGACGCCTTTGAGCGCGAACAGCAGCACGGAAACCACGCCGGCGATGGCGAGAATGATGATGGCGGTGCCGTCCACCAACCCCTCCCTTCCCTGTCATGGGCCGGATCGGTGGGTCTGCACGCAGGCAGCCTCGATCCGAACCCTACGGTTCGGACCGAGACACCTGCGCTGACGTGTGCGCAAATGTTCTCGGCGCCGACAGGCAGTTGCCTGTCAGTACGAACATCCAAAAGTCTTCTGGGTCACAAACCCTTTAGGTGGCCGACTCACGTCATGCGGTTACCGTCACGGTTGCCGTAACAGTCTCCAGTCAGCACTCCTGCGACGAGTGTGCTTCGCCGCACCTGGTGCGACTACTACCCATCGGCGAGAAAGTACCACGGAGCGCGACGCCAAGGCGCGCAACTGAGCGCCAAGCCAGCCGAGTTGGAATGGGGCTCGCAGTGTTGTTCAGATCGCGTCGGTTGCCGGCGGCTCCGACTGACGGATCAGCAGTTCGTCACCAGCTGGAAAGCGCGTCGTGCCGCCCTCCTCCCAGGTGACGACGATGGCCAACCCGCCCATCGGCCCCTGGGCTGTGGAGGCGGCCTTGACCGTGCGCCACTCGCCCTCGTAGCCGATCACGTCGCCCTTGCCGACCAGAACCGCGCGCTTGGTGGGGTGTCTCAATCGCCTTCGTCGGCGGGGCGGATGCGGTTCAAAGGGGCCTCCCATTCGATACCACCCCCTCTCGGGCGCATGTAGGCCGTCCGGCTAATCAGCTTGTTGCCCTCCTTGGTGCGCTCCTCGATCACGCCTTGCAACTCGCCCTTGCACCCGGTCTCGTCATCTACGACGAACGTTCCCTTCGGATAGGGCAGCTTGCCGTGACTCAGCATCGTCGGCGGCTTCTCGTGTGTCAGTGCCATAACCCCTCGTCCGACCTGGGCATACGTGGCTCACACAAGACAACTGCTGGGGTGCAGAGCGAACATGCACAGCTCTTGCACAACATCAGGGCACGGAGGTGGCCGGGGTGCCACCATGGGACGTAACGGAAGTCGAGCGGGGAAGACGCACAGACATGAGCGTGACCAAGATTCCCGGACCCGGTGCGAACGTGGCCGTCTGTCGCAAGGCGCGCGGCTTCAGCCAGGTTGCCCTTGCCCGGCGGGCGGGCGTGTCGGTCTCGCTGCTGAGCAAGATCGAGGTTGGCGACCGAGCGCTGACCCAGGGCATCGCCGCCGCTCTCGCTGAGGCCATGGGATTGACGCTTGATGAGCTGCTGGGCACGGCCCCGGTCGACCGAGCCGACGAGAACAGCTTGACCTCCCTCAACTACGCCATCCGGCGTTTCGACATCCCCGACGTTCCGCCGACCCACCCGGAGGACCTGCCACGCCGGCTCGCTGAGCTGAACGAACACCGCTACCGGACCGAGCTGTCGGCGGTGCTGCAGGCGCTCCCAGGGGTGCTGGCCGACGCGACCAGCTACGCGCACGCCACTCAGTCACCGGACGCCTGGACCCGCGTCGCCGACGTGTACTCGGTGGTCTATTGGTTGGCAGCCCGGCACCGCTGGATGCACCTTGCCGAGCTGGCCGTCATGAAGCAGCGTCTGGCCGCCGAGCGTGCTCACCCCATCGCCGCCACGGTGGCCGCCCGCGATGAGGCCGGAGCCTTCCTCAATTCGGGTGACTTCGCGGGCGGACTTGCCATAGTGGACCGCGCCATCGTCGAGGCCGAGTCGAGCCTTGAAGGACGCGACCGCGCGTTCGGTCTGGGCCTCCTGCATCTGCGCGGTCTCACATTGGCCGGCCGGCTCAAGGACAAGGCCACCGCAGAAGAGCACATCCGGGCGGCATGGCGCACGGCCGAGGACTACGGCGCAGACGCCGACGAGCACGGCATCCACTTCGGGCCGGACCAGACCGCCACCCACGTCATCTCGACGTTCTCCGACATGGACCAGCACCGCCGTGCGCTCGATACCGCCGACGACCTGATCAGGGGTGGCACGGACCTGCCGCCCACCCGCATCGGTCCCCTGCACATGAACCTGGGCCGGTCGCACCTCGCCCTGGGAGACCGGGACTCCGCGCTGGCCTCCCTGGAGGAGGCGTGGAGCGTCGCACCCGAGATGGCCCGGGTACATCCGACCAGTCAGGAGCTGATGCGCGTCTTGACCTCGTTGCACCGCCGCAGCAACCCCCGCCTGACACGGCTGGCCAAGCGTGCGGGCGTGCCCTTCTGACGGCGCTTCCGGCGAGCCTCAAAGCGCACAGCTAGTAACCCATGCAGCGGATACCCCTTGACGTCTGAATCGGCGACGGGTGGCAGCAGGTAGCCCTTCGGCGACGGCACCATGACCGAGGACCAAGCCACCGGGATGACGCGATGTTCTACAAGGCGCGCACCGGTGCGCTGGGAGGACCTGCCAGAGCGGTTCGGCGCATGGAAGGGCGTCCATTTGCGTTATAAGACCTGGCGCAACTGCGGGATGCACACAAGGTCATGGCCACCCTGCCGACCGACGGGCTCGGCTACCGGCCGACCCCTGAGCTGAACCTCGTGACACCGTTCCGTATGGACCCGCGCGTCCTGACCGGCCCGGATATCCAGGAAGAAGCGGTGTCCGGAGAAACAGGTAGGCCAGCGCCACACACCCGACGAACAACCGGCGCCCCTCCACCACCCGCACTCGCGTCTCAACGGGAGGGGACGTGCCGGTATGTCCGCCCGGAGCACGGCAACCACGCCCACGGAGCCCCGAAGCACAAGGCGGCCACGCAGGCGCTGGCGAGGACGGACATACCGGCGCGGCCCCGCTCCCCCGCCAAGAAGGCGCCCGAGACGGCGCCGCACCGCACGAAAGACCGAAAACGGCACCGCCCGGAAGACCAAAAGCGGCACCGCACGGAAGACGGAAAGCGGCACCGCACCAATCCCCACTCAAAACCTCAGCACAGCCCGAGCCACCCGCCCCGCCCCCGCATCCGCCACCGCCTTCCCGAAGTCCTCCACCGGGTACGTCACCGTCACCAGCTCATCCAGCAGCAACCGCCCCTCCCCGTACCACCGCGCGTACAGCGCGAAGTCCCGCTGCGGCGCCGAACTCCCGTACCGGCACCCGAGAATCGCCTTGTCCAGGAAGAGCGAGGCCACCACGAACGACGCCTCGGCCGTCGCCCCCGGCATCCCGAGCAGCACCGCCTGCCCATGCCGGTCCAGCAGGTCCACGGCCTCCCGCACCAGCGACACCCGCCCCACGCACTCGAAGACGTGGTCGGCCCCCTGCGGCAGCACCTCCCGCACCGCCTCCACCGACGCGAAGAAGTCCGTGGCGCCGAACCGCCGGGCGACGGCCTCCTTCGAGGGGTTCGCGTCGACGGCGACGACGGCCGATGCCCCGGCGATCCGGGCCCCCTGCAACACGTTGAGCCCGATACCACCGGCACCGATCACCACCACGGTCTCCCCGGCGGCCACCCGGGCCCGGTTCAGCACGGCCCCCACGCCCGTCACCACCGCGCACCCGATCAACGCCGCGGACGTCAGCGGAATGTCCTCGGGGATCTTCACGGCCTGCACGCCCTTGACGAGGGTGCGCTCGGCGAAGGCGGAGTTGGCGGCGAACTGGTACACCGGCTCGCCACCGCGCGAGAAGGGCCGGTCGGGCCGCCCGATGGCCCGCCGGCACATGGTCGGCCGCCCCCGCCCGCACTCACCGCAGGCGCCGCAGTTCGCGATGGTGGACAGCGCCACATGGTCCCCGGCAGCCACATGCGTGACCCCGGCCCCCACCGCCTCCACCACACCCGCTCCTTCGTGCCCGAGGACCACGGGCGACGGGAACGGAATGGTCCCGTCGATGACGGACAGATCGCTGTGGCACAGCCCGGCGGCGGCCACCGCGACCAGCACCTCGCCGGGCCCCGGCTCCCTGACCTCCAGGTCCCCCACGACCTCGGCCGACTCCCCGTCAAAAACGACACCCCTCACGACGCACCCCTCACCGAGGCCCCCTGGCCTCTCTCGGCAGACCGAGCACGCGCTCGGCGATGATGTTGCGCTGAACCTCGTCCGAGCCGCCGTAGATGGTGTCGGCGCGGGTGAAGAGATGAAGCCGCTGGGCCTCGTCGAGTTCGTACGGCGCGTCGGCCGCCCAGTCCACGCGCCCGACGGCCCCCGCCGCACCCCGCACCTGCACGGCAAGCTCCCCGAGCCGCTGATGCCACCGCCCCCACAACAGCTTGGCCACACTCGGCGCCCCGGCCACCCCCGAGGCCCCGCCACCCCCACCCCCACCCCCCAACGTCCGCAACGCGTTCCACCGCATGACCCGCAGTTCCGCCCAGAGCCGCTCCAGCCGCTCCCGCACCACGAGGTCCCGCACGGCCCCCGAGGCGACCGCCTCCCGCACCACCGCAGCCAACTCCGTGGCAAACCCAATCTGTTGGGCCAGAGTCGAGACGCCCCGCTCGAACCCGAGCAGCCCCATGGCGACCCGCCACCCCTGCCCCACGCCCCCCACCACATGGCCGGCACGCGCGCGTGCACCGTCGAAGAAGACCTCGTTGAACTCACTGGTGCCGGTCAGCTGCCGGATGGGCCGCACCTCGATCCGCCCCGGCTGGTCCATCGGCACCAGCAGGAACGACAGCCCCCGGTGCCCACGGGACCCCTCCTCCGTGCGCGCCAGCACGAAGCACCAGTCGGCCTCGTGCGCCAGCGACGTCCAGATCTTCTGCCCGGTGACGGCGTACGTCTCCCCGTCCCGCACGGCCCGCGTCCGCACCCCGGCCAGGTCGGACCCCGCGCCCGGCTCGCTGTACCCCTGGCACCACAGCGCCTCGCCCCGGGCGATCGGCGGCAGGAACTCGTCCCGCTGCTCCCGGCTGCCGTACGCCAGGAGCGTCGGCGCGAGCAGGTTCTCGCCGATGTGCCCGTGGCGGCCGGGTGCCCGCGCGCGTGCGTACTCCTCGGCCCAGACGACCTGCTGGGTGAGCGTGGCCCGCCGGTTGCCGTACGCGTCACTGTCCCAGCCGAGGCCGATCCAGCCGCCGCGACCCAACTCCCGCTCCCAGGCGCGGCGTTCCGCGCCACCCAGGTGCTCGCTGCCGGGGCCGCCGCGCCCGCGCGCGCGGGCGTGGTCGCCGGTGAGGTGTTCGGTGAGCCAGCGCCGCGCCTCCGCGCGGAACGCCTCGTCCTCGGGCCCGAAGCCGAAGTCCACGACCCTCCCCCCGGCCTACGCGTTCGGGCGGGCCTTGGACGCCGCCGCCTTGGCCATGGCCTCGACCTGCGCGAGGAGCGGCATGGGGTCGGTGCCGACCGTGCCGGGCAGGAAGTCGGCGATCTTCTCCGGTGTCCAGGCCCCGTCGGCGTAGCCCGCGCGCAGCTCACGCGGCTGCGCCCAGACGGCGATCTTGGGCCCGGCGATCGTGTAGACCTGCCCGGTGATCCTCTCCTCGTGGGCGCGGTCGCTGAGCAGGTAGGTGACGAGGGCCGCCACGTCCTCGGGCTCGCCGATCTCCTTCAGCTCCACGGGTACGTTCGCCGACATCCGCGTACGGGCGACGGGGGCCACCGCGTTGGCGGTCACCCCGTACTTGTGGAGACCCAGCGCGGCGCTGCGCACCAGCGAGATGATCCCGCCCTTGGCGGCGCTGTAGTTGGCCTGGGCGACGGACCCCTGGTGGTTGCCGCTGGTGAAGCCGATGAGGGTGCCCGAGCCCTGCTTCCGCATCACCGCCGAGGCGGCCCGGAAGACGGTGAACGTGCCCTTCAGGTGGGTGGCGACCACCGGGTCCCACTCCTCCTCCGACATGTTGAACAGCATCCGCTCGCGGAGGATCCCGGCGACGCACACGACCCCGTCGAGGCGGCCGTACTCGGCGAGCGCGACGTCGACGATCCGCTGGCCGCCCGCCATGGTGGCGATGTCGTCCGCGACGGCCACGGCTTCGCCGCCCGCGGCCCGGATCTCCTCGACCACGGCTTCGGCCACCTCGCCGGCGGGCTCGCCGCCCTCCATGGAGACCCCGTAGTCGTTGGCGACGACCCGCGCGCCCTCGGCGGCCGCGGCGAGCGCGACGGCCCTGCCGATGCCGCGCCCGGCACCGGTGACGGCCACCACCTTGCCTGCCAAGAAGTTCCCCACGCCGGCCCCTTCCCGCGGTTTCTGACGGACCGTTAGATTTTATGGCCCGTCGGACACCGGAAGACAAGACCCGCGGAGGGCCCATGTCACTGCCGCCCGAGTTCCACGCCATCGCCAAGCGCGTGAACAACTGGGGCCGTTGGGGCCCCGACGACGAGATCGGCACCCTGAACCTCGTCACCGACGACGTCGTACGGGCGGCCGCCGCCGAGGTCCGCTCCGGGCGCCGCGTCCCGCTCGCGCTGACCCTCAAGGAGGACGGCGCCCAGACGGGCCTGATCCCCGGACGCGTGAACCCCCTGCACACCATGGTGCAGATCAACCAGGAGCTCTTCGGCCCGGGCACAGTCGCCACCAGCGACGACGCCGTGACGATGGGGCTACAGGCGGCCACCCATTGGGACGCGCTGACCCACGTGTCACACTCCGGGAAGATCTACAACGGCCGCCCCGCGGACACCATCGCGGCCCACACGGGCGCCCGGTTCAGCGGCATCGACAAGGTGCCGTACGTCGTCTCGCGCGGCGTCCTGCTGGACGTGGCCCGCGCCAAGGGGCTCGACCGGCTGCCGGGTGATCACGCCGTGACGCCCGAAGACCTGGACGAGGCGGCGGAGTTCGGCGGCGTCACGGTCCGCGCCGGTGACATCGTCCTCGTCCGTACGGGACAGATCCAGGTCTACCTGGCGGGCGACAGACACGCGTACGGCCACCCGTCCCCGGGCCTTTCACTGCGTACGCCCGAGTGGTTCCACGCGCGGGACGTGGCGGCGGTCGCCGACGACACCCTGACCTTCGAGATCTTCCCGCCGGAGATCGAGAACCTGTGGCTGCCCGTGCACGCGCTGCACCTGGTCGAGATGGGGATGCTGCAGGGCCAGAACTGGGATCTGGAAAAGTTGTCCACAGCCTGTGCGCAAGAAGCGCGTTACGCCTTCCTGCTCTCCGCGATGCCCGAGCCGTTCGCCGGCGGGACGGGGACGCCCGTGGCGCCGGTGGCGGTGCTGTGACCCCGGCGCCCCGTCAAGCGGCGGCACGGCGGCGCGTCGGCTTCCGCCCCGAGCGCGATGCCGCGCGCCGCCATCCGGCTCGGCGCTCGACACTGCCCCTCATGCCCCCGAGGGGACCGACGCCGACCACGCGACCCACATCTCGTCAAGGGGGCCTCCGTCACCGAGCGCCCTTGACGTCCCCTCGCGGCGAATCGCTGCTCACAAGCGTGATCAATCGGACAGGTTACGTCAACACCCTGCCGGGGGTTAATGGTCCATGCCTGGTTCGTCCTACCCGCGCACGGGCGCGCGTCGTGGCACACGACGGCGCATACGGGCCCGGGGCGAACGGAGTCAGACGGCTTCGTACGCCACGTCGGCATCGGTGTCGCCGTACGACGCGCCGTCGAAGGTCACCGCGGCGACCCCGGCGTCGCACCGGTCGACCTCGCACCAGATGCTCTTGCCGCCACCCTCCGGCTGCCAGCCCCAGCGGTCGGCGAGACCGTCGACCAGCTCCAGGCCGCGGCCGTTGGTGTCGTCACCCTCCGCGTGCCGCTGCCTGGGCGGGCGGGCGCTGCGGTCGGCCACCTCCACCCGGACCGTCGCCGGCGCGTCGTCGGGAACGCCGGGGAGGAGCATGCGCAGGACGGCCGGACAGCCCGTGTGCACAACGGCGTTGGTGACGAGTTCCGAGATCAGCAGGATCAGCGTCTCGGCCACCGGCTCGTCGGCTTCTATGCCCGATCCCGCCAGTCGGGAGCGGGCCCATCTCCTGGCCCGCCCCACCTCCGCGGGGTCGGCCCCGACCTCCAGCTGAACTTGAAGCACCTGCACCGCTCACACCATCCGAACCGGCGGACACATCGCCTCGCGACTCCACGGGGTCACGGAACGTGATCCCCTTGGGAGACAGCATGATTGACGTTCAGTCACCCCAACAAGCGCTTCGGGCATATTCCAGCGCGAAGGAGTACGCGTGCTGCATACTGTGCGACGCGTAGCGCGGGGGGTCGAACAGACGGGCACGAGGCCCGCTCCTGCACGGCGAGCGGCGCGCATTGCCGGACCCGGAGCCGCCGCGGGGGCAGCACCGGGATGGCTCAGCCTCAGAACCACTCGCATCTGAGACAAGGTACTAGAGGCGGACACCGACTCCGGGCCGTGACGAGTCACGCGGAGGACACAACCCGGTATCGACGCCTCCGTCAACGCTCTGTAGCGTCATCACTCCCTGTCACAGCGCGGCAGCCAGCGCTTCCTGCGCCTCGTCGGCCCGTTGTCCCAGCTCGGCGCGGACCCAGGCCCGCTTGAGGTGCAGATGCACCTCGGACTCCCAGGTGAACCCCATGCCGCCGTGCACCTGGAGACAGTCGCGGGCGTTGCGTACGGCGGCGTCGTCGGCCAGCAGCTTGGCGCCGCGGATCTCGCGCGTGTCCCGGGTCACGGCGGCGGCGTACACGGCGGCGCGGGCGACCTCGGCGCGCACCAGCATCCGCGCGCAGAGATGCTTCACGGCCTGGAACGCCCCGATGGGCTGCCCGAATTGTTCGCGTTCGTCGGCATATCGCACGGCCATCTCGCAGGTCCGGGCGGCGCTGCCGAGCTGTTCGGCGGCGTACAGCAGTGCGCCCCGGCCCGGGCGCGGCGGCCCCGGCACGCGGTGCAGCGGTGTCAGCGGGTCGACGGAGCGCAGGGCGACGGCCCCGCTCACGTCCCCCTGGACGGCGTCCGCCTCCGCGAGCCAGGGCACCAGCGTTCCGTCGACGGCGGTGACGACGGCGTCTCCGGACCAGGCACCCTCCACCTCGCCCGCCGCCAGGAACGACGCCACGGCGGGGCCGGGGAGCAGGGCCCGTCCCGCCTCCTCGAAGGCCAGTACGGCCTCCGGCAGTCCCAGGCCGACGCCCCCGCGCTTCTCGGGCAGGGCCAGGGAGAAGAAGCCGGCCTCGCCCAGCTCCTTCCACAGGGCGCGGTCGACGCGGTCCACGGCGTCCCGCAAGGAGAACCGCCCCACCAGGATGTCCCGCATCCCGGAGCGCAAGACCCGCTGGTCATCCGTGAGTTGGAAATCCATACCGTCCCTCACCGCCCCTTCGGAAGGCCGAGGATCCGCTCGGCCACGATGTTCTGCTGGATCTGCGAGGTGCCCGCGGCGATCGTGTAGGACAGGGAGGACAGCCGGTCGAGGTTCCACGCGTGCCCGAGGTCGAGGGCGCCCGCGCCGAGCACTTCGGCGGCGGCGTCATACAGCTCCTGGCGGGCGTGCGAGTACCGCAGCTTGAAGACCGAGCCGCCCACGCCGGGCACCCCGCCGGTGCGCTGTGCCTCGCTCACGTTCCACTGCGTGAGCCGCCACAGCGCCGTGAACTCCGCGCCGAGGCGCCCGAGCCTGCGCCGCAGCGCCACGTCGTCCCAGCGGCCGTTCGCGCGGGCCTCGCGGGCGATCTCCCCGAGGACCCGCCGACAGGCGACCACCTCCCCCACGAAGGCGGTGCCGCGCTCGTAGGAGAGGGTCACCATGGTCACGCGCCAGCCGTCGTTCTCGGCGCCGACGCGGTTGGCCGCCGGCACCCGCACCTCGTCGAGGAACACCTCGGCGAACTCGGTGGAGCCCGCCAGCGTCCGCAGCGGGCGCACGGTGATGCCGGGGGCGTCCATCGGCATCGCGAGCCAGGTGATGCCGCGGTGCTTGGGCACGGCCTCGCTCACCGGCGCCGTCCGCACGAGCAGCTCGCACCAGTCGGCGACCTCCGCGTGGGATGTCCAGATCTTGGACCCGCTCACCACGTAGTGGTCGCCGTCGCGCCACGCGCGCGTGCGCAGCGACGCGAGATCGGAGCCCGCGTCGGGTTCGCTGAACCCCTGGCACCACACCTCGTCGCCGCGCAGCACGGGCGGCAGCCACCGCTCCCGCTGCTCGGGCGTGCCCTCGGAGGCGATGGTCGGTCCCGCGTGCAGCAGGCCCACGAAGTTGGCGCCCACATAGGGGGCGCCCGCCTTCTCGGTCTCCTCCAGGAAGATCAGCCGCTGGGTGGGCGGCGCGTCCCAGTGGACGTGGCCGTAGCCCGCGTCGAACAGCATGCGCTGCCAGGAGGTGTCGTACGCGCGCCGTGCGGGCCAGTCCTGCGGCGAGGGCTTGGCGGGAAGGCTCGGGAGCACGCTCGCGAGCCACTCCCGCAGTCCTGCCCGGAAGGCTTCCTCCTCCTCGGTGTACGTGAGGTCCACGCGCGGCCTACTTGTCCAGGTCCAGGCCGAGCATGCGGATGGCGTTGCCGCGCATCAGCTTGTACACCGTCTCGTCGTCGAGTCCCTCGACGTGGTCGAGGGCGACCTCCTTGGTGTGCGGGAAGGTCGAGTCGACGTGCGGGTAGTCGGTCTCGAAGGTGGCGTTGTCCCTGCCGACGACGTCCAGGGATGCCACGCCGTGCTTGTCGCGGAAGAAGCAGCAGAAGATCTGCCGGTAGTAGTACGTGGAGGGCGGCTCGGGGATCAGGTCCTTCACGCCGCCCCAGGCGCGGTGCTCCTCCCACACGGCGTCGGCGCGTTCCAGGGCGTACGGGATCCAGCCCATCTGCCCTTCGGAGTAGGCCAGTTTGAGGGCCGGGAACTTCACGAGGACGCCGCTGAACAGGAAGTCCATCATCGACGCCATGGCGTTGTTGAAGGAGAGCGCGGCCTGCACGGCGGGCGGGGCGTCGGGGGAGGCGGCGGGCATCTGGGAGGACGAGCCGATGTGCATGTTCACGACCGTGCCGGTCTCCTGGCAGACCGCGAAGAACGGATCCCAGTAGCCGGAGTGGATCGAGGGCAGCCCCAGGTGGGTCGGGATCTCCGAGAAGGTGACGGCCCGCACGCCCCGCGCGGCGTTCCGCTCGATCTCGGCGACCGCGAGGCCGATGTCCCACAGCGGGATGATGCAGAGCGGGATCAGCCGGCCGCCGCTGTCGCCGCACCACTCGTCGACCATCCAGTCGTTGTAGGCGCGTACGCAGGCGAGGGCGACCTCCTTGTCGTGGGCCTCGGCGAAGGTCTGGCCGCAGAAGCGCGGGAAGGTGGGGAAGCACAGGGAGGCCTCGACGTGGTTGAGGTCCATGTCCTTCAGGCGGGCGACCGGGTCCCAGCAGCCGCGCCGCATCTCCGCGCGCGTGATGCCCTCCAGGGTCATGTCGTCGCGGTCGAAGCCGACGGCGGCGATGTTGCGCTTGTACGGGAACTTGAGGTCCTCGTAGACCCACCAGTCGGTGGGCGGCCCTTCGGGGTCCATCGTGATCTGGTACTTGCCGCCCACGTAGGCGAGTTCGCCGATGCCGGCGGTCAGTGGCCTCGGGCCGCGGTCGCGGTACTTCGCGGGCAGCCAGGTCTCGAAGAGATGCGCGGGTTCGATCACATGGTCGTCGACGCTGACGATCCGAGGAAGCTCGGTCATGGTGTCCCCTCCTTGCGCGAAAGGGGGTCATCCCTCCGGCACCTCCGGGAATCTGATGACCCGTCAGAATGCAGGCTAGCCCCGCGCCTATGGACCGACAAGGCGGCGAGGCCTACGCTCTGCGCACGATCTGACGGGCCATCAGCCGCGGGGGCCGTGGTGCCGTCCGTCCGTTCCTGGCCGACCCGGGGGGACCACATGAGCACCGCACGGCACGAAACCGCGTACGAACTCGGCGCCTCGCGCACGCTCTGGGAACTGGTCGAGCGCCGTGCCGCCCGCACCCCCGACGCGCCCGTCCTCGTCCAGGCCGCCGCCGACCCCGCCGACGACCGCACGCTCACCTTCGGCGCCCTGCGCGAGCGCGCCGAGCGGGTCGCCGCCGGGCTGTACGGCATGGGGGTGCGCCCCGGCACGGTCGTCGCCTGGCAGCTGCCCACCCGCATCGAGACGGCCCTGCTCTCCTTCGCCCTGGCGCGCGTCGGAGCTGTGCAGTCCCCGGTCATCCCCTTCTACCGCGACCGCGAAGTCGGCTTCGCGCTACGGGAGTCCCGGGCGGAGTTCTTCGCCGTGCCCGGCGTGTGGCGCGGCTTCGACCACGCGCGGATGGCGCGGCGACTCGGCGCCGAGGGCGTCTTCGAGGCGTACGAGGACCTGCCCGACGCCGATCCGTCGATCCTGCCCCCACCACCCTCCGACGGCACGTCCGTACGCTGGATCTACTGGACGTCGGGCACCACGTCCGACCCCAAGGGCGTCCTGCACACCGACCGCTCACTGCTCGCGGGCGGCTCGTGCCTGGCCCACGCGCTGCGGCTGACGCCCTCGGACGTCGGCTCGATGGCGTTCCCCTACGCGCACATCGCGGGCCCCGACTACACGGTGATGCTGCTCCTGTACGGCTTTCCCGCGGTGCTGTTCGAGCACTTCGCGCTGCCGGACGCGCTGGACGGCTACCGGCGGCACGGCGTGACCGTGGCGGGCGGGTCGACGGCCTTCTACTCCATGTTCCTGGCCGAGCAGCGCAAGCTGCCGCCGGGCGAGAAGCTCATCCCGACGCTGCGGCTCCTGGCGGGCGGCGGCGCGCCCAAGCCGCCGGAGATCTACCACGCCGTCGTACGCGAGATGGGCTGCCAACTGACTCATGGGTACGGCATGACCGAGGTCCCGATGATCACCATGGGCGACCCGCAGGACACGGCCGAGAACCTGGCGACGACCGAGGGCCGCCCCCCGGCCGGCATGGAGATCCGCGTGACCGGTCCCGACGGCCGGGAACTGCCCCCGGGGACGGACGGCGAGGTCCGGCTGCGCGGGGAGGCCGTCTGCCGTGGCTATGTGGATCCGGCCCAGAGCGCGGCCGCCTTCGACGCCGACGGCTTCCTGATCACCGGCGACCTCGGGCACCTCACCGGGAGCGGCCATCTGGTCCTCACCGGGCGGGCGAAGGACGTCATCATCCGCAAGGGCGAGAACATCTCCGCCAAGGAGATCGAGGACCTGCTCCACCGCCACCCGGCCGTCGGCGACGCGGCGGTCGTCGGACTGCCCGACCCCGAACGCGGGGAGCGGGTCTGCGCGGTCGTCGAACAGCGTCCCGGGACGCCGGGGCTGACCCTGGACACGGTCACCTCGTACCTGCGCGGGGAAGGCCTCGCCCCCTACAAGCTGCCGGAACAGCTGGAGGTGGTCGAGGCCCTCCCCCGCAACGAGACACTGCGCAAGGTGCTCAAGTACAAGCTGCGGGAGCGCTTCTCACCCGCCTGACACCTGAGGGCGGCGCTACTCGGGAACCGTGAAGTACTCCGCGAAGGCCCGCACGATCTCCTGCTCGGCGACCTTGCCGTCACCGTCGGCGTCGAGCCCGTCGGCCGTCGCCCCCGCGAGCTCCTCGGGCACGCCGAGCGCCTTGAGCGCGCGCCGGATCTCGCCCGGGGCGACCTCTCCGTCGCCGTCGGAGTCCGCGATGGCGATCGCCGCGTGCAGGAAGGGCCGCGCGATCTCGGCGAACCGGCCGGGGTTGTCCCGCAGCCGCTTCACCGCGCCGCCCACGAACTCGCCCTGGGTGATCCGTTGGTCGCCGTCCCGGTCCGCGATCCCGGCCATGCCCTGCCAGAACGCCTCGGCGCCGATGTAGAGCGCCTGTCCCTTGTCGGACCGCGCCGTCGCGCCGAACTCCTTGCACAGGGCGGCCGCCGCCGTACTGAAGTCCTCACGGGAGATGTAGTCGTTGCCGTCCTGGTCGAAGGTGGCGAACCGGGCCGCGATCCTACGCTCGTACTCGGCACTGTCCATGGTCTTCGGGCCGCCTCACTTCCGCGGTTGGGTGCACGTCAGGGGGTGGGTACCCCGGCAGCGAGCGTACGTCGTCAAAGGCCACTCGGAGGGGTGATGTGCTGCACTGTCATGTGTGGAAGCGGTCGCGGCGAGTGTCATAGCGGTGTTGGGAACTCTCCTGGGCGCGGGGATCACCCACTCCTTCCAGCGCAGGGCGATCGAGCGGACGGAGGAATTCACCCGTGGCGAGAAGCTGCGCCAGGAACGCATCGACGCCTACAGCGCGTACGCGGGCGCGCTGGTCAACTACCGGCGGACACTGATCGACCGCTGGTTCAGCAGGCACGAGAACCGGACCCCGGCCGGTCAGGACAGCGAGGAGTCGCGCTTCCGTTCGTACGAGATGCGCTCCCAGGCCCAGGAGGCGCTGTTCCGCGTGCAGTTGCTGACCAGCGACGAGGCGCTGGTGCGGCAGGCCTGGGAGGCGCTCGACACGGTCGCCGAGGTGCACAGGACGGACGACCGTGACGACCTCGCCGAGCGGCGCCGCGCCTCACGCGACGCCATCAACTCCTTCGTGGCGGCGGCCAGACGGCACGTCTGACGTGGGGCCCGCGGGCCCCGGGCGGAGAACCGGTGCCGTCAGGCCGAGAGCGGCGTCGCCTCCTCGTCGAGGGCCGCCCCGACGTCCGGGAAGACCTCGAAGAGCCTGCGCACACCGAGCGCCGCGAGGACGCGGTTGACGTGGCTGCCGTCGACGGCGCCCTGCGCGGGCAGGATCAGCCGCAGCCGGCCCTGGCAGGAGCGGATCAGGCGGCGCGTGGCGATCAGCACCCCGACGCCGCTGGAGTCGCAGAACAGCACGTCGGAGAGGTCTAGGACGACACTGCGGCGGCCGTCCGCCACGGCTTCGTGCACGCGCTGGCGCAGCACGGGCGAGGTCAGCAGGTCCATCTCGCCGGACACGCGCAGCACGGCCCAGCCGGACTCCTGGCCCACCGCCACCTTGAGCGTCACGCGCCATGCCTCTCGCTCGCCCTGCCTGCCCCGCGGCCGGAGCGCTCCGGAAAATCCGGAAGCAGTCCTTACGCTTCGTTCTGCTTCGGCTGCCCCACCGCCCTCCCATGAAACACCAGGGGCCCACCGTCAATATCATCCGGTGCCCGGCCAGGGGTGCGCTTTGCCGCAAACAGGAGTGAACCGTCGGTCCCGCCGACTACATTCGACGGAAAGTCAGACACAGGAAGTACCGTCGGAGGGAGCCGGACCGGGCAGACCGGTGCGGTGACGGCAGCAGTCGGAGCAGGGGCAAGCGCACGAGGGGGCCGCATGCCGAAGGACGCGCCGCGGCGCTGGGACCGCCGGATGCAGCAGCGGCTCGCGCACGGGGAGGCCGCCGCCCTGGGCGAGCTGTACGACCGCTTCGCCTCGCTCGTGCACGGCCTCGCCCACCGCGTCCTCGGCGACGAGAGCGCCGCCGACCGCATCACCCGCGAGGTCTTCGCCCACATCTGGGAGAACCCCGACGCGTACGACCCGCGGCAGGGCCCCCTGCGCTCCTGGCTCGCCACCCTCACCCACCAGCGGGCCGTGCGCAGGCTCCGCCAGACCGAGGCCGCCGCCCTCGCCCTCGGCGGCGAGGGCACCACGGAGGACCTGGAGCGCAAGGTCCGCCGCGCCTCCGCGGCGGCCCGCGCCGACTACATCGTCACGGCCATGCCCGCCCCGCTGCGGGCCGCCCTGGAGCTCGCGTACTTCCAGCGGCGCGACTACCGCCAGGCGGCGGCCGACCTCGGCGTGACGGAGGACGAGGCCCGGCGCAGGCTCCGCCTCGGCCTCCAGCTCCTGTCGACGGCCAACGACACCGCGGATCCCTCGGGTCCTTTGGGGAGTCCCGCCTCCGGCGCCTCGCCGGGATACGGGACAGCGCCGTGACCGGCTCCGAGGGCCCCGAGCCCGCCGAGGAGCCGGACGGCCCCGGCACCACCGACCGGCGCGACGGCCCCCGGCAGGACGGCCCGCGCATACCGATGCCCCGCTCCTCCATGGAGGACACCGGGCGGCCCGTGCCCGACCCACCGGCGCCGCCTCCCCCGCCCGCGCCCCTCGTCCTGGAGCACCGCGTCCTGAAATCCCTGCTCGGCGCCTGGGCGCTCGCCGCGTGCTCCGCGGCCGAGGCCACCGCCGTCGAGGAGCATCTGGGCGACTGCGGGCCCTGCGCGGAGGAGGCGCTGCGGCTGCGGGACGCCGTCGGCCTGCTGCACCCCGAGGAGAGCCTCGACCTCGACCCCGGGCTGCGCTCCCGCGTCCTGGAGAGCTGCCTCGGCCGCCGCCCGCCGCGCATCCCCGTGCCCGAGTGGGCCGTGCCCTACGACGCGGAGACCGCCCGCCTCGACGCCCTGCTGCGGGACATCGGTCACTCGGAGTGGCACGCACCCGTGCGGCTGCGCTGGTTCGAGCGGGACGGCCAGGTGCAGAGGAAGACCACCGTGGCCGGCGTCATCGCGCATCTCCTCGCCGTCGACGGCCTGGTCGGGCTCGCCCTCGGCCTCGACGACCCGCTGGGGCCGCCGGCCGGGGACCCGCAGCTGCCGGCCCACCGCACCGAGGCGTACTGGCAGGCGTCGCGCTTCCCGCCCACGCGCGCGGTGCGGGGCCCCTGGCGGGACCAGACACACGAGATCGTCCGCACGGTGTCCTTCGCGGGCGACGGCTCGGGACGCCTCCCCGTGCCGTACGGGACGGTGCCCGCGCCGCCCGAGGAAGGGCCAGGGCAGAAGATCGAGGTGCCGTTGCGGGACGCGATGGTGGACCGCGCCTTCGAGTGCTGGATCCACGCGGACGACATCGCCGAGGCCGTCGACTACCCCTACGACCCGCCCTCGCCCCGGCACCTCCACCGCATGATCGACCTCGCCGCCCGGATGCTCCCGGACACGCTGGCCGGCCGCCGCCGCTCCGGGCTTGCCGCGCCGCCCCGCGATCTCGTGGCGGCCGGTGCGCCGGGCCGCAGCCTGCGCCTGGAGATCGAGGGCCTCGGCGGCGGCGAGTGGTTCATCGCGCTGGACTCGCCGGGCGCCACCGCGTCCGCCGAGCGGGAGGTGGCCCATGTGGCCCTGGACGGCGTCGAGTTCTGCCGGCTGGCCGCGGGCCATGTCTCGCCGGTGGAGGCCGCCGCGGGTCAGGACGGCGACCGCGAGGCGATCCGTGACGTCCTGTTCGCGGCCGCCTCGCTCAGCAGGATGTGAGCCGGGCCCTTCAGCCCGGCTCTTGGGTGAGGGGCGTCAGGCGAAGACGACCGTACGACGGCCGTTCAGCAGGATCCGCCGCTCCGCGTGCCACTTGACGGCACGGGCCAGCGCCTGGCACTCCACGTCACGGCCGATCGCCACCAGCTGGTCGGGGGTCACGTCGTGGCCGACGCGCTCGACCTCCTGCTCGATGATCGGCCCCTCGTCGAGGTCGGCCGTCACGTAGTGCGCGGTGGCACCGATCAGCTTCACGCCGCGCGCGTGCGCCTGGTGGTAGGGCTTCGCGCCCTTGAAGCTCGGCAGGAAGGAGTGGTGGATGTTGATGATCCGCCCGCTCAGCTCCTTGCACAGGTCGTCCGAGAGCACCTGCATGTAGCGGGCGAGGACGACCAGCTCCACGTCCTCCGCGCGCACGATCTCAAGGAGTCGCGCCTCGGCCTGCGGCTTGTTGTCCCTGGTCACCGGGATGTGGTGGAAGGGGATGTCGTACGAGGCGACGAGCTCGGCGAAGTCGGTGTGGTTGGAGACGACGGCGGCGATCTCCACCGGCAGTGCGCCGATCCGCGAGCGGAACAGCAGGTCGTTCAGGCAGTGCCCGAACTTCGACACCAGCAGGACGACCCGCATCTTCTCCTCGGCCCGGTGGATCTGCCAGTCCATGTGGAAGGAGTCGCCGATCGCGGCGAAGCTCGCCCGCAGCTTGTCGACGGTCACCGGGGCCTCGGCGGAGAAGTGGACGCGCATGAAGAACAGACCGGTGTCGTGGTCACCGAACTGCTGGCTGTCCTCGATGTTGCAGCCGGTCATGAAGAGGTAGCTCGACACGGCGTGCACGATGCCCTGCTTGTCGGGGCAGGAGAGGGTGAGGACGTACTGCTCAGCGGGGGCGGCGGGGGCGGCGGACTGCTCGTTCATGCGGCCAAGGTTCCCATATGCCACGGCCGGCGTGGACCGGCGTCCCGCAGGACGGAACGGCCGTCTCAGGCCGAGCGGGTCATGATCCGCAGGACTTCCAGCGTGCGCGGCGGGACGTCGGGGTCCTCGCCGTCCCCGGCCGACAGGCGCACGTGCGCGTCGCGCGCCGCCCGTACGGCGTCGGGCCAGCCCGGGTGCTCCAGATAGGCGGAGACCATCGCGTCGGGTCCGACCTCGTGCATGATCCGCAGGACCCTCAGCACGGCCGTGTCGACGAGGGCCGCCTCCTGCGGGTCCCGGAAGATCGTGCCGACGTACTTCTCGGCGGACCAGTTGTCGAGCCAGGTGTCCTCGACGAGCCGGTAGACGGCATCGGTCACGTCCCCGTACTCCTCGCGCCCCGCGAGCCAGCACTCCCGCTGGAATCCGGGGTCGGAGAGCATGTGCAGCGCCGAGCGCACGTTGCTGCGCCAGCGCCACCACGGCATGTCGTTGGTCGGCATGCCACCCATGGTGCTGGAGCGACGGCCGCGACGGGAAGAGTTCTCCGAACCTTGCACGGTCATCGATCGTACGTTCCCACTTCGTGCACTCGAATCGGCCCCCGCCCGTTCACCTGCGTGTCACTGTCCGTTGAGAATGCGTCACTCCACGGTTGGTCCTCCCCGGGAATCGTGTGGGGACATGACCGGCCGGCGACGCCCCACCCCCTCCCGTACCTCCCGAAACTCCCGCACCTCAGCCCTGGCCGCGGCAGCGGCAGCGGCGGCGTGCCTGTCCCTGACCGCCGGATGCGGGGTCATCCCCGGTACCGCCGAGGACGGCAGGGACGACCCCATCACCGTCATGACCTGGGCCCCCGAGAAGACCAAGGCCACCAACAAGCCCGGCGTCCCCGCGATGGCGCAGGCCTTCGCCCGCTGGGTCAACGCGCACGGCGGCATCGACGGCCGCGAGCTGAAGGTCCTGACCTGCAACGACCACAACGACCCGGTCGGCGCCGCCGACTGCGCGCGCGAGGCGGTCGACCAGGACGTGGCGGCGGTCGTCGGCGCGTACAGCCAGCACGGCGGCTCGTTCCTCGCCCCGCTGGAGGTCGCCGGCATCCCCTACATCGGCGGCTACGGCGTCACCGACGACGAGTTCAGCAGCCCTCTGTCCTACCCCGTCAACGGCGGCGAGCCCGCGCTCCTCGCGGGCAACGGCCGCCAGCTCGCCGACCGCTGCGACCGTGTCGCCCTCGTACGCCCCGACACCCTCGCCGGCGACGAGCTGCCCAAGCTGCTCAACTCCGGGCTCCGCGACGGCCACCACAAGCCCGTCGCGGACATACGGGCCCCCGAGGACGGCACCGACCTCACCCCACAGGCCGAGCAGGCACTGAAGCACGCGGGCGCGAAGGACGGCTGCGTGACGGCCGCGCTCGGCGCCCGCACCGACACCTTCTACGACTCGTTCCGGCGCACCAAGGCCGACTATCCGCCGGTACGGATCTCCTCCGTGCTCGGCAGCGTCGACCAGTCGCTCGTCGACCGCACCGGCGGCGCGGGCGGCCCCTACGAAGGGGCGTACGTCACCGGCTGGTACCCCGCGTCGGGCGATCCGCGCTGGTCCCAGATGCGCCGGGTCATCCGCGAGCAGGCGTTCGGCGACAACCGGGTCGACCCGGCCGACGCGGGCGTGCAGACGACATGGATCGCGTACACCGTCCTGAAGCGGGCCGTCGAGTCGCTGGACGGCGGCGAGGTCACCGCACGCACGCTGCGCCGCGCCCTGGACGGCGGCCTGCGCGTCGAGACGGGCGGTCTCACGCCGACGCTGAGCTGGCGCTTCGAGGACCTGATCGCGGCCAGCGAGTTCCCTCGTCTGATCAACTCCGGCGTCACGTTCCAGGTGGTGCGCGACGGGCGGCTCGTCCCGGCGCGCAAGGGCTTCGTGGACGTCGAGGCGACGCTGGAGCAGTCGGCGTAGCCGCGCACCGGCGCGGCCACGCCGTCACAGCTGGGTCTTGTCCCGCGTGGTCAGGCCGTACTTGCGCGCGATGGGGTTCCAGGCGCCCGCGGCCTGCTCCTTGGCGGTCGTCGCCGCGTTGCTCTGCCGGTTGCCCGCGCCGGCCTGCGGAGTGACCCGGGCGTGGCCCTTCTTGCAGCCCTTCTTGCCGGCCACCTGGTCCGCCCACGCGGCGTAGTGGTTGTCGGCGGCCGCGGACGCCTTCCAGGCCTTGTTGAGCGACGTCGTGAGGTGGTCGTTGGCCGGGAGCTTGTCGACCTTGAGCCCGGCGAGGCGGGTGACCAGGCCGTTGCGCTGCCTGGCCGCCGCGCGCAGGTCCTTCGCGGACTGGCCGAGGTTCTGGCACTTGCCCACGTTGCGCACGGCCGCGATGACCATGTCGCGGCTGTTGTTGCTGTCGGCCAGCAGCTTGTCGAGGGCGACCGCCTGGTCCTTGGCGGGGTCGGCGGACGGCGATGGGCGCTCGTCGGCGGGGGCCGAGGCGGAGACGGGCTTGCCGTCGGCCTCCTTGTCGTCCTCACCGCCACCGGCGCTCAGGAGCGCGCCCGCGCCGACACCGAGCACCGCGATGCCGATGCCGACGGCGGCGATGAGCGGCACCTTCGAGCCGGTACGGGTGCGGCGTCCGCCGCGGCCGCCCGCGCGCGTGGGGGCCGGGGCGGCGGCGTGGCCACCGGCGGGCGCCGGGGCCTCGAAGCGGGGCATCTGCTGCGTGGAGGCCGGCCCCTCGGCCTCCGGCTCGGTGCGGAAGAGGCTGTCGAACTCGGCGGGCGGCTGCCGGTCGCCGGGGGCGCCGGGGCGGATGCCGTAGGGCGCCTTGGCCGGCTCGGGCGGCATGCCGTGCCCGGCGGGGCCGCTGTCTGCGGGGCCGCCGGGGACGGGCGCGATGAACTGCGTGGGTTCGCTGTCGGACGCGGGGGCGGGTGCCTGGGCACGGCCGAGGAACTGCGTGGCGTCGGCGGCGGGAGCCTCGGGCGGCAGCGCGCCGGGTCCCACCGGGGGTATGTACTGCGTGGCCCCTTCATCGGCGCCGCCGGGGATGCCCGGTACGGGCGGGAGGTACTGCGTGGCCCCCTCATCGGCGCCGCCAGGGCCGCCGGGGACGGGCGCGATGAACTGCGTGGCCTCGGCATCGGGGCCAGCGGCGCCCGGCATCGGGGCGCCGGGTGCGGTGACGGGAGGCAGCGGGGCGCCGCTCTGCCCGAGAGGCGGCAACGGCATCCACCGACCACCCTGCTCCTGCTGCCCGCCGTGGTCTTGCTGACCGCCGTGGCTTTGCTGACCGCCATAGGAGGCCTCGGCCTGCCCGGGGGGCGCCGCGTGCGAGCCGGGTCTGTGCGGACCGGCCTGCCCTCCGTGGTCCGGCCGCCCGGCGTGCGCGCCGTGGCCGGGCTGAGCGCCGTAGGAGGCGTCGCCGTAGCCGGGCCGCGCGGCGTGGGCGGGGGCACCGCCGGGCGCCTGCCCGCCACCGTAGGAGGCGTCGGCCTGGCCGCCGTACGAAGCGGCACCGTGGCTGGGGTGGGCGCCCTGGCCCGGCTGCGAGGCGTACCCCTGCCCGCCCGCGTACCCCTGGCCGCCGTACGAGGTGTCCGCGCCCTCCGGGGGCAGCGGCATCGCCGGGGACTGCGGGGCGTCCCAGGGGCCGCCCGGGCCGCCCTGCGGCGCGCCCGGCGTCCCGGGCCCCCAGGGCCGGTCCCAGGGGCTGCCCTCCGCCGGGGTGGCGTGCCGCCCCGCGGTGCCGGGCAGCAGCGGTTCGCTGCCGTCCGCGGGCAGCACGACGCCCTCGTGGGCGGGCCGGGCCGCGGGCTGCCGCGGATCGGAGGAAGCAGCGCCCTGACCGCTCTGCTGCGTCACCGGGACTCCTACGTATGGGGGACCTACGGAACCGTCGGCTCACGCTACCGGGTCGCCACATCCCTCTGCCACGCAGCTTGGAGCACCGCACTCCGCTCGACGGCGGCAGTAACAAATCCCTTCGCGCGGACGCTGAACACAGCGCGCCCGCGCGCGTCACGCCGCCTGCACGTCGACCCGCGCCCCGAACTCCCGCACCACCGGCTCCTCCCGGTACGGCTCAAGGCGCTGCTGGAAGTCCTCCAGGTACTCCGCGCCGCGGTTGGACCGCAGCGTGCCGAGCAGCTCGACGGCCTTCAGGCCCGTGTGGCAGGCCTGTTCCACCTCGCGCCGCTGCACCTGTGCCGTGGCCAGCAGGACCAGGCCGATCGCACGGCGCCTGGCCCGCGTCGGAGGGTGCCCCTCCAGGGACTCCTGTGCGCTGCGCGCCGCCGCGTCCGCCTGACCCAGGTCACGGTGACAATGCGCCATTTCATCGGCCAGATACGCGTGGTCGAAGTGCTGGATCCACACCGGGTCGTCCCCGGAGTCCGCCTCACCCGCGGCCCGGTCCATGGCCTCGACCGCGCGGCCCGCCACGGCCTGCGTGGCCCGCGCGTCGCCGAGCAGCGCGTGCCCGCGCGCCTCGGCGGCGTAGAACATGGCCTCCGCCCGGGGGGTGACCCGCCCGCGGGTGCCCTCCTGCGCGGCCCGCGCCAACTGCGCGATCTCGCGCGGGTTTCCGAGCTGGGCGGCGAGGTGGCTCATCGACGCCGCCAGCACATAGCCGCCGTACCCCCGGTCACCGGCCGCCTGGGCGAGCCGCAGGGCCTGGATGTAGTAGCGCTGGGCGAGGCCCGGCTGGCCCGTGTCCACGGCCATGTAGCCCGCCAGCTCCGTCAGCCGCGCGACCGCCGCGAACAGCTCGCGGCCGACCGCCTCCCGGTAGGAGCCCGCGAGCAGGCCGGAGACCACGGAGTTGAGGTAGTGCACGACCACGGGCCGCACATGGCCGCTGCCGTACTGGTGGTCGAGCCGGGTCAGCGCCTCCGTCATCGCCTTGACGGCCGCGACGTCCGCCATGCCGACGCGCGGCCCGGCGGTCCGCCCGACCTGCGCGTCCGGCGAGGAGATCAGCCAGTCGCGGCTGGGCTCGACGAGGGCCGAGGCGGCCACGGTCGAGCCGGAGAGGAAGTCGCGGCGGCCCACGTCGCTGCGCCACAGCTCGCAGACCTGCTCGATGGCGCCGAGGACGGTCGGCGAGAACTGAAGACCTACGCCGGAGGCGAGGTTCTTGCCGTTCGCCATGCCGATCTCGTCGATGGTGACGGTCCGGCCCAGCTTGCGGCCGAGCGCCTCCGCGATGATGCCGGGTGCCCGGCCGCGCGGCTGCTGCCCGCGCAGCCAGCGGGCCACCGACGTCTTGTCGTAGCGCAGATCGAGACCGTGCTCCGCGCCGCACATGTTGACCCTGCGGGCGAGGCCGGCGTTGGAGCAGCCGGCTTCCTGGATGAGCGCTTGCAGCCGTTCGTTGGGCTGCCGTGCGACGAGTGGCCTGGCGGCCATGGCGTACCCCCTGTGTGCACCGTTGACCATCGGGAACGAGGCGGCCGCCGAGGCCGCCACACGACGATCAATGCCCTGGGGGCAAGTCGAAGATGCGCCACGAAAGAGGCATAAAGAAGCCATAAAACCATAAGACGGATCTGTCGGTTCCGGGCTTCCTCCGAGGCGCCCTCCGATTGCCCTTGACCTGGCTACCCGCACATGGATGCCATTTCCCCCGCGCGCCCCCGCCCGTGCACCCATGCGCCCCGCTCGCAGGATCGATGCTCCTCCCCCGCCCTCGCGTGCGCCCGTAACCCGAGGTGGCGGCGGGAGTTGAGAACTCCGTGGAAGAGACCATCGGAGTCACGACAGCCGCGCACATCCCGAAGCAGCGCGGAGAAGCCTTGCTGGACACGGCCGTGCGATACGCGGAGGAGCGTCACTGGGACATCTTCCCCGGCACCTGGCTGCAGTACGCCGACGGCGCCGAGCGGTGCTCGTGCGGCGTCGCCGCGTGCGCCTCCCCCGGCGCACACCCCGCGCGTGAGGACTGGGCGACTCAGGCCACCGGCAGCGCGACCGTGGCCCGTCGGCTGTGGCAGAAGCAGCCCAAGGCATCGATCCTGCTGCCCACCGGGCGTACGTTCGACGTGATCGACGTGCCCGAGACCGCCGGGTTCCTCGCGCTGGCCCGCATGGAACGCATGGAGCTGACCCTCGGCCCGGTGACCCGCACGCCGGACCGGCGCATGCAGTTCTTCGTGCTCCCCGGCGCCGCCGCCAAGGTCCCCGACCTCGTACGCAAACTGGGCTGGCCCCCGGCCGTCATCGATCTGGTCGCGCTCGGCGAGGGCACCTATGTCGCCGCGCCCCCGACCCGCTTCGGCGCCTCGGGCGCGGTCCAGTGGGCCTGCCGCCCCACCGCCGCCAACCGCTGGTTGCCGGACGCCGAGGAGATCATCTCCCCGCTGGCGTACGCGTGCGGCAGGGAAGCGCGCCGCTGAGCGGCTGACCGCCCCCGGGGAGCCGCCCGCGACGTATCGTGCGGGCACGGCAAAGGCGGCGAAGGGGCGGCACGGTGACCGAAGCGGCGGCGGTACGGGTCCAGGGGCTCTGGAAGCGGTTCGGCGAACAGATCGCGGTGGCCGGGATCGACCTGGCGCTGCCGGCGGGCAAGTTCATCGGCCTGGTCGGGCCGAACGGCGCCGGGAAGACCACCACCCTCTCCATGGTCACCGGCCTGCTGAGGCCGGACCAGGGCTCCGTCGAGGTCGTCGGCCACGACGTGTGGCGCGACCCCGTCGAGGTCAAGGCCCGCATCGGCGTGCTCCCCGAGGGCCTGCGGCTCTTCGAGCGGCTCTCGGGGCGCGAACTCCTCGCGTACACCGGCCGGTTGCGCGGGCTGCCGGGACCGGAGGTCGACAAGCGCGCCACCCAGCTCCTGGACGTGCTCGACCTCGCGGGCGCCCAGCACAAGCTCGTCGTCGACTACTCCACCGGCATGCGCAAGAAGACCGGCCTGGCCGCGGCCCTGCTCCACAACCCCGAAGTCCTCTTCCTCGACGAGCCGTTCGAAGGCGTCGACCCGGTCTCCGCGCAGACGATCCGCGGCGTCCTGGAGCGCTACACCGCCTCCGGCGCCACCGTCGTCTTCTCCTCCCACGTCATGGAGCTCGTCGAGTCGCTGTGCGACTGGGTCGCCGTCATGGCCGCGGGCCGCATCCGCGCGCACGGCACGCTCGCCGAGGTGCGCGGCGCGGCGCCCTCCCTCCAGCAGGCGTTCCTCGAACTCGTCGGCGCGCACGGCCGCGACACCGCCTCCGACCTCGACTGGCTCGGCGGCGGCGCCCGATGACGGCCACCGGGAACGCCCCCGCGAACGCCCAGGCGATCACCCCGGTCCTCGTACGCCTGAAGCTGTCGCTGCTGCGCAACGGACTGCGGCAGTCCGCCGGGCGCCGGGCCGCCTACATCGCGTCCGTCACCGTCACCCTCCTCATCGCCGCGCTCCAGCTCCTCGGCCTGATCGCGCTGCGCGGCAGCGAGCACGCCGCCACCGTGTGCGTCCTGCTCACCGGAGTGCTCACCCTCGGCTGGGCCGTCATGCCGCTGTTCTTCCCGAGCGGCGACGAGACCCTCGACCCCACCCGCCTCGTGATGCTGCCGCTGCGCCCCCGGCCGCTGGTGCGGGCGCTGCTCGTGGCGTCCCTGGTCGGCATCGGTCCGCTCTTCACGCTCTGCCTGGCCACCGGTGCGACGATCGCGCTCGCCCACGGCGCGGCGGCCGCCGCCACCGGCGTCCTCGCGACCGCCCTCACCCTCCTGGTCTGCGTGGCCCTGGCCCGCGCGGTCGCCGCCGCCAACATCCGCCTGCTGACCAGCCGCAAGGGCCGTGACCTCGCGGTCCTCAGCGGTCTCGTCATCGCGGTCGGCGCGCAGGCAGTCAACTTCGGGGCGCAGAAGCTCGGTTCGTCCGGCCTGTCCACCCTCGACCCGGCGGCGGCCGTCGTCCGCTGGATCCCGCCCGCCTCGGCGCTCGGCGCGGTGGACTCCGTGAGCGAGGGCGCGTACGCGAGCGGGGCCGCGCAGCTCGCCCTGGCCGCGGCGGCCCTGGTGGCCCTCCTGGCCCTCTGGCAGCGCAGCCTGACCCGCCTGATGACGGCCCCGGACGGCTCGACACTGGCGGCGGCGGAACCGGACAAGGGCACGTCCCGCGCCTTCGACGCCCTCGGCGGCCTGCTCCCCGCCGGCCGCACCGGCACCGTCATGGAGCGCAGCCTGCGGTACGTGTGGCGCGACCCGAAGACGAAGGCGGCCTGGGTGACCTCGCTGGCCATCGGCCTGATCGTGCCGGTCTTCAACGCCCTCCAGGGCACCGGCTCGGTGTACTTCGCGTGCTTCGCCGCGGGAATGCTCGGGATCCTCATGTACAACCAGTTCGGCCAGGACACCTCGGCGTTCTGGATGGTGGCGATGACGATCTCGTCGACCCGCGACGCCTATGTGGAGCTGCGGGGCCGCGCCCTGGCCCTGCTCGTGATCACCCTGCCCTACGCCACCCTCGTCACCGTCCTCACCACGGCGATGCTCGGCGAGTGGCCCGCCCTGCCGGAAGCCCTCGGCCTCTCCTTTGCGCTGCTCGGCGCGATGCTCGCGACGGGCGCCTGGTCCTCGGCCCGCTTCCCGTACTCGATCCCGCAGGAGGGCTACAAGAACGTGGCGCCCGGCCAGGCGGGCCTCGCCTGGCTCTCCATCTTCGGCGGCATGGTCGCGGCGGCCCTGCTGTGCGCCCCCGTCCTGGCCCTCACGATCTGGCTGCACGCCTCAGCCGCGGCCTCCTGGACCTGGCTGCTGCTCCCCATCGGCACGGCCTACGGCTGGGCGGTCACCGACGCCGGCCTGCGCCTCGCGGCCCCTCGCCTCGCCCGGCGGCTCCCGGAGATCCTCACGGCGGTCAGCAAGGGTTAGCCGCCGGCCGATGACTTTTGTGTGGCGCCGAGGTCTGATGTGTGAGCAGTTGATGACCGGTCCGATGCACCATCGGACCGACGGATGACCAGGAGAGTTCTCGATGCGCCCCTTGATCAGCACTGCCTTCGTCTCGCTCGACGGCGTCGTGGAGGCCCCCGGCGGCGAGCCCGGCTACCGCAACTCGGGGTGGACGTTCAAGGACATGGAGTTCCTCCCCGAGGCCTTCGAGATCAAGGGCCGGGAGCAGGAGGAGGCCACCGCGATGCTGTTCGGCCGGGTCAGCTACGAGGCGTTCAGCCCCCTCTGGCCGGACATGGCGGAGTTCGCGACGTACAAGCCGATGCCGAAGTACGTGCTCTCCACGACGCTCGGCGAGGACGACCTGGTCCCCGGCTGGGGCGAGACGACGATCCTGCGCTCGCTCGACGAGGTGGCCGCGCTGAAGGAGAGCGAGGGCGGCCCGATCATCATGCACGGCAGCGCCACCCTCAACCGGAACCTCTCGGACGCCGGCCTGATAGACCGGTACCACCTGCTGGTCTTCCCGCTGCTGCTGGGCGCGGGCAAGCGGCTGTTCAGCACCACGGACAAGGACACGCAGAAGCTGAAGCTGATCGAGCACGAGGCGTACGCCAACGGCGTGCAGAAGAACGTCTTCGACGTCGTCCACTGACACCGCCCCCGGGCGCGGCACCGCCCGGGAACGCGGACGACCCGCGAGCCGTGGTTCCTGCCGCCCCGGACGGACCGGATCGGAGGAAGCCGGCCGGACGTACCGGCGGCTCGCGGGTCGGGTGACTGCTGGGAAATAGGGCCGGCTGCACGCACATCACACGTGCTGGTCCGGCGCCGAATTCGTACTGCGACGACGGGCCGCTAGCCCGCAGTCACCTCACGCGTCCGGTTTCTGTACATCGGCCGAACCACCTCCCTTCTCGTGTGCACGCCACCCTAGGAACCGCCCCGGGCACCGCACAACCGAATTTCGAGCCCCACGATTTCCCGGCAACTTCCGGGAACTCCCTGTGGGGTGCGTCACGTTCAAGTTGAATGATCTGAAGAACGCTGAAGAACGCTGAAGAACAGGCCTGTAGGGGGTTCGGGGTGAGTGCTTCGCGGCGGAGCGGAACTACCGACGAACTGGGTCCCGACGAGCCGGAGCCCGGCGGGGCGGAGCTGCTCGCGGCGCTGCTGGACGGGATGGACGCGGCGCTGTGCGCGTTCGACGCCGGTGGTGTGGTGACGCACTGGAACCGCGAGGCCGAGCGGATACTCGGCTGGTCGGCGGCGGAGGCCGTCGGGCGGCAGGGGCTGTCCGGGTGGGCGGTGCGGCCCGCCGACGCCGCGGTGGTCGAAGGACGGCTGCTGTCGGCGATGGACGCCCCGGGACGGCAGGTGCACGAGTTCGCCCTGGTGACCAAGGACGGCGGGCGGGTCCTCGTACGGATGCAGTCCGCCGCCGTGCGCGGCGGTGACGGGAAGCCCGCGGGTGTGTACTGCGCCTTCAGCGAGGTCCACGCGCAGATCGACCTGGAGCGGTCCATCGCCCTGAGCGAGGCCCTCTTCGAGAACGCCTCCTGGGGTGTCGTGCTCGTCGACGCGGACCTGCGCGCCGCGGTGGTGAACGAACACGCGGCCCGCACCCTGGGCCTCGGGCGTACGGCGGTCCTCGGGCGGCCGCTGGCCGATCTGCTGGGGCAGGGCGTCGAGGAGCTGGAGAGCGCGCTGGCCCATGTGCTCGCCGAGGGCACGCCGCCCGCTCCCGTCGAGCTGTGGCTGTCGGTGCGGGCCGGGGACGGTCAGGAGGACGGCTTCGAGCGGCGGTGCTGGCGCAGCGGTTTCCTTCGGCTGGCCTCGCCGCTGGCGGAGGAGCCGGTGCCGCTCGGTGTCGGCTGGCTCTTCCAGGACGTGACCGAGGCGAAGCTGACCGAGCAGGAGGCCTCGCAGCTGCGGTTCCGCTCCCAGCAGCTGCACCGCGCGGCGCGGGCCGCCGCCGAGTGCGAGGACCCCATGGAGGCGGCCACCGTCCAGCTCGACTTCGCGCTCGCCGGGTTCGCCGACCATGCCCTGGTGGATCTGGTGACGGGCGAGGACCCGGTGCGGCTGGTGCGGGTGGCGGCGACGCCCGCGGGGCCGGGGCCGTGCCTGCCGGTGGCCATGGCGGGGATACCGCTGCGCTATCCGGAGGGGCATCCGGCGCCGCAGTGCGTGGAGCGGGCGGGCTCGGTGCGGGCGAGCGCGGGCGCGGCGTCCCCGGAGCGGGCCCGTGAGTGGGCGGCGGCCCGGCAGTGGCCGCAGGAGACGGTGCACGCGCTCTGCGCGGTGCTGCGCAGCAGGGGGCGGACGCTGGGCGTCGTGACGTTCCTGCGGGGTCCGGGCCGCGGCCAGTTCGAGCGGGCGGACGCGACGTACGCGGAGAGCGTGGCTGCGCGGGTCGCGGCAGCGCTGGACCTGGCGGGGTTGGCGGGCGGTTGACGGTTTTGGCCTGCCTGCGGTCCAGATCGCGGGCCGACGGCGGCACTCGAGCACTCGGCGGGGCGGCACAGCTCCATCCGTTCAAGCGCGTCACTCAGAACGGTAGCCAGACCCATGGGCGCGTGGGGGGGGCCAGTAGGCCCGACCCTCCGCGCCCCATGAGCCGGACCTGTGCCGCCCACGGCTCGAAGCCTCTGCCTCACCCCGCCTGCAACGCCAGCGTCGGAGACAGCCGTGCCGCCCGGACCGCCGGGTACAGGCCCGCCACCGTGCCGATCGCCAGCGTTGCCGCGAAGCCGCCTGCCATGGACCAAGGGGGGACCACCCACGGCAGGTCGCCGGATGCCGCGTACGCCGCTGTTGCCGCCGCGCCCAGCGCCACGCCCGCGACACCGCCGAGGCCCGACAGGAGCAGGGACTCCGTCACGAACTGGACGCGGATCTGGCCCCGCGTCGCCCCCAGGGAGCGGCGCAGACCTATCTCGCGGCGGCGCTCAAGGACTGAGATGATCATGGTGTTGGCGACGCCGACACCGCCCACCAGGAGCGCGATCCCGCCGAGGCCCAGCAGCAGCGTGGAGAAGGCGCCCTCCGTCGCCGCCTTCGCCTGGAGTGCCGACGACGGGTCGGTGACCTGGACGTTGCGCGGGTTCTCCGGGTCGATGGTGGGGGCGAGGAGCCCCCGGACCCGCGCGACGGTGGCGTCGGTCGAACGCTCGTACACCGATGTCGGACGGCCGTCGAAGCCGAGCAGCTTCTTCGAGGCGTCCCAGCCGGTCAGTGCCGAGCGTTCGACGTCCGGTGCGAGCGGCAGCGCGCCGAGGACGCCGATCACCGTGAAGTAGCGGTCGCCCACCCACACCTGCTGGCCCGGTGCGGTGATGCCCAGCCGCTGGGCCGCCACATGGCCAAGGACCACGGACGGGTAGCGGCTGTTCGCCGCGTTGAACCAGCTGCCGTGCGCCACGCGCCCCCGCAGCACCTTCAGCAGCCCCTCCGTCGCGGCCTTCACGGAGATCCCGCCTGTCTCGTCCTCGGGGATCTTCTCGCTGCGCCGTACCGTGCTGTCCAGGTCGCCCGTCGCGCCCACGTCCTCGACTCCGTCGACCCGCGCCGCGCGGCCGACCGCGTCGCGCGGCAGCGTCACCTTCTCCCCGGCGAACATCGCCTCGCCCGGCGAGGCCACCAGCAGGTTCGTGCCCAGCTTGTCCAGCTCCCGCAGCAGCTGGGCCTGGCTGGAGGAGGAGATGCCGACCACGGCGACCATCGTCGCGATGCCGATGGCGATGCCGAGCGCGGACAGCATGACCCGCACGGGCCGGGCGCGCGGCCCCGCGGAGCCGACGTGCAGGACGTCGCGGAAACCGAGCCGTGCCGCCTTGAGCCGTCGCGCCGCCTTGGGCTTCGAGCGCGCCCTCATACCGCCGCCCCCGCCCGGCGGCCCCGCGTATCCGCGACGACCCGCCCGTCCCTGATCCGAACCTGCCGCGGCAGCCGTTCGGCGATCTCCGTGTCGTGGGTGATGACGGCGATGGTCGCGCCCTCCGCGTTCAGGTCGTGCAGCAAGGCCATGACGGCGTCGCCCGACGCGGAGTCGAGGGCGCCGGTGGGTTCGTCGGCGAGGAGCAGGTCGGGTTCGCCGACGACCGCGCGGGCGATGGCGACGCGCTGTTTCTGTCCGCCGGACAGTTCGTGCGGGCGGTGCTTCATGCGGTCGGCGAGACCGACGCGCTCCAGGGCGTACGCGGCCCTGCGGCGCCGCTCGGCGCGGGAGAGACCGCGGTACAGCAGCCCTTCGGCGACGTTGTCGCGGGCGCTCATACCGGGTACGAGGTGGAAGGCCTGGAAGACGAAGCCGATGTGCCGGGCGCGCAGCGCGGACAAGCTGCGGTCGGCGAGCGCGGCGATGTCGTGCCCGGCGATGGCGACGGAGCCCGCGGTGGGCCGGTCGAGGGTGCCGATGATGTGCAGGAGCGTGGACTTCCCGGAACCGGACGGCCCGACGATGCCGAGGAGTTCACCGGCGGTGACGGTGAGGTCGACGCCGCGCAGAGCGGCGACCCCTCCCGCGTACTCCTTGTTGACGCCCCGCAACTCCACGACCGGCGAGGCCTCTTGGGCGGTGGTCATACCTTCGGCACCCCGACCCTCATCCCGGCCCGCAGTCCGCCGCCGCTGACCTCGACCCGGCCCTGCCCGAACATGCCGAGCCCGACCTCGACCTCACGCGCGTGGCCGCCTTCGACGATCTGGACGCCGAAGCCGCCGCCGGGCAGGGCGAGGAGGGCGTTGACGGGGACGGACAGGACGTTCTCGCGGCGCTCGCCGGTGAGGTCGACGGTGACCGGGGACTGGTCGAAGCCGCCGACCTTCCCCGGGTCGTCGAAGGTGACCGTGACGGGGATCTTGGGGGTCTTGTCGGACGGGTCGTCGCCGGGCTCGGCGGTCTTGCCGACGGCCGCCACCTCGCCGCCCACCGACGTGCCGTCGGGGAGCGTGACGGTGACCTTCGCGCCCTTCTTCGCCGGCTTCGCCTCGGCGACGTCGAGCTGGACGCGTACGACCCGCTCGGAACCGGTCGTGGAGAGCACCGGCCTGCCGGGCGCGACCTGGTCGCCGACGTCCGAACCGGCGGACTTCACGCGGACCGCCGACGGCTGGAAGGAGATCTGCTCGGGGCCCACGCGGCCCGTCTGCTTGCGGTCGTGGGTCTTTTGCCAGCGCTTCACGGCCTCCGCCGTGCCCGCCGTGTACGTGTCGTCGACGGCGAGCCCGGTGCCGTACCCGAGCGCCACCAGGTTCTCCTCCAACTGCCGTACGTCGTTGCCCTCGGCGCCCGGCTTCAGCGTGCGGTACATGGGCTCGGTGCCGTACATGAGGCGGACGGGGGCGCCGTTCACCTCGTACAGGCGTCCGTCGCGCCGGATGGTGGAGCCGGTGCCTGCGCACCACGTGAGGATCCCTGTCGTGCCCGCGTTGACCTTGCGCTCCTTGGCGTAGCCGAGGGTGCCGTCGACCTGGGTGCCGTTGCTGAGGTCGCCGCGCTCGACGGGCGCGGTGGCGGGCGGCAGGCCGGCGCCGCGGGCCGTGGAGCCCTTCCCGCCGCCTCCGTCGGCGAGGGCGGTGACGGCTATTCCGCCGCCGGTGATCGCGAGGAGGGCGACGACGGTCGCGACGACCGCGGTGCGGCGCCTCATTCGACGATGCCCTTGCACGCCTCGGCGGCCTTCTCCATCTTCTTGGCCTCGGCGCCCTTGGGCATGGGCTGGGCCTGCATCGCGCCGCCGTCGAACTTCGGGTCCGGCATGTTGAAGCCGTTCTCGCGCATGCATCGCGCGTACTTGAGCATCTCGTCCTTGTCCGCCTGCGAGACGCCACCGCCCTTGGAGCCGCCGCCCATGCCGCACTTCTTCATGGCGGCCTGCATCTTCTCCGCGCTCATGTCGCCGCCGATGGTGATGCCGCGGCTGTCCTGGCCGGGCTTCGGCTCGGGCACCTTCAGTCCCTGCTCGCGCAGGCACTCGCGCTCCTTGAACGCCTTGTCGGCGTCGGCGCCCTTGCCGGCTCCCTTCCCGCCCGCCGAGCCCCCTCCGCCCCCGCTTCCGCCCCCGTCGGAAGAACACGCTCCGGTGAAGAGCGCGAGCGCGGCGATGCCCGCGGCGATGCCCGCCGAACGCGTACGTGACCTGGTCCTCATGGCTGCTTCCCCTTCATGGCTCTGTCGCTGACGCGCACAGGCTGGCGGGAAGCGGGGTTTCGCTTCTCTCAACAGGGACGCTTACACCGGCGAAAGGTCACTCTCAGGTACACAGGGGCCCATGCGCGTATTGCTGGTGGAGGACGAGGAATTCCTGGCCGAGATGATCGCCGACGGGCTGCGGCGCGACGCGCTCGCCGTCGACGTCGCGTCCGACGGCCTGGCCGCGCTGCGGAAACTGCAGCTCGGGGAGTACGACGTCGTGATCCTCGACCGCGATCTGCCGGGTCTGCACGGTGACGAGGTGTGCCGCCGTCTCGTCGAGCAGCGGCTGCTCACCCGCGTCCTGATGCTGACGGCGGCGGGCACGGTGCGTGACCGCGTGGCGGGGCTCGGTCTCGGCGCCGACGACTACCTCACCAAGCCCTTCGCGTACGACGAGCTGCTCGCCCGTGTCCTGGCGCTCGGCCGCCGCGCCCGCCCCGCGCTGCCCCCGGTCCTCGAACGCGCGGGCCTCGTCCTGGACACCGCCCGCCGCCAGGCCAGCCGCGATGGCCGCCACCTCTCCTTGTCCCGCAAGGAGTTCGCGGTCCTGGAGGCGCTGCTGCGGGCGGACGGCGCGGTCGTCAGCGGCGACGACCTGATCGAACAGGTCTGGGAGGAGGACACCAGCTACCGCACCAACGCCGTCCGCGTGACCCTCTCCAAGCTCCGCGCGAAGCTGGGCGAGCCGCCGGTGGTCGAGACGGTCCCCGGGGCCGGTTACCGGATCACAGGGCGCTCGCTGTGACCCGGCGGGCGCCCCTGCGGGTGCGGATGGGCAGCGAGCGGGCGCGGCTGACCTCCCTGTACGGGGGCCTGCTGGTGCTGGCCGGGGTGCTGCTGACCGGGCTCGTGTACCTGCTGGTACAGCAGGGCCTGTATACGTCGATCAATACGGCGGTGACCACGGCCGTGCCCCGGGGGCCGATCCCTCCCTGGGCCACCATCCCGATGCCCGCGACGTCGGCGACGCCCGCACAGCGGCTGGACGGGGTGCCGGCGCACCTCGACGAGGGCCTCGCCGTGACCAAGATCAGCGACCTCGCCGGGGAGGCCGCGCTCAGCCGCCTCCTGACGGTGTCCGTGGTCGTCCTCACCGTGTACGCGGTGCTGTCGATCGCGCTCGCCTGGTGGATGGCGGGCCGGGTGCTGCGCCCGGTCGCCGTGATCACCGGGACCGCGCGCCGCCTGTCCGGGGCCAATCTGCACGAGCGGATCGCCCTGGACGCCCCGCCGGGCGAGCTGAAGCGGCTGGCCGACACGTTCGACGAGATGCTGGACCGGATGGAGCGGCTGGTCGGCGCGCAGCAGCGGTTCGCGGCCAACGCGGCACACGAGCTGCGCACGCCGCTGGCCGTGCAGCGGGCGGCCGCCGAGATCGGGCTCGCCGGTGCGCCTGACGCCGAGCGAGTGGCGATGATCCGTACGAAGCTCATCTCCGTCGCCGACGACGGCGAGCACCTCATCGAGGGGCTGCTGCTGCTCGCCGCGTCGGAGCAGGGCCTTGAGCGGCGCGAGCCGGTCGCGCTCGACGCCTTGGCGCAGGCGGTGGCGGACGGCCTCGCCGAGGAGGCGGCCGGTCGGGACGTCGCCGTGTCGGTACAGACCGAGCCGCTGACGGTGGAGGGTGACGGCGTACTCCTGGACCGCCTCACGCACAACCTGGTGACGAACGCGGTCCGCTACAACGTGCCGGGGGGCCGGGTGAGCGTTCTGGTCACCCGGGGCGGCGAGCTGGAGGTCTCCAACACGGGCCCCGAGGTCCCGCCGGACACGGTCCCGCACCTCTTCGAGCCGTTCCGGCGCCTGAACGAACGTACGCACGCGAAGGGGGAGGGAGCGGGGCTCGGGCTGTCCATCGTGGCGGCGATCGCGCGGGCGCACGGCGCGGAGGTCTCGGCGGAGGCGAGCCCGGGGGGCGGACTCACCGTCCGGGTGCGGTTTCACCAGGACCACAGGTCCTAGGGCCGCCTTCAGTGCCGGTAGAAGATCCGGTCGCCGTACTCCTGGAAGACGCGGCCGTTCCAGTCGTGGCCGCCGTCCACGTTCCCGGACCGGAGCAGCGGCGGCTGGATGCCCCGCGAGGCCAGTTCCTCGATGGCGGCGGCGACCATGGCCTGCATCAGCGCGTTCGTCACGACGCTGGAGGCGGGGCCGAACGGCGCGTCGACGCCGTCGAGGGTCAGCTCGGCGTCCCCCACCGCGATCTTCGAGTCGATCACCACGTCGCAGTGGTCCTTGAGGAAGGTGCCCGAGACGTGGCGTGACTTGGTCTCCGTGGCGTACGCCACGGAGGTGACGCCGATGACCTTGAGGCCGAGCGCGCGGGCGTTCATCGCCATCTCCACCGGCAGAGAGTTCCGCCCGGAGAGCGAGATGATCACGAGGGCGTCGCCGGAGCGGGCCGGCGAGGAGTCCAGGACGGCGCCCGCGAGGCCGTCGACGCGCTCCAGGGCGGAGCCGAGGGTGGCGGGCATCACGTCGACGCCGACGACGCCGGGCACGGCGAGGAGGTTCATCAGGGCGAGGCCGCCCGCGCGGTAGACGACGTCCTGCGCGGCGAGCGAGGAGTGCCCTGCGCCGAAGGCGAAGAGGCGCCCGCCGGACGCGACCGCGTCGGCGAGCAGGGTGCCCGCCTCCGTGATGTTCCCGGACTCCTCGTCGCGGACCCGCTGGAGCAGGCCGATGGCGGCGTCGAAATACTGACCGACCGGTTTGCTCTCGCTCTTGGAGCTCATTCGCATCACGTTGCGGTCTGGACCAGCGCCCTGTCAACAGGTTCTCCGGACGCCCGGGGGCCGGTTTTCCCACGGCGCGGCACGGTTGTCGGTGGTATGCGTCAGAATTGAGGGCAGGGCCAGCGCACGAGCGATTCTGAGGGGCACCCATGTCGGGGCTGATTGACACCACTGAGATGTATTTGCGCACCATCCTCGAACTGGAGGAGGAAGGTGTGGTCCCCATGCGCGCCCGGATCGCCGAGCGGCTCGACCAGAGCGGACCGACGGTGAGCCAGACCGTGGCGCGCATGGAGCGCGACGGCCTGGTGGCGGTCGCCAGCGACCGCCACCTGGAGCTCACCGACGAGGGCCGCCGCCTGGCCACCCGCGTGATGCGCAAGCACCGCCTGGCGGAGTGCCTGCTCGTCGACGTGATCGGGCTCGAATGGGAGCAGGTCCACGCCGAGGCGTGCCGCTGGGAGCACGTGATGAGCGAGGCGGTGGAGCGCCGCGTCCTGGAGCTGCTGCGCCACCCCACCGAGTCGCCGTACGGCAATCCGATCCCGGGCCTGGAGGAGCTGGGCGAGAAGGACGGCGCGGACCCGTTCCTGGACGAGGGGATGGTCTCCCTCACGGAGCTCGACCCGGGCGCCGAGGGCAAGACGGTCGTCGTGCGCCGCATCGGCGAGCCGATCCAGACGGACGCCCAGCTGATGTACACGCTGCGGCGGGCCGGCGTGCAGCCGGGCTCCGTGGTGAGCGTGACGGAGTCGCCGGGCGGCGTGCTCGTGGGCAGCAGCGGTGAGGCCGCGGAGCTGTCCTCGGAGATCGCCTCGCACGTCTTCGTCGCCAAGCGCTGAGGCCCGCGTGGGCACGCGGCGGCCCCACGGGGGTGGGGTACAGGTCGTCGCGTGCGGGCACTGGGGTCAACTTCCGCTGCCACAGGGAAAGTTGACAAGTCTCCGCGATCTCCGCGAGTTCTAGCGGAGTCCAAGATTCAGTGTGCGGAATCGCAGCGCGGGAGCGTTTTGCGTGCGAGGCTGTCGCAAGAGGCATATGACCTGAGGGCTCTTGACCGTGTCGGCGCCGCACCGCCGACAGTCTTGCCGTGCGGCCGGAGAGGGGGCGGAGGATGTGCCCGTCTGATGGTCCGGGACGCGAGGGCCCCGGCGCCCGAAGGCGCCGGGGCCTGTCCTCCCCTGTACCGACCCGGAGCCCCGAGCTCTCAGGGTCGTTCCCCACGGGCCCGTGTCCCCGAGCGGCCCGCCTCCCGATGAAGATCTCCCCTCGGCCACGCCCGTCAATCCCTGAGCGTGGTCACCCGAACGAGGGGTGTTACCCGCGAACCCGCCGCTTTCGAAAGGGAGTTCGATAGCGTGCGGGGGTGCGAGGCAGGACCAGGCGTGGATCCCGAGTGGAATCAAGGGGGGTGCCAGGAATCATGGTGCGGCGCATCGACGTGACGGGCGCGGGTGGCGTACGCCTCGCCGCCTGGGAGTTCGCCGATCCTCCCAAGCCGAGGGAGGCCGAGGGAGCACCGGGCGGGGTGCTTTTGCTGCACGGCCTGATGGGCCGGGCCTCCCACTGGGCGGGCACGGCCCGCTGGCTCTCCGAGCGGCACCGCGCCATCGCCCTCGACCAGCGCGGCCACGGCCAGAGCGAGAAGCTCCCCCAGGGCCCCTACACCCGCGAGGCCTACGTGGCCGACGCCGAGGCCGCCCTCACGCAGCTCGGCCTCGCGCCCGCCGTCCTCATCGGCCACTCCATGGGCGCGCTCACCGCCTGGCAGCTGGCCGCCCGCCGCCCCGACCTCGTCCGGGGCCTGATCATCTGCGACATGCGGGCCTCCGCGCTGGGCGCGGCCTCGCAGCGGGAGTGGGAGGCCTGGTTCGAGTCCTGGCCCGTGCCGTTCGCGACCCTCGCCGACGTGCGCAAGTGGTTCGGCGAGGACGACCCCTGGGTGGAGCGTCCCAACCCCTCGCGGGGCGCGTTCTTCGCCGAGGTGATGGCCGAGGGGCCTGACGGCTGGCGGCCGGTCTTCGACCCCGCCCAGATGCTGCGGTCCCGTGAGACGTGGGTGCACGACGCGCACTGGGAGGAGCTGATCCAGGTCCGCTGCCCCGCACTCGTCGTCCGTGGCCTCGACGGCGAGCTGGGCCGCGCCGAGTCCCAGGAGATGGTCCGTGTGCTGCCCCGCGGGCAGTACGCCGAGGTGGCCGACGCCGGTCACCTCGTCCACTACGACCAGCCGGACGCCTGGCGCGCGGCCATCGAGCCGTTCCTGGACGGCGTCCTGACGGGATAGGGCGGGCCGGGAGGGCCGGGCTCACGGGCTGAGGCGCTCCACCCGCCACCCCTGACCGCCCTCGCCGCGTACGTACCGCAGCCGGTCGTGCAGGCGGTTCCAGCGGCCCTGCCAGAACTCCACCTCCCGGGGGGCCACCCGGAAGCCGCCCCAGTTCGGCGGCGCTGGGACCTGCTCGCCCTCGGGATAGCGGGCCGCCAACGTGGCGTACGCACGGTCCAGTTCGTCCCGTGAGGCGAGGACCGACGACTGGGCGCTGGCCCAGGCGCCGAGCTGGGAGCCGTGCGGGCGGGTGCGGAAGTAGGCGACCGTCTCCTCGCGCCCGACGCGCGTCGCGGTGCCGGAGACGATGACCTGGCGGGCCATGGCGTGCCAGGGGAAGAGCAGCGAGACGTGCGGGTTGGCGGCGAGCTCGCGGGCCTTGCGGGAGTCGTAGTTGGTGAAGAAGACGAAGCCGCGCTCGTCGAAGCCCTTCAGGAGCACCGTGCGGGAGCTGGGCCTGCCCTCGGTGTCGGCCGTGGAGACGACCATGGCGTTCGGCTCGTGGATGGCGTCCGTGTCGCGTACGGCCTCCTTGAACCAGTGCGCGAACTGTTCCATTGGCCCGGCGGGCAGGTCGGCCTCGGCGAGCCCCTCGGTGACGTAATGCGCACGCATGCCGGCCGGCTCGGGAAGCGGTTCTGGAAGGGAGGCACTGGAGTCGGTCACACGGTCATCTTGCCGTATACGAAGTACGGCTCGCGGGGCTCCCGGGGGCGGCGGCGTACGGTGCTGCGAGGAGGTGACGTCTGGCACTGAGTGCCGCATTCCATCGCCAAAGATGGCACCAAGGGATATCGTCCTGCTGCCGCGATCGGTGGGGGTGACCACCCGCCGCGCGGGGCATCACCGGGATGGCCGTTCCGGACCGCGAGTCGGCCGGGGCGCCGGATACTGGCGTACTCGGCGTACTCGACCGCGGAACCGGATCGTAACCGTCCACCTTTGACGCATGGTCATGAGCTGATAGCAACCGTCTGAGCTGACAGCAACCTCTTCACTTCGCCCACCACCCTGTCGAACCCATCACGAGGAGCCGCCTGATGTCCGACTTCGTACCCGGACTTGAAGGAGTCGTCGCGTTCGAGACGGAGATCGCCGAACCGGACAAGGAAGGCGGCGCGCTTCGCTACCGCGGCGTCGACATCGAGGACCTGGTCGGCCACGTCTCCTTCGGGAACGTGTGGGGCCTGCTCGTCGACGGCGCCTTCAACCCCGGCCTGCCGCCCGCCGAGCCCTTCCCCATCCCGGTGCACTCCGGGGACATCCGCGTGGACGTGCAGTCCGCGCTCGCCATGCTCGCGCCCGTGTGGGGCCTGCGTCCCCTCCTGGACATCGACGAGCAGCAGGCCCGCGAGGACCTGGCCCGCGCCGCCGTCATGGCCCTGTCCTACGTCGCCCAGTCGGCGCGCGGCCAGGGCCTGCCGATGGTGCCGCAGCGGGAGATCGACAAGGCCGAGACGGTCGTCGAGCGGTTCATGAAGCGCTGGCGCGGCGAGCCCGACCCCAAGCACGTGCAGGCCGTCGACGCGTACTGGACGTCGGCCGCCGAGCACGGCATGAACGCCTCCACGTTCACCGCCCGCGTCATCGCCTCCACCGGCGCGGACGTGGCGGCGGCGCTGTCCGGGGCCGTCGGCGCCATGTCGGGGCCGCTGCACGGCGGGGCGCCGTCCCGGGTCCTCGGCATGATCGAGGAGATCGAGCGTACGGGCGACGCGGTGGCGTACGTGAAGCAGGCGCTGGACAAGGGCGAGCGGCTGATGGGCTTCGGGCACCGCGTGTACCGGGCCGAGGACCCGCGCGCGCGGGTGCTGCGGCGCACCGCCCGTGAGCTGGGGGCGCCGCGCTTCGAGGTCGCCGAGGCACTGGAGAAGGCGGCCCTGGACGAGCTGCACGCGCGCCGTCCCGACCGGGTCCTCGCCACGAACGTGGAGTTCTGGGCGGCGATCGTCCTGGACTTCGCCGAGGTCCCGGCGCACATGTTCACGTCGATGTTCACGTGCGCGAGGACCGCCGGATGGTCGGCGCACATCCTGGAACAGAAGCGGACGGGGCGGCTGGTCCGGCCGTCCGCGCGTTATGTGGGGCCGGGTTCGCGTGGCCCCCAGGAGATCGAGGGGTTCGGGGACATCACCCGCTGAGGCCCGTGCCGCTCAGGCCAGCGCCGAGCTGACCAGCACCGTCCACTGCGCCACCACCCGCTCCCTGCGCGCCCCGTCGTCCGTCAGCAGATTCGCCAGGCCGAGGCCCCGTGCCATGTCCAGCAGGCCCTGGATGGTCTCGCGGACGCCGGGGCGCGACTCGTCGGCATGGAGGAGTTCCACCGCTATGCGGTGCGTCTCGCGGCCGACGCGGGCTTCGAGTTCCGTGACGCGCGAGCCCAGCTGGGGTTCGTTCGACGCGGCCACCCAGAGGTGGAGCGCCGCCCGGAACAGCGGGCCGGTGTAGAGGTCGACCAGAGCGGCGACCACCGAGGCCGGGTCCTGGGCGGGCAGCGCGCGCAGGGCCGTGGAGCGCTGTTCGGCGACGTACTCCACGGCGGCCGTGAAGAGGTCCTCGCGGGTCGGGAAGTGGTGCTGGGCGGCGCCCCGCGAGACCCCGGCCCGCTCGGCGACCACGGAGACCGTGGAGCCCGCCCAGCCGTGCTCGGCGAGGCAGGACACGGCGGCCTGGAGGAGCTTCTGCCGCGTGGCGCGGCTGCGGTCCTGCTTGGGCGCCCGGTCGGCGGTGGTCACAGCACCCATGGGGGCTCCCGTCGTTCGAGGAACGCCCCCGCCCCGTCCCGTGCCTCGGCGGAACCGAAGAGCCGCGCGGACAGGGCGACCAGGGCGTCCGAGTGTGCGTCGAATGCGTCGAGCACCTTAGCCGTGAGCAGCTTCTTCGTCTCGGCCAGGGCGCCGGGCGCCGCCTTGCGCAGCCCGTCGAGCATCGGTTGGAGTCCCGCGTCCACGTCATCGGCGTACGCGGTGACGAGGCCGGTCCGGGCCGCCTCCGCCCCGTCGAAGCGCTCTCCGGTGAGGTGGTAGCGGGCGGCGGCGCTCGGGTCGAGGCGGGGCAGCAGCGTCAGGGAGATGACGGCGGGCGCGACCCCGACGCGTACCTCCGTGAGCGCGAAGGAGGCGCCAGGACCGGCCACCGCGAGGTCGCACGCGCCGAGCAGCCCGAGCCCGCCCGCCCGCACATGCCCGGCCACCCGGGCGAGGACCGGTTTCGGCAGCTGGACGATCTGCCGCAGCAGCCGTACGAAGTCCCGGGGGTCCGGCGGCTCGCGCAGGTCGGCCCCGGCGCAGAACGTCGTCCCGGTGTGGGTGAGGACGACCGCGCGGACGCCGGGGTCCGCGCCGAGGTCGTGGAGTGCCTCGGCGAGCGCGCCCACCAGGGCCGCCGAGAGCGCGTTGCGGCGCTCGGGGAAGTCCAGGGTGACGGTGACGATGCCGCGCTGCGGCGAGGAGACGACAAGGCTCATGGGGGGCTCCTCAGTACGGCTCTCAGTACGACTTGGGCAGGCCGAGCGTCTGGTGGGAGACGTAGTTGAGGATCATCTCCCTGCTGACGGGGGCGATGCGGGCCACGCGGGAGGCGACGATGAGCGAGGCGAGGCCGAACTCCTTGGTGAGGCCGTTGCCGCCGAGGGTGTGCACAGCCTGGTCGACGGCCTTCACACAGGCGTCGGCGGCGGCCAGCTTGGCCATGTTCGCGGCCTCGCCCGCGGCCATGTCCTCGCCGTCGTCGTAGAGGCGGGCGGCCTTCTGCGTCATCAGGCGGGCCAGCTCGATCTCGATGTGGGACTGCGCGAGGGGGTGCGCGATGGCCTGGTGGGCGCCGATGGGTGTCTTCCAGACACTGCGCTCCTTCGCGTACTCGGTGGCGCGGTGCAGCGCGTACCGCCCCATGCCGAGCGCGAAGGCGGCCGTCATGATCCGCTCGGGGTTCAGGCCCGCGAAGAGCTGGAGGAGGCCCGCGTCCTTGTCGCCGACGAGCGCGTCGGCGGGCAGCCGTACATCGTCGAGGACCAGCTCGAACTGCTTCTCGGCCGCCTGGAGCTCCATGGCGATCTGCCGCCGTTCAAAGCCGGGGGTGTCGCGCGGGACGATGAACAGGCACGGCTTGAGGCTGCCGGTGCGGGTGTCCGACGTCCGGCCGACGATGAGGGTGGCGTCGGCGATGTCGACGCCGGAGATGAACACCTTGCGGCCGGTCAGGAGCCAGTCGCCGGAGTCGGGGTCGCGGCGGGCCGTGGTGGTGATGCGGTGGGAGTTGGAGCCCGCGTCCGGCTCGGTGATGCCGAAGGCCATGGTGCGGGAGCCGTCGGCGAGGCCGGGCAGCCAGGCCCGCTTCTGCGCCTCGGTGCCGAAGCGGGCGATGACGGTGCCGCAGATGGCGGGTGAGACGACCATCATCAGGAGCGGGGAGCCTGCGGCCCCCAACTCCTCCAGGACGATGGAGAGTTCGGCGATGCCGCCGCCTCCGCCGCCGTACTCCTCGGGCAGGTTCACGCCGAGGTAGCCGAGCTTCGCCGCCTCCGCCCACAGCTCGGTGGGGTGGCCGTCGTTCGCCACGACGCGGGTCATGTAGTCGCGGCCGTAGCGCTTGCCGAGGGCGGCGACGGCGGCGCGCAGGGCCTGGTGCTCCTCGGTCTCCAGGACGGTGTTGCGGGCGGTGGGGCGGGCGGGGCTCATGCGGACTCCTCCGGTTCGGCGGCGGCCTGGACGACGGCGAGCAGGGCGCCGACCTCGACCTGGCGGCCGGGTGCGGCGTGCAGCGCGGTGAGCGTGCCGGAGGCGGGAGCGCAGACGCGGTGCTCCATCTTCATGGCCTCCAGCCAGACGAGGGGTTGCCCGGCCGTGACGGCCGCGCCCTCGGCGAGCCCTTCGGCGACGCGGACGACGGTGCCGGGCATGGGGGCGAGCAGTGAGCCGGGGGCGCGGCGGGCGGCGGGTTCGGGGAGCGGGGGCAGTGCGGTGAGGGCGGTGTCGCCGCGTGCGGTGGTGACGTGCACCCGGTCTCCGTACCGCGTGACCGTGAACTTCCGCCGGACGCCGTCCACTTCGAGCTCGACGCGGGTGGGCGTCACGGCGAGGACCCGCACCCCCTCGGCGGTCGGGCCGCTCCGGGTGTGGTCGTAGCGGACCTCGTGCTCGGCGCCGTCGGCCTCGGTGCGGTAGCGCTTGAGGTGGGGCTGCGAGCGGAGGTTGCGCCAGCCGCCGAACCGGGAGCGGCCGTGCGCGTCGGCGAGGGCGGCCGCCAGCGGGGCGTGCGGGTCGGGGGCGGCGGCCGTGAGCGCGGTGGCGTGCCGGTCGTAGAAGCCGGTGTCCATGCGGGCGCCGGTGAACTCCGGGTGCCGCAGGGAGCGTACGAGCAGGTCGCGGTTGGTGACCGGGCCGTGGACCGTGGCCCGCTCCAGGGCGCCCGCGAGCTTCCGCACGGCCTCGGCGCGGGTGGGTGCGTACGCGACGGCCTTGGCGAGCATCGGGTCGTAGTGGACGCCGATCGCGTCGCCGTCCGTGTAGCCGGTGTCGAGGCGTACGCCCGGCATGTCCAGGCGGTGCAGGGTGCCGGTCTGCGGGGCCCATCCGGCCGCCGGGTCCTCGGCGTACAGGCGGGCCTCGACGGCATGCCCGCGCGCGGGTGGCGGCTCCTCCTCCAGGGCGTGCCCCTCGGCGACCCGGATCTGGAGCGCCACCAGGTCGACGCCGAACACGGCCTCGGTGACGGGATGTTCGACCTGGAGGCGGGTGTTCATCTCCAGGAAGTGCGCCCGGCCGCCGGCCACCAGGAACTCGACGGTGCCCGCGCCGCGGTACTCGGTCACGCGCGCGGCCCGCACCGCCTGGGCGTGCAGTTCCGCGACCAGTTCGGGGGCGAGGCCGGGCGCCGGGGACTCCTCGATGACCTTCTGGTGGCGGCGCTGGAGGGTGCAGTCGCGGGTGCCGAGCGTCCACACGGTGCCGTGCGCGTCGGCCATGAGCTGCACCTCGACGTGCCGTCCGCCCTCGATGTACGGCTCGACGAACACCTCGCCGTCCCCGAAGGCGCTCGCGGCCTCGGCCCGCGCCGCCGCCAGCTCCCCCGCCAGATCGGCCATGTCACGTACGACGCGCATGCCGCGCCCGCCGCCGCCCGCGGCCGCCTTCACGAGCACCGGCAGGTCGGCCTCGGTGACCTCGCCGAGCGGCTCGACGCCCATCAGCTCCTTGGCGCGCGTCTTGGACGCCATGGCCTCGATCGCCTCGGGCGGCGGGCCGATCCAGGTCAGGCCAGCGTCCTGGACGGCGCGCGCGAAGGCGGCGTTCTCGGAGAGGAAGCCGTAGCCGGGGTGGACGGCGTCGGCGCCCGCGGCCTGCGCGGCCTTCACGACGAGGTCGCCGCGCAGATACGTCTCACCGGGCGCCGAGCCGGGCAGCCGTACCGCCGTGTCGGCCTCGCGCACGTGCAGGGCGTCCGCGTCGGCGTCGGAGTACACGGCGACGGTGGCGATGCCGAGGTCGCGGCAGGTGCGGAAGACGCGGCAGGCGATCTCGCCGCGGTTGGCCACCAACAGGGAAGTGATCATCGGGGAGTTCCTCACATCCGGAAGACGCCGAAGCCGCCGCGCGCGCCCTCGAAGGGGGCGGTGTGGATCGCGGACAGGCAGATACCGAGGACGGTGCGGGTGTCGCGCGGGTCGATGACCCCGTCGTCGTAGAGCCGCCCGGAGAGGAACATCGGCAGCGACTCAGCCTCGATCTGCTGCTCCACCATGGCCCGCAGCCCCGCGTCGGCCTCGTCGTCATACGGCTGCCCCTTCGCGGCGGCCGACGCGCGGGCCACGATCGACAGGACGCCGGCGAGCTGCTGCGGGCCCATGACGGCGGACTTCGCGCTCGGCCAGGCGAAGAGGAAGCGGGGGTCGTAGGCGCGGCCGCACATGCCGTAGTGACCGGCGCCGTAACTCGCCCCCATGAGGACGGACAGGTGCGGCACGCGCGAGTTGCTCACCGCGTTGATCATCATCGCGCCGTGCTTGATGATGCCGCCCTGCTCGTACTCCCTGCCGACCATGTAGCCGGTGGTGTTGTGCAGGAACAGCAGCGGGATGTCGCGCTGGTTGGCGAGCTGGATGAACTGGGCGGCCTTCTGCGACTCCTCGCTGAACAGCACGCCTTGGGCGTTGGCGAGGATGCCGACGGGATAGCCGTGCAGCCGCGCCCAGCCGGTGACCAGTGAGGCCCCGTACAGCGGCTTGAACTCGTCGAAGTCGGAGCCGTCGACGACGCGTGCGATGACCTCGCGCGGGTCGAAGGGCTTCTTCAGGTCGTCGGGGACGATGCCGAGGAGTTCGTCCTCGTCGTACTTGGGCGGCTCGACGGTGAGCGGGTGCGGGTCGGCGTACGCCTTGCGCCAGTTGAGGCGGGAGACGACCCGGCGGGCCTGGCGCAGGGCGTCGCGCTCGTCCTCGGCGAGGTGGTCGGCGAGGCCGGAGGTGCGGGCGTGCATCTCGGCGCCGCCGAGCGACTCGTCGTCGCTCTCCTCGCCGGTCGCCATCTTCACCAGCGGCGGCCCGCCGAGGAAGACCTTCGCGCGCTCCTTGACCATGATCACGTGGTCGCACATGCCGGGGACGTACGCGCCGCCCGCCGTGGAGTTCCCGAAGACGACGGCGACGGTCGGGATCCCGGCCGCCGAGGACCGCGTGAGGTGTTTGAAGAGGGCGCCGCCCGGGATGAAGATCTCCTTCTGGGACGGCAGGTCGGCGCCGCCGGACTCCACGAGGTGGATCGACGGCAGCCGGTTGGCGTGCCCGATCTCATGGGCCCGGAAGGCCTTCTTCAGCGTCCAGGGGTTGGAGGCGCCGCCCCTGACCGTCGGGTCGTTGGCGGTGATCAGGCACTCGACGCCCTCGACGACGCCGATGCCGGTGACCATGGAGGCGCCGACGGGGTAGTCGCTGCCCCAGGCCGCCAGCGGCGACAGCTCCAGGAAGGGCGTGTCGGGATCGAGCAGCAACTCGATGCGCTCCCGGGCCGGCAACTTGCCGCGTTTGCGGTGGCGTTGGACGTACTTGTCGCCGCCGCCCTCCAGGGCCTTGGCCTGCTCGGCGTCGAGCGCGGCCAGCTTCTCCAGCATGGCGGCGCGGTGCTCGGCGTACTCGGCGCTCGCGGGGTCGAGCGCGGAGGCGAGGACGGTCACAGCGGTACCTCCGGCGGTGTTCGGTCCTGCGGGCTCACAGCAGCTCCTCCGGGATGTCCACATGGCGGGCGCGCAGCCATTCGCCGAGGCCCTTGGCCTGGGGGTCGAAGCGGGCCCGCGCGGCCACGCCCTCACCGAGCAGGCCCTCGACGACGAAGTTCAGGGCGCGCAGGTTCGGCAGGTCATGGCGTACGACGGTCAAGTCGGCGGTCTCCGGGAGCAGCTCCCGGAAGCGGGCCACCGTCAGCTCGTGGGCGAGCCACCGCCACGCGTCGTCGGTGCGTGCCCATACGCCGACGTTGGCGTCGCCGCCCTTGTCGCCGCTGCGGGCCCCGGCGACGAGGCCGAGGGGGGCGCGGCGGGTGGGGCCCGGTGGCAGGGGTTCCGGGAGGGGTGGTGGCGGCACGTCGTCCAGTACGAGGGTGTCGTCGTCGCCGGACGGCACCGGGCGCCGCTCGCCGTCCGGCAGGACCGCCACGTGCTCGACGGCGGACCGCTCGACGTACGCCGCCTCGAAGACGCCGTAGGGGGCGGCCTTGCCGGGCGGCGCGGTCACGTGGAAGCCGGGGTAGCTGCCGAGGGCGAGTTCGACCGCGGCGCCGCCGATCACGCGGCCCACCGTGTCCGCGTCGGGGTCGCGCACGACGAGCCGCAGCAGGGCGGACGCGGTCTCCTCGGTGGCGGCGTTGGAGCGGTCGGTGCGGGACAGCTCCCAGCGGACCTCGGCGGGGCGGGACTTGGCGCGGTCGAAGGCGTCCTCCAGCTGGGCGCGGACGAGGGCGGCCTTGGCCTCGATGTCGAGGCCGGTGAGGACGAAGACGACCTCGTTGCGGTGGCCGCCGAGCCGGGTCAGGCCGGCCTTCAGCGTCGGGGGCGGCGCCTCGCCGCGCACGCCGTCGATCCGTACGCGGTCCGGGCCCTCCTGGGTGAGGGTGAGCGTGTCGAGGCGGGCGGTGACATCCGGGCCCGCGTACCGGGCGCCCTGCGTCTCGTAGAGGAGCTGCGCGGTGACGGTGCCGACGTCGACGAAGCCGCCGGTGCCTTCGTGCTTGGTGATGACGGCCGAGCCGTCCTCGTGGATCTCGGCGAGGGGGAAGCCGGGGCGGCGCACGGCCTCCGGGGCGTGCTCGGCGAAGAAGGCGTGGTTGCCGCCGGTGGCCTGGGTGCCGCACTCCAGGACGTGCCCGGCGACGACCGCGCCCGCGAGCCGGTCATACGCGTCCGGCGCCCATCCGAAGTGCGCGGCGGCAGGCCCGCTGACCAGGGCGGCGTCGCTCACGCGTCCGGTGACGACCACATCGGCACCGGCGTCCAGGCAGGCCGCGATGCCGGCGCCGCCGAGGTAGGCGTGCGCGGTGAGGGTGCCGGGGAAGCGGGGCCCGCCGAGGTCGTCGCCCTCGACGTGCGCGACGCGTACGGGGACGCCGAGCCGCCCTGCCAGCTCGCGCACGGCGTCGGCGAGCCCCGCCGGATTGAGGCCGCCCGCGTTGGTGACGATCTTCACGCCGCGTTCGTGGGCGGTGCCGAGGCACTCCTCCAGCTGCCGCAGGAAGGTCTTGGCATACCCGCGTGAGGGGTCCTTGAGCCGGTCGCGGCCGAGGATCAGCATGGTCAGCTCGGCGAGGTAATCACCGGTCAGGACGTCGAGGTGACCGCCGGTCAGCATCTCGCGCAGGGCGTCGAACCGGTCACCGTAGAACCCCGAGCCGTTGCCGACCCGCAGAGGCCGCCGGGTCACGCCCCGCCTCCCCGCCCGTGACGCGGCGCGCGTCCCTCGCCCGAGGGGCCCGCGAAGGCCTGGGCGAGGTCGAGCCAGCGGTCGGCGTCCGGGCCCTCGGCGTGCAACGCCAGGTCGGTGCGGTGTGCGCGGTGCGTCACCAGCAGGCAGAAGTCGAGCGCGGGACCCGTCACGCGCTGGGCGGCGCCCTCGGGGCCGTACGCCCACACCTCTCCCGTCACGGGCGAGGTCAGCTCGACGCGGAACTCCCCGACCGGCGCCGCGGCCCCGCGCACGGCGAAGGCGAAGTCCCGCGCCCGGACCCCGATCCGCGCGACGTGCCGCAGCCGGTCCGTCGGCGCCCGTGTCACGCCGAGGGCGTCCGCCACGTCCTGCCCGTGCGCCCAGGTCTCCATGAGCCGCGCGGTCGCCATGGACGGCACGGCCATGGGCGGCCCGTACCAGGGCAGCCGGGTCCCGGCGGGGGCCTCGGCCAGGACCCGCCACAGCGCGTCGCGCCCGGTCCGCCAGCGGTCGAGCAGCTCGGCGGGCGGCAGCGCGGCCCCTTCCTCGGCGCCCTCGTCCACGAACGTGCCCGGGTTAGCCGCGGCCTTCTCGGCCTCGGCGGCGAAGGCCACCGGGTCGGTGGCGGCGAGCAGGGCGGCCCGGTCGGTCCAGGCGAGGTGCGCGATCTGGTGGGCGATCGTCCAGCGGGGCGCGGGCGTCGCGAGGACCCAGCGGCCCTCGTCCAACTCCGCGACGAGCCGGTCGAGTTCCTCGCTCTCGCTGCGCAGGTCGTCGAGCACGGACAGGGCATCGGACATGGGACGCTCCCCTCGCGGGATGGCGGAGTCCTGGGAGCATGGCAGTGCCGACCGAAACAAGCAAGCGTGCTTGCATGGTTTTATGCGCGCGCCCGTCCCGCACGGGACTTCGAGGGGCCCTGCTTCCGCCGCAGGGCCTCGACTTTCAGGGCCAGGACGGCCATGTCACGCAGCCGGGTGTAGTACCCGGCGGCGTACGGGTCGTCGAGCGCCGGGAGGACCGCGTCGAACACCGCCACCAGCCGCGTGAACTCCGCGTACCGCCGGTCGGGAAGGGGGCCCTTGAGGACGCCGGCCGAGTAGGCGTAGGCGTCCGCGTCGAGCAGCACCAGGTCCTGGCCCGCGACATCCCGGCCGCGGGCGCCGGGCGGGAAGGGCCTGTCCATGTGCGCGGCCGCCATCAGCGCGAGGGCGTCGCGCATCTCCTTGAACGCTCCGGGCCCCTCCCCGGACAGGCCGGCGGCCATCTCAGCCCTCCGTCTTCCGCACGGCCTTGGCGTCCGCCCGCCTCCGGCCCCCGCCCCGGCCCACCTGCGTCCGCACCGCGCCCATGCTCGCCGCGATGACCAGGGAGATCGCCAGCGCCTCCGCGATCGACAGGGCCTGGCTGAGGACGAGGAATCCGGCGACGGAGGCGATGGCCGGCTCCAGGCTCATCAGGATCGCGAAGGTGTGCGCGGGAAGGCGCCGCAGCGCGAGGAGTTCGAGGGTGTACGGCAGCACGGACGACATGACGGCGACCACCGCGCCCAGCGCCAGCGTGCCCGGTTCGACGAGCTTCGCCCCGGACTCCACGATCCCGAGCGGCAGGAACACCACCGCCGCGACCACCATCGCGAGCGCCAGCCCGTCGGCCTGCGGGAAGCGCCGTCCGGTGCGCGCGCTGAAGACGATGTACGCGGCCCACATCGCGCCCGCGCCGAGCGCGTAGGCGACACCGGCCGGATCGAGGCCGCTGAAGCCGCCCCCGCCCAGCAGGAAGACGCCGCAGAGGGCCAGCCCGGCCCAGATGAGGTTCACCGCGCGGCGCGAGGCGATGACGGAGAGCGCGAGCGGTCCGAGGACTTCCAGGGTGACGGCGGGGCCCATGGGGATGCGGGCGACGGACTGGTAGAAGAGGCCGTTCATGCCGGCCATGACCACGCCGAAGGCGACCACCGTGCCCCAGTCGGCCCGCGAATGCCCGCGCAGCTTCGGCCGGCACACGGCGAGCAGCACGAGCGCGGCGAAGGCGAGCCGCAGCGTCACGATGCCGAGCGCTCCGACGCGCGGCATCACGCTCACGGCGACCGCGCCGCCGAACTGCACGGAGATCCCGCCCGCGAGGACGAGCCCGACCGGCCCGAGCCGGGCGCGGAGCCCGCCTCGGGGCGCGGCGGCGGCCTCGGCGCTCGCGACCTCCGGCTGCTGGGCCACCACGGGGGCCACTCCGGGGGCAGCCGCCGGTGCCGCCTGATCGCTGCGCGAGACGTTCACGCCTGAGCCTTTCCTGACGCTGGTCGTTCCGAGTCCAGTTTGCTGGACTCCACCGTACAAGGTAATAGACCATGCCCCCGTACGGCTCAGTGGGTGCCGACGGCGTTCCCCCGCGCTGTGCGGAAGGCCACCGAGAAGTCCTTGACCAGGGCCTTACGTTCGTAGTCGTCGAGTGCGACGAGCTCCCGCCCGGTGAGCCCGCGGACGGTGTCGTCCACGGCGTCCAGGACCGACGTCAGCACGCTGTCCCGGCGCTCGGCGTCGATGGCGGCGATCTGGCGGCGCCGCACCTCGCCCGGCCGGCCGACCGACACCCCGGCAGAGATCAAGAACCGTTCCGATCCTTCCGGAATGGACCCTTCCGCCCTACCCACGAATGACCCTTCTGTCCGGGACCTTCGTCCCGGCCGGTCCGCTCCAGCGCGCCCGCGAGGACCTCCGCCAGGTGCCACCCCCGCACCCCCGCCAGTTGCCCCAGCTGGGTCCGGCAGGAGAAACCGTCGGCCAGGACCACCGCGCGGTCCGGCGCCCGGCGCACCGAGGGCAGCAGCTGCTCCTCCGCGCAGGTCACGGACACCTCGTAATGCCCCTGCTCGAACCCGAAGTTCCCGGCGAGCCCGCAGCAGCCGCCGCTCAGCTCGCCCTCGATGCCCGCCTTCGCCCGTAGCCGCCGTTCCGCCGCGTCGCCGAGGACCGCGTGCTGGTGACAGTGCGTCTGGCCGACCGCCGGGCGTCCGACGTGCGGCGGCCGCCACCGCGGCGCCAGTTCTTCGAGGGCCTGCGCGAAGGTCCGCACGGACGCGGCGAGGCGGTGCGCGCGCGGATCGTCGCCCAGCAGCTCGACCAGATCCGTCCTGAGGGCCGCCGCGCAACTCGGTTCCAGGACGACCACCGGTGTGCCGGCCGCCAAGAGCGGGGCCACGCGGTCCAGGGTGGCGCGCAGCACCGCGCGCGCCAGGTCGAGCTGCCCCGTCGAGACGTACGTCAGCCCGCAGCACACACCTTCCGGCGGCAGCGCGACGGTCAGCCCGGCGTCCTCCAGGACCCGTACCGCGGCGCGTCCCACGGAGGGCGAGAGGTGGTCGGTGAAGGTGTCGGGCCAGAGCACGACCGACGCGGGGCGGCTCCCGTCCCTCGGCCTGCCGCGCCACCACTGACGGAGCGTGCGCGGCGCCACCGGCGGAATCGACCGCTCCGGCGCGATCCCGCCGAGCCGCTTGCCGAGCGCCGCCAACGGGCCGATCCGCGCGAGGGCGTTGAGGACCGGGGCCGTGCGCGTGGCGGCGACGAACCGCAGCCAGCGCGGCAGCCACCCCATCGCGTAGTGGGCGGCGGGCCTGCGGCGCCCTTCGTAGTGGTGATGCAGGAACTCCGCCTTGTACGTGGCCATGTCGACGCCCACCGGGCAGTCCGAGCGGCAGCCCTTGCAGGACAGGCAGAGGTCGAGCGCGTCCCTGACCTCCGTCGAACGCCAGCCGTCCGTCACCACCTCGCCCGCCAGCATCTCGTGCAGCAGCCGCGCCCTGCCGCGCGTGGAGTGCTCCTCCTCGCCCGTGGCCCGGAAGGACGGGCACATGACGCCGGTGGGCGATGCCACCTTCGTCGTACGGCATTTGGCGACGCCCACGCACCGCCTGACCGCCGCGGCGAAGTCGCCGCCGTCGGCGCCGTCACTGGGGTAGCCGAAGGCGACGTCGACGGGCTCGCGCGGCAGGGGCGTGAACCGCAGGTTCGTGTCGAGGGGCGCGGGCCGCACCAGCATGCCCGGGTTGAGCAGGCCATCGGGGTCCCAGACGTCCTTCACACGGGCGAAGAGAGCGACGAGTTCGGGCCCGTACATCTTCGGCAGCAGCTCGGCGCGGGCCTGCCCGTCGCCGTGCTCACCGGAGAGCGAGCCGCCGTGCGCGACGACGACGTCGGCCAGCTCCTCGGAGAACCGGCGGAAGCGGGCCACGCCTTCGGGGGTGATCAGGTCGAAGTCGATGCGTACGTGGATGCAGCCGTCCCCGAAGTGCCCGTACGGGGTGCCGCGCAGGCCGTGCTCGGCGAGCAGCGCCCGGAAGTCGCGCAGGTAGGCGCCGAGGCGGGCCGGGGGCACGGCGCAGTCCTCCCAGCCGGGCCAGGCCTCTGTGCCGAAGCCCCGGCCCCGCCCGGACGCGTCGCCGCCGCCGTGGGCGATGTTGTCGGTGATGTAGTCGGTGCTGTAGTCGGTGATGCGCGTGGCGGTGCCGCTGGCGTCCTCCCGTACGCGCCACAGCGCGCGCTGCCCGGCCGGGTCGTCGACGACCACGGCGTCCAGGACGTCGGCGGCGCGCACGATCGTCTCGGCCCGCGCGCGTGCCTCGGCCGGGCTTTCGCCGCCCGTCTCCACGAACAGCCAGGCGCCGCCCCTGGGCAGGACGCTCTCCCGGGGGCCCGCGCCCCGGACGAGGTCGGCCGCCATGCCCTCGACGGTCAGGGGGCCGTGGGGCAGGAGGCCGACGGCGGCTTCGGCGGCGGCGCTCTCGTCGGCGTACCCGAGGACGGCGAGCGCTCGTGCGCGCGGCGCCTCGACGAGCCGCACGGCGGCTTCGGTGAGGAGGCCGAGTGTGCCCTCCGAGCCGCAGAAGACGCGGGCGAGGTCGGGGCCGCGTTCGGGGAGGAGGGCGTCGAGGGCGTAACCGGAGATGCGGCGCGGCAGGTCGGGGTAGCCGGTGCGCAGGAGGGCCAGGTGGTCGTCGATGAGGGGGCGCAGGCCTTCGGGGGCCCCGGTCCAGCCCTGCCCGAGGCGGAGGGTGTGGCCCCGGCCGCTGATGACGGACAGGGAGTGGACGTTGTCGGCCGTTGTCCCCCAGGCCACCGAGTGCGACCCGCACGAGTTGTTGCCGATCATCCCGCCCAGCGTGCACCGGCTGTGCGTGGACGGATCCGGGCCGAACGTCAGGCCGTGCGGGGCCGCCGCCGCGCGCAGGTCGTCGAGGATCACCCCCGGCTGGACCACGGCGGTCCGCGCCTCGGGGTCGAGGGAGACGATCCGGTTCATCCGCCGGGTGAAGTCGAGGACGACGCCGAGACCCGTCGCCTGCCCGGCGATCGACGTGCCCGCTCCGCGCGCCACCACCGGCACGCCCCGCCGCCGGCAGACGTCGAGCGCCGCCGCCACGTCGTCGGCGTCGTGCGGGGCGACCACCGCGGCGGGCACCCGACGGTAGTTGGAGGCGTCCATGGTGTGCAGGGCCCGCGCGGTCACGGAGAGGTCCACCGCGCCGCGCACGGCCGCGCGCAGGTCCCGCTCCAGGCCGCCGGGGTCACTGCCGGAGTCACTGCGGAGATCGCTCATACGGCTCAGAATGCCTCCGCGCGCACCCCCTGGGGCCACCCCGCCACACCCGAAATATCAGGATCCGGAAGGGAACATTCCCACCATGGGCACCAACTCTCCTATAGTGACCACAACTTGAGCAGAGCTTGAGCAAGCCCGAGCACGTTCGAGCAGAGTGTGTCGCTTCCGATCGAGGACCCCGATTGATGACCGCGCCAACCCCCATAGCGCGCCCCGGGACGGAGCGCCCTCCGCTGCGTCCCTCCGCGTTCGTCCTGCTGGCCTGTGCCCTCGTCACCGCGGTGCTCGCCGGTACGGCCGCCGCCCTCGCGCCCGCGTCCGCGCGGGCCCCCCTGGCCTGGGGGGCGGGAGCTGCGGCGCTCGCGTTCAGCGTCGCGGTGACCGTCGCCTTCCACGCCCTGCGGGCGCTCTCCCTGGCCCGGCGCCACCTTGCCGCCGAGCGCCAGGAGGCGGGCCGCCTCCAGCAGGAACAGGCGCGCAGAGCCGCCGAGTTCGGGCAGGAGCACGCCCGTCTCACCGCCGCGCACGCGCGTGAGGTGGCCGACCTCACCGCCGAGCACACGCGCGTACGGACCGAGCTGGCCGCCGAGAACAGCCGCGTCAAGGCGGAACTGACCGCGGAGAACGCCCGGGTGCAGGAGGAGCTCACCGCCGAGCACACGCGCGTACGGACTGAGCTGACGGCGCGGCTGCGCACCGCCGAGTCCGAGCGGGCCGCCGCGCTTGCCGCGTGCGCCAACGCGGCGGGGCGGATGCAGGCCCTGGCCACCGGTACCCTCGCCGACCTGCGGGAGATGGAGGGCCGGCACGCGGACGAGGACGTGCTCACCGACCTCCTCCACCTGGACCACAGGACCGCGCAGGCCGGCCGCATCGCCGACTCGGTGGCGGTGCTCACCGGCGCCCGCTCCGGCCGCCGCTGGGCCAAGCCGATCGTCATGGAGTCGATCCTGCGCGGCGCGATGGGCCGCATCGGCGGATACCAGCGCGTACGGATCCACTCCGCCAGCGAGGTCGCGGTGGCGGGCCACGCCGCCGAGGGCGTCATGCACGCCCTGGCCGAACTGCTCGACAACGCCGCGAACTTCTCGCCGCCGACCTCCGAAGTACATGTGTACATCGAGGAGGTGGCGGCCGGTGTCATCGTCTCCGTCGAGGACAGCGGCCTGGTGATGGGACCGGTGCAGCTGCGCCGCGCCGAGCGTGCCGTGTCCGGCGAGGCGACGGGCCTCGGCGGCCTGTCCGGCACGCGGCTCGGCCTCGCGGTGGTCGGCAGGCTGGCACGCAAGTACAACCTGACGGTGTCCTTCCGCCCCTCGGCGCGCGGCGGCACGGGCGTCCTCCTGCTCATCCCGCAGGAACTCCTCTCCCGCCCCTCGGACCCGACCCCGAGCCCGTCTTCGTCCCTACCGGCCCCTCCGGCCCGCCCGGCGGCTCTGCCGGGCCCTGCGGCTCTCACCGGGCCTGCGGCTCTGACCGGCTCTGCGGGTTCCAGCGGGCCTGCCGCTCTAACCAGCTCTGCGGATTCCACCGAGCCCGCAGACCTCACCGAGCCCGCAGCTCCGACCGCGCCCGCGGCCTCCACCGGCCCCGCGGCCCTGACCCCGGCCCGGCACGCGGCTCCGGCCCAGCCCGCGGCCACACCCCAGCACGTGGCCCAGTCGGCACCCTCGGTTCAGCCCCCGGCCCACACCCCTGACAGCCCCACACCCACGGCGGGCACCACGGCCCAGCCCGCGGCCCCAGCCCCGGCGGCCCAGCCGACGACCACGCCCCAACCGCGACCCGCGCACCCGCAGCCGCAACCGCAACCGCAGCAAACCCACCCCGAGCCCCGGCCCGCGTACCCCCACACCCACACCCCGGACCCCGGCCTCGACCGCGTGGACCGCGACCCCGTCCCCACCCACGAGTCCGCGGCCGAGGGCACCCCCACCCCCCGCACCGCCCTGGACACACCCACCGAAACCATCCCGCTCCCCAAGCGCCCCCGCGGCCGTACCCTCGCCGCCGCCGAGCGGGCCCGTGCCGGCGGTGACACCAGCGACACGGGGGAGCACCCGCGGCCGCGCCCCGCGGACGCCGCCACCACGGCGGCCCGCTTCAGCAGCTTCCGCCAGGCCGTCCGCCCCGCTCCGACGGCCGACCCCGCATCCCCCGAGCACCCGGAAGGCGACACCCCTCGATGACCACCACCGCTTCCCCGGCCCCCGGCACCACCACCGACGCCAAGCTGACCTGGCTCCTCGAAGGCCTCCTGGAGCGCACCCCCGGCGCCCGGCACGCCCTCGTGCTCTCCCGGGACGGCCTGAAGCTGTGCCGCACCCCGGAGCTCTCCGTCGACCAGGCCGACCAGCTCGCCGCGATAGCCGCCGGCATCCAGTCGCTGTCGCACGGCGCGTCCGCCGAGTTCGGCGACGGTACCGGCGGGGTGCGCTCGGCGATGGCCGAGTTCTACGGCGGCATCCTCTTCATCGTCGAGGCCGGCGAGGGCGCGCACCTGGCGCTCGTCGCCGACGAGGACGCCGACGCGGGCCTGGTGGGCCACACGATGAGCGAACTGGTCGAGCAGCTCGGCGAGCATCTGCGCGCCGCGCCCCGCGCGGGCGGCGGCCCCGGCAGCCGGCCCACCGCATGAGCGTGGGCCGCCCCGGCCGGGACGACTCCCCCGACCGGCTGTACACCCTCACCGGCGGACGCAGCCGGTCGGCGCCCGACGCCCCCTTCGACCTGGTGACCCTCATCGTCGCCGAGTCCGGTCCGATGCCCGGCATGCAGTCCGAGCACGCCGCGATCCTGCGGATGTGCCGCCTGCCGACTGCGGTCGTGGAGATCGCCGCCGAACTCGGCCTGCCCGTGAGCATCACCCGCATCCTGCTCTCCGACCTGCTGGACGCGGGCCGGATCAGCGCCCGCCACCCCCGCTCGGGCCCCACCCACAGCCTTCCCGATTCCGAACTCCTGGAGCAGGTGCTCGTTGGACTCCGCAACCTCTGAACGCCGGGAGCTGACCGCGACCGCCGACAACGGCCTGAAGATCGTCGTGGTCGGCGGCTTCGGCGTCGGCAAGACGACGCTGGTCCGCTCCGTCAGCGAGATCCGTCCCCTCAACACCGAGGAGACGATGACGCAGGCCGGCAAGGGCATCGACGAGACCGGCGGCCTGGCCGGGCTCGGCGCCAAGACGTCCACCACGGTCGCCTTCGACTTCGGGCGCATCACACTCGACGCCCGCAATGTCCTGTACCTCTTCGGCGCCCCCGGCCAGGAACGCTTCTGGTTCCTGTGGGACCGCCTCTTCGCAGGGACTCTCGGCGCGGTCGTCCTCGTCGACACCCGGCGCCTGTCGGACTCCTGGTACGCGATCGACCGCCTGGAGCACCACGGCACGCCGTTCATCGTGGCCCGCAACGACTTCGGCGGGCCCGCGTACACCCCCGAGCAGGTGCGTGAGGCCCTCGACCTCGACCCCGGGGTGCCGCTCGTCGACTGCGACGCGCGCTCCCGGCAGTCCAGCAAGGACGTACTGATCACGCTCGTGGAACACCTCAAGACGTTGTACGTCGCTCAGCTGAACGCCCCTCAGGAGTACGCCCAGTGACCTGCCCCGCGACCGGCGCCACACCCGGTCCCGTCCCGCTCTCCGGCCCCCGCTTCGCCACCGAACCCGCCCAGCTCTACCGGGAGATGCGCCGCGACCACGGGCCCGTGGCGCCCGTGCTGCTCGACGGCGACGTGCCGGCCTGGCTGGTGCTCGGCTACCGCGAGCTGCACCAGGTCACCGCCGACCCGGTGCTGTTCAGCCGCGACTCCGAGCTGTGGAACCAGTGGCCGAACATCCCCGCGGACTGGCCGCTGCTCCCGATGATCGGCCACAAGCAGCCGTCGATCCTCTACACCGTGGGCGAGCGGCACACCCGGCGGGCCGCGATGATCGCGCAGGCGCTGGAGGCCGTCGACCCGTTCGAGCTGAAGGCGCACGCCGAGAAGTTCGCGGACGAGCTGATCGACCGGTTCTGCGGCAAGGGCGCCGCCGACCTGATCGCCGAGTACGCGATGCTGCTGCCGGTGCGGGTCCTGGCCCGCATCTACGGCTTCCCGGACGAGCAGGGCCCCGCCCTGGTCACCGCCATGAACGACATGATCGACGGCCGTGAGCGGGCGCTCGCGGGCCAGCAGCACCTCGCGTCGTCGATGGCGCGGCTCATCGCCGACAAGCACGAGGCGCCGGGCGAGGACGTGGCCTCGTACATGCTGCGGACACAGCTCACGGACGGCGCGGACGGGTTCAGCGACGAGGAGATCGCGCAGGACCTGATGGTGATGATGGCCGCCGGGCACCAGCCGACCGCCGACTGGATCGGCAACTCGCTGCGGCTGATGCTCACCGACGACCGCTTCGCCGCCTCCCTCTTCGGCGGTCGGCACAGTGTCGCCGAGGCCATGAACGAGGTCCTGTGGGAGGACACCCCCACCCAGAACGTCGCGGGCCGCTGGGCCTCACGGGACACGCAGCTCGGCGGTCGCCGCGTGCACGCCGGTGACCTGCTGCTGCTCGGCCTCGGCGCCGCCAACGCCGACCCGCAGGTGCGCACCGACGGCTCCGCCCTGACCGGCGGCAACAGCGCCCACTTCGCCTTCGGCCACGGCGAGCACCGCTGCCCCTTCCCCGCCCAGGAGGTCGCCGAGGCCGTCGCGCGGACCGGCATCGAGGTGCTCCTCGACCGGCTGCCCGACCTCGATCTGGCGGTGCCCGCGCGGGACCTGACCCGCCGCCCGTCGCCGTGGCTGCGCGGCCTCACCGATCTGCCGGTGAGCTTCAACCCGACCCCGACCTCAGCGTTTGGAGACCTCAAGTGACCGACAACCCCGCCAGAATCGCCCTGGACCCGTTCGTCACCGACCTGGACGGTGAGAGCGCCCGGCTGCTCGCGGCGGGCCCGCTCGTCGAGGCGGAGCTGCCGGGAGGTGTGCCGGTGTGGGCGGTCACGCACCACGCGGAGGCGCGGCAACTCCTCACCGACAAGCGGCTGGTGAAGGACATCGAGGTCTGGGGCGCCTGGCGGCGCGGCGAGATACCCGCCGACTGGCCGCTGATCGGCCTCGCCAACCCGGGCCGTTCCATGCTGACGGTCGACGGCGAGGAGCACCGCCGGCTGCGGTCGCTGGTCGCGCAGGCGCTGACGCCGCGCCGCGTGGAGCGCATGCGGGAGCGGATCACGGAGCTGACGGACGGCCTGCTGGACAGACTCGCCGTCTCGGACGCCGAAGTGGTCGACCTGAAGGCCGCGTTCGCCTATCCCCTGCCCATGTACGTCATCAGCGACCTGATGGGCATCGACGAGGCCGACCATCCGCGGCTGAAGGTCCTGTTCGACAAGTTCTTCTCCACGCAGACGCCGCCGGAGGAGGTCGTGGCGACGCTCGGCGAGCTGGCCGCGATGATGGGCAGGACCGTGGCGGCCCGCCGCGCGGCGCCGGGCGACGACCTGACCAGCGCGCTGATCGCGGCCTCCGAGGGCGGCGACCGCCTCACCGACGAGGAGATCGTCTCCACGCTCCAGCTGATGGTCGCGGCGGGTCACGAGACGACGATCTCCCTCATCGTCAACGCCGTCGTCAACCTCTCCACGCACCCCGAGCAGCTCGCACTCGTCCGCGCGGGCCAGGTCGGCTGGGACGCGGTGGTGGAGGAGACCCTGCGCCACTCGACGCCGACCTCCCATGTCCTGATCCGCTTCGCCGCCGAGGACGTATCCGTCGGCGACAAGGTGATCCCCGCCGGGGACGCGCTGATCGTCTCGTACGGCGCGATCGGCCGGGACGAGAAGGCCCACGGTCCCACGGCGGCCGAGTTCGACGTCACCCGCGCGTCCGCCACCCGCCACATCTCCTTCGGCCACGGCCCGCACGTGTGCCCCGGGGCGGCCCTCTCCCGCCTGGAGGCGGGCGTGGCGCTCCCGGCCCTGTACGAACGCTTCCCGGACCTGACCTTGGCGGTCCCCCGCGCGGAACTCCGGCACAAGCCCGTGGTCACCCAGAACGACCTCTACGAGCTGCCGGTGCGCCTCAAATCCAGCCCCTCCGGCGTTTGAGGAGCGGGGTCCGGGGCGGAGTCCCGTGGCGTGGAGGCCAAGGGGCAGTGGATCTCAGCGGCCGGACACCAGGAGAACCCCGCGCCCTGAGCCGCTAGGCTCACCCCGTGGCTGAGATCCGGATTCCCGCTGACATGAAGCCCGCCGACGGACGTTTCGGCGCGGGCCCCTCCAAGGTGCGGACGGAGGCGCTGGACGCCCTGGCCGCCACCGGCACCTCCCTGCTCGGCACGTCCCACCGCCAGGCCCCGGTCAAGAACCTCGTGGGCCGGGTGCGTGAGGGCGTCAAGGACCTCTTCTCCCTCCCCGAGGGGTACGAGGTCATCCTGGGCAACGGCGGCTCGACCGCCTTCTGGGACGTGGCGACGCACGGACTGATCGAGAACAAGTCGCAGCACCTGAGCTTCGGCGAGTTCTCCTCCAAGTTCGCGAAGGCGGCGAAGCTCGCCCCGTGGCTGGCCGAGCCGTCCGTGATCACGAGCGACCCGGGCACGCACCCGGACCCCGCCGCGGAGGCGGGCGTCGACGTGTACGCCTTCACGCACAACGAGACGTCGACCGGCGTCGCGGCGCCCGTCAAGCGCGTCGCCGGCGCCGACGAGGGCTCCCTGGTCCTGGTGGACGCCACGTCCGGCGCGGGCGGCCTGCCGGTCGACATCGCCGAGACGGACGTCTACTACTTCGCCCCGCAGAAGTCGTTCGCCTCGGACGGCGGTCTGTGGATCGGCGTGTTCTCCCCGGCGGCGATCGAGCGCGCCGAGCGGATCCACGCGTCCGGCCGGCACGTACCGGAGTTCTTCAGCCTGCCGACGGCGATCGACAACTCCCGCAAGAACCAGACGTACAACACCCCGGCGCTCGCGACGCTCTTCCTGCTCGGCGAGCAGCTGGAGTGGATGAACTCCCAGGGCGGCCTGCGGTTCACCACCGGCCGCACCGCCGAGTCCTCCCGCACGCTGTACGGCTGGGCGGATGAGTCCAAGTACGCGACGCCGTTCGTCACGGACCCGGCCAAGCGGTCGCAGGTCATCGGCACGATCGACTTCTCCGAAGAGGTTGACGCGGCGGCGGTGGCGAAGGCGCTGCGGGCCAACGGCATCGTGGACACGGAGCCGTACCGGAAGCTGGGGCGGAATCAGCTGCGGGTGGCGATGTTCCCGGCGATCGATCCTGCGGATGTCGCTGCGCTCACCGAGTGCGTTGATTATGTGATCGAGCGGCTGTAGTTCCGGTTCTTCGTCTTACGGGCGCGTGGGGGCTGGTCGCGCAGTTCCCCGCGCCCCTTACGGGGCCCTCACCGGCTCAGCTGCTTGAACTTCCGTACCGCCAGGGGCAGGAAGATCAAGGAGATCACCACCGGCCACACCACGGCCATCAGTACGGCATGCTGCTCGACCCAGCTCCCGCCTCCCGCGCCCGGGTTGCCGAACAGCTCCCGCGTGGCGGTGCCCGTCGACGAGACCGGGTTCCACGCGGCGACCGGCGCCAGCCAGCCCGGCATCAGGGACGGCGCCACGAAGACGCTGGAGATCATCGTGAGCGGGAAGGCCACCGCGTAGAGGCCGCCCGCCGCCTCCGGGGTCGGCACGACGAGGCCGAGGAAGACCCCCACCCAGATCAGGCTGAACCGCAGGAACAGCAGCAGCCCGAAGGCGAGCGCGGTGTCGAGGAACCCGGCGCTGGAGCGCCAGCCGATGGCAAGGGCGGTCAGCGCGAGGATGGCCAGCTCCGCACAGGCCACGACGAGGTCGGCGACGCCGCGCCCGGACGCGACCGCCGAGGGGGCCATCGGCATGGAGCGGAAGCGGTCGATGACGCCCTTGGAGGCGTCCGTGACGACGGCCATGGCGGTGTTCATGAAGCCGAAGGCCATGGTCATCACGAACATGCCGGGCATCAGGAACTGCTTGTAGTCGCCGTCGTCCCCGCCGCCGGGCACCTTCATGGCCTCGCCGAAGACGAAGCCGTAGAGGAGTACGGAGATGATGGGGAAGCCCAGTTGCCAGGCGATGGTGACGGGCTGGCGCAGGAAGTGCGTGAGGTAGCGCCGGGTGACGTTCGCGCAGTCGGCGAAGGCCCAGAAGAGCCGGCCGTGCGAGGTGTCGGCGGTGAGGGCGACGCTCATGCCGCGACCTCCTTCTCCAGGTGGGTGCCCGCCGCGGTGGCGGCGGGTTCGGCGGTCTCTGAGGGCTGACCGGTCAGGCGCAGGAACACCTCGTCCAGGCTCGGCCTGCGCAGGCCGATGTCCTCGACGGCGACGCCTTCGTCCTGAAGGGTGCGCGCCACGTCCGTGAGGGCGGCGACGCGGTCGGTCACGGCGGCCTGCACGCGTCGCTCGACGTCGACGACGAGGGGTTCGCCGGCGCAGACGCGGGCGACGGCCCGTACGGCGGCGGGCAGGTCGGCGGCCTCGCGCACGACGACGTCGAGGTGGCTGCCGCCCACGGTGTTCTTCAGGCCGTCGGGGGTGTCGTCGGCGATGGCCCGGCCCCGGTCGATGACGGTGACACGGGAGGCGAGCCGGTCGGCCTCCTCCAGATACTGCGTGGTGAGCAGCACGGTCGTGCCGCCCGCGACCAACTCCCGTACCGTGTCCCACACTTCGAGGCGGCTGCGCGGGTCGAGCCCGGTGGTCGGCTCGTCCAGGAAGAGCACGGCGGGCGCGAGGATCATCGAGGCGGCGAGGTCGAGCCTGCGCCGCATGCCGCCGCTGTACTGTCCCGCGCCCTTCTCCGCCGCGTCCTGGAGGTGGAACTGCTCCAGGAGTTCTTCGGCGCGCAGTGCGGCGCGGCGGGCGCCGAGGTGGAAGAGGCGGCCGAACATCTCCAGGTTCTGCCGCCCGGTGAGGATCTCGTCGACCGCGGCGTACTGGCCGGTGAGGCCGATGCGGGCGCGGACCGACGCGGGTTCGCGCACCACGTCGGCGCCGGCCACCTCGGCGCGGCCGCCGTCGAGCCGTACGAGGGTGGAGAGGATCCGCACGGCGGTGGTCTTGCCCGCGCCGTTGGGGCCGAGCAGTCCGTGCACGGTGCCCTGCTCGACGTGGAGATCGAAGCCGTCCAGGGCGTACTTGTCCCCGTACCGCTTCTGGAGCCCTTCGGCCCGCACCGCGAAGCCGTTCCCGTTCTCGCGCCTGTTCCTGTCCCTGTTCATCGCCCGCCCTCCGGTCCTGCGGCGCCCCGCTTCTGGGTACGCCGTACTCAGTCAAGAGTACACCGTACCCAGTTCCCGTGGGTACACCGTACCCATTTTTTGCCGGGGCGATTAGGGTGAGTACATGACGAGCACGAACGGCGGCGACGACCGGCGCACCGGCAGCGACATCTCCCGGAGCCTGGAGCTTCTCTGGGACGAGGCCGCGCGTCCCACGCGCGGCCCCAAGCCGACCCTCACCCTGGACCGGATCGTCACCGAGGCTGTGCGCCTCGCGGACGCCGAGGGGATCGCGGCGGTCTCGATGCGCAGGCTCGCCACGGAGCTGGGGACGGGCACGATGTCCCTGTACCGCTACGTCCCCGGCAAGGGCGTCCTCCTCGACCTGATGCTGGACCGCGTCTACGCGCCGCCGGAGGAGGACGCTTCCTGGACGGGCGGGTGGCGCGAGGGCGTCGAGACGTACGCCCGCGAGACCCTCGTCCGCTACCGCCGCCACCCCTGGCTGCTCCACGTCAACCAGGCCCGTCCGGTGCTCGGCCCCGGCGCGGTCGGCGGCCTGGACCGGACCCTGTCACGGATCAGGACGATGGGCCTGAGCGACCCCGAACTGATCGGCGTCATCGTGATGGTGGAGGGCTACGTCACCGGCGCCGCCCGCACTCAGGTGCACGAGATGGAGGCGGCGCAGACGACCGGCCTGTCGGACCAGGCGTTCTGGGAGGCGCAGACGCCGACCCTCGACCGCGCCATGCGCAGCGGCCGCTACCCCACGCTCGCGACGCTCTCCCACGACGCGTTCGGCACGGACTTCGACCACTTCGAGTTCGGGCTCCAGCGCCTCCTGGACGGCCTGGACGTCATGGTCGCGCGGCGCGAACAGGACACGTGACCAGGACGTATGACCTGGCCGCGTGACCGGGACGCGTGACCCGGAAGGCTCCTGCCTCTCAGCGCCTGCGCGTCAGCCGCTTCAGCCCGAAGAAGACGAGCAGCACGGCACCGGCCACGATCGCCCCGGTCTTGACTCCGCCGTCGAGGCCCCCGCTCCCCGGGGAGCCGTCCGAACCACCGCCGCCGCCGGACGCCGGACCGGAGCCGCCCCCGCCCTTGCCGCGCACCTCCACGGGCGTGACCTGGCTCTGCGCGCCCTCGGTGCCGTACATCAGGGTCGTGCCGTCCGGGGTGTACGTCACCGACTCGCCCTGCCGCTGGAAGGGCACGCTCAGCCGCCCTTCCCGCTCGGGCTTCTTCCCCGCGCCCTTCCAGGCGTAGGAGATCCCGCCGAAGTACCCGCGCAGGGCCAGCTGTTCGCCGTCGGGCGAGAAGGCGCCGTCCGTCACCCACAGGTCGGTGTCGGCGATCTTCTTGAAGACGTTCGTCCCGGAGGCGGACATCTCGGCGGGCCCTTCGTAGAGGCTGCCGCCCTCCTCCTTCTTGTCGGCGATGTAGATCCGCCCGGTCTTCGGATGCACCATCAGCGCCTCCGCGTCCCGCGCCCCGTCGGCGTACTTCACGACGTACTGCGTGGCGCGCACGGTCTGGTCCTTCAGCGTCTTCGGCTCGGGCAGCCGGTAGATCCACACGTTCGGCCAGGTGCCGCCGAGGTTGTCGCCGATGTCGCCGACGTAGAGGTCGCCGTCGGCGCCCACCGAGATCGCCTCCACGTCACGGGGCGCGCCGACCCCGCTCATGGTGACGGTGGCGACCGTCTTGCCGGTCCGCGAGTCGACCGCGTACAGATAGGCGCCCTTGTCCTGGTCGTTGTGTGTCCAGTAGACGCCCGGGTGGGCGCGGGAGGCGGCCAGGCCGCTGGACTCGACGATCCGCGGGTCCTTGACGGTGAACCCGTCGTGGCCGTCGGGCGCGGCATGCGCAGAAGACGCGGAAGACGCGGAAGACGCAGAAAACGCTGTCACGGCGAGGAGCAGCACGGCACCGGCGAGGACAGACGGAACAGCCCGAAGCGAACGCATGGGCCCAAGCGTGCCATCCGGCACCGGCGCCCGGCGTGCCGAGCCTCACATCGCAGGTGCCGGGCCTGATCCGCCATGATGTGCGGATGCTCAGGTTCATGTTCGTCGGCGACTCGATGACGATCGGAAGCGCCGGGGAACACACCTGGCGCCACCGGATGTGGCAGCACCTGCGCGACACCCTCGGCGCCGGGGAGTTCGCGGTGGTGGGCCCGCGCAGCGCCCTCTACGACAAGGCGGCGGGAGAGCCCCTCTCCCACGACTACGCCGACGCGTCCCCGGACTTCCCCCGCCACCACCTCGCGGGCTGGGGCGAGGGCTGGCTGCACATGGCGCCGCGCATCGCCGACGCGCTGGCCCGCGACCCCGCCGACGTCCTGCTGATCTCCCTCGGCCTGATCGACCTCGGCTTCTACACGAACGCGGAGCAGACCGCCGGCAACGTCCGGGAGTTCATCGCGCGGGCCCGCTCCGCGAACCCGGGAATCCGCATGGTCCTCCTGCCGGTGATACCGAACATCCGGGCCGCGTCGGACGCGCCGTTCGCCGCCGAGGTCGACCGCTTCAACGAACTCCTCGCGAAGACGGCCGCCGACCTGGACACGGGCCGCTCCCCGCTGCTCCTGGCCTCGCCCCCGCCCTCGTACGACATCGCTCTCGACACCTACGACGGTACGCATCCGAACGCGAGCGGTGAGCACAAGCTGGCCGGGGCCTTCGCGGACGCGATGGCGCAGGCGTGGGGCATCGGCGGCCCCTACGCGGCGCTCATGCGGCCCATCGGCTGACGGCGAACCTCCCGCCCTCCCGGCGCACTTGGGCCGCGCCCGCCCCGCGGAAGTGCGCGGGGACGACCAGCTCCCGCTCGTCCGCGGCCCGGCCGAGGATCCGCACGCGGGTCTCTGCGGCCTCCCTCGGGTCCGCGCACAGGCAGCTGCTGTGGGCGGGTTCGAGGATCTGCACCGGGGTGTGCAGCAGGTCGCCGACGAAGACGGCCCGGTCGCTGCCCGAGGCGAGGCGCAGGACGGACGAGCCGGGGGTGTGGCCCGGCGCGGCCTCCAGGGTGAGCTGGGCGTCGATGCGGTGGAAGCCGCTCCACAGCAGGGTCCGCCCGGCCCGGTCCACCGGCGCGACACTGTCCGTGAAGACCGGATCGCGGCTCTCCTCGTCCGCGCCCCGGGGGCCGAAGTGGGCGTGGTCGGCGGCCGGCATGAGGTAGGTGGCGTTGGGGAAGGTGGGCACCCAGTCGCCGTCCTGCTCCCGGGTGTTCCAGCCGACGTGGTCGCCGTGCAGATGGGTGTTGACGACGATGTCGACGTCCTCGGGGCGCACCCCGGCGGCGGCCAGCCGGGCGAGGAAGCCGGTGTCGAGGTGCGCGAAGTGCGGCGCGTCCGGCCGGTCCCGGCCGTTGCCGACCCCGGTGTCGACGAGGACGGTCTTCCCCTCGCTCCTGAGCACCCAGGTCTGTACGGCGGCCATGACCCGGCCGCTCTCGGGGTCCCAGAAGTCGGGCGCGAGCCAGTCGCGGTGCGCGTGCCACAGCTCCTCGGGCACGCCGGGCACGAGCGCGGCGGGCGGGAGGAAGGGCGCCTCCAGCTCGATGACGCGCCGGACCTCGACCTCGCCCAACAGGAGGGGGCCGTCTGTGTGTTCGTCCATGTGCTCGACGGTAGGGAGCGGGCGGTGAGCGTCTCAATGCCTCCGGCGCTCACCTGAATACGCGTACGCCTCACCGCCACCCTGTTGCGCCGCCCGCCTACGCTGCCCCCATGGACGTAGTGAGCGACGCGATCGCGGCGGCGCGGACCGGGCGGCCCGACGCCCACCGGGTCAGGGCCGCGGGCTCTTGGTGCACCCGGCTGCCCGCCTACGACGGGGTGGGCTTCCACGTGGTCCTCGAGGGCGGCTGCCGGCTGCTGCCGGACGACGGCGGGGCGCCGCTCACGCTCGCCACGGGTGACGCCGTGCTGCTGCCGCGCGGCGCGGGTCACGTCCTCGCGGACTCATCGGCCGACGCGGACACGGTGGCACGGGCGGTGCCCTTCGAGCGGTGGCGGCGGCCGCCGGACGCGGGCGCCGAACAGCCGGGGGCGGCGGCGGAGTTGCTCTGCGGCAAGTACCGCTTCGACCGCCGTCACGCCCACCCGCTGCTCGCGGAGCTCCCGGAGGTCGTGCACCTGCCCCGGCGCGCCGGGCGCCATCCGGAGCTGCGGGCGGCGATCGGCCTGCTGGGCCGCGAGACGGGGGCGGCGCGCCCCGGGGCGGACGTGGCGGTCACCGGCCTCCTCGACCTGCTCCTCGTCTACATGGTGCGGGCCTGGGCGACGGACCACGCGTCGGGCCGGGGCTGGCCCGCCGCGCTCGGCGACCCGGTGGTCGCCGAGGCCCTGCGCCTCCTGCACTCCTCCCCCGAGGCCCCCTGGACCAACGACACCCTGGCCTCCCGCACCGGCGTCTCCCGCGCCACGCTCACCCGCCGCTTCACGGCCCTGGTGGGCCGCGCCCCGATGACGTACCTCACCTGGTGGCGCATGTCCCGGGCGGCCAAGCTGCTGCGCGAGACGACGCACCCCCTGGAGGCGGTGGCCCGCCAGGTCGGCTACAGCTCCCCGTACGCCCTCTCGCACGCGTTCACCCGGACGTTCGGCGTCACGCCGGGGCGGTACCGGAAGGCGCCCGGCGCGCACGGCACGGCAGCCGGGGCCACGCTGGAAGGGAGAGGATTTTCCGTACCCCTCAGCAGTTGAGCAGGAAGGAGCCACGACAGCGCTCACGCGGAAGGACACTCCGGTCGGGGTGATCACCGCCTACTGCAGAGGGATGCGAAAGTGCCCGTCATGGGTCAACTAGCAGCCACCCCGCCGGACGTACTGGCACGCACACAGCGGGCCCTCGCGGCTGCACTGTGGCACTACACGGCCACTCCGGTGGCCAAGCCGTACTACGTGCGCGGATGTATCCCGGATCTGAACGAGCCGAGAGTCACCCTCGCCCTGTGGACCGGGCCCGCGGCACGCGAGAAGAGGAACCTCTTCCTGTCTCTCCCGTTGGTCTCCGGCGGCGTGCCCGTCTCGGCGACGCACGTCACGTTGGGGCTGTTGGGGCTGAGCCGGGGAACTCACATGTTCGGCTTCACGGGCCGTTGGTTCGACGGCAAGCATGTCCTCAACGGGAGCTCGCTCCTTGAGGGCGTGGCAGCATCTTGGCCGCCTGTCGAGGACGGAGAACAACTCGGGCCGAGGGGCTTCTACTTTGAGCGGCCGGGGCAGCTGAAGCAGTACTGACTCTCGTGCCGGTCTTCGTCGCTGCCATCGGTCACCGTACCGCCCGTTCAGTCGCCTCGTGCAACAGATCGCCCTCCACGAACGGGACTTCACTCGTCGGGCGTGACCTCCAGTCCAGCGGCCACGTGTAGCCGTCCAGCGCGGGCACGCCCACGTACGCGAGGTTCCCCGCCCGCCTGCTCAGCGCACGCGCGCCGACCGGCCACGTGTACGAGTCTGCCGCCCGCGGGGGCAGCAGGAAGTAGAGGTAGCGCCCGCCCGTCGCCTCGCGGACGATCGGGCCCGCGCGGAAGTCCGTGAACTGCATCAGGTCGTACGCGACCTGCTCGCCCAGCGCGCCTTCGATCCGTACCGCGTCGAAGTGAATACCCGCGTGCCGCAGGGCGTGGCCGGAGGCCGGGATCCAGTCGTGGACCCTGAGTGATGACGTTTCCGAGTTCATGCGGCAGATGTTGTCGGGCGCTCACATACTGTGACCAGGGATTCGCAGGTGACGTGCTGCGCTGTGCACTTGGGGAGGACGTTGTGCACTCCGGTGAACGAGGGTCGGAGACGTTCGGCGCGCTGTTGCGGTTCTACCGCGAGCGCGCCGGACTCACCCTGGAGGCGCTGGGCGCGCATGTCCAGTACTCCAAGTCGCAGGTGGCGATGGTGGAGCGGGGGGAGCGACCGCCCAAGGGCAAGTTGGTCGAGATCGCTGATCAGGTGCTGGGTGCACAAGGTGCACTGACGCTGCTCGCGGAGAAGGAGTTCGGGGGCAGTGGGCTGCGGCCGTGGACCGAGGATTATCTGGCCGAGGAGAAGAAGGCCTCCGCCTTGCACGTGTACCAGAGCCACGTGATCCCCGGTTCGCTCCAGACGGAGGCGTATGCCCGGGCGGTCTACAACTGCAACTGCTACCCGACGCTGGACGATGAGGAGGTGGAGAAGCGGGTGGTCGACCGTGTGGGTCGCCAGCGGCTGTTCCATCGCAAACCCGCGCCGAATGTCAGTTACGTACTGGAGGAGAGCACTCTCACCCGCCCCATCGGCGGCCCGCCCGTCCTCAAGGAGCAGTTGCACCACATCCTCGACATCGGACGGTTGCGGCACGTCGAGATCCAGGTCATGCCGCATGCGCGGCACGTCCACGCGGGGCTGAACGGCTCCATGATTCTCTTGGAGACCGCAGAGCGTCGTCAGCTTGCCTACCTCGAAGGACACCGCGGCGGCTACTTCGTAAGCGAACAGCCAGACCTGGGAGACCTGTTCGGCAAATATGGCATTCTGCGGGCGCAGGCTCTAAACCCGGAAGAGTCAGCGAAGCTGATCGAACAGGTGGCGCAGGGACTATGAGCGTGGGCTTCAACTGGTTCAAGAGCAGCTACAGCACCGACGAAGGCGAATGCCTGGAGGTAGCCCTCACCTGGACCAAGTCCACATACAGCGGCAGCGAAGGCGAATGCCTGGAAGTCGCCGCCACCCCCACCACCATCCACATCCGCGACTCAAAGCTGAACCCCGCCGGACCCACCCTCCGGATATCCCCCGGCACCTGGACCGCCTTCCTCAGCGCGCCTGCGCGGCCCGCGCGCGGTCGGACATCAGCTGGGTGACGGACCGGAGGTCGTCGCTGTCGTAGCGGCGATCCTCGTTGTCCTCGCCGGTGACGACGGTGAGCACCGTGCCGGTGCGGACCATCGTGTAGTTGGTGGTCTCGGTGACGTACCCCCCGCCGCCCTCCGAAACAGAGAACGCGACGAGTTCGTCGCCGACCGCCGGCATCGTCATCCGCCGCGCGCCTCCATCGGCCGCCTTCCGGCTCAGCGCACGGAAGGCGGCGGAGGCCTTGCCGGTACTCGGGTACGCGAGGACACGGAACCGGGTGTCCATGCCATGGCTTCCCTGGTACGCGACCGTGGCCTCGTACGTCGAGCCGTCGTCCTGCGAGGAGACGTCCGCGGTGGGCTCACTGCTCACCGTCCAGCCCGACTCCAGACTGGTCGTACCGGGCAGGACCCGCATGACCGCGTCGGCGTCGGCGAGCGGTTGCGGCTTCCACTCCCCGTCCCCCGCGCCCGTACCGGCGCCGCCGACCGTGGCGTCACCCGCCTTCACCCCGGACGCGGCCACCCCACCCTCGCCGCCCGGCGAGTCGTCACCACTGAATGCCTGCGTGCCGCCGTAGACGGCGAGGACGATGAGTACGACGAGGACGGCCAGGCACGCGACGAGCGCCGTCCGCCCGCCCGGAGTGTTGTTGAAGGTCACGGGACCCAGTGACAGGGTGCTGCCCCGCACCTTCGCCCCGCCGTCGATCACGATGCTGCCCGTGTACTCCCGAGGGGGCTCGGCCGGTGGCGGACCGGCCGCGGGAGGACCGGCCGGAGGCGGGCCCGCCAGCGCCTCCGCGAGCCGGGCGGCGAACTCCGGGTCAGCCGCGACCCGCTCCCGCACCGCTTCCCGCAGCGCGGCCAGCGCCTCCGGGTCCTGCGGCCTCTCCTCCACGACGTCCAGCGCCGCCCGCCCGGAGGGATCCCCGCCGACGCGCTGCCGTACGAGATCGGAGACGGTCTGCCCCACCTCAGCCCCCACCGCGCCCGCCGCGCCACCTGCGAACCCCGTCATCACGCGCACCGCTTCCGCGACCACGTCCACGGACCCCATGCGACCACCCCCGAGTCATGGGCATGCCATCAGACTCATGCCGAGGCCTCCATTGTCGGCCAACCCCGCCTGGATGTAAGGGTGTTGACGGTACCGGCACCAAGGACCGGTCTGCCCGGCCGACTCGGTCAGATCGCCCCCGTCAGCCGGTTCGCCAGCGTCGACATCGTGTACGTACCGATACCGAGGACGACTTCGAGGGCGTTGCGCTCGGTGTGGCCCTGGGACAGGAATGCCTTCAGCTCCTCGTCGCCGACGCCGCCCGCCGTCGCCAGCACGGCCAGCGTGAACTGCCGCACCGCTTCGAGCCGCACGTCCGGCAGCTCCCGCTGCTCGCGCAGGGCCGCCACCAGCTCCGGCCCCGCGCCCAGCTTGCGCAGCTTCCCCGTGTGCAGGGCCACGCAGACGTGGCAGTCGTTGCGGGCGGCGACCGTCATGATGACGACCTCGCGGGCCACGGGCTCCAGCGTCGTACGTTCGAAGGCGGCGCTCAACTCCAGGAAGCCGTTGAGCAGTTCCGGCGACTCGGCGAGCCGCGCCACGGCGTCCGGCAGCTGCCCGAAGGCCTGCGTCACCCGCTCCATGGCGGGGCGGGACGCGGTCGGCGCGCTCTCCACGGTGTGCTCGGTGAACCTGACGGGCATGGCGTACCCCCTACTATCGACAACATGGTTGACGATGTGAAGGTAAACCAGGTTGACGAACGGCACAAGGAGAATGGCAGGGGGTACGAGCTGCCCCTCCTCCTCTTCGCGGGCTTCCGCACCCTCATCGACCGCCTCCACGCCGAACTCGCCCGCCAGGGCCACCCCGACCTCCGCCCCGCCCACGGCTTCGCGATGCAGGCCATCGGCGCGGCGGGCGCCACCGCCAGCGAGGTCGGCCGCCGCCTCGGCGTCTCCAAGCAGGCCGCGGGCAAGACCGTCGACCGCCTCGTCGCCCTCGGCTACGCGGCCCGCACCGACGACCCCGCCGACGCCCGCCGCAAGCTGATCCGCCTCACTCCGCACGGCCTCGACGCGCTGCGCCGCTCGGCGGTGGTCTTCGACCAGTTGCGGGCGGAATGGGCGCAGGCCCTCGGGGCCCGGCGGCTCGGCGAGTTGGAGTCCGGCCTGCGTACGGTCGTTCCCCCGGACGCGCTCCGGCTCGACGCGGCGGGGTGGCTCGGAGGGTCGTGACCGGACGTGCCCTCGGCACCGTGCGTATCGTTGTACTGCGCGGCTGCACTCGACCGAGGGCGGCCGGGGAGGAGCGCCACGATGACCGTCGTAGAGACCGACAGGATCGCCATGGCCGAAGATGACGACGAGTGGGACTTGGACCGATGGTTCGAGCTCATCGAGCGGATGGTCCCCGAGGGTATCAAGGCAGAGGTCGTCGAGGGGGCTGTCTCAATGGTGCCGCAACGGGACAATCACTGGCAGATCATCCGCAGGATCGTGCGGGCCCTGGAGGACCAGTTCGGTATGGACGTCCGGGTGACGTCCGACGTACGCATCGACTTTCCGGGCCTTGACAACGGCTTCTGCCCGGACGTCGCAAAGCTGAGCGAAACGGCCAAGAAGGATGGGCAAGGCCGCTGGCGGTACCAGGACGTGGAGTTCATCGCCGAGGTGATCTCCCGGGGCACCGCAATGAACGACTACGGCCCGAAGAAGGCCGCGTACGCCGAGGCGGGCGTCCCCGTCTACCTCATCGCCGACCCGTATCAGCGCCGCTGCCACGTCTACACCGACCCCAAGGAAGGCGAGTACCGCACCGAGTCGAAGTCCGACTTCGGTGAGGAGATCGACCTGACCGGCACCGTCGTCGATCTCGTCCTCGAAACCGACCGCTTCCCCCGCGACTGACCCGAACCCCCTTGCCTGGAGCCCACTCCACCCCGTTGGCTAGGGCCTCATGAAGTACACGCAGCTGGGACGCACGGGGCTCAAGGTCAGCCGGCTCACGCTCGGCACCATGAACTTCGGGCCGTTCACCAATGAACCCGACAGCCACTCGCTCATGGACACCGCGCTCGACGCGGGCGTCAACTACTTCGACACCGCCAACGTGTACGGCCAGGGCGCGGGCAAGGGCCGCACGGAAGAGATCATCGGCACCTGGTTCACGCAGGGCGGCGAGCGGCGCGACAAGGTCGTCCTCGCCACCAAGGTGTACGGGAACATGACCGCCGACGGCGAGGCCGTCTGGCCCAACCACGACCGGCTCTCCGCGCTCAACATCCGCCGCGCCGTCGAGGCGTCGCTGCGGCGGCTCCAGACCGACTACATCGACATCTACCAGTTCCACCACATTGACCGGCACACGCCGTTCGAGGAGATCTGGCAGGCCGTCGACGTCCTGGTCCAGCAGGGCAAGATCCTCTACGCCGGGTCCTCCAACTTCCCCGGCTACAAGATCGCCCAGGCCAACGAGATCGCGGCCCGGCGCGGCACCTTCGGCCTCGTCAGCGAGCAGTGCCTGTACAACCTCGCCGTGCGCGACGCCGAGATGGAGGTGCTCCCGGCCTCCCAGGAGTACGGCGTCGGCGTCATCCCCTGGTCGCCGCTGCACGGCGGCCTGCTGGGCGGCGCGCTGAAGAAGCAGGAGGGTGCCCGCCGCAGCGGCGGACGGGCCGCCGCCGAGCTGGCCAAGCCGGAGGTGCGCGCGCAGGTCCAGGCGTACGAGGACCTGGTCGACAAGCACGGCCTTGAGCCCGGCGAGGTCGCGCTCGCCTGGCTGCTGACGCGGCCCGGGGTCACCGCGCCGATCGTCGGCCCGCGCACCGCCGAGCAGCTCGCCTCCGCGCTGCGCGCCGTCGAGCTGGAGCTGCCGCGGGAACTGCTCGACTCGCTGGACGAGATCTTCCCCGGGCCGGGCCCGTCACCGGAGTCCTTCGCCTGGTAGCAGCCCCTGAGGGGTACGCGGGGCGGTCGCGCCCGGCTAGCCGCCGAACGCGGCCGCCACCGCCACCACGACGAACATCATCACGAGCACACCGGCCATGATCCGGTTTCTGGTCTTCGGGTCCACACCGTCGAGGTTAACCGGCCGCGTCCGGAAGCCGGGCGCCGCCTCCCAGCGGCCACCTCCCGACCGTCTCGTGGCGGGGCCGCTCCCCCGGCACACCGCTCTTCGGCAGGACGCTGCGTACGAGGATCAGCTCGGCCACCGTCCAGGGGGTGCCCTCGAAGGGGGCGAGGGCCTCGGCGTAGGGACGCAGGTCCGTCGCCCCGTGGCCGCGGGCCAGCGTCAGGTGCGGGCGGTAGTGCCGGGGCTCCTCCATCGCGATCCCCGCCTTGCGCGCCGCCGCGTCCGCCCGCCCGGCGAGGTGGCGCAGCGCGGCCGCCTCCCCCGTGACGCCGGCCCACAGCACCCGGTCGCCGAAGCGCCCGCCGCCGCGCAGGGCGAGGGTGAAGGGCGGGGTGCGGTGCGCGGCCCGCGCCAGGCGGGCGGTGAGGTCGGGCAGGGTCTCCGGCGGCACCTCGGCCATGAACGCGAGCGTGAAGTGCCAGCTGTCCCGGGCGGCCCAGCGCAGCGCGCCGGAGCCGGGCAGGTCCCGCAACGCGGCGGTGACGGCGGCCAGTTCAGAGGTCACGGCGTCCGGCGGCCGCACCGCGGCGAAGAGTCTCATGCGGCGCATTCTCCCTGGACCCGGCGCGCTCGGCCCGCCCAGCCTCTGATCATGAACGACATCAGCCGGGAGCCCCTGCGGATCAGGCCCGGCGGGGCCGACGACATCCCCGCCGTCATCGGACTCTTCGACCGGGCCGTGGAGTGGCTCGTCGCGCGGGGCCCTACGGGGCAGCGGGGTACCAAGCCGTGGTCCGCGCATCCGAAGGCCGTCGCGAGCGACGGCTTCGAGCGGACCGTCCCCTTCACGGTCGCCGACCGCGGGTCGGGCGACGACTGGCCGGGCCAGGTCCTGGCCGGACGCGTCTGATCCGAACCCCGCACCGCCCCCGGAAGGCCACGGCGGCGTCACGCCGCCGTGGCCAGTGCCCTTTCCCTCGGTTCTCTCGGCACGAACCGCACGTGCTGCCGGCCCCGGCGCAGGTCCACCTTCAGGCGGAGGTTCGCGGCGCGGGCCAGCATCAGGCCCACGCCGACCGCGGCGACCGCACAGACCAGGCCGCCCACCGCCATGCTGATCCGGACGCCGTAGGCGTCGGCGAGCCAGCCGAAGAACGGTCCGCCGAGCGGCGTGCCGCCGGTGAAGACCATCATGAACAGGGACATGACGCGGCCCCGCATCTCCGGGTCCGTCGCCATCTGGACCGAGGAGTTGGCGGTGACGTTCACCGTCAGGCCGAGGATGCCGATGGGCACGATCAGCGCGACGAACATCCACAGCTCGGGCGCGAACGCGGCCACGATCTGGAGTACGCCGAAGGCCATCGCCGCCCCGGCGAGCAGCCGCAGCCGCGAGGTGCCGCGCCGGGCCGCGAGGAGCGCCCCCGCCAGCGAGCCGACCGCCATCAGCGTGTTGAAGAGCCCGTACATCCCCACGCCACCGTGGAAGACGTCATCCGCGAAGGCGCTCATCCAGATCGGGAAGTTGAAGCCGAAGGTGCCGATGAAGCCGACGAGGACGATCGGCCAGATCAGCTCGGGGTGCCGGGAGACGTATGTGAGGCCCTCCCGCAGCTGCCCCTTGCCGCGCGCCTTGCGCGGGGTGGGGTGGAGCTCGGAGGTCCGCATGAGGAGCAGGCCCGTGAGCGGCGCGAGGAAGGACAGGCCGTTGGCGAGGAACGCCCAGCCGGGCCCGACGGCCGCGGTCAGCACGCTCGCCACGGCGGGGCCGATGAGCCGGGCGGACTGGAAGTTCGCCGAGTTCAGCGAGACGGCGTTGCGGACCTGGTCCGGCCCCACCATCTCGGACACGAAGGACTGCCGCGTCGGGTTGTCGACGACGGTGACGAGACCGGTGAAGAAGGCCGCGAGGTACACGTGCCAGACCTGGACGTGCCCGCTGAGGGTGAGCGCGGCGAGGAAGAGCCCGCTGATGCTCATCGCGCCCTGGGTGCAGAAGAGCAGGCTCCGCTTGGCGAAGCGGTCGGCGATCACGCCGCCGTAGAGGCCGAAGAGCAGCATCGGCAGGAACTGCATGGCCGTGGTGATGCCGACGGCCGCCGAGGACCCGGTGAGGCTGAGCACCAGCCAGTCCTGGGTGATGCGGGCCATCCACGTGCCGGTGTTCGAGACAACCGCTCCGGTCGCGAAGAGCCGGTAGTTGCGGATCTTCAGCGAGCTGAACATCGAGGACTTGCGGTGGGCCGTTCCGGCCGTCTTGTCGAGGTTGGTCGGTGCGGGGGCGGAGTCTGCTCCGGATCCCGTACTCAAAGTGCGTTCGCCTCCTTTGGCGTACGAAGGGCCGGAAGGGCCGAAAGGGTCACGAGCGTCTGACGAGGTTCAACGGTCACCCGTTCGGCGGCCGTCAAACCCCGCGGTCACAGGTGTGCGAGCTTCTCCAGGACGGGCGCGGCGGCCCGCAGGCGCGCCCACTCGTCGTCGTCGAGGTGTTCGACCAGGCCGGCCAGCCAGGCGTTCCGCTTGCGGCGGCTCTCCTCGAGCATCGCCTCGGCGGTCTCGGTCTGGGTGACCACCTTCTGGCGGCGGTCCTCGGGGTGCGGCTCCAGCCGGACCAGCCCCTTGGCCTCCAGCAGGGCGACGATGCGGGTCATCGACGGCGGCTGCACGTGCTCCTTGCGGGCGAGCTCGCCCGGGGTGGCGCTGCCGCAGCGGGCAAGGGTGCCGAGCACCGACATCTCGGTGGGGCTCAGCGACTCGTCGACGCGCTGGTGCTTGAGTCGACGGGACAGGCGCATCACGGCGGAGCGCAGGGCGTTCACGGCGACGGCGTCGTCACCATGGGAGAGGTCCGGCATGTTCGTTAGAGTAACTCATTACCCTGGCTAAGGACCACTCGGTTTCCCTGATCCACTTCCGGCGAACCCGGCCACCACCCGTACGAGTGAGCCGGCCACGAAAGAAGAGGCGCCCCCCGGTCATGCCGGGGGGCGCCTCTCCGCTCTGCCAGGGCCTTGTCCGCGCCCCGGCGGGCCTACGTCAGGTTCAGCGCCGGCATCAGGTAGTAGAAGGCGAAGACCGCCGACACCGCGCACATCGCGGCAGGCACCTCGCGCCCCCGCCCGGCGGCGAGCCGCAGCACGGTGAACGTGATGAAGCCCATGCCGATGCCGTTGGTGATCGAGTACGTGAACGGCATCATCAGCATCGTCACGAACGCGGGGATGGCGATCGTCGGGTCGCTCCAGTCGATCTGCCGGATCGAGCCGGACAGGATCAGGAAGCCCACCGCGAGCAGCGCGGGCGTGGCCGCCTGGGACGGGACCATCGTGGCGACCGGCGTGAGGAAGAGCGCCACGGCGAAGAGGCCGCCGGTGACGACGTTCGCGAGGCCGGTCCGCGCGCCCTCGCCGACGCCCGCCGTGGACTCCACGAAGCAGGTGGTGGCGGAGGCGGACGAGGCGCCGCCCGCGGCGACCGCGATGCCGTCGACGAAGAGCACCTTGTTGATGCCGGGCATGTTGCCGTTCTCATCGGTCAGCTTGGCCTCGTCGCTGATGCCCATGATCGTGCCCATGGCGTCGAAGAAGGTCGAGAGCAGCACGGTGAAGACGAACAGGACGCCGGTCAGGACGCCGACCTTCTCGAAGCCGCCGAACAGGCTGAGGTCGCCGACGAGCCCGAAGTCCGGCGTCGAGACGGGGTTGCCCGGCCACTTCGGGGTGGTCAGGCCCCAGGACGGCACCTTCGCCACCGAGTTGATGATCATCGCGACGATGGTCATGACGACGATGCTGATGAGGATGGCACCGGGCACCTTGCGCACGATCAGCGCCAGCGTGAGCAGCACGCCGAGCACGAAGACCAGGACCGGCCAGCCGTTGAGGTGGCCGTCGCCGCCGAGCTGGAGCGGCACGGTGGTGTGGGCGGCGTCCGGCATGCGCGAGACGAAGCCGGAGTCGACGAGGCCGATCAGCATGATGAACAGGCCGATGCCGATCGCGATGCCCTTGCGCAGGCCGAGCGGCACGGCGCTCATCACGCGCTCCCGCAGCCCGGTCGCGACGAGCAGCATCACGACGAAGCCCGCGAGGACGACCATGCCCATGGCGTCGGGCCACGACATGCGCGGCGCGAGCTGGAGGGCGACGACGGTGTTCACGCCGAGGCCCGCGGCGAGCGCGATCGGGACGTTGCCGATGACGCCCATCAGGAGCGTGGTGAAGGCGGCGGTGAGCACGGTCGCGGTGACCAGCTGCTCGTTGTCGAGCTGGTGCCCGTACATGTCCTTCGCGCTGCCCAGGATGATCGGGTTCAGCACGATGATGTAGGCCATCGCGAAGAAGGTGGCGAAGCCGCCGCGGACTTCCCTGACCACGGTGGAACCGCGTTCCGTGATCTTGAAGAAGGCGTCGAGACCGCCCCGCGGGGACTTCGGGGCCTCTTTACCGGCGTCGACCGGGGCACTGGCCGAGGGGGACATGGGGAACCTCGTGACTTGTATATTCATACGAAAACAACCGGCCATTCATAAGCCGTTTCAGTATGAATACATGAGGGGGAAATCGCTATCTCCGCGCGTAGACCCCTGCCGCACAAGGGGTGTGGGCGGTGCGAGACCCGCCTCGTAAGCTGTCCCCATGGAGAAGTGGACCCCCAAGCACGAGGCGCCGGAGCCCCTGGAGGGCCCCGTGGTCGCCACCATCACCGGAGGCACGATCCTCTGGTTCGTCCTCTTCCTCGTCCAGCTCCCCTTCTACGGCTGGTTCGACGACCGCGACGCCACCTGGTGGGTGTGGACGTGCCTGGCCGGCGCCGGCCTCGGCCTCATCGGCATCTGGTACGTACGGGTGCGCGACGCCGCGATCAAGAGGGCGAAAGTCACCGAGTCCCGGTAGCCCGTCCGACCACGGGACCGGACGTGTCCTACCGTGGTCGGATCTTCGGGGCATTCGAGGGGTGAAGCCCCGTCACCACCCTTACCGTCGAATGCATGACGCATATCGACGCGGGCGCCGAACTCGACCCGGTCCACCCGGTGCCGCCCCCCGTGGGGCGGCCCAAGGGCCTGAGCTCCACCGAGGTCGCCGAGCGGGTGGCCCGCGGCGAGGTCAACGACGTACCGGTACGCAGCTCCCGCTCCCTCGGCGAGATCGTCCGGGGCAACGTCTTCACCCGGTTCAACGCGATCATCGGCGTGCTCTGGGTGATCATGCTCTTCGTGGCGCCGATCCAGGACAGCCTCTTCGGCTTCGTGATCGTCGCCAACACCGCCATCGGCATCATCCAGGAGTGGCGCGCCAAGAAGACCCTGGACTCCCTCGCGCTCATCGGCGAGGCCAGGCCGACCGTGCGGCGCGACGGCAGGGCCGCCGAGATCTCCACCTCCGAGATCGTCCTCGGCGACCTGGTGGAGCTGGGGCCCGGCGACAAGATCCCGGTCGACGGCGAGGCCGTGGAGACCGACAGCCTGGAGATCGACGAGTCGCTGCTGACCGGTGAGGCCGACCCCGTCGTCAAGAAGCCCGGCGACCGGATGATGTCCGGCTCGTTCGTGGTCGCGGGCGGCGGTTCCTTCACCGCCACCAAGGTCGGCCGCGAGGCGTACGCCGCGCAGCTCGCCGAGGAGGCCTCCCGCTTCACGCTCGTCCACTCCGAGCTGCGCTCCGGCATCTCCACGATCCTCAAGTACGTGACGTGGCTGATGGTCCCGACCTCCATCGGCCTGGTGATCTCCCAGCTCGTCGTCAAGGACGACGACTTCAAGGAGTCCATCGCCTACACGGTGGGCGGAATCGTCCCCATGATCCCCGAGGGGCTCGTCCTCCTCACCTCCGTCGCCTTCGCGATCGGCGTCATCCGGCTCGGCCGCCAGCAGTGCCTCGTGCAGGAGCTCCCGGCGATCGAGGGCCTGGCCCGCGTCGACACGGTCTGCCTGGACAAGACCGGCACCCTCACCGAGGGCGGCATGGACGTCACCGAGCTGCGCACCCTCGACGGCGGGGACGAGTCCTACGTACGCAAGGTCCTCGGCGCCCTCGGCGAGTCCGACCCGCGGCCGAACGCCTCGCTCCAGGCGATCATCGACACCTACCCGGACAGCGAGGAGTGGCGCTGCACCCAGTCGCTGCCCTTCTCCTCCGCCCGCAAGTACAGCGGCGCCTCCTTCAGCGAGGGCGACGGCACCACGTCCGCCTGGCTGCTCGGCGCGCCCGACGTGCTGCTGCCCGACGACGACCCGTCCCTCGCCGAGATCGAGGAGCTCAACCAGCAGGGCCTGCGGGTCCTGCTCCTCGCCCGGGTGGCCGGTGACCTCGACGCCGCCGACGTGGCCGACGGGGCGCGGGCGACCGCCCTGGTCGTCCTGGAGCAGCGGCTGCGCCCCGACGCCGCCGACACCCTGCGCTACTTCGAGGAGCAGGACGTCGCCGCCAAGGTCATCTCCGGCGACAACGCGGTCTCGGTGAGCGCGGTCGCGGGCAAGCTCGGGCTGCCGGGTGCCGCGAACACCGTGGACGCGCGGCGGCTGCCCGCCGAGCGGGAGGAGATGGGACAGGCCCTCGACGACAACTCCGTCTTCGGCCGGGTCACCCCGCAGCAGAAGCGCGACATGGTGGGCGCCCTCCAGTCACGCGGCCACACGGTCGCGATGACCGGCGACGGCGTGAACGACGTACTGGCCCTGAAGGACGCCGACATCGGGGTCTCCATGGGCTCGGGCTCGGAGGCCACGCGGGCGGTCGCCCAGATCGTGCTGCTCAACAACAGCTTCGCGACGCTGCCCTCGGTGGTCGCGGAAGGCCGCCGCGTCATCGGCAACATCACGCGCGTCGCCACGCTGTTCCTGGTGAAGACCGTCTACTCGGTCATCCTCGCGCTGCTCGTGGTCTGCTCGCAGGTCGAGTACCTCTTCCTGCCCCGGCACCTGACGCTGCTCTCCACGCTGACCATCGGCGTCCCGGCCTTCTTCCTGGCGCTCGCCCCCAACAAGGAGCGCGCGCAGCCGCACTTCGTCCGCCGGGTGATGCGGTACGCGATCCCGGGCGGCGTCATCGCGGGCGTCGCCACCTTCGCGACGTATCTGCTGGCCCGGCACCACTACGAGGGCGCGGGCGCGCGGGAAGCCGAGACCAGCGCGGCCACCCTGGCGCTGTTCCTGATCGCCATGTGGGTGCTCGCCATCATCGCCCGCCCCTACACGTGGTGGCGGATCGGCCTCATCGGCGCGATGGGTCTCGGCTTCCTGCTCGTGCTGACCGTGCCCTGGCTCCAGGACTTCTTCCAGCTGCAGCTGGTGGGCACGACGATGCCGTGGGCGGCGGTCGCGATCGCGGCGGTGGCCTCGCTGGCCATCGAGGTCATCTACCGCTGGGTGGACCGCCGTGTCCCGGCGTGAGCCTTGGCTCGGCCGTGACTACTGGACGTCGATGAAGTCGCTGACCGACGTCACGGACGGGGTGGTGGAGGTACCGGCGAAGGAGTAGCGGAAGTAGCCGTCGGCGGAGGCCGTGACGGTGGTCTTCAGCGCGCCCTTGGAGCCGGACTTCACCGTCTTGACGGTGGTGTAGCTGCTGGCGCCCTTCTTCTTGAACTGGAGCTCGACGGACTGGCCGGTGTAGCCCGCGTACTTCGCGGTGTCCCAGTTGGCGCGGGTCAGGGCGCCGGTGACCGTGATGGTCCTGCCCTTCTTGACCGGCTCCGGGGAGGCGTTGGTGGTCAGCTTGGCGGCCCGCTTCACCGAGACGTTGCTCGCGTAGGTGTCCCGGATGATGTAGTCGCCGTCCTTGGCCTGGGCGCCCGCCAGGACCTTCCACTTGCCGGCGAGGATGTTGCCGTAGATGTTCACCTTCGGGTCGGCGACGACCTTGATGGTGCAGGTGCCCGTGGTGGCGTTGACGGCCTTGCAGTCGGCGGCCTCGTCCTCGTCCGGGACCATGGACCCGTCGATGTCGTCCACGGTGAACTTCGAGCCGTGCCACAGGAGCGCAGCGCCGTCCTTGATGCCGCTCGGGTCCGTGGCGGTGACGGTGATGGTGACCGTCTTCTTGGCGGAGGTGCCGACCACGATGTCCTTGCCGCCGTTGACGGTGACCTTCGTGATCTTGGTGTCGCCCACGGTCTCGTCCGCCGGGCCCTTCTGGGAGAAGGTGGTGAGGTTCGGGACCTTCGGGGCGTCGGCGGCCTGGGCGGCCGGAACAGCCAGTGCGGACAGGGCCAGGGTGCCGGTCAGTACGGCCACGGTGGCACGGATGCGCATGCGTTTCCCCAAGTGGAGAAGGGGGCCTCGCGGTGCGTTCGCCGTCACGCGAGGCCCAAGTGATCTAGGAGTCTGTTGACTCGCGAGATCAGACCCGCGACAAGGGCGAACGGTTGTACGAGGGGTGAAAACTCCGCGACCGGTTCGCGGAGTGTCGTTCTGCCCCGTTCGCCGGGGCGGAACAGGACACTCCGCGTGTCGGGGCGTCAGTCGAACCAGCGGTCCCGCGCCAACTCCGCCGTCCGCGAGGGGTCTTCGAGCAGCGCCGCCACCTCGAAGCGCCGGGGCCACTGCCCCGCCGCCCAGGCGAGCCCGGCCGCCACCCCCTCCAGGGTCGCCGCGTGCACGGCGCCGTCCGGGGTGCGCCGCCAGTCCAGCTCCACGCCGCCCGCGACCAGTTCGTCGTGCTCGATGTACGTCCGCGGGGTCGCCGCCCCCAGCAGGATCCGCACCGGTTCCGGCACCGCCCGCTCGACGCCCTGTCCCGCGGGCTCGACGGCCGCCGTCTCGCTGAGCCTGCGCACCTGGAACAGCTCCGCGAGATCCCCGGCCTTGCGCGGGTCGACGGGCAGCAGCGCCGCACCGCCGGCCAGCGGCAGCAGATCGGGGGCGTCGGCGACCACCGCGTCCGCCGCGTCGACCACCACGACCTCGCCGTCCACCACCGCGCGCACCTCGTCCGGGAGCGTCACCTGCTCCGGGTCGAGGTCGGCCAGCGCGCCGTACAGCGCGTGCAGCTGCGCGGCGGAGACGGTCCGCTCCGGGTCCGCGAGCCGGTCGAGCAGCTCGGCGGCGCCGCCCGGCTCGGCGAGCAGCGCGGCCACGGACGTACGTACGCCAAGGGCCCGCAGCACCTGCTCGTCGCCGAACCCGGAGGCGTCCGCCGCGTCGTACAGCCCCACCAGGAGCGGATCACCGCCCTCCGCGCGCAGCCCGGCCGGGCGGCGGCCGCCGAGGACGGGATGGCCGCGCAGCCACCAGGCCGTGTACGAACGGACGGTCTCCGTCGTGCCGTCCGGCAGCAGCACCCGCAGAGGCTGTGTCAGCGCGTCCCGCAGCGGCGGGCGCGAGAGCATGGCGAGCGCCTGCGGCCAGCGGTCGTCGTCGACCAGGTCCAGGTCCCGCACGGCGACGATCTCGGTGGCCACCGGCGGCACCGGCGTGTCCGGCAGCCGGTCCAGCAGGTCCTCGCACCACACGTCCACGGCGTCCAGGAGGCCGGCGTCGTCCGGTTCGGCGAAGTCGCCCTCACGGGGCTCCAGCTCGTCGGGGTCGAGGACGACATCGGTGGCCCGCACCAGCGCGAAGGTGGCGAGCACCCCGCAGGCGGCCAGCGGCTGCTCACCCCAGCGGTCCGCCAGCTCCTGGTCGACGAGCGCCAGTTCGTCGTCCCGCATGACCTCGGCGAAGGCGCTGCCGGGCAGGACGAGTTCACCGGCGGGCGCGAGTTCGCCGTCCTCGTCGGGCAGGGCGAGCGCGCCGAGCCACGGCTCGTCGCCCGGCGAGAGGTTCGCGTCCCGCGCCAGCGCCAGGACGACGTCCGCAAGCTCCTCGGCGTCCAGGGCGTCCTCGTCCCAGGTGTCGTCGTCGAGGGAGGCGGCGACCGCCGCGCGCACCTGCGGCGTGGTCAGGACGGCGCGGGGCGTGGCGGGCAGCGCGCCCAGCTTTTCGAGGAGCGGGTGGGCGGCGTCGGGGTGGGCGACCTTCAGGCCGAGCCGGGCCAGGGAGGCGGGGTCGCGCTCGTCGCCGGACGCGGGCAGCAGCACCTGGCGCGGCCCGATCGTCGTACGTCCTCCCCCAGAGCCGAAAGCCTGGGAGGTGCCCCCAGCGAGCGGCACCGGAAGCCCCGAGAGCCGGTCCGGGTCGAGACCGGCGAGGGTGTCGTACAGCCGCCGCCACCAGCCCGGCTCACGCTCCAGACCCGCGAGGCGGTCGATCGCCTCCGTCAGCGGGACGCGGGCGACACCCAGAGTGCGCAGCTCGGCCCGGCGCTCAAGACCCGCGGGCAGCAGGCTCGGCAGCACCTCGGCGAGCACGCGCACGGTGTCGGCGCCCGCGCCCTCCACGACCTCCGCGTCCCGGGGCCGCAGGGCCTCGGGCAGCTCGTCCTCGTCCTCCTCTCGGCGGGGCAGGGCGGGCGGCAGGAAGGCGGCGCGCGGCAGCCGCTCCAGGACCGCCTGGCGCAGGGCCCCGTCGAGTTCGCTGCGGCCCAGCGGTCCTGGCACGAGCCCGATGATCCCCTCGGTCACCGGCCGCCAGGCGGTGAGGAGTTCGACGTACGCGTCCGCCGCCCGCTGCACGAGGAAGTCGGTCAGCGGCCCGGGCGCCGCGTGGCGCCGGGCGGTGTCCAGCGGGAAGGAGGCGATGAGCAGCGCCGGTACGCCCAGCGGCTCGTCGCTCGGGGTCGGGGCGTGCAGGACGGGGGCGGTGCGGGGCCGCTGCGGGGCGCCGTCGGCGTCGGCGGGGACGGCCCAGGTGACCGACCAGTGCGGGCGCAGCCGCTCCTCGACGGGCCGGTCCTTCAGCAGCGCGGCGTCGAGCGGGCCCTCGTGGCCGACGGTGCGCCAGCGGGTCGTGCCGTCCCGGCTGTCCTCGACGACGGTGTACGGGTCCTCGGTGCGGCGCCGCAGGGTGCGCACGCCGCCGTCCGGTGTCTCGACGCACACTTCGTCCAACCCCGGCAGGGCGAGCAGCAGGGCGTCGTCGATCCCGTCGAGCAGCCGGGTGACGAGGTCCTCCGCGGCGGCGTCGCGCAGCGGCAGGATGACGACGGTGTCGTACCCCTCCGGGGCGATGCCCTCCGCGGCCATCGGCAGCCGCAGCAGCGGGACGTGGCCGTCCCTGCGCCGGATCTCGTCGCCGAGGCCGGGGCTGAACCGGGCGGTCTCGGCGGCCAGTTCCCGCGCCTCCGACAGGGACCAGCGGACGCCGCCGGTACGGCCCACGACGGCGGGCTCGTCGCTGACGGCGAGCACGGCGGCGAAGCCGACGCCGAACCGTCCGACGCTGTGGCCCCGCTGGTCCCTGCTGTCCTCCCGCTTCGCGGAGGCGCGCAGGGTGGACAGGGACTCCACCCCGGCGGCGTCGAGCGGCGCGCCGCGGTTCGCGGCGGCGAGGACGCCGTCGCGCAGCGTCAGGGCCAGGCGCCCGGGGACGCCCGCGCGGGCGGCGGCGTCGGAGGCGTTCTGGGCGAGCTCGACGACCAGGCGGTCGCGGTAGCCGCCGAGGGCGAGGTCCTCCTCGGCGTTGGCGTCCTCGCGGAAACGGGCCGGGGCCGCCGCCCACGCGTCGAGGACTCCGCGGCGCAGGCGGGCGGTGCCGAAGGGGTCCGTACCTTCGGCCGCCGGCCGCACGGTCTTGCTCACGGTCGTCTCTCCTTGGCGGTCGCACTGCGCTGGACGGGTGGCACCGGTCATGCCCCGGCTCACCTTCCACTGTCGGCCGGGGTTGCCGTGGGGGCGAACGGTACCGCGTCCTGGCGGGGTGCTCGGGGGCCTGGGCCGGACGTCCGCGGGGGCCGGAGTTCCGCCGGGCACCCGCCTCCCGGCCCCGAGGCACCCCCCGGCCCGCAGCCGCCCACGCGCCGAAGGGGCCGCGGGGGTAGGTGCGCGCGGAGCACAGTGGTGGTCACCAGGTCCCCGAAGCAGCAAAGGCCCCGCACCAAGATGGCGAGCACGGACCTACCCCCGCGGCCCCGCCCCCAAGACGCCCCGAGGCACCCCGAGCCGCCCCGAGGCACCCCGAGCCGCCCCGCGAGGACTAGCTGTGGCCCAGATCCTCGCTCGGCCCCTCCAGCGTCACCGAGCCGGAGTCCGCCGAGGGCCGCAGCGGCAGTACGTCCACCCGCGTCTCGTCCAGGACCGGCGGCGCCGGCCGGGGCGGCTTCGGCATGACGGCGGCCTCCGAGTGGCCCCCGCAGCCGTACGACAGGGAGACGACATGGCCGTCCGCGGGGCCGAACTCATTGGCGCAGATGCCGAAGGCCTGGCCCAGCGAACCGCCGATGGCCACCAGGAAGCCGCAGCTGACGCAGGCCGCGGGTGCCGCTTGGGCCATCGGGGTCTTCGCGCCGTGCGTCTCCTCCCAGCGGTCGGCGGCGACATGCAGCCCGTACCGCGAGAGGACCCGCGCGCGGCGCATGCCGAGCTCGTCGGCGACGGCCGCGATGGAGCCCCGCGCCGGCGCCACCGGCAGCTCGGCGGGCGAACCGGCCGTGACCTCGGCATCCTCGGCCTCGACGAGCTCCGCCATCTGCTCCGAGACGATGGAGTTCGGCGGCGGCTCCTCCTCACCCGTGAAGCCCGGCTCCAGGCGCAGGTCCTCGGCGTCGGTCGGCAGCAGGTCGCCGGGGCCCATGTCGCCCGGGCGCAGCCGCTCGCTCCACGGCACCCACTCGGGGGCGAGGAGGGCGTCGGGGCCCGGCAGCAGCACCGTCTCGTCGAGCGTGACGACCTTCGCCCGCGAGGCACGGGCCACCGTCACCGCCCAGCGCCAGCCGCGGTAGCCGAACTCCTTGCACTCGAAGAGGTGCGTGACGACGCGGTCGCCCTCGACGACGACCTCGACATGCTCACCGACCACACCGGGCGCGGCGGCCTCCTCGGCCGCGGCGCGCGCCAGGCCGACCGCCTCGGCGCACAGGCGGTCGGGGGTACGCGGGGTGCGCGGGGTACGGCTTCGCGTTGTCGCTGCGCTCACAGGTATCGCTTCTCTCCTACGCCGTCTCACGAGTGCGCCACCTTTACGCGGGGGGCGGACGGAGCGGACCTGGGGGCCGCGTCAACGTCCGCGCCCGACGTCCTCGGGCGCACCTACGTCACCCATTCTGCGGGATGACCGAGAGGCGCGCGGCCAAGAACAACCGCCGCAGGCGCGCTACGCACGCTACCTTCTCCCGGCCCCTGGGCCTACACCGACGTACGCGCCGCCCCGCCGGGCCCCTCTTCGCGCGGCCGCCCGCGAGGACACCGCGGCACGGCTCACAGCGGGTATCCGTACTAGTAGGGCCCCCAAGGGGGCACTATGACGGGGTGGCCCGCACCAGGTCGACGTCCGTGGAAACCGTCTCGCCGGGACCGGCGCGACGGACCGCGCGTGCGCTGGGGCGGGCGCTGCACCTCCCCTTCACCGGCACGGCCCGCGGCATCCGAAAAGCGACCCATGCCCACGGCGCGGGCGAGTCGGGCCTCGGCAAGCTGATCGAGCTGCACGCGGTGAACGGCGCGGGCGATGTCATGGTCACCGTCGCACTCGCCTCCACCGTCTTCTTCTCCGTGCCGACGGACGAGGCGCGCGGCCGCGTCGCGCTCTACCTCGCCATCACGATGGCGCCCTTCACACTGCTCGCCCCCGTCATCGGCCCGCTCCTGGACCGCGTCCCGCACGGCCGCCGCGCCGCGATGGCGGGCGCGATGCTGGCCCGCGCCCTGCTCGCGCTGGTGCTCTCGGGTGCCGTCGCCACCGGCAGCGTGGAGCTGTATCCGGCGGCGCTCGGCGTCCTGGTGGCCTCGAAGGCGTACGGCGTGGTGCGAAGCGCTGTCGTGCCGCGTCTGCTGCCCCCCGGGTTCTCCCTGGTGAAGGCGAACTCCCGGGTGACCCTCGGCGGTCTCCTCGCGACGGCCGTGGCGGCGCCGGCCGGCGCCGGGCTCCAGGCCCTCGGCCCGCGCTGGCCGCTGTACGGCGCGTTCGTGATCTTCGTGTCGGGGATGTTCCTGTCGTTCTCGCTGCCCCGCAAGGTCGACTCGGCCAAGGGGGAGAGCAAGGCGCTGCTCGCCGCCGACGAGGAGCACCTGCATCTGCACGCCCGTGCCGAGGCCGCCGCCGACACCACCCGCAAGGGGCTCCTCGGGCTGCGTACGGTCGGCCCGGCCGTCACCCACGCCCTGGCCGTGAACGCCGCGCTGCGCTGTCTGTCGGGCTTCCTCATCTTCTTCCTTGCGTTCCTGCTGCGCGAGCATCCGCTGGGCGGGCAGAGCGCCGCCGTCTCGCTCGGGATAGTGGGCGTCGCGGCGGGCGCGGGCAACGCGCTCGGCACGGCCGTCGGGGCCTGGCTGAAGACACGGGCCCCTGAACTGATCATCGTGACCGTCGTCGCGGTGGTGCTGGGCGTGGCGATCACCTCCGCGGTGTTCTTCAGCCCGGTGGCGGTCGCCTGTCTCGGCGCGTGCGCGGGCTTCGCGCAGGCCCTCTCCAAGCTGTCGCTGGACGCGCTGATCCAGCGGGACGTCCCGGAGCAGGTCCGCACCTCCGCCTTCGCCCGCTCCGAGACGCTGCTCCAGGTCGCCTGGGTGATCGGCGGCGGCGTCGGCATCGCCCTGCCGCTCAACGGCTCGCTCGGCCTGACGGTGGCCGCGGGGATCGTGGCGCTCGGCTGGCTCTCGACGGTGCGGGGACTCCTCGCGACGGCCCGGCGCGGCGGGCCCCGCGGCGCCCGGGTCGTGTGAGCGCGCGGGCGGGTGCGCGCCGCGCCCACGACCCCCGCGTAACAGCACCCCCCGGCGTGCCCGATAGCCTTCGCCCATGACCTCCCAGCGTTCCTCGGCGCGTCGGCGCCGCTCCGTCGCCGCCCTTGGCGCCGTCTCCGCCGGACTCCTCGTCCTCTCGGCCTGTGACAAGCCGACGCCGCTGGCCACCGTGACGGTCGGCAGCGACTCGGTGCACACGGAAGCCTCCTGCTACAACGACGGCAAGGAGCTCAAGCAGTCGCAGCTGAAGTCCTGCCTCCAGGACAAGGACGTGAAGACCGTCAAGGTCGACCCCGACGAGAAGGTCCGCTTCGGCGTCGACCCGGAGGTCGCCGAGAAGGGCTGGACCCTGCTCATGAACGGCCAGCCGCTGACCGAGGCCAGCAAGAAGACGTACGTGGTCATCCCCGGCAGCGTCTTCTTCAACCAGCAGTACGGCGGCGGCGGCGACAAGTCGACCGTCAGCCTCCTCGAAGGCGGCAAGGGCGGTACGCAGAAGGCCACGGGCCTGTGGTCGTTCAAGTTCAAGAAGGACTCCTGACCTCCGGTCCGGTGCTCCACCCGCGTGTCCTGGTGGCCACCGCCGTCCCCGCCGAACGGGACGCGGTGGCCCGCGCGCTGTCCGCCCCCTGCGCCGTGGACGCCGTGGCCGTGGGCGTGGGCCCGGCGGCCGCCGCGGCGGGCACGGCCACCGCGCTCGCCCGGGCCGCAGCCGAGGGCCGGCCCTACCGCCTGGTCGTCTCGGCGGGCATCGGCGGCGGTTTCCCGCCGGACGCCCCCGTGGGCTCCCTGGTCGTCGCCGACGCCATCACCGTCGCCGACCTGGGCGCGCAGACCCCGGACGGCTTCGCGCCCGTCACGGAACTCGGCTTCGGCGCCGTCACCCATCTCCCGCCGCGTTCCCTCGTACGGGAGACCGCCGAGGCCTGCGGTGCCGCGACCGGCACCGTCCTGACCGTCTCCACCGTCACCGGCACCGCCGAGCGCGCCGCCGAGCTGCGGCTGCGCCACCCGCGCGCCCTCGCCGAGGCGATGGAGGGTTTCGGTGTCGCCGAGGCGGCCGTCGTGCACGGCCTGCCGGTCCTGGAGGTCCGCGCGGTCTCCAACCCCGTCGGCCCGCGGGACCGCGCGGCGTGGCGGATCGGCGACGCGCTGGCCGCGCTGAGCGACGCGTTCGGGAAGTTCGCGCCGGTACTGGAGAGTTGGAACCCCCATGACCACACCCATGACTGAGACCGGGTCGTCGCCGCTGCGCATCGCGTACTCGCCCTGCCCCAACGACACGTTCGTCTTTGACGCGTGGGCGCACGGCCGGGTGCCGGGCGCCCCCGAGCTGGACGTGACGTTCGCGGACATCGACATCACGAACGGCATCGCCGAGCGCGCGGCGACCTCGGCGCCGGCCGCCTCCGACGCGGACCTGGACGTCCTGAAGGTCTCGTACGCCGTCCTGCCCTACGTCCTCGACACGTACGCGCTGCTGCCCTGCGGCGGCGCGCTCGGCCGGGGCTGCGGGCCCCTGGTCCTGACCCGGGAGCCCGGGGTGGACCTGACGGGCAGGACGGTCGCCGTGCCGAGCGAGAAGTCGACGGCGTACCTGCTCTTCCGGCTCTGGGCGGCGGACACGCTCGGCGGCGCGGGCGTCGGCGAGATCGTCGTCCTGCCGTTCGACCAGATCATGCCCGCGGTGCGGGACGGCAAGGTGGACGCGGGCCTGGTCATCCACGAGGCCCGCTTCACCTATCAGAACTACGGCCTGCACCGCCTCGCCGACATGGGCGAGCACTGGGAGGCGACGACGGGCCTGCCGATCCCGCTGGGCGCGATCATCGCGAAGCGGAGCCTCGGCCCGGCGGTCCTCGAGCGGCTCGCGGGGGCGGCCCGCGCATCGGTCCGCATGGCCTGGGACGACCCGGAGGCGTCCCGCCCCTACGTCCTCGAGCACGCGCAGGAGATGGACCCGGCGGTCGCGGACCAGCACATCGGCCTGTACGTCAATGAGTTCACGGCGGACCTGGGCGAGGACGGCTACGCGGCCGTGCGGGGCCTGCTGACGCGGGCCGCGGCCGAGGGACTCGTACCGGCCCTGCGGCCGGACGCCCTGGCGTTTCCGTGAGACGCCGGGCGGGCCGCGAAGCCCGCCCGGCACACAGGGGTGCGGCTACACGTCCAACTGGTCGGCGACCGCCCGCAGCAGGCCGGCGATCTTCGCGCCCGACGCCTTGTCGGGGTAGCGGCCCTTCTCCAGCATCGGCGTGATGTTCTCCAGGAGCGTCGTCAGGTCCTGGACGATCGACGCCAGTTCGTCCGGCTTGCGGCGCTGCGCGGCCGCGACCGACGGGGTCGGGTCGAGAACCGTGACGGAGAGTGCCTGGTCGCCGCGCTGCCCCGCGACCACACCGAATTCCACGCGCTGGCCGGGCTTGAGTGTGTCGACGCCGGCGGGCAGTACGGAGGAGTGCACGAAGACGTCGCCGCCGTCGTCGCGGGAGAGAAAGCCGAAGCCCTTCTCGCTGTTGAACCACTTGACCTTGCCGGTAGGCACGTGAAGTCCTCGTCCTCGTACTCGTCGTACTCGTCTATGCCGGCCCGCCCCATCGGGAGACGACAGGGCGAAAACGGCTCTGGATAGCACTACAGCGGGTCGCCCGACCCGCCGGGACCAAGACTATTGGTCCGGGAGCCGGTGACAAGACGTCCCCGATCTCTTCCTTCGGCTTCCTCCTTCGGGCTGGGAACTACCCTGGTGGGGTGCGTGACAAAACCCAAACGAATTCGGCCGGGCCCGGCGACGGAATGGTCCGGATCGGAGCGATCGTCTTCTTCGTCGGCGCCGTGGCCACACTGGTCACGGTGGCCCCGCTGTTCCTCGGCACCGATCCCTTCCCGCCCCTCGCCTACGCGGTGTGCATGTTGATGGGCGTCGGCTTCCTCATCGCGGCCGCGGGCGTCCTGCGCGGCATCGCCGTGCAGCGGCGCCAGGCCAGGTCGGCGGCCGGCTAACCGCGCCCGGTGGCGTACGCGTCGAACCAGGCCCCGAACTCCGTCAGCCCGCCGAGGACCACGTCGGCGCCCGCCGCGCGCAGTTCCGCTGCGTCACACGGCCCCGTCGCCACCGCGACGGACAGCGCGCCCGCCGTACGCGCGCCGCGTACATCGCCGGTGTGATCGCCGACGTACACGGCCGCCTCGTGCTCACGCAGCGCCACGGCCTTCGCCTCCGCCCAGAGCCAGCCGATGACGGCGTCGGCCTCGATGCCGAGGTGCGCCAGGTGCAGCTTCGCGTTCGGCTCGTGCTTGGCGGTCACCACGATCGCGCGGCCGCCGCGCGCGCGGACCGCGGCCACCGCCTCGCGGGCGCCGGGCATCGCGAGCGTCGGCGCGATGGCGTATGTGGGATAGATCTCACGGTAGCGGTCGCCCATCTCCTGGATCTTCTCCTCGGGGAACCAGTACCGCAGCTCCTGCTCCAGCGGCGGTCCGAGGCGCGTGATGGCCAGCTCCGCGTCGATGTACGTTCCCGTCTCCGCGGAGAGCGCCTGGTAGGCGGCCTTGATGCCGGGCCGGGAGTCGATCAGGGTCATGTCGAGGTCGAAGCCGACGGTCAGCGCGCGTGAGGTCATGGTTCCCATTCTGCCGAGGCGGCCTCCCGCCCCACCTAGACTTAGCCAAGCCTTACCAACATTCCGCTTCCGCACTCCGAAACGAGCTCAGCCGATGCGTGTGCCCGTCCGACGTGCCGCCGTGCTCACGGCGGCCGTCGTGGCCCTGCTGCTCGCCGTCCTGCTCAGCCTCGCCGTCGGCGCCCGCGCCATCGCACCCTCCGCGGTGTTCGACGCGCTGCTGCACGGCGGGCAGAGCGACTCCGCCGAAGTGGTCCGTGAGATGCGGGTGCCGCGCACCGTGATCGGCCTGCTGGTCGGGGCGGCGCTCGCGCTGGCCGGGACGGTGCTCCAGGGCATCACCCGCAACCCCATCGCCGACCCCGGCATCCTCGGCATCAGCCAGGGCGCCTCGGTGGGCGTGGTCATGGCCATCGCCTTCGCCGGTGTCCACACGCTGACCGGCTACGTCTGGTACGCGTTCGTGGGCGCCGGCCTCGCGTCGGTCGCCGTGTACGCGATCGCGTCCGGCGGGCGGGGCGGGGCGACACCCGTGAAGCTGGCGCTCGGCGGCGCCGCCGTCAACGCCCTGCTGGTCTCGGTGACCACGGCGATCCTCACCACCAGGGCGTCGGCGCTCGACGAGTTCCGGTTCTGGCAGGTGGGGTCGCTCTCCGGGCGCGACTCCGAGATCGTCGGCCAGATCTGGCCGTTCCTGCTCGTGGGCCTGGTGCTCGTCCTCGCGGTCGCGCGGGGCCTCGACGCGCTGGCGCTCGGCGAGGACGTGGCCAAGGGCCTCGGCCAGAACGTGGCGGTGGTACGGATCGTGGGCGGCCTCGGCGCGACGGTCCTCACCGGCGCGGGAGTCGCCGCCGCCGGCCCCATCGCCTTCATCGGCCTCGCCGTCCCGCACATCGCCCGCGCGATCGTGGGCAGCGACCACCGCTGGGTGCTGCCGATGGCGGCGGTACTCGGCCCCGTGATGCTGCTCGTCTCCGACACCGTGGGGCGGGTGATCTTCCCGCCCAGCGAGGTGCCGGCCGGAGTGATGACCGCGCTGATCGGTGTGCCGTTCCTCGTGACGCTGGTGCGCCGGAAGGCGGTGGCGGCGTGAGCCTCGTGTCGACCCCGATCAGGCCGGCCGGATACGCCGTCGTACGCCTGGGCAAGGCGGCCTTCCTCCTGCACCGGCGCGCCGCCCTCGTCGCCCTCGGCCTCGGTGTTCTGCTCGCCGCGAGCTGTCTGGCGTACCTCTGCGTCGGCGAGTCGTACGTCCATCCCGTCGAGGCCCTGAAGGTCGTCCTCGGACAGCCCTCCGCGGACGAACTGGTGGTCGGCACGCTCCGTGAGCCCCGCATGGTCGTCGGCCTCCTGGTCGGCGCCGCGTTCGGCGTGGCGGGCGGGCTCATCCAGACCGTCGCCCGCAACCCGCTGGCCAGCCCCGACATCATCGGCATCAGCCAGGGCGCGAGCGCGCTGACCGTCGGCGCGATGACCTTCGGGATCACCTCGTACACGGTCCTGCCCTACCTCTCCGTGATCGGCGGCATCGCGGCGGCCGCCCTCGTGTACGTCTTCGCGTGGCGCGGCGGCCTGCACGCCACCCGCTTCGTGCTCATCGGCATCGGCTTCGCCATCGCCCTGCGCTCGGTGACGACGCTCTTCATGACCAAGGGCGACTACCTCGTCGCCCAGCAGGCACAGATCTGGATGACGGGCTCCCTCAACGGCCGCGGCTGGGCGGAGGCCGACCCCCTCGCGCTGACGTTGCTCGCACTCCTCCCCTTCATGTTCTGGGCGGCCCGCGCGCAGCGCTCGGTCACCATGGACGACGACACGGCGACGGCCCTCGGGGTGCGCCTGGGACACGTACGCCTCGGCCTCGTCCTGCTCGGTGTCGTCCTCGCCTCGGTGGCGACCAGCGCCGCGGGCCCCGTCGACTTCGTGGCGCTCCTGGCCCCGCAGATCGCCCGCCGCCTCACCCGCACCGCCCAGATCCCGCTGCTGTGCTCGGCGCTGACGGGCGCGCTGATCGTGGTCCTCGCCGACCTCCTCGCCCGCCGCGTCTTCTCGCCCACGGAGCTGCCGGTGGGCGTCCTGACGGCGGCGGTCGGCGCCCCGTACCTGATCTGGCTGATCGTCCGCAGCCGTTCCGTCCGCAATGGAGGCACCTCGTGACTGCCCGCCTTACGGCCCGCGAGCTGACCCTCGCCTACGAGGACCGCACGGTCGTCGACCGCCTCGACCTGGCGGTCCCCGACGGCGAGGTCACGGTGATCGTCGGCCCCAACGCCTGCGGCAAGTCGACGACACTGAGGGCGCTCGGCCGCCTCCTGAAACCGAGGACCGGCGCGGTCCTGCTCGACGGCGAATCCCTGGCCAAGCTCCCCACCAAGAGGATCGCCCAACAGATCGGCCTGCTCCCCCAGACACCCGTCGCACCCGAGGCGATCACGGTCGCCGACCTCGTCGCACGCGGTCGGCAGCCGCACCAGCACTGGTGGCAGCAGTGGTCCGACGAGGACGAGAAGGCGGTCACCGAGGCGATGGAGCGCACCGACGTGTCCGCACTCGCCGAACGCTCCGTCGACGAACTCTCCGGCGGCCAGCGCCAGCGCGTGTGGATCGCGATGGCCCTCGCCCAGGACACCGACCTGCTCCTCCTGGACGAGCCGACGACCTACCTGGACATCTCCCACCAGGTCGAGGTCCTCGACCTGGTACGCCAGCTCAACCACGACCGGGGCCGCACGGTCGTCGTCGTCCTGCACGACCTCAACCAGGCCGCGCGGTACGCCGACCACCTCGTCGCCATGAAGAGCGGCGAGGTCGTCGCCGAGGGCCCCCCGTCCCAGATCGTCACCGAGGAGCTCGTGCGCGAGGTCTTCGGCCTCCAATGCGTGGTGGTTCCCGACCCCGTGACCGGCTCCCCCCTGGTGGTCCCCGGGGCCCCGTGGTCCGCGCCCACGCCCGCCCGCACCACAACCTCCGCATAGCCGCACGAAAGGCATCCCATGAACCGCTCCCACTCCCCCTCCGCGCCCTCCCCACTGCGCCGCCGCGCGCTCCTCACCGGCTCCCTGGCCCTGACCGGGGCGCTCGCGCTCAGCGCCTGCGGATCCTCGGACTCCGGCTCCGGCGAAAGCTCGGGCAAGACGCACACCGTCAAGACGGCCATGGGTGACGTGCGGGTGCCCGTCAGCCCGAAGCGGGTCGTCGTCCTCGACACCGCCGAGCTGGACTCCGCGATCTCGCTCGGCGTCAAGCCGGTCGGCTCCACGCACGTCGAGGCGGAGTCGGGCTTCCTGAACTACCTGCCGAAGGACAAGGTCAGCGGCATCAAGGACGTCGGCGAGATGCTGAACCCCAACATGGAGGCCATCGCCGCGCTCGACCCGGACCTGATCCTCACCTCGAAGATCCGGCACGCCGCCAAGTACGACCAGCTCAAGAAGATCGCGCCGACCGTCATGACGGAGACGACCGGCTACCCCTGGAAGGAGAACTTCCAGGTACACGCCGACGCGCTGGGCAAGAAGGCCGAGGCGGAGAAGGTCGTCTCCGACTACCGGGCGCACGCCGGGAAGGTCACCGAGGCCATCGGCGGCCCCGCGAAGGCCAAGGCGACGAAGGTCAACGTCATCCGCTTCATGGAGGGCGCCGACATCCGCCTCTACGGCGAGCAGAGCTACATCGCCACGATCCTCAAGGACGTCGGCCTCGGCCGCGCGCCGATCTCCGCGAAGGCGAAGGACGGCTTCTCCTACGACCTCTCCCCCGAGAAGATCGACCTCGCGGACACGGACGTCATCTTCCGGTCGACGTACGGCGACCCGAAGAAGGCCAAGCAGACGCAGACCGTGGGCAGCGGCCTGTGGAAGAACATGAAGGCGGTGAAGTCGGGCAACGTCCACACCGTCGAGGACGAGCTGTGGATCCAGGGCATCGGCTACACGGCGGCGGACAGGATCCTGGACGAGCTGCAGGCGGACCTGACGAAGAAGAGGTAGGACCCGTTCCCTGTCCGTCACGGCCGTCGCCGCTGCGACCTCCACACCAGGAAGAGCGCGGAGGCGACGGCCGCGCCACGCAGCACCCAGGGCCACGCCTCGCCGATGGCATCGCTCATGTGCCCGTCCGGGATCGACTCGCCCCACTTGTCCGCCGTACGCCCCCACAGCCAGGTGAGTCCGCCGGCCACCGCGAGCCCCGGCATCCCGAACACGGCCCACTTGACCTCGGCGCGGGTGAGCCGGCGCGACAGGTAGGCGATGAGCCAGCCGCCGCCGAGGGCGGGCAGGCTGCCGAGGACGGCGCCCGCGAGGAGCAGGGCCGCGGCGAGCAGGAGCAGGGGGTTGGTGAATCCGGCGCCGTCGCCGCGGGCGGGCAGCCGGGGCAGCCAACGCCGCCGGTGCGCTTCCTCGACGGACTCCTCGGTGAACTCCTCCCGCGCCGGTGCGGCTTCGTCGCCGGGGGTGTCGTCGTCGGGGGAGGGCGGGGGCTTCAGTATCTCGGGGATCTCCACGCCGCCGACGAAGCCGGGGACGGTGTCGCCGCCGCCGAACGGACTGCTGTCCAGGCGCCACCAGTCGGGCTCGGAGCCGCTGGGTCCCAGTTCGTCGGAGCCGGCGAGGTGGGGTGGCGAGGGCCTTTCCACGAGGTCCTGCGGCACGTCCTTGGGGGCGCGCCGAGGCCGGGGCACGAGCCGCCACCCGTCCTTGCCGCCGGGCTGCCGCGGGGTGCGCTGCGTGGGGACGGCCGGGCGGGGCTTGGGGGGCTCCTGTACGTCCGCGTCACCGGGGGCGGCGCCGTCCGCCCCGTCCACGATCTCCTCCGGGGTGCCGAGGCCGGCGAGGATGCGGCGGATGGCGGCGGGGCTGTCGGCCGCGGCGGCGCGGCTGCGGTCGATCCGGGCGCGGAGGTCTGCGACCAGGCGCATGCGGGCGGCCGAGGGCAACTGCCGCTGCTGGGCCAGGTCTCCGACCCGGCTCAGATAGTCGTAGACCAGCTGGTCGCTCTCGATCCCCACGAAGTCCCCTCCGGGGCGGCTGCGTTGCCCTCCGACGTTACCGGTTCCGCGGGGGTGCCCCGCAACACGCCCCGTCACCCGGCGGCATCCCCCACCCCGCCGCTCCGCGCCGGATATCTCCCACCCACCCGCCCGTTACTCGGCGTCGAGATGTCGGGGTAGGGGCAAGGAGGGATGGGGCGCCGTCCACAGTCGAATGCGACCCCGAGGGAAGCAGGGAAACAAGGGCCGATGACGCCCCGCAGCGACTCGCGCGCGGCCGAGGGAGACGCGAGCCGACAACGCCCCACAATCACCCACACACCCCGGGGAAATGGGGGAACGACGACGGCCCGCAGTCACCCACACACCCCGAGGAAGTGGGGGAACGACGACGGCCCGCAGCCGCGAGCGCACCGGAGGGGACGTGGGGGTATGTGCGCGCGGAGCACAGTGGTGGTCATCAGGGCGAGCGAAGCAGCAAAGGCCCCGCGCCAAGATGGCGAGCACGGACATACCCCCACGGCCCCGCCCCCACAGACGCACCCCAGGCGCCCAGCACCGGCACCCCGACACCCCCGAAAACGGACATTCCGCGTACGCCACCCACTAGGGTCCCCACCCGTGAAGCCACGCCCCGCCGCGCTCTCCCCCCTCGCCCTCGCCCTCTCCCTAGCTCTCTCCCTCGCCGCGCTCGCCACCCTCTGCGCCACCCAGCACATCCCCATGGCCGACACCCTCGTCTACCGCGCCGAAGGCGAAGCCGTGGCCGCCGGCAGCGATCTCTACGGGTTCACCGTCACGGAGTGGGAACTCCCCGCCACCTACCCCCCGTTCGCCGCGATCCTCTTCGTACCGACGACCTGGCTCCCCCTCCCCGCCCTCAAGCTCACCTTCCTCCTCGGCAACACCGCCCTCCTGGCCCTCCTCGTCCACCTCTCCTGCCGCCTCACCGGCCTGCGCCCACGCGCCCATCACCTCTGCGCCGCCACCGCCGCCGCCCTCTGGCTGGAGCCCGTCTTCCAGACCATCGTCTTCGGGCAGATCAACCTCGCCCTGGCATGCCTGATCCTCTGGGACCTGACGAGGCCGAGGGACGCGCCCGGCAAGGGCTTCGCGGTGGGCGTGGCCGCCGGGATCAAGCTGACGCCGGCGGTCTTCATCGCGTACCTCTTCCTCACCGGCCGCGTCCGCGAGGCAGCCACGGCCCTGGCGGGCTTCGCCTCGACCGTGCTGCTGGGCGCGCTCGTCCTGCCCACCGCCAGCACCGACTTCTGGACGCGCCGCGTCTTCGAGACGGCCCGCGTGGGCAAGGCGTGGATCGTGGACAACCAGTCGCTCCAGGGCCTGATCGCCCGCGCCCTGCACGAGACGGACCCGGGCCTGGCCTGGTCACTCCCCGCGGCGGCGACGGCGACGGCCGCGGGCCTGCTCCTCACCCGCCGTACGCCCGCCCACGCCCTTCACGCCCCGCACGCCGTACTCCTGACCGCACTCACGACCCTGCTGATCTCCCCCATCAGCTGGTCCCACCACTGGGTGTGGTGCGTACCGCTCCTGGCCCTCCTGATCGCCGAGGGCAGACCCCGCCTGGCCGCGGCCGTGGCCGTACTCTTCACGGCCCGCACCTTCTGGCTGCTCCCGCACCAGGGCGACCTGGACCTCGCCCTGCCCTGGTGGCAGCAGCCGCTGGCGTCGCCGTACCCCCTCCTGGCCCTGGCGCTGCTGCCCCTGCTCAGGAAACCCCCGCAGCCCCCTCAGCTCCCGGCCAGCAGCTCATCAGCGTCGACGATCCGATACGCGTACCCCTGCTCCGCGAGGAACCGCTGCCGGTGCGCGGCGAAGTCCTGGTCGATGGTGTCGCGCGCCACGACGGAGTAGAACCGCGCCTCGTGCCCGTCGGCCTTGGGCCGCAGCACGCGCCCGAGCCGCTGCGCCTCCTCCTGCCGCGACCCGAACGTGCCGGACACCTGGATGGCGACGGTGGCCTCGGGCAGGTCGATGGAGAAGTTGGCGACCTTGGACACGACGAGGACCGAGATCTCGCCCTGCCGGAAGGCGTCGAAGAGCTTCTCGCGCTGCGCGTTGGTGGTCTCGCCCTTGATGACGGGCGCGTCGAGATGTTCGCCCAGCTCGTCCAGCTGGTCGATGTACTGCCCGATGACGAGGGTCTGCTCACCGGCGTGCTTCTTGACCAGCGCCTCCGTCACCTTCCGCTTCGTCGCGGTCGTGGCGCAGAAGCGGTACTTCTCCTCGGCCTCGGCGGTGGCGTACGCGAGCCGCTCGGTGTCGGTGAGGTTGACCCGGACCTCCACGCAGTCGGCGGGCGCGATGTAGCCCTGCGCCTCGATCTCCTTCCACGGGGCGTCGAACCGCTTGGGCCCGATGAGGGAGAACACGTCGGACTCCCGCCCGTCCTCCCGCACCAGCGTCGCGGTGAGGCCGAGCCGCCGCCGCGCCTGGAGGTCGGCGGTGAACTTGAAGACGGGCGCGGGCAGCAGATGCACCTCGTCGTAGATGACGAGGCCCCAGTCCCTGGAATCGAAGAGCTCCAGATGCGGATAGATGCCCTTCCGCTTCGTCGTAAGCACCTGATACGTGGCGATGGTGACGGGCCGGATCTCCTTCCGGGTCCCGCTGTACTCGCCGATCTCGTCCTCGGTGAGCGACGTCCGCTTGACCAGCTCGTGCTTCCACTGCCGCGCGGAGACGGTGTTGGTGACGAGGATCAGGGTCGTCGCCTTGGCCTGCGCCATGGCCCCGGCGCCGACGAGGGTCTTCCCGGCCCCGCAGGGCAGCACGACGACTCCGCTGCCGCCGTGCCAGAACCCTTCGACGGCCTGCTGCTGATAGGGCCGCAGCGCCCAGCCGTCCTCGGCCAGGTCGATCTTGTGTGCCTCGCCGTCGACGTACCCGGCGAGGTCCTCGGCGGGCCAGCCCAGCTTCAGCAGCGTCTGCTTGACCTGCCCGCGCTCGGAGGGGTGCACGGCGACGGTGTCGGGGTCGATCCGCTCGCCGACCAGCGGCTGGACCTTCTTGGACCGCAGGATCTCTTCGAGGACCGGCCGGTCGGTGGTCGTCAGGACGAGCCCGTGCGTGGGGTGCTTGGAGAGCGTGAGGCGGCCGTACCTCGCCATCGTCTCGGCGACGTCGACGAGCAGCGCGTGTGGCACGGGGTAGCGGGAGAACTCCACGAGCGCGTCCACGACCTGCTCGGCGTCGTGCCCGGCGGCGCGGGCGTTCCACAGCCCGAGCGGGGTGACGCGGTAGGTGTGGATGTGCTCGGGCGCCCGCTCCAGCTCCGCGAAGGGAGCGATGGCACGGCGGCAGGCGTCGGCCTGCTCGTGGTCGACCTCGAGCAGGAGAGTCTTGTCCGACTGGACGATGAGGGGACCGTTCACGCGCGTGCCCTTTCCTTAGGCCAAACGTCCAGTGTGCCTCATGCGCCAGTGATCAAGCGGTCCGTGCGACAGCACCGTGCCGCCTCCGCACTTGTTCGACGAGGGAGACCATCTCGGCGGTCCGCTCAGTGTCCCCGGTCTGGTGATACAGGTCCGCAGCGAGCTCCAGGTTCTCCAGAGCCTCACTGTTGCAGCCCTGCTGTAGAAGCGCTTCCGCCAGGCTCCTCAGCTCGTGTGCCAGACGATGATCGTCCTTGCTCTCCAGAAGCGCCTCCAGAGCCAATGTGTGCAATCGCACCGCCTTGCCCCACTTGCTCTGCCACTGGCGTACGAGGGCCATGCCCCCTAGGGCCGTCGCCTCACCATGCCGCTCCCCCAGGCGCCGGAAAGTGTCCAGCGCTTCCTGCTGTGCGGTGAGGGCGGCGTCCAGCTCTCCAGCGGCGGCCAGCGTGCCGGCGTAATTGCACAGCTCGACCGCCCTGTCATGGGGCAGGAGCAGACCGTCGGACATGTCCATCACGCGCTTGTGCAGTTCAAGGGCCTGTTCGGCTTTTCCCGCGTCGCGCGTCGCGCGGGCGAGACCAGCCAGGGCCTGGGCGTAACCGCGCAGGTCGCCCTGTTTCCGAAAGATCTTCGCTGCCTTCCGGAGAGTACGGGCGGCCTTCTTCCGGCTGCCCAGCTCGGTCAGCGTCTCTCCGATGTTGCTCAGAGCCCGCGCCACTCCGATCCGGTCACCGGCGCTCTCGGACAGCTGTGCCGCTTCGGTGTGGGCGGCCACCGCCTCTTCGAATCTGCGCTGTTCGTAGAGTGTTAGCCCCAGGTTGTCCAGCGCTCCGCCCAAGGCTCGGTGCTGCCGCAACCTCCGGAAGGTCTTGATGGCCTTGTGGTGGGTGCGAACGGATTTTCCCAGCCGGCGCTGGTTCATCAGCACCGCGCCGAGGGAGCTGAGCAGAGCGGCCCTGTGCCAACTGTCCTGACTACGTCGGCTTGACTGGATACCCGTGCTCAGTACCTTTTCGGCGTCCTCCAGATATCGCATCTCTGTCAGGAAGTGGGCGGCCGGGGCCGCGAGGGCCGTGCACACCAGGTCGTCGCCGACTTCGTGGGCCCAGGCGACCATCGCGACCAGGCCCCGTCTCTCGGCTTCCAGCCATCGCAGCGCCTCAGCGCGATTGCCGAAGCGGGACCCAGCCCTGGGTTGTGGAGTTGCGGGATCGAAGAGCCTCTCGCATGCCAGGGTGGCCATCTCATAGAAGTGCGCGAGCAAGCGCCCGAGACCTTCGTCCCACGAGTCGCCGTGCGACCTGAGCTGCTCCCAGGCATACAGGTGCACGAGGCTGTGCAGCTGCCAACGGCCGTACGGCTCTCGTGGCTCGACCAGGTTCCTGCGTACGAGGTCCTCCAGGAGCCGCTCCGATACCTTGCGGCCCTCGCCGTACAACCGCGCCGCGGCCTCGGTGGAGAAGTCCGGTCCAGGATGTAGGCACAGCAGCCGGAAGAACCTGGCCTGTTCAGGGGTGAGTCTTCTATAGGACAGCTCGAAAGCAGCGGCCACGGCGCGCTCCTCCCTGCTCAGCAGGGAGAGTCGGGAGTGCGTGTCCTCGATCTCGCGACGGAGGTGGGAAAGGGACCGGGCCGGCACGTCCACGAGCAGGGAGGCCAGGATGCGCAGAGCCAGCGGCAGGCCGCCGCACAGCGCGACAAGCCGCTCGGCGTCATCGGGCTCGTCGCCCACGCGCGAGTCCTCGGGCAGGGCTGTACGCAGGGCTTTGCCGAGCAGGTCCCGCCCCTCGTCTGCGGGCAGTGCCCGCAAGGTCAGGGCGAGCGCGTCCAACTCTGCGAGGGAGTGCCGCGCGGACACGAGCGTGGCCGTGCGCCCGTCGCTCGGCAGAAGGTGGCGGATCTTGTCCGTGGCAGGGACATCGTCCAGAACCACCAGGACCCGTCGTCCGGCGTCGGCCAGCGCGCCGAGCGCGGAACGGTAGGCGTTGGCACGTTCTTCGATCCGGGAGGGTATGTGTTGTGGAGGGATGCCGAGCGCGCGCAGCAGAGTGCCGAGTGCACGTTTCGGCGACAGCTTGCTCTCTGTGTCGTAGCCGTGCAGATCGGCGTAGAGCACCCCGCCGGGGAACCAGCCCTCTTCCCGCAGCGCCCGATGGGCTGCCTGGAGCAGTAGTTCGGTCTTGCCCGTCCCGGCGAGTCCCGTCACTGCCACGGTTGCGGTCATATCGATCAGCGCCGCCGGGTCCAGAGCCGCCAGGACCTGGTCCACTTGGCTGCGGCGGCCCGTGAACGTGGCGGATGCCGTCGGGAGTCCGGCGAGCATGGGATCGGGACGGTCCGGGAGCGTCATAGTGACGTACTGGCCCTGGACGACGAAGCCGAAGAGGACGCCTCCGTCGATGTGGTTGTCGACGCTGTGGATGATGCGGGTCATTCCCCGTCCTGTCGGAGGCGGGCGACAGCCCGGCTGTAGGCGAGAACCTCGGCCTTGGTGAACATGTCCTGGTTCTCTTCGGTGACCATGTAACCGACCTCACGGCCTGCGTGGAAGAAGACAGGGTCGATCCCCAACTCCTCCGCCATGCCTGCCATGTCCAGCATCATGCGGTCGATGTCCTCCCTGGTGATGGGAGTGGGTTCAGAAGCGTCGAGGTCGAAGATCAGCGGATCACCCGGGCCCGGCTCTCGGCCGAATTTCTGCCGAAACGAGTCCACCTGAAGTTCCAGAAGCTTCCGGGTGCCGGCCGACAACCGTGTCACGGAACTGCCGTCCGCGTTCCAGATGGTCTCGGCCGGTCCGTCGCCCCGGTGTGGCGCGCCCCCCGACCTGTCGCACTTGCCCCGCACCTTGCGCTGCACTGCCTCACGCACGGCCTCACGCCGCTCGGCCCATCGTTCGTCCGGCTCCCCTCGTACCCATTCTGGATCTTCCGAGCCATCCATCTGCTCGATGTCGTCCTCCGCGCCCCGGGCGGCGCAACTGATGTGCATCCGGGCCTGCGTGCCGGCTCGGTCCAGCATGTCCGGAGTGATCGATCCTGCTCGTGTGTCCACTACGGCCACACCCAGCTCGAAAGCCATGCGCGGCAGGGCGAGTCCGGGGGAACTGGTCCAGAGCAGCGTCTCAGACGGGATCGGCCGGGTGAACGCGGGGACGGTGAAGAGGCATCCAAGAGTGTCTGACACGGACATCCCGAGCTCGGGGGCGACAAGCAGGATGTCGAGCACCGGCACCAACGGCGATTTCTCGTCCAGGGAGAGCGCCCAGGCCCAGGCGTGTTTGCCGATGTCGTCCAAAGGCTCGCCGGGGTTCGCCAGAAGTGCCGCGTACAGCGCCGGCAACAGCGCGCCGGATTCCTTTCTCACCGGTAGCCCAGCGTCGTGGAACCGCCGTAGCCCGGCGCGGAGAATGGCCTGTGGAGTGTCCTCGCCCCACCAGGCATCGTCCTTGGACTTCCAGAACCGCTTGATCCGCTCTTCGGCCTCCGCCGGTGGGTCGGGAAGCCGCATGTCCGGGGAAGGACCGGAGATCACGCGGCTTCCCCGGAGGGCAACCTCGGGCAGGAGGCGCTTGGGCAGACGGCGCCGGTCGAGTCCCGCGGCTTCCAGCCGACCGACGAGCGCCAGCATCAGCTTCCCGTTGTCCAGCGGCAGCCCGAGCTCCGCACTCAGCGCGACGGCCTCACGGACGAAACGCTCGATCGCCTTGCCGTGCACGGTCCCCCGTAAGAGGCGCAACCAGGCGTCGCGCGCGTTGGCGAACAACAATTCGTCCGCGAATGTCTCCCTTGAGTGCATCGCCCCCAGGAACAGCGCGTCCAACGGGTCGATCTGCTGGTACCAGTACGGGGCCGTGCCCTCCTGCTGAGTGAGGCCCAGAACTCCGTAACCACACGCATATGCGGCGGCCAGACTGAAGTTGTCGGGGTCGTTCACACACAGCAGGCGGGCGATCGCCGCGTCACCGAGCGCCTGCGGGTCGTCACCGCCCGGCACACCCTTCGAGCCATCCGAGGCCACCCGTCGTGCCCGTTGCTCGCGCTTCTTCCTGGATGCTTTGCCCACTCCGCCCTCCCTGGTGCAAGGATGGCGCATCGCGGTCGACGCTATGTCGAAATCCCGGTAGGCGAGCCTCCGAGGTCAGGAGCCAGCCGCATCCGAGGGAGATTCGGCCCCGTCTCCAGCGAACAAGTCGTCGATACTCTCGGCATGGACCGACCGGTCCAGCCAGCGGTTGAGCGTGTCGAGGTCGGTGCAGGTGCTGACGTGCTCCCGGGCACCCTCGGGAATGTCGACTCCACGCACCTCCAGGACACGAAGGATGGCCTTGGCCTCGCCTCTGGCCACGCCTTCTTGCTTCCCTTCTTCCCTGCCCTCTTCCTTGCCCTCGAGGTAGGCGGTCTCGCGGACCGTACCGCGTCCGGGGAAGTAGGTGACGAAGGTCATCAATTCTCTCCATTTCTCTCCGGCACGGGAGTTCCCCAGGCCGACGTCCAGAAGGTCGTTGTAGTAGGTGGCGGACTTCTTGTCGGACGCCTGCACGGCATGGGCCAGCACTTCCAGTATGGCGGTGATGCCCGGGCTGCTGCTATGCGTCAAGGCCGCGAAGGTGGCCATAGCCAGGTTCTCTTCCACGGCTCTCGGTTCGGTGATCATCGGTACGTTGTCCGGGCCGACAACCAAGGGATAAGTGCTCTGGGCGGTCCAGCCGCGTGCTCCACAACTGAATGGCCCCACAGCCCACTTCGCGGTGGCGCGGCTCTTGCACACCACGAGCAGGAGGACCGGCAGACGGAACTTCGCCCGGAGGTAGGACACGTAGTACGGCCAGCTCGTCTCCTTGTCCGTGTCGTGGCGTCCCTGTGCCTCGATGGCGAGGAGGAAGTCGTCGCCATCGGAGGGCTGGACGCGCAGCACGCTGTCCACGCGGCGCTCCAACGGCAGGAGTTCCGTCGCATCAGGGGTGAGGACGTCCACGGCCGCCTTCTCCGGGAAAGGCAGGTTGAGCGCGTTGAAGACCGGGACGAGGATCTCGGGCCGGTCCTGGAAGATCCGGTGCGACGCCTCGTGGGCTGATGTGACCATGAGAGGAACCTTCGCGGGAGGTGGGGCACGATGTCCTGGCATTCGGGGGCGTTCACCCTTTCGGGAGTGGGAGGGGTGTTCGCTTGGGAGCGCGGCTATGCGCGGAGCGAAAGGACGGGGCAGGGGCTGGGCACCATGGTGGGTTCGTCCGCCTCGCGCACGGCCGCATGGTGGACAACCCCGACAGCGTCGGCATGCCTACGGGAGGGCGGAGACCCGCTGGGCGCTTGGGCCCCGGCATCGAGCTGCGGACCACGGAGTACGACATCGAGGCCACCGTCGCCCACGTGAGCAGGGAGTGCGGCTAACGGGGCCGTCGAGTAGGCCGACCACTATCTGCTGGTCCGGGCCACCGACGCCGACGCCCTCGCGGCGTTCGGGCCGCAGGACGGGCGGCGGGCGGACAGGCCGGGTGGCTCGGTAGGGGCGTGAGGGCGGATGTGGGGGTGGTCGACCCGCTAACGTGAACCGGATGAGCACCGACGAGTCGCAGCCCACGGACAGCGCCACCGCGAGCGCATCGGCGCGCCCGGCGGACACACCACGCTCCCTCGCCGAAGCGCTCCGCTCCCGCGCGGACGACGCTCTGGCGGGGCTGCTGCACGCCCGCCCGGACCTGCTCAACCCGGTTCCCACCGATCTGACGCAGCTCGCGACGCGGGCCGGCACACGGGCCTCGGTGGTGCGCGCCCTGGAGCGGCTCGACCGGTTCGCGCAGCAGGTGGCGCAGACCCTGGCGGTGGCCCCGGAGCCCACGACGTACGACGAGGTGCTCGCTCTCCTCGCCGGTGACGACGGGGACCCGGCCGTGGCGAAGGCCCTGCCCGGCGCGCTCGGCACCCTCCACGAGCAGGCGCTGGTCTGGGGCCCCGACGACCGTCTGCGCCTGGTGCGCACCGCCCGCGAGCTGCTCGCCCCGGGCCCGCAGCACCCCTCCCCCACGGGTCTCGGCCCGACCGTGGCGGAGGCCACGGCCGGCATGTCGCCCACCCGCATCCAGGAGATCGTGGCGGCGGCGGGCCTGCCCACCACCCACGATCCGGTGTCGGCGGTGGAGTCCCTCACCGCGCTCTTCACGGACCGCGCCCGCATGTCGGCGCTGCTCGACCAGGCCCCCGCCGAGTCGGTGGAGGTGCTGTCCCGCCTGGTGTGGGGGCCGCCGTACGGGCAGGTCACCGCCGATCCGGCCCGTCACCTGCGGTGGCTCCTGGACCGGGGGCTGCTGCTGCCGACCGCGCCGGGCACGGTCGTCCTGCCCCGCGAGGCCGCCCTGCACCTGCGCGCGGGCCGCGCGCACCGCGCGCCCGAGCCGACGCCGCCGCCGGTCGTGGCGGCGCGCGACCACCGTCCACAGGTTGTGGACGCGACGGCGGCGGGCCAGGCGTACACGGCGCTCGCCACCGTCGAGGAGCTGCTGAAGGAGTGGGACGAGGGCGGCCCCGCCGTGCTGCGCGCGGGCGGCCTGAGCGTGCGCGACCTGAAGCGGACGGCGGTGGCGCTCGACCTGCCGGAGCCGCTGGCCGCGTTCTGGGTCGAACTGGCCTACGCGGCGGGCCTGATCGCCTCCGACGGCGAGGCCGACGAGCGGTACGCGGCGACGCCCGCCTACGACGAGTGGCAGGAGCTGCCCGCCCCCGAGCGCTGGGCGGCCCTCGCCACGGCCTGGCTGTCGGCGACCCGCACGGCGGGTCTGATCGGCGGCCGGGACGGCAAGGACCGCACGCTGTCGGCGCTCGGCCCGCACCTGGACCGCTCGGCGGCCCCGGAGGTACGCCGCCGGGTCCTCGCGCTGCTCGCCGGGCTCCCCGAGGGCGCGGAGCCCGACGCGGACTCGCTGCTGGCCCGGCTGCGCTGGGAGCGGCCGTCCCCGGCCGCGCAGGACCTGCGTTCCCGTATCGCGGGATGGACGCTGAACGAGGCGGAGCTGCTGGGCGTGACGGGGCGCGGGGCGCTGTCGACGCACGGCAGGGCGCTGCTGGGCGTTGACGACACCGAGGCCCCCGGCGGCGACGTGCCCGCCCGGGCCGCGGCGGCATCCCGCCACCTCGCCCCGCTCCTGCCCCAACCGCTCGACCACGTCCTCCTCCAGGCCGACCTCACCGCCGTGGCCCCTGGCCCGCTGGAGCGGCCGCTCGCCGAGGCCCTCGCCGTCCTCGCCGACGTGGAATCGAAGGGCGGCGCCACGGTCTACCGCTTCACGCCCGGCTCGGTGCGCCGCGCGCTGGACGCGGGGCAGTCCGCCTCGGACCTGCACGCGTTCCTCGCCGCCCACTCCCGTACGCCGGTTCCGCAGCCCCTCGCGTATCTGATCGACGACGTGGCGCGCCGCCACGGCCATCTGCGCATCGGCGCCGCCTCCGCCTACGTACGCTGCGACGACGAGGCGCTGCTCAACGAGATCCTGGCCGACAAGCGCTCCCAGGGCCTGCGGCTGCGCCGCCTCGCGCCGACCGTGCTGGCCGCCCAGGCGGACCCCGGGGCGCTCCTCGAAGGCCTGCGGTCGATGGGCTTCGCGCCCGCCGCGGAGTCCGCGGAGGGCGACGTCCTGATCACCCGGGCGCACGCCCACCGCACGCCGCCCCGCTCGGCGCCCGAGCCGGTGCCGGAGGGGCCGCCGGTGCCCGACGACACCCTCATCGCGGCGGCGGTGCGGGCGATCCGCGCGGGTGACCTGGCCTCGACCGCGCCGCGCAAGGAGGTCCACGAGACGCCGAGCGGTTCGCTGCCCCGCACGACGTCCGCGGAGACCCTCGCCACGATGCAGGCCGCCGTGATGACGGGGGAAGCGGTGTGGATCGGTTACGTCAACGCCGAGGGCGCCGCGAGCCAGCGGGTGATCGCGCCGGTGCGGGTGGAGGGCGGTTTCGTCACGGCGTACGACCACACGGCGGACGAGGTCCGCACGTTCGCCCTCCACCGGATCACGGGCGTGGCGGAGCTGGCGGACGACGAGTGACCATCGGGGCCATTCAGGTGCGGCTGGACGGGGGCTGAGCGCGCAGTCCCCCGCGCCCCTGACGGGACGCACAACGCCCCGTCCGTCAGGGGCGCGGGGCCGCCCGCGCCCCTGACGGGGCGCCCACCAACGCCCCTGAAAGGGGCGCGGGGAACTGCGCGACCAGCCCCCACACACCCGCACCCCGAAAACCACGTGCACCGCCCTCCACCCCCCGCCTAAGATGCCCCCTTCCCCGGCCTCCCCCGCGGAGCGCCGCCGCCCGGACGGAAACCGGCCGGCAGCAGCAGCACCAGACCCACCCCGCTGAACCGCCGGAGGCACCCGTGCAGGCGCACGACCACACCGACCCCCTCGCCCACGAGCGCGCGCACCTCACCGCGTCCCGCGCCGCCCTGCGCGCCATGCGCGAGGACGCCGAGGCCCTCGACATCCGTGACGTCACCGCGAACTGGGTGAACGCCGCGGTCCTCGAACGGCAGCTCGACGACCGCATCAAGTCCCTCGCCGACCTCGCCCACACCCCCCTCTTCTTCGGCCGGCTCGACTACCTGCACGCCCCCGGCGCCCAGCAGGCGGAGGGCGCCGAGGGCGAGCGGTTCTACATCGGGCGGCGGCACGTGCACGACGCCGACGGGGACCCGATGGTCATCGACTGGCGCGCGCCGGTCTCGCAGCCGTTCTACCGGGCCTCCAAGAAGGACCCGATGGACATCGCGCTGCGCCGCCGCTTCGGGTACACGGCCGGCGACCTCACGGCGTACGAGGACGAGCACCTCAGCGACGCCACCGAGGACGAGCGGGCCAGCGAGCTGCTCCAGCGGGAGATCGAGCGGCCCCGCGTCGGCCCCATGCGGGACATCGTCGCGACGATCCAGCCCGAGCAGGACGAGATCGTCCGCAGCGGGCTCGGCGGCAGCGTGTGCGTGCAGGGCGGGCCGGGGACGGGCAAGACCGCCGTCGGCCTGCACCGCGTCGCCTATCTGCTGTACGCCCACCGGGAACGCCTCGCCCGCACCGGCACCCTCGTCATCGGTCCGAACGCCTCCTTCCTGCACTACATCGAGCAAGTGCTGCCCGCGCTCGGTGAGTTGGAGGTCAAGCAGGCCACGGTCGACGACCTCGTCGCCCACGTGGAGGTGCGCGGCACGGACGACACCGCCGCCGCCCTCGTCAAGGGCGACGCCCGCATGGCCGAGGTGCTGCGCAAGGCCGTGCGCTCACACGTCACCCTGCCGACCGAGCCCGTCATGGTCGTACGCGGGTCCCGCCGGTGGCGCGTACCCGCGTACGAAGTCGAGGAGATCGTCCGGGAGTTGCTCGCGCGCGACATTCGGTACGGGGCCGCCCGTGACGCCCTGCCGCAGCGCATCGCCCACGCGGTGCTCGTCCGCATGGAGCAGTCGGGCGAGGCCCCGGACGACCGCGTGCAGGACGCCGTGGCGCGCAACCCCGCGGTGAAGGCGGCCGTGAAGGCCCTGTGGCCGCCGGTCGATCCGGCGAAGCTGGTGCTGCGGCTGCTGTCCGACGCGGAGTTCCTCGCGGAGCACGCCGAGGGGATCCTGGACGCGGACGAGCAGAAGGCACTGCTGTGGACGAAGCCGCCGAGGAGCGTGAAGTCCGCCAAGTGGTCGGCCGCCGACGCGGTGCTGATCGACGAGGCCCAGGATCTCGTCTCGCGCACGCATTCGCTCGGGCATGTCGTGCTCGACGAGGCGCAGGACCTCTCCCCCATGCAGTACCGCGCGGTGGGGCGGCGGTGCACGACCGGTTCGGCGACGGTCCTCGGCGACCTGGCGCAGGGCACCACGCCGTGGGCGACGCGGAGTTGGGCCGAGGCGCTCGGCCACCTCGGCAAGGGCGACGCGGTCGTGGAGGAGCTGACGGCCGGTTTCCGTGTGCCGCGCGAGGTCATCGCGTACGCGTCGCGGCTGCTGCCCGCCATCGCGCCGGGGCTCACGGAGGTCGCCTCGGTGCGGGAGTCGCCCGGCTCGCTCGCGGTGCGGGAGGTGGCGGATCTGGACGCGGCCTGCCTGGAGGCCTGCGCCGAGTCGCTGCGGCGGGAGGGGTCCATCGGGCTCATCGCGGCGGACGCGCGGGTGCCGGCGCTGGGCGAGGCGCTGACGGCGGCCGGGGTCACGTACCTCTCCCCCGGCGAGGAGACCACGCCCGACACCCGGCTGACCCTGGTGCCCGCGTCCCTCGCCAAGGGTCTTGAGTACGACTATGTGGTGCTGGACGAGCCCGCCGCCGTGGTCGACGGCGAGCCCGACGAGCGGACGGGGCTGCGCCGCCTGTACGTGGCGCTGACCCGTGCCGTGTCCGGTCTGATCGTGGTGCACGCGGCGCCGCTGCCGGATCAGCTGGCCTAGGGCCTGTCTGACAATTCCCGCCTGCCTCGCGACGCCATGCACGCACTCTCGCCGCACCGGGCGCAGAGCCAAGTACATCCAGTACGAGGCCCTACGCCCGGCACGCCGAGAGCACGCACCTGACGCCGCGAGGCCGCCCTCCGGGCGACGACGGGAATGGTCAGACAGGCCCTAGCGGGGCCTTTCTTCGGCCTGGGTGCCGGGCAGGTGGGTGACGATCAGCACGAGCCCCGCCAGCGTCACGACACGGGTGGCGGCGTCCAGGCCGTTCCAGGCCTCGGACTGCCACATGGCGAACCACTCGCCGCCGACGCCGATGAATCCGGCGCCGAAGAGCAGCAGGACCATCAGCAGGCCGGCGGTACCGAGGCGCCGCGCGGCCCGGTAACCGGCGCGGTGGCGCAGGGCCTTGGCCCACAGCACGGTCGCGGCGGCGAGGACGAGCGCGGCGACGGTTTCCCAGACGATGATGGCGACGTACGCGGCGTCCTGGAGCGCGGCGGACTCCACCGCGCGCCACATCAGGTCGTCGTCCTTGAAGGTGGTGTCCATCGCGAGGACGTGGCGCACGAACTGCTGGTTGGTGCCGAAGTCCGTGATGTTCCCGAACGCGACGAGTGCCATGTAGAGCGCGACGGTTCCGGTGAGCGCGGCGGCGGCGACGGGCAAGGCGCGACTGCTGGATACGTTCATGAACTCCCCTCCCTCTCCCCCCAGTTGTACCGCAGCCCCCACCGAAGCCCCGCAAGGGCCACGGCCCGCCCCCACCGAAGCCCCCCAAGGGGCGCGGGGAACTGCGCGAGCAACCCCCACCGACCCGCACCAAAAGAACGGCCGCATCTCGCCTGCGACCGCGACATGGCCGATCGCGCAGTTCCCCGCGCCCCTGACGGGGCCCGAGACGCCCCCCCGCCGCCGAAGCCCCCGGCAGGGGGGCGCGGGGAACTGCGCGACCAGCCCCCACCCACCCGCACCCGGCGGACAAGTAACCGCTACGCGTCAACCGCCGCCCGCCACTCCGCCACCGCCCCCGCAGAGACCCCCGCCCCCCAGCCACCCGGCCTCGCCGCGCCCCCGATGTGGAACGCGTCGAGTCCCGCCGCCTTCAGCCCCGGCAGATGCTCAAGCCGCAGCCCGCCCCCCACCAGGAGCCGCGGCTCATATCCCGGTTCACCCCGCCGCGCCGCCTCGGCGACCAGCGTCGGCATCCCCTCGTCGACGCCACCCGCGGCTCCCGCCGTGAGGTACGTGTCGAGGCCCGGCAGCTCCGCCAGCTGCTTGCGCAGGGCGTCACGGTCGGCGGCCCGGTCGATCGCCCGGTGGAACGTCCAGCGGCAGCCGTCGAGCGCGGCCACCAGCGTCTCGACCGCGGCGAGGTCGGGCCCGCCCGCCTCGTCGAGGAAGCCGAGGACGAACTCGTCGGCGCCCTCCGCCCGCAGCTCACGGGCACGGCGTACGAGCGCGTCGACGTCCCCGGCGGCGAACCCGTCGGCGAGCCGCAGCATGACGCGCAGCGAGATGTCGACGCTGGACCGGATCGCGGCGAAGGTCTCACGCGACGGCGTGAGCCCGTCCGCGGCCATGTCGGTCACGAGTTCGAGGCGGTCCGCGCCTCCCGCCTGGGCGGCGACGGCGTCCTCGGCGTCGAGGGCGATCACCTCCAGGACTGCACGCTTGCTCATGGATGTCTCTTCCTTCTCGGCCCGCACAGGTCTAGTCCAATTGATGTCCACCCTACGCGCAGAACACCCCGGCGCGAGCGGAGTCACTCGCGCCGGGGTGAACAAAAGTCAGCGGAACACGTCAGGACAGCGGCTTGAACCCCCTCAGCCGCAGGCTGTTGCCGACCACGAAGACCGAGGAGAAGGCCATGGCCGCGCCCGCGATCATCGGGTTGAGCAGCCCCGACGCGGCCAGCGGCAGCGCGCCGACGTTGTAGGCGAAGGCCCAGAACAGGTTCGACTTGATCGTGCCGAGGGTGCGCCGCGAGAGCCGGATCGCGTCCGCCGCGGCCCGCAGGTCACCGCGTACGAGCGTCAGGTCTCCCGCCTCGATCGCCGCGTCCGTACCCGTGCCCATCGCGAGACCCAGGTCTGCCTGGGCGAGCGCCGCGGCGTCGTTCACGCCGTCGCCGACCATGGCCACCGAGCGGCCCTCGGCCTGGAGCCGCTTGACCACGTCGACCTTGTCCTGCGGCATGACCTCGGCGATCACGTGCTCCGGCGAGATGCCGACCTCCGCGGCCACCGACGCCGCGACCGCCTTGTTGTCACCGGTCAGGAGGATCGGGGTCAGGCCGAGCGCCCGCAGCCGGCTGATCGCCTCCGCGCTGGTGTCCTTCACCGCGTCGGCGACCTCGAGGACCGCTCGCGCCTCGCCGTCCCAGGCCACCGCGATGGCCGTACGCCCGGCCGCCTCGGCCTCGGCCTTGGCCCGCTCCAGCTCGACGGGCAGGTGGATGGCCCACTCCGCCAGCAGCGCCGCACGCCCCACCAGGACCGCGTGGCCCTCCACGACGCCCTGCACACCGAGCCCCGCCACGTTCGCGAAGTCCTCGGGGGTGGGCAGCGGACCCGCCTGCTCGGCGGCTCCGGCCGCGACGGCCCGGGCGATGGGGTGCTCGGAGGAGTGCTCCAGGGCGCCCGCGAGCCGCAGGACCTCGGAGACCTGGGTGCCGGAGGCCGTGTGCGTGGCGAGCAGCTTCATCTTGCCGGTGGTGACCGTGCCGGTCTTGTCCAGGACGATGGTGTCGACCTTGCGGGTGGACTCCAGGACCTCCGGGCCCTTGATCAGGATGCCGAGCTGGGCGCCGCGCCCGGTGCCGACCATGAGCGCGGTCGGGGTGGCGAGCCCGAGGGCGCAGGGGCAGGCGATGATCAGGACGGCCACGGCCGCGGTGAAGGCGGCGGTGAGACCGGCGCCGTTGCCGAGCCAGAAGCCGAGGGTGGCGAGCGCGAGGCCGATGACGACCGGCACGAAGACCGCGGAGATCTTGTCGGCGAGGCGCTGGGCGGCGGCCTTGCCGTTCTGCGCGTCCTCCACCAGCTTGGCCATGCGGGCGAGCTGGGTGTCGGCGCCGACGCGGGTGGCCTCGACGACCAGGCGTCCGCCGACGTTGAGGGTGGCGCCGGTGACCGTGTCGCCCTCGCCGACCTCGACGGGCACGGACTCGCCGGTGAGCATGGAGGCGTCCACGGCCGAGGCGCCCTCGACGACCTTGCCGTCCGTGGCGATCTTCTCGCCGGGCCGCACCAGGAAGCGGTCGCCGGTCCTCAGGTCGCCCACCGGGATGATCTCTTCGCGGCCGCCGTCCCGCAGCACGGTGACGTCCTTGGCGCCGAGCTGGAGCAGCGCCTTGAGCGCGGCGCCGGCCTTCCGCTTGGAGCGGGCCTCGAAGTAGCGCCCGGCCAGGATGAAGGCGGTGACGCCGGCCGCGGCCTCCAGGTAGATGTTCCCGGCGCCGTCGCTGCGCGCGATGGTCAGCTCGAAGGGGTGGGTCATGCCGGGCGTGCCCGCGGTGCCGAAGAACAGCGCCCACAGCGACCACAGGAACGCCGCCGTGGTGCCGACCGAGATCAGCGTGTCCATGGTGGCCGCGCCGTGCCGGGCGTTGGTGAAGGCCGCCTTGTGGAAGGGCCAGGCGGCGTAGGTGACGACGGGCGCGGCGAGGGTGAGGGAGAGCCACTGCCAGTACTCGAACTGGAGGGCGGGGACCATCGCCATCGCGATCACGGGCACGGAGAGCAGCACCGCCGTGATCAGCCGCTCGCGCAGTGGCCGCAGGGCCTCGTCGGCCCGCCGCTCCTCGCCGTCACCGTCACCGTCCGGTGCCGAGGCGGCCTCGTCGCGTGGGGGCGCGGGTTCCTCGGCCGTGTACCCGGTGGCCTCGACGGTCGAGATCAGATCCTGTACGGAGATGTCCTCGCCGCGGTAGCTGACCTTGGCCTTCTCGGTGGCGTAGTTGACGGTCGCCTCGACGCCGTCCATGCGGTTGAGCTTCTTCTCGATCCGGGCGGCGCACGAGGCGCAGGTCATGCCACCGATGGCGAGTTCCACTTCTGCGGTGGAAGCCGCCTCGGGGGTGCCGGGAGTGGTGGTGGACATGTCTGCGGGCTCCTCGTGACGTGGGCGGAGGGGGGGACGGGCGGGGGTCAGACGCGGCCGACGTAGTCGTAGCCGGCGCCCTCGACGGTCTCGGCGATGCGCGCGTCGTCCGGCTCGGCGTCGGTCGTGACGGTGACCAGGCCCTCCGGGATGCGCACCTGCACGGCGGTGACGAAGTCGAGGCCGCCGACGACGTCGGTGACGACTCCCTGGCAGTGCGCGCTGTGGACGCCGTCGACCTTGTACGTGGTGGTGAGCGCGGCCATGGGGTGCCTCCTGCGACGTAGGGGGCCGATACCCGGGGTGGGTACCGGTCAACGAGGTCATTTATACCCCTGGGGGGTATCGAACGCAAGGGGAGCCCGAAGGCGATCGACACTTGACTTCATACCCCCAGGGGGTATCTTCAGATGCATCGGGACATCAAGGCATCAAGGCATCGACATTCAGGGAGCCGTCATGAACACCGGACTGAAGATCACCGCATTCGCCGCCGCCGTTGCCGCGACCTTCGGTACCGCGTACGGCGTGGGCCAGGCCGTCGACCCCGTCACGGACAGGGCGCCGACGGCCGGGCACGGCGCACACGACGGCGACCGGCGGGTGGGCGGGAAGACGGGCGGCGAGGAAGACGGCGCGTCGGCGCACGGCGGGGCCGCCGCCGGTGGTCTCCAGATCTCCGAGCGCGGCTACACCCTGGACCTCAAGACCTCGCGGGTAGGTGCGGACCGCAGGGAAGAGCTGCGCTTCGCCGTCGTCAAGGACTCCACGGGGCGCAATGTCACCGCGTACCAGAAGGAGCACGACAAGGAGCTGCACCTCATCGTCGCCTCACGCGATCTGACGGTCTACCGCCACCTGCACCCCACCCGCGCGGCGGACGGCACCTGGTCGACGAAGGTCGAGCTGCCCGAGGCGGGCGGCTACCGCGTCTTCGCCGACTTCCGCCCCGAGGGCGCGGAGGAGGGCCTGACGCTCGGCGCCGACCTCGCGGTGGCGGGCGAGTCCGCGCCGAAGAAGCTGCCCGCGCACGGCACCACCGCGACGGTGGACGGGTACGACGTGACGATGAAGGGCGAGCTGAAGACGGGCAGGGGCGGCGACCTCACCCTGAACGTGGCGAAGAACGGCAGGCCGGTGACCGATCTCCAGCCCTACCTGGGCGCGTACGGCCACCTGGTGGCCCTGCGGTCGGGCGACCTCGCCTACCTCCACGTCCACCCGAACGGCGAGCCCGGCGACGGCAGGACGAAGGCGGGCCCCGGCGTCTCCTTCACGGCGACGGCGCCGAGCGCTGGGGCGTACCGGCTCTTCCTGGACTTCAAGCACGAGGGGAAGGTCCGCACGGCGGCGTTCACGGTGCACGCGGCCGGCGGCGACGAGCGCGCGGAGAAGGGGGAGAAGACGGAGAAGGCGGAGAAGGGTGGGAGCGAGCACGGCGAGAAGGACGGCGGCCACCGGCACTGACCGCCGCCTCACCCCCTCACACCCGTACCCCGAAGGTCAATCGCCCTTCGGGGTACGGGTGTTGCCGCTCGGCGCGACGGCGGCCAGCTCGTCCACGCTGCCGGACATGACGGCGCGGACGTGCTGGGTCAGATGCTCGGCCGGCCAGTCCCACCAGGCCAGTTCGAGGAGCCGCTCGACGTCCTCGTCGCTGAAGCGGCGGCGGATCAGCCTGGCCGGGTTGCCGCCGACGATGCCGTAGTCCGGCACGTCGTCGACGACCACCGCCCCCGACGCGATGACCGCGCCGTGCCCGATCCTGACGCCCGGCATGACGGTGGAGCGGTAGCCGAACCACACGTCGTTGCCGACGACCGTGTCACCGCGTCCCGGCAGCCCGCTGATCAGGTCGAAGTGGTCGCTCCAGGACCCGCCCATGATCGGGAACGGAAACGTCGAGGGCCCATCCATCCGGTGGTTGGCGCCGTTCATGATGAACCGCACGCCCTCGCCGAGCGCGCAGTACTTGCCGATGACCAGCCGCTCGGGGCCGTAGTGGTAGAGGACGTTGCGGGTCTCGAAGGCGGTCGGGTCGTCGGGGTCGTCGTAGTACGTGAAGTCGCCGACCTCGATCAGCGGTGACTTCACGAGCGGCTTGAGCAGCACCACGCGCTCCTGGCCCGGCATGGGGTGCAGCACGTTCGGGTCGGCGGGGACGAGGGGTGCGGCGGGGTCGGGTCCGGGGTTCATGCCTCACATGATCCACGTCAGTCGAAGAGCGACAACTCCTTTTCCGCGGCGCCCGCGAGCTCGTAGCGCGTCCCCGTCAGGGGCCGCCCCGCGCAGAGCCGGATGAGGGTCGGCGCGTCCCCGATGTAGCGGGCCGGGGGACGACGCCCGTCCGTGGCGCCGAGGACCAGCGGCTCGTCCCGCCCGTCCACGTCCGCGTGGACCGCGAGTCCCGGTGCCGCCGCGCTGTACGAACTCCTGCTGTGCAGCTCGAGCAGCGCCAGCGCGTCCGGGAGGCCGTCCCCGCCGTACGCCCCCGGCTCGCCCCACGCCTCGCGGATGTCGCCCGCGTGCACCCACTCGCCGAGTGCGATGCCGTCCAGGATGCCCTTGGCCGCGGCCATCACGGGCCCGGCCTCGGTCATGCCGCGCTCCAGCTCGTCCACGAGGCGGGAGGAGGACCAGTCGGCGCGCTCGGCGATGTCCCGTTCGTTGCTCTCCGCGCTGAACACGCCTTCCTCGAAGCGGTTCTCCACGACCCGCATCAGCGCGGAGCCGCAGTGCGCGACGACATGCCGCACGGTCCAGCCGGGACAGCAGGTGCGCAGTGCGAACGCCTCGTCGGGCGCGGACCTCAACAGCGGGATCAGGGCGTCGCGTTCGGTACGGAGCAGCCGTCCGGCGCGCTCGGGCTCGTAGTGCTCGTCAGGTGTGGTCGTCGTCATGACCGAAGCCAATCGTCCGCGGCCGCGCATGGCAACGGGCGGACTGGAATCACCCGGCCCGCCCGAAGCCCCACGTGCCCCGTCCGAAGCCGTCTCAAGCCCGTCCGGCGTTTTTTGAGCGCGAGTACGGCGCAGCCGACGACGGACGCCCACCGCGCTACGCGTCCACCGGCACCGCCTCCCCCTTCGCCGGCGCGGACTCCCTCCGCATCACCAGCAGCGTGACCAGGCCGCCCACCGCCGCGAGGCCCGCCGCACCGGTGAACGCCGCGCTGAACCCGTCCGTCAGCCTGGGCAGGTCGCCCAGTTCGCCCGCGCCCCGCGACGTCGCGAGCGCGGTGAGGGCGGCGAGGCCGAGCGCCGAGCCGACCTGGTAGGTGGTGTTGACGATGCCGGAGGCGAGACCGGCCTGCTCCTGCGGGGCGCCGGACATGGCGGCCATCATCGCCGGGATGTAGGCGAGGGACATGCCGAGCGCGGCGACCAGCGAGGCGGGCAGGACGTCGATCACGAACGAACCGGTCGGGCCGGCCTGGGCGAGCCACAGCAGACCGGCCGCGAGGACGAGGAGCCCGGTGCCGATCAGGTTCTTCGCGCCGAAGCGGCCGAGGAGCCGGGCGGTGACGGCGGTCATGAAGACCATCAGGAGCCCGGTCATCGGCAGCAGGGCAGCGCCGCTCGCGAACGCGCCGTACCCCATGACCTGCTGGAGGTAGAGGTTGAGGAAGTACCACATCGGGATCCACGCGGCGCCGAGCAGCGTCATCGCGAGGTTGGCGGAGCCGAGCCGCGGCACGCGCCACACCTTCAGCGGCATGAGGGGCTCGCGGACGGACTTCTGGACGACGAGGAAGAGGGCCAGAAGGGCGGCGGCGCCCACCAGTTGCAGCACGGTCCCCGCCGAGCCCCAGCCGGTCTCCGGCGCGCGGACGACGGCGAAGACGGCGAGCGCGAGACCGGCGGTCACCGAGACGGCGCCCAGGATGTCGACGGAGCCGCGCCTGCCCTCGACGGCGGGCAGCAGGCGGGTCGCGGCGAGCGTGGCGAGGCCGATCGGGACGTAGATGATGAAGACCCAGGGCCAGCTGAGCCACTCGGTGAAGACACCGCCGAGGAAGACGCCCGCCGTGCCGCCCGCGGGAGCGGCGGCGCCGTAGAGCGCCATGGCCTTGCCCAGCTCCTTCGCGTCGTGCCCGAAGAGCAGCATGAGCAGCGTCATGGCTGCGGGCGCGATCAGCGCGCCGCCGACGCCCTGCACGGCGCGTCCGGCGACCTCGACGGCGGCGGACTGCGCGGCGGCGGCGAGGACGGACCCGGCGATCAGGACCACCCATCCGGCCACGAAGACCTTCCGCGCCCCGAGCAGGTCGGAGAGGCGCCCGCCGAGGAGCAGCAGGCCGCCGAAGGCGATGACGTACGCGTTGAACACCCACTGGAGCTCGCCCTGGGAGAACCCCAGGTCCCTCTGCATCTCGGGGAGCGCGACCCCGATGATCGAGGTGTCCATGATGACCATGAACTGCGCGGTGGCGAGCACGAACAGTGCCCACCAGCGCATGGGATTGACGGTTTGCATGGCTGTTTCCCCTCCACGGATGTACCGGCCGATACCCCCCAGGGGTACCACCCGGACCGACGTCGGGGACCGTAACATACCCCCTGGGGGTATTCCATCGTTAGAGTCCCCCCATGGCCGACCACCATCACGACAAGGACCTTCGGGGCCGCTGGCTCACGACGCTGCTGCGCGCACGGGACACCGACGAGTGCGTCTACGACCCGTACCGGTTCGCCGACAACCTCCTCGCCCGCTGGGCCGAGCCCCAGCGGCGCTACCACACCGTCGACCACCTGACGGCGGTCCTCGACCACATCGACGTACTGGAGGACCACGCCGACGACGCCGAGCTGGTGCGGCTCGCGGCCTGGTTCCACGACGCGGTGTACGCGCCGGACCGCTCCCAGAACGAGGAGCGCTCCGCCCGGCTGGCCGAACGCGCCCTCCCCGAGGCCGGACTGACGGCCGCCCAGACGGCGGAGGTGGCCCGCCTCGTCCGTCTCACCGTCACCCACGACCCCGCCGAGGGCGACCGCAACGGCGAGGTGCTGTGCGACGCCGATCTGGCGATCCTCGCGGCGGCCCCGGACGCGTACGCCGCCTACGCCGCGGCCGTCCGCGAGGAGTACGCCTTCGTGCCGGACGAGGCGTTCCGCACCGGCCGCGCGGCCGTCCTGCGCCAACTCCTCGGCCTGCCCCACCTGTTCAGGACGCCGTACGGCGCGGCCGAGTGGGAGACGGCGGCCCGCGAGAACCTCATGACGGAACTGGCACTGCTGGACGCCTGAAAATTGCCGCGCGCCGGACCGGCACACTCCGTACGCTCCCCCCATGCTTCTCATGGGTGGGGACAGAGTCGAGGAGGCCGTCGCGCACACGGCCGAGGTGCTGCGCGCGGCGGCCGACCGTGACTGGAGTGCGGCGGCGGGCGGGCTCGACTGGAGCGGCCTGCAGACGGCGGAGCACCTGGCCGGTTGCCTCGTCGCGTACGCGGGGCAGTTGACCGGCCGCGCCACCGGCGGCTATGTGCCCTTCGAGGTCACGTTCGACGAGGGCACGGACCCCGAGGGCGCGATCCGGGCGATCGAGGCGGCCGCGGGCATCCTCGCGTCGGTGGTCCGCACGGCACCGCCCGGCGTCCGCGCCTACCACCCCTACCCCCACGGCAGCGCGGACGCGGCGGGCTTCGCCGCGATGGCCGTCGCCGAGATGCTCCTGCACACGTACGACATCGCGCGGGCCCTCGGCGTCGAGGCGGAGCCGCCCGAGGAGCTGTGCGCGGCGGTGCTCGGCCATCTCTTCCCGCACGTCTCGCCCGCCGGCGGCCCGCCGTGGCGGGTCCTGCTCTGGGCCACCGGCCGCGGCGACCTGCCGGGGCGCGCGCCGGTCACGCGGTGGCGCTGGCACAACGGCCTCTCCCTGCCCGCGGGCCCGGTCTCGCTGTGTGAGGTGTCCCCCGCGGCCGCCGCGGACCTCGCGGCGGGCGGCACGGGCGGGCTGGCCTGGATCGAGGGCGGCCCCTTCCACGGGACGCGGGGCGCGGCCGGGCGGGTGGCGAAGTCGTACGCCGAGGGGGTGCACCGGCCCGAGTGGGGCCTGTACGCGCTGGTGCGCGCCGAGGACGGCCTCGCCATCGGCGGCATGGGCTTCCACGGCCCGCCGGACGACGAGGGCTGCGTGCAGGTCGGCTATGACCTGGCGGAGGGCGCGCGGGGCCACGGCTATGCGACGGCCGGCCTGCGGGTGCTGTCGGAGTGGGCCCTTGCCCGCCCCGAGGTCACCTCCCTCCTGGCCCTGACCGACCCGGCGAACACGGCGTCCCAGGGCGTGCTGACCCGCGCGGGGTACACCCGTCTGCCGGACCGCGACACCGCGTGGGCGTACGGGATGCGCCGGGCCTGAGCCGCGCCCGCGCGGGGGTGTTCACCGGGCGGCGGCGGCCCCGCCCAGCGCCAGGCGCACCGGGTCCCGCGTCTGCGTCCCTTCCGCGTACGCGGCGGCGTAGGCGTCCTCGCCGAGGGCGGCGCGCAGGCGGTGTTCGGCTTCGACATGGGCGACGTGGAGCGGCTTGAGCCCCGTCAGCGCGACCCCTGTCGTGCGCAGGAGCCGGGCCGCCGCCCCCATCAGCCGCGCCGCCCGGCCGTGGTCCCCGGTCGCGGCGGCGGCCCAGGCCAGCGCCTCCACGCCCCAGACGGGCCCCCACCGGTCACCGATGGCCCACTGGCGGCGCAGCGAGTCGCGGAACAGGCCGAGGGACCGGTGGGCGTCGCCGTGCCGCAGCTCCGCGAGGCCCATGCCCCACAGCCCCCAGGAGTGGGCCCAGCCCGCGCGGTGGGCGTCGGCCTCGGCGGCGTACTCGCGCCCGGCGGCGAGGGCGGCCCCCCGCTCGCCGAGGAACGCCGCGGCCATGGCCCACATCATGGTCGCCATGTGCGCGTCGCCGACCTGGCCGCCCGCCCGAAAGCGTTCCCTGGCGTGGGCGAGGAGCGCGATGGAGTCGGCGTCGCTGTGGGCGAGCAGGGCGAAGGCGCCCTCCATGTACGCCAGTACGGCCGGGGTCACGCCGTCCTCGGCCGCCCCGCCGAGCCGCACGGCCTCGGCCAGGAAGCGTTCGGCGGCGGGCTGGTCCCCCTGGCACAGCGCGATCCAGGCGGCGAGCGCGAGACCGCAGGACCGCAGCGGGACGGGGGCCTCGGGGGCGAGGTCCAGCGCGTGGGTGAGCCAGTGCCGGCCCTCGCCGAGGGAGCTGCTGAAGAACCAGTACCGGGTGCGGGTGAGGTTCGCGGCGATCTCGAGGCCCGCCGCGGCGTCGCCCTCGCCCGTGACGCTGAAGTCGAGGGCGGCCCGGAGGTTCGGCGACTCCAGCCGCAACCGGGACAGCCAGGCGACCTCACCGGGCCCGCACCACTGAGCGGCGGCCCGCGCGGCCAAGGACCCGTAGTGCGCGCAGTGCCGCCGCCGCAGCGGCACCTGCCGCCCCGTCTCCCTGAGCCGCCCCTGCCCGTACTGTCGCAGCGTCTCCAGCATCCGGTACCGGGCGGGCGACCCGGTCGTGTCCACGGTGAGCACCGACTTGTGCACCAGGGCCGCCAGCACGTCCACGACGTCCTCGCGGGCGGGCCCGCCCGCGAGGACACCTGGGGCGCGGGAGGCGTCCTTGCGGGCGGGCTCCACCCAGGAGGCGCCCGTGCAGGCGGCGCCCTCCTGCCCGAAGTCGCGGCAGGACACGGCCTCGCCGTCCGGATCCTCCGGGCACACCGCCTCCGCCGCCGCCAGGTCGAAGCCGCCCGAGAAGACCGAGACCCCGGCCCACAGCCTCCGTTCGCGCTCGTCGCACAGGTCGTGGCTCCAGTCCACGACGCCGCGCAGGGTGCGCTGGTGGTGGGGGCCGTTGGCGGAGAGGAGACGGAACCGGTCGTCGAGGCGGTCCAGGACCTCCTCGGCGGAGAGCGTGCCGAGGCGGACCGCGGCCAGTTCGATCGCCAGGGGGATGCCGTCCAGGCGGCGGCACAGGCGGCCCACCGCCTCCTGGTTGCGGGCGGTGATCCGGAAGTGCGGCGCGCACGCCTCGGCGCGGTCGGCCAGCAGCCGCACCGCCTCACAGCGCGTCAGCGAAGGCGCCGCGCCCCGCTGCCGGGGAACGCCCAGGGGCGGTACGGGCAGCAGGTACTCCCCCGGGGCCCGCAGCCCCTGGCGGCTCGTGGCGAGCACCCGCAGTCCCGGCGCCGCGCCCAGCAGCGTGCCCAGCAGCTCGGCGGCGGCTTCGGCGACGTGCTCGCAGTTGTCGAGGACCAGCAGCAGCTGCCGCTCCCGCAGATGTTCGACGAGGACTTCCGTGCCGGGCCGCAGGGACTGGTCGGGGATGCGGAGCGCCTCGGCGACCGCGCGGTCGAGCAGGCGCGGTTCGGTCAGCGGCGCGAGGTCGGCGAGCCAGGCGCCGTGCGGGAACGCCCACGCGGCCTCGGCGGCGGCGCGCAGGGCGAGGCGGGTCTTGCCGACGCCGCCGGGCCCGGTGAGCGTGACGAGCCGGGCGCTCTCCAGGAGCGTGCGGGTCTTGCGGAGCAGTGCCTCACGCCCGACGAACGTCGTCGTCTCGGCGGGCAGGTTCCCCTTGGCCCGAGGACCCCGCGGGGCCGGCGGCGCGCTCAGCGCGGGGTCGGCGGTGAGGATCCGCTGGTGCAGCCGCCACAGCTCGGCGCCCGGGTCGACGCCCAGTTCGTCGAGGAGCAGCGCGCTGACGGTGGCGTAGCAATCGAGGGCCTCGCCCTGGCGTCCGGAGCGGTAGAGGGCGAGCATCCGCTGGGCCCAGAAGCGCTCCTGGAGCGGGTGGGCGGCGGTGAGCTCCCGCAGCCGGGGCAGTACGTCCGCGTGCCGCCCGAGCAGGAAGTCGGCGTCGGTGCGCAGCTCCAGCGCGCTCAGCCGCCGTTCGTCCAGCGCGGGGACGACCTCCAGGGCCAGCCGCTCCGACGGTACGTCCGAGAGCGGCCGGCCGCGCCACAGGGCCAGTGCCTCGCCGAGCAGCGCGGCGGCCCGCTCGGGCGCGTGCGCCGCGGCGGCGGCGCGGGCCCGGTCGACCAGGGTGTCGAAGCGGTGCAGGTCCAGGGCGCCTTCGGGGACGTCGATGACGTAGCCGCGCGGGCAGGTACGGATCGGCTCGGCGGCGGCGGCGGAACCCAGCGTGCGCCGCAGCCGCAGCACGTAGTTCTGCAGGGCGTTGCGCGCGCCGTCCGGCGGTTCGTCCCAGAGCCGGGCGATGAGGGTGTCGGTGGGGACGACGCTGCCCGCGTCGACGAGCAGCGAGGCCAGCAGGGCCCGCTGTTTCGCGGCCCGCACCGCCACGGGTCTGCCGTCGGCGAGCACTTCCAGAGGCCCGAGGATCCGGTACTCCAGCTCCGCGTTCTCCACCCCAGCTGTCACGTTCCGTCATGATTCCAGCACCGCGCGTGAGTGTCGAGTGACCGTCAAGTGACCGCCGCGACAGGGCCGCTCGGCAACATCGCAGTCATGGAGGAGCGGCCCGCGTCAGGCGCGCCGCCACCGCGATCCAGAAGGAGACCGGGACATGACCAAGTCTCGCCGCTTCACCCCTCTCGCCCTCAAGCTCGCGGCCGTGGCGGTCGCGACGCTGCCGGTCCTCGCCGCCGTCACGCCGGGGGCGGCGGCGGCCCCGTCTGGACAAGCCAAGGCCCCGGCCGGGGTGATGAACGCCCTCACGTGCACCACGGACACGGACGGCTGGACCGGGCACGCGCACTGCAAGAACAACACCAACCAGGTGCGGGCCTTCCGTGCCGTCGTGGTCTGCGGTGCGTGGCCGGACGCCAGGGGAGCCTGGAAGACCCTGCATCCGGGCGGCTCCGACGTGTCGAGCGCCCGCTGCTTCGGCGGCACGGGCGTCGGCAGCGTGAGCTGGCAGGAGGGCTGACCCGCGGCTAGCGGGTCCTGAGCGGAGGGGCGCCGTCACCACGGGGGTGCGGCCGGTACGGACGGCGCGGGCAGCGCGCGTCCCGTACGGGACGTATGACGTGACGGCGCCCTTCCTCATGAGCACCCGGAGTGCCGAGTCGAGCATCCAGGAATGCCGGAGCCCTCGGCGGGCGTTGGACCTGTTCATGCCGACCTCTGACCCCGTCGCGCGGCCGGACGCCGGCGATTCCCCCACGTCCATGCCCACGGGCCCCCGCACGCCCACCCGCATGCCCCTGGCCGTCTACATGCTCGGCCTGGCCGTCTTCGCCCTCGGCACCAGCGAGTTCATGCTCTCCGGGCTGCTGCCGCCCATCGCCGACGACATGGACGTCTCGATCCCGCGCGCGGGCCTGCTCATCTCCGCCTTCGCGGTCGGCATGGTCATCGGCGCCCCGCTGCTCGCCGTGGCGACGCTGCGCCTGCCCCGGCGCACCACCCTCATCGCGCTCATCACGGTCTTCGGCCTGGGCCAGGTCGCCGGCGCCCTCGCCCCTTCGTACGAGATCCTCTTCGCGTCCCGCGTGGTCAGCGCTCTGGCCTGCGCCGGGTTCTGGGCGGTCGGCGCGGCCGTGGCGATAGCGATGGTCGACTTCGGGCAGCGCGCCCGCGCCATGGCGGTGATGATCGGCGGCCTCTCCATCGCGAACGTCCTCGGCGTCCCGGCCGGCGCCTTCCTCGGCGAGCACTTCGGCTGGCGCTCCGCGTTCTGGGCGGTCGGCGCGGCCTCCGCGGTCGCGCTCGTCGGCGTCCTCACGCTGATCCCGCGCATCCCGCTGCCCGCCGAGAAGCCGCGCCTCAAGAAGGAGATCGCGATCTACGCCGACCGTCAGGTCTGGCTCTCGGTCACGATCACCGCGTTCGCGGCGGGCGGCGTCTTCTGCGCCTTCTCCTACCTCTCCCCGCTCCTGACGGACGTGGCGGGCCTCTCCGACGGCTGGGTCCCCTCCGTCCTCGGCCTCTTCGGTCTCGGCGCCCTGGTCGGCACGGCGATCGGCGGCCGGGTCGCGGACGCGCACCTCTTCGGGGTGCTGCTCAGCGGCATCGCGGCGTCCACGGTCTTCCTCGTCGCGCTGGCGCTGTTCGCGGCGACCCCGGCGGCGGCGATCACGCTGTCGTTCCTGCTCGGAGTCAGCGCGTTCTACACGGCCCCGGCCCTGAACGCCCGCATGTTCAACGTCGCGGGCGCCGCCCCGACCCTGGCGGGCGCGACGACGACGGCGGCGTTCAACCTCGGCAACACCGGCGGCCCCTGGCTCGGCGGCACGGTCATCGACCTGGACTACGGCTACGCGGCCACGGCGTGGGCGGGCGCGGCCATGACGGCGACGGCGATCGCGGCGGTGGCGGTCTCCCTGCGCCTGCACCGCAAGACTCCCGGCCGCGTGGTCACGTCGTCGACCCCGGCCTCCGCCCCCACCCGGGCCACGTCATCCGCCCCTTAGGCCACCGGCGTCACACCGACCGCCCCTTGGGCCTGCGCAGCCCCGCCCCCGTCAGCCTGCGCACCAGTTCCTTCGACCCCACCTCGACGGCCCCCGCGCGCACCGCGTCCTCGTACCGCTCCGAGGGGATGTCGTAGTGGTCGCCGTCGAAGGCGCGCCGCGGTGCGCCGATGGCGGCGGCGAAGGCGTGCAGTTCCTCGTGCGAGACGTCGCTGACCAGGTGGGACCACATGCGGCCGTGGCCGGGCCAGGTCGGCGGGTCGATGTAGAGCGTCATGTCAGTTTGCCCACGGGGGCCACCACGACGCCCGCCTTGCCGCACACCCAGTGCGGGTCGGGCCCCAGCTCCGGTTCGACGTCGAGGGCGTGCGGGTCGCCCTCGACGCAGACAGGGCACAGCGGCCAGCGCCCGTAGCGCTCAAGGAGGGCGTCCTGCACGTCCTGGGCGACGAGCCCGGCGACGTACGAGATGCCCTCGGGCCACTGCTCGACCCACCAGCGGCGGTGCGCCACCGACTCCTCGACGAGCGAGACGACCTCGGCCTCGGCGACCTCACGGGCGACGAGGTCGGCGAGGACGAGTGCGCGGGCGGCGTGCAACGCCTGCTCCAGGGGGTCGATCGTGTCCATGGAGCCATTGTCACCCGATGCGCGCCGTACCGGGTCTTGACCGCCTCCACCGGTGAAAATACCTTTCAGAGGTGACCAACGAAGTGAAGGAAATTTTCGCGGGCCCCGCTCCCCCGGCCCCCGCCGCCCTCGCGGCCAAGGTCAGGACCCTCGCGCCGTCGATGACCCGCTCCATGCAGCGCGTCGCCGAGGCCGTCGCCGACGACCCCGCGGGGTGCGCCGCTCTCACGGTCACCGGCCTCGCCGAGCTCACCGGCACCAGCGAGGCGACGGTCGTCCGCACCGCCCGCCTCCTCGGCTACCCCGGCTACCGCGACCTGCGGCTCGCGCTCGCGGGCCTCGCCGCCCAGCAGCAGTCGGGCCGGGCGCCCGCCGTCACCGCGGACATCGCCGTGGACGATCCCCTGGCGGACGTCGTCGCGAAGCTCGCCTACGACGAGCAGCAGACCCTCGCCGACACCGCCGCCGCGCTCGACATGGTGCAGCTCGGCGCCGCGGTGGCCGCGCTCGCGACCGCGCCCCGCGTCGAGATCTACGGCGTCGCCGCCTCGGGCCTGGTCGCCCAGGACCTGGCCCAGAAGCTCCTGCGCATCGGCCACATCGCGCACGCCCACTCCGACCCGCACCTGGCCGTCACCAACGCCGTGACGCTGCGCGCCAAGGACGTGGCCATCGCGATCACCCACTCCGGTTCCACGGGTGACGTCATCGAGCCGCTGCGGGTCGCCTTCGAGCACGGCGCCACCACGGTCGCGATCACCGGCCGCCCCGACGGGGCCGTCTCGCAGTACGCCGACCACATCCTGACCACCTCGACGGCGCGCGAGAGCGAGCTGAGGCCGGCCGCCATGTCGTCCCGCACGAGCCAGCTCCTCGTCGTGGACTGCCTGTTCGTCGGTGTCGCCCAGCGGACGTACGAGACGGCGGCGCCCGCGCTCGCCGCCTCCTACGAAGCGCTCGCGCACCGCCACAGCCCGCGCGGCGGCAGCAGCCGCTGAGCGGGGCGGCCGCGACCCCGCCCACCATCCACCCCCCACGGACACGAAAGAGCTGCCACCACCATGACCTCCATCGAAGACTACGGAGAGCTCCGCGCCCAGCTGGCCACCCTCACCACCGAGGCGTTCCGGCCCGAGCTGTCCGAGATCGACCGGCTGGACACCCTGGAGATCGCGCGGATCATGAACGGCGAGGACGCCACCGTCCCCGCGGCCGTGGCCGAGCGACTGCCCGCCATCGCCGCCGCGATCGACGCCACCGCCGAGCGCATGGCGGGCGGCGGCCGCCTGATCTACGCGGGCGCGGGCACGGCGGGCCGCCTCGGCGTACTCGACGCCTCCGAGTGCCCGCCCACCTTCAACACCGACCCGAGCGAGGTCGTCGGCCTCATCGCGGGCGGTCCTGGCGCGATGGTCGAGGCGGTGGAGGGCGCGGAGGACAGCAAGGAACTGGCCGCCGCCGACCTGGACGGCCTGCGCCTCACGGCGGCCGACGTGGTGGTCGGCGTCTCGGCCTCGGGCCGCACCCCGTACGCGATCGGCGCGGTCGAGCACGCCCGTGCGCGCCACGGCGCGCTCACCATCGGCCTGTCCTGCAACGCGGACAGCGCGCTGGCGGCCGCCGCCGAGCACGGCATCGAGGTCGTCGTCGGCCCCGAACTCCTCACCGGCTCCACGCGGTTGAAGGCGGGCACGGCCCAGAAGCTCGTCCTCAACATGATCTCGACGATCACGATGATCCGCCTCGGCAAGACCTACGGGAACCTCATGGTGGACGTACGCGCGTCGAACGAGAAGCTGCGCGCCCGTTCCCGCCGCATCGTCGCCCTCGCCACGGGCGCCGCCGACGAGGAGATCGAGGCCGCGCTCGCCGCGACGGACGGCGAGGTGAAGAACGCGATCCTCACCATCCTCGGCGGAGTCGACGCCGCGACGGCGGCGGACCTCCTCACCACGTCGAACGGCCACCTGCGCGCGGCCTTGGACCACTCCCGGACCGGCTGAACCAGGGAGCAGGTGTACACACCTGTGCGTACACTCGAGGCATGAGCGAGAACGTCACCATCCGGGAAGCCCGCGCCCACCTCGCCGAGGTCGTCGACAAGGCTGAGGCCGGCGAGGTGACCGTGCTGACCCGCAAGGGAAAGCGTGTCGCCGCCCTGGTGCCCATAGAGGTCCTGGACGCGCTGGACGAAGCGGCCGACGAGCTCGCGGCGCGCGAAGCCGAGCGGCACCGTGACGACCCCACCGTCGGCATGGCCGAACTCCTGGCGGACCTCTTCGAGGGGGGCGGCGGCAAAGCTGCGGGCGATGCCGCGTGAAGTACGCCTTCCGCTTCACCACGCACGCCCAGCGCCAGCTTCGGTCCGTCGACCGGCAGCAGGCGCTGCGCATCCTCACGGCCCTCGCCGCGCTGGGCGACGACCCATACCGCGACGACGCCGACACCAAGAAACTGACGGGGCACGACGGCTTGTACCGGTTGCGCATCGGCAGCTTCCGCGTGGTCTATGAGATCCAGAACGACGTACTGGTCATCCTCGTCGTCCATGTCGGCAACGGCCGGGACGTGTACCGCGCCATGTGAGCCGAAGCGCTCCGCTCATCGCGGCCACGCTTGGGCCCGCCGGTTCAGCTCCCGCACCTTGGCCCGGAGCACGTCCTCCGGCGGCACGTCACCGACCGACTCCGGCGGGCAGTCCCACTCCCGCCCATCACCCAGCGGCCGCAGCTGCACGAGGCCGCCTTCGTGGCCCATGACCTGACCGACGCTGCCGTCCCGGTGGTCCACGGCGTACGTCCCCGTTGTTGTGGGTCGTGATTGACGAGGCCGCGCTCAGGCGCGCCGTGGGCGGCGGGCAGGTGATGGCCGAGGCCGAGGACGCCTGACGACCCGGCCCCGAAGCTCAAGCCACCAGCCCCGAGCGCTGCTTCTACGGAACGGGAGGCGGGTCTCAACCCGCCCTCCCTCCCCCGGAGTTGACATGATCGCGCACTTTCCGCGTCCGGCTTGCCACGCACCGTGACGAAGCTCTAGCGTGCCCACATAACGAACAACCCCCGCCAGGTGCTGCGAACACCTGCGGGGGTCTGACCACGAGATCGAATCGAAGGTTCGACCCATGGCTGACGCCCAGCTTAGTGCTGCCCCCCGCTCGACGCACGCGACCCCGCACCCGTCTCCGCATCCCATGGCGAGTCCGGGCTACGGCAAGCGTTCGACGCCCGGCCAACCCCCGCGCACCAACCACGACTTCGCGCACCTGCCGCCCCGTGAGGCGGCCATCGCCGCGTACGTCGACCGGCTTCCGGACGGCGCGGACATTTCCGTGAAGACGCTGGCCAAGGAGCTGCCGTACGGACAGTGCGCGCTGCGCACGGCGTTGAACAGAATCCAGGCGGCGGGCCACCTGCGGCGCGGCCGGGAACACGTGCGCGGCACGGGCAGCGCCCGCTGGATCACCCGAACGTGGTTCTCCCGCACCGCGAGGGACGACGACTGGTGGACGGCGTTCACGCGGGGCGGCGTACCGGAGGAGCCCGACCCGGACGGACCACCCCGGCGACAGCCGACCCGCAGCCGCGCGTTCATCCTGCTGGCGGCGCTCGGTAGGACCGCGCCCGCGCTGTCCCTCTCGTACATCGACTGCGTACGCCTCGAACCGCAGGTCACGCAATGGTTCGAGCGCGGCGCCACCGAACCGGACATCGTGCGCGCCCTCACCGCGGGCCTCCCTACGCCCATCCACAGCCCCGCGGCCCTGGTCCGCAGCCGCCTGACCTCCAAGCTGCCCCCGGAGCCCCCACCGCCCCGCCCCACCCTCCGCATCCTCGAATGCGCCCACTGCGGGACCCCCGGCCGCCCCGAGGCCCTGCCGGGCGGCACCTGCGGCCCCTGCCGAGGCGAACCGACGCCCACCACGGCAGCGGCCCTGCCCCCCGAAGCCGTCCGCGCCCACGTGACGGCGCTCCGCACCGCCGCCGACTCTCCACACGAAAGGACACACGCATGAACGCTTCCACGGTCCGACGACATAGGTCCGGGGCACGATGGAAGGGAGGAGGCACCACCATGACCCCTGGCACCGATGAACGCCCGCAGATGTCCGTCGAAGACTTCGAGGAGCTGGTACGCCGAGCCCCGGAAACCGTCCGGAACAGGCTGGAGTTCTATGGCGGCAGGCTGCGCTTGAAGCACGGCCCGATCGATGTCGAGGACTTCGAGGAACTCGCTCGTGTGGCCCCGGAGACGGTCACGCTCGAACTGATCAACGGAAAGCTAGAGGTCAAACCCGTGCCGGACCAGCTCCACGGGGCCATCGTCATGTGGCTGCTTCGGCAGTGTATGCAGCAGCGTCCCGAGCTGGCGCTCTACCCCGAACAGGGGCTCAGGGTCCCGACATACCGCAATGGGCGGGCCAGGGCCGACGGCGCCCTCGCCCCGTTGGACCACTTCATCGACCAGGAGGGCGAATGGGCCTCTCCGGAGGGCGTCCTCATGGCCGTCGAAGTCACCTCGCACGACAACGACACGGACCGGCGTGACCGCCTGGAGAAAGGACGGGCCTACGCCTACGTGGGCATCCCCGTCCACCTCCTCATCGACCGGGACAACGACACCCTGGTCGTCCACAGCGCCCCGCAGAACGGCGTCTACCAGAACCGCCGCCCGTACCACTACGGCTCCACGGTCCGTCTCCCCTCCCCCGTCGCCATCACCCTGGAAACCGAGAAGCTGAAGGACTACGTCACCTGACCATGACGGAAACCGGAAACGCCCGAGGGCGGCACCCCTTCCTGAGAAGGAGTGCCGCCCTCGAAACGTGAACGTCAGGACAGTGATCAACCAGAGGTCGATCAGAAGTCCATGTCACCGCCCGGCATGCCGCCGCCGGCCGGGGCAGCGCCCGCCTTCTCCGGCTTGTCGGCGATGACGGCCTCGGTGGTGAGGAACAGCGCGGCGATGGAGGCGGCGTTCTGCAGGGCGGAGCGCGTCACCTTCGCCGGGTCGAGGATGCCCTCGGCGATCATGTCGACGTACTCACCGGTCGCGGCGTTCAGACCGTGGCCGACCGTCAGGTTCCGCACCTTCTCGACGACGACGCCGCCCTCAAGGCCGGCGTTGACGGCGATCTGCTTCAGCGGGGCCTCAAGGGCCAGCTTCACAGCGGCGGCACCGGTGGCCTCGTCGCCTTCGAGCTCCAGCTTCTCGAAGACCTGGGTGGCCTGGAGCAGGGCCACGCCACCACCGGCGACGATGCCCTCCTCGACGGCCGCCTTCGCGTTGCGAACGGCGTCCTCGATGCGGTGCTTGCGCTCCTTGAGCTCGACCTCGGTCGCGGCACCGGCCTTGATGACCGCAACACCGCCGGCGAGCTTCGCCAGGCGCTCCTGCAGCTTCTCGCGGTCGTAGTCGCTGTCCGAGTTCTCGATCTCGGCGCGGATCTGGTTGACGCGGCCCTGGACCTGGTCGCTGTCACCGGCACCGTCGACGATGGTCGTCTCGTCCTTGGTGATGACGACCTTGCGGGCGCGGCCGAGCAGGTCGAGACCGGCGTTCTCCAGCTTGAGGCCGACCTCCTCGGAGATGACGGTGCCACCGGTGAGGATGGCGATGTCGCCGAGCATGGCCTTGCGGCGGTCACCGAAGCCCGGGGCCTTGACGGCGACGGACTTGAAGGTGCCACGGATCTTGTTGACGACCAGGGTCGACAGGGCCTCGCCCTCGACGTCCTCGGCGATGATCAGCAGCGGCTTGCCGGACTGCATGACCTTCTCGAGGAGCGGAAGGAGGTCCTTCACGTTCGAGATCTTGGAGTTGACGATCAGGATGTACGGGTCGTCGAGCGACGCCTCCATACGCTCCATGTCGGTGGCGAAGTACGCCGAGATGTAGCCCTTGTCGAAGCGCATACCCTCGGTGAGCTCCAGCTCCAGACCGAAGGTCTGGGACTCCTCGACGGTGATGACGCCTTCCTTGCCGACCTTGTCCATGGCCTCGGCGATGAGCTCGCCGATCTGGGTGTCGGCGGCGGAGATGGAGGCCGTCGAAGCGATCTGCTCCTTGGTCTCGACATCCTTCGCCTGCTCGAGGAGGGCGCCGGAGACGGCCTCGACGGCCTTCTCGATGCCGCGCTTGAGGGCCATCGGGTTGGCACCGGCGGCCACGTTGCGCAGACCCTCGCGCACCAAGGCCTGGGCCAGGACGGTCGCGGTCGTCGTGCCGTCACCGGCGACGTCGTCCGTCTTCTTCGCGACCTCCTTGACCAGCTCGGCGCCGATCTTCTCGTACGGGTCCTCGAGCTCGATCTCCTTGGCGATGGAGACACCATCGTTGGTGATCGTGGGGGCGCCCCACTTCTTCTCGAGGACGACGTTGCGACCCTTGGGGCCCAGGGTCACCTTGACGGCGTCGGCGAGCTGGTTCATGCCGCGCTCGAGGCCGCGCCGTGCCTCCTCGTCGAACGCGATGATCTTGGCCATGTGAAGTGGTCCTCCCGGACGATGGGGGTCCCCCCTGCTCCCGCAAGGAGCTTGGGGGAGGAAACGCATCAAACGGATCGTGCTGGCGCCCGCGACGGACGGACCGTGTGCCGTGTGGTTCCTTGCCCCACGCGGCCCTCGGACCTCACCGACCCGACCCAAGTTCTGTCACTCTCACTCGTAGAGTGCTAAGCCCAATGATTAGCACTCGACCCCTGCGAGTGCAAGCGCCTCTCCCGGATCTCCGGGTCATGCCGGGGCGCGACCGGGCGCACACGAGGGGCCCGTACCCCAGTGGGATACGAGCCCCTCGCGATGCTTGCTTCGGTGGTCGATCGCGCCGAGCTAGACGGCGAGCTTGACCATGTCCGCCTGCGGACCCTTCTGGCCCTGCGAGATCTCGAACTCGACTCGCTGACCTTCTTCAAGGGTGCGGTAACCGTCCATCTGGATCGCGCTGTAGTGGACGAAAACATCCGCACCACCGTCGACCGCGATGAAGCCGTACCCCTTCTCCGCGTTGAACCACTTGACGGTGCCCTGAGCCATGCCTAACTCCCCTATTACTGGCCCTTGCACAGGACCGCACTTCGCGGACCCGGGTCAGACCTCACTCCCATGGATGGGGGTGTGCGCCGGAACGCGTCGACCGCCGCTGAATGTATCTGTCCAACTGCCGTCTGCAACAGGTCAGTCGGACGAGAATTCTGGGCACGCCCGATCGGCGATATGCGGAGAATTCGCCGGAATCCAGGGCAAGTCGGGCCCGTCAAATGCCACGAAAGGCTCAAAGAGGCGGTTCGCTTTGGCTACTTCTTGTCGGCCCCGGGCCGACTTCGTATATGCACTCGGCACAAACGGCGAAGCAGCTTTCCCAACTGTACCGCGCTCAACCATGCAGAATTGCCCCCTCCGTTTGTGAGCGGGAGAGGGCAATTCAGATTACGCAGGGAACTTGCGGAAAAGGATCACCCGCCGGCGACCGCCGGAATGATCGACACGCCCGCGCCGTCCGGAGTGGCCGTCTCCAGGCCCTGCTCGAAGCGGACGTCATCGTCGTTGACGTACACGTTCACGAAGCGGCGCAGCTTGCCCTGGTCGTCCAGGACGCGGGCGGCGATGCCGGTGTGGTTCTTCTCCAGGTCGGCGATGACCTCACCGAGGGTCGCCCCCTCGGCGGCGACCTCGGCCTGCCCGCCGGTGTAGGTACGGAGAATGGTGGGAATCCGGACGTTGACGCTCATGAGGTTCACCTTCGAGATACGGGAGTGGGCGCCCCTGAAAGGGGCGCGGGGAACTGCGCGACCGGCCACGACGGCCCCGCGGCCGGAAAGGAAAGCTCAGGCCCTACGGCGGTTAACCGGCCAAGCCCGCGGAGCGAAACGCCTCAAGGCTGGGCTTGATCGTCGCGGTGGCCTGCGAAGTCTCAGCGACAGCGTCCAGTGTCTTCAGGCCATCTCCGGTGTTCAGCACCACCGTGGTGAGCGCCGGGTCGATGAGCCCCGCCTCGATCAGCTTCTTGGTGACGCCCACCGTCACACCCCCGGCGGTCTCCGCGAAGATCCCCTCCGTGCGCGCCAGCAGCTTGATCGCGTCGACGACCTGCTCGTCGTTCACGTCCTCCACAGCACCGCCCGTACGCCGCGCGATGTCGAGCACGTACGGCCCGTCGGCGGGGTTGCCGATGGCCAGCGACTTGGCGATGGTGTTCGGCTTCTGGGGGCGCACCACGTCGTGGCCGGCCTTGAACGCCGCCGACACCGGCGAGCAGCCCTCCGCCTGCGCGCCGAAGATCTTGTACGGCTTGTCGGCCACGAGGCCGAGCGCGATCAGCTCCTTGAGCCCCTTGTCGATCTTCGTGAGCTGCGAGCCCGAGGCGATCGGGATGACCAGCTGGTCGGGCAGCTCCCAGCCGAGCTGCTCGCAGATCTCGTACGCGAGGGTCTTGGAGCCCTCGCCGTAGTACGGCCGGAGGTTGACGTTGACGAAGCCCCACCCCTCGCCCAGCGGGTCGCCGATCAGCTCGGAGCAGAAGCGGTTCACGTCGTCGTAGTTGCCCTCGATGCCGACGAGCTCGCCGCCGTAGACCGCGGCCATGACGACCTTGCCCTGCTCCAGGTCGTGCGGGATGAACACGCAGGAGCGGAAGCCGGCGCGGGCGGCGGCGGCGCCGACGGCGCCCGCGAGGTTGCCGGTGGAGGAGCAGGACAGGGTGGTGAAGCCGAAGGCCCTGGCCGCCTCCAGCGCCTGCGCGACGACGCGGTCCTTGAAGGAGTGCGTGGGGTTGCCGGAGTCGTCCTTGACGAACAACTTGCCCTGCTCGACGCCGAGTTCCCGCGCGAGGTTGTCGGCCTTGACGAGCTTGGTCCAGCCGGGGTTGAGGTTCGGCTTGTCGGCGACGTCGGCGGGGACGGGGAGCAGCGGGGCGTAGCGCCAGATGTTGGCGGGCCCGGCCTCGATCCGCTTGCGCAGGGCTTCCGGGTCGCCGAGGGGCAGGTCGTACGCGACTTCGAGGGGGCCGAAACACTCGGCGCAGGCGAAGATCGGGCCGAGCGGGAAGCGCGTTCCGCACTCGCGGCAGGAGAGACCCGAGGCGGGACCGAGGTCAACGGTCGGGGCGGGGGTTTCGGTGGCGACAGTCTGCACAGCCATGGAGGCGAGGCCCTTTCTCCTCATCTTCCCCGCGGCGCATCTCGCCGCGAGACGGAATTGGCACCTTCCCTAGCCGGGAGCCTCGCGGCGCTGATCACTTCTGATCGCACACGAGACCGGCTGGAGGGTTGCCGGGGCTTCAACGGGCCGTATCCCTCTGCCCCTCTGGATGAGCGGTATTCGATTGTGGGTTTCAGTTGTGGATCGTTGCCGATCACGTGACGGTGACCCCGACATGCGATGGTCACCGGCGTTGTTCAAGACTGTAACCGAAGCCCTGGACCCTTGAGATAGTCGTCCGAACCGCGAGATGGATCACATACGGGAGGACCCTGACCGTGCTGGAAGAGGTCGAGCGCTGGCTGAACAGGCGTTCCTGGTCGGTCGCCGACCGCCCCTTGGACCGGCTCGTCGCCGCCAAGCGCGCGTCCGGCGTGACGGTGAGCGTCGTGCTGCCCGCCCTCGACGAACAGGAGACGGTCGGCGCGATCGTCACCGAGATCCGCCGCGCGCTGATGGAGCGCGCCCCGCTCGTCGACGAGCTGGTGGTGATCGACTCCGGCTCCTCGGACCGCACGGCAGAGGTGGCCCGGGAGGCCGGTGCCAAGGTCGTCCACCGGGACGAGATCCTGCCGCGTGTCGCGCCGCTCCCCGGCAAGGGCGAGGTGCTGTGGCGCTCGCTGCTGGTGACGGGCGGCGACATCTTGGCGTTCGTCGACGCGGACCTCAGGGAGTTCTCCGCCGACTTCGTCTCGGGGATAGTCGGCCCGCTGCTGACCGACCCGGACGTGGCGTTCGTGAAGGCCATGTACGACCGGCCGCTCGGCGAGGCCGCCGGTCAGGGCGGCCGGGTGACGGAGCTGATGGCGCGGCCGCTGCTGAACATGCACTGGCCGCAGCTGGCCGGTTTCGTGCAGCCGCTCGGCGGTGAGTACGCGGCCCGCAGGTCCCTCCTGGAGCGGCTGCCGTTCCCCGTCGGATACGGCGTGGAGCTGGGGCTGCTCGTGGACGCGCTGCACACGGTGGGCCTGGACGCGCTGGCGCAGGTCGACGTCGGGGTGCGCAAGCACCGCCACCAGGACGGGCAGGCGCTCGGCCGGATGGCGGCGGCGATCTACCGGACGGCGCAGGTACGCCTCGCGCGCGGACATCTCGTACGGCCCGAGCTGACGCAGTTCGAACGGGACGAGGAGGGCGGGCAGGGCTTCGTGCCGCGCACCCACGCCGTGGACACCGAGGAACGGCCGCCCATGACCGGCATCGCCGAGTACGCGCACCGACGCGTGGCGTGAGGCCGGGAACCGTACGTTTGCCCGCCGCCTGGACGGGCTACGTTTTGCCACATGGTGTCCGATCCGGCTCAGTCAGCAGCAGCGCAGGTACTCGTCGCGTCCAACCGCGGCCCCGTCTCGTACACAGTGGGAGAGGACGGTGAACTGACCGCCAAGCGCGGCGGCGGCGGCCTCGTCTCCGGCCTGAGCGCCATCGGCGACTCCTCCGAGGATCCCGCCGCCCTGTGGGTGTGCGCGGCGCTCTCCGAGGGCGACCGGGAGGCGGTGCGGCGCGGCGTCGGCGAGCCGGGCGTGCGGATGCTCGACGTCGACGCGGGCTCCCGGGAGGGCGTGCACGCCGCCGCGTACAACGGCATCGCCAACTCGGTCCTGTGGTTCGTCCACCACATGCTCTACCAGACGCCCCTGGAGCCGGTCTTCGGCCCGGAGTTCCGCGCGCAGTGGGCGGCGTACGAGACGTACAACCGCGCGTTCGCCGAGGCGCTGGCCGCGGAGGCGGCGCCCGGCGCGGCGGTCCTCGTGCAGGACTACCACCTGACGCTGGTCCCCGGCATGCTCCGCGAACTCCGCGAGGACCTGCGGATCGGCCACTTCTCGCACACCCCGTGGGCGCCCGCCGACTACTTCCGGATGCTGCCGGACGACGTGGCCGAGCAGGTACTGCGCGGCATGCTCGGCGCCGACCGGCTCGGCTTCCTCACCAGCCGCTGGGCGGACGCGTTCACGGAGTGCTGCGTGCGCGTGCTCGGCGGGACGTCGGGGACGCGGATCGGGGTGCACGGCCTCGGCGCCGACGCCGACTTCCTGCGGGAGCGCTCGCGGCGCGAGGACGTCGAGGAGCGGATGGCGACGCTGCGGCGGCAGGTGGGCGAGGGCCGCAAGACGGTCGTGCGGGTGGACAGGACCGAGCTGTCCAAGAACATCGTGCGCGGCATGCACGCCTACCGCGAGCTTCTGGAGACCCGCCCCGAGTGGCGCGAGCGGGTCGTCCACATCGCCTTCGCCTATCCCTCGCGGCAGGACCTCGCGGTGTACCGCGACTACACCGCGGAGGTCTCACGCGTCGCCGACGAGATCAACTCCGCGTACGGCACGCCCGACTGGACGCCGGTGCTGCTGCACGTCGACGACGACTTCGCCCGCTCCCTCGCGGCGTACCGCCTCGCGGACGTGGCGCTGGTCAACCCCATCCGCGACGGCATGAACCTCGTCGCGAAGGAGGTGCCGGTGGTCTCCGACGAGGGCTGCGCGCTGGTGCTCTCCCGGGAGGCGGGTGCGTACGAGGAGCTGGGCGAGGACGCGATCGGCGTCAACCCCTACGACGTCTCGGCCACGGCGGAGGCGTTGCACACCGGTCTTTCGATGCCGGCCGGGGAGCGGGCCGAGCGCACCAAGCGTCTCGCGGCGGCGGCGACGGCGCTGCCGCCGGCCCAGTGGTTCCTGGACCAGCTGCGGGCCCTCACCGGCTGACGGCCGCCGCGATCGACGACAGCAGTCCCACCACGCCCGCCGGGCCGTCCACCACCAGGTCGGCCCGGTCGGAGAGTTCGGTGACCTCCGCGCTGCCGCTGCACACGAGCAGGCCCGCCACGCCGTCCGAGCGGAGTTTCTCGACGGCGGCGAAGGCGGGCAGGTCGCCCAGGTCGTCGCCCGCGTAGAGCACGGACTCCGCGCCGACCTCGCGGAGGTAGGCGGCGAGGGCGACGCCCTTGTCCATGCCCGGCGGCCGCAGTTCGAGGACCATGCGGCCGGGCTCGACGATCAGGCCGTGCCGGGCGGCCAGCTCGGTGAGCGGTGCGCGCAGCGTGTCGTAGGCGGCCTGCGGGTCCTGCGCGCGGCGCGTGTGCACGGCGACGGCGCGGCCCTTCTCCTCTATCCAGGTGCCGCGCCAGGCGCCGATCTCGTCGAGGAAGCCCGGCAGCTCGGCGCGGACGGCCGCGACGCCGGGGTGCGGTTCGGCGGCCTGGACGGTGCCGGTGACCGCGTCCCAGCGCTCGGCGCCGTAGTGCCCGAGGACCACGAGGTGTTCGAGTCCCGTGACGCCCGCGAAACCGCCGTAGCGCACGGCGACGCCCGCCGGGCGGCCCGTGACCACCGCGACGGATCGCAGGCGCGGGGCGAGGGCGGCGAGCGCGGGCACGGCGTCCGGGTGGGCGCGGGCCTGCTCGGGGTCGGCCACGATGGGGGCGAGTGTGCCGTCGAAGTCGAGGGCCACGACACACCGTTCGGGCCGCGCGAGGAGCGCGGCGAGGCCGTCGCGGCCCGCCGGGGTCACGGGTTCCGGCAGTCCGGGACGCCCGTGCCGGTCGGGCTGCGCGTACGTAGGGTCACCCATGGGCCCGACCTTAACCGTGTCAGCGCTCCTCGCGCCGCGACTCCCGCACCCGGCGCAGCCGATTGACCGTAATCGGGTCGTGCGCGAGGGCCCGGGGATCGTCGAGGAGCGCGTTGAGGAGCTGGTAGTAGCGCACCGGCACCATGCCGAGCTCCTCACGGACGGCGCGTTCCTTCGCGCCGGGGCCCGGCCAGTCGCGCCGCTCCAGGGCGAGGACGGCACGGTCCCGCTCGGAGAGTCCCTGGCCCGGGAGTTCGTCGTGGGTCATGCCCCCACGCTATTCCGCGTTCTCCGCGGCCGCCGCCCTGCCCTGGATCCGGCCGAGGATCATGGAGGGGTTGCCGTCCTTGGCGACGGTCTTGCCGATGTCCTTCTTGATGTCGGCCGAGACCTGCGCCCACGACGTCTTGCCCACAGGGTAGAGCTGGGAGGTCGGCAGCTCCTTGAGGAACTTGCCCAGCTCGGTGTGGCCGCGGTCCTTGGACATCGCGTCGAACGCGGAGGTCGTCACGGGCAGGATGTCGTACTCGTTGGAGAAGTCGAGCACGTTCTTCTTGCTGTAGACGAAGTCGAGGAACTTGCCGGCCTCCTTGCGGTGGCCGTTCTGCTTGAACGCCATCATCCAGTCGGCGACGCCCATCGTGGCCTGCGCCTTGCCGTTGACGCCGGGCGCCGGCACCATGCCGAACTTCACGCCCTTCTTGGCGGCCATCTTCATCAGCGTCGGGTGGCCGTTGAGCATGCCGACCTCGCCGCGCGAGAACGCCGCGAACGCCTCGGCGCGGTTCATCTCTCCGGGCGCCTTCGGCCCGGTCAGGCCCTTGCCGACCAGCTCGTCGCGGAGCCAGGCGAACGTCTTGGCGTTCTGCTTGGAGTCGATGTCGTACGAGCCGACGTTGTCGGTGTAACCGCCGCCGCCGCTCAGCATCCACATCAGCGTCTCGGCGGGCGCCTCCTCGGGGCCCAGCGGCAGCGCGTACGGGATCTTCACGCCGCGCGCCTTGAGTGCCTTCGCGGCGGCCTGGAGCCCGCTCCAGCTCTGCGGCGGGGTGAGGTTGGCCTCCTTGAACAGCTTGGTGTTGTAGAACAGCAGGCGCGTGGAGGAGGCGAACGGCATGCCGTACTGGATGCGCTTGACCTCGCCGGCCTGGGCGAGCGGGGCCATGAAGTCGGCCTGGGTGGCGATGGAGAGCAGTTCGTCGGCTTCGTAGAGCTTGCCCTGCGCGGCGTAGTCGGCGTACGCGCCGATCTGCGCCAGGTCGGGGGCGTCGCCCTTCTTGACCATCTCCTTGACCTCGCGGTCCACGTCGTTCCAGGACAGGACGGTCACGTCGACCTTGATGCCGGGGTTGTCGGCCTCGAAGTCCTTGCTGAGCCTGTCCCAGTACTTCTTGGAGCTGTTCGCCGCGGAGTCGCCGTAGTCGGCGGCCACCAGCTTGAGGGTGACGTCGCCGGAGTCGCCGGGACCGCCGCAGCCGGCGAGTACGCCCGCCATGCCCAGTGCGGCCACCGCCGCGGTCAGTCCTGTCACGCGCCGCTGCACAGCTGTCCCACCCTCATTGCTTTCGCGTACCGGGGCTTGTCCGCCCCACCGCTGTCGAACTGCGATTTTCCCCCGAGTTTCTCCCGGGTCCGAACACAAGGTCTACACCAGCCCAGTATCACTTGTGCAACGGACGGCCACGGACGTCCATTGCAGCCCCCGCCCCCTGCCTGCTAAGCACGTCACGGCCTGCCTGAGCACGTCACGGCCTGCTATGCACGTTCACGTTCACGTCCCGCACGACGAGGAGCCTTGCCGCATGTCGCGTACCGCAGCAGAAATAGCCACTCAGCCCGCCTGCTGGCACCGGGCGGCGGAGGCGGCGGCCTCCTTCACGGGGTTCCCACAGCCGGGTGAGCGGGTCGCCGTCACCGGGTGCGGCACCTCATGGTTCATGGCCCTCGCGTACGCGGCGCTGCGCGAGGCCGCGGGGCAGGGCGAGACGGACGCCTTCGCCTCCTCGGAGTTCCCGGCCGGGCGGCGCTACGACCGGGTGGTCGCGATCACCCGCTCCGGCACGACGACGGAGGTCCTTGAGCTGCTCGGGCGGCTGAAGGGCACGGTGGCGACGCTCGCGCTGACCGCCGACCCGAAGACGCCGGTCATGGACGCGGCCGACACGGTGGCGGTCCTGGACTGGGCGGACGAGGAGTCGGTCGTCCAGACCCGCTTCGCGACGACCGCGCTCGCCTTCCTGCGGGCCGGGCTCGGCGACGTGCCCGGCGTGAAGCCGGTGGCCGAGGCGGCGGTCGACGCGGAGCTGGCGGTGACCGAGCCGCTGCCCGCGGCGGTGCTCGGGGCGGAGCAGTGGACGTTCCTCGGGCGCGGCTGGACGTACGGCCTCGCGTTGGAGGCGGCGCTGAAGATGCGGGAGGCGGCGGGGGCGTGGACGGAGGCGTATCCGGCCATGGAGTACCGCCACGGGCCGATCTCCATCACGGGCCCCGGCCGCGTGGCGTGGATGTTCGGCACGCTGCCGGAGGGCCTTGCCGGTGACGTGGCCCGGGTCGGCGGTGAGCTCGTCGCCCGCCAGGACGCGGATCCGCTGGCCGACCTGATCCGCGCCCAGCGGCTCGCGGTGGCGCTGGCCGAGTCGCGCGGCTTCGACCCGGACCGCCCGAAGAACCTGACCAGGAGCGTGATTCTCGACTAGGGCCTGTCTGACAATTCGCGTCGTCGCCCGGAGGGCGGCCTCGCGGCGTCAGGTGCGTGCTCTCGGCGTGCCGGGCGTAGGGCCTCGTACTGGATGTACTTGGCTCTGCGCCCGGTGCGGCGAGAGTGCGTGCATGGCGTCGCGAGGCAGGCGGGAATTGTCAGACAGGCCCTAGCTCCCGCGAAGTGGACTAGACCTTTCGCCCTGTGACGGGCGAGACTGTATCCGTGAGACACGTCATCGCCCTCGATGTGGGCGGCACCGGAATGAAGGCCGCCCTGGTAGGGGCGGACGGCACCCTGCTGCACGCCGCCCGCCGCCCGACGGGCCGCGAGCGCGGCCCGGAGGCGGTCGTCGAGTCCATCCTCGGCTTCGCCGAGGACCTCCGCGCCCACGGCATCGCCCACTTCGGCGAACCGGCCGCGGCGGCGGGCGTCGCCGTGCCCGGCATCGTCGACGCCACCCGAGGCATCGCGGTCTACGCGGCCAACCTCGGCTGGCAGGACGTCCCCCTGAGGGACCTGCTCAGCGCCCGCCTGGCGGGCGTCCCCGTGGCCCTCGGCCACGACGTGCGCACCGGCGGCCTCGCCGAGGGCCGCCTCGGCGCGGGCAAGGGTGCCGACCGCTTCCTGTTCGTGCCGCTCGGCACCGGCATCGCGGGAGCCATCGGCATCGACGGCGCCATCGAACCCGGCGCCCACGGCTCGGCCGGGGAGATCGGCCACATCGTCGTACGCCCCGGCGGCCCGCCCTGCGGCTGCGGCCAGCGCGGCTGCCTGGAGCGCCTCGCCTCCGCGTCCGCGGTGAGCACGGCGTGGGCCGAGGCGAGCGGCGACCCCGAGGCGGACGCCGCGGACTGCGCCAAGGCCGTGGAGTCCGGCGACCCGAGGGCCCAGGAGGTCTGGCAGGAGGCGGTCGACGCCCTGGCCGACGGCCTGCTCACCGCCCTCACTCTGCTGGACCCGCGCACCCTGATCATCGGTGGCGGCCTGGCCGAGGCCGGGGAAACGTTGTTCACGCCGCTGCGGGCCGCCGTGGCGGCACGCGTCGTCCAGTTCCAGACGCTGCCGGACATCGTGCCCGCGGCCCTCGGCGACACCGCCGGATGCCTGGGCGCCGGCCTGCTCGCCTGGGACCTCATCGACGGGGCCGCGCCCACCGGCCCCGGTCCCCACCCCGACCCGAACCCGAACCCGACCCCACGGAGGTAACCACCTGATGGCCACTCGCCAGGTTCTCGCCGGTGCCCAGGTGGTACTGCCCACCGGAACCGTCACCAACGGCCGCGTGACCGTGGACGGCACCCGCATCGCCGAGAACGCCCCCGCCGACACGCAGGCGCACGCCGACACCCTCGACCTCACCGGCCACTGGGTGGTCCCCGGCTTCGTCGACCTCCACAACCACGGCGGCGGCGGCGCCTCCTTCACCTCCGGCACCGTCGAGGACGTACTCAAGGGCGTTCACACGCACCGCCTGCACGGCACGACCACCCTCGTCGCCTCGACCGTCACCGGCGAGATGGACTTCCTCGCCGAGCGCGCCGGACTCCTCAGCGAACTGGCCGAGCAGGGCGACATCGCCGGCATCCACTTCGAGGGCCCCTTCATCTCCCCCTGCCGCAAGGGCGCCCACAGCGAGGACCTGCTGCGCCACCCCGACCCCGCCGACGTACGCAAGCTGATCGACGCGGCCCGCGGCCGGGCGAAGATGCTCACCCTCGCCACCGAACTGCCCGGCGGCCTCGACTCCGTGCGCCTGCTCGCCGAGCACGGCGTCATCGCGGCCATCGGGCACACCGACGCCACATACGAGCAGACGGTCGAGGCCATCGACGCGGGTGCCACCGTCGCGACGCACCTCTTCAACGCGATGCCGGGCCTCGGCCACCGCGCGCCCGGCCCCATCGCCGCCCTCCTGGAGGACGAGCGGATCACCGTCGAGCTGATCAACGACGGCACGCACCTGCACCCGGCCGCCCTGGAGCTGGCCTTCCACCGCGCGGGCGCCGACCGCGTCGCGTTCATCACGGACGCGATGGACGCGGCGAGCTTCGGCGACGGCCGGTACATGCTCGGCCCGCTGGAGGTCGAGGTGAGGGACAGCGTGGCGCGGCTCGTCGAAGGCGGCTCCATCGCGGGCTCCACGCTCACCCTCGACCGCGCCTTCAAGCGCTCGGTGAGCGTCGACGGCATCTCCGTGGAGGACACCGTGCGCGCCCTGTGCGCCAACCCGGCGCGGCTCCTCGGCATGGCCGACACCGTGGGCTCCCTGGAGCCGGGCAAGGACGCGGACCTGGTGGTCCTGGACGCGGACTTCGACCTCAAGGGCGTGATGCGCAAGGGCGAATGGGTGGTCAGCCCCGCCTGATCGCGAGGTGGTCGGCCCTCACCCCTGGGCCAACCGCCTTCTGTTTGGCATGATCAGAACCGGCGAAAGAGCGGCAGCGCACAGGCACTTCGGGGGTGGTATGAGTGATGCTCACCGTCACGTTGAACGCGGCACTCGACCTCACCTACCGCGTGCCCGCCCTCGTCCCGCACACCACGCACCGCGTCACCGAGGTGATCGAACGCCCCGGCGGCAAGGGCGTGAACGTCGCCCGCGTCCTCGCCGCCCTCGGCCACGAGGTGACCGTCACCGGCTTCGCGGGCGGCGACACCGGACGCGTCCTGCGCGAGCGCCTGGCCGACGAGCCGCGCGTGACGGTCGCGTTCGCCCCCGTCGCGGGCACCACGCGCCGCACCCTCGCCGTGGCCGACGCGGCGACCGGCGACACCACCCAGCTCAACGAACCGGGCCCGGCCGTCACCTCCGCCGAGTGGGCCGCCTTCCTCGGCTCCTACGAGGAGTTGGTGCGCCGCCCCGGCACGACGGCGGTCGCGCTCTGCGGCAGCCTGCCGCCCGGCGTCCCCGTCGGCGCGTACGCCGTGCTCGTACGCGCCGCGCGCGCCGCCCACGTCCCGGTGCTGCTCGACACCAGCGGCGAGCCGCTGCGCCGCGCCGTCGCGGCCCGGCCCGACATCATCAAGCCCAACGCCGAGGAACTCGCCGAGCTGACCGGCTCCCACGAGCCCGCGCGGGCCACCCGCGACGCCCGCCGCAGGGGCGCGCACGCCGTGGTCGCCTCGCTCGGCGCCGACGGCCTGCTGGCCCTCACCCCGGACGGCGGCTGGCAGGCGCGGCCCCCGGCCCCGGTGCGGGGCAACCCCACGGGCGCGGGTGACTCGGCGGTCGCCGGACTGCTCTCCGGGCTCGCCGAGGGCCTGCCCTGGCCGGACCGGCTGGCACGCGCCCTGGCCCTGTCGGCGGCGACCGTGGCGGCCCCGGCGGCGGGCGAGTTCGACCGGGCGACGTACGAGGACCTGCTGCCCCGGGTCACGGTGACCGGCCGCCCCGCGGCGGCCTGACACCGAACCTACTGAGAAGCGCCCGCCAAGAGCCGTATCCGCACCGCCGCACAACGGGGCGCAGCGCCCCGGGATTTGGGGAGCATCGTGCCACTGGTCAGCACCGGCGAACTCGTGGAGCAGGCCCGCGCCGCGGGTCATGGCGTCGCGGCGTTCAACGTCATCACCCTGGAGCACGCCGAGGCGATCGCGCTGGGCGCCGAGCGCGCGGGCACCCCGGCGATCCTCCAGATCTCCGAGAACGCGGTGAGGTTCCACGGCGGCCGGCTCTCGGCGATCGCGGCCGCGACGGCGGCGGTGGCCCACGCCTCCCCGGCCCGCCTCGCCCTCCACCTGGACCACGTGACGGACGTCGAACTGCTGCGCGCCGCCCACCCGGAGGGGTTCGGCTCCGTCATGTTCGACGCGTCGAAGCTGGCGTACGGCGAGAACGTGAAGGCGACGGCGGACGCGGTGCGCTGGGGCCACGAGCGGGGCATGTGGATCGAGGCCGAGCTGGGCGAGGTGGGCGGCAAGGAGGGCGAGGCGCCGCTGGACGCGCACGCGCCCGGGGTGCGCACGGACCCGGCGGAGGCCGCCGCGTACGTCGCGGACACGGGCGTGGACGCGCTCGCGGTGGCCGTCGGCTCCACGCACGCGATGACGGAGCGCACGGCGTCCCTGGACCACGAGTTGATCGCGTCCTTGGCGGCAGCCGTCCCCGTGCCCCTGGTCCTGCACGGCTCAAGCGGCGTGCCGGACGCGGAGATCCGCCGGGCCATCGCCTCCGGCATGGTGAAGATCAACGTCGGCACGGCACTCAACACGGCGTTCACGGGTGAGGTGCGCGCGTACCTGAAAGGCGATCCGAAGGGCGTCGACCCCCGGAAATACCTCGTCCCGGCTCGCGAGGCGATGGCCGGGACGGTGGCGGGGTTCCTGGGGCTGCTGAAGCCGCCCCGGGAAGACGGGCGTTGAGGCTCAGCTGCCGTCGGCCTCCATGAGCCACATCTGGTCGATGTTCGCGCCGGTCGTCCCGCACAGGTCGCTCTGGGCGCAGGTGAGCGTCACCGTGTTGGTGCCCTTGGTGAGCTGGACAAGCGCCCACGTGCGCGTCCAGCCCTTCTCCCAGTCGCCTTCCTTCGCGTGGGCGAAGTTCTCCATGTTCAGGGGACGGGTCTGCTTGTTGCCGTTGACGAGGATGGTGGCGTTGGAGTCCTTGCCGGGCACGCCGTAGTTCACCCACAGCTTGTAGGAGCCGGCCTTGGGGATGCCGTTGACGGTCCAGGTGACCTGGGCGCCGACCTTGTCGAACCCGGCCACGTAGACCCCGCCGCCGGCCTTGGCGCCCGGCACGTCGGAGGCCGTCGTCGTGCCGCCCTCCAGCTTCAGGGCCTGCGCGTCCGTCTTCGGCAGCTCGGTCTTCTCCTTCGGCTTCTTCGTCGGCTTCTCGCTGGGCTCGACGGACGCGGCCTGCGACGGCTTGCCGCCGGCCTCCTTGCCGTCGTCCTTCTCGTCGCCGCCGCCGAAGAGCATGGCGGCGCCGATGCCGATGGCGACGACGGCCACCACCGCGATGGCCGCTATCAGCAGCCCCTTGGTGTTGGGCCCCCGGCCGCGGCCGCCGCCCGCGGGCGCGTACTGCGGCGAGGTGACGGGCGCGCCGCCGGGCTGCGCCTCGGGCGCGGTGTAGTGCGCGTTCGGCCGGCCGTACGCCTGCTGCGGCTGCTGCGGCGGGACCTGCTGGCCGTACGTCTGCTGGCCGTAGCCCTGTGAGTACGGCCGCCGGTCGCCGACGGCTCTGACGTGGTTGTACGAGGACCGGGGACCCGGGTACCCATAGCCGCCCCCGCCGCTCGGCGGGGTCGCTCCGGCCGCCTGTCCGTCCTCGTACAGGTAGCCGAACGGATCGTCGTCGCCCTGCGGCGCGCTCGGCGTGTTCTCGCCGTTATTGCCGGGCGTCATTCCCAGGTCACTCCCTCACATCGCTGACGCGGGGAGCCTACCCGGTCCGGCTGGTGCCAACGGGTGGCGTTGACCTCATCGAGACCGTCAGCCGGCCCGCCGCTGCTGCTTGGCACGAGAGCGTTTCTCCACGTACATCCGCTGGTCAGCGGAGTGCAACACTTCGTCCGCCGACATCCCGCAGTGCGCCCAGCCGATGCCGAAACTGGCCCCCACCCGGACCGCCCTGCCGTCGACGCGGATCGGCGGGATGATCGCGTTCCGCAGCCGGACCGCGAGGTCCTGGGCGTCGGCGCGGCCGAGGCCGTCGGCGAGGACGACGAACTCGTCACCGCCGAGCCGCGCCACCGTGTCCCCGTCCCGCACCCCGTTGGTGAGCCTTCTCGCCACCTCGATGAGGACGGCGTCGCCGGTGTGGTGCCCGAACCGGTCGTTGATCGACTTGAAGCCGTCGAGGTCGCAGAAGAGGACCGCGAGCCCCTTGGTCCCGTCGTCGACGTCCCCCTCGCGGCCCTCGGGGGCGATGGTGTGGACGTGGTGGTCGAAGCCCTCGTCGTGCTGGTTCGAGGCGTGCCCGAAGTCGAAGCCGTGTTCGTAGGCGGCGTCCAGGGAGTCCACGGCGCTCGGCCGGCCCGCGTGCGGCCTGCGGCACAGGCGGGCGCTGAGCCGGGACCGCAGCTCGGCGGAGTTGGGCAGCCCGGTGAGCGAGTCGTGCGAGGCCCGGTGGGCGAGCTGCAGCTCGCGCCGCTTGCGCTCCTCGATGTCCTCGACGTGTGTGAGCAGGAACCGGGGCCCGTCGGCGGCGTCGGCGACGACGGAATTGCGCAGCGACACCCACACATACGTCCCGTCGCGCCGCGCGAGGCGCAGCTCGGCCCGGCCGCCCTCGGCGGAGGTGCGCAGGAGGGTGCCGATGTCCTCGGGGTGCACGAGGTCGGAGAAGGAGTAGCGCCGCATGGCGGAGGCGGGCCGCCCGAGGAGGCGGCACAAGGCGTCGTTCGTCCGCAGGAGCCGGCCGTGCTGGTCGCCGCCCATCTCGGCGATGGCCATGCCGGAGGGGGCGTACTCGAAGGCCTGCCGGAAGGACTCCTCGCTGGCCCGCAGTGCCTGCTGCTCGCGCTCCAGGCGGACCAGGGCGCGCTGCATGTTGGCGCGCAGCCGGGCGTTGCTGATCGCGATGGCGGCCTGGAAGGCGTACATCTGGAGGGCCTCGCGGCCCCAGGCGCCGGGCCTGCGGCCGTTGCGCGGGCGGTCCACGGAGATCACGCCGAGCAGCTCGCCGCCGGCCGCGCCGGTCGCGTACATGGGGGCGAAGAGGCGGTCGGCGGGGTGCCACTCGTCCTCGAAGCGGGGCTCGGGGCCCTCGGTGTACCACTGCGGGACGTCGTCGTCGTCGAGGACCCAGCCCTCGGTGTACGAGATGAAGCGCAGGGCGCCCCACGGCTCACCCATGGCGAGGCGGCGCTCCCAGGCGTCACGGGAGCCGACGCGGCCGGTGATGAGGGCCTCGGCGGCGGTATTGCCCGCGAAGGCGGCGACGACGAGGTCGCCGTCGGGGCGCACGAGATTGACGCAGGCCAGTTCATAGCCAAGGCCGTTGACGACGCCGTCGGCGACGGTCTGCAGCGTGTCCGCCAGGCTCCGGGCCGTGTTCAGCTCCGCTACCACCTGATGCAGCTGCCGCAGGGTCGCAAGACGGACGTACGGCTCCGACTCGGTCTCCATGCTCGTTCTCCCCGAGACCTCGACAGCAATCCAGGATGCGCGGCGCCCGCAGTGACTTTCTGTGCCCTTGTGCCCTCAGTGTCTTATTGCCACCGTCACTGAATCACAGCGAGCTGCCCACTCGGTACACAGGGTCAACAAAATATGGGTCCTGTGACTCAAGTCACAGGTGGGGCGCCGCCGTTGGTCCAGTCCCTTGGTCTGGTCCACTGCCCCGCGCGACACTGGGTGCCACCCCTCTCCGCCTCGGGTCCTAGGACCGGCCTCGGCCCCGGGGCCGATGTGGTGCCGGGGGCGTCCGGGCTAGCGTCGCCACTGTGGCTCACGTATTGAAGACTCCCCCGGCCCCGCCTTCCTCCCGCCACCCGTCCCCGGATGGGCATGCTGACGGGGTGAGCAACGACGAGTTCCGCGCGGCGATGTCCCGTCTGGCGGCGGGCGTGGTCCTGGTGACGGCGCGCGAGCCGGGCCTGGACCCCGACGACCCGGACGCCCCCGCGGGCGAGGACGTGGGCATGACGGCGACCGCCTTCCTCTCCGTCTCGCTGGACCCGCCCCTGGTCATGGTGAGCCTGCGCGAGGGCTCCCGGATGGACGACCTGCTCGCCGAGCAGCCGCTGTGGGCGGTCTCGGTGCTCGCGGAGAGCCAGCGGCACGTCGCGGGGCGTTTCGCGATGAAGGGCCGGATCAGCGACCGGCTGCTCTTCGAGGACATCCCCTACGTGCGGGGCACGGAGTCCGGCGCCCCGCTGATCGGCGGCGCGCTGTCGACCCTGGAGTGCCGCACGGAGCAGACGGTGGCCGCGGGCGACCACACGCTGGTGATCGGCCGCGTGTTGACTGCGTCGCTGCCGGCGGGGGAGGGCGGGCCGCTGCTGTACTTCCGGGGTAAGTACCGGCAACTGGGCTGAGCCCTGACCCTGCGTCGCCCCCGTAGGGGCCGCGGAAGGCCGCGGACGCGACTGCGGCTTGTTCGTGGTCGCTCGCGCAGTTCCCCGCGCCCCTGACGGGGCACCAGCCCCCCGCCCCGTAGGGGGCGCGAGGAACGGCGCGCTCAGCCCGCGAAAAGCCGCAGACGCGTCTGCCGATGTCCCGGCAGACGCGTCTGCGGCCCCTTTGTGGTCGCTCGCGCAGTTCCCCGCGCCCCTGACGGGGCCCTAGCCCCAGCCCTGCCCGGAACGGCCCCGCTTCGTCTCGCTGCGCTGCTTCTTGTTCCGGAGCCTTCGTTCGTTGATGCCCCGCGGGACCTTGGTCGCGCGCCGCGGCTTCGGTGGTGGGGCGGTGGCCTCGGCGAGCAGGGCGGCCAGCCGGGTCGCGGCCATCTCCCGGTTCCGCCACTGCGAGCGATGCTCGCTCGCCCGTACGCTGACGACGCCGTCGACGAGCCGGGAGCCGAGCCGCTCCAGAGCACGCCGCTTCCACACCTCGGGCAGCGCGTCGGTGTTCGCGAGGTCGAACCGCAGCTCCACCTGGGAGTCGCTGGTGTTGACGTGCTGGCCACCCGGCCCTGACGACCGCGAGAAACGCCACATGAGCTCGGCCTCGGGCAGGGAGACGGAGCCGCGGATGACATGGGGACCGGACATGTCCCCCATGGTCCCGCGTCTGTCGGGCTCACGTCACGCCCTTTTAGGGGAACGTAAAGAAAGTAAAGCCATGCGGAACCTTGGGGACCCCGGTCGGCGTTGGTACCAGTGAAGGTAGCTTCGTCCCCAGTACGAAGCCCGTACGCACTGACTTTTCACGCGGTGCGTCGTAAACGAGGGAAGGGACTCCCAACAATGGCAGTAAGCCTGTCCAAGGGTGGCAACGTCTCGCTTACCAAGGAGGCTCCGGGCCTGACCGCCGTCACCGTGGGGCTCGGCTGGGACGTCCGCACCACCACCGGCACCGACTTCGACCTGGACGCCTCCGCCATCGCGGTGAACACGCAGGGCAAGGTCTTCTCCGACCAGCACTTCGTCTTCTTCAACAACAAGGCGACGCCGGACCAGACCATCGTTCACACCGGTGACAACGTCACGGGCCAGGGCGAGGGCGACGACGAGCAGATCAACGTCAACCTCGCGGGTCTGCCGGCCGACATCGAGAAGATCGTCTTCCCGGTCTCGATCTACGACGCCGAGAACCGCTCGCAGAACTTCGGCCAGGTGCGGAACGCGTTCATCCGCATCATCAACCAGGCCGGTGGCACGGAGCTCGCCCGCTACGACCTCTCCGAGGACGCCGCCACCGAGACCGCCATGGTCTTCGGCGAGCTGTACCGCAACGGCGCGGAGTGGAAGTTCCGCGCCGTCGGCCAGGGCTACGCCTCGGGCCTGGTCGGCATCGCCCAGGACTTCGGCGTCAACGTCTGAGCCGACAGCTCCGGCTGATCACGATCCCCAGAGGGCCCCGGCACGTGTGCCGGGGCCCTCTGGCGTGCGCGGAACCACGGCGGTCACCGGAAAGCCCCAGAGAGCCACTACTATGATTTCCGTAATAGTCCGTGGACCCGAAGAGAAGGGTGGAGCATCCGTGGCCGCCACCGCGTGGACCCGCGCCGCGCTGCCCCTGTGTCTGCTCGGCATCCTCGACGGCGAGGAGAAGAGCTACGGCTACGCCCTGCTCGGCCGCCTCGCCGACGCGGGACTCGAAGGAGTCAAGGCCGCGACGCTCTACCCCGCGCTCACCCGCCTCGAAGAAGAAGGCGCCGTGGCCGTCGAGTGGGGCGCGGGCGAAGGCGGCCCCGGACGGAAGTACTACCGGATCACCGAGGAGGGGCGGGCGAGGCTGCGGCGTGACCAGGCCGCGTGGGGTGACTTCACCCGGACCGTCGCCTCGCTCCTCGGCAAGGGGGACGACAGTGGGCAAGACTCGTACGGCTGAGCTGGACTGGGCCCGCGAGGAGGACCAGGAGTGGGCCGACACCGTCCACGTACGGCTCGCGCTCGACCACGACGTGCCCCTCGGGCTCACCGAGGAGGCGCTCGCCGAGGCGCACCAACTGGTGCGTGAGGCCGGGCTGCCGGCGCACGAGGTGCTCGGCGCCCCGGAGGCGTACGCGTCCGCCGTCGCCGCCGAGCGCGTCAGCGAGGAGCACCGGGCCAGGACCGACGCGCACGGCATGACGCCGGGCGAGGGCGTCCGCGCCGCCTTCGGAACGCTCGGGTGCGTCGGGTTCGTCCTGTGCGTCCTGTACTGGATCGAGGACGGGCTGTGGGTGACGGGCAGTTGGGCCTCGGTCGCCATGAGCTCGACGGTCGTGGCCGTCGTCTCGCTCGGCGCCCTCGCCCTCGGCGCCCGCGCCGCCGGCCGGATCCGGGGCGTGTGGGGCATGTGGGGCTTCCTCGCGTGGGCCGCCTGCGCCCTCGCCGGTGGGGCCGCCGTCGCCTCCGCCACCCCCGACCGGCACTTGTTCGACGTGCCCGTGCCGGTGCTGATGGCGGGCTGCGCCGCCTGGGCCGTCGGGGCCTACGCGTTCCCGGACGCCACCCTCGACCGCTGGTTCACACCGCGTCCGCACGCCGACGACGAGCAGTGGCTGGCGCGGCTCGAAGGGCTGCTGCGCGGACGGCACGCCATGCCGGCCGCCGAGGCGCGCGGCCATGTCCGGGAGGTGCGGCAGCATCTCGCCGGGGGGACGGGCGGCGAGCGCGCCGAGGACGTCTTCGGTGACGTCGAGGTGTACGCCATGCGGCTCGCCGAAGGGCCCCGCAAGCGTCAGCGGCTCGCCCGCCGCAAGCTGTACCGCGCGGCCGCGCTGGCCGGGATGTTCGCCGTGCTCGCCGTCGACGAGGCCCTCGAAGCGGGCCGCTTCTCGGGCTGGGTCGCCTGTTACGTGGGCGCGTCCGGCTGCTGGCTGTGGACCATGTTCGCCGAGTGGCGCGAGGCGCGCGGACAGGCCGGGGCAGACCCGTCCCGCTAGCCTGCCGCGCATGATCCTCGAACCGCTCACCGCCGTCGACGGAGCCCTGCCCGGTCACATCCTCACCGAGGTGACCGGGCTGTACGCGGCGAACCGGGACTTCTTCGCGCTCAGCGGGGACTTCCCCGACCCCGACGGCATCCGCGTCGAGCAGGTCGCCAAGGCCCTCGCGGACGAGCTGGCCCACCCCGACGCGGAGGTGCTGCTCGCCCGCTCCGAGGGGCGGCTCGCCGGTGTCGTCATCACCCTCGCCCGCCATCCCGATCCCGCCGATCCCGACCCGTGGATCGGACTGCTGATCGTGGCCGCGGAGCTGCACCGTACCGGCGTGGGCCGGGAGTTGGTGCGCCTCGTCGAGGACCGCTTCCGGGCGGCGGGGCACGCGGCGGTGCGTCTCGCCGTCCTGGAGAACAACCCCGCCGCCCTGCGCTTTTGGACCGCGCTCGGCTATCTCGTCATCGGGCACCGCGAGGACCGCGCCCTGCACCGGCCGTGCGCGGTCCTGCGCAAACCCCTGTGAGCACGCCTCAGGGGTGGTCGGGCTTGCCCTCGCCGTACAACCAGTCGCCCCAGATCCGGCTGACCTTCTCGCGCGCCTCGTCGCTGCCCGCGTGCTTCTCCACGTACTCGGTGAAGTCCCTGGTGTCCGCGTTCTTGTGCCGGTACGTCTTCGCCCAGCCCTGCACGATGTCGTAGAACGCGTCGTCGCCCACCGCCCGGCGGATCTTGTGGATGACCATCGCGCCGCGCTCGTAGACCGGCGCGTCCGAGATGTGCGCGGCGTCCGTCGGCTTGGCGGGCGGGAAGTCCCAGATCGCCTCGTTGTCCTCGGAGTCCTCGTAATAGTCGCCCTCGTACAGCGCGTCGAAGGTGTCCTGCGCGCTGTCGCCGCCCTGGTCCTCCTCGTACAGCCACTCCGCGTACGTCGCGAAGCCCTCGTTGAGCCACATGTCCCGCCAGGACCTCGGCGTGACGGAGTCGCCGAACCACTGGTGGGCGATCTCGTGGACGATGAGCCCGGTCTCCGGGGGGCCGGGGAAGACGGGCCGGGTCTGCGTCTCCAGGGCGTACGCGGCGTCCTCCTCGCGGTCGACGATCGCGCCGGCCGAGGAGAACGGGTACGGCCCGAAGTTGTACTCCGCCCACTCCAGGATGTCCGGGATCTTCGCGAGCGCCTTCTTGCCCGCCTTCGCCTGCGAGGGGTCGACGGCCGTGATGACCGGCAGCCCGTCCTCGGTCGCCGTCGTCTTCATCTCGTACTCCCCGACGGCCACGGTCGCCAGATAGCTCGCCATCGGTTCGGCGCTGTGCCAGGCGAAGGTGGTGCGGCCGTTCTTGGTCGACTCGCGCGTCAACTCGCCGTTGGAGACGGCCGTCAGCCCCTTGGGGACGGTGATCACTATGTCGTACGAGGCCTTGTCGCTCGGGTGGTGGTTGCCGGGGAACCACGCCATGGAGCCGGCCGGCTGGCCGAGCGCGAGCGCGCCGTCCGCCGTCTTGAGCCAGCCCTCCTCGGAGCCGTCCGCGTCGGTGATGGTCTCGGGGGTGCCGGAGTAGCGGACGGTCGCCACGAACGTCTCGCCCCGGTCGAGTTCGTCGGCCGGGCGGACCCGCAGCTCCTGGCCCGCGCGCTGGAAGCGGGCCGCCTTGCCCTCGACGGTGACCGCGGAGACGTCGAGGCCCTTGAGGTCGAGGTTGAAGGAGCTGAGGTTCTTCGCGGCGCGGGCGGTGATCTCGGCGGTGCCGGTGAGGTGGCGCCCGTCGGGGTCGTAGCCGAGGGTCAGGCCGTAGTGCGTGACGTCGTAACCGCCGTTGCCCAGCTTCGGGAAGTACGGGTCGCGCACGCCGTCCGCCCCGGGAGTGCCGTCCACACCCGCGCCGGCGCACCCGCTGACGGCGACGAGCAGCGCGAGGGCGCAGGCGACGGTACGGGGACGGGGCACGGTGGCGGCTCGGGCGGCCGGAGATCGCAGGTCCACGCCGGTGATCTTATGCGGCAATTGTTCGGTGTTGGGCCGGCCGGCCCTGACGCGGTGCCCCCGACGGGAAGCCCGGAGACCACAAACCCCGGGCGCCTGGGGCACCGCGAGGTCAGCGGGCGAGGGCTGTCACGCCCGCTCGCGCGAACTTCTCGTCCAGGTCACCGCTCGGGGCGCCCGCGACGCCGATGCCCGCGATGGGCGCGCCCTTGGCGGTCACCGGGGCGCCGCCCGCGAGGAACAGCGTGCCGGGGATGTCCTTCAGGTTCGGGGCCTGCTCCAGGCGCTTGGCCAGCTCGGAGGTGGGCGCGTTCCAGGAGACGGCGGTGTAGGCCTTCTTCTCGGCCGATTCGTACGACTGCGGACCCGCGCCGTCACCGCGCAACGTGACGACGGTGTTGCCGTTGCGGTCGACGACGGCCACGGTGACGCGCTGGTTCTCCTTCTTCGCGGCGTCCAGCGCGGCCTGCGCGGCCTTCGTGGCGGCGGCCACCGTGAGGTGCGTGGAGTGGGTGAGGTTCTTGTCGCCCGCGTCGGCGGTGACGGCGGCCTTGGTGGCGGCGTCGGGGGTGCCGGCGCTGGCGGAGACGGCACCGAGGGTCCCGGCACCGAGGGCGGCGACGGCGACGGCACCGGTGAGGACGCGGGTACGGCGGGAGAGCTTCTGCATCGGGACTCCTGGTGGTGTGGACTGCCTGACGTGTGGTGACGCCTCAATCCTCAGCCGGGACCCACCCCACACCCCTCGGCGTACCGGCTGGGAGCCGGACGCCACCCGGCCGACAACGGGGTCAGCCGATCGGTTGACCCGAGCGTGGCCCCGCCGGGCCACAATGAGGATGTTCGCCCAGTTCAGCGCACGCGTCACGGCATCACGACGAGAGGGTGGCCCACAGTGGACCGACACAGGCCGACCCCGCACCCGCCAGGCCCGGCCTCAGCTCCAGTCACCCTTCGCTCCCACCCGACGGGCACCGCACCCGACCCCGACGCCCGCTGGCTGGCAGCCGTCATGCACGCCGCGTTCTTCCTCCTCCTCGGCGCCTCGCTGGCCCGCTTCCTGCTGCGGCACCCCGGTGAGCCGCGCACGCCATGGATCATCGCGCTCTCGGTGACACTCGCGCTGCTGTACGCCCTGCCGTCCCCCGTCGCCGCGCTGACGCGCAAGGACCCGGCGTCGTACTCCTCGGGACCGGCGCTCGGCGCGGCGCCGGGTACCCGCCGCCTCCTGTGGCTCGGCACGGTGGTCACGGTCTGGGTGGTCCTCGTCGTGCTCGCGCCGAGCTTCGCGTGGTGCGCGGTGCCGCTGTTCTACACAGGGCTCCGTACGCTGCCGACACGCGCCGCGCTCGCCCTCGTGGCCGCCCTGACGGCGTTCGTCGTCGCGGCGCAGCTGGAGCTCGCGGGCCGCTTCGACCCGAACCTGCTGCTCGCGCCACCGGCCGTGGCGGCGGTGGCCGCCGCCGTCTTCGTCCACATGCAGCGCCAGGCGGCACATCAGCGCAGGCTCATCGACGACCTCATCCGCACCCGCCGCGAACTGGCCGCCACCGAACGCCGCGAGGGCACCCTCGCCGAACGCCAGCGCCTGTCCATGGAGATCCACGACACCCTCGCCCAGGGCCTGTCCAGCCAGCAGATGCTGCTCCAGGCCGCCGACCGCCTCTGGGACACGGACCCGGCCAGGGCCCGCACCCACATCCGTACCGCCGAGTCGATCACGGAACGAGGGCTCGCCGAGGCCCGCCGTTTCGTGCACGACCTGGCGCCCGCCGACCTCGCGGACGGCGGCGGCCTCGCCGAGGCCCTGCGGGCGCTCGCGGAACGGGAGTCGGACGCGAACCTGACCGTCCGCTTCCACGCGGAGGGCGCCCCGGTGCCGCTGCCCGACCGGGTCAGCTCGGCGCTGCTGCGTATCGCACAGGGCGCGCTGGCCAACGTACGCGAACACGCGGCCGCCACCACGGCGGCGCTGACCCTGACGCTCCTGGACGACCAGGTGGTCCTGGACGTGGCGGACGACGGCCGCGGCTTCACACCACCCGCGGCGGGGGAGGAGGCGGCAGGCGTACGAGGCCACGGCCTGCCCGCGATCCGCGCGCGGGCGGGCCAGCTCGGCGGCACACTGACCATCGAGTCGGCGCCGCGCGAGGGCACGGTCCTGTCCGTATCGATCCCGTTGGAGCCCCCGTCATGAACGTCATGAACGCACCGCGTCGGCCGGTACGTCTCCTGGTCTGCGACGACCACGTGGTCGTACGCGCGGGCCTGCTCGCCCTGCTCGGCAGCGCGCCGGACATCGAGGTGGTCGGCGAGGCGGGCACGGGCGAGGAGGCGGTCGCCCTGGCCGCCAAGCTGACGCCGGACGTGGTCCTGATGGACCTCCAGCTGGGCGAGGGCATCGACGGCGTGGAGGCGACGCGACGCATCACCTCACCCTCTCCCGGCGCCCCGCCCCACGTCCTGGTCCTGACGACCTACGACACGGACGCGGACATCACGCGGGCGATCGAGGCGGGCGCGACGGGTTACCTGCTGAAGGCGGAACGCCCCGAGGAGCTGTTCTCCGCGATCCATGCCGCGTCCCAGGGCCGCACCGCGCTCTCGCCGCCGGTCGCCTCCCGCGTCATGGCCCGCATGCGGGCCCCGAGGCCCACCCTCACGGACCGGGAGCGCGACATCCTCGGCCAGCTCTCGCGGGGCCTCGGCAACCGTGAGATCGCCCGCGCCCTGTTCATCAGCGAGGCCACGGTCAAGACCCACCTGGGCCGGATCTACGACAAGCTGGGCGTCGACACGCGAGCGGGCGCGGTGGCGGTGGCGAAGGAGCAGCGGCTGCTGCCGTGAGGGCGGCTCCGGCGTGACACCATCGACCCGTGCTCGACATCGGCTACGCCCTCTCCGCCCGCTTCCCGGACCCCCCTGAGCTGGACTACGGCCGGGCGGACGTCCACACCCTGCGTCACGACCTGTTCTGCGGGGACGTGTACCTGGCGGACACCAAGGCGGACCGGGAACTGTCCACAGCCTGGGGATGGGTTCCCGTACTGGACTTCGCGTGGGCGCTGTGCGACATCGTGGAGAGCCTGGACAAGGACCCGCTGGGCAGCCGGGCCTCCCGCCCCCAGTACGCGGAACTGGACTTCACGGAGTCCACGGACCGCATGCTCTTCGCGCGCCGCTTCGGCTGGGTGGACATCGAGGCGGACTGGATGGACCCCGAGGAGCCCCCGCTGAGCTTCTCCCACGCGGAGTTGCGGCGTGAGGCCCGCGACTTCCTCCACGACCTCATCGCGGACCTGACGGACCTCCACGACTCCCTAGCGGACAACCCCGCGATCTGGTCCCTCCAGTCCCGCTACCCCCGTATCCCCCCAGCAGGAACCTGACCGCCCCCGGCGCCCCCCAACCCGCCGCTCCGCGCCGAACATCCCCACCCACCCGCCCGTCACTCGGCATCGAGACACCGAGACACCGAGACAGGGACAGGGAAGGCCGACCACCCCCCGCAGCCAAACGCGCCCCGAGCCAAACAAGCCCCGCCGACGCCCCGCAGCGCCTCGCGCGCACCCGAGGCAGGACATGAGCCCCCGACGACCCGCAGACGCTCGCGCACCCGAGGGGACATAGGGACGACGACAGCCCGCAGCCGCCCGCGCACCCGAGGGCACGTCGGGCGGGGGCTCCGGGCACATGAGCCGCCACGCCCCACAGTCACCCACGCGCCGGAGGGAACACGGGGGCGACGACGGCCCGCAGCCGCCCGCACTCCCGAGGGAACACACGAGCCAACGACGGCCCGCAGCCGCGAGCGCGGCCGAGGGGACGTGGGGGTATGTGCGCGCGGAGCACAGTGGTGGTCACCAGGGCCCCGAAGCAACAAAACGCCCGCGCCAAGATGGCGAGCACGGACATACCCCCGCGGCCCCGCCCCCAAGACGCACCCCAGGCGAAAACCGGCACCCCCACCGGCCCACACCCAAGGCGACCACCGGCTACTCCCCCACCCCAGCCACCCGCACCCCCACCTCCGCCGCAAACCCCGCCGCCAACTCGATCAACTGCTCAGGACTGATCACCGCCCCGGCCAACGCCCCCAACCCCCGCGCAACATCCAGCTCCCCCACCGCCCGCAGATCCACGTCCTTCATCCGCACCCCACTGAAGTCCACCCGCCGCAGCACACACCCCCGAAACTCCACCCGCTCCAAGGACGCGAGCCCGAAGTCCGGCTCCACCAACACGCACTCCTCGAAGATCACATCCCGCAACCGCGCCTTCCGCAGATTCAGATAGTCGATCTTCCCGCCCCGCACCACGACCCGCTCCAGCACACTCCCGTGCAACTGCACGCCACCGAGCCGCGCGTCGACCACCTCCACATCCCGCAGCGACGCCTCCGCGAGATCGGTCCCCACCCCCCGCAACCCGGTCAGCACGGAGTCGACGAACCGCGCCCGCGCCAGCCGGGTCTCACCGACCCCGCACCCCGACACCGCGCAGTCCATGAACAGCGCCCCGCCCGCGTCCTGCCCCCCGAGTTCGAGCCCCCGGAACTCGACCCCGTCGTAATCCCCGTCGGGCTCCAGCTCCCCGCCCCCGAAGGGCCGCAGCGGCGGCAACCGCACCTCGGCCCGCCGAGCCTCCTTGACCACGCCCCCGCGCGCGGCACCCCGCGAGCCCTTCGCCACCTTCGCCTTCTGAGCCATGCCCCCATCGTGCCCGCCACCACTGACAACGCCACAACGCCCGCCCGTCCACCCACGTCCACCCACCCCACGCCCCCCGAGGGATGTCACATCCCCCCACCCCCCACCCGTCCACCTCATGAAGGGAACACCAGAACCCACAACCGACCCCGCACCCCGAGGGAGCCCCCGCAATGCCCCAAGCCACCCACCTGACCATCATCGGCGGCGGCTTCGCCGGCCTCACCGCGGCCATCACCGCCGCCGAGGCCGGCGCCCGTGTGACGCTGCACGAGTCCCACCACACCCTCGGCGGCCGCGCCCGCACCTCCGAGGGCCCGTACCGGACGAACGAGGGCCCGCACGCCCTCTACAACGGCGGCCCCCACTGGACCTGGCTCAAGCAACGCGACCTCATCGGCCCCCTGGCCCCCCTGCCACCCCTCGAAGGCACCCGGCTGCGCCTCCACCACCACGGCACGCTGCACCGCGTACCACCGCTCGCCATGCTCAAGCTGCTGCGCCGCAAGCCCGAACAGGCCCCGGTGGACCAGGATTTCGCCACGTGGGCGACGGCCCAGGTCGGCGAGGAGGGCGCACGCGCCGCCGCGCACTACGTCGCCGTGGCGACGTTCCACCACGACCCCGGGTCGCTCTCCGCCCGCTTCGTACAGGAACGCCTGCGCCGCGCGGCGAAGCTGCCTCCCGAGGCGCACTACCCCCGGGGCGGCTGGGCCTCGGTCATCGACCGCATGGCGGCGCTCGCCTGGAACCTGGGCGTACGCGTGGAGACGCTGGCCCGCGTCGACAGCCTCGCCGACGTCCCCCGCAACGGCCCGGTCATCGTGGCGACGTCCCTCGACGCGGCCCGCCGCCTCTGCGGCGACGACTCCCTGCGCTGGGAGAGCGGCCGCACCGCCCTGGTCGACCTGGCGTTCCGCACCCGCAAGGGAGACGCGTTCGCGGTGTCGGACCTGGACCGGACAGGCTGGGTGGAGCGATTCACCGCCCAGGACCGCACGCTGGCCCCGGCGGGCGAACAGCTCGTCCAGGCCCAGATCCCCCTCTCCCCCGCCGAGACGAAGGCGGACGGCGTGGCCCGCGCCGAACACCTGCTCGACCTCGGCTTCGACGGCTGGCGCGAACGCCTGACGTGGCGCCGCGCCTCGGTGGCGAACGGCCGTACGGGCGCACTGGACCGCCCCGGCACGACCTGGCGCGATCGCCCGAGGATCGACCGGGGCCACGGCGTCTACCTGGCGGGCGACCAGGTCGCGGCGCCGGGCCTGCTGTCCGAGGTGTCGTTCAACAGCGCGGTGGAGGCGGTGACGCTGGCGCTGACGAGGTCGAGGCTCGACCTCAAGTCCGCTTCGGGCTGACAGCCGGAGCCCCGAGGTCACGCGGCCGAAATCCACTCGTCGGCACAGCATCCGGGAACTACCGTCCGTTATATGGATATGGAACCTGTCCAACCCCCCACCCAGTCCACCCAACCCCCTGCCCAGCCCACTCACCCCCCTGCCCAGCCCACTCAATACCCCGCCCAATCCACCCACCCCTCCATCCGATTCGGCGACATCCCCGAGGCGGCGATCGACCGCGCCCTGTCCCTCGCGTACCTCGTCTTCCACGAGAGCCCGCAGGACGAGAAGCGCAAGCACCACCGCGACCTGCTGCTCGGCTGCGTCCGCGTCGGCGCCTACGACCAGGGCGAACTGGTCGGCTTCCTGGCGGCGCTCCCCTTCACCATCTCGGTGCCGGGCGGTGAACTGCCCTGCCCCGGCCTGACGTTCGTATCCGTGGCACCGACGCACCGCCGCCGCGGCGTACTCACCGGGATGATCAGCGAGCTGTTCGGAAAGCTCGTGGCCGACGGGGCGCCCATCGCCGCGCTGTGGGCGTCGGAGGACGCGATCTACGGCAGGTTCGGCTTCGGCCCGGCCACCCTCGGCAACACCGTGGAGATCGACTCCCGCCGCCCGCTGGCCCTGCGCATCGCCCCGGACACCCGCCCGCTGCGCCTGCTCGACCCGGCCGACGTCCCGGACGTGCTCGGCCCGTACCACGACCGCACTCTCACCGAGCGCCCCGGCCGTCTCGCCCGCACGGAGGCCTGGTGGCGCGAGGAGTGGATGGTGGAGGAGGACGAGGACGACGACGAGCTGTCACCGCCCCGCGTCGTCACCCTCGGCGACCCCGGCGGTCCGATCGCCGGTTACGCGATCTACCGCACCCGGACCCGCGACGACGCCCCCGGCCTTGTCCGCCTGGACGACCTGGAGGCGGACACACCGGCCGCCGCGGCCGCCCTGTGGCGCTATCTCGCCTCGATCGACCTGACGGGCGTGATCCGTGCCTGGGGCCGGCCCCAGGACGACCCGCTGCTCCTCTTCGCCGCCGACCGCGACCAGGTACGCGTCACGGGCCAGTTCCCCGGCCTGTGGGTCCGCCTCGTCGACGTACGCGCCGCGCTGACCGCCCGCTCCTGGGCGGCCCCGGTGGACATGGTCCTCGACGTGCGCGACGACCACGTCCCCGCGAACGCAGGCCGTCACCACCTGACGGCGACGGCGACGACGACCACGGCAGACGGCCACGCCACGTACGAGAGGACGGACCGCCCGGCGGACCTCACCCTCGACATACGCGACCTGGCCGCCTGCTACTTCGGCGGGACACCCGTGGAGTCCCTCGTCCGCGCGGGCCTCGCCCAGGAGCACACACCGGGCACGGCACGGGCGCTGGACGCGGCACTCCGCACGGCCCTGCTGCCGCACACGGTCGACGAGTTCTAAGGGGTCACGACCCGAGCGCGGTGAGCGCCTCGTCAGTCAGCCGGTACACGGTCCACTCGTCCTGGGGCCGCGCGCCGAGCGACTTGTAGAAGTCGATGGAGGGTTCGTTCCAGTCGAGGACGGACCACTCCAGCCGCTCATAGCCGCGCTCGACGCAGATCCGGGCGAGCTCGGTGAGGAGCGCCTTGCCGTGCCCGCCGCCGCGCGCCTCGGGGCGCACGTACAGGTCCTCCAGGTAGATCCCGTGCACGCCGCGCCACGTGGAGAAGTTGAGGAACCACAAAGAGAAGCCGACCACCTCACCGGACGCGTCGTCCTGCGCGATGTGCGCGAACGCCGCGGGCCGCTCGCCGAACAGCGCCTCGCGCAGCTGCTCCTCCGTGGCCTTCGCCTCGTCGGGCGCCTTCTCGTACGTGGCGAGGTCGCGGACCAGGGCGTGGATGACGGGGACGTCGGCAGGTGTGGCGGTACGAATCATGGGGGCAGGCTAGCCAGCGGCGGCCGGCCGGGGTCAACGCCGTCTCACCAGCCGGGCGTCCGCCCCACCGGGGGCAGGGCCCCTCACCGACCCAACAACCGCCGCGCGACCTCCATGTGGTCGGGCACCAGCGGCCGCCCGTCCTCGATCTCCCACAGCGCGTTCTGCAGCACCCGCCCGAGCGTCCAGGCGCGCGCCCGCTCCCGGTCGAGCCCGAGGACCTCGGTCATCGCGTCGAACCGCCACAGCACCTCATCGGGCTCGAACCGGTTGTCGAGGGCGGGCCACAGGTCGAACCCGGGGTCTCCGGCCAGCGGCTTGGGGTCGATGGCGAGCCACGGCTCACGCTCGCCGGCCAGGACGTTCTCGAAGTGGAGGTCCCAGTGGAGCAGCCGGTCACCGGCCTCGCCCAGCACCTCGCGCACCGCGCCCCCGCACCGCTCCACGAGCGTGCGCTCGGCCGGGTCGGGGATCGACTTCAGGGCGCCGGGCAGGTCGTCGACCATCCGCGCCGCGATGTCGCCGAGCCGCCGCATGCCGGCCGGAGCGGGCCCGGCGGTCAGCCGGGCGAGGAGCCGGGCGAGGACGAGGACGGCCTCACGGGTGTCGGCCATCGTGGACAGCATCCGCCGCGAATCCAGACGTTCGAGCAGCATCGTGCCGGTCCCGGCGTCGTGCTCCAGGAGCCGCACCGCCCCGTCCCCGTCCCAGATCCGCAGCGCGACCGGCTCCCCCTCGGTCTCCTCGTCGAGCACCTGGAACTTGACCGCGGCGGGCGTCCCGTCGGCGCGCACCACGGGCAGCACGAGCGCGGCCATGCCGTGCATCGGCTCCCCGTCCGGCGTCAGATCCCACCGCTCGACGAACTCCCGTACACGCGCGGGCAGTACGTCGATGAAGGCGCGCCCCGCGGCACCGGCGTACAGGTGCTGCGAGGCGACCAACTCGTCCGGAACACGAATGTCGATCACGCCCGGCACGCTACCGAAGACCGTCCGGTCGGCGTCAGGAAATTCCGGCCGCCTTCAGCTCCTTGGCGAACGCCGCCTGATCGTAGAGCGAGTCACCGGAGGCCTTCTCACCGTCGATGAGGACGGTCGGCGTGCCCTCGATCCCGTCGTCGGTGAAGGCCGTCATCGCCTCACCGACCCACTCCTTGTACGTCCCGTTGGTCACCGCCTTGTCGAAGGCGGCGCCCCGCAGCCCGTCGACCTTGTCGGCGATCTTCAGCAGGAAGGCGGGGGTGTAGGCGTCGTCCGACTCCTCCTCGGGCTGGTTGGCGAAGACGGCGGCGTGGTACTGCGGGAACTTGCCGGCCTCCACCGCCGCCCGCAGCGCGTTGGCCGCGTTCACCGAGCCGCTGCCGCCGAGGTTCTTGTCGAGGAACGAGGCGATCGTGTACTCGATCTTGACCTTGCCGTCGGCCACCGGCCCCACCAGTGCCTGTGCCCCGCCCTCCTCGAACTTCTTGCAGAACGGGCAGCGCGAGTCCTCGTACACCTTGACCGTATGCCCGGCCTTCGGGTCGCCGACGGTGATCACGCCGCCCTTCACCGAGGCGGCGACGTCCGCGAGCCGGGTGCTGGACGCCGGCGGAGCCTTCGCCTCGGGGGCGCCTGCGTCGGGAGCCTCGGAGCCGGGGTCCTTGGACTTCGGCGCGGCGGAAGAGGTCTTGTCCGCTCCGCCGCCGTTGTCACCGCCGTCGGGACCACAGGCGGACGCGGTCACGCCGATGAGTGCCGCGGCGGCCACCGCGGTGGCGACGCGCACGGTCCTGCGTCCGGCCTTGTGTACGGCCATGAGTTGAGCCCTCCCAGTTTGCGACACGTACCGCTCAAAGTATCGGAACCCATCCCGCGCCACCCCCTGCCCACCGCCCCCACCTGCGCAGTACCGTCCGCCCATGAGCAGCAGCACGACCCACACGGACAACGCGAACGGCCCGGTCAACGGCGGCATATCGTTCTGGTACGCGGACGACGGCCTGCCCACGGCGCGCGAACCCCTGACCTCCGACGCCACGGCGGACGTCTGCGTCGTCGGCGGCGGCTACACCGGCCTCTGGACGGCGTACTACCTGAAGAAGGCGGCGCCCTTCCTCCGCATCACCGTCCTGGAACAGAAGTTCTGCGGCTACGGCGCCTCCGGCCGCAACGGCGGCTGGCTCTACAACGGCGTCGCCGGCCGCGACCGCTACGCCAAAGTGCATGGCCACGAGGCAGCGGTCCGCCTCCAGCAGGCCATGAACGAGACGGTCGACGAGGTCGTCCGCACCGCGGCACAGGAGTCGATCGAGGCGGACATCCACCGGGGCGGCGTCCTCGAAGTCGCCTATACACCCGCCCAGTTGGCACGCCTGAAGGCCTTCCACGAGACGGAACTCTCCTACGGCGAGAAGGACCGCACGCTGCACGGCGCCCGCGAGACCGCCGAGCGCGTGCGCGTCGCGGGCGCCGTCGGCTCCACCTGGACCCCGCACGGCGCCCGCCTGCACCCGGTGAAGCTGGTCAAGGGCCTGGCCCGGACCGTGGAGGCCCTCGGCGTGACGATCCACGAGTCGACACCGGTCACGGAGATCAAGCCGAAGCACGCCCTCACCCCGTACGGCACCGTCCGCGCCCCCTACGTGCTGCGCTGCACGGAGGGCTTCACCGCCTCCCTCAAGGGCCAGCGCCGCACCTGGCTCCCCATGAACTCCTCGATGATCGCCACCGAGCCGCTGACCCCCGCCCAGTGGGAGTCCATCGGCTGGGAGGGCCGCGAGACCCTCGGCGACATGGCCCACGCGTACATGTACGCCCAGCGCACCGCCGACGGCCGCATCGCGCTCGGCGGCCGCGGCGTCCCCTACCGCTACGGCTCGAAGACGGACAACGACGGCCGCACCGGCCCCGCCACGATCGAGGCCCTGCACACCATCCTGACCCGCTTCTTCCCCCAGCTCACCGGCGTCCGCGTCACCCACGCCTGGTCCGGCGTCCTCGGCGTCCCCCGCGACTGGTGCGCGACGGTCACCCTGGACCGCGCGACGGGCCTCGGCTGGGCGGGCGGCTACGTCGGCTCGGGCGTCGCCACCGCCAACCTCGCCGCCCGCACCCTGCGCGACCTGGTCCAGCAGGACTCGGGCCAGGCGGGCCCCACCGACCTGACGACCCTCCCCTGGGTCAACCACAAGGTCCGCAAATGGGAACCGGAACCCTTCCGCTGGCTCGGCGTCCACGGCATGTACGCCACCTACAACGCGGCCGACCACCGCGAACGCACCACCCACACCACGACGTCCTCCCGCCTGGCCCGCCTCGCGGACCGGGTGGCGGGCCGCCACTGACCCCGCACCCCCCTGAACACACGAAGGCCCAGGTCACCTCGGGTGACCTGGGCCTTCGCCCCACGGAGCCCCCTGTCGGATTCGAACCGACGACCTACGCATTACAAGTTGTCCGATCTTGGTCCAGAGCCGTCCACGGGTGTCCGCCGTGAGACTCGCATTCCTGGTCAGAGGAGCTTCCAGACTCCACCAGACGTCGTCGGACCACCCCGAAACGAGCGGTGATTGAGACCGCAATTGAGACCATGACTTCGAGTCCCGAAGCAACTGCGGCGAGTGCCTAACCTCCAGCCGATGCACCTCTCACCTGCTGCGATGGTGCGCAGAGGTCCGTGATCGTCCGCCGTTGTTCGTCGGCGTTGTCACGCAGTTAGACACTCACCGCTGATGCCTCCTGGGGGCGTGCGGAGGAGCAGCATCTGATCCGTAGCTCTACAGAGATCGGTCAGCGGAGGTCATAGAGGGCACCGTTCGGCTCCTGGGAATGGTTGTCGATCGTGAGCGGTTGCGGGGGTCGCTGTACTTCGTTGCTGTACCGCTGGCTGCGAGGAGCACGTAGCGCTGCGGTCGCATAGAACCTTTGATCTATTTTGATGGCGTCCTCAGACCATTGTCAGTGGCGGGCCGTAGCATCACTTGATGGTGACCCTGTGGCACGCAGATGCTTGCAGCGGACGCGTGCTGTACAGCCGGGGCCAGCTAAGAGAAAATACGCAGGGGTGGGCAGCCCAACGAAAGCAGGGGGGAAGTCATGGCACGCGTCTCCGAGTACTACAGGTTGGGACGAACCCAGGGCACGCTTGATTTTGTAGACGTGGACACCGTAAATGACATTCGAGTATACGTAGATCCTGGGCTGATCCGGTATCTTGAGGACGACTGGGGCAAGCAATGCCTCAAAATGCTCGAAACCTTCTTCGATAGCGTGCTTGATTCCGTTCGCTCGAACGATAAGCGGCGAACGGTTTACCTGCTTAGCCAACTTCGGGAACCCAATGAGACGCACCTGGGCATCTCGCGTGGCCCGAGTGCAGGCAGGGGTTTCGGAAGCAAAATGGGGGCCGCGTTCGCGCAGAAGCTCGCGGAAAGTGAAGCTGCGAAAACTGGGCTAATCCAAGACCTCGAAGATACGGCATTCTTTATCGACAGTGTCGACATGGACATCGTCTCCGACATCACGACAAATATTATCCGCGGCCCGCTCATCACCTACACCCAGCAAATGGCGGAACTTTTCGATATCCCTCTGGAGGAAGATGTCGTGAGCGGACCGGTTTGGAACCCCAACACCTTGGAGTGGGAGAACGGCTTTACGGAACTGCCGACCCCCGATGGAAATAAGTTGCTCCTGGTGCCCAAGATGATCGTACGTCGCTCCATGCATATGTCTCGCAGCGAGTATTATCGGAACCATTTGGTGCCAGTGCTTCAAGAAGAGGAGGCCAAGGTCGCCCTTAGGGGTCTCGCAGATACAGTTCGCTCCCGCAGCAAGGTCATTGTCACCAAAAAGCAGATCAAGCAGAAGTACGGCAGCACAAAGCCTGACGTCACGCGCGAAACGCTTAAGCGGCCATCCGTGTATGAGCACTACCGGGCCATTAAGAGGGAAGTGGCCCCCCAGCCACTGTCCCACAAGGAACTGTCTGACACGGCTGACACGCCAATGCCCGACTACGAGCAGCTACTGCAAGCAGTTCTAGACGTTCCGCCGGGCAAGCCGGACGCAACGCGCTACCACGATGCCGTCGAAGCCCTGCTGACTGCCATCTTCTACCCCTCACTCTCTATGTCGGACAAGGAGAGTGAAATCCACGATGGGCGCAAGCGGATCGACATCACATACACAAATACTGCGAGGGACGGATTTTTCCGGTATCTGACTCGGCACCGGATTCAAAGCCGGTATGTGTTTGTCGAGTGCAAGAACTACGGCAAAGACGTCACTAACCCGGAGCTTGACCAACTCTCCTCTCGGTTTTCAACGCTCCGTGGCGAGTTCGGTATCCTTTCTTGCCGCTCATTCAAAGACAAGGACCTCTTCCTGCGCCGCTGCCGCGACACTGCCAGGGACGGGCGTGGTTACGTCATTGCTCTCGATGACGAGGATCTCAAAAGGCTTGTAGCGGACGTCTTGGCCGCCGTGAAACCTGCCCCCGTCGACCTGGATGGCGCCGAACCTGAGCCAATCCGCCGCGTGTCTGACTATCCGCTGCTCCATGAACGGCTCAAGCAATTGCACGGTTAAGTCGCTGCCCTCCAACACCCACCACTTAACCCAGCTTCCATCCCGTCCGCCGTCGACCCACACACTGTGGAGCGGGCGCGGTGCCGGGCGTCCAGGTGGAGCGCGCCACTGTACGAACGACCTGGACGCCCGGTGCCGTGTCTGATCGGCTCTGCCTGGGTCGACGGCGGACAGGATGGAAGCTCCCCTACGCACGCCCCTACGGGCCCGCGGCCGGAAGCGGTGCCCCCGCCCGTCCCGGTGCCGGCCGATCCCCCGCCGGAGGCATCAGGCTCTGACCGTGTCCGTGCGGACGGTGCTCAACTCATGGCTGCCGGGCCCTACCCATACGTGGGCGCGCGTCGGCGCAGCGCGGGCGGAGCGGGCCGGAGGCAGGAGCGTCGCCCGCGGCGGAGCCGGGAGCGCGCCCGGCGGAGCGGAGCGCAGCCGGGGCTTGATGAGGCAGGGAAAGTTGTATCGACAACTCAGCGTTCCCAATAGGCACGGCCGCAGGCGCTGCGCCATGCCCCGCTACGCTGGTACGCACCACCTCAGAATGGAGAGTGCGCCGCAGATGGGGCCGAAGACAGCCAAGGTCTACGAGACGATTCGTGCACGACTCGCCTCTGGCGAGTACGCCCCCGGCGACAAGATGCCCTCAGAGCGAGCCCTCTCGGAGGAACTCGGCATCGGTCGGACGGCGCTTCGGCAGGTGTTGGCCCGGCTCCTGGCCGAAGGTGCTCTAGAGGTTCGGGGACGGAGTTCGTACCGCGTACCCGGCGCCGTGAGCGTCACGACGCCTGATGGGCTAGAGCCGTGGCGCATCCATGGGGAGCGAGATCTTTACGACAACCGCTGGGTCAAGCTCCAGCTCTGGGATGTTGAGCCACCTGGCCTGGAGCGCTTTGAACACCATGTGGTGAAGCTCCACCACGTGGCCATCGCAGCGGTTCTGGACGATCAAGACCGCGTGCTGATGATGTGGCGGTATCGCTTCGTGCCGCAGCAATGGGGCTGGGAGCTTCCTGGCGGCATCGTGGATGAGGGGGAGGACCCCTCAGAAACGGCGCTGCGGGAAGTCGTGGAAGAGACGGGCTGGCGGCCGAAGTCCGTGGAGCACGTCGTCACGTACCAGCCCATGGTGGGCATGGTCGACTCGCCTCACGAGATTTTCGTGGGTCACGGGGCCGTACAGGTCGGTGCCCCAACGGATTTGGAAGAGGCAGGGCACATCGAGTGGGTTCCCCTTACCGACATCCCCGGGCTGATGGCCCGTGGTGAGCTGATGGGCTCAGGCACCCTCGTGGCACTCCTGCACATCCTGGCGAGCCGCGGCAAGCAAGGAGCTACAGCCGCGCGCTGAGCATGTCGACGCGGCGGCGTTGCCGCACCGACCCGGTGCGGCTCGCCAGCAACCGCGCTTGCCGTAGGTGGGTGTTCGCGTCGTCGTACTCGGCTCTCGTCAGATGCGCTTGCGCAAGGTCTGCATGGAGTCCGGCTTTTGCTCGCACAAAGGATGGGTCCGCCACCTCAAGTGCGTCGTACAGGCTGGTGACAGCGTCCCCGTCGCCGAGCAGAGCGAGGACGTTGCCGTGCCACCGGGTGAGGTGTGCGCCGTTGAGGAAGATGCTCAACATGTCCGGGTCGCGGTCCTCGGAACCTGACGGAATGCTCGCCGCGGCCGCGTCGAGCGCGCGTCGGCAGTCATCCGGCATTCCGGCATGGGCGCACATCTCCGCTTCCGCCGCAAACAGCCATGCCCGCAGACGGGGGGACCCTGCCTGCCCGAGAGTGCGTTGGGCGTCGCGAACCAGGTCGACGCCGAGCGCCGGCCGACCGGCCTCGCAGAGGACGTACGCCTGCTCTGCCATTGCGTGCGCGAGGTACATCGGGGCTTCGGCATCACGTGCCGCCCGCTTTGCGAGTTCGTAGTGTCGCCAGGCCCGTTCGACTGCTCCCGAGTCGATGGCCTGCCACGCTGCGAGGGTGGACGCCCCTGCGAGTGCAAGCGCGACGGGACGACGTGTGCTTGGAAGCACCGCGAAGTTCAGTGCGTCTTCGAGGGCACTGAGGTGCCCCGTCATCTGGTCTACGAGCCCGGACGCGCCAATCTGACGGTCCATGGTGCGCAGTAGCTCAGTCTGATCATTGAACGTCTTCACCATGGATTCGCCAACGCTACTGGCTGAGTCGATTCTGCTCAGCAGGTCGTCGTATCCATCGGCCATCGACGGGCCGACCGCAGGTGAACCACCGCGCAGCTCCCCGTCCGTGACCCCGAGAAGTTGGCGGAGCATCGCTGCATAGCGGTCCGAGATGGTGCGCTTGCCGTTCTCCCACTCGGACACGTAAACCCGCAAGCTCGCGGTTGATGCAACGTCTGTGACATGCCGTCGGGCGTATTGCTCAATCTCGCGAACCAGTCGCTCCTGAGACCAGCCGCGCGCCTTCCGCGCCACCCGAAGTCCTGTGCTCACGGCCACCGCCTGGCGATAGGTCCACTCGCTGACTTTCCCAGCATGCCCCACATTACCGCAGGTCAACAGGGGTTAACAGGACGGGAGTTAGGGCCTGTTGGCTACCGATTCCCCCACCCAGAGCGGTCTTGTAGAGGTGCACCACGGAGGGCAAACGCCGCTCGAATCGGGCGAACACCCTTGACTCTGGTGCGCACCAGATGCTTACCTTCTGGTGCGCACCAGATCGGGAGGTTGCCTCTGATCCGTAGTGCGCTGAGCAGAGGGCGAGGGCTTGCAGTCCCTGCTTGACCTGCACAAACGTCCGCCGGACTCGCTTGCACGCGGTTCCAGCGGCAGGGGAGACGTAGAAGTCCGTCGTCTTCACGGATCGATCGGTGTCATCGGCTAAGCCGTTGGTCTGACCCTCGGGCGTACACCCAGGGACCGGATCAGCGGGGACCCCGGTGATTGGGCTGCACCCGGTCCATGACAGGTAGCCATTCCAGGGAGATCGACTCAGCGAGTGACGACTGAGCGACGCGGTGACCGCGCGCCGTCCAAAGGAGGCGGAGCAAGGCGCATACGGGAGCCGCGAGACGACAGTGACGGGCAAGCCCGTCACTCGTCATGCGGGCAGGGCGCCGACCAGATATCTGCGGCCTGCCCGTTTGATGAGGGATCTTCGAGCTTCTTTCCTTCTACGGCGCGCGCCCCGGAGCTGGCACTCCGGGGCGCTATTCGGGCCGTTCCCATCGCATCTGATCTCAGAGGAGTACGACCCATGAAGTGCATCGTTGCTGGTCATACCGCCGTTACCGCGAAGGAGTTCGCGGAGCTGGCGCTGGGCTTTGCCGAGCATGCAGCGGGCTTCGACCCGGAGCTGTTCACCGGCATGGCCGACGAGACCGAGCAGGAGCGGGCGGCACGGCTGACCGTGGCCCGTGACGTTATCGCGGAGCTGCGGGAGGTCGACCCGGTCGCCGCGGCCTACGCCCAGGCGCTGCTGAAGGCGAGCGACCTGCCCAAGCAGGCGCCGCGGCCCCGGCGGGCGCGTAAGGCGTCGGTACGGCGGTCGGGTGTCTGCGGTGCGCAGTACGGGGCGGTGGCCGCATGATCCGCATCGTCACCACGGCCCGCCTGGAACAGCTCGACTTCGACGCCCGTGCGGCCCACGAGCGTGCCCGGGAGGCGAACGGAGCGGCGAACGCGGCGTTCGGCCAGCACGCCCGGGAGCTCTACGCGGTCACCGACCGCGCGAAGCGCGCCGAGGCCACCGTCTCCGACACGAGTGACCTGTTGGCGCACTCAGTCGATGAACTGGCCGCGGCGCAGGAGGAACTGCTCCTGAAGGACATCGAGATCCGCCGGCTCCGTGCCGAGCTGGAGGCCGGACTGCGGGAGGGGCAGGCGCTCACGGTGCTGCTCCACTACGGCGCCCCGCACACCGTCTACGCCTCGCAGGAGGACGCCTACGCCGACACGGCCACCCACGGGGTGCCCGCGGACGCGTGGGTGCCCGCCGGTGAACGCCCGGCGTCCCAGTGCAAGTGGCGGCTGTCGACGTTCATCTACGACGCCACCGCCCGCGGGTTCCGCCGGGCGTTCATGCCCGCGCCGGAAGCGCTCGGGGGTGTCGCGTGAACGCTGTTCAGACCCGTTCAGCGGAGCGCGCGCTGTCGGGCGGCACCTGGTTGATCGTGTCCGGAGCCATGCTGTACTCAATTCTCACCGTCACCCCGCTGATGGCCGCGCACACGGCCCAAGAATGGGACTGGACGGCCCCGATCCTGCCGCTGGTGGTGGATGCCGCAGTCGTCATCGTGGTCAAGCTCGATGACGTGCTGGCCCGCTTGGGCGGGCACGGCGGGCGCTGGCCGACCGTGCTGCGGTGGATGACCGGCCTGATGACACTCGCCCTGAACACCGCCGACTCCGCACTGAAGAAAGACCTGGTCGGCGTGGCTGTCCACGCGGTCGCCCCGCTCCTGTTGATCGTTACAGCCGAGACGAGTCTGGCCTACCGGCGCGCTCTCGCGGCCGCTGCGGCGGCCTTGAACGCGGCACAGAAAGCCGAGCGCGAGCAGGCCGAACAGGCGGCCAGGGAACGGGCTGAGCAAGCCCGCCAGCAGGCCCGGGAGGAACGCGAGCACACCGCGATGCTGGCGCGTGAACAGCGCGAACACGAAGCCGCCTTAACCCGTGAGCAGGCCGAGCGCGAAGAGCGCCGGGTCCGCGAAGAGCGCGAGGCGCGAGAGCGTGCCGAGGCCGCTGAGCGGGAGGCTCGTGAACGCCGTGAACGCGAGCGTGAACAGCGTGAACACGACCGCGAGAGCCGTGAACGCCAGGCCCGCGAACGTGCCGAAGCGGCACGTCGTGAGCTTGCTGAGGCGGCCGCTCGTGAACAGCGTGAACAAGCTGAGCGCCGCGCCCGTGAACGCGAAGCACTGCTTGCCCGCGGTCCCGCCCCGGGCAAGCTGCCCGAAGATGAGGCGCGCCGGATCGTGGCCGCAGCGTTCGAGGCAGGGGTCAAGGTGCGCGAGGCTGCGGAACTGTGCGGCTGGTCGGTGGGCTGGGTCTCGTCCCGCTTCGCCGAACACCGCGATCCCACCGCCAGCACCGGTGGTGCGGCGCTGGCCATAGCGGGCCGGGGATGAGCACCGCCTTCAGCAAGTGCTTCGACCCCACCGGCGCCCGCTACGGCATCCCCACCTACCCCTGGCAATACGCCCCCGCCGGCTTGGCCACGCGCCGGCAGCTACGGGAGCGCGGGCTGCGGCCCGGGGGTCAGCCGGTGGCCGGGCAGGTGATGTTGCGCCACCGCGGCCGCAAGAGCGGCGCCAAGGTCGCTTTCCTCTACCGCATCGACCGGGCCGCGCCGGTGCGACCGATGACCTCCCGCAAGTGGGGTGCGCTCGCACTGGCCATGCTCGCCCGCCGCACCTGCCCCGTCTGCCGTGTGGTCTACAGCTACTGCCTGCCCACCTCGCTCGGCATGTGCGTCCTGTGCGCGGATACCGACCGGCAGCACACTGCCTGACCTGCACAGCACCCCTATCCGATCCCTCACCGCGAGGAGTCTTTGCTGTGTCCAGTCGTACCCGTACCCGCCGCGCCGTGAAGGTGCCCGCCGGGGCCACCACCGTGCGTATCCCGCGCCAGCGCGGCCGCCGCTCTGGTCAGCCGTTCATCGTGGTCGTCCCGGACCGCCCGTCCCTCTCCCGCGAGGCGTTCGGCTTCCTTGGACGCGTCCTGTGGAAGCACCGCCGCAGCCTGGCCCCGCTCGTGCTGGCCGTCCTGGCCGTGCCCGTCACCGCCGTACTGCACGTGCTGGCGTGGTGGTCCGGCCTCGTGCTCGCGCCGCTGGCCGCCGGGCCGCTGGTGTGGCTCGTCGTCATGCAGCGGAGCCGCCCCGCCACCCGCGGGGTGCTGGGCTGGCGCATCGGCCTGGCCCTGCTCGCCACCGCCGCCACCGCATGGCTGGCGCTCGCCGCCGCCTTCGGTCCGCTCGCCGGCCCGCTGGAGCTGGTCTGGCTCCTGACCCTGTTCGGCGCGCAGACCGCCTGGCTCGTCGTCCGCCGCACGCACTGACCTGAGGAGAGATTGCCAGATGGCTCGCAGCAGCTTCTACCCGAGGTCCAATTGCTTCGGCGGCCCGGACAAGACCAACAAGTTCGCCAACGCCGGTGCCGCCGCCGGCGGATTCGTCGGCGCCATGGGCGGCAGCTTCGTCCCGCCGATCAACGTCACCGTGAACAACAACAAGAGCGCCACCCGTTCGAACGGCGGCGGCCACTCCAGCTCGCTCCTGCCGGCCCCGGAGTTCACTTCGCCGGCGCAGGTGCGCAACTACTGCAACACCCTGCGTGCGGCTGGTGTGACGCTGTCCATCGAGGTCGCCATGGCCGCCGAAATCCTCAAAGGCGTGCTCGCCGCGGTTCCGGACCCGGAGGGCAAGGCGTTCGGCTCCCGCATCCGGGCCGCGAAGGTGGCCCGCAAGCTAGCCAGGTCCGCCGACGATCTGCGGGATGCGGCCAAGAGCGCCGCTGCCGCGTACTCGGTCTTCCAGCAGCAGTACGAGGAAGAGATCAACCGCGTCCGTCACCGCGCCCGCAAGCCGCAACAGCCCGTCATGAACTGGGCCCAGCAGTAAGGGAGGCGAAGCCATGGTGAAGCATCGCGACAACGAGCAACACGACCTGTTGCAACTGATGGAAGCACAGCGCGGCAACGCCGACGGCGGCGGCATCGGCGCCTACCTGCTCCACCGGGCCAAGCCCCATCTCCCGCCGTGGCTCGGAGTGGGCGGCGTGGGCCTGGCTGGCGTGCTGGGTCACCTGCGGTGGGCGGAGAGCACGCCGGCCGCGGTCGGGCTCACCCTGACCTCGGTGGCGGTGTCCGGTGGCGCCTACCTGATCGGCAAGACCACCAGCAAGCAGCGCCGCCTGCACACCGCGCTGACGACCGGTCTCGGCTCCGCGTGGCTGACCGCCGCGTGCCTCGCAGGCCCCACCGCCGGGCCGCTGGACGACCTGTACCTGATGGGCGGCCCGGCGGTCGCGCTGTCGTGGAACGTGCGGGTGCTCATGCGCCACAACCCCGACGGCTCCGGTGAGAACTCGGATGCAGGCCTGCTGGAGAAGGTCGGGCTGGCCCGCACACAGCTGGGTGCGGCGAAGGTGGAGCCGAACCGCGTCACCGTCCCCTACGCCGCCCCCGCGGGGGAGGCGACCAACGAGGACGTGGCGAAGGCGCTGCCCAAGCTCGCCGGCGCGCTGGACGTGCCGCCCAACGCGGTGCGCCAGCGCAGGGACCCTGACTCCGCGCGCCGTGGGGAACTGGTCATCGTGCCCACCGACATGCTCAAGCAGGTGACCTGGTTCCCCGGCCCCTCCGCCCCGGGCGGCTCGATCGCGGACCCGCTGGTCATCGGCGTCTACGACGACGGTTCCCCGCTGATGCTCACCCTGCCGCAGGCCATCCATCTGCTCATCATGGGCGTGACCGGCGCGGGCAAGACCGAAGGCGCCCTGGATATCCTCACGGAGGTCCTCACCAGGTCGGATGTGGCGGTGTGGCTGTCCGACCACGTCAAGAAGGGCCAGGATCTCGGGGAGGTCTTCCCGGCGTGCGACTGGGTGGCCACCACCCCGCAGGACACCGAAATCATGATCGAGGCCGTGAAGGCCGCGATCCCCGCCCGCACTGAATGGCTCGGCGCCCACAGCTACCGCTCCTGGTGCCCCGAGGCCGCCGAAGTGCAGAACGATCCGGCGCACTCCTGCCGCAACGACGGCACGGCGTGCGGTTGCGTGGGCATGGCCTACCTGGTGACCTGGTTCGAAGAGGCCGCCAACACCCTGGCGCGCCTGGATGACGACGTGTTCACCACCATCGCGCAAGAGGCCCGGTCGGCCGGTATCTCGCTGATCATCTCCATGCAGCGGGCCAGCGGCTACCAGATCAGCACCGACACCCGCGCCTCCCTCCCGTCCTCGCTGTGCTTCGGCGTGGACGACAAGGACGCCGGCTTCGCGCTGCCTGGCGAAGTCCTGGAGGCGGGCGCCAACCCGGGGGCGTGGAAGAACCGCAAGCCCGGCTACTGCTACCTCGTTGCCGCCGGCATCGAAGAGGAGCTGTACGCCAATCCGGCCCGCACCTTCCGCAATGACCCGGTGACGCTGGAATGGGTGACCCGCGAGTTCGCCGGCCACCGCATGCCGCTCGACACGGTCACCGCCGGCGCCGCCGCCAGCGTCGCGGGCCGTGCCTACACCGACCGAACCCGCCCGGAAAACCCGCTCGATGTTCCGCAGGAGGACGACATGGACGACGAGCAGGGCGCCGGCGTGGACCCCGAGGACGAGCACATCGATCCCGAAGCCGAACTGCCCGACAACCAGCCGGGCGACGACCAGCCGCTGTTCGGGCAGGAGAAGGGCCACAAGCCCGACCCGGAGGAGGCCCGTCGGCTGTTCGCCGACGCGCTCGCACAGTTCGAGGCGGAGGGCCGCATGGTCGTGGGCCCGAAGGACTTCACCGACTGGTGCGACGCCCACCACCTGTCCCGCTCCTGGGTGTCCCTTCGGCTGAAGGACGCCGCTCTGGACGGCCGTCTGGAGGCCACGAATCAGACCGGCCGGTGGCGCATCGTCCCCGCCCTGGCGGCGGCGTAACACCCCGTAACGCGTTACGGCCGCCTAACACCCAAACCCCTAGGCAGATGCGGTGTTACGCACCCCTCACACCACGCCGTAACGCCTCGTAACAGCACCTCACACCGTGATCCCGCGGGCCCGCGCCACACCTCTGACGCGGGCCCGCGACCCATGCGAGGGAGACCCCATGGACCACCCCGAACACTCCACGGCCATCGAAGTCCGCCACCCCCTCCCCATCACGCCCGCCGACCCGTACGCGGCGGCCCTGGTGCCCGCGACGCCGGTCGTCGAACGCCAGCCGATCGTGTGGGTGCCCGACGCCTACGGGCGGATGGTCCCCATGCCCAAGCACCTGGCCCCGCCCCCCGTGCCGGCCACCGAACCGCGCGACCTGCGCCCGCTGCCGCTGCTCGACCCCACCGCGCAGCGCTTCATCGGCGCCGGCATCGGCGGCGGCGCGCTCTCCGCCGGCGTCGGCTACGGCATCGGCCAAGTCGTCTCCGCCGCCGCCGGCTTCACCTCTGGCGCCGGCATGTGGCTGCTGATCCTGCTCGCCTTCGTTCTGCGGGCCCCCGCCCGCACGGCTGGCGGTGGGAGCACGGTCCACGTGCGAAAGGCCGTCATCAAACGCAGCCACTTCTACGGCTGACCGCGGGAGGCACCATGACCTACCGCGGCAGCATGCCCACCGCTTTCCTCCTGAACGGGAAGATCCAGCCGACGGAATACCGGCGCTGGGCCGACGCCCGCAGGCGCTTCGCCCGCCGGGAGAAGGACCGCAAGAAGGTCGAGCGGCTCATGGAATCCATCCCCCACCACGGACTCCGCGAGCCGATCCTTATCGGGATCAGTGACCGCTACCCGGACGTGTACGTCGGCGACGGACACCACCGGGCCGTGGCCGTCATGGACCTTCGGCTCCGCTCCTTCCCCTTCCGCTGGTACTGGATCAAGAACTCCGGCGTCCACATCGAACGCGAACCCTTCCCCTTCCACCTCCTGCACGACCACGTGAAGGAGTAGCGCCATGACCTGCCGCTACTGCACCGGACACCACCCCACCCGCATCGACGCCTACCCGGCCGGCAACCCCCGCGCCTCCCTCGTGGCCGCACACCGCGCCACCGAGGCCCGCGCCGACGCCCCCGGACCGGTCCACGTCCACTACGACGCCACCACCGACACCTTCGCAGTCATCCGCACCACGCCCCTGGAGACCAGCACATGAGCACTTCAGTGATCGACGACGGAACACACGACCCCGCCCGCGAACTGCGGGAAGCAGCCCAGAAGCTGCGCACCCTCGCCCTCGCCGCCAGCACCGCCACCGACGGCACCCCTACCGCGAACTGGAACGTCAAGTACAAGGAGTTCCACACCGGGCACGGCCTCCTCTGCGGCGACTACATCACCAACGGCCGTGGCGAGCGCGTCGGCTGGCCGCTCCTGCACCGAGGTGGCAGCCAGTACCGGCCGACCTACATGGCGCCACAGCACGCCGAGTACGCAGCCGCCGTAGGGCCCTCCGTCGGCCTCGCCCTCGCTGCCTGGCTCACCGAGGCCAGCACGACACCGTCCTGCATGTCCGACAGTGCCCTGGCCCTGGCCCGCGCCATCAACCACCCCGCCACCTGACCGATCAGAAAGGACACCGCACATGTCGTTCGGAGAGACGCCGATCACCGTGATCGGCAACCTGACCGCCGACCCGGAACTGAAATTCACCGACAACGGCGCCGCGCTCGCCAAGTTCACGATCGCGGCGACCCCGCGCGTCTTCGACCGCGACGCCAACCAGTGGAAGGACGGTCAGGCGACGTTCTTCCGGTGCGCCGCTTGGCGCCAGCTTGCCGAACACGCTGCGGACTCCCTGACCAAGGGCTCCCGCGTGGTCGCGCACGGGCGCATTCGCCAGCACGACTGGAAGACCGACACCGGTGAGAACCGCTCGATGCTCGTCATGGAAGTCGACGAGATCGGCGCCAGCGTCCGGTTCACCACCGTCACCATCAACGCCAGGCGCCCCGCACAGTCCGCTCCGACGGCCGGCGACGACGCCTGGAACACCGCTGCTGCGGTCGTCAAGCAAGAGGGCGACGAACCGCCCTTCTAGCAGAAGGGGATCTTCCAGTCGGCGGGGTCCAGGGATTCCACGCCCCATTGCCTGTGCTGGAAGATCCGGAATGGGGGCTGGTGGTCTGTGCTCCAGTCGGTGGCCGCCGCCTTCGCCAGGTAGTCGGCGTTGAAGCCACGGAAGACGGCGGCTCTTACACGGATCGTGGGCGGCACCTTGGTGTTGAAGCAGGTGGAGCGCAGGTCGTGCTGGAACCAGGCCCGGCGGCGCGGGTTGAGAACTTCGACCTGCGTGAACTCGATGCGCTCCACCCAGACCTCGTAGCGTCGGCGCAGGTCGTCGAGTTCGTCGCGTAATCGTCCTCGGCCCGGGTGCCGTCCCGGGCGCCAGGTGCCGGGGTTGAGTGAGGCGGTGGCGAACTCCAGCGGTGTGCGCTCGCCTTTGCCGAGGTTGCACGCTACGCAGGCTGGGACGAGGTTGTGCAGATCATCGTCCCCGCCCCGTGCGTAGGGGATGACGTGATCTTTGACCTCGGAAGGGGCCAGGCAGTACACGCACCGTCCGTCGTGCGCGGTCAGGACCGTGAGTTCTTCCCAGAGCGGGAAGTAGCGCCGTCTGGGCCGTTCGGCGCGACCCGGGTCTGGCGTCAGCTGCGTAGTCACCTGTCTCTCCTAGGCCAGGTCCTGTCCGGTGCGGGCGGATGGCACCAGGGACGCCGTCGCGTGCCGGTGGACCTCCCAGTGCGCGCGCAGCCACCTGCGGTGGCCGGAGGCGAGAGGAACGGTCAGCGGTGCTCCCGCCAGCGCCGCGTACGCCGGGTAGGGCCGCAGTTGCACGGCTACGTCCACCGTCCAGCTGAGGGGGTTGACGGCCAGGAGACCGAGGTCGAAGAGGCGGTGCAGGTCCCGGCGCAGCAGCAGCCCGCCGTCGCTGTGGTGTTCGCCGCTGGCCGCGTAGCTGTAAAGGTGGGCGGCCTCCAGCACCGCCGCCGGGGCGGGGCCGGTGATGGCGCAGGTCTCACCGTGTGCGTGCAGGAGCTGGCGGCGGAAGGCGGCCTGTCCCAGCCGGGCGCGCACGGTGGTCTGCCGGTGTCCGCCGGCGATGGCGCGCTGCGCGTTGTCGGCGATGTCCACGCTCGTGGTCGCGCCGGTCGCCTCGATCGCCTCCCTCAGTGCTTCCCAGCGCATCGAGCGCAGGCTGTGCTGGGTGCGGGGGTTGTCGCACAGCGCGCGCAGTTCAGCGCCGCTCAGCACCCCGGGCATGTCGACCCACGCCGCTCCGTGGCGTGAGCGGTAGGTCGTCACGGTCTTGCTCGCGGCCGTGGGGACATCGAATCTCGCCTGGCACTTCAGGCAGGCGTACACGGGCCGCTTCGTCTTGCGCGGCTGGAAGTCCGACTTGCCGCACTCGGGGCAGCGGTAGACCTCTTTGACGGCCTGTCCGGTCTCGATCCCCTCGATCACGGAAACGCCCAGCAGCGCCGCCTTGTCCCACACAGCGATCACATCCCCAACGGCCAGGGACGCGTGATGCGGGACCGAGCTGTCCCAGCTGTAGTGCTCCGACGGCAGATCGTCATAGCCGCCGTTTCCCCCGTGTTTGCGGTTGTCACCCGCCGCCAGAACCAGCCAGGCCGTGGCCAACGCTCTCCCCTTTCCCTCCCTTACACACCCGGGCCGGCCGCGCTCTGTCCAAAGCCCGCGGCCGACCCGGCTCCTCACCACTCGTCAGCAAGGAGGAACCCAGCATGAACCACCCCACTGACATTCGGTACACCTCCGGCTCACCGCCCCGCATCGTTGGCCTGTGCGCCGGCTATGGCGGCCTGGAAGCCGCCGTCCGCGCCCACATCGGCGGCCGCATCGTGGCGTTCGCGGAGAACGACCCGTACGCCGCCACCGTCTACACCCACCGGCACCCGGGCGTGCCGAACCTCGGAGACATCACCGCCACCGACTGGGAGCGTGTCCGCGACGTGTACGCCCCGGACGTGGTGGGCGCCGGTTTCCCCTGCCGCAACACCTCCAACGCCGGACGAAGGGATGGGATCAATGGGAAGTGGTCGCGGGTCTGGAAAAACGTCGCTGAGGCTGTGGGCGTCCTTCGACCGCGCCTCGTCTTCCTGGAAAACGTGGCGGCGCTCCGCTCGCGGGGGCTGGACGTCGTCGCCCAGGACCTGGCCGCGCTCGGGTATGACGCGCGGTGGACATGTCTACGAGCTGGTGACCGAGAAGTCGGCGCCCCGCACCCGCGCGACCGCTGGTTCGCCGTCGCCTATCCCGCTGCTGAAGACCCCGACCTCACAGCTTGGGGTCAACGGCGGCCCTCAGCCGCCGGCCAAGCGCAAGGCGGGCGGGCACGGGCCGACGCTGGAGGACGAGGTGGTCTTCCTGCTCCCTCCCCCGCCCAGCTTCTGAGGCTGCTGCCCACTCCCAAGGCCTCCGACGGGCCGCACGGCGGCCCCAACCAGCGCGACACGAACGGCAACTACTACCTGCCCGGCCAGGCCGTCCGACTGGACGAGCGGTGGACCGCGACCGACAGCACCGACTACGGGCCCGCCATCCGCCGCTGGGAGCACGTCACCGGGCGCCCGGCACCATGCCCGACCGAGCCCGGCGGGCGCGGCAACCGCCGCCTGGCCCCTGCCTTCGCCGAATGGATGATGGGCCTGCCGGCGGGCTGGGTCACCGCCGTGCCCGGCATCCCCCGCAAGGAACAGCTCCGCATCATCGGCAACGGCGTGGTGCCCCAACAAGCCCGCCACGCCTACGGACTGCTGCTCGGCTCCACTGCGGCCACGCCGCAGGACATGTTGGGGGAGGCGGCATGACCAGCCTTGCTCTGTACGCGTGGGCCCTGGAAGCCGTCCGCCGCGGCTGGCACGTCCTGCCGCTGCGCCCCGGCAGCAAACGCCCCGCCCTGCACGGGGAAGCCGCCTGCCCCCGAACCGGCGAGTGCGCGGCCGGGCATCGCAAGTGGGAACAGCGCGCCACCACCGACCCCGCCCGCATCCGCGCCGCCTGGACTGCGGGCACGTTCAACATAGGGATCGCCACCGGCCCCTCCCACCTGGTCGTCATCGACCTGGATCTACCCAAGGCCGGGAAGGACAACGGCTGTTCGGACGCGCCTAGCGGCGCGACGACCTTTACAGCGCTCTGCGAGCGCGCCGGACAGCCGACGCCCACCACCTACACGGTGCGGACCGCCAGCGGCGGCCTCCACCTGTACTTCACCGCCCCCGACCACATCCGTCTGACCAACACCGCCCGCACCCTGGGCCCGCTGGTCGACACCCGCGCGTGGGGCGGCTACGTCGTCGCCGCGGGCAGCACCGTCGGTGACCGCACCTACGAGGTCATCGATCCGGCACCGGTCGCGGAACTACCCGGATGGCTGCACCGGGCTCTCACCCCCGCACCGCGGCCCGGCCCGGCGCCCGTCATCGCGGCGGCCCGCAACGCCACCCGGTGTGCGCAGGTCGCCCTGGAACGCGAGCAGGCCGCCATCGCGTCGGCCCCCAAGGGTTCGCGGGAGCACCGGCTGTTCACCGCCGCCCGCTCGATGGGGCGCTTCGTGGCATGGGGCGACATCTCCCGCCACGAGGTCGAGACGGCTTTTCAGGCAGCGGGGGAGGCGGCCGGCCTAAAGGCGTACGAGTGCCGCTCGACGCTGCGCAGCGCCCTGAACTGGTCGATCCGCACCGCCCGCCCGCGGGAGACGGCATGACCCCCGCCACCCCCGCCACTGAAAAGCCCTTCCCCATCACCGCACAGCGCTGTGCGCGCCCGCATCGGGCAGGCCCCGGCCGCGGCCGTGGCGCGGAGGTCGACGCCGAAGGCGTCCTTTCAGCTCTTCCTCCCAACCCGCCGCCGCCCGCCGCCTGCGGGGATGGCCGGTATCCCGTGGCGTGGCTGCGCATCACCGCCCCCTACGGCGCCACCCCCACCGCCACCTCCGTGTGCCTGTGCGGCCGTGACCGGTCCGCGGTCGGCCGCCGCAAGGTGCTCGCCCTCATCACCGACCACGCCGCCCACCGCGACGCCTGCCCGCTCCGCACTCCCCAGGAAGGGAGGAACGCCGCATGACCAGCCCCAACCCGCCCGCGCCGTCCATCGACGGGGCCGCCCTGCTCGATGAGGTCGAAGCGTTCCACCGCCGCTTCAACATCTTCCCCACCGAACACGCCTACGTTGCCGTCACCCTGTGGGACGCGCACGCCCACCTCATGGACGCACTCGACGGCACCGCCCGCCTGGCCTTCCTCAGCCCCGAACCGGGCTCGGGGAAGTCACGTGCCCTGGAGATCGTGGAAACCCTCACCCCGCGCGCGGCAACCACCGTCAACGCCTCCGCCAACGCCTTGTTCCGGCTGGTCGCGGCCGACGGGGGCACCCCCACAATCCTCTTCGACGAGATCGACACCGTCTTCGGTGCGAAGGCCGGCGGGAACGAAGAGGTCCGGGGGTTCCTCAACTCCGGTTACCGGCGCGGCGCCAAGTCCCTGCGTTGCGTCGGTGACGGATCGAACCAGACCACGGAATGGTTCTCCTCGTTCTGCGCCGTGGCCATGGCCGGACTCGGCTCTCTGCCGGACACGATCCTGACCCGCTCGGTCATCATCCGCATGCGCAAAAAGGCCCCCAACGAGAAGTGCGAGCCCTACCGGCGCCGCACCCACGAGAAGCAGGGCCACGCCCTGCGCGACAAGCTCGCGGAGTGGACCGCGACCCTGCACGAGCAGGTTTCCGAGGCGTGGCCCGAGATGCCCGAGGGCGTCTGCGACCGGCCGGCCGACGTGTGGGAGCCACTCCTTGCGGTCGCCGACGCGGCCGGCGGCCACTGGCCCGAGCGTGCCCGCGCCGCCTGCGTCGCGCTCATCAAGGCCGCCACGGAAGGCGACGAAGCATCCCTTGGGGTGCGGCTGCTGACCGACCTGCGCGACCAGGTGTTCTGCGGCGCCGACCGGATGCCCACCGCCGCCATCCTCGAAATCCTGCTCGGACTGGATGACGCGCCATGGGCCGACATGAGCGACGACGGACACACCAGCAAGCCGTTGACCGCCCGTGCCCTGTCCAAGCTCCTGAGCCAGTACGTACGCCCCGACAACACCCCGATCCGCCCCCGCGGCATCCGGGTCGGCAGCGGCACCCCTAAGGGCTACTACGCGGAAGACCTCAGCGACGCGTGGGCGCGCTACTGCCCCCCTCCCCCCGCAGAATCCGCAACAACCGCAACGTCCGCAACATCGCAGGTCAGCAGAGGTGAATCTGTGGCGGAAGCCCTCTTCGAGAGCCGCCACATGTCCGCGGAAACCGACACGCGCCCGCTCCGCAGCGTCGGCTGACCAGCGCATCCCGACAGGTGCCGCCTCGCCCGCACGTGGCGGCACCTATCCGCAACAGATTCGGCATCCGCCACAGATACAAGCCGCTGACCAGCAATGTTGCGGCGTGGCGGATGTTGCGGATTCCCAGAAGGCCAAGAAGGCACCCGCCGAGGAGGCACCCGGATGAGCACCGCTGCCCGCCCCGTCGAAGTCGAAGCTCTGCTCTATACCCCTGAGGAAGCCGCCACCGCGCTCCGCTACGGCCGGTCCACCGTCTACGAGCTGATGGCCGCCGGGGCCCTCAAGTACGTCAAGGAAGGCCGCACCCGCCGTATCCGCCGCCGGGACTTGGAGGCATACGTGGACGGCCTCGAATCACTGCCCAACTGACCTGTCCGAATCCGAGGCGGCCCCGGAGCACGAGCCGGGGCCGCCTCCTGCATGGAGGAGCCCATGAGCCCCCGCAAGCCCAACAACGAGTCCTCCATCTACTTCGGCGCCGATGGTTGGTGGCACGGCCGCGTCACCATGGGCGTGAAGAACGACGGCAGCCCTGACCGCCGCCACCGCCGCGCCAAGACCGAACCCGAGATCAAGCGCAAGGTCAAAGAACTGGAACAGCAGCGCGATCAGGGTCGTGCGACCAAGGCCGGTCGCGCGCCGACCGTGGCCACGTGGATGGAGACCTACCTCACCGACATCGCGAGCCTGAAACTGAAGCCGCGGTCCCTCGACGACTACTGGTCCAAGACGCGCAACGACATCATCCCGGGTGTCGGGCAGCACCGCATCGACAAGCTGCAACCTGAGCACCTGGAACGGATGTACCGCGCCATGCTCGACGCCGGCCACGCTCCATCCCACGTGCTGAAGGTGCACCGCATCCTGTCCCGCGCCCTGAAGATCGCCCACCGCCGCCGCATGATCAGTGAAAACGTGGCCACGCTCGTGGACCCGCCCACCGTCGACGAAACCGAGGCGAACCCCTTCACTCAAGAGGAGTGCAAGGCGTTCCTCGAAGCCGCTGCCAAGCGGCCTACCTTCATGCGGTGGATCGTCGGGGTCGGCATGGGCTTCCGGCAGGGCGAGACGCTCGGTCTGCGCTGGCCGTACGTCGACCTGGCAGTAGAGCTGTTCCACCCCAAGTGGCAGCTTCAGCGCCTCACGTGGCGGCACGGCTGCGACAACCCGCACATCTGCGGGGCCCGCCTTCACCGCTTCACCGCGTGCCCGCCGAACTGCACCACACACAAGGGCTACAAGCGGGGGTGTCCCAAGCCCTGTACCAAGACGTGCACGAAGCATGCGAGCGCCTGCCCCCAGCGCAAAGAGGGCGGTCTGGTCTTCACCCGGCCCAAGACCAAGAAGAGCCAGAACCCCGTTCCGATCCCGCCCGCCTTCATCCCGTATCTGCATGACCACAAGGCACGTCAGGAGGAGATGCGGGCCGCAGCGGCAGAGCTGTGGGAGGAGCACAAAGTAGTGTTCGCGCGGCCGGATGGCCGCCCGCTCGACCCACGCCAGGACTACGAGGAGTTCAAGGAACTCCTCGCCGAGGCCGGCATCGACGATCGTCGCCTCTACGACGGGAGCCGTCACACCGCCGGCACGATCCTCAATGAGTTGGGCGTCGACATGCCCACGATCATGGAGATCCTGCGGCACACCCAGATCAGTCAGACACGGCGCTACGTGAAGGGGCGCTCCCACCTCTCGAAGGACGCCATGCGTCGCATGGGAGAGACCTTCATGCCGCCCATGTCTGTGATCTTGCCCCGCATGGGAGGGAACCCCGTGGAATCCGGCCCCACTGAGACCAGAACTGAGACCCCCGACACCCGCGCGGCCCGCTCGCGGCGCCGCCGCCGTATCCGTTAAAAGCAAAAGCCCCAGGTCACGGCGAGTGAGTCCTGGGGCTTCCACAGAGCCCCCTGTCGGATTCGAACCGACGACCTACGCATTACAAGTGCGTTGCTCTGGCCATCTGAGCTAAGGAGGCGCGCACGGCGCTGTGCGGATCGTGCCCGAGCAGTGTAACCAACACCGCCCCCGCACCCGTCGAAAATATCCGCGACCACCGACGAGCACCTTCGAGAACGGACAAGAACGCCACGCCCCGACTACTGACAGACCACAGACCTCCGGGGTACGGTCACGACCAGTTCACTCACGTGGACTACACCACTCCCTCTACTCGGATCGTCCGGCACGTTCCTGCCGGTGAAGGGGGCCCTCACCATGGCCACTGTTACGTTCGACAAGGCGACCCGCATCTACCCGGGCGGCGACAAGCCCGCCGTCGACGGCCTCGACATCGAGATCGAGGACGGCGAGTTCCTCGTACTCGTCGGCCCGTCCGGCTGCGGCAAGTCCACCTCGCTCCGCATGCTCGCGGGGCTCGAGGACGTGAACGCCGGCGCCATCCGCATCGGTGACCGCGACGTCACGCACCTGCCGCCCAAGGACCGGGACATCGCCATGGTGTTCCAGAACTACGCGCTCTACCCGCACATGACCGTCGCCGACAACATGGGCTTCGCGCTCAAGATCGCCGGCGTCAACAAGGCCGAGATCCGCCAGAAGGTCGAGGACGCGGCGAAGATCCTGGACCTCACCGAGTACCTGGGCCGCAAGCCCAAGGCGCTCTCCGGCGGTCAGCGCCAGCGCGTGGCCATGGGCCGCGCCATCGTGCGTGAGCCCCAGGTGTTCCTCATGGACGAGCCGCTCTCCAACCTCGACGCCAAGCTGCGCGTGTCGACGCGTACGCAGATCGCGTCGCTCCAGCGCCGCCTCGGCATCACCACCGTCTACGTCACCCACGACCAGGTCGAGGCCATGACCATGGGCGACCGCGTGGCGGTGCTCAAGGACGGGCTCCTCCAGCAGGTCGACTCGCCCCGCAACATGTACGACCGCCCGGCGAACCTCTTCGTCGCGGGCTTCATCGGCTCCCCGGCCATGAACCTCGTCGAGGTCCCGATCACGGACGGCGGCGTGAAGTTCGGCAACTCCGTGGTGCCGGTCAGCCGCGAGGCCCTGAGCGCCGCCGCCGACCGCGGCGACCGCACGGTCACCGTCGGCGTCCGCCCGGAGCACTTCGACATCGTCGAGCAGGACGGCGCCGCCGCGAAGTCCCTCTCCAAGGAGAGCGCGGACGCCCCGGCCGGCCTCGCCGTCTCCGTGAACGTCGTCGAGGAGCTCGGCGCCGACGGCTACGTCTACGGCTCCGCCGAGGTCAACGGCGAGCACAAGGACCTCGTGGTCCGCGTGAACGGCCGCCGGGTCCCGGAGAAGGGGGCCCAGCTGCACGTCGTACCGCGCCCGGGTGAGACCCACGTCTTCTCGACGTCGACGGGCGAGCGCCTCTCCGACTGAGCCCACCCCGCCCACCGAGGGGCCCCGCGCGTCGGCGCGGGGCCCCTCGGCGTATCCGCCGGCCCGGAAGGCGGCGACCGCGTTGTCGATGTTGTCGACAAATACCCCGGCACACCGGTCATTTCGCCCACACCACGTCAACACCGCGCAAGCAAAACCTTCTTGGCTGTCGCTCGACCGGGTGACTAAATGTCTCCAAATCATCACCTAGCGCTACGCTGCCTCGCGTGACGCACTCCGCCAACTACACCCAGAAGCCGCGCCGAGCCCACCGTGGCCCCGCCCACCGCATCGGCCGCACGCTCGCTCTCGTCCTGCCCGTGATGCTGGTGCTTTCCGGGACCCTCGCGGTCACCAGCGTCAACTGGTCGGGGAACTCCTCGGAATCGATGCTCACCGCATCCGCCGACGACCTCTCCGTGCCGGCGAAGTCCCGCGCCCCGCAGGACATCCTGCGCGACCGGCTCCTCCTTGAGCTCCAGGAGAAGGACCCCGGTGTCGCGCTCACCCACCTCCAGCGGGAGGTGACCCGCCACCCGTCGCTCGCCCGCCACTGCGTCGCCCTCGCCAAGGCCCTCGGCCGCGCCGCCGTGCGGAAGTACGGGCCGACCCGCGCCCAGTCCTACTCCAGGCCCGTCTGCGACACGTCCTTCGCGTCGGGCGTGGCCGCCGCCCATCAGAACGGCTGATCGGAACGGCTGAGCACAACGGCTGAGCGGGGCGGCGCCTACCGCCGCGTAGGGTTTCCGGCATGACCACGCTGAACCCCACGCAGGCCGTAGTCCTGGCCGGAGGCCAAGGCTCCCGCCTCCGCCCGTACACCGACGACCGGCCCAAGCCGATGGTCGAGATCCCCGGCACGGGGACCCCGATCATCGGCCATCAGCTTGCCTGGCTGGCCGCAGAAGGCGTGACCGACGCCGTCGTCTCCTGCGGCCACCTCGCCGAAGTCCTCCAGGAGTGGCTGGACTCGGCCGACCTGCCGCTGAACGTCACCACGGTCGTCGAGAAGGAACCGCTCGGCCGCGGCGGCGGCCTCAAGTACGCCGCCCGCCACCTCCCGCACGCGGACCAGCCCTGGTACGCGACGAACGGCGACATCTGGACCCGCTTCTCGCTGCGCGACATGGCGGCCTTCCACGCCGAGCGGGACGCCACCGCGACCCTCGCCCTGGCCCGCCCCCGCATCCCGTGGGGCGCTGTCGAGACCGACACGTTCGGCCACATCACGGACTTCGTCGAGGCGCCGCCGTCCCCGTACCTCATCAACGCGGGCGTGTACGTCTTCTCCGCGTCCTTCACCGCGCTCCTGCCGGACCTCGGCGACCACGAGCGCACCACGTTCCCGCGCCTGGCCCGCGAGAAGCGCCTCGCCGGCTTCCCGCTGCCGCAGGGCGCCTACTGGCGCGCGATCGACACCGCGAAGGACCTCACCGAGGCCGCCAAGGAACTGGCCGCCCAGGCCCGTTGACCCCCGCGCTTCCGCCCGCTCCCCGTACGTACGCCGAAGGGGCCCCGCACCGTGTGTGCGGGGCCCCTTCGGCGTACGTACCACCGACTCACGGACTCAGTTGCCGAGGACACCGCCCAGCAGCCCGCCCGGCTCCTCGGCCCCGCCGGAGCCGCCCGAGCCTCCGGAGCCGCCCGTGCCGCCCCCGGTGCCGCCACCGGTGGTCGACGGCCCCGCGGTCGAGGCCGACGGCTGCTGCTGTTGCTGTTGTTGCTGCGGCGCCGACTGCTGCGGCGGGGCCTGGCCCGTGCTGCTGCCCTGCGTCTGGCTCGGCTGCCCCACCCCGGCCGCACCGGTCTCGGGGGCCGCGTCCGGGACCGTCGCGCCCTGCGAGGGACTCGCGGAGCCGCCCTCCCGCGTCGGCGACCCGGAGGAGGCGGAGGGGCTCTGCGACCGCTTCTCGCGCCGCTTCTTCGCGGGGTCCTCGGGGAGCGGGGAGCCCGGCAGCACGTTCCTCGGGGCCTCGCCGGGGCCGGGCACGGTGACCCGGTCCGCGTCGCGCACCGCGCCGCCGAGCAGCGAGCCGAGGAGCAGCGTGAGGCCGATGACGACCGCCCCGACGAGCCCGCCGCGCCGCAGCACGCGCCGCCGCAGGTCCCAGATGTCGGCGCGCGGCCCGAGCCTGCGCCAGGCCTCTCCCGCGAGGCGTCCGTCGACGGAGTAGACGGGGGCGCCCGCGATGATCAGCGGCGACCAGGCGGCGAGGTAGATGATGTCCGGCGCGTCGTAGGCGGGGACGGTCTTCCAGCTGACGGTGACGATGAGCGCGGCGGAGAGCAGCACGCCGATCGAGGCGGCGACCCGCTGCCAGAGCCCGAGCACCGTCAGGACGCCGACGACGACCTGGAGGAAGGCGATGCTGAGTCCGGCACCCACCGGGTGCTGGAGGGCGAAGTCGCGCAGGGGCTCGGCGAGTTCCCAGGGGTGCAGCGAGGTGAGCCACTTGACCATGGAGCCGCGTCGGCCGCCGTCGAAGTAGACGGGGTCGCAGAGCTTGCCCATGCCGGCGTAGATGGAGATGAAGCCGAGGAAGACGCGCAGCGGGAGGAGGACGACGCCGAGGTTCATCCGGCGACCGGGGTAGTAGGCGTGCCGGACGGGTTCGGCGCCCTGCCGCCGCCTGCGCTCCTCGGCCGTGTCGTCGGCATCGTCGTCGACGTCGGCGCCGTCCACGCCGGTGTTTCCGTCGCCGTACGCGTACTCGTATTCGTACGCGCCGAACCGCTCGTCCTCTTCGGCGAGCCGCTCGTCGTAGTCGCTGCTGGGCATCCGCATCTGCGGCAGCAGCTGGGTCTGGGGGGCGGATCCGGCGGTGGGTGTCGCGGCCGTCCTGGAGGCCTGGGGGCCGTCGTCGAGGGCGACGCGCGGGATGACCTGGGTGGCGCCGCCGTCGTCGTAGGGGCCTGCCTCTTCGGCCGAACGGCGCACGCCGCTGCCGCGCACGGCTTGCAGCAGTCCGGTCGCGCCGGGATCGCCGGGCGCGGACTTCCCGCTCCAGACGACGGGCGCGCGGCGCTTGGCGGCGGCCCCCACGGCGGGGATGCGCACCGTCTCGTCGGAGAGACCCAAGTGCCGTGAGATACGCGGGGATTGGATGCGCCCAGCGGCGGGGAGCTGCACGCGGAAGCTCGCGTGCGAGACGATGACCTGCGCCGGGTCGCTCGGCACCTTCACCATGCTCAGCGCGGGAGCTTCGTCGAAGCCTGACGAGCTTCCCCCTGTGGGAGTGCGGGGTGTTCTGGTGTCCACACTCATCTAACCGAGTGACGTGTGGTTAGGACACTGCCTTGACCGCGCAGAAATGTCCGGACCGCGTCAAAAGATCACCGCGGCCCGGACATCGAGGCATACCTACGCGCGGCGGCGGGCCGCCTCGTAGAGCACCACACCGGCGGCGACCCCCGCGTTCAACGACTCCGCTCCACCCGGCATCGGAATCCGCACCCGGAAGTCGCAGGTTTCGCCCACCAGGCGCGAGAGGCCCTTGCCCTCGCTGCCGACGACGATGACGACCGGGCCGCTGAGCGCCTCCAGGTCGCCGACCTCGTGCTCGCCGTCCGCCGCGAGGCCGACGACGGCGATGCCCGCCTTCTTGTACGCCTCCAGGGCGCGCGTCAGGTTCGTGCAGCGGGCGACCGGCGTCCGCGCGGCCGTGCCGGCCGACGTCTTCCAGGCGCCGGCCGTCATGCCGGCGGCGCGCCGCTCGGGCACGACGACGCCGTGGCCGCCGAACGCCGTCACGGAGCGGACGATCGCGCCGAGGTTGCGCGGGTCCGTCACGCCGTCGAGCGCGACGATCAGCGGGTCGTCGCCGGTGTCGTGCGCGGCGGCGACGAGGTCCTCGGGGTGCGCGTACTCGTACGGCGGGACCTGGAGGACGAGGCCCTGGTGGTTGAGGCCGTTCGTCATGCGGTCGAGCTCGGGGCGCGGGGCCTCCATGAGGTGGATGCCGCCGCGCTCGGCCGCGAGCTGGAGGGCCTCGCGGACCCGCTCGTCGTTGTCGATGAACTGCTGGACGTAGAGCGTGGTGGCGGGCACGCCGTCGCGCAGCGCCTCGAAGACCGGGTTGCGGCCGACGACCATCTCGGAGGACGACTTGCCGCCGCGCCCCTTCGGCGCGGGGCGGCGGCCCGCGGCCTTCTTGGCCTTGGCGGTGGCGATGCGGTTCTTCACATGCCCCTTGCGCGCCTCGGCGGGCGGCGTCGGACCCTTGCCCTCAAGGCCGCGGCGCCGATTGCCGCCGCTGCCGACCTGCGCGCCCTTCTTGCCGGACATGCGGCGGTTGTTAGCGGCCATGACCTACCTGTCTGTCGTGTTGCGGGTGCGCGTACGTCCGTACGCGCGAGGGTGTACGTCTATGAAGTGTGCCGCCCACGAGGCCGGGCGGCACATCAGCGGTGCCGGTCAGCGCGGACCGAGCGTCCAGCGGGGTCCGCTCGGGCTGTCCTCGATGACCAGGCCCGACTGGCCGAGCTGGTCGCGGATGGCGTCGGCGGTGGCCCAGTCCTTGCGGCCGCGGGCGGCCTCGCGCTGGTCGAGGACCAGGCGTACGAGGCTGTCGACCACGCCGTGGAGGTCTTCGCCGCGGTCGCTCTCGCCACCGGCCCAGTGCGGGTCGAGCGGGTCGAGGCCGAGGACGCCGAGCATGGCCCGCACCTCGGCGAGGCGCGCAACGGCGGCTTCCTTGTCGTCGGCGGCCAGCGCGCTGTTGCCCTGGCGGACCGTGGTGTGCACGATGGCGAGCGCCTGCGGGACGCCCATGTCGTCGTCCATGGCGTCGGCGAACGCGGGCGGCACCTCGGCGGCGGGCTCCACGGTCCCGCCGGCCTTCTCCACCACGCGCTGCACGAAGCCCTCGATGCGGGCGAACGCGGACTCGGCCTCGCGCAGGGCCTCCGGGCTGTACTCGATCATCGAACGGTAGTGCGGGGTGCCGAGGTAGTAGCGCAGGACGATGGGCCGCCACTCCCTGACCATCTCGGAGACGAGCACCGAATTGCCCAGCGACTTGGACATCTTCTCGCCGCTCATGGTGACCCAGCCGTTGTGCACCCAGTACCGCGCGAAGGTGTCGCCGAAGGCCTTGGCCTGGGCGATCTCGTTCTCGTGGTGCGGGAAGATCAGGTCGATCCCGCCGCCGTGGATGTCGAACTCGGTGCCCAGGTACTTGTGCGCCATCGCCGAGCACTCCAGGTGCCAGCCCGGACGGCCGCGGCCCCACGGGGTCTCCCAGCTGGGCTCCCCCTCCTTGGCGGCCTTCCACATCGCGAAGTCGCGCGGGTCACGCTTGCCGGTCTCGCCCTCGCCGGACGGCTGGCGCAGGTCGTCGAGGTCCTGGTTGGAGAGTTCCAGGTAGCCGGGGAAGGACTTCACGTCGAAGTAGACGTTGCCGTCGGCCTCGTAGGCGTTACCGCGCTGGATGAGGCCGCGCATCATCTCGACCATCTCGGTGACGTGGCCGGTGGCGCGCGGCTCGTAGGTGGGCGGCAGGCAGCCGAGCGCGTCGTAACCGCTGTTGAACGCGCGCTCGTTCTCGTATCCGATCGACCACCAGGGGCGGCCCTGCTCGGCCGACTTCCTGATGATCTTGTCGTCGATGTCGGTCACGTTCCGCACGAACGTCACGTCGTAGCCGCGGTAGGCGAACCAGCGGCGCATGATGTCGAAGTTCAGGCCGGAGCGGATGTGCCCGATGTGCGGGGCGGCCTGCACGGTGGCACCACACAGGTAGATCGAGACGCAGCCGTCGTTGAGGGGGCTGAAGTCACGGATCTGCCGGGCGCTGGTGTCGTACAGGCGAATCGTCACCACTCCAGGGTAGTGGGCGCGGGACAGTGCCCCACGCCCCCTGCCCCACAGGGCGACGCAACCGTGACGTACGGCCGTCCTCAGACCCGCCCGACGACCTTGCGCGGCGAGATCCGCACCACGACCCGCGGGGAGTCGTTCACCGAGTCGGGGTTGAACTCCGCGTACTTCTTGCCCGTGTACTTCAGCGACAGCTCGTCGATCAGCTCCTGACCGCCCTCCGTCGTCATCTCCGCCGTGCCGCGGATCTCCGCGTACGTGTACGGCGCGTCGAAGGGCTGGAGCAGCACCGTCACGCGCGGATCGCGGCGGAGGTTCTTCTCCTTGCGGCGGCCGAGCGTGGTGGAGAACAGCACGTCGTCGCCGTCCCGCTTCACCCAGACCGGCGACAGCTGGGGGCTGCCGTCGGGCTGGATGGTGGCGACGGTGATGAACGACGGGGCGTCGAGAAGGGCTTTGAGCTGGTCGGACAGTGCGGCGGACATGGCTTCACTCCTTCGTGGACAGCTGGCTGCGAGAGCCTCGCCTGTACGAGCCATACACCTACCCGATATACGCGGTGTCCGCCTCAGGGTGCGGTGCGGACCACCAGCGCGGTGGCGATCGCGGCGAGTCCGTCGCCGCGGCCGGGGAAGCCCAGGCCGTCGGTGGTGGCCCCGGAGACCGAGACCGGCGCGCCCGCCGCCCCGGAGAGGACCTTCTGCGCCTCGTCACGGCGCTTGCCGATCTTCGGGCGCGGGCCGATGACCTGCACCGCCACATTGCCGATGGTGAACCCCGCGTCCCGCACGATGCGGGCGGCCTCGGTGAGGAGGGCCAGGCCCGAGGCGCCGGACCACTCGGGGCGGCCGGTGCCGAAGTGCGCGCCGAGGTCGCCGAGACCGGCCGCGGAGAACAGCGCGTTGCAGGCGGCGTGCGCGACGACGTCGGCGTCGGAGTGTCCGGCGAGTCCGGGCCCCTCGTCCTCCCACTTCAGGCCCGCGCACCACAGCTCGCGCCCCTCTTCGAAGGCGTGGATGTCGGTGCCGATGCCGACGAGGGGCAGTACGGGGGCCGGGGCAGGCGTCTCAGAAGCCATCGTTGGCCCTCCTGCGGGCGAGCACGGCCTCGGCGAGGACGAGGTCGAGGGGCCGCGTGACCTTGAAGGCCTCCTCGTGGCCGGGCACCACGACGACGGGCAGGCCGAGCTGTTCGACCATGCTCGCGTCGTCCGTGACGTTGTCGGTGACGCTCTCGTGGGCGCGCACCAGCGTGGCGCGGTCGAAGCCCTGCGGGGTCTGCACGGCGCGCAGCCTGGCCCGCTCGGGGGTGGCGACGACGGGCTCGGCCTCGCCCGGCTTCGCGGCCGGCTCGACCTGCTTGACGGTGTCGGCCAGCGGCAGCGCGGGCACCACGGCGGGCGCGCCCTCGCGTACGGCCCGGATGACGCCGTCGACCGTGTCGACGGGCACGAGCGGACGGGCCGCGTCGTGCACGAGCACGATGTCGATGCCGGGCGGCAGCACGTCCAGGCCGGCCCGCACGGACTCCTGGCGGCTCTGCCCGCCGGGCACGACGACGAAGTCGGTCCGCTCGGGCAGGGCGTGGTCGTCGAGGAGGGTCTTGACCTCGGCGGCGCCGTCCGGCGGTGCCACGACGACGACGAGGGAGACGGCCCGGGAGGCCGCCATGGCGCGGATGGCGTGGATGAGCATCGGGGTGCCGTTGAGCGCACGGAGCGCTTTGGGGGCGCCAGGGCCGAGGCGCACGCCCCGTCCTGCCGCGGGAATGACCACCGCGGTACGGGATTCGCTAGACATCGGTTCCGTTCAGGTTTGTGTGCTCGGCCGACGTGGGTATGGCCACACCGTGCCGGGCGCGACATCTTGACCGGACCCTTCCGTGACATCTGGTCGAGCCAGCTGCCCGGGCCCGGCACGCCAACACGGTCCTTGGGGGGCCGCCACCACGTCTGCCCGGGTTCGAACAACATCTGGGCAACTGTGGGCAACGTCTTCGCACAACATCTGGGTACGAACATGCCGCAGCGCCCGGCGACTCCGGTTAAGGGTCAGCGGGCACCGCGGCATCGTTGCGCCATGGGACAGCCGGGGCATGCGCCTCAGGCCGTCCGCGTCAGGACGCGAGGACCTCGTCCAGCAGGGCCTCGGCCTTGTCCTCGTTCGTGTTCTCCGCGAGGGCGAGCTCGCTCACCAGGATCTGCCGAGCCTTGGCGAGCATGCGCTTCTCGCCGGCGGACAGTCCACGCTCCCGCTCCCGACGCCACAGGTCACGCACGACTTCCGCGACCTTGATGACATCGCCGGAGGCGAGCTTCTCGAGATTTGCCTTGTAACGACGCGACCAGTTCGTGGGCTCCTCGGCGTACGGCGCGCGCAGTACCTCGAAGACCCGGTCCAGCCCGTCCTGACCGACCACATCACGCACGCCGACGAACTCCGCATTGTCCGCTGGCACACGCACCGTCAGGTCGCCCTGGGCGACCTTCAGCACCAAGTAGGTCTTGTCCACGCCTTTGATCTGGCGAGTTTCGATGGCCTCGATCAGCGCGGCCCCGTGATGGGGATAGACCACGGTGTCGCCAACCTTGAACGTCATGTGACAGGTACCCCTTCCGTGGCTATCCATCCTAACACGAGAATCGCCTCTTCTGAATGGCGTTTTCGCAGGTCAGGGCATATCTCGGGGCTTGACAACAGCAACAGTGACGTGCTGCGGAGGGCCGCCGGAACCGGGTATTCGCAGGTCGGAGCGGCTCTTCGGGGAGGGAGAAACGTGGGCGATACGCACCCCTCAAGAGCGCCCGAAGAGTCCGATCGTCCCGGTTTGCGCCGTTCCAAGCGGTGAACTTTCGCTGCTCCGTTCGGTGGGCGGAGAGGTGTCCGGCACATCGCTCGGCGTGATTCCGGAATTGATCAAGCCGTTCGGTGATCAATTCTCCGGGCGGCCGCGCATTCTTTGCCTTCCTTACCGGAAATCCGCCGGACGGGCCCGGCCGACACCTGCCGGCGGTTATGTGAATGGCGAACGACGGGGCAATGAAGCGGGCGGGGCGAACAGGCGCGGTGATAGACCCGGCGGCCGGTTCCACGACCGCTCCCGCTCCCGGTTCCGCGACCGGGCCGGCACAGGCTCGTGGCGCGGAGAGGCGGGTCGGGTGCGGTGGCGCGGGAACGGCTCGGTAACCTAAGCGCGCTGACACACCCTTAGGGCGGCTTTACGGCCGCCCGCCCTCCCTTACCGCCCCCGTTCAAGGAGTTGCCGCCGCCGTGAGCCGCAGCCTTCGACGCGGCGCCCTCGCCGCCACCGCCATCGCGTTCTCGCTCGCCTCGCTCGCCGCGTGCGGCGCGGGCAACAACGCTCAGACGCTGGGGGTCAGGCCGGACCACGCCGCGACCTCCGTCGGTGACATCAAGATCCAGAACGCCACGGTCATCACACAGCCGGACCTGAAGGCCAAGGGCCCGGCCGTCGTCTCCGCGACGATCTTCAACGGAGGCACGACCGACCAGACCCTCGAGTCGATCACGGTCAAGGGTGTCGACGAGAAGGTCGAGATCACGCCCGCCAAGGGTGACAAGGCCGCCGAGAAGAACGGCCGACTGACGATCCCGGCCGGCGGCTCGGTCGTCATCGGTGGCAAGGACAACGCCTCCGCCGTCCTGCCCAGCGGCCGCGAAGCGGTCAAGGACGGCGACGCGCAGCAGGTCACGTTCGCCTTCAGCAAGACGGGCGACGTGCAGCTGGAGGCCTTCGTCGTGCCGGCCGAGAGCTACTTCACCAAGTGGGGCCCGACCGAGGTGCCGCAGGCGCCGGGCGCCGGGGCGGAGAAGTCCGCGAAGCCGGGGCAGTCCGGGAAGCCGGGCGCGTCCGGTGAGCCGTCGGATCCCGCGGGCTCCACCGACCCGTCGGGGCACGCCTCCGACGCCGTCGGCACGGACCCGTCGGACGCCGCCTCGCACGGCGCGGACACCGGCAACGGCACGGGTACCGGTACCGGCGCCGAGCACTGATCGACGTACGTACGAGAGAGGGCGGGAACCCCACCGGGTTCCCGCCCTCTCTCACGTCTCACGGCCCGCCGCTCGCGGTCTACGGCTCGAACTTGTAGCCGAGGCCGCGGACCGTCACCAGGTAGCGCGGGGCCCCCGGGTCCGGCTCGATCTTCGCGCGCAGCCGCTTGACGTGGACGTCGAGGGTCTTGGTGTCCCCCACGTAGTCCGCGCCCCAGACGCGGTCGATGAGCTGCATACGGGTCAGGACACGGCCCGCGTTGCGCAGGAGCATCTCCAAGAGGTCGAACTCCTTCAGCGGCAGGTCGATCTTGGAGCCGGAGACGGTGACCACGTGGCGGTCGACGTCCATGCGGACGGGGCCCGCCTCAAGGGCCTGCGGAGCGACCTCCTCCGGCTCGCCGCGGCGGCGCAGGACCGCGCGGATGCGGGCGACCAGTTCGCGCGAGGAGAAGGGCTTGGTGACGTAGTCATCGGCTCCTATCTCCAGACCGACCACCTTGTCGATCTCGCTGTCCTTGGCGGTGACCATGATCACCGGGACGTTGGAGCGGCTGCGCAGCTGACGGCAGACCTCGGTGCCGGGCAGGCCCGGCAGCATGAGGTCGAGCAGGACGAGGTCGGCGCCGTTGCGCTCGAATTCGTCGAGTCCGTCCGGGCCGGTGGCCGCGATGGCGACCTCGAAGCCCTCTTTGCGGAGCATGTAGGAGAGAGCGTCGCTGAAGGATTCCTCGTCCTCGACGACGAGCACTCGGGTCACGGAAGGACCTCCGGGGCAGGAATGGGTTCGTACGTAGTGGTCTCGTCGGTCGGGGCGGTACCGGCTCCGGCGCCGGTGCCACCGCCGTGACCTGGTCCGCGGTCGCGGTGCGCGGCCGCCTCCGGCAGCCGCAGGGTGAAGGTGGAGCCCTGTCCCTCGGAGCTCCACACGGTGACCTCCCCGCCGTGGGAGGCGGCCACGTGCTTGACGATGGCGAGGCCGAGGCCGGTGCCGCCGGTGGCCCGGGAGCGGGCCGGGTCTACGCGGTAGAAGCGCTCGAAGATGCGTTCCTTGTCCTTGTCGGAGATGCCGATGCCCTGATCGGTGACGGCGACCTCGATCATGTCGCCGCCGGGCGCGGTGACCCGGCGGGCGGCTATGCCCACGCGGGTGCGGGAGGGGCTGTAGTTGACGGCGTTCTCGACGAGGTTGCCGAGGGCCGCGGCGAGCTGGCCGCGGTTGCCCCAGATCTGGAGCTCGGCGGTGCCGGCCTCCCGGCGCCCGCCCTCGTCCTCGTCCTCGGTGGAGGGCGAGGGGCCCGCGGTCCCTCCTATCGACGCGGCCAGGGTGATCTGCTTGTGGGAGGCCTGGTGGCGGCTGCGGTCGATCGCCTCCGCCACCAGTTCGTCGACCCGCACCGGCTCGGCGTCCTCCAGGGGGTCGTCGTTCTGGACCCGGGAGAGGTCGATGAGCTCCTGGACGAGATTGGTCAGGCGGGTCGCCTCGATCTGCATGCGGCCCGCGAAGCGTTCGACGGCCTCGGGGTCCTCGGAGGCGTCCATGACGGCCTCGGAGAGGAGGCTGAGGGCGCCCACGGGGGTCTTCAGCTCGTGGGACACGTTCGCGACGAAGTCGCGGCGTACCGCCTCGATGCGGCGGGCCTCCGTGAGGTCCTCGACCAGGAGCAGCACGAGCCGGGAGCCGAGCGGGGCGACGCGGGCGGAGACCGCGAGGGCCTCGCCGCGGCCGGTGCCGCGCCGGGGCAGGTCCAGTTCGACCTGGCGTATCTCGCCGTCCCTGCGGGTGTCGCGGGCCATCTGGAGCATCGGCTCGACGGCGAGCTTGCCGCCGCGCACGAGTCCGAGCGCGTACGCCGCCGAGCTGGCCTTGACCACGCTGTCGGCCTCGTCCAGGACGACGGCCGAGGAGCGCAGCACGGACAGGACCGTGTCCACGCCCGGCGGCAGTACGGCATCGGTGTGCAGGGAGGTCCGGGTGGGGCGTTTCTGTTCGCGCTCGCTCCAGCGGAACGCCAGCATGGCGATGACGCCGGTGCACACCCCGGCGATCGCTGCCGCTGCGGCGACCGCCGCGTTCACGTCCATGTCTCCAGGTTATGCGCCGGGTGAGTACAGGCCACAGCCATTCGGGTGCGGCCTCGAACACTCGTCGCCCAGAGTTCACCGAGGGGACGGCACCGGTTCATTTCTGCCGAAGGGCCCGGTAGCGGGCCGATCGGAGATGTCGCCCCGTGTCGCCCACAGTTCACCTTGATGACAGGGATGGTTCATTCGAGGTGCCGGAAACGGACGCGTCGGGGCCGCACCGTGGGAGCGTAGGGGCCAGCCCCCTGAGACGTACGAGAGAGGGACAGCCACATGCGGGACGCGTACCACGAGGAACTTGACTCGATCGGCGAGAGCCTGGTCGAGATGGCCCGCCTCGTCGGGTCCGCGATCGGGCGCGCCACGACGGCCATGCTCGACGCCGATCTGAAGCTGGCCGAGAGCGTGATCGCCGCCGACCAGAAGGTGGACGATCTCCAGCACGAGCTGGAGGCGCGCGCGATAGCCCTGCTCGCGCGGCAGCAGCCGGTCGCCACCGACCTGCGCATCGTCGTGACCTCGCTGCGGATGAGCGCCGACCTGGAGCGCTCGGGCGACCTCGCCCAGCACGTCGCCAAGCTGGCCCGGCTGCGCTTCCCGGACTCGGCGGTGCCGCGGGACCTGCACGCCACGATCCTGGAGATGGGCCAGCTCGCGCAGCGCCTGATGGCGAAGGCGGCGGAGGTCATCATCACCAAGGACGTCGACCTCGCGCTCCAGCTGGAGCAGGACGACGACGAGATGGACCAGCTGCACCGCACCCTCTTCCAGCACCTGATGGACGACCGCTGGAAGCACGGCATCGAGACGGCCGTCGACGTGACGCTGCTCGGCCGCTACTACGAGCGCTTCGCGGACCACGCGGTGTCGGTCGCGAAGCGGGTCGTGTACCTGGTCACGGGCGAGCACGCGGACGAGATCCAGTCGTCGGGCCCGGCACCGGTCGAAGGGGCGTAGGCCCCTTTCCGCGGGCCCGGTGGGCTTACGCGCGGTGCCCCGCACGACGTCAGGTGGTCGTGCGGGGCACGGTCTTGCGGGGCACGGTCGTGCGGACGGGCGTCAGCCGCAGCCGCCGCCGCACTGGCAGGAGCCGCCGGACTGGCAGCCGCAGGAGCAGCCGGAACCGCAGCCGCAGTTCATCGCTATGACCATGGGCTCGGGGGACGCTGTCATGGGTCTCCTCCTCGAAGGCGTACTGGTGTAACGGCGTACCGCTGTACTCGCGTACTGCCTGCCTCCCATTGCAACGCCGCCGGGCAGGGCGCATCAACGGCGCACGCGCGCGTCGGCGGTCCGGGCCAGACCGCCGAACGAGCCGCCCGGCGAAACTTCCTCCGCAACTGTCACAGACATGGCTGTCACAGACATGCCATAACCCGCAGGCAACGGGCTCGGAGCACTTCGAGCACGCCTCCGACGGCACGTCGCCGGTCCGCCTGAAGGCGCCCGGTGAGTCCGCGCGCGGATCCGTTCGTCGTACGTGAACGGTTCGTCGGACGACAACGTCGACGCGACGACGCACGGCGCGTGGAAGCACCTGAACTTCACACGCTGACGCCGCGTCCTGGCCGTCAGTTGAGCTTCGCAACGCTGGGGGCAGCCGCTCGCCGCCCCCGGCACATCACTGGGTGTGGAAATGCTCGTTGTCCCCCAAGTGCCGAGTGAAGCCTCGCCTGAACAGGTCGGCCGCCTCGGGGCCTACTTCCTCAGGGGTATAGCCGGCGCGGACCGCCGCGATGCCGGCGTGATAGTTGAGGTCCAAACAGGCAGACCTGAAGGCCGCGCTGCCCACCGGACTGCTCAACCCACCACGGGGCATGGCGCACTGTGCTGCGGCTGCGGCACCGAGCTCAAGAATCTCGTCCCTGCTTCGCGATGTGTCGACCATGGGCTGAACGGTAGCCAAGCCGGTCCGGCCATGTGCCAGGAACCGGAGACACCAACTGCGCCGACACATCCCCGTGCCCGAACGCCGCGCCGCGCCGTGGGTGGAGACGGCGCGTGCCTACAGTCGGCGGGATCGCCCGCCGAGGCCTATCGCGCCCTCCGTGTCACCGAGGCCTGCGCCGCGCAGGATGTCCGCCGCCCCGCTGTCCGGGAGTTGGTCGCCGACATGGCCGCCCGCGATCACCGCCTTACCCTGCCGGAGCTCCATCACTTCAGCCGCCGACTGGGAGTCCCCGCGTGATGTCGGGGTCATCGCCACCCCGCAGGGCCTGGGCTTCCTCGACACGGACGCGATCCAGGCCCGCACCGGCTACCCGATCCACTCCGCCTGGCGGACCCCCGGCGAGCCCTTGGACCTACTCGAACCACGGCTCGGGCGGCCGGCCGCCCGAGCCGTGCGGGTGAGCGACCCACCAGACTGCGGAAAAGCCCCCTGCCCGCAGAGAAACCGCAGGCAGGGGGCTTGAAGCTGAAGCAGGGCTACTTCTTCTTGCCCTGGTTCTTGACCGCCTCGATCGCCGCCTTCGCGGCCTCCGGGTCGAGGTAGGTGCCGCCCGGGTTCAGCGGCTTGAATTCGGCGTCCAGTTCGTACGAGAGCGGGATGCCCGTGGGGATGTTCAGGCCCGCGATGTCCGCGTCGGAGATGCCGTCCAGGTGCTTGACCAGGGCGCGGAGGCTGTTGCCGTGGGCCGCCACCAGGACCGTCCTGCCCGTGAGGAGGTCCGGGACGATGCCGTCGAACCAGTACGGGAGCATGCGGACGACGACGTCCTTCAGGCACTCCGTCTGGGGGCGCAGCTCGGGCGGGAGCGTCGCGTAGCGGGGGTCGGAGAACTGGGAGTACTCCGCGTCGCGGTCAAGCGGCGGCGGCGGGGTGTCGTACGAGCGGCGCCAGAGCATGAACTGCTCCTCGCCGAACTCGGCCAGCGTCTGGGCCTTGTCCTTGCCCTGGAGGGCGCCGTAGTGGCGCTCGTTCAGGCGCCACGAGCGGTGCACCGGGATCCAGAGGCGGTCGGCCGCCTCCAGCGCGAGCTGCGCGGTGCGGATCGCGCGCTTCTGGAGCGACGTGTGGACCACGTCGGGGAGCAGGCCGGCGTCCTTGAGCAGCTCACCGCCGCGGACCGCCTCCTTCTCGCCCTTCTCGTTGAGGTTGACGTCCACCCAGCCGGTGAACAGGTTCTTCGCGTTCCATTCGCTCTCGCCGTGGCGGAGGAGGATCAGCTTGTACGGTGCGTCGGCCATGCCTCTGAGCGTAATCGAACCCCGGCGGGCCTCGCGCGGGGGCCAGTAGGGGGTGCGGGGGTGCTGATTGACGGTTCGCGTCAATCGGGTGGCGGGGCGGCGCGGCTGGTTCGTAATATGTGCCAGCCACTTTAGACACTTACACACCGGGGGAAACCGCATGCCCTTCACCGCCATGAGACGTGCCGTCACCGAGAGCGTGTCGGGGCTTCCGCGCGCCTTCTGGTGGCTGTGGATCAGCACTCTGGTCAACCGGCTCGGCGCCTTCGTCGCCACGTTCATGGCGCTGTACCTGACCCTGGAGCGGGGCTACTCCGCCTCGTACGCCGGCCTCGTCGCCGCGCTGCACGGGCTCGGCGGCGTCGTGTCCTCCCTGGGCGCGGGCGTGATGACGGACCGGCTCGGGCGGCGGCCCACGCTGCTGATCGCGCAGGCTTCGACGGCGCTCTCCGTGGCGGTGCTCGGGTTCATGGAGCACCCGGTGGCGATCGCGGGCGTCGCCTTCCTCGTGGGCATGGCGAGCAACGCGTCGCGGCCCGCCGTGCAGGCGATGATGGCGGACATCGTGCGGCCCGAGGACCGGGTGCGGGCCTTCTCCCTCAACTACTGGGCCATCAACCTCGGTTTCGCCATCTCCTCCGCCGGCGCCGGGTTCATCGCCTCGTACAGCTACCGGGCCGGGTTCCTGATCGAGGCCGCGATGACGATGGTCTGCGCGATCGTCGTCTTCATGAAGCTGCCGGAGTCGCGGCCCGTGCGGACGGCGCAGGAGAAGGCCGCCGAGCCGGTGGTCGGGCTCGGGACCGTGCTGCGGGACGGGCGGTTCATGGGCGTGGTGGGGCTGTCGTTCCTCGTCGCGCTGATCTTCCAGCAGGGGTCCGTGGGGCTGCCGGTCGCGATGGGTGAGGCCGGCTTCACGCCCGCCGACTACGGACTCGCGATCGCCGTGAACGGCGTACTGATCGTCGCTCTCCAGATCCCCGTCACGCGGTTCATCGAACACCGCGATCCCCGACGGCTGTTGGTGATCTCCTCCGTAGTCGCCGGGTACGGCTTCGGGCTGACCGCCTTCGCCGGGTCCGTCGGGGTCTTCGCGCTGACGGTCTGCGTGTGGACGCTCGCCGAGATCGTCAACGCGCCGACCCAGACTGGCCTGGTCGTCGCGCTCTCCCCCACCCACGGGCGCGGGCGCTACCAGGGCATGTACACGATGTCGTGGTCCGTGGCCGCGCTCGTCGCCCCGCTGATGTCCGGGTTCATGATCGACCGGTTCGGCGCGGAGTGGCTGTGGGCGGCGTGCGCGGTGCTCGGGACGGTGGCGGCGCTGGGGTACTGGGGGCTGATGCGGGGCCTTCCGGATGAGGGCCCGGCGGAGGACCCGGCGAAGGACCCGGCGGAGGACTCGGTGCAGAGCCCGGTGGAGGGCCCGGTGGAGGGCGGCGCGGTCAGTGCCGCAGGGTCCGTTGCGCCTCGTACAGATTCCGCGGCCGCACCGCGTCCGTAGTGCCGTACAGCTCAAGGCGCGTGTTCAGGTCGCCGGTGAAGTCGGGAACGTCGATCTGGTCGAACTCACGGACGGTGTTGAGGCCGACCGTGGCGCTGTGGGGCGCGAGGCCGTCGAGCTTCATGAGGCCCGCGCGTCCGTTGGTGACGCGGATGTTCCAGTGGGTGAAGCGGGCACCGAAGAGGGGTCCCGCGCTCGCGTCGCCGCCGTGCCGGCCGTTGTTCTCGACGGTGATGTCCGTACGTACGTTCGCGAACGGCATCCCGCGGTGGCTGTCGAAGGTGCCCATCTCCATGTGGCCGCGCGACCAGACGTTGTGGGAGGAGAGGCCCTCTACGTTGATGCCGTGCAGCTGGGTGCCGGGCGGGGCCGGGGTCGTGCGGGCGTCGATCCTGAAGTCGTCGACGAGGTTGTCGTGCGAGCCCTCGCGGCAGAAGTACGGGTGGTGCGAGCCGCGGCCCGACACGCGCGTGCGGCGCAGGGTGCAGGCGGAGGCGGCCACCAGGCCGAAGCCGTTGTCCACATGGCGTACGACGATGTCATCGGCCCAGCAGTCGTAGGCGCACTGGAACGTGACGCCGTTGTAGCCCTTGTCGAGGAGGTGCGGGGACTGGGGGGTCTCGACGGCCTCCAGGGTGAGCGCCTCGACGCCCGAGCCGGTCAGGGCCGGGACGTGGGTGGTGAGGCGGGGGTCCCATGAGGGGCGTATGTCGAGGGGCAGGGGGCGCTCGAAGGTGACCGCGCGCCTGCCGGGGTCGACGGCCCCGATCCTTACGGGCCACTCGTAGGGGACATACGAGGTGAGCTTCGTCTTGTCGTCCCAGGTGTACGCGCGTGCGCCCGCGCCGTCGCCCGCCATGTGCTCCAGGAGCGTGTGGTCGGCGTCGTCGGCGAGGCGCAGGATGACGAGGTCGCCCTTGCGGAGGCGGGAGGTGTCGGTGACCCGCACCGACCAGGAGCCGCGGTGGGCCGGGCGGACGGTGGTGAGGGTCCGCCACTCGTCGCGCCTGTTGCCGGTCCAGCCCTCGAAGGGCCAGGCCTTGGCCTTGATGGCGGTGGTCAGCGACTCCCAACGGGCCTCCGGGCAGAGCCAGATGAGGCCGCCGGCCCAGGACCAGCTGGACTTGTCACCGCCGTAGCGGGAGCCGTAGGGGCCGATCAGCTCGGTGAGGTTCTTCGTGGCGAGGAGGGTGGTGCGGGCGCTGCCCGCGCCGCGGAGCGTGACGTGGTCGTGGGCGATGCGGATGATGTCGTCGACACGGTAGGTACCGGGCCGCAGGAGGACCGTGCCGCCGCCGCTCCTGCCCGCTTCGGCGAGGGCGCGGTTGATGGCGAGGGCTGCGTCGGACGTGCCGTCGGGGGTGGCGCCGTAGTGGCGGGCGTCGAGGACGCGGTGGGGGCGGGGAAAGGGGTGTCGTCCCGCACGGAAGCCGGAGCGGCCTATGTAGGGGATCTGGGGGTGGGTGTAAGGGGCCCGGGTGAACTCACGCCAGAGGGCGGGCGTTTGGGGGGCGGGCGCGGCCGCGCGGGCAGTGGGGGCGATTGTTGCGACCGCTGCGGCCGCCGCTGCCGCTGTCGCGCCGCCGAGCAGGACGCGTCTGGTGGGGTGAGCCATGCCGCCGCCTTCCATGGATGTGAATGTGGTTCACGTGAGCGGTGCGGTGCAGTGGGCGGGAGCATGCCACGGCGGCGATCCGCACGGAAGGGGGTAAGGCGGAAGGGGTGGGGCAGAAAGAGGGGCGGGCGGTGCTCAGTCGCCCGCCCCAGGGGGCATGGACCTGAGGCCCGCTACTGCTTGGGCTGGGTCAGATGCGTGAACGCGTCGAGGTTCCGCGTGGACTCCCCCCGCGAAACCCTCCACTCGTACTCCTTGCGGATCGCCGACGCGAAACCCAGCTCCAGGAGCGTGTTGAAGGAGTCGTCCGAGGCGGAGAGGACCGCACCGAGGAGACGGTCCAGTTCGGCGGGGGTGACCGCGGCGAGCGGCAACTTGCCCGCCAGATAGATGTCGCCGAGGGAGTCGATCGCGTAACTCACGCCGTAGAGGCGGAGGTTCCGCTCGAGCAGCCAGCGGTGGACCGCCTCGTGGTTCTCGTCGGGGTGGCGGATCACGAACGCGTTCAGGGACAGCGAGTGCTTGCCCACGATCATCGACAGGGTCGTCGACAGTTTGCGGGTGCCGGGGAGCTTCACTACGTAGGCGCCCGGCTCGGGGCTCTCCCACTCCAGCTCGGCGTCGTCCAGTGTCCGCTCGATGATCGTCGCGGCGTCCCCGTCCGCGTCCATGCCCATGTCCGTGTCCGCGTCCACGCCCATGTCCGCTTCCGTGTCCGCCTGCTCGGGCTCAGCCATGGTGTGAGCGTACGTGACGGCCTGAGCTGCGGAAGTCGTACATGGCCGCCGTGTAGACATCGGCCGTCGCCGCGGCCGCCGTGTCCCAGCCGAAGGACTGCGCGTGCCGGGCCGCGGCCGCTCCCATGCGGTCCACAAGCTGTGGATGGTCGGCGAAATCGCGCAGCACGCGCGCGTAGTGGGCCGGTTCGTGGCCGGAGATCAGGAAGCCGGTGACCTCGTCGCGCACCGCGACGGGCAGGCCGCCCACCGAGGCCGCGAGGACCGGCGTGCCCGCCGCCTGCGCCTCTATGGCGACGAGACCGAAGGACTCGCTGTAGGAGGGCATCACGAGCACGGACGCCGCGCGGAACCAGTCCGCCAGCTGGTCCTGGCCCACCGGCGGCTGGAAGCGCACCACGTCGGCGATCCCGAGTCTCGCGGCCAGCTTCTGGAGGCCCTCCGGCTTCGCGAGGCCGCTGCCGCTGGGGCCGCCGACGATGGGCACGACGATGTTCGAGCGCAGGGCGGGCCGCTCGTCCAGGAGCACGGCGACCGCGCGGAGCAGCACGTCAGGGGCCTTCAGGGGCTGGATGCGGCCCGCGAAGAGGGGGATCAGGGCGTCCGGCGGCAGCCCGAGGCGGTGGCGCGCCGCGGCGCGCCCGTCGGCCGGGCGGAAGCGGTCGAGGTTGACGCCGGGGTGGACGACGGCGACCTTGCCGGGCTCGGCTTCGTAGTGGTGTGCGAGGTCGCCGGCCTCTTCGGAGGTGTTGGCGATGAGGCGGTCGGCGGCACGCACTATCTGCGTCTCGCCGATGACGCGGGCGGCCGGCTCCGGGGTGTCACCCTCGGCGAGCGCGGCGTTCTTGACCTTGGCCATGGTGTGCATGGCGTGGACGAGGGGCACGCCCCAGCGTTCGGCGGCGAGCCAGCCGACGTGGCCGGAGAGCCAGTAGTGGGAGTGGACCAGGTCGTAATAGCCGGGACGGTGGCCCGCCCAGGCCTGCATCACGCCGTGCGTGAAGGCACAGAGCTGCGCCGGCAGCTCTTCCTTGGCGAGGCCTTCGTAGGGGCCCGCGTCGACGTGGCGCACGAGGACGCCGGGCGCCAGTTCCACTGCGGGCGGGAGGGCGCCGGTGGTGGCGCGCGTGAAGATCTCGACCTCGATGTTGATCGCGGCGAGACGCTTGGCCAGCTCGACGATGTAGACGTTCATGCCGCCCGCGTCGCCCGTGCCGGGCTGGTGCAGCGGCGAGGTGTGCACACTCAGCATCGCCACGCGGCGCGGACGCCGATGGGAGCCGTGAGAACCCGGGATGCCGGGGATGCCGGGGATACGGAGCCGAGAGGGTGCCGCCGGGGAGCGACGCCCGAGCCTGGACACGTATTGGCTCACGTGGCGGTCCTCCTTGCGTACGGGCATGACGAGGCGGAGGGCGTACGTACCTCCGCAGGGAGAACACCGGAAGCAGCTGCTCCATTTCCTCTCGCCCGCCCCTTCGCCCCTTTTTGCCAAAGCGTTACGCGATGCCTGTCGACCGCCGTCCCCGCATACCCTTTCCCCATGGCCCCACGCACCCCTTCCCGCCCCGTGGGAACGGTGACGCGCGGGACCACGAACCCGAACCGGCTGCGCCGCATGGACCGCTGGATCGCCGCCACGCACGGCGCCGCCCTGCGCCGCTCCCCCGACCCGGTCGCCGTCGACCTCGGCTACGGCGCCTCCCCCTGGACCGCCGTCGAACTGCTGCTGCGGCTGCGTACCGTCGCGCCGCACGCGCGCGTGGTCGGCATCGAGATCGATCCGGCGCGGGTCGCCGCCGCGCGGCCGTACGAGCGCGAGGGGCTCATGTTCCGGCACGGCGGCTTCGAGGTGCCGCTGCCGGGCAGCCCGGCGCTGATCCGGGCGGCGAACGTCCTGCGGCAGTACGACGAGGAGCAGGTCGCCGCCGTGTGGGAGCGGCTGTGCGCGCGGCTCGCCCCCGGCGGGCTGCTCGTCGAGGGCACCTGCGACGAGATCGGCCGACGGCACGTGTGGGTCGCGCTCGGCCCTGAGGGGCCCCGCACGGTGACGTTCGCGGCGCGGCTCGGCTCCCTGGAGCGGCCCTCCGACCTGGCCGAGCGGCTGCCGAAGGCACTGATCCACCGGAACGTGCCGGGCGAGCCGGTGCACGCGTTCCTGCGGGACTTCGACCGGGCCTGGGCGGCCGCGGCGCCGTACGCCTCGTACGGGGCGCGGCAGCGGTGGATCACGGCGGTGCGTGACCTCAGCGCCGACTGGCCGGTCCTCGGTGGGACTTCGCGGTGGCGGCAGGGTGAAGTGACGGTGCGCTGGGAGGCGTTGGCGCCTCGGGCGGGGTGAACTCCTGCGCCCATCCGGAGGCCGCCGCAAGAGCGACTCCGGGGCAGCCCTGACGGCGGCCCCGAGGGCTCCCCCGAGGACTCCCTGAGGGCACCCGGAGACTTCCCTGAGTCGCTGACCTGCGGGGAACGAACATCGGATGCGGTTCGTCACATGGGGCGGGTGGGGGCTCGGAAGCGGGCTCGCGGTTTGCTGCCGGGATCTGTCGCATTGGGCGCCGGCATGGCACCATCCCGGTGGCGACCAGAAGTTACTGACGGTAAATCAGCTTTGGGGGTGGCAGGGCGTGACCGGCAAGCGATACTCGACGGCGGCGACTGTGGCACTGATCTGCGCGGCGGTGGTGGTGACAGCGCCGGGAGCGGCGTATGCGAGCCCCCCGCCTCCTTCCAGCCCCGCGGAGCCGACGCCCAGATCGGACGAGTCCCTTGAGCGGGTGCGCAAGGAGATCGAGAAGCTCTACCACGACGCGGGCGTGGCCACCGACGCGTACAACGCGGCGGAGGAGAAGGCCGACAAGCAGTCCGAGCAGATCGTGAAGCTGGCCAAGGACATCGCCGAGGGCCAGGCCAGGCTGAAGAAGCTCAAGGCCCGCGCGGGCGCCGCGGCCCGCGCGCAGTACCGCGGCGGCGGCATGCCGGACGAGGCGCAGCTGATGCTCAGCGACGACCCGCGCCAGTTCCTGGACGGCGCCGGACGCATGCGGCAGGGCGAGAAGGCCACCAAGGGCATGCTGACGGAGCTGAGGAGAACCCAGGAAGACCTGCGGATCTACGCCGAGGACGCCACCGCCCGCTGGAAGAAGCTGGAAGCCAACCGCAAGGCGAAGGCCGCGTCGAAGAAGAAGATAAAGAAGAAGATCGCCGACGCCGAGAAGCTCGAATCGAGGCTGGAGAAGAAGGAGCGGGAGCGGCTGCGCAAGCTGGAGGAGGAGGCCGCCCTCAAGAAGCAGTCGGCGTGGGTGCGTTCGGGCGCCCTGAATGACATCGGCCGCAAGATGACGCCCGAGGGCAAGAAGGCCGTCGAGTTCGCCACGGCCCAGATCGGCAAGCCGTACGTATGGGGCGCCGAGGGTCCGGGGTCGTACGACTGCTCGGGGCTCACCTCGAAGGCCTGGGCGGCGGCCGGGCGCGGCATCCCGCGGACCTCCCAGGAGCAGTGGAAGCAGCTGCCGCGCATCGACATGAAGAACATGCGCCCCGGCGACCTGATCATCTACCACGCGGACGCCAGCCACGTGGGGATGTACGTGGGCGACGGCGCGATCGTGCACGCGCCGCGGCCGGGGCGGGACGTGACCATCGCCGGAGCGGGTTCCATGAAGATCCTCGGGGTCGTACGGCCCGACAAGTAGCGTCGCGCCGCCGGGCCGCGGAAGGGTGTGACCCAGGGACGTAACCAGTGGTGTGACGCAGTGCACGCCCCGGCCGTCCGATCGCCCCCTGAGGCGTGATGTTCGTCATCCGGGTGGGGCCGTGCCGTGCCCAAGTGCGTTCCTGGATACGGCATATGACGGTGGCGGTTTGCCGCAGGCCATTCCTATGGAGCCACGGCTACCGCTAAGGTCCCCGTCGGTGCCGCGTCGACCTGCGCGGCACCATGCCCTCGGGGGGAGGGAAGGAACCAAGCGATGCCCGTACCCATACCGCGGCAGAGAGCGATCCCGGCCGCGGAAGGCGGTCGGACTCAGGCGCCGCCCCCGAGCGACACGGCGGCGGCTCCCCGTGACACGACCGACACAGGCAGCCTCGGCACCGGCCCAGGACCTGCCCCTGCCCCTGCCCCTGACACCGAGCCTGTGCCTGGGCCCGCGCCCGTCACGGTGCCCGAGCGCGGCTCCGTCGACGGCGCCGGACCCATCACGGGTACCAGCCTCAGCCTGCTGGTGATCGAGGACGACCCGGCGGGCCCACTGAGCGTCCCGCGCCTGCTCGACTCCGCCGGCAAGCCCATCCGTATCCGCACCGCCCGCAACCTCACCGAGGCCGAGCGGCTGCTCACGGACGACGTGCACTGCATCCTGCTCGACCTCGCCCTGACCGTCCCCGGCACCACCGCCTCCGCCCCCGGCAGCGCTTCCGGCCCCAGCAGCGCTTCGGGTGCCGCTTCCGGCACCGCTTCCGGCGCCGCCGAGGCGGAGGTGGACGAGCTCGCCGCGCTCAAGCACGTGCTGCGCCTCGCGCCCCGCCACGCCGTCCTCGCGCTCACCGCCAACGACGACTCCGAGCTCGGCGCCGAAGCCGTGCGCGTCGGCGCCCAGGACTACCTCTTGCGCGACGAGCTGGACGGGCGGCTGCTGAGCCGCGCCATCCGGTACGCGGTGGAGCGCAAGCGCGCCGACGCCGCCCAGCGCCAGCTGACCGAGTCCCGGCTCCGGGCCCAGGAGAACGCCCGCCTGGAGCGCGGCCTGCTGCCGACGCCGCTCCTGGACGGCTCACCGCTGCGGTTCGCCGCCCGCTACCGGCCCGGGCGCTCCCGCGCGTTGCTCGGCGGCGACTTCTACGACACGGTGCGCACCCCCGACGGCTCCGTGCACGTCATGATCGGCGACGTGTGCGGCCACGGCCCCGACGAGGCCGCGCTCGGCGTGGAGCTGCGGATCGCCTGGCGCGCGCTGACCTTCGCGGGCCTGTGCGGCGACGCACTGCTCTCCACGCTCCAGAAGGTCCTGGAGCACGAGCGCGCGGACGACGAGATCTTCGCGACGCTCTGCACGGTCGACATCGCCCCCGACGGCCGCCGGGCCGGACTCTGCCTGGCCGGCCACCCCGCGCCGCTGATCGCGCGCGAGGGCCGCCTCGCGGAACTCCTTCCGTACGAGGACGGGGGCCCCGCGCTCGGCCTGCTGCCGCGTGCCCGCTGGCCGCGCCGACAGGTGGAGCTGGGCGGGAAGTGGAGCCTGATGCTCTACACGGACGGCCTGATCGAGGGCCGGATCGGCCGGGGCAAGGAGCGCCTGGGCCAGGAGGGCATGGTGGAGATGGTCCGCCGCCAGATCGCCTCGGGGCTCCAGGGCGACGAACTGCTCGAAGCCGCCGTGAACGAGGCGCGGGACCTCAACGGCGGCGACCTGACGGACGACGTGGCGGTCCTGCTCCTTGACCGGACGCCGGGCGGCCACGAGCGCTAGCGGCTCCCGGCGGCCGGGGCGCTCCGGGAGCCCGCGGGGGGGTTACCGGCCGCCGTTGTACGGGCCGTACGGACCGTCGCTGCTGGAGCCGCCGCGGCGGCCGCCACCGCCGGTGATCTGCCGGATCGCGGGCCGCACGTCCACCATGTAGACGATGGTGGCGATGAGGCCGAGGATCGGCAGGAACGACAGGATGTTGAAGATCAGGTTCACCACGAAGGCGAGCCCGAGGATGATCAGCCAGAACGGCTTGGTCTTCTTGTCCGCGGCCCGATAGGCGTCCTCGCGCCGGACGGCGGCGTCGATGAGCGCGAATCCGCTGAACAGGATCAGGGCCAGCGAAAGCAGCCACATGAAGTTCGCGAAACCCTGCATCAGCACAACGTCCACCACCAGTCTCGCCAGGCTCGGCTCGTCATCACGCGGCCACGGTACCCGCTACCCCTGTCAACGGGGCGGACACTTTCTGAGTGCCCGCCCCCGAGGACAGTCCCCTCCCGGATTACTTGGCCGGGGGCATCTTCTTCGCCGTCGCGGTCGTCGTCTTGCGGGCCGGGGCCTTCTTGGCGACGGGCTTCTTCGCCGGGGCGGCGGCCACACTCTCGCCCTCGGAGGCCGCGACGACCTTCGGCTCGGCCTTGGGGGCCGTCCCGGGCTCCGTCGTGGCGGCGGGCGCCGGGACCACGGGCTTCGGCTCGGCGTCCGGCTCGACCGTCTCGGCCAGGTCGAGGATCTCCTCGGCGGCCTCGCCGCGCCAGGTCTTCACGGCCTGCTCGCCGTGCTCGGCGACCTCGTCGTACTTCTCGCGCGCCTTGACCGCGAGTTCGGCGGCCACGCCGACGCCGCGCAGAGCGAGGTCCTGCGCGGTCTCACCGAGCTTCTTCAGGTCGGTGTCGAGGCTGCCGAGCACCTCGGTGACCTTGGCCTGAAGGGTCTCCTGCGCCTCCTTGGCACGGGCGGCGGCCTTGTCCTGCACGGCCTTGGGGTCGGTGTTGCGCACCGCCTCGAAGCGGGAGGGCGCCTCGGCGATCAGCTGCTCGACGATGCCCGGCACCTTCTTCGCCTGCTGGAGGGCGAGGTCCGCGGACCCGGCGACGAAATATGCGGGGGTGGTGTTGGTGAGGGTCTTGCGCAGGTCATCGGTGATGGCCATGACGATGGTCCTCCCGGATTCGCGTCGGCTGGTTCAGCTCGGGGGTGTCTGCTTCGGGCCGGCATCACTGCCGTCGGCCGTGCGGGGGCCGTCAGCGGTCTCGGGGTTCTCGGTGTCCACATCCGCGTACGACTCCGCTTCCTCATTCGCGTACGAAGAGGTCTCGAAGCCGTTCTCCTTGCGGAACGACTCGTAGATCTGCAACAGCACCTGCTTCTGGCGCTCGTTGATGGAGGGGTCGGCGAGGATGACGGCGCGCGTCTCCAGCTCGTCCCGCTCCTTCTCGTCGAGGATCCCGGCCCGCACGTACAGCGTCTCGGCGGAGATCCGCAGGGCCTTGGCGACCTGCTGCAACACCTCGGCGCTCGGCTTGCGCAGGCCGCGCTCGATCTGGCTCAGATACGGGTTGGACACCCCGGCGGCATCGGCGAGCTGCCTGAGCGACAACTGCGCGTTGCGCCGCTGTTCACGCAGGTACTCGCCGAGATTGCCGACGTTGAGTGATGCCATGCCTCGATGGTGCAGCACTCTTGCTAACTTTTGCAAGCGTCCGCTTGCAAAAGTGCGCCACGCCACGCGACCGTCACCGCCGCCGTCAGCCGCGACTGTCCGTTGCCAACGAAACCGACAAAGTCCCAGGGGGCCTGCCGCACGAGTTGAGCGATCTGCGCAGCGGTGCTGCGACCGGCAGGAACCAAGGCCGTGGACGCCGCACTGCTGCTGGCCAAGATGCGCTGGTCCCGGAGCCGCTGCGGCCGGGATGGCCGGACGCGCTGGCGATGTCGGCGACGCTGATCACCCACCGAAGGCTGCTGGACAGCCTTGCCGCGGTGGTGGAAGAAGTCGCGGAATGCCCTCAGAGGTCGGGTCACCCGGAATCTCACCCCCGGGCGACCCGACCTCCTACAGCCCGTATAGGCAGCTCAGGAGCATCGGCGCCCCATCTTCGCCGACCGGCGGTTGTGCCCCTTGGTATCCCACCACTCTTCCAAAAGGCCGCGCACCAGCTGAACCAGTTGGCGAAGACGCTCAGGATCAGGGGCAGACGAGGTGAACACGTCCGCAAAGGACTTGTCACCCCATGGCAGTGTGAACACCCAGCACTCGTCGGCGTGACCCTTCCGCTCGATGATGAGCTGGTAGGTCAACGTGACGCTGCGGTCCGGTCGGTGATCTACCGCCAGGTCGGTGACGTTGAACCTGATCGCGCCATCATCGGTGGTGTGTGAGCGAGCCAGGGCGAGCTCAGCCGGCGTGGGAGCTGCCATATGCACCTCTCATCTCGTCTACGACTATCCCAAGTTAGTCGCTAGCAGCTGGCGGCGGCGAGGCTCGTGACCTGGTAAGCGGTTCGCACATCGTTGGTACCGGCGGGCGTTCCGATCTTGGTGCGGAACTTCTCGCGACTTGGGCACGAAGCGGTCCAGGTCGAGTACCCACCCCCGTTCCACTTGCCGGACCATATGGCGGCACTGGTCTTCCTATCCATCGAGCTGTTCCAGCCATGCCCTGCCTTGATGTGTTTCCAGCCCCACGTGCTGGTGCCGCAGCGCAACGTGTACTTGTTAGGCCCACGGAAGTACGTGCGCACGACGTAGTTCTTACCGTGACTCCTGCAGGCGGTGTTGGGATCAACGGCCCTCACCGACACGGCCGGTCCGCTCGAAGAAGCTGCGGCGGATCCAGCTGCCGGAATGAGCAGAGCCGACGCGACGACGCCAGCGGCAAGCGCCGTCTTGATGGTGCGGGAAGTGTTGCTGAGCAAGTGTCCTCCCCTTTGAAGATGACCTTCGCGGTTGACCTCGGTCCCGAGGCCAGGCCCAACGAGATCGCCCGAACGTGCGTTCAGTCAACCGAGATGCGGTGATTTGAGACGTCTTGGATCGAACGCATGTTCACCAGCGAGCCGTCTTGCGTCTCCGCCCACATGAAGGGCTTGGGCTTCGCCAGGAACAGGCAGGGACCCCGTGGTGCTCGGCCATGCCGAACCACCGCCCTCGACCTGAGCCGGCGGGAGGACCATGCCCACGCTTATCTGGGACAGCGCGAGCGGATACGTCCCACTCAAGTCGAGGCACTGCCGGTCAGGGCCTCGACGCGCCCACACTCAATCGGGACAGGACAGGACAGCCGTCAGCCGCGGCGGCCGGCCGCCTTCGCTGCGCCGTGGGCCCGGCCCGCAACAACCGCGCCGATCGCGATGGCGAGAACGTAGATCGTGATGCCGACCGCGAATCCGCCCGGCAGCCAGCCGAGCAGGCCGGCGTCGTCGTGGTCGATGAGCCGGCGTATTGCCCCCTGCGCCCCGAGGACGAGAAGAACCACACCGATGCCCTCATAGATGTCGTACTTCATGTGATGCCTTCTCATGTGATGCCTTCCGGATCTCCAGAACGTCGCCGTCACGCGGCAGCACCCACCCAGGGGCATCCTCCGCGCCGCCTGGCCGTCGGCGGGACGGATGCAGTGCACTTGCACTGTAATAAGATGGAGGCTCGTTCGCAATGCAACTGCATGGCGAACGGCGAGGGAGGACGTGGAGGAGGCGCAATGCCGAAGATCGTGGACCACGAGGAGCGCAGGAGGCGCCTGGTCGACGCCGTCTGGGCGCTGGCGGTCCGGGGCGGCATCGAGCAGGTGACACTGCGCAAGGTGGCCGACGAAGCGGGCGTCTCCATGGGGCAGGTGCAGCACTACTACTCCTCGATGCAGGCCCTGGTCCGCGACGCGCTCGACCGAGCCGTGCGAGCCGTGAACACCAACATCGAGAACGCGGTCAAGGCAGCCGGCACAACCAGCCCCGAAGCCGTGCTCCGCACCTGCCTCCATGCTCTGATCAGCACTGATCAGGAGAGCATGCGGCTCATGCGGTTCTCCCTGGCGGCAGCGGGGCGGGCCGTATCCGACCCGACGATGGCCAGGGTCCTGGCTCCGGGCGACGACGAGCTGCTCTCCTTCACCGCCGGGCTCATCGCCGCGGCCCGGCAGGCGCGGGGCGGCGGACCTCGCGGCGAAGAGCCCGTCGACGCCGACATCTGCTGGTCGCTTGCCACGAGTCTCGGCGTGGACGTCGCCCTTGGGTATCGCTCACCGGATGCCGCCAGAGGCGTGCTCGACCACCACATCGATCAGGTCCTGGGCTCGGACCAGCGCGAGGGAACGGCCTGAGGCAGCTGGGAGGTACTGGGACAGGCCCTGCGCGACCAGGGCGACGGCATCACGACGGGGCGCGGCGGGGAACCCACCGCGCCCCCGACCCCCAGGAGCCACCCCTCACCTCGTCAACCGCGCCGGCTCGTCCAGTCGCGTCAGCTTCCGCGGGTTCCGCATCACGTAGATCCGGGTGATCCGGCCGTCCTCCACCACCGCGCTCAGCGCGGTCGGCTCGCCGTCCAGGGTGAAGCGGCCCGCGGGGGCGCCGTTGAGCCATACCGGGGTCGCGTCGAGCGTGCCCGTCGTGCGGCTCGCGCGGGAGAGCAGTTCCGCCACCACCTCGGCGCCGTGGACCGGTGCCGTGACGGCGCGCACCTGGCCGCCGCCGTCCGCGATCACGACCACGTCGGGTGCCATGACCTCCAGCAGCTCCCCCAGCTCCCCGGTCCGCAAAGCCGCCAGGAACCGTTCCATCACGGCCTGCTGCTCCGACCGGCTCACCGGGACCCGGGGCCGCCGGGCCGCCACGTGCTCGCGGGCCCGCCGGGCGATCTGCCGGACCGAGGCCGAGGACTTGCCGACGGCCTCGGCGATCTCCCCGTACGGCATCTCGAAGACCTCACGGAGCACGAACACCGCCCGTTCGGTCGGCGCGAGCGTCTCCAGGACGGTCAGCATCGCTATCGATACGCTCTCCGCGAGTTCGACGTCGTCGGCGACATCCGGGCTGGTCAGCAGCGGCTCCGGGAGCCACTCACCGACGTACTCCTCCCGGCTGCGCGACAACGACCGGAGCCGGTTGAGCGCCTGGCGCGTCACGATCCGTACGAGGTACGCCCGCGTGTCCCGCACCTGGGACCGGTCGGCGCCGGCCCACCGCAGCCAGGACTCCTGGAGCACGTCCTCCGCGTCGGCCGCCGAGCCGAGCATCTCGTAGGCGACCGTGAAGAGCAGGCCGCGGTGGGCGACGAACGGATCATCGGTCGGGGCGGCGGTCATGCCGACGACGCCACGCCGTCGGCCCCGGAGCGCGCGGCCAGCGGTATCGCGCAGGCCTCGGAGAACCCCTGCGAGGTGATGCCGTGGGCGTTGTTGTTCCTGGCGGCCATGTTGACGAAGGCGATGTACGCGGTGAGTTCGACCATGCCCGCCGGGCCGAGGCGGCCCAGCAGGCCCGCGTACAGCTCGTCGGTGACGGTGGGCGGCGTGTTCGTCATGGCCTCCGCGTACTCCAGGACGTCCCGCTCCAGCGGGGCGAACACGTCCGACTCGCGCCAGCGCGGCACCTGGCTCGCCTTGGCCAGGTCCAGCTGCTGGTTCTGCGCCTGGAAGTAGCCGACGTCGAGGCACCAGCCGCAGCCGACCTGCCCCGCGACCGCCATGTGCGCGAACGACTTGAGGCTCTCGTCGACCGCGTCCCATTCGCTCAGCCTGGCCGAGAACTCCAGGTTGGACGTGGCGACCTGGGGGCTGTGCCACACCACTTCGACGGGCTCCGGCACCTCGCCGAGCTGCTTGATCATGTTCTCCTTGAGCTCGGTGGGGAGTTCGGCCTTGGGAATGCGCGGCGCCATGATGGCCTCCTGTGTCGAGTGATGCCGGTCGGTCGGTTACTCGGTCGTTCGACATGAAGACACCGGTGACTGCCGGGATGTGACAACGGGACGCTCACCGCGCGCTCTGTCAGAGGCAGTCGGTAACGTTCCCCCTGTGGTGTCCCTCCCCGACCTCGTCCGGCTGCGCCAGGCCCGCGACCGCATGGACCGCGACTACGCGCAGCCCCTGGACGTGCCCGCCCTCGCCCGGGACGCCCTGATGTCCGCGGGCCACTTCTCCCGAAGCTTCCGCGCCGCCTTCGGCGAGACCCCGTACAGCTACCTCATGACCCGCCGGATCGAGCGGGCCAAGGCGCTGCTGCGGCGCGGGGACCTCTCGGTGACGGAGGTGTGCATGGCGGTGGGCTGTACGTCACTGGGGTCGTTCAGCTCGCGGTTCACGGAGCTGGTCGGCGAGAGCCCGAGTGCGTACCGGGCCCGCGACCATGGGTCCGGTGCCGACGTCCCGGCCTGCGTCGCCAAGATCTACACCCGACCGGTCAGGAACGGAGAAGCCGGATCCCCCGGCGGTCCCTAGCGTGGGGCGCATGGAAATCAACCTCGCACAGTGCTTCATCGCCGTCGACGACCACGACAAGGCCCTCGCCTTCTACCGCGACGTGCTCGGTCTGGAGGTGCGCAACGACGTCGGGTTCGAGGGGATGCGCTGGGTCACCGTCGGCTCGCCCGCGCAGCCCGGCGTGGACATCGTCCTCGAACCGCCGCTCGCCGACCCGAACGCCACGGACTCCGACCGGCGGGCGGTCGCCGAGCTGATGGCCAAGGGCCTCCTGCGTGGCGTCATCTTCCGTACGGATGACGTCGACGCGACGTTCGAGCGGATCCGCGCCGCGGGCGGCGACGTCCTCCAAGAGCCGATGGACCAGCCCTACGGAGTGCGGGACTGCGCGTTCCGCGACCCGGCGGGGAACATGCTGCGGTTCAGCCGGCCCCGCGGGTGACCCGGCGGTCCCGCGGTTGACCTTCACCTTGGGGGAGGCCACAGCATCGGTGGGGCCGGGCGGTGTGCCCGGCGTGAGGAGGGGCGGGCATGGGGTTGCTGACCATCGGGGCGTTCGCGAAGGCGTCCCGGCTGTCGCCCAAGGCGCTGCGGCTCTACGACGAGCTCGGCCTGCTGACCCCCGCCCGCGTCGACCCGGTGACCGGCTACCGCCTCTACGCGCCCGAACAACTGGACGACGCCCGCCTGGTGGCCTGGCTGCGACGCCTCGGCATGCCGCTGGCCCGCATCCAGCACGTCCGCGCGCTGGACGGGGCGGCGGCCGCCCAGGAGATCCGCGCGTTCTGGGCCCGGGCCGAGGCGGAGACCGCCGCGCGGCGGGACCTGGCCGCCTTCCTCATCGACCACCTGTCCAGGAAGGACCACCCCGCCATGACCCCGACCCCGACCCCGCTCGCCGAACCGCTGGAGATCCGTTACGCGGCACTGTCCGACACCGGCCTGGTCCGCGAGAGCAACCAGGACACCGCGTACGCGGGGGCCCGTCTGCTCGCCGTGGCCGACGGTTTCGGGCACGGCGGGGCGCCCGCCGGGGCCGCCGCCATCGACGCGCTCAAGCACCTGGAGACCGACGGCTTCGCGGCCGGCTCTCTCCTCAACGCCCTTGAGGACGCCGTCGAGCAGGCCGACAGCGCCGTACGGGGGGTGCGTGAGGACGAGGCCGGCACCACACTCACCGCGATGCTCTGGACCGGGTCGCAGCTCGCCCTCGTCCACATCGGTGACTCCCGCGCCTACGTCCTGCGGGACGGTGAGCTCTTCCAGGTCACCCACGACCACACCGTCGTCCAGTCGATGGTCGACGAGGGACGCCTGAGCCCCGAGGAGGCCGCCTCCCACCCCCAGCGCTCCCTGCTGATCCGCGCCCTCGGCGCGGGTGAGGCGGCCACCCCCGACCTGCGTCTGCACGACGCCCGCCCCGGCGACCGCTACCTCCTCTGCTCCGACGGCCTGACCACCGTGGTCCCCACCGACGACATCCGCCAGGTGATCACCACGGCCGACGGCCCCGAACGGGCGGTACGTGAACTCGTCGCCCTCGCCAACCGCTCCGGCGGCCCGGACAACGTCAGCTGTGTCGTCGCGGACGTGGTCCCGGCTCCTGGCCCGAAGGCCCCGGCCGCTCGGGCCATGTGACGTCAAAGACCAGCGCGCGGAACGCCGCGCGGTAGGTGGTGGGACTCGTACCGGTGGAGCGCTGGAAGTGGTGGCGCAGGTTGGCCGGGGTGCCGAGGCCCGTGCGGGCCGCGATGCGTTCCACCGGCTCGTCTGTGCGTTCGAGGAGCCGCTGGGCGCGCTGGACGCGGATGCGGAGCAGGTACTGGAGCGGGGTGAGCCCGGTGTCGGCGCGGAAGCGGCGGGTGAGGGCGCGGACGCCGAGGCCCGCGTGGGCGGCGATCTCGGTGAGGGTCAGCGGGTGGTGGAGGTGGGCCTCCATCCACTCGGTGACCGGTCCGAGGCCGCTGCCGGGCGGGGTGACGGCGTTGTACGCGGCCTCCGGGCCGTCGCCGGGTCCCTCGGGCCGGCTGTGCAGATGCAGGAACAGCTGCCGCTCGGTCTCGATGGCCACGGCCGCCCCGTGGTCCAGGGTGATCAGGTGCAGGCAGAGGTCGAGGCCGCCGAGGACACCGGCGGCACTGTGACAGGGGCCGTCCGCGACGACCTCGCCCTCGGGGTCGACGTCGATACGGGGATGCAGCTCCGCCAGTTCCCGCGTGTGCCGGCGGCTGGTGGCCGCCCGGCGGCCGTCCAGGAGGCCGGTGGCCGCGAGCGTGAACGTGCCGGTGCCCACGGCGCCGACGCGGGCACCGCGCGCGACGGCGGCCCGCAGGGCGGCCGTGACCCCGGGCGGCGGCGCGTCACGGAAGCCCGCGTGTCCCGGCAGCAGCACGGTGTCGGCGTCGTCGAGTTCCTCCAGGCCCAAGGGGATGTCGACGCCGAAGGGTGCGGGGCCGCCCGTGCCGCGAAACCCGGGGGCCGCGCAGATCCGCACCTCGTACGCCACCGGGTGGTGGTGCCTCGCGGCGGTGGCGAAGGTGAGGCCGGGGGCGGTGAGCTGGTGCCCCGGCACCCCGTCGAGGGCGAGGACGGCGATCACTGACATGTCCAGAACTTACCTGTCCAGAATTTGGCCCAGGGTGACATCACAGCCGCTGTTCGCGGCCCGCCGCTCCGCCGGATGATCGCTGTGCGGTGGCGGGCGGGGCGCGAGGAGCGCCGGGTCCCGCGCCCAGCTTCTCCCCTCAGCGTCTGTGAAAGGCCGGCTCATGCACCGTACGACCACCATGCCCGCTCCCGTCTCCCGCTCCGGGAAGGGGCCGCGCCGCCTGCTCGCCCGAGGGGCCGCGGTGCTCGGCGCGACCGCGCTCCTCGGCACGGCGATGAGCGGCAGCGCCGGCGCCATCGTCAACGGCGACGACGCCACCCAGCGCTACTCGTTCATGGCGACGGTGCCGATCGAGCAGTACGGCGCCCAGTGCGGGGCCACGCTCGTCGACGCGCGGTGGGTGCTCACGGCCGCGCACTGCGTGAACCCCGAACTGGCCACCCTGACCGGCAAGATCCGCGTCGGGAGCGACCACCGCACGACCGGCGGCACCGTCCGGAACATCGACAAGATCGTCACCGCGCCCGGCTACGTGCAGGACATGACGGGCACCAAGCCCAACGTGAACGACCTCGCGCTGATCCGCCTGGACCGCCCGGTCCCCCAGAAGCCCATCCGCATCGCCGCCAAGGCCGGTCCCGCCGGCACGCCCACCCGCATCCTCGGCTACGGCACCGTCGTCGAAGCGCCGACGCTGGAGGACGCGAAGTTCCCGGACCGGCTCCAGCAGCTGGAGACGCGCAGGGGCGCGGCGGCCGAGTGCGGCCCGGGCTGGGCCGACGGGACCCGGCTGTGCACGGTCAGCCGGAAGCCGAAGGCCATGGCGTGCAACGGCGACTCCGGCGGCCCGCAGCTCCAGCGCGCGAAGAACGGCCGCTGGGAGCTGATCGGGGCCACCTCGGGGCCGGGTTCCGAGCGGCAGGGCTGCGCGACGGGCCCGGGGCTGTACACCAACGTCCCCGTGTTCAAGAGCTGGATCCAGAAGACGATCCACAAGAACGGCTGAAGGACCGCCGCCGGGACGGCCCGGCCCGGCGGGTACGGCCCCCGTATCCGAGTGGTTGGGTTACCGACATGTCAGTCACCGCCGTCGCCGTCCTCGCCCTCGACGGGGCGCCGGGCCACCACCTCACCACGCCCGGTCTGGTCTTCGGCGCCGCCTCCCGGCACGAGGGCGTGGCCTACGAGGTCAGGCTCTGCGCGGCCCCGGGCTTCCGGGCGACCGGCGGCCTTGGGCCGCCGCTCGCCGTCCGCGCGCCGTACGGCCTCGAAGGGCTCGCGGACGCGGACGTCGTCCTGGTGACCGCGTACGGGAACCGCAGGGCCGGTCCCCCCGAGGGCGTCGCCGCCGCGCTCCGTGCGGCGGCGGACCGGGGCAGCCGCATCGCCGCCGTCGGCACCGGCACCTTCGTCCTCGCCGCGGCCGGGCTCCTCGACGGGCGGCGGGCCACGACCGGCTGGCGGTACGTCGAGGAGCTGGCGGAGCTGTACCCCCGTATCGACGTGGACGCGACCGGCACGGTGGTCGAGGACGGGCCGTTCCGCACGGCCGCGGGTGTCTTCGGCGGCATGGACATCTGTCTGCACCTGCTGGCCCGCGACCACGGCCGCCAAGTGGCCGGCGAGACGTCGCGGGAGCTCATCACGCCACTGCACGGCGACGCGGACAGCGTCCAGGAGGCCATCGACCGGGAGGTCGCGGAGAGCGCGGGCCTCGAACCCACCCTGCGGTGGATGCGGGCGCGTCTCCACCTCCCGCTCACGCTCCCCGAGATCGCCGCCCATGCGAACACCAGTGTCAGCAGCGTCACGCGCCGCTTCCGCGCCCACACCGGGCTCAGCCCGCTCCAGTACCTGCTCCGCGCGCGCCTGTACGAGGCGATGCGGCTGCTGCGCGAGACGGACACGCCCGTCGAACACGTCGCGTCCGCGACGGGGTTCAGCTCACCCGCGGCCCTGCGCCACCACTTCCGTGCCCTCACCGGCACCACGCCCCGCGACTACCGCCGCGCGCACCGCCCGCCCGCGTGACCCACGCCCTCCGCCGCATGGCCACTTTTTTGTGGGTACTTGGCCTGCGCGGCCTCTCGGGCCAGTCTGGTGACCACGCCGCGAAGCACGGAAGGGAGGCGCGGTGACGACACCTCAGGACGCCTTGGTCAAAGCCGGGTTGGATCTCGACTCGGGCTGGAACGCCGGCCGCGGCTCGGCGAGCCGGTCCAGGCGGCGGTGCCCCCAGTCCGCCAGCGGGGCCAGCGCCTCGCAGAGGTCACGGCCGAACTCCGTGAGGGAGTAGACGGTCTTCAGCGGCCGTACGTCGTGCACCTCCCGGTGCACGATGCCGTCCGCCTCCATCTCGCGCAGTGCCTGGGTCAGCACCTTCTCGGTGAGCCCCGGCAGCAGGCGCAGCATCTCACCGGGCCGGTGCGGGCCGCTTTCGAGCGGCCAGAGCAGCGCGGTCTTCCACTTGCCGTCGATCACGGCGATCGCGGCGGTCACACCGCACACGTTCGGGTCCTGGGCACGGCTGCGCGTCATCTCGGGTCCCCCTCGGTCCTTTTCATCCCTTTATTTGTTGCACAGGAGCTGACTCATGCCATCGTCGTCGTACGCCGAACAGTCTGCCGTCACCGGCCCCCTCGCCGTCACCGTTCTCGGCCTGGGACCGATGGGCCGGGCCCTGGCCGCCGCCTTCCTGGCGGCCGGGGTGCGGACCACCGTATGGAACCGCACCCCGGGGCGGGACACCGAGCTGGTCGAGCGGGGCGCGATCGGTGCCCGTACCGCCGAAGAGGCCGTGGCGGCGAGCCCGTTGACCGTCGTCTGCGTCGTCAACTACGACGCCTCGGACGCCGTACTGCGCCGCGACGCCGTCGCCGCCGCGCTCAAGGGGCGCGCGCTCGTGAACCTCAGCGCCGACACCCCCGACCGCGCACGGGACACGGGACGGTGGGCCGCCGAGCACGGCATCGCGTACCTGGACGGGGCCATCATGACGCCGACCCCCACCATCGGCACCGCGGCCGGGGTCTTCCTCCACAGCGGCCCGGCGGACCTCTACGAGCGGCACCGCCCTGTCCTCGACGCGCTGGGCGGTACCCACACCCACCTCGGCGAGGACATCGGCCGCGCGGCGGCGTACGACATCGCGCTGCTCGACATCTTCTGGACCGCGATGACCGGCTACATGCACGCCGTGGCGGTGGCGAAGGCCGAGGGGATCTCCGCGCGGGAGCTCACCCCGTTCGCCCAGGGCATCGGCGAGATCCTGCCGCCGGTCTTCGATGGACTGGGCGGGGACATCGACGACGGCATCTTCTCGGGCGAGGGCAACCCGATCACGTCGGCGGCCTCGACGATGGCCCACGTCATCCACACCTCCGAGGCCCACGGCATCGAGGCGGGCGTGATGCGCGCCGCCGAGGGGCTGGCGCGCCGCGTCATCGGGGCGGGGCACGGCGCCGACGGGGCGACCAGGATGGTGGAACTGCTCGGCCGCCGCTGAGCCGGGGACGGGTAGCCGCGGGCCCGGCCATGCTCGGGCCCGGGCACCCTCCGCGTCACCCCAGGGAAGCGAGCGCCACGTCCACCGTCCGGCGCAGCACGGCGGCGTCGGCCCCGGCCCGGGAGCGCAGGTTCACGCCGTACGCGAGGAGCGCGAGGACCTCGGCCGCCGCCTCCACATCGGCGCCGGGGGCCAGATCCCCCTCGGTACGCGCCACTTCCAGCGCCCCGCGCATCGCGTCCCGCAGCTGCCCGTGGTGCCGCTCCAGCAGGGCCCGCACCTCGGGGTCGGCGCGCTCTTGCCCGGCGTGGGCGTTGACGACCATGCAGCCCCAGCCGGCGTACGGGCCCGCGCAGCGCAGCTCGATCAGTCCGTCGAAGAAGGCGCGTACGGCCGGTAGCCCCCGGCCGTCCTCGGCGAGGAACCGGAACGCCCGCTCGGAGTGGTCGCGCACGTAACGGCGCAGCGCGGCCAGGTACAGCTCACGCTTACCGCCGAAAGTGGCGTACAGGCTGGAGCGGTTGAGGCCCGTCGCGGTGGCCACTGCCTGGATGGACGTCGTGGCGGCGCCGTGCTGCCAGAAGAGCCGGACGACGCGGTCGAGCGCCTCGTCCGGGTCGAAGTGCTTGATGTCGGGCATGAGTTGGGGCTCCCGCACGCCGAGTACGTCCTCGCACCGTTCTTGGAACGGTAATTCCAAGATACCTCTTGACGCTCCACCCGCGCCCCCTCATCCTGAAACGACCGTTCCAAGTTCAGGTCCGGCACGGACCGCTCAGGACCGAAAGGGCCCCCGCATGAGCCTCAAGGACGAACTCCACGACCTGTACACCAACGTCCACCGCGGGCTGCCCGCGGACGTCCTGGAGGTCATGGACCGCGGCGCCGCCCAGCTCCTCGCCACCCGCCTGGCGGAGAGCGCCCTCGGCGCCGGCGACCCCGCGCCCCGCTTCACCCTCGCCTCGGCCACCGGCGAGGAGATCTCCCTGGACGCCCTGCTCGCCGAGGGGCCCGTCGTCCTGACGTTCTACCGCGGCGCCTGGTGCCCCTACTGCAACCTCGCCCTGCGCGCCCTCCAGCAGCACCACGCCGACCTCACCGCCCGTGGCGCGCGTCTGGTGGCCGTCTCGCCGCAGATCCCCGACGAGAGCCTCACCCTCTCCGAGAAGGAACGGCTCGCCTTTCCCGTGCTCAGCGACATCGGCTCCGGCGTCGCCAAGCGGTTCGGCATCGCCTTCGACCTCTCCGACGAACTGGGCGCGCTCTACGACAGGCTGGGCTTCGAACTCGACCGCGTGAACGCCGGTCACCACCGGACCCTGCCGCTGCCCGCCACCTACGTCATCGACCGCGCGGGCGTCATCCGCTGGGCGTTCGTCGACACCGACTACGCCGTGCGGGCCGAGCCGGCCGACGTCCTGGCCGCGCTGGACGCCCTCGAAGAGACGCGGGCCTGACCGGCACCGGCGCTGAAGAAGGACCGCCGGTAGTCCCCCGGTGACACCCCCACCTGCTTGAGGAAGTGGTGCCGGAGGTTGTTGGCCGTGCCGAGGCCGCTCAGCTCGCCGATCCGCTCGACCGGCAGGTCCGTCGACTCCAGGAGGCTCTGGGCCCGCGCGAGGCGCTGGTTCAGGAGCCACTGGAGCGGCGTCGTGCCGGTGGCCGCCTGGAGGCGGCGGTAGAAGGTGCGCGGGCTCATCGCGGCCCGCCGCGCCAGGTCGTCGACGGTCAGCGGACGGTCCAGGCGGGCGCGGGCCCACTCCAGTACGGGACCGAGGCCCGCGTCGTCCGTCTCGGGCACGGACAGGTCGATGAATTGCGCCTGCCCGCCGGGGCGGTGGGCGGGTACGACCATGCGCCGGGCCAGCTGGTTGGCGACGTGCGCGCCGAGGTCGCGGCGCACCAGATGCAGGCACAGGTCGACGCCCGCGGTCAGGCCGGCGCTGGTCAGGACGTCGCCGTCGTCCACGTAGAGGACGGAGTCGTCGACCGTCACCTTCGGGTACCGGGCGGCGAGCTGGGCGGTGTGCATCCAGTGCGCGGTCGCCCTGCGGCCGTCCAGGAGCCCCGCCTCGGCCAGCGCGAAGGCGCCGGTGCACAGGGAGACCATGCGGGCACCGGCCGCGTGGGCGTCGCGCAACGCGTCCGTGAGACCCGGCGGCAGCGCCCTGCCTTCGTCCACGCAGGCGTCCGGTACGGAGGTCACGATGACGGTGTCCGCCCCCGCGAGGCCTTCGAGCCCGTAGGGGGTGCGCAGGGCGAGGCCGAACGGGCCGTCCCCGCCCTCCCGTTCACCCGTGGCGCACAGCCGCAGGTCGTACCAGTGGTCGGACAGGTCGGGCTGCGGCTTGCCGAACACCGTGAAGGGGATGCTCAGTTCGTACAGATCCCAGGACGGGATCCCGATCTCCTCGGCCACGACCACCGCGACGGAACCAGCGCTCATGCGGCGAGCGTACGAGGACGGGGGCACCCGGCGAGACCCTGGCAGGAATTTGGTGATCGCCGTCACCACTGTCACTGTCGGGCGCCGCCCCGCCCTGCGAGCGTGATCCCCATGAACGCGCAGAACACGAACGCACAGAACATGAACGCCCAGAACGTGAACGCCCCGGACATGAACGCTCGGGGCACGAACGCTTCCGCTCCCGTCACCGTCATCGGCCTCGGCCTCATGGGCTCCGCCCTCGCCGGTGCCCTCCTGGACCGCGGCCACCCCACCACCGTCTGGAACCGCACCGCGCGGAAGGCGAAGCCCCTGGCCGACCGCGGCGCGCGCGTGGCGGTGACCGCCGGGGACGCCGTCGCCGCGAGCGGTCTCGTCCTGGTCTGCGTACTCGACTACGACGCGCTGCGCACCGTCCTCGACCCGGTGGCCGAAGCGGGCGGACTCGCCGGGAAGGCGCTGGTCAACCTCACCTCGGGGGCGCCGGAGCAGGCCGTGGCGATGGCAGCCTGGGCCACCTCGCACGGCGCGGGCTACCTCGACGGCGGCATCATGACGACCCCGCCGGGCGTCGGCGACCCGCGGATGATGTTCCTCTACAGCGGCTCCGAGGCCGTCTTCGAGACGCACCGCCCCGCCCTCACCGCGCTCGGCGACCCGCTCTACCTCGGCGCCGAACCGGGCCTCGCCTCGCTGTACGACTCCGCGCTGCTCGGCCTGATGTGGGCGACATTCACCGGCTGGCTGCACGGCACCGCCCTGGTGACCGCCGACGGGACCACCGCCACGGACTTCACCGGGGTCGCGCTGCGCTGGCTGAACGGCGCCGTCTCCGGTTTCCTGACGACGTACGCGCCCCAGGTCGACGCCGGGCACCACCCGGGGGACGACGCCACCATCGACGTACAGATCGCCGCCATCGGCCACCTCATCCACGCCGCGCACGAACGCGGCATCGACAACTCCCTGCCCGAGCTCCTGAGGGCGACGATGGAGCGGGCCGCCGCCGCGGGCCACGGCTCCGACAGCTACGCGAGCGTGATCGAGGTGCTGCGCGGCGGCGCGACCCGCCGGTAGATGCCGGATTCCGGCCCACGCCGCGGGGGAAGCGGACAGGATGGACCGGAAACGTTCATCCTTCGGCCCGGGGGGAGCCACCACCCATGAACCGTCCGCTGCGGCACATCGCCGTCTTCTGCGGGATCCTCACGCTCGCGCTGCTGCTGCGGGCGACCTGGGTGCAGTTCGCGCAGAACGACAACCTGGCGAACCACGAGAAGAACCGCCGCGTGCAGATCGAGGCCTTCTCCCACCCCCGCGGCGACATCATCGTCGGCGGCAAGTCCATCACCGGCTCGAAGAAGACGTCCGGCACCGACTTCGCGTACAAGCGGACCTTCAAACAGGGCCCCATGTACGCGCCGGTGACGGGCTACTTCTCGCAGGCCCAGGGCGGCACCTTCCTGGAGGGCGTCCACAACGGCATCCTCAGCGGCAACGACGACCGGCTCTTCATCAAGCGCACCCTTGACATGCTGACCGGCAAGAAGCAGCAGGGCGGCGACGTCGTCACCACCATCGACCCCAAGGCGCAGAAGGCGGCCTACGACGGCCTGGTGCGGCTGGACGCCAAGGGCGCCGTCGTCGCGCTCGACCCGCGCACCGGCAAGGTGCTCGCCCTGGCCAGCACCCCCTCGTACGACCCCTCCGTCTTCGCGGGCATCTCGCAGGAGGAGGGACGGACCTTCCAGCGGCTCGCCAAGCGCAAGGACAAGCCGCTGAGCAACCGCGCGCTGCGCGAGATCTACCCGCCGGGCTCCACCTTCAAGATCGTCACGGCGGCCGCCGCCCTGGAGCACGGCGTCGTCACGGACATCGACAAGCCGACCGGCGCCAGGACCCCGTACAAACTGCCCCTCAGCTCCACCCGCATCGGCAACGACGTGCCGGACTCCAACTGCGACAAGGTGTCGGTGAAGACCGGCATGCAGTGGTCCTGCAACAACGTCTTCCTCGACATCGCGCTCAAGGTCGGCAAGGACAAGATGCGCGAGACGGCGGAGAAGTTCGGGTTCAACGAAGAGCAATTCATCCCGGTGCGGGCCGCCGCAAGCAGCTATCCGGAGCGGCTCGACAAGCCGCAGACCGCGCTGACCGGCATGGGCCAGGGCAGCCTGACCAGCACCCCGCTCCAGATGGCGATGGTCACGGCCGGTCTCGCCAACGACGGCAAGGTCATGAAGCCGTACCTGGTCGAGGAGTTGCGCGGCCCCGACCTGACGACGATCGAGAAGTCCGAGCCCCACGAGCTGAACCAGGCCGTCTCCGAGGACACCGCGAAGAAGGTCCAGGAGATGATGGAGAACACCGTCGAGAACGGCACGGCGAACAAGGCGCGGATCGCGGGCGTCACGGTCGGCGGCAAGACCGGCACGGCCCAGCACGGCGCGGACGTCACCGACGAACGCCCCTACGCCTGGTTCGTCTCCTACGCCAAGAACGGCGACGGGGAGTCTCCGGTCGCGGTGGCGGTCTTCGTCGACCCGTCGAACATGGACATCCCGCGCTCGGAGATCGCGGGCGGCAAGCTGGGCGCGCCGATCGCGAAGGCCGTCATGGAGGCGGTCCTGGAGCGCTGACGCCCACGACGCGGCGTCACGCTTCCCACGGCAGCGGCCCGCTGTGCACCACGTCGAGCCGGGACACCGCCCGGGTCAGCACGACGTACAGCCGGTGCGGGCCGCGCCGCTCGGCCGCCGCGATCTCGGCGGGTTCGACGGCGACGACATGGTCGTACTCCAGGCCCTTGGCGAGCGAGGCGGGCAGCACGGTCACGCGCGCGCCCAGCTCGTCCGCGCCCGCCGTCTCGATCCCGGCCGCCGCCAGGGCAGCGCGCAGCCGCCCGGTCCGCGCGTCGGCGGCGATGACACCGACCGAGCCCTCCCACGCGAGCGCGCCCCGCACGGTCTCGACGGCGGCGGCCTCCACGTCGCGGGTCTTGAGGACGCGCAGCTCCCCGTCGGCCCGCATGGACCGCGCGGGCGGCACGTCGACGTCGAGGCGGGCGAGGAGCCGGTTGGCGAGCCCCACGATGGCCCGTGGCACCCGGAAGCCGGTGGTCAGCGGGGTCACGGTGGCATCCGGCTTGCCGAGGTGGCCGAGCAGCTCCGCCCAACTGCGCGCTGCCCAGGGGGTGGTGGCCTGCGCGAGATCGCCGAGGACCGTCAGCGAACCGAAGTCCGAGCGGCGCGCGATGGCCCGGCACTCCATCGGCGACAGGTCCTGCGCCTCGTCGACGACGATGTGCCCGTATCCGGCGGGGCGGTCGAGGAGACCCTCGATCTCGTCCATCAGCACCAGGTCGGCGGCGCTCCACTTCGCGGACTTGTACGAGCGCGGGGGCCTCGCCCACAGGATCGCCTTCTGCTCCTCGGCGTCGAGGATGCCGTCCGCGGCGGCGGCGAGCGCGTCCGGGTCGGCGAGCAGCCCCGCGAGGATCTCGTCCGCCCGCACCTTGGGCCAGGCCCGGTCGACGAAGGAACTCACCGGCCGGGCCCGGCAGATCTTCCGCACCCAGGCGTTGCCGCGCGGCCCGGAGCGCCGCTCGGCCTGCTCCTGGACGGCCCGCACGGCCCGGCTGCGCACCCGCTCGCGCCCCACGGAGTACGGCGGCTCCTCGGCCCGCACGGCGTCCACGATCCGCTCCAGCTCGTCGAGCGGCACCCGCCAGCGGTAGGACCCGTCCGGCACCGCCAGCGACTCGGCGGGCGGCGCGACGCGGGAGTACAGGGCGCGGCGCAGCACGGCCGCCATCCGGACGTCGTGCTTGACCAGGGCGGCGGCCTCGTCGTCCGTGGCACGCACCGGATGGCCGTGGTCACGGCCGATCTCGTCCCGCACGGTGGACTGGCGCACCCCGCTCTCGCCGAGGGAGGGCAGCACCTCGGCGATGTAGCGCAGGAAGGTCTGGTTGGGGCCGAGGATGAGCAGCCCGGAGCGGCGTATCCGCTGGGGGTGGGTGTAGAGGAGGTAGGCGGCGCGGTGCAGGCCGACGGCGGTCTTGCCGGTGCCGGGGGCGCCCTGTACGCAGAGGGAGGCGGTGAGTGCGCCGCGTACGAGGTCGTCCTGTTCGGGCTGGATGGTGGCGGCGATGTCACGCATGGGGCCGACGCGGGGCCGCTCGATCTCCCCGGCGACGATGCGGCTGCCGCCGCCTTCCGTGGCCTCGCCCTCGGCCAGGTGTTCGTCCTCCATGCCGGTGAGGTCCGCGGAGTCGCCCTTGCTGCCGGGCGCCCAGCCGAACCGGCGGCGGACGGCGACGCCCTGCGGGTCGCGGGCGCCGGCCTGGTAGAAGGCGCGGGAGACGGGTGCGCGCCAGTCGACGACGAGGGGTGGTGCCGAGGGGTGCTCGGTGATGCGCAGGCGCCCGATGTGGTAGCGCTGCCCGCGGTGGTCCCCGGCCTCCTCGGCGGCGGGGCCGGTGGCGGCGAAGTCGAGGCGGCCGAAGAAGAGGGGCGCTTCGGGCAGCTCGCGCAGCTCCTTGGCGTGGCTGCGGAACTGGTGGCCGAGGACTTCGGCGTCGGCGCCGGACGCGGACACGTCCTCTCCTGAGACGACCCGTTCCTGGGCGCCTTCGACCATGCCGTCGAGTGCGGCGCGGCAGGCGTCGTGGTAGCTGCGTTCTTGGGTGAGGGCGGCGGGGGAGGTCTGGGAAGTCGGAGCGGCCATGCCCACCAGAATAATGTAACCGAGTTAAATTCGTAACCGAGTAACATCACGCTCCCGCCGCCCCTTAGACTCCCCCCATGACCAGCAGCGACGCCGAGCCCGCCGAGCCCGGCCTGCGGACCCGCAAGAAGCAGCAGCGCCATCAGGCGATCTCCGAGACGGCGATCGCGCTCTTCCTGGAGAAGGGCTTCGACAAGGTGTCGGTCGCGGAGGTGGCCGCCGCGGCGGAGGTCTCCAAGCCGACCCTCTTCCGCTACTTCGCCGCCAAGGAGGACCTGGTCCTGCACCGCTTCGCCGACCACGAGGACGAGCCGGCCCGCGTCGTCGCCGCCCGCCCCGGCAAGCGCCCCGCCCTCGACGCCCTCCAGCGCCACTTCCTGGACGGCCTCGCGCGCCGGGACCCGGTGACCGGCCTCTGCGACGTCCCCGCGGTCCTCGCCTTCCACCGCCTGCTCTATGGCACCCCGTCCCTGGTCGCCCGCCTCCACGGCTACCAGAACCGCTCCGAACAGGCCCTCGCCGAGGCCCTGACCGCCGCACACGGCGGCAACCCCCTGGAATCCCGCCTGGCCGCGGCCCAGATCGTCGCCGTCCAGCGGATCCTCGCGGAGGAGAACTGGCGCCGGATCACCGCCGGCGAGAGCGCGGACGAGGCCTGGCCCGACGCGGTGACCTCGGCCAACCGCGCCTTCGCCCAACTGCGCACCGGCCTCCAGCGCTACGCGTGAGCGGCGTCGCCACGCGTGAGGGGCGTCGCTAGGCGTGAGCGGAGGGCGGCTCGGGCAGCGCCGAGGCGAGGTCCCACAGGGTGTCGAAGAGCTCGCGCCGCTGCGCGACCTTCTCCCGTGCCCGGGCTCCCGATCTGACATGCCAGCGGGTCAGGGAGGCCTTGTAGCCCATGAGGTCCAACACCTGGCGCTCCGCGGGAGTGCGCGCGGTCTTCCTCACCACCTCGTCGTAGATGCCGTCGAACAGCTCCTCGTCGTTGATCAGGCAGAACTTCAGGAGCGGTGTGATGTGCAGGGCACGGAACCGCACGTCCACGGCGCGCCGGCCCACCAGGTCCTGCGCGAGCTCGTCCAGAGCGGCCGCGAACCCCTGGGCCTTCGCCAGCAGCGCCGCCCGGAAGTCGGGATCGTCCACGGCCTTGCCGTCCCCGTCCAGCTTTCCTGGTATCGCCATCGGAGCGGTGAAGTCCGGTACCAGGATGCGGATGGTCACCGGGCGGGGATGCCCCTCACCGCCGAAATCCTCCAGGACGCGCAGAACCGGACGCACCACGCCTCCGGCCGCAGGGCGTCGTTCAGCCGCCGCACCTCGGCGTAAAGGACATAGCCGACCAGGCTGAGGATGGCGCCGCCCAGATAGGCCTTGCCCTCCAGGGCATCCCCCACCGGCTGCACGAACTGCGCGACCAGGCCTAGGCAGAACACGCCGAGCAGCAGTGCCTTGGTGACGGCGCTCTCCGCGTCCACCCAGCTCGCCGCCGCCCGCTCCCGCACCGAATGACGGCCGCTCGGCGCCACCAAGTCACCTCTTCCTTACCGGAGCTGACTGCAAGACCCAACACGAGAAGACCATGGTGCACGGCTGCGGTCCGGTCAGGAAGGGCCCGTGTCCAGGAGCCGCAACAGCGGTTCCAGCGTGGGGACGACGAGCTCGGCCCCGGCCTCTCGCAGCGGCGCGGCCTTGCGCTCGTCGCGCGCGTACCCCACGAACAGGACCTTGGCGTCCCGCGCCGCCTGGAGGTCGGTCGCCGTGTCGCCGATCATCACGGCCTCGGCGGGCTGGGCGCCCAGGCCGCGCAGGGCCCGGTTCAGGGAGTCGGGGTCCGGCTTGAGCAGGGCGGGCCGGTCCGTACGGCCGTGGATGTGCGGGCCGAACGCGTCGGTCAGGCCGTGCAGGTGGAGGTAGGCGGCAACGGCGCGCGGCGAGTTGTTGGTGACCACGGCGATACGCGCGCCCCGCTCCCGCAGCCCGCGGATCAGCCGGTGGGCGCCGGGCGTGGCCGGTGCCGTGTGCGCGGCCCTGACCTCGCCGGCCGTGAGGATCGCCTCCAGTTCTGCGATCAGAGCGGCGTCCTGGATCACGCCCTCACGCACGGCGCGATCCATGGCGCGCAGCACGTCGTGAGGGTCGGCGGACCGTTCCTCCCGCGGCGTGAGGACACCGCTGACGCCGCGCTCGCGGGCGTGTTCCCGCAGCTCGCGGGCGACGCTCGCGGATGACCCGTCCGGGAAGAGCCTGCAGACCGGCCCGTCGAAGTCGAAGAGCACGCAGCTCTCGTCCGGCGCGCTCAACAGCCGCGCCACTTCGCCCAGTTCGGCCGGATCCGTATACAGCCCGCGCCCAGCGGAATCCCGCTCGACGGTCTCGTCGGCGTCACCGTCCATGTCCCGTGCCTCCCCTTCGCCCAGGGCCCGGCCGAACGGCCCCGCGAACCACTCCCGCAGGGCCCGCTCCGCCCGCCGTTCGTCCGGCACCTCGTCCAGCTTCAGGGGTTCGGCGGCGCGCCGCAATGCCCGGCAGACCCGCGCCGCCGCGTACGCGAAGTCCGCGTCGTCCGGCTCGCCCGGCGGCACGGTCAGGTCGAGCGCGGCCCGCATGATGTCGGGGAAGACGGACTGGGCGTACTCGAAGTCGAGGTAGACGGGCAGGTCGGCGGCCAGGCCCGCGGTCATGTCCCGGTGCCCGGCGCGCTCCATCGCCTCGGCCCACAGCTCCTTCATCATGCTCTGCTCGTCCTTCTCGTACTCCATGCGTACGAGATGGGTGGCGAGGTCGTGCAACGGGTCCCCGTACATGGCCAGTTCCCAGTCGATGACCGCGACCTGCTTGCGGTCGACGACGACGTTGGCGCGGTGCACGTCGGTGTGGAGCAGGCAGAAGGGCCGCGGCGTCAGGCGGGGGCGGTCCGGGTCGTCGCGGAAGGCGGCCATGACGCCGGGGCGGATGCCGACGGCGGTGAAGAGCTCATGGAACCGCCACCGGTGGGGGCGGTGCACGCGCTCCTCGGTGAAGTCGACCAGCCAGGCGAGGAACTCCTCGGTCCGCGCCGACTCGGGCCAGCCCGCGGGCCGGGGCGGCAGCTCCGCCTCCGGCACGGAGGCGGTCCTGGCGAAGAACTCGGCGAAGGACCGCATCATCGGCTCTCCGACGGGACCCTCGGGCTGGACGTCGGACAGCGCCCGCCCCGCCCGGTAGGAGTGCAGTGACCAGTCCCCGAAGTCCCGGAAGCAGCGCGGCACCTCAGCGAGGTGCCGGCTCACCACCTTGAGCAGCTCCGCCTCGCTGGGCCAGATGCGCGGCACCACCTCCACGGTCCGGCGCGGCATCCGGCATTTGACGCGGGCCCGGAACGGCATCGTGCGCAGCAGCAGGGCGAGGGACCAGCTGAGCGGCACGACATAGTTGATGTTGTGGTGACCTGCCACGACCTCACGGTCCGGGTGGTCCCTGTGCGAGTCGGCGAGGCGTCGGATCCACGTCTCGCGGCGCCCGCTCTTCGGCGCCTCGTGGGGGGAGCGAGGCGGAGGTGACGGCATGAGCGCAGAGGGTATCCGGTGACCGGAACCGTTTCTGTGACATGCCGCAATGTGGACACCGGCGCGCCGTACGCCGCCTCCGCCCGCCCTTGGTGACCTCCCTCAGCGCCCCTTGCCACGCAGCCGCTTCAGGACGGGCTCCAGGGACGGGACCACGTGCCGCACACCCGCCGCCGTGAGCAGCCGGGCCTCGCGTGCACCGCGCGCGTAGCCCAGGAACCCGACGCCCGCCCGGCGGGCCGCCTCGAAGTCCGTGGGGGCGTCGCCGATCATCAGGGTGGTCTGCGGGTCGGCGCCCATGGCCCGCAGGGCACGGTGCAGGCAGTGCGGGTCGGGTTTGAGTAGCCGGAGGTCCTGGGTGCGGCCGTAGATGTGCGGGGCGAAGCACTCCAGGAGGCCGCGCGAGGCGAGGTAACGGCTCACGGCGCTCGGGGAGTGGTTGGTGGTGATGGCCAACCGGGCGCCGACCGCCGTCCAGGTGCGGATGAGCGGGTCGACGTGCGGGGTGGGGAGGGCGGAGACCACGGCGGTCAGCTCGTGCTGGGTAAGACGTTTCTCCAGCTCCTCGACCAGATCGCTGCGGGGGCGCCGGCGGTCGACGGCGCGCAGTACGACGTACGGGTCGACCTGGCACCGCTCCTCCTCGGAGAGCAGGCCGGGCAGGCCCAGCCCCGCCAGGCACCGGACCTGGTCCTCGGCCGCCTTCTGGGCCGAGCGTCCGGGGAAGAGCCGGCAGATGGGGCCGTCGAAGTCGAAGAGCACGAACCGAACAGGATCGATCAGATCATGAAGCCTTTCGGTCTCGTCACCGAGTCCCTCGGGCCATATCGCGTCGGATTGCGTCGAGTCAGCGGTCACTTAAGAGAGTGTCAGGTCCGTGGTGATGGTTGCCCAGAGTGCGTCGAACCACTTCTGCGACTCCTCCACGAACTGGGCGTCACGCGACTCCTCCCCCGGCCCGCCGAAGGAGAAGAGCGGCGCCTTGACACCCAGCACGTCATAGAGGTCCAGCACCTCGCTGCCGCCGTCCGCGTCCAGCTCCAGCTGCTCGCGCCCCAGCGTGTAGTACGCGAGCAGCGCCTCGCGGTGGTTGAGGAGGTAGAGCTTGACGGGCGTGGTGAAGGGCAGCGCGCGGAAGGTGACGTCGACGTCGATGCCGTGCGAGGCCCGCAGCGCGCGCAGGTTGTGGCGCAGGACCTGGCCCTGCGCGTTGCGCTGGTTCAGCCAGCGCCGGTGGAGCCGCTCGCGGCTCTCCGCGTCGTACTGGACCGGCACCGGGAACGCCAGCTGGATGTCGCTGCTCGGCAGCAGGATCCGCACCTCGATCGAGCGCGGGCGGATGCGGCCCTCATGGATCAGACGGACCGGCTCCCCGAGGGCGATCATCAGCGTCTCGGCGGTGTAGGAGACCACGTCGATCCGCACGTCCTGCTCCGCGAACGCCTCGGCGAGGCGCGGGGCGAGGGCGACCATGGACGGCTGGGGGCCCCGGCTCGCGGGGGCCGGGCCCGATGCGGCGACCCTCGGCGGGCTGCCCTTGCTGACGTTGGAGAGGAGGCCTTCGCCCTGGAGCTTCTTCATCGCCTGCCGCACGGTGCCGCGCTCCACGCCGAACTCGTCGGCGAGCTCCGCCTGGGTCGGCAGGCGGTCGCCCGCCTTCAGCTCACCCGCCTTGATGCGGTCCCGGATGGCGTCGGCGATGTCCTGGGGTGAGAGCTTTCTGCTGCCGTTCACTGCAACGTTCTCCTGGGTCACGACCAAACGATACAACTGGCCGCCATCTCGGGGCAGTTGAAGTGAAGTTGTTTATTCAGCCGAACCAAGTGGGGACAACTACAGCAGAGTTGGTTGCCAACTTGGTCAAGATGGCAGAAGGGGGAACCATCATGCCCGTCATAGCCCTCCTCGCGGCCGTGGTCGCTGTCACCGTCGAACAGCTCGTGCAGTGGAAGTACGGCCCAATGGGCATCGCCGGTCTCCTCCTGCTGACCATCGGCCTCAAGGCGAAGAACGCCACGTGCAGCTCCATCGGCGCCGTGGTCCTCGCCCTGATGGTGACAGGCCCGGCGGGCTGAGCGGGCCGGCGGCGGGATCCCGCTCAGCCCGCCGCCAGCTCCAGATCCCGGCTGATCGTGTTCCACAGCGCGTTGAACCACAGGTGGGACTGCTCCACGAACGTCGTGTCCCGCAGCCCGTCCCCCTGCCGGAACGGGAAGAGCATCGACTGCGCGCCCTGCGCGTCGTACATCTCCAGGGACTCCTGGCCGATCTCCTCGTCCCGCTTGGTGAGCGTGTAGTACGCGAAGAGCGCCTCCGCGCCGTTGATCAGGTACAGCTTCACCGGGGGCGTGAACGGCAGCGCGCGGAACTGCACCGATACGTCGATGCCGTGCGAGGCCCGCAGCGCGAGGAGGTTGTGGCGCAGCACCTGCCCCTGCGCGTTGCGCTGGTCGAGCCAGCGGCGGTGGACGCGGCCGTCCTCGTCGTCCCCGCAGTCGACCGCCGCCGGAAAGGCGAGGTCGATGTCGCGGCTCGGTAGCAGCACCCGGACGTCGACCTTGGCCGGTTTGCGCTGCCCGGCGTGGATCCGCCGGAGCGGTTCGCCGATCGCCATGGTGAGGGAGACGGAGGTCAGGCAGAGCGCGTCTATCTCCACGTGCGGCGCCTCGAAGGCCGCCGCGACGCGCGGCGCGAGGCCGACCATCGTGGGCTGCGGGCACGCCGCGCCACCGCCCGCGAGCATGCGTTCGGAGGCGTCGGCCACCGTGGCGGGGCTCCCCTTGGACACATTGGACAGGAGGTGCTCGCGGTGCAGGATGCGCAGCGCCTCGCGCACGGCTCCGCGCTCCACGCCGAACTCGTCCGCCAGCTCGGCCTGGGTGGGCATGCGCCGGCCGGGCGGCAGCGCTCCGGACCTGATGCGGTCGCGCAGTACGTCGGCCACCTCGCGGTGGGAGCGCCGCCGCTTGCGCCCGTTGACGGGTGCGTGTTCCGTGCTCACAACCAAACAGTACAACTTCGCGCCATCTTAGGGGAGTTGCGGGAAAGGTGGTTATGAGTCGACTCCTGGCGGAGATAAGTCAGTTGAAGTTGGTAGCCAACTTTGGCGACATGGTCAGACCCTTCCGGGGTTGGCCACCACCCATCGGCAGCCGTGGCGACATACCCACCCGGCCCGCCAGTTGGCCACCGGCCGAACGGGGTCCGCCACCCCGATCCGAAGGAGGAACGCCATGCCGCTCATCGCCCTTGCCGTCGCCGCCCTCGCCATCGGCTTCGAACAGCTCATCCAGTGGAAGTACGGACCGCTGGGCATCATCGCCTTCGTCCTGCTGACCGTGGGGATCAAGGCGAAGAACACCAAGATCAGCGGGGTCGGGGCGGCGCTGCTCGTCCTGCTCCTCGCACAGTCGGGCTGACGGCCCGGCTGAGCGGGTCCGACTGGCCGGGTTCCCATCCGGAGGGGAGCCGGGAGTCCGGCCGGCCGTCGGAAAACCGAGTCCCGGCTCCCGGCTACGGGGGAGCCGGGACTCAGCTTTCCCGGGCCCGCCTCAGAAGACGTCCTGGCACCACGGCCGCCGGGCGGTACGGAACAGGGCGTCGGCCGCCGCGGCCGCCCCGGCCCGCTCCTCGGCCACGAGCCCGAGCGCCACGAGCCGCGCCACGGACTCGTCCCCCAGCCACAGCCGCGCCAACTCTCCGACGTCCAGGGTGAGATCGGGCTCCTGACGGGTCGGCGCGCACACCGCGCCACCGCCCTGCGCCACCTCCAGCCGATAGCGCCCGCCCGCGAGCCCCGCCGCGTCGGCGACCTCAAGGACGAGCGCGCCTGACCCCGCGTACGTACGCGCCTCCAGGGCCCGTACGACGTCCAGGATCCGCACCCAGAGCCAGTCCACGTGCCCGCTCACCCTGGCGGCGCGCGGGTCGGGCAGCAGCTGCGGGAGCAGGTCGTCGGGGGCCCGCCAGCCGGACTTCACCGTGACGACCCGGTCGACCGAGCAGACGAAGTGCCACAGGGCCCGCTCGGCGGCGGGCGTGACGGCGATCAGCGACAGCACCGTCAAGGTGTTGGCCGGCTGTTGGGTGTCGCTCCGCTCGTCGTCCGTGGCCCGGTACGCGACCAGGCCGTCGACGCGCCCCGACGGGTCGCGGTAGAGGGCGTAGAACGGCTCCTGCCAGGGGTGCTCGGGCGTGGCCTGCTGCCCGGTGTTCCGCAGCCACCACCACTGGTCGCGGTTGACGGCGCCGTGCCGCGCGGCCCTGAACCGCTCGTGCAGCTCGGGCCCGAACTCGCGTACGTCGTCGCCGTCGACGAGATCGATGCGGGCCCCGGCGTCCGACGGCCCCGACCAGCGCGGGTCGAGCCCCGAGCGCGGCACGTCGACCGTCCACTCGGTGACCGAGGTCGCGGGCCCGAAGCCGAACCGGCCGTAGATCCCGTACTCGGTGGCGATGAGCGTGGCGACCACGTCACCGCGCTCCTTCGCCGCCGCGAGATCGGCGGCCATCATGCGGGTGAGGATGCCGCGGCGCCGGTACGTGGGCGCGACGGTCACCACCGAGACGGCGTTGGCGGCCACGGCGGCACCGCCCACCGCGGTCAGCTCCTGGGTGTAGGACCGGTACGTCCCCACGCAGCGGCCGCGGTCGAAGGCCCCCTGCACGCGGCCGATGTCGCCCCGGGCGCGGGCGTGCGCCACGGTGTCGTCGGAGACGCCCGCCAGCGGGTGCAGGAAACCGGCGTGGGCGGCCCGTACCCAGACGGGTAGCTCCGCGTCGGTGACCGCTCTTACCTCGACATCGCCTTCAAGATCACGCATGCGCCCACGCTAGGCAGCCCGGCACGTTCTGCCCACCGGTTTTCTGCGTGAGCCCGGGTCACACCAGCAGATCGTCCACCTGCGCCTCGCCCTCGCGGTAGCGCCGGGTGATCTCCGCGCTGCAATGGTCCGCCGTGCGCTGGAGCGACTGGCGCCGCCGCGAGACCTGCTGTTCGTACCGCACGAGGCGGCCCATGGCCGCGTTCAGCTCATCGTCCGTGCGGGCCGCCAGGTCGGAGAGCGCGACCTCGGCGAGCATCTCCGTGGCCAGCAGGCGGTACTCCTCGCTGTGCGGCGTGCCGAGCGTGACGTGCCGTGCCGACGAGCGCTGCCTGGCCGGGGCGTCCGCCAGGATCTCCGAGAGCCGGTCGACGACGGCCGCCTCCGGCTTCGGCTCCAGCGTGTTCCCCCGGCGCGCGATCTCGGCCCGCAGGATGTCGATGCGCCCCTGGAGAAGCCGACGCACATAGCTGAGGTCGGCCTCGTCCTGCTGCGCCGCCCTGCGCAGCTCCCGAAGCTCCGGCAGCCGCCGCGCCGCGAGGTCGCGCACCGGCACCTCGGGCAGCAGCGGACTCGCCGTGCGCTGCGTCGGCGGACGCGGAACCGGTGTGCGCCGCAGCGAGATGCGGCCGGGCGACTGCCCCGTACTTGGTGTGATCATGTTGCTCTACCCGTCCCCTCGACCGGCCGACGCGGTGCACCGCGTGTGAGCATCGTGCCACCCCGAGTGGCCGCTATGTGAATGAGTGCCCGGAATCAGCCCCAGATGGGGGGATCCTGGGCATCCGATGGAACCGCCGGGCCCGTCCGGCCGTCACGGGGACACGGCATGATGGCCGCATGCGAGCAGTGGTGCAGAGGGTGGACGGCGCGAGTGTGGTCGTCGAGGGCGATGGCGGCCCCGAGACGGTGGGCGAGATCGACGGCGAGGGCCTGTGCGTCCTGGTGGGCGTCACGCATGACGACACCAAGGAGAAGGCGGCCCAACTGGCCCGCAAACTCTGGACGTTGCGCATGCTGGCCGACGAGAAGTCGTGCAGCGACATCGACGCGCCGCTGCTCGTCGTCAGCCAGTTCACCCTCTACGGCGACGCCCGCAAGGGCCGCCGCCCCACCTGGAACGCGGCGGCCCCCGGCGATGTGGCCGAGCCCCTGGTCGACGAGGTCGTGGCCCGGCTGCGCGCCCTGGGCGCGACCGTGGCGACCGGCCGCTTCGGGGCGCGGATGCGGGTGGGGTTGACGAACGACGGGCCGTTCACGGTGCTCCTGGAGATGTGAGCCCGCGTCTGGGACCTACGGCTCGACCACGACCTCCTGGGCCGCGGCGGTGTCCCCCGCCACCAGCTCCGCGTCCACCGGCACGTTCCGCTTCACCAGCGCGAGGGCGATCGGCCCCAGCTCGTGGTGGCGGGCGGAGGTGGTGACGAACCCGAGCTTGCGGCCCTCGGCGCCCTCGCTCGCGAGATGGACCGGCGTCCCGGCCACCGGCAGGTGGACGTCGCTGCCGTCCAGATGGAGGAAGACCAGGCGGCGCGGCGGCTTCCCCAGGTTCTGGACGCGGGCGACGGTCTCCTGCCCGCGATAGCAGCCCTTCTGGAGGTGCACGGCGGTGCCGATCCAGCCCAGCTCGTGAGGGATCGTGCGGTGGTCGGTCTCGAAGCCGAGGCGCGGCCGGTGTGTCTCCACCCGCAGCGCCTCGTACGCGAGGAGACCGGCCGCCGGGCCGTTCTGCTCCGCGTAGGCCTCCAGGTCCGCGCGCGGCAGGAACAGGTCGCGGCCGTGCGCCGTCTCGCGTACGACGACTCCCTCGGGGACCGGGGCGATGGAACCGGCGGGCAGGTGGACGACGGCGAACTCGTCGGTGCGGTCGGCGACTTCCACGCGGTAGAAGAACTTCATGCTCTCCAGGTACGCGATGAGCGCGTCCTGCGTGCCGGGCTCGACGTGCGCCCAGATGGTCTCACCGTCGTCCACGAGATAGAGGGCGTGTTCGATGTGGCCGTTGGCGGAGAGGATCAGCGCTTCGGTGGCCTGTCCTGCGGGCAGCTCGCTGACGTGCTGGGTGAGCAGCAGGTGCAGCCAGCTCAGGCGGTCGGAGCCGGTGACGGTGACCACACCGCGGTGGGAGAGGTCGACGAATCCGGTGCCGTCGGCGAGGGCGCGCTGCTCGCGGAACAGGTCGCCGTAGTGGGCGGCGACGCCTTCGTCCACGCCCTCGGCGGGGACGGCGCCGGGCAGGGACAAGAGGGGGCTCTTCATGTTCACAAAGGGTACGACCAGCGGGCCGCGGCTTTTATTTCTGCCCGCGCTTGCCGCTACTCCTGGCGGCACTTCCCGCACTGCCCGAAGATCGCGAAGTGCTTCAGGTCGGTGTCAAAGCCGAAGGTCTCGCGCAGCTTGGCGGTGAACTCCGCGGCGACCTCGGTGTCGGCCTCGATGACGTCCGTGCAGTCCCGGCAGACCAGGTGCATGTGGTGGTGGCGGTCGGCCAGGTGGTACGTCGGCGCGCCGTGCCCGAGGTGGGCGTGGCTGACCAGGCCCAGCTCCTCCAGCAGCTCCAGGGTCCGGTACACCGTGGAGATGTTGACCCCCGACGCCGTCTTGCGCACTTCGCAGAGGATGTCGTCGGGGGTCGCGTGCTCAAGGGTGTCGACGGCTTCGAGAACGAGCTGTCGCTGCGGTGTCAGCCGGTAGCCGCGCTGCCGCAGATCGCTCTTCCAGTCGGAGCCGGTGCTCCTGGAGTCGGTGCTCGCCACACCAGAGAGTCTAGGTCTACTTGAAGAAAGCGATGCCGTCGTCGGGCAGGTCGCCGAGGTTGCGCGCCATGTCGGCGACCTCCTCGGGCGTGACGACCTTCTTGAGCTGCGCCGACATGTAGGGGCGCAGCGGCACCTCGGGGGTCTGCTTCTCGCCGACCCACATCAGGTCGCCCTTCACATAGCCGTAGAGCCGCTTGCCGCCGGTGTAGGGGGCGGAGGCGGCGGTGCGCGCGACGGCGTCCGTGACCAGGTCGATCTGCGGCTTCTTGTCGGCCAGCTCGCCGTACCAGACCTCGACGACACCGTCGTCGCGGACCATCACGACCTCGACCTTGCGGTGCTCGTCGACGCGCCAGAAGCCGGACTCCGACTCCAGCGGCTTCACCTTGTTGCCCTCGGCGTCGAGCACCCAGGTGTACGAGCGGTACTCGATGAAGTCCCGCCCGTCGTGGGTGAAGGAGACCTCCTGGCCGAAGTTCGCCTTCTCGGCGCCGGGGAAGTCGGTGACGCCCGCGCCCGCCCAGTTGCCGAGGAGGAAGGCGAGGGGGACGAGGGAGGGGTTCAGGTCGGACGGAATCTCGATCATGGGAAGCTCAGGCGATCTGTGGTGGTGGGGAGGGTGGCGGGTATCAGCGCTGGCCCTGGTACAGCTTCTTCACGGTGAGCCCGGCGAAGGCGAGAACGCCGACGCAGACAAGGACCAGCAGGGCGGAGAAGAAGGCCTCAAGCACGGGGTGCTCCTCGGTGAGCTGTTGGGGCAGGTATCAGAGCCGGTCCCACTGTAGTCGGGCGGCGCCCGTCTCTCTCTGTGAGGGCCCTTACGTGTGGGGCCTTACGATGCCGCCATGGCGAAGAAGCTCGTGATCAAGGTGACCGCCGGGGCCGACGCCCCCGAGCGCTGCTCCCAGGCCTTCACGGTGGCGGCCGTGGCCGTGGCCAGCGGGGTGGAGGTGTCGCTCTGGCTGACCGGCGAGTCGTCGTGGTTCGCGCTGCCGGGCCGGGCGGCGGAATTCGATCTCCCGCATGCGGCGCCGCTGCCGGATCTGATCGACTCGGTCATGTCGGCCGGCCGGATCACGCTCTGCACGCAGTGCGCGGCGCGCCGCGACATCTCGGAGCAGGACGTCATCCCCGGCGTGCGGATCGCGGGCGCGCAGGTCTTCGTCCAGGAGGCGACGACGGAGGGCGTGCAGGCGCTCGTGTACTGAGGCCGCCCGGTCGTACGCTGGGCGTATGTACGCGCGCAGGCGCCATGTGTACTTCGTGATGATGGGGACGTGCCTCACGCTGTTCGTCCTGGCGTGGGGCGTCGTGCGGCTGTGGTCGGTGCCGGTCGCCGTCGGCATGTGCGTCGTGGCGATGGTGATCCCGCCCTTGGCGGCCGTCGTCGCCAACCGGCGCGGCCCGGATGACCGATGGTGGGACGATCCCTCCGGTGACCCGAAGTCGGACGAGTGGTGGGACGAGCTGGACGGCGGACGCCGCCGGTAGCCGAAGGGCCGCACCCCGTTCCAGTGGCGTCCAACCCCCTGGGGCGCGGCCCTTCGGCCGTTCACGGTGCGGTGCGGATCAGACCGCGATCGCGACCTCCGCGAGGCCACCCGGCTGGGCGACGACCTTGCGGTCGGCCGTGCCGCCGGGGACCAGCGCCCGGACGGTCCACGTGCCCTCGGCGGCGTAGAAGCGGAACTGTCCGGTGGCCGAGGTGGGGACCTCGGCGGTGAACTCGCCGGTCGAGTCGAGCAGGCGCACGTAACCGGTGACGGGCTCGCCGTCGCGGGTCACCTGGCCCTGGATCGTGGTCTCACCGGGCTTGATCGTCGAAGCGTCGGGGCCGCCGGCCTTTGCTCCACACATGTCGTACTCCTGAGGTTCCTGAGGATGAGGGGAGGGTCGGGAGGCTTACTTGTCGGCGCCGAGCTCGATCGGCACGCCGACGAGCGAGCCGTACTCGGTCCAGGAGCCGTCGTAGTTCTTGACGTTGGTCTGGCCGAGCAGCTCGTGCAGGACGAACCAGGTCAGGGCGGAGCGCTCACCGATGCGGCAGTAGGCGATGGTGTCCTTCGACAGGTCCACCTGCTCGGCCTCGTAGAGGGCCTTGAGCTCCTCGTCGGACTTGAACGTGCCGTCGTCGTTGGCGTTCTTCGACCACGGGATGTTGCGGGCGCTCGGCACGTGGCCGGGGCGCTGCGACTGCTCCTGCGGGAGGTGGGCCGGGGCGAGCAGCTTGCCGCTGAACTCGTCGGGCGAGCGCACGTCGACCAGGTTCTGCGCGCCGATCGCGGCCACGACGTCGTCGCGGAAGGCGCGGATCGAGGTGTCCTGCGGCTTGGCCTTGTACTCGGTGGCGGGGCGGCTGGGGACCTCGGAGCCGTCGACCAGGTCGCGGGAGTCCAGCTCCCACTTCTTGCGGCCGCCGTCGAGCAGCCGCACGTCCTGGTGGCCGTAGAGCTTGAAGTACCAGAAGGCGTACGACGCGAACCAGTTGTTGTTGCCGCCGTAGAGGACGACGGTGGAGTCGTTCGCGATGCCCTTCGCCGACAGGAGCTTCTCGAAGCCCTCCTGGTCGATGAAGTCACGGCGGACCGGGTCCTGGAGGTCCTTGGTCCAGTCGATGCGGATCGCGTTCTTGATGTGGTTCTTGTCGTACGCGGAGGTGTCCTCATCGACCTCGACGAGGACGACCTTCGGGTCGTCGATGTGGGCCTCGACCCAGTCGGCGTCTACCAGGACGTCGCTGCGGCTCATGCTTCTCTCCTCCGGGGCAGTTACGGCGGTGCGGCGTTGCGAGGGGACGTGCGGGTACGGCTGAGACGCGCGGGGAGGCGCGGCGTACGTGGCACGGGGGGTGGCCCTGACCGATGTCGTCAACGGGCCGGGGGAATACGGGAGGTGCGACTCCCGCTAGAAGGTGCGACAGAGCATGGCGGCGACGCGGCACAGGTCTACTGCCCGCCGCTTCGTGAGGTCCGCCTGTCGGTTCATAGGGCCGATCGTAGGGATGCGGAGGCGGCTGTGTCACCGGTGCTCCGCATACTGAGACACGATCGTCCACGATGTGGGAATGGTTGAAGCCCGGGGCCGCCCCGACGGGGCCCCGGGCTCCGTGTCGTGCCCGTCACATCCGCCCGCCGGACGGGTCCGTCTCGCACTGCGGACGGAGCCCCGCGGGGGGCGGGGTTCAGCCGGTCAGGCTCACGTCGGAGCCGGTCACGGTCATGTCCACACCGTCCGGCGCCGCCTCGACCTTCTCCAGCCGGATCCCGGCCGGCAGGTCGTCGATCTTCTGCTCGAAGTCGGTGACGTCGCGGACCATGCCCTCGGGCAGCGGGACGGCGACACCGAGGATCTCCAGCTTCTTCGGGATCTCGTCGGCGTGGACCTTGATGGTGTCGCCCTCGACCCGCAGGGAGCTGAGCACGTGGACGGGCTTGGGCAGCTTCGCGCCGCCCTTGCTGACCTCGACCTCGACCTTGATCTTGCCGTTGCCCCCGTCGGAGAGGCCGACGACCTTGCCGGTGGCGCCGAGCGGCAGCGACACGGGCTCGGACTTGCCGGCCTTCAGCAGCTCGTCGTACGAGACGTGCGCGGTGCCCGTGGCGGTCGCGGCCGTCGCCGAGCTGTAGTCGCCGGAGAACTTCACGCCCTTCATGTGAGCGGTCAGATCGGCGATGCGGATCGAGTCGGACCCGGACCGGGCGTCGTAGTCCTTGATGCCGATCTCCACGTCGTCGAGCTCACCGCCCGCGACCTGGGTCAGGAAGGGGAAACCCTGGATGGAGACCTCGGGGGCCTCGCTCAGCCCCTCGCTGGTGCGCAGCTTCTCCGCCGCCTCGTTCTCGGCGAAGTTCACGGCGAGCCGGTCGGCCGCCACGAACAGACCCCCGAGGATCACGACGACGACCAGAAGTATTCGTACGGCGCGCTTGCTCATGTCCGGTCTTCCCCCACCTTGATCCCCCGCATCGACTGTCCTTGCCGCGAGCCTAAAGGACAGGTCCCCGGCCTTCGGGCCCGGCCGGGGACCTGTCGATCAGCTGTGACGATCGCGTACGGACGTCAGCCGATGGCACGGCCGAGGACGTAGACGGCCGGCGCGGCGGCGGCCAGCGGGAGCGCGACGCCCGCCGTCATGTGCACGAAGCGCGACGGGTAGTCGTAGCTCGCGGCGCGGTGCCCGATCAGCGCGCAGACCCCGGCGCCGAGGGCGAGCAGCGCGCCCTTGCCGCCCAGGTCCGTCATGCCGCCCAGCACGACCCCGGCGCCGGCGGCCGCGAGCAGCGCGACGACGACGGAGACGGGCGTGGGCAGCGGCAGCGCGCGGGCGACGACCGCGACGGCGACCGCGACGCAGCCCACGGTGACGGCGTCGGAGGCGGCCGCGAGGTGCCCGGCGGCGATGATCGCGAGCGCGGCGGAGACCACGGTGGCCATCAGCCCGTACATCCGCTCGTCCGCCCCGGCCCGGCTGCGCAGCTGGAGGACGAGCACCAGCAGCACCCACACGCCGAGGGTGCCGAGGATGGCGGCGGGCGCGTGCTCCTTGCCCACGGCGAGCAGCACGGCGTCGGCGACGACACCGCCGAGGAAGGCGAGCGCGATGCCCTGCCGGGCGGGCCACATGCCGTTGAGCCGGAACCAGCCGGCGGCGGTCACGGCCTGGAGGATCACCAGCGGCACGAGCAGGGCGTACGGCCCGGTGGCGGCGCCGGCCGCGAGCAGCAGCCCGAGGACCGCGGTGAGGGCGGCGGGCTGCATCCCCGGCTCGATGATCGGCGAACGCCCCTCGGCGCGGGCGCGCTGGGCGTCGGTGACGCGGGGGTTGCCGGTGGTGGTGGCGGAACCGTACGCGGGTCCTGCGGCTGCCGCTGCCGGTGCGGGCGCGGGTGCCGCCTGGTGTGCCGGGGCGTACGCCTCGCTCTGCTGCGGCAGGTACGCCGTCTCCGTCATGTCCACCGCCGGGGCGGGCGACTGCGCCTGCGCCTCCCAGGTCTGGCCCTCCCACTGCTGGGTGTACTGGTCCTGGGAGTACTGGCCCTGGGCGTACTGATCCTGGGGGTAGGCCTGCGGGTACTGCTGTTGCTGCGGGTACTGCTGCTGCTGCGGGTACTGCTGCTGCGAGTACTGCTGCTCCGGATACGGCTGCTGGGCGTACTGCTGCTGCTCCGGATACGGCTGCCCGGCGTAGGGGTCGTACCCCTCATGGCCCTGATGGCCCTCGTAGCCCTCGTACGGCTGATTGGACATGGCGCTCATCCTCCTGCGAACGGCGGGAGCACCTCGACCGTGCCGCCCTCGGCCAGCCGTACGGTCTCATGCCCGCGGGTCCCGACGGGGTCGCCGTCGACCAGGAAGGAGCATCGCTTGAGGACCCGGACGAGCTCTCCGGGGTGCCGCTCACGGGCGGCGTCCAGCGCTTCGGCGAGCGTCGCCGCCGCGTACGGCTCCTCGGCGACGCCCGCGGCCGCCTTGGCAGCGGCCCAGTAGCGAATGGTGCCGTTCACCATGCGACTCCCCTTTCAGTCGGCGGTTGCCGAGGTCCATGATGCCGTGGCCCACGCCGCGATCCGCCCCGCGAGCTCGTCCGAGGCCGCGTGCTCCGCGTGCCCCATGCCTTCCTCCAGCCACAGTTCGGCCCCTTCCGGCGCGGCGGCGGCCAGCATCCGGGGGTGGTCGACGGGGAAGTACGGATCGCGGGTGCCGTGCACGACGAGCAGCGGTGTCGCGCCGAACAGGGGGACGGATTCGACCGGCGAGAGGGGGACGGGGTCCCACTCGTGCGGGTGGATTCGGGTGCGCAGCCCGAAGCGGCCGACCACGCGCCCTGTGGGCCGCGTCACGACCCAGTGCAGCCGCCGCATCGGCGCCGTGCCCCGGTAGTACCAGCGTGCCGGGGCGCTGACCGCGACCACCGCGTCAGCCCGCGCTTCCGTGCGCCCCCGGTGCGACGCACCGTGACGGAGCACGACGGAACCCCCCATCGAGAACCCCACCGTCACGACGTGCGCGTGACCGAGCGACCGCGCCCACTCCACCGCCGCCGCCAGGTCGAGCACCTCGCGGTCACCGACCGTGGAGTGCCCGCCGGACGCACCGTGCCCCCGGAAGGAGAACGTGATCACGGCCGCACGCTGCGCGAAGACGCCCGCGATGCGGCGCACGTGGGGCCGCGCGAGGTCGCCGGTGAAGCCGTGCGCGAGCACGATCGCGACGCCGCCGTCACCCGCCGGGCGCCCCGGACCGGGGTCGTACGCCGCGTCGATGGCGACCCCGTCCCGTGTACGGAGCGTGGCGCGCCGTCGAACATGAGGCTGAGCGCGAGTGAGCGGCCGCACAGAAGATCGCGCCTTTTCACCTGCCGGACCGGAACTCATGTGAGCTATTGTGCTGGGCAGAGGATCCGGGCAACGCAGCCCCCGGGTCCTTTTGTGCTTTCAGGCGGCCCAGGGCGCGGGCCCCCGGAATCGCAGCAGCACCCGTACCAAAGCAGTGCCGTAAACGTCCTCGCAGGGACCGAGGAGGAACCGACGTTATGGGCGAGCGAAACGTGCACGACGAACGCAGGACTACCCGGGCAGGTGGGGCGCGATGAGCTCTCTGCTGCTCCTGACCAATGCCCTCCAGCCGTCGACGGAGGTGCTCCCCGCCCTCGGCCTGCTCCTTCACAACGTGCGCGTCGCCCCGGCGGAGGGGCCCGCTCTCGTCGACACCCCCGGTGCCGACGTCATCCTCATCGACGGGCGCCGCGACCTCCCCCAGGTGCGCAGCCTCTGCCAGCTGCTGCGCTCCACCGGGCCCGGCTGCCCGCTGGTCCTCGTGGTCACCGAGGGCGGCCTCGCGGCCGTCACCGCGGAGTGGGGCATCGACGACGTACTCCTCGACACGGCCGGGCCCGCCGAGGTCGAGGCGCGGCTGCGGCTCGCGATGGGCCGCCAGCAGATCACCTCCGACGACTCCCCCATGGAGATCCGCAACGGCGACCTCTCCGTGGACGAGGCGACGTACAGCGCGAAGCTGAAGGGCCGCGTCCTCGACCTGACCTTCAAGGAGTTCGAGCTCCTCAAGTACCTGGCGCAGCACCCGGGCCGGGTCTTCACGCGCGCCCAGCTGCTCCAGGAGGTCTGGGGCTACGACTACTTCGGCGGCACCCGCACGGTCGACGTCCACGTGCGGCGGCTGCGGGCGAAGCTCGGCGTCGAGCACGAGTCGCTCATCGGCACCGTCCGGAATGTCGGTTACCGCTTCGTGGTCCCGGAGAAGGTCGAGCGGGCGGCCGAGGAGGAGAAGGCGAAGGAGAAGGCGAAGGCGGCTTCGGAGGCGACTTCGGAGGAAGCTGCCGTACGGCCTGCCCAGCGGTAGTTCCATCCGCGTAGACTCCGCGCGTGGCCAAGGTGACTCGGGATGACGTGGCGCGACTGGCGGGTACTTCGACCGCGGTCGTCAGTTACGTCATCAACAACGGACCGCGGCCGGTCGCCCCGGCCACACGCGAACGCGTACTCGCCGCGATCAAGGAGCTGGGTTACCGCCCGGACCGGGTCGCGCAGGCCATGGCGTCCCGGCGCACGGACCTCATAGGCATGATCGTGCCGGACGCGCGCCAGCCGTTCTTCGCGGAGATGACGCACGCCGTCGAACAGGCGGCGTCCGAGCGCGGAAAGATGGTCCTCGTCGGCAACTCCGACTATGTCGAGGAGCGCGAGACCCACTATCTGCGCGCCTTCCTCGGCATGCGGGTCTCCGGCCTCATCCTCGTCAGCCACGGCCTGACCGATCAGGCCGCCGCCGAGATAGACGCGTGGGACGCGCGCGTGGTGCTGCTCCACGAGCGGCCCGAGGCCATCGACGACGTCGCGGTCGTCACGGACGACGTCGGCGGCGCGCAGCTCGCCACCCGGCATCTCCTCGAACACGGTCACGAGTACGTCGCCTGCCTCGGCGGCATGGCCGGGACCCCGACCGTCGGCGACCCCGTCTCCGACCACGTCGAGGGCTGGCGGCGCGCGATGCGGGAGGCCGGGCGGTCGGTGGAGGGACGCCTCTTCGAAGCCCCGTACAACCGCTACGACGCGTATCAGGTGGGCCTGGAGCTGCTCGCCGGGCCCGACCGGCCCACCGCCATCTTCTGCTCGACGGACGACCAGGCCATCGGTGTGCTGCGGGCCGCGCGCGAGCTGCGGATCGACGTGCCGGGGGAGCTGGCCGTCGCCGGCTTCGACGACGTCAAGGAGGCGGGCCTCACCGACCCGCCGCTGACGACCGTGGCCTCCGACCGGCCCGCGATGGCCCGCGCCGCCGTGGACCTCGTCCTGGACGACGGCCTGCGCGTCGCCGGTTCCCGCCGGGAGCGCCTGAAGCTGTTCCCCTCGCGGCTGGTCGTACGTCAGTCCTGCGGCTGCCGGTAGCCGCTCCGGCCCGCCTTTATAAGGGGCATACGCACTTCTGCCGGGCTTCTCAGGACGTACTCAGGCAGCTCTCATGTACGCCCGTCAAGGTCGAAGACATGACCGAGACCTTCCGCCACAGCGGCGAGTACCCCCAGCAGCAGTCGTCAGCGCCTGTGCACCACGGCGGTACGCGGGGCGCCTTTCCGCCCCCGCCCGCCTACGCGCCGGAGGCACCCCACGGGCCCGCCCCGCGCCGGCGCAGGGCCAAGGGTCCCGTGGCCCTGCTCGCGGCCGTCGCCATCGCGGCGGCGGCCGTGGGCGGCGGCACCTCGTACGCCGTGCAGACGCTGACCGACCCGGGCAGTACCACCTCCGCGACCAGCACGGATGCCGTGCCGACCAGCAAGAAGGGCACCGTCTCCGGGGTCGCGGAGGCGGTCGGTCCCAGCATCGTGGAGATCAGCGCCACCACCGGCCAGGGCAAGTCGACGGGCTCCGGTGTGATCACCAGGAGCGACGGTGAGGTCATCACCAACAACCACGTGATCTCCGGGGCCACCTCGATCAAGGTGCGGACGAACGACGGCAAGACGTACGACGCCGAGGTCGTCGGCACCGACAGCAAGAAGGACCTCGCGCTCATCCAGCTGAAGGACGCCTCCGGGCTCAGGCCCGCGACGCTCGGCGACTCCGACGACGTCAAGGTCGGCGACGAGGTCGTCGCCATCGGCTCTCCCGAGGGCCTGACCGGCACCGTCACCAGCGGCATCGTCTCCGCCCTCGACCGGGACGTCACCGTCTCCACCGGCGAGGGCCAGGAACAGCCGCAGAGTCCGCAGGGCGGCTGGCCGTTCGAGTTCGGCGGGCAGGAGTTCAACGGCGACACCGGGTCGTCGAAGACCACGTACAAGGCGCTCCAGACCGACGCCTCGCTCAACCCCGGCAACTCCGGTGGCGCCCTCATCGACATGAACGGCGCCGTCGTCGGCATCAACTCCGCGATGTACTCGCCCAGTTCGTCGGCCCAGGGCGGCGGCGACTCGGCCTCGGGCAGCGTCGGCCTCGGCTTCGCCATCCCCGTCAACACCGTCAAGGACGACCTGGGCGAGCTGCGGTCGGGGTCCAAGACCTGACAGGCCCTGACGGCGGTTCGGAACGCGCCTCGCGTGCGAGGCTGATACCGGCCCGTTCCACCCCTTTCCCGAGGAAGTCCGAAGCCCATGAATCCCGCCGATGGCGACCGCACCGGTGACCGCGAGCAGCAGCGCGTCCTGATCGTGGACGACGAGCCCGCCGTGCGGGAGGCGCTACGCCGCAGTCTCGCCTTCGAGGGGTACGGCACCGAGGTCGCCGTCGACGGCGCCGACGCCCTGGAGAAGGCCGCGACGTACCGCCCCGACCTGGTCGTGCTCGACATCCAGATGCCCCGCATGGACGGCCTCACCGCCGCCCGCAGGCTCCGCGCCACCGGCTCCACCACACCGATCCTGATGCTGACCGCGCGGGACACGGTCGGCGACCGCGTCACGGGACTCGACGCGGGCGCCGACGACTACCTGGTCAAGCCCTTCGAGCTCGACGAGCTCTTCGCCCGCATCCGGGCCCTGCTCAGGCGCAGTTCGTACGCCGCCGGGGCGGGGCAGGCCGAGGAGGGCGACACCCTCGCCTTCGCCGACCTGCGGATGGATCTCGCGACGCGCGAGGTCACGCGGGGCGGGCGGACCGTCGAGCTGACCCGCACGGAGTTCACCCTCCTGGAGATGTTCCTCGCGCACCCCCGCCAGGTCCTGACCCGCGAACAGATCCTCAAGGCCGTCTGGGGCTTCGACTTCGAGCCGTCCTCCAACTCCCTGGATGTGTACGTGATGTACCTGCGCCGCAAGACGGAGGCGGCCGGCGAGCCGCGCCTGGTGCACACGGTGCGGGGCGTGGGGTATGTGCTGCGGGGCGGCGAGTGAGCGGCCCCGTACGGCGGTTCCGGAGGCTGCCGCTGCGCTCCCGGCTCGCGCTGCTGGTCGCCACGGCGGTGGCGGTCGCGGTGGCCATGGCGGCGGCGGTCTGCTGGTTCATGGTGCGGGACGCGCTGGTCGACTCCCTGGACGACTCGCTGAACCAGAGCCGCGTGACCGACAACTGGGACGCCTATGTGAACGGCATGATCGACGGGGCCGGCCGCTGCCGCCGCACGATCGTCGACCAGAACAACGCGTCACCGAACCTGCTCGACCAGACCGTGCAGGTGGTCGACCAGACCGGCGGCAGCTGTGTCGTCCTCGGCAAGCAGAGCCTCGACCTGAAGAAGGCGGACACCGAAGTCGCCCTCCGCGAGTCGCCGCCCACCTTCCACGACGCGACCGCGTCCGACGGCACCGAGTACCGCGTCCTCACCTTCCCGCTGGACGGCAGCCCGTACGCCGTCTCCCTGGCCCGCCCCCTCAGCGAGGTCCACGACACGCTCGACAACCTCACCCTGCTGCTCTCGGTGGTGGGCGGCGTCGGCATCCTCGGCGCGGGCGCGGCCGGCCTCTGGGTGGCCCGCACCGGGCTGCGCCCGGTGGACCGCCTCACCGAGGCCGTGGAGCACGTGGCCCGCACCGAGGACCTGGACCTTCGTATCCCCGTCGAGGGCGACGACGAGATCGCTCGCCTCTCGGAGTCCTTCAACTCCATGACCGCCTCGCTGGCCTCCTCCCGCGACCTCCAGCAGCAGCTGATCGCCGACGCGGGCCACGAGTTGCGCACCCCGCTGACTTCCTTGCGTACGAACATCGAACTGCTCGCCCGCAGCGAGGACACCGGCCGGGCCATCCCGCCCGACGACCGCAGGGCGCTGCTCGCCTCCGTCAAGGCGCAGATGACCGAACTGGCCGCGCTGATCGGGGACCTCCAGGAGCTGTCCCGGCCCGACGCGGGCCACGGCGGCGCCAAGGTCCAGGTCATCGCCCTGCACGACATCGTGGAAGCGGCCCTGGACCGGGCCCGGCTGCGCGGCCCCGAGCTGACCTTCACGGCGGATCTCAACCCCTGGTACGTCCGCGCGGAACCGGCCGCCCTGGAGCGCGCCGTGGTCAACCTCCTGGACAACGCGGTGAAGTTCGGCCCCCCGGGCTCGGCCATCGAGGTCGCCCTGCGGGAGGGCGAGCTGACGGTGCGCGACCACGGCCCGGGCATCCCCGCCGAGGAGCTCCCCCACGTCTTCGACCGCTTCTGGCGCTCGCCGTCGGCCCGCAGCCTGCCCGGTTCGGGCCTCGGCCTGTCGATCGTGGCCCGCACGGTACGCCAGTCGGGCGGCGAGGTGACGCTGTCCGCGGCGGACGGCGGCGGCACGGTCGCCTCGGTCCGGCTGCCGGGCGCGGCGACGCCGCCGCCCAGCGAACTGCCTTGAGCGAGCCGATGAACGCGACGCAGTTCGTACCGCCCCCGTCGCTGTACGTCGACTAGACATCCTCTCGCGAGACGCCACGTCTTGCCATGCGGGGAGCGGTGCGCTACGGTCGCATCAGCCAACGAGACGGACCGTCTCGCTCGTGGCGCTTCCGTACCCCGACCCAGAGGACCTCATTGTTCCCAGCAGCCCCCGTCCCCGCCCTCACCCAGCCCTCCCAGCTCACCCTCACCCATGTCACCAAGCGCTACGACGACCACGTGGTCCTCGACCGCGTCTCCCTCACCGTCCGCCCCGGTGAGCGAGCCGGTGTCATCGGCGACAACGGCTCGGGCAAGTCCACCCTGCTGCGGCTGATCGCCGGGCGGGAGGCGCCGGACAACGGCACGGTCACGGTCAGCGCGCCCGGTGGCACCGGGCACCTCGCCCAGACGCTCGACCTGCCGGACGCAGCGACCGTGGGTGAGGCGATCGACCTCGCCCTCGCCGAACTGCGTTCCCTGGAGCGGCAGATCCGGGACGCCGAGAACGAGTTGGACGGTGCCGACAGCGCCGCGTACGACCACTACGCCGACCTCGTCGCCGCCTTCGACACGCGCGGCGGGCACGACGCCGACCGGCGCGTCGAGGTCACGCTGCGCCACCTCGGCGAGCGGGCACCGCTGGACCGCGCGCGGCGGCTCGGCACGCTCTCCGGAGGACAGCGCTCCCGCCTGGCGCTCGCCGCGACCCTCGCGTCCGCTCCCGAGCTGCTGCTCCTCGACGAGCCGACGAACGACCTGGACGACGAGGCCGTGCGCTGGCTGGAGGAGCGGCTTCGCGCCCACCGCGGCACGGTCGTCGCCGTCACACACGACCGGGCCTTCCTGGACCGGGTCACCACGACGATCCTGGAGGTGGACGGCGACGAGCGCACCGTGCGGCGCTACGGCAACGGCTACGCCGGATACCTGACCGCCAAGGCGGCCGAACGCGCCCGCCACGAGCGGGAGTACGAGACGTGGCGCGCCGAGGTCGCCCGCCACTCCGCGCTCGCCGAGTCGAACATCGGGCTGCTCGCGGCGATCCCCCGCAAGGCGCCGAGCGCCTTCAGCGGCGCGGGCGCGTTCCGCGCGAGGTCGCGGGCGCACGGCGCCATGGGCCGCATCCGCAACGCCCGCGAACGGTTGCAGCGCCTCACCGACCATCCCGTCCCGCCTCCCCCGAGGCCGCTGCGTCTCACGGCAGGGATCCAGGGGGAGGCGGCCGGCGCGGCCGAGCTGACCGACGTACGAGTGGCGGGCCGCCTGAGCATCGAAGGGGCACTGCGGATCGGCGCCGGTGAGCGGGTGCTCGTCACCGGGCCCAACGGCGCGGGCAAGTCCACGCTGCTGGGGCTCCTCGCCGGGGAGGTGGCGCCCGACAGCGGTCACATCAGGCGCCCGGCGCGCGTCGGGTTCCTGCGGCAGGGCAACTCGCTGTGGCACGACGGCCGTTCGGCGCTGTCACTCTTCGGCGAGGAGCGGCGGGACGAGCTGCTGGGCCTCGGGCTCTTCCGGGAGGAGGACGTCACCCGGCCGGTGCGGGAGCTCTCCGTGGGCCAGCGGCGCCGCGTCGAACTGGCCCAACTGGTCTCCCGCCCCTTGGACCTGCTCCTCCTCGACGAGCCGACGAACCACCTGTCCCCCGGCCTGGTGGAGGACCTGGAGGCGGCGCTCGCGCACTTCCGGGGCACCCTGGTGATCGTCAGCCACGACCGGCGGCTGCGCTCACGCTTCCAGGGCGGGCGGCTCGCTCTGAGCGGCGGCCGGGTATCGGAATTGCCCCATGTTTCTGGACCCGAACTGCACCATACACCGGGGCAATCGGGCGCCTAGAGTCGTACTCACAAGGCCACGGGGGAACCCGGGACCACCGCCCGGAGCAGGGAGAACGACCATGAACGCCAACATCCTCAAGCCGGTTCTGACGCGCGCCGCCACCGCCGAGACCACCAGCGACCCGAGCAGCGTCATGACCCTGCTCGCCGACTCCGGCACCGACGGCAGCTCCGTCACCAGCTACCGCTCGACCTTCGCCCAGGGAGCCGTCGGCGCCCCCGCCCACTTCCACACCAAGGCCTCGGAGCTGTTCTTCGTCATCGGCGGCGCCCTCCAGGTGCTCGTCGACGACGAGGTGAAGGTGCTGGAGCAGGGCGACTTCCTGCTCGTGCCGCCGCACACCCCGCACGCCTTCGCCGCGGCCCCCGGCTCCGAGGCCGACGTCCTGTTCGTCTTCACGCCGGGCATGCCGCGCTTCGACTACCTGCGCCTCCTCGGCCGCGTGATGCGCGGCGAGGCGAGCCCGCAGGAGATCAAGGACTCCTCCGAGCAGTACGACAACCACTACGTGGACAGCCCGGCGTGGCGCGCCGCCCTCGAAGCGGCGGCCTAGGCCCGAAGCGGCTCAGCCGCCGAAGCCCAGCCCCGCCCCCGTCAGCCGTACTCGGATGCCCTCCTTCTCCACCGTCACGTCCTGGAGCGCCACCGTCCCGGGCCCCGGCAGCTTCGGCAGCTGGAAGGCGAGGGTGAGGCGGTCGGCCAGGGCGGGGCGGGTGAGCTGGGCCAGGCCCTTGAGGAGGGCGGGGTCCAGGCCGAGCCTCTTGAGCAGCTCGGGGTGGCCCATCGCCACGTCGATGAGGTTCAGGCCCATCACGTCGTTCACGAACCGCGGGGAGCCGGTGAGTTCGTTCAGCTTGGCGTCGCTCTTGAGTGCCTCGCGCACCACGGACTCGGGGACGCCGAGCCGCTTCACGATCGCGGGCACCGACAGCAGCGCCTTCGCCTTCGCCGTCTCCTTGGCCACGCGGTCGGCCGAGCTGCGCGACAGGTGCAGGCCCTCCTTCTCGCGCGTGCCGGGACGGTACGTCGCCAGATCGCCCAGTTGCAGGCTCATGCCGCCGATGTCGGTGGAGATGCCGCGCTCGCCGTTGCGCTGGATGCGGGCGTCGGCACGCACCTTCAGGTCGTGTCCCGCGACGGGCAGCGTGCCGCGCGCGAGGACCTCGTCACGGCCCCGGCCGGTGAACGTGACCTGGGAGGCGCCCAGTTCACGGTTGAGATCCTCGAAGGAGAGGAGTACTTCGCCGTTCATCGCGCCGATGCGGGCACCCTTGATGGACGTGGGGCCATCGCCGAGGATCGTGACGTCCGTGGCGGTCGCGGAGACCTTGGCCAGCGAGACGCGGTCGGCCGCGACGTCGGGGACGGTCACCTTCACCTTGTCCACGCGCTGGTCGAGAACCTGGGTGAGGAACGGGAACCCTTCGATGTCGACCTCGGGCGCCGCGCTCAGGTTCATCTGCTCCTTGAGCTTCTCCGCGGCCTCGTGCTCGGCGTAGAGCAGCGCCCAGCGGTCGCCGAGGGCGAGGAAGGCGGTGGCGACGAGGAGGGCGACCACGGCCTTCGCGGCGAGCGGCAGGCCCATGAAGCGGGCGCGGCCGCGGCCACGGCCCCGGCTTCGGCGGCGGCTGCCGCGGCGGTGGTCGGGCGGCGTCCAGGGAGCTTCGGCGTCATCCCGCTCGGGCTTCTCCTCGTGGAGGAACTCCTCCAGCGGGTTCGGCGCGAGGTCGGCCAGCTCGTCGTACGGATTGCGGTAGGGCTTGTCCGGAGGTGGTGGCGTGGTTATGCGGTGGGGGGAACGCATCAGATGATCTCACCATACGTTCACACCCCACCCCAAGCCTTACCTTCAGTAGGCGCCGAAGTGAGCGCTACTTCACGATCGTGATCCGGTCGGCCTTCGGCGGCGCGATCGGCTTGCCCGCCGAGGAGTTGGCGCTCAGATAGTCGTTGAACGCCTTCAGGTCGTCGGCGCCGACCAGCGGCTTCGCGCCCTTGCCCAGCTCCGGCAGGCCGTCGCCGCCGCCCGCGAGGAACGAGTTCAGCGCGACGCGGTAGGTGGCCGCCGGGTCGAGCGCCTTGCCGTTCAGCTTGATCGAGTCGGTGACGACCCGGTCCGCGCCCGTCTTCCTCATGTCCAGCGTGTACGTCAGTCCGTCCGACACCTGAAGGATCTTCGGGGACTGCTCGTTCGCCCCGCTGACCTGCTGCTTGAGCGCGGTGACCAGCTGGGCGCCGGTCAGGTCGACGAGGTTGACGGTGTTGCTGAAGGGCTGCACGGTGAACGCCTCGCCGTACGTGACGACGCCGTCCCCCTCACTGCCGCTCGCCTTGTGGACGAGGTCGGAGCGGATGCCGCCGGGGTTCATCAGCGCCAGATCGGCCTCGGGGTCGAGGGACTTGGCGTGGGCGAGCTGCGCGTCCGCGATGAGGTCGCCGAGCGGGGACTCCGGCACGCCGGCGCCGCGGCCGGGGATGTCCGCCGAGATGTAGCCGACGGGCCGGCCGGCGATCGGCGCGGCCAGCTTGTCCCAGCGGTTGATCAGCGAGGTCATGTCCGGCGCCTTGGCCTGCTCACGGCTGACGACGTGGTTCGCCGACTTCACGCTCGTACGGACGATGTCCTTGGTCCTGCGGTCGTACGTGAGCGTGGTGTCCGTGTAGAGCTTGCCGTAGGAGGACGCCGAGGTCACCATGCGGGGCTTGCCCGACGGGTCGGGGATCGTGCAGACGTACGCGGCGTGCGTGTGCCCGGTGACGAGCGCGTCGACCTTGGGCGTGATGCCCTTGGCGATGTCGGTGATGGGCCCGGAGATGCCGTCGCCCGCGCCCGGCGAGTCGCAGTCGTAGTTGTACGTCTGGCTCGCGGGGGCGCCGCCCTCGTGGATGAGCGTGACGATGGACTTCACGCCCTGCTTGTCGAGGATCTTCGCGTACTTGTTGACGGTCTCGATCTCGTCGTGGAACTTCAGGCCCTTGATGCCCTCGGCCGAGACGATGTCCGGGGTGCCTTCGAGCGTGACGCCGATGAAGCCGACCTTCACGCCCTTGTGCTTCCACACCCAGTAGGGCTTGAGGATGGGCTTACCGGTCTTCTCGTCCGTGACGTTCGCGGCGAGGTAGGGGTAGTCGGCGCCCTCGAACTTCTTGGGCCTGCCCTTCTCGTCCTTCTCGAAACAGCCGTCCTTGGGGTGGCAGCCGCCGTTCTGGATGCGGGCCAATTCCTTGGCGCCCTCGTCGAACTCGTGGTTGCCGACGCTCGTGACGTCCAGGTCCAGCTTGTTCATCGCCTGGATCGTGGGCTCGTCGTGGAAGAGGCCGGAGAGCAGCGGGCTGGCGCCGATCAGGTCACCGGCGGCGGCCGTGACGCTGTAGGGGTGCGCCTTGCGGGCGGTGCGCAGCGACGTGGCGAGGTACTCGACACCACCGGCGTCGATCTTCTTCTCGGTCCCGTCATGCTGCTTCTCCGTCACCTGGCCGGAGGAGCCGGCGGGCGGCTGGAGGTTCCCGTGGAAGTCGTTGAACGACAGCAGCTGCACGTCGACCGTGCGCTTCCCGCCGTCCTTGCCCCCGCCCGCTCCGTCCTGCCCCGCACTGGCGGGAAGGGCCGCGGCCAGCGCGCCGAGGGTGGCGAGCGAGGCTGCCGCGGCGAGCACGCGCGTGGCACGGCGTCCGGGTCTGCGTGGCTGGGGTGTGGTTGACACGTGTCCCCCTGAGGGTGATGTGAGACGACGACTGGGAGGCGGTACCGCCGTGCGCAGCCTAGAGTCAACGCGCGTAGCGCAACAGGGGGTTACGGGTTACGAGGCGGTTGCCATCGGGAGCGATACGGGCACATCCCCCATGTCACGACCTGTACCCGGCCGTCCGCGCGCCCCGCCGCCGTACCCTCGACCCATGACTGACGACCGGCCCGCCGAGGCTCCCGCCACCCTCCGGAAGATCGACACCCTCACCGCACTGACATCGGCACAGGCCGACGCCGTGCTCGGGCTGCTCGCCGAGGCCGCCCGCGCCGACGGACAGCAGGCGGTCTCCGAGCAGGGGCGGCTCCAGCTCCGCGGCGGCGAGCGGGAGGGCGTACGGCATCTGCTGCTCAGCGTCGACCACCGGCTCATCGGGTACGCGCAGCTGGAGGACACCGACCCCGTGGAGGCCCCCGCCGCCGAGCTGGTCGTGCACCCCTCGCACCGGGGGCGCGGCCACGGCCGGGCGCTCGGCACCGCGCTGCTCGGCGAGTCCGGGCGGCGCCTTCGCGTGTGGGCGCACGGCGGGCACTCCGCCGCCCGGCACCTGGCGCAGGTGCTCGGCCTGGCCCTCTTCCGCGAACTGCGGCAGATGCGGCGCCCCTTGGCGGATCTGAACCTCCCCGAGCCGGTGCTGCCGCCCGGCGTCACCATCCGTACCTTCGTGCCCGGCCAGGACGACGCGGCCTGGCTCGCGGTGAACGCCGAGGCCTTCGCGCACCACCCCGAGCAGGGCGCCCTGACCCAGCGCGACCTGGACGACCGCAAGGCCGAGCCGTGGTTCGACCCGGCGGGGTTCTTCCTCGCCGAGCGCGAGAGCGACGGCGAGCTGGTCGGCTTCCACTGGACGAAGGTGCACGCCGAGGAGCGCCTCGGTGAGGTGTACGTCGTGGGCGTGCGCCCCGGCGCCCAGGGCGGCGGCCTTGGCAAGGCCCTGACCACGACGGGCCTGCGCCACCTCGCGGCAGCCGGCCTGCCGACCGCGATGCTGTACGTGGACGCGGACAACAAGGCGGCCGTGAGCGTCTACGAGCGGCTCGGTTTCGTGACGTACGAGACGGACCTGATGTACCGCACGGAGACGTGACCAGCGGCTTTCCCTGACTTCAGGGCCTGTTGGGGGCGGCGTCGCTTGACGCCGCCCCTCTTTTGCACCACCCTTTCACTACTCAATTAGTGAAAGGGTGGTGCAAGGCAGTGGTCGAATACCGCATCGACCGGCGCAGCGGCGTCGCCACCTACCTCCAGATCGTCCAGCAGACCCGGCAGGCCCTGCGCCTAGGCCTGTTGGAGCCCGGCGACAAGCTGCCCACGGCCCGCGAGGTCGTCGAGGCCACCGCCATCAACCCGAACACGGTGCTCAAGGCCTACCGCGAGCTGGAGCGCGAGGGGCTCGTCGAGGCGCGCCGCGGCCTCGGCACCTTCGTGCGCAAGTCGCTGGGCAGCGCGCCGGCCGACTCACCGCTGCGGGGGGAACTCGCCGAGTGGACCGCGCGGGCGCGGGCGGCGGGGCTGGAGAAGGACGACGTGGCGGCGCTCTTCGGCGCCGTACTCGAAGAGCAGTTCGCACCGGTGGAGACGCACACCACATCGACACAGGGGGACCCCGCATGACCGACACCGCCATCGAGGCGCATGCCCTGACCAAACGCTTCGGCCGCCGACAGGCCCTGCGCGACTGCTCGTTCCGCCTCCCGGCCGGACGCGTCTGCGCGGTCGTCGGGCCCAACGGCGCCGGCAAGTCCACGCTGCTCTCCCTGATGGCCGGCCTCGACCGGCCCGGCGGCGGCACGCTGACCGTGCTCGGCACCAGCCCCGCCGAGGCCCGCGCCCGCGTGGCGTACGTCGCCCAGGACAAGCCGCTCCACCCTCGGCTGACCATCGCCGACACGCTGCGGCTCGGCGCCGAACTCAACCCGGGCCGCTGGGACATGGCCGTCGCCGAGCGTGTCCTGGCCCCGGGTGCCCTCGATCCGGGCACCCGCGTCCGCACGCTCTCCGGCGGCCAGCGCACCCGCGTCGCCCTCGCCCTCGCACTCGGCAAGCGCGCCGAACTGCTGCTCCTGGACGAGCCGATGGCCGACCTCGATCCCCTGGCCCGCCACCAGCTGATGGGCACGCTCATGGCGGAGGCCGCCGAGCACGGCACCACCGTCGTCATGTCCTCGCACATCGTCGGCGAACTGGCCGAGGCGTGCGATCACTTGCTCCTCGTCTCCGACGGGCGGGTCCGGCTCGGCGGCGGCATCGACGACCTCGTTGCCGCGCACGCCCTGGTGACGGGCGCGCGTCCGGCCGCCGACCTCGCCCCGCACACCGTCATCGAGTCCCGCGCCACCGGGCGCGGCGTGACCGCCCTGATCCGCCCCGAGGGCCCGCTCGGCGGCGGCTGGGACGTCGAAGAACCTTCCCTGGAGGAACTGTTGCTCGCCCATCTCCGGTCCCCGGACGCACCACCCCTGCTGACCCCGGGCACGGCCGCCACGTCCCGGGCGGGGGTGACGGCGTGACCACGCTGACGACGGTGCCCACCAAGCCGGAGGGCCGCCGCGCCGCCTTCGCCCTGCCGGGCCCGTACCGCGCGGTCCTGCTCCAGCACCGGACCGCCCTGTGGATCGCGCTCGGGCTCTTTGCGCTCGGCGCGGCGGCACTGACCGCCGACCGCCTGTGGGTCGCGCACGCGGCCGATGTTTTCGCGGCGTCCGACTGCTCGATCCGGCACACCACAACCGGGTGCGGCGGCCCGGTCCGCGGCTACCTCGACGCCGAGATGCAGTTCGGCAGGAACCTCGGTTACATGGGGATGGCAATCCTGGCTCTGCCCTGCCTGATCGGCGCGTTCGTCGCGGGCCCGCTCATCGCGCGAGACCTGGAGACGGGCACATACAAGCTGGCCTGGACACAGTCGTTCTCCCCGGCCAGATGGCTCGCCGCCCGGCTCGCCGTGTGCACCGCGGTCGTGATCACCGGCATCGGCCTCCTCACCGCTGTGCAGCGCTGGGCATGGACCAGCGGCCCGGAACTCGAGTACGACAGGGCGCCCTGGTACGAGCGCGCGATATACGGCTCAGTCGGCCCGGTCGCCCTCGGGTACGCCCTGTTCGGCCTCGCCGTGGGAGCGCTCGCCGGAATCCTGCTGCGCCGCACGCTGCCCGCGATGTCGGGCGCCTTGGCCGTCATGGTGACCGCGGTCGCCGTACTGCCCCTAGCCCGGCCCCACCTGTGGGCCACCGAGTCGGTCACCTGGTCACGCACCTATCCCCCTGCCACGCCCAGTTCCGGATACCCGGTGGAACGGGGCATGCTCACCTCCGATGGGAGTCGACTGCCGGAGTCTCTGTGCTGGGACCCGGTGCGGGACTCCGACCCGTGCTTCGCCGAGCACCAAGTCGTCGGCTGGTACAACGACTTCCATCCCTCGTCGCACTTCTGGCCGCTCCAGCTCATGGAGACCGGCATCCTGCTCGCCCTGGCCGCCGCCGCCACGTACGCCGCCTTCCGCCTCCTGCGCCGCCGGACGGCCTGAACCGTACGATCGCCGGAGGCCCCCACCGAGAAGACGCCCGGGGGTCTCCGGTCGATGTCCCGCACGTCATGTCGCCGTAACCACTGCTTCAGACAAGCTTGCGAAGCTCGCTCAATGCAGCCCGCCGCGCCCGACCCGCACCCGGAGAACGGGAAGCGTCACCTCGCTCCCGCGCTCTCCGACGCGCCCATCGGCGTATCCACGCGGAAGAATGGCTTCATGAGCCAGCCGAACACGCAGGGACAGGTCCAGCACGCCCAGCCTTCCGTCGGTTCCATCGCCGCGCACAGGCCGCACACCATCGCCGCCACCATCTCCGACCTCGCCCCCGACCTCGACGCCGACCTCGACGCGTACGACGAGGACGCCCAGGTCGGGCACGACGGTGTCGAGCTGCCGCAGGGGCGGTTCCTGGACCGGGAGCGCAGCTGGCTCGCGTTCAACGAACGAGTGCTTGAACTCGCCGAGGATCCACAGACCCCCCTCCTCGAACGGGCGAACTTCCTCGCGATCTTCGCCTCGAACCTGGACGAGTTCTTCATGGTCCGCGTGGCCGGCCTCAAGCGCCGCATCGCGACCGGCGTCGCCACCCGCTCCGCCTCCGGCCTCCAGCCCCGCGAGGTCCTCGAACTCATCTGGAACCGCTCCCGCGAGCTCATGGCCCGGCACGCCGCCTGCTACCACGACGACGTCGCCCCCGGCCTCGCCGACGAGGGCATCCAGCTGGTGCGCTGGCACGAGCTGACCGAGAAGGAGCAGTCCCGGCTCTTCACGCTCTTCCGCCAGCAGATCTTCCCCGTCCTCACCCCGCTGGCCGTGGACCCCGCACACCCCTTCCCGTATATCTCGGGGCTCTCGCTCAACCTCGCCGTGGTCGTGCGCAACCCGGTCTCCGGCCACCAGCACTTCGCACGCGTGAAGGTCCCGCCGCTGCTCTCCCGCTTCCTTGAGGCCTCCCCTCAGCGGTACGTCCCCATAGAGGACGTCATCGCCGCTCCCGCGCACCTCCAGGAGCTGTTCCCGGGCATGGAGATCCAGGAGCACCACATGTTCCGGCTCACCAGGAACGAGGACCTGGAGGTCGAGGAGGACGACGCCGAGAACCTCCTCCAGGCCCTGGAGAAGGAGCTGATGCGGCGCCGCTTCGGGCCCCCGGTGCGCCTGGAGGTCGAGGAGACCATCGCCCCGAACGTGCTGAGCCTGCTGGTGCGCGAGCTGAAGATCAGCGAGGCCGAGGTCTATCCGCTGCCGGGCCCGCTCGACCTCACCGGCCTCTTCAGCATCGCCAAGCTGGACCGGCCCGAGCTGAAGTACCCCAAGTTCGTGGCGGGCACCCACCGCGACCTCGCCGAGGTCGAGTCGGCGTCCGCGCCGGACATCTTCGCCGCCCTTCGCGAACGCGACGTACTCCTGCACCACCCCTACGACTCGTTCTCCACCTCCGTGCAGGCGTTCCTGGAGCAGGCGGCGGCCGACCCGGACGTCCTCGCGATCAAGCAGACGCTGTACCGCACCTCGGGCGACTCCCCCATAGTCGACGCCCTGATCGACGCCGCGGAGTCCGGCAAGCAGGTCCTCGTCCTCGTCGAGATCAAGGCCCGCTTCGACGAGCAGGCCAACATCAAGTGGGCGCGGAAGCTGGAGGAGGCGGGCTGCCATGTCGTCTACGGCATCGTCGGCCTGAAGACCCACTGCAAGCTCTCCCTCGTCGTACGCCAGGAGGGCGAGACCCTGGTCCGCTACTCGCACGTGGGCACCGGCAACTACCACCCCAAGACCGCCCGCCTGTACGAGGACCTCGGCCTGCTCACCTCCAACGCGGAGGTCGGCGCGGACCTCTCCGACCTCTTCAACCGCCTCTCCGGCTACTCGCGGCGCGAGACCTTCCGCAGGCTCCTCGTCGCCCCCAGGTCCCTGCGCGACGGACTCGTCTCGCGCATCGACAAGGAGATACAGCACCACCGCGCGGGCCGCCCCGCCTACGTCCGCATCAAGGTCAACTCGATGGTCGACGAGGCGGTCATCGACTCCCTCTACCGCGCCTCGCAGGCGGGTGTCGACGTGGACGTGTGGGTGCGCGGCATCTGCGCGGTGCGCCCGGGCGTCGCGGGCCTGTCGGAGAACATCCGCGTACGTTCCGTCCTCGGCCGCTTCCTTGAGCACTCCCGCGTCTTCGCCTTCGGCAACGGCGGCGAACCGGAGGTATGGATAGGCAGCGCCGACATGATGCACCGCAATCTCGACCGCCGTATCGAGGCGCTGGTCAGGGTCCAGGACCCGGCGCACCGTACGGCCCTCAGCCGGCTCCTGGAGACCGGCATGTCGGACACCACCGCCTCCTGGCACCTGGGCGCGGACGGAAACTGGACCCGCCACTCGGTGGACCAGGACGGCCAGCCCCTGCGCAACGTCCAGGAGATGCTCATAGACGCCCGGAGGCGCCGGCGTGGCACAGCAACACCATGAGATGACGGGTACGGGTATGGGAGCGGGCGCGGCCCACGAGGCACTGGCGGCCCACCTCCAGGACCAGGCCACGGATTTCCTCCGCTCGCTGCGGCTGCACCGCGAGTCCACGACGGACGCGCAGGGCGCCGAGGAGTCCCTGGCGGCGGCCCGCTCCCTGCGCCGCGCGGCCCGCCGCATCGGCGCGGCCCTGCACACCTTCCGCCCGCTCCTGGACCCCCAGTGGTCGGCGGCCCTGCGACCGGAGCTGGCCTGGCTCTCGGGCACGCTGGGCCAGGAGCACGCGTACGCGACCCGCCTGGAACGCCTCCTGGAGGCGCTGCACCGCCTCTCGGGGCCGCCCCAGGTGCCGGTCCCCGCCGCTCCCGTCACTTCAGTCGCTTCCGCCGCTCCCGTCACGGTCACACGTACCGCGCCGGGACGGCCCCGGCCGGCGTCCGCCGACGACAGAGGCGGCGCCCAGCGCGGCCTCACGGTGGGCGCGGCCAAGGCCGCCGCCCTGCTGGAGCGGCAGCTGACCCTGGCCCGCACCCGCGCCCACTCCACCGCCCTCCAGGCCCTCGGCTCCTCCCGCTTCCACGCGGTGGCGGACAGCGTGGCGGTGCTGGCCAGCGAGGTCCCCTTCAGCGGCGCCACGGACGACCTGGAGCAGCTGGCGGCCAGGGCGGAGTCCGACCTCGCCGAAGCCGTGGAGGCCCTGCCGCTGGGCCGGGCGGGCCACCCGTACAACGCCGAGGCCCTCGCGCACGGCCTGCACTCCGCGGAGTCCGCGCCCGACGCCCAGGACGCCCCGTGGCTGAAGGTCCGCTCCCTGCTGCGCCTGTACCGCTACGCCCACGAGGTCATCCAGGGCCCCGCCTCCCTGGAGCCCCGGGTCCTGGACGCGAGCCACGCCCTGAACGTCCACCGGGAGGCCGCGGCCGCCGCGTCGGCCGCGGCGCAGGCGGCCCGCACCCCGCGCATCGCCCCGGCCACGGCGTACGCCCTCGGCGTACTCCACGCCGACCAGCGCCATGAGGTGGAAGCGGCGCGCTTCGCCTTCCAGCGCGCCTGGCAGCACGAGACGGTGAGTGCGGGATGACGTACGGCGACGGCGTCGGCGACGAGGAAGGGGGCGGCGACACCGTCCTCGCCGCCGGCTGCGTCCTGTGGCGCCGCTCCCCGGCCGACGGGGCGCCGGAGATCTGCCTCGTCCACCGCCCCAAGTACGACGACTGGTCACACCCCAAGGGCAAGCTGAAGCCGGGAGAAGGCGTTCTGGCCGCCGCCCTGCGGGAGGTCGAGGAGGAGACGGGCCACCGCTGCGTGCCGGGCGCCCGGCTGCCCACCGTCCGCTATCTCGCGCACGGCCGCCCCAAGCGCGTCGACTACTGGGCCGCCGAGGCCACCACCGGTCACTTCACGCCCCATCGCGAGGTCGACCGCATCAGCTGGCTCTCCCCCGCCGCGGCCCGCGGACGGCTCACCCGCCCGCGTGACCGCGACTTGGTCGACGCCCTGCTCAGCACGCTTAACTTGGCGTAACCTCGCGCATACTCTCCGTGGTGACGGGGCTAACCAGGCCGACCGCCGAGGTTCACCCGCCGTTCACTCCTGCCCATCAGCCGCTTCACCTGTCCTGCCTAATTTCGGCCTTACAGACAGACATCGCACGCCGCCAGCGACGGGCCGGCGGCTCCCGGAAGGAAAATCCGAAAAGTGAAGCTTCAGCGCAAGAACCGGCTCCGCGCCCTCTCCCTCGGCGCCCTCGCCGTCTCCGGCGCCCTGGCCCTCACGGCGTGCGGCTCCGACGACACGAGTGGCTCCGGCAACGGCGGCAAGGAGACGAACGCCAACGCCAACATCAAGTGCGACGACGCCAAGGGCCAGCTCGCGGCCTCCGGCTCGTCCGCGCAGAAGAACGCGATCGACGCCTGGCGGAAGGTCTACACGACCAACTGCAAGGACGTGCAGCTGAACTACAACCCGACGGGTTCGGGCGCCGGCATCACCGCGTTCCTCCAGGGCCAGACGGCGTTCGCCGGTTCCGACTCGGCGCTGAAGCCCGACGAGATCGCCAAGTCGAAGAAGGTCTGCAAGGACAGCCAGGCCATCGGCCTGCCGATGGTCGGCGGCCCGATCGCCATCGGTTACAACGTCCCCGGTGTCGACAACCTGACCCTGGACGCCAAGACCCTGGCCGACATCTTCAACGACAAGATCGAGTCCTGGGACGACAAGGCGATCGCCAAGCTCAACCCCGATGTCAAGCTCCCCAAGACCAAGATCCAGGCCTTCCACCGCTCCGACGAGTCGGGCACCACGGACAACTTCACCAAGTACCTGAAGGGTGCCGCCCCCGACGCCTGGCCTTACGAGCCGGGCAAGTCGTGGGAGCCCAAGGGCGGCCAGTCGGCGAACGGCTCCGCCGGTGTCGCGGGCCAGGTCAAGCAGACCGCCGGCGCCATCTCCTACTTCGAGCTCTCCTACGCGGGCGAGGGCATCAAGACCGTCGACCTGAAGACCCAGGCCAAGGAGCCGGTGAAGGCCACCGTCGACAACGCCTCCAAGGCGATCGCCGAGGCCAAGGTCGTCGGCAAGGGCAAGGACCTGTCCCTGGAGCTGAACTACAAGCCCACCGCCGAGGGCGCCTACCCGATCACCCTGGTGACGTACGAGGTCGTCTGCGAGAAGGGCAACAAGCCCGAGACGCTCGCCGCCACCAAGTCCTTCCTGACCTACATCGCCAGCGAGGACGGCCAGAACGTCCTCAAGGAGAACGACTACGCGCCGATCCCGGCCGAGATCATCACCAAGGTCCGCTCCACCGTCGCGGGCCTGAGCTAGCTGAACCGAGTGCGGCCGGCCCCGCGAGTCAGGGCCGGCCGCACCGTCCGGTGCACCGCCGCCACGGAGCGCCCGCCACTTGAGCGCGGCAGCTCCGCAGACCGGAGAACCCCATGGACATATCAAGTAAGACGACCGCACCACCACCCGTCGAAGTGAAGCCCGGCCTGCCCCGGGACAAGGCGGAGAAGGCCGCCGCGCGCGGCGCCACCCGGCCCGGCGACCGGATCTTCCTCGGGTTCTCCCGGGGCTCCGGCATCGCGCTCCTCGCGATCATGGCCGCCATCGCGGTGTTCCTCACCTACCGCACGGCCCTCGCGCTCGCCGACAACACGGGCAACTTCCTCACCACGTTCGAGTGGGACCCGGCCGGCGCCTCCACCGGCGGCAAGCCGTACTTCGGCATCGCCGTACTGGTCTTCGGCACCGTGGTCAGCTCGATCATCGCCCTGCTGATCGCCGTCCCCGTCGCCATCGGCATCGCGCTCTTCATCTCGCACTACGCGCCGCGCAAGCTGGCCGGCCCCATCGCCTACGTGATCGACCTGCTGGCCGCCGTGCCCTCGATCGTCTACGGCCTCTGGGGCGCCCTCGTGGTCGCACCCAACCTCACCGGCCTCTACAGCTGGCTCGACGACTACTTCGGCTGGACCGGCGTCCTCGCCTACCACGGCGGCGCCCCGCGCTCCCTGATGACCGTCGGCATCCTCCTCGCGATCATGATCCTGCCGATCATCACGAACGTGAGCCGCGAGGTCTTCCTCCAGGTCCCGAAGATGCACGAGGAGGCCGCACTGGCCCTCGGCGCCACGCGCTGGGAGGTCATCCGCATGTCGGTGCTGCCCTTCGGCCGCTCCGGCATCATCTCCGCCTCGATGCTGGGCCTCGGCCGCGCGCTCGGCGAGACGATCGCCGTCGCCACCGTGCTCTCCCCGTCCTTCCTGATCAACGCGTCCGTGCTCGACTACGGCGGCGGCACCTTCGCGCAGAACATCGCCAGCAAGTTCAACGAGGCCAGTGAGTACGGCCAGGACGCGCTCATCGCCTCCGGCCTGGTCCTGTTCGTCATCACTCTGCTGGTCAACGGCGCGGCCCGCCTGATCATCGCGCGCCGCAAGGAGTACTCGGGGGCCAACGCATGAGCACCACGACACCCACCCCGTCCGGGCCCCTCGTCAAGCCCCCCGCCACCCTGAAGGCGGCCACCCTCCCGCGCTGGAGCCCACTCGCCGTCGCGCTCGGCTCGGCCGCCGTCGCCGTCGGCGTCGGCCTCGGCGCCGGTCTGCACAGCCGCATCCAGTGGGGCCTGATCGCCGCGCTGCTCTTCATCATCGGCTCGTACGCCCTCGCCGTCACCGTCGAGGGCACCCGCCAGGCCAGGGACCGCCTCGCCACCTCGCTGGTGTGGGTGATGTTCCTGCTGGCCGTCGTCCCGCTGGCCTCGCTGGTCTACGAGACCGTCCAGCGCGGCATCAAGGTCTTCGACGTCTACTTCCTGACCCACTCGATGGGCGTCCTCTCCGACGACGAGACGGGCGGCGGCATCTACCACGCCCTCATCGGCACCCTCCAGCAGGTGGTGCTGGCCTCGGTCATCGCCGTGCCGATCGGCCTGCTCACCGCGATCTACCTCGTCGAGTACGGGCGGGGGAAGCTCTCCAAGGTCATCACGTTCTTCGTGGACGTCATGACCGGCATCCCCTCGATCGTCGCGGGCCTGTTCGTCCTCAGCTTCTGGATCCTGATCCTCGGCTTCGGCTACTCGGGCTGGGCCGGCGCCATGGCGCTCGCGATCCTGATGATGCCGGTGATCGTCCGCTCCACCGAGGAGATGCTCAAGCTCGTCCCGAACGAGCTGCGCGAGGCCTCGCTCGCCCTCGGCGTGCCGAAGTGGCGGACCATCCTCAAGGTCGTCCTGCCCACCGCGATCGGCGGCATCACCACGGGCGTCATGCTCTCGGTGGCCCGCATCGCCGGTGAGACCGCGCCGGTCCTGCTCCTGGTCTGGGTGAACCCCCTGATCAACACGAACCCCTTCGAGGGCTCGCAGGCCTCCCTGCCGCTGTACGTCTACCAGCAGTACGCGGCCGGCACCGACGCGTCGTACGACCGTGCCTGGGCGGCGGCGCTCGCCCTCATCGGCTTCATCATGATCCTCAACCTGGCGGCCCGCGGCATCGCCCGCTGGAAGGCCCCCAAGACGGGCCGCTAAGTGCCCGTCGGTCGGCTCCGCCGACGGCGGCCATATCAGCGACCCTCGTAGTAGAGACCCGAAAGAAGCAGTGATCCCCATGGCCAAGCGAATCGACGTATCGGGCCTGACCGCCTACTACGGTTCCCACAAGGCGATCGACGACATCTCGATGACCGTGGAGCCCCGCTCGGTGACCGCCTTCATCGGCCCGTCGGGCTGCGGCAAGTCCACGTTCCTGCGCACGCTGAACCGCATGCACGAGGTCACCCCCGGTGGCCGCGTCGAGGGCAAGGTCCTCCTCGACGACGAGGACCTCTACGGCAAGGGCGTCGACCCGGTGGCCGTGCGCCGCACGATCGGCATGGTCTTCCAGCGCCCGAACCCCTTCCCCACCATGTCGATCTACGACAACGTCGCGGCGGGCCTGCGGCTCAACGGCTCGTACAAGAAGTCCGAGCTGAACGAGATCGTCGAGAAGTCCCTCAAGGGCGCGAACCTCTGGAACGAGGTCAAGGACCGCCTGAACAAGCCCGGCTCCGGCCTCTCCGGCGGCCAGCAGCAGCGTCTGTGCATCGCGCGGGCCATCGCGGTCGAGCCTCAGGTGCTGCTCATGGACGAGCCCTGCTCGGCCCTGGACCCGATCTCGACGCTCGCCATCGAGGACCTGATCGGCGAGCTGAAGGAACGGTTCACGATCGTCATCGTGACGCACAACATGCAGCAGGCGGCGCGCGTCTCGGACCGCACGGCGTTCTTCAACCTCTCCGCGGTCGGCCAGCCCGGCAAGCTCGTCGAGATCGACGACACGGAGCGGATCTTCTCCAACCCGTCGGTCCAGGCGACCGAGGACTACATCTCGGGCCGCTTCGGCTAGGCCCTCCGGACTCCCCGCGGTGCTGCATGGCGGTGCCACCGCAGGGACAACAAGAAAGGCCCGCCCCTGGCTCCCGGGGGCGGGCCTTTCCTATGTGCGACTGCGGGGGTGCGCCCCGTAAGGGGCGCGGGGAACTGCGCGACCAGCCACAGCGGGCCCGCAGTCGAAGAGCTACAAGAACGCGAGGTTGACGATCCAGAAGCTGACCGCCGCCACCAGCGCCGCGGCCGGCATCGTGATGAACCAGCCCAGGATGATGTTCTTCGCGACACCCCACCGCACCGCGTTCACCCGCTTCGTCGCACCCACGCCCATGATCGCGGACGTGATGACGTGCGTCGTCGAGATCGGCGCGTGGAACATGAACGCGGTGGTGAACATGATGCCCGCGCCGGTCGTCTCGGCGGCGAAGCCCTGCGGCGGGTCCAGCTCGATGATCTTGCGCCCGAGGGTCCGCATGATGCGCCAGCCACCTGCGTACGTACCGGCGGAGAGCATCAGCGCACAGGCGACCTTGACCCAGATCGGGATGGGCGCGTCCGCGCTCTGCACATCGGAGATGACCAGGGCCATCACCACGATGCCCATCGTCTTCTGCGCGTCCTGGAGGCCGTGGCCGAGGGCCATGCCAGCCGCGGAGACCGTCTGCGCGATGCGGAAGCCCCGCTTGGCCTTGTGCGGGTTGGACCTGCGGAACATCCACATGATCGCGCACATCACGAGGTACCCGACGGCGAGTCCGACGAGCGGCGACAGGAACATCGGAATGACGATCTTGTCGACCACGCCGGACCAGATGACGCCGATGCCACCGGCGAGCGCCGCCCCGACCATGCCGCCGAAGAGCGCGTGCGAGGACGACGAGGGAAGGCCGAAGTACCAGGTGATGAGGTTCCACACGATGGCGCCGATGAGCGCCGCGAAGAGGATCCACATCCCCTTGTCGCCGTGCGGGGTCTCGATGATCCCCTCACTCACGGTCTTGGCGACGCCGCTGCCCATGAAGGCACCGGCGAGGTTCATGACCGCGGCCATGGCGAGCGCCGCGCGGGGCGTCAGTGCGCGGGTGGAGACGGAGGTGGCGATGGCGTTCGCGGAATCGTGAAAGCCGTTCGTGTACGTGAAGCCGAGCGCGACGCCGATGGTCACGATCAGAGCAAAGGTGTCCATGGCGAGGCTCAGGACTCCTTGACCGCGATGGTCTCCACAGTGTTCGCCACGTGCTCGAAGGCGTCAGCGGCCTCTTCCAGCACATCCACGATCTGCTTCAGCTTCAGCACCTCGATGGCGTCGTACTTGCCGTTGAAGAGCTGGGCCAGGAGCTTGCGGTGGATCTGGTCGGCCTGGTTCTCCAGGCGGTTGACCTCGATCCAGTACTCGGTGAGGTTCTCCATGGTCCGCAGGTTCGGCATGGCCTCGGCGGTCAGCTCGGCGGCCCGCGCGAGGACCTCGATCTGCTGCTCGACGCCCTTGGGGAGTTCCTCGACCTGATAGAGGACGACCAGGTCGACGGCCTCCTCCATGAAGTCCATGATGTCGTCCAGGGACGACGCGAGGTTGTAGATGTCCTCGCGGTCGAACGGCGTGATGAACGAGGAGTTCAGCTGGTGGAAGATCGCATGCGTCGCGTCGTCTCCCGCGTGTTCCGCGGCCCGCATACGCTCTGCGATCTCGGCCCGTGCGGAAGAGTCCGCTCCGAGCAGTTCCATGAGGAGCTTCGAGCCCGTGACGATGTTGTCCGCGGATGCGGCGAACATGTCGTAGAAGCTCGTCTCCCTGGGGGTCAGACGAAAGCGCACGTGGGGTCCTCGGGGTGCTCTGGATGCGGTCAGGCTGATGCTAGGCGCATCATCCGGCCACGGCTAACCGGCCGCCCCCCAGTGTCGCCCATCAGGCACAGTGATCAGCACACCCCCCGAGAAATCGGCTAAGATATACCCACTAGGGGTATACGGATCAGCAGTAATGCCCCATGCCCCTTTCCAGGAGGAGGACGCGATGACGACCACCGACGCGGCAGCGGTGACCCCGGAGGCGGCCGAAGCGCCCTCCGCGCCCGCGGACCACGGTGACCACGCTCACGGCGTGCACGGGTACCACAAGCAGAAGGACGAACACCTCAAGCGCCTGCGGCGGATCGAGGGCCAGATCCGCGGCCTCCAGCGCATGGTCGAGGAGGACGTCTACTGCATCGACATACTGACCCAGGTCTCGGCGAGCACGAAGGCCCTCCAGAGCTTCGCCCTCCAGCTCCTCCAGGAGCACCTGCGGCACTGCGTGGCCGACGCGGCGGTCAAGGGCGGCACGGAGATCGAGGCGAAGGTAGAGGAAGCGACGAAGGCGATCGCACGGATGCTCCGCACCTGACGCTCCGCGGGATCGACCGTGTGGAGGGCTGTGGTCGCCGCGGGGTGAGCAGGGCTCCGGGGCTTTGCGCGTGGTAGGCGGGCCGGGGCCGCTCCCGGGGGTTGCGCGCGCCGTACGCCGGGCTGGGCGGCTCCCGGGAGCCGCCCTCCCCGCACGCCGGGCGGAGCTACCCGGCGCGACATCGCACCGCCGGGCTCCGACCCCGCGATGCTTTCCCACCCACCCACCCGTTTACCCGGCAGCAGACAGCGAGGTAAACACACCCAGCGCACCGCTCACCCCCGGGTAACGGGCGGGTGGGTGGGAGACATCGCCGCGCAGCGGCGCACAGTCAACCCACCGACGACCGCAAGCAGAACGAACCTGCCCAGCGCAAACCCCGCTCACCCCCGGGTAACGGGCGGGCGGGTGGGCGCGATCGCCGCGGAGCGGCGCACAGTCAACCCACCGACGACGGCCGGCAGAACGAGCCCGCCCCGCCCGAACACCACTCACCCCCGGTCACGGGCGGGTGGGTGGGCGCGATCGCCGCGCAGCGGCGCACAGTCAACCCACCGACGACCGCCGGCAAGAAGCACCCCCAAGCCGGCCGCAGGCTAAGCCCGCTCATCCGCCGGAGGCTCCCGTACGTCCCAAACCCTCAGCACCTCGTCGATCCGGTCGAAGCTCAACCGCTCGGCCGCCGCGCTCGCCGCGATGATGAGGTCGCCGCACAGCTCGATCTCGGCGAGGGCGACGTGGTCCTGAACCGCCGTACCACCACGCATCGGAGCCACGTTCATCACCTCTTCCTGACCCGTACCGACTTCCTAGAGTAGGGAGCGGCCTACACACCGCGCATGGCACGGACGGACCATTTCCACCAGTCGTACGCGACTAGGGAGCGGCGATCTTCCCGGCGAAGATGTCCTTCTCGGCCGGAAGTCGCACCCCCGTCGGCACCCCGAAGTCGTAGAGCAGCGTGGTCGACGCCACATCGGCGTTGGAGACGGTGAACTGCTGGCGCAGCTTCCGCACCCGCCCCCGCTCGTCGAGGTAGACGTCGAAAGGGACCTTCCCCCCGCTGAACCCTTTCGCTGCCGCCGCACCCACCGCACCGCGCTGACCTGCGGAAGCAGCCTTCGCCGCGGCCCGCAGATCGACGACCCCGCGGTAGTGCCGCACCTCGGTCCCGGCGACCCGCTCCTCCCCCACGTACGTCACGTCCCGCGCCCCGCGCAGCAGTTCCGCCGCCGCGAGGGGATCCGTGGCACCCCCGGTGACGAGATTGCCGTCGGAGAGCGAACGTGTCTCGATCCGCACCCACTTGTCGGCGGGCACCCCGGCCCCCCGGTTCTTCATGTAGAGCGCGCCGCCGGACATCAGCTCGGTGATCGGCCGCCGCGCCCGCCCCCCGGCGGGGTCCTGCGGCAGGACCACGTCGAACCGCCCGCGCTGCTCCCGGAAGTCGTAGACGCCCGCGCCCCGCACGGTCACGCGCGTCCCGCCGCTGGCCATCTCCATGGACGTACGCGCCTTGGAACTGCCCGCCCGGACCAGCGCGTCGGCGGAGCGCCGCACCACGTCCCCGGCGCTCGCGTCCTTCCCCGGAGCCTCGGCGCCGCTGCCGTCGGCGGCGGCCCCGCCGGAGCAGCCGGTGGCGACGGCCATCAGCCCCGCGGCCGCGACCGCGGTGATCGCTCGGCCCCTGTGCCTGCGCTGCTGCCCCATCCTGGCTGCCTCCAAGCGGTCCCGCGCTTGTGGATCCCCCGTCGTTCCCCTAACGACCGGTGCGTTGAGCCGTCACGCCGAAGGCCGGGACCCGGAGCGGCACGGGCCGCTTCACCCGGGGTCGGTACGGTGGCCCGGTGGCCGATCAGGAAGACCTCACATCCGAGCTCGCCGCCGACATCGCGTCCCACCGCGTCTCGACGGTCGAGAAGGGCCGTTTCATATCCGCCCAGTGCTCCTGCGGCTGGCGCGGCCCGGCCCGCAGGGCGCGCAGCAAGGCCCGTACGGACGCGGCCGAACATGAGGAGTCCCCCTAGGGGAACCCGCCCGCCCCGCGCACCGTCTCGTTCACCGGGAAGCAACGGGAGGCGTCATGGAACGACGTACGTTCATCGGTACGACGGCGGCCACGCTGGCCGCGGCGACGGTCGGCGGCTGCACGAGCGAGGGCTCGCGGGCGGGCGCGGCGACACCACGCACCGGCAGCGGCGGGAGCGCCTCCCTGCGGACCTCCAGCGCCGCCGCGAGCGCCCCGGCGACCCTCGCGGCCCTCGCCAGGGACCTGGACGGCACTCTCGTACGGCCCGGCGAGGCCAAGTGGGCGGCGGCCCGGCAGCTGTACAACACGCGCTTCGACGACCTGAGGCCCACCGCCGTGGCGTACGTCGCGCACCAGGACGACATCCGCACCGCCCTCGCCTACGCCCGCGCCCACCGCACCCCGGTCGCGATACGCAACGGCGGCCACTCGTACGCCGGTTGGTCCTCCGGCACCGGCCGGCTGATCATCGACGTGTCGAAGCTGAGCGGGATACGGGCGAGCGGCACCACCGCCACGATCGGTGCGGGCGCCAAGCTGATCGACGTCTACCGCTCGCTCGCCGCGAAGGGCGTGACGATCCCCGCGGGCTCCTGTCCGACCGTCGGCATCTCCGGGCTCACCCTCGGCGGCGGCCACGGCGTGGTCTCCCGCGCGTACGGCCTGACCTGCGACAGCCTCACCTCCGCGAAGATCATCACGGCGGACGGCAAGCAGCTCACCGCCTCCAAGACGGAGAACAAGGACCTCTTCTGGGCGCTGCGCGGCGCGGGCAACGGCAACTTCGGCGTCGTCACCGAGCTGTCCTACCGCACGCACACCGCGCCCCAGGCCGTCTCCGCGTACATGTCCTGGCCCTGGTCGAAGGCGGCCGCCGTCGTCAAGGCGTGGCAGGCGTGGGGCCCGGACCAGCCGGACGAGATCTGGTCCTCGCTGCACCTGGCGAACACCCCGGGCGGCACCCCGACCGTCTCCGTCGCCTGCTTCTCGCTGGGCACGTACGGCGAACTCCAGAACGCCGTCGACCGCCTCGCCGACAAGGTCGGTGCCTCCGCGCGCAGCGTCTCCCTGAAGCGGCGTACGTACGAGGAGGCGATGGAGGTGTACGCGGGCTGCTCGTCGTTCGCCACGGACGCCCAGTGCCATCTGCCCGGCGCGACGCCGGGCCGCAGCCCGCAGGGCGCCCTCAAGCGCGAGACGTACGCGGCCGCCTCTGACTTCTTCGACCGCTCGCTCTCGGCGGCGGGCATCCGCACGCTGCTCTCGCAGGTCGAGAACGTGACGGGCGCGAGCGCCGGCAGCATCGCGCTGACCGCGCTCGGCGGCGCGATCAACCGCGTCGACCCGACGGCGACGGCCTTCGTGCACCGCCGCTCGCGGATGCTGGCGCAGTACATCGCGTCGTGGCGAGCGGGGACGTCGGGGACACCGGCACGCGCGTGGCTGAAAAAGGCGCACGGGGCGATGGGGCGGTACGCGTCGGGCGCGGCGTACCAGAACTACACGGACTCCACGCTGACGAACTGGCGCGAGGCGTACTACGGCGCCGCGGCGCCGCGCCTGAAGAAGCTGAAGAAGCAGTACGACCCGAACCGTTTCTTCGACTTCCCGCAGGCGCTGTGAGCCGCGCGGGCGTGCGCACGGCCTAGGCCGCGAGGTCCCGCTCGTCCGGGTCCGCCGTGGCCTCGGCGGGCGACGGCGCCTTCTCGCTCAGCGGCGCGGCCACCGGCCCGACCTTGCGGTCCCACACCAGCCACCCCACGTGCCGGGACCGCCCGACCCCCCTGGCGAGCGGCGTGAGCAGCGCCATGGCGAGCGGGGACAGGAGCAGGGCGACGGCCGTGCCGAGCGCGAAGCCGCCGATGACGTCCGTGGGGTAGTGCACGCCCATGAAGACCCGGCAGAAGCCCTCCAGCGCGGCGAGGCCGAGGCCGATCAGCCCGAACTTGCGGTGGGCGACGAAGAGTCCGGCGCCGATGGCCATGGCGAGCGTCGCGTGGTCGCTGACGAAGGAGAAGTCGTCCTTGCCCTCGACCAGGACGTGGAGCCCGCTGTGGTCACGGAAGGGGCGCGGCCGTTCCACGAAGCCTCTGATGGGGACGTTGACGAGGACCGCGATCCCGGCGGCCAGCGGCGCCCAGACGACGGCGGCGACCGAGGAGGCCGCGTCGTCGAGCGTGCCCCGCTTCCGCCGGCCCCACCAGCACCACACCACGAGCAGCACGAGGGCGATCAGCAGGCCGTACTCCCCGACGAACGCCATGGCGCGGTCGAGCCAGTGCGGGGTCTCCTGTGTCAGGCCGTTGATGTCGTAGAGCAAGCCGACGTCGGGGTTCGACCCGGATTCATCGAGTCCAGCCATGGCGCTGCGGCCCCTTGTCTCCTAGCCCATGGGCGCACCTTTCTGTGCGCCCTTTCCATCAACCCCCGTGGTCGGTCCCGTCAAGGGAACGCGTGGTCCCCACCCCTACGTTCCACTCTCCACCGAAAGATCACCCAGACGTTACCGAAGAGAGACACATCACCGCAGCTCAGAGAAGTGTTTTGACGGAGAGTTCAAGCCACATCACCCGGCGCGCACGCCTCCGTTCGCGCCCCCTCGCGCCCCCGTCAGGCCGCAGCTGGTCCTGACGGGAGCGCCGCCGCGCCCTCGTCCGTGACACGAGTCGCGCCAAAATAGTCCGGCGTGTCGATCGGGTCGAAGCGGATCACCGCGCCGGCCCGCGGGGCGTTGATCATGTACCCGCCGCCGACGTAGATCCCGACGTGCCGGATCGCGCGCGAGTTGGTGAGGTCGTCCGAGAAGAAGACCAGGTCCCCGGGGAGCAGCTCCTCGCGCTTGGGATGCGGCCCCGCGTTGTACTGGTCGTTGGCGACGCGCGGCAGCGTGACGCCGACGGTGCGGTAGGCGGCGAGGGTCAGCCCGGAGCAGTCGAAGCGGCCGTTCTGCTCGGGTGTGCCGTTGCCGCCCCACAGGTAGGGGGTGCCGAGCTTCTTCTGCGCGAAGGCGATCGCCCCGGCCGCCTGCTCCGAGGGCTGCACACGTCCCGTGGGCCGGGCGAAGCTCTTCGAGAGCGTGGTGATCGTCTTCACGTAGTTCTGCGTCTCGCGGTAGGGCGGCACGCCGCCGTACTTGAGGACGGCGTACGCCCCCGCGTTGTACGCGGCGAGCATGTTCTTGGTGGGATCGCCCGGGGCGTCCTTCACATAGCCCGCGAGCTTGCAGTCATACGAGGCCGCGGAGGGGATGGCGTCCTCCGGGTCCCAGACGTCCCGGTCGCCGTCGCCGTCTCCGTCGACGCCGTGCGCGGCCCAGGTCCCGGGGATGAACTGCGCTATCCCCTGCGCCTTGGCCGGGCTCTTCGCGCGCGGGTTCCACCCGCTCTCCTGGTAGAGCTGGGCGGCGAGCAGCGCGGGGTTGATGGCCTTGCAGAGATTGCCCCACTTCTGCACGAGGGGCTGATAGGTCGCCGGCACGGCACCCTTGGCGAGCCCGACGGAACCGCCGCTCGCGCCGCCGGCGATGCTTCCCGCGGCCATGTAGGTCCCGAGGACGAGCAGCGCGATGAAGCCGAGGGCCCCGCCGAAACCGACGGACGCGACCAGCCAAGCCTTACGCACCGTCAACCACCCCTCACCCACCGGGAGTCCACTCCGCCGCCGCTCAGTGTAGAGGCCGCGTACGACATCGAGAGGAGCCACCGCACATCAGAGAGAGATCACCGACAGTCGGTATAACCCCATATGGGACACCATTCGGCGAACCTCCCGTTGGAGCCGACCAGCCCTCCATCGATAGCTTGGTTCACTCCAGCGAACCCTCCCCCCTCAGGAGCCGACCTTGAACCGCCGCCCCGCCCTGCTCGCAGCCGCCGCCCTGACCACGGCCGCGGCCCTGACGCTCTCCGCCTGCGGAGGAGGCGACGGAGGGTCCAAGGACAGCGAGAGGATCGCGGGCGCGGACTCGGGTACTCAGAGAGACAAATCCCCGTCCCCGAAGGCCTCGGAGGACGGGATCGACCGCCCGGAGATCAAGCTCCCCAAGGACGTGAAGAACGTCTTCGAGGGGGGCAAGACCGGTGACGCCAAGAAGGACGCGGTTCTTGCGGACAATGCGCGGTGGGTCAACTCCCTGATCGAAGCGGTGACGGTCGAGGAGACGGACCACCCTGCGCTGAAGTTCTACGCCACGGGCGACGCGCTTCTCTCCTCGGCGGAGTACGTCCAGGGGTTCCAGAAGAAGAACAAGAGCTTCGTCGGGACCACGCGGTACTACGACCGCAAGGTCACCTTCCTCAAGGACGGCGTGGCAGCGGTGACGTACTGCCAGGACGGGACCAAGACGTACCCCAAGGATCTGAAGACCGGCACGGTGGACCGGTCGATCGAGGGCAGCGCGAGCGACTACACCTTCTTCAATACGCGCGTGCAGAAGAACGACAAGGGTGTCTGGCAGACGGATTCCGTCACGTCGACCGCGGGGGCCAAGCAGTGCATGTGACCGCTCTGAGGCGGTCCACCCGTTGGGTCGCTCCTGTCCTTGCTGTGGCCGTGGCCCTGGCTCCCGGAGTTGCTTATGCAGGCGGCGGCGTCACGGGAGGGGATGACGTGGCCAACGTGGGCAGTGAGCAGCAGTCACAGGGCACCCGCCAAGGAAAGAACCTCGGCATCGAGACGAGGATCCAGACGAGGGTCGAGGGCAGTCCCCAGTCCGCGAAGACCGGCACACTGACCCCCGCCAACAGCAACTGGGACCCGCCGGCCTGCTGGTACGAACCCGCGTACACGCCGAAACAGATCGAAGCCACGGTCAAGATGATCCGAAAGTTCAAGATCTGGGATATCGGCGACCTCGTCGGTGGAGCTTTCGACGCGTACTTCAAGGACGGCAACCCCTACAAGGACTACAACCTCGACAAGCAGGGAGAGGGGAAGTTCTGGGCGGCGGCCATCGATGAGGACCGCAAGAACGAACCGGAGGCCAAGGCCTGTAACCGGATGCCGTTCTGGGTGGAGGACGACGAGACCCCAAAGGAACCGCTCGCGGTCACGCCCAAGATCCTCGCCGAGTACGCGTACGGCCGGCTCCCCGTCCCGGACACCGACGTCGAGATGGCGCCCGAGGGCGAGACGAAGGTCAACCTGCCCACCTGGGCGTGGCTGGACAAGGCCAGGTTCAAGAAGATCTCGGTCACCGCAACCCTGCCCGGCACGGGCCTCTCCGCGACGACGACCGCCGAGCCGGTCTCTCTGAAGATCGACCCGGGAACGGCGGACGCCGAGACGTACCCCGCCTCCGGCGAGTGCCCGATCGAGGACGGCCGCATCGGCACCCCCCGGGCCAAGGGAACCCCGGCGGACACGGACCCGCCGTGCGGCGTGCGGTATCTGCGGTCCTCGCGCGACGGCTCGTATGAGCTGAAGGCGACCCTCACCTGGAAGGTCCGCTGGACGAGCACGAACGACCCGGGCGGCGGCCTGCCCCCCGGCGAGTTCGGTACGACGCAGGACGTCGTCGTACGCGAGATCCAATCCGTCAACCGCTGACCGCTCCTCGACAACGCACAGAAGGCTGGAACGACAACATGAGCGACCTCCGTCTCGACGGCACGGTCTTCGAGAGCCTCAAGAAGACGTTCTCCTCCGTCAGCGACCGCATGGACGCCGCACGCCGAACCCTCAAGAACACCGACGGTTCGGTCGTCGGCACGGGCAAACTCGCAGAGGACATCCAGGAATTCGCCGACGAATGGGGCTACGGCGTCAAGCAGCTCGGCAAGCACACCCAGGGTGCCGTCAAGATGATCGACAAGATCGACGAGGAGTTCAGCAAACTGGACCAGGCCCTCGCCGAATCACTCAAGACGGCCAAGAAGAAGTCCGCAGAGAAAAGGGGCCACTGACGTGGGAACCAAGCGGCCCGCGTTCCCCCACATAGGCTGGGACCCCACGCCGGGCGACGTCGAGGACACCCGCGAGCTCGCCAAGAAGCTGGGCGGACTCGCGACGGAACTCAGCACCGCTGTCCGAGACCTGGAGCGGATCGAGTGCGGCGCCTGGAAGGGCAAGGCGGCGCTCGCCTTCACCGAGTACATAGGTGAGGACGTCACCCCGCTCATCCGCAAGAGCCACGAATCCTTCGACAAGGCCTCGCGCGCGCTGTACCGGTGGGCCAGGGAGCTGAAGGAGTTCCAGGACGAGGCCGACCGGCTGGAGAAGAAGGCCGGGAAGAAGCTGGACGCGCGGGCGGAGGCCAAGCCCGACAGCGATGAGATGGCCAAGGCGTCCGGGGCCGTCGTCGACATCATCGGCGAGGTCCACGACCTGGAGGACCGCTACAACAAGGCCGCGGGCGCGATCAGCAAGGAACTCGACAAGGCGGGTGACATCGCCCCGGACGAGCCCGGTTTCTGGGACAAGCTCACCAAGGGCGTCAAGGAGGCGTGGGACGCCACCGGCGAGTGGCTCAAGGACCACGCCGACCTGATCAAACTCATCGGCGACCTGCTGAGCGACCTGACCGCAGTCCTGGGCCTCCTGGCCATCGTCACGCTTCCCTTCCCACCGCTGGCCGCGGTCTTCGGTACGGCCGCACTCATCACCAGCGGTCTCGCACTGGGCGCGCATGGGCTCGCCAAAATGGGCGGGGCGGACGTGAGTTGGGCGCAGATGGGGCTGGACGCGGTGGGACTCATGCCGGGGATCGGGGCATTCGGTAAGGGAGTCAAGGTCGTCGGCAAGACACCAGCGCTGGCCAAGGCTGCCGCGCTCGGCAAGGGGTTCCAGGCCACCAAGCTAGGAGACGCTCGCATGCTGCTGTCCACCGGTGATGCCGTGAAGGACGTCAAGGGCGGATTGAAACTGCTGCCCGGCAAAGTGGTGCTCGGCGGCATGGCCAAGGACGTGTACCAAGTCGCGCATGCGACCAGTGGCACGATGACGCGCATGGGAGGCATCGCAAACCAGGGCTATCACGCGGGCCAGTGGATTGGCTCCAAGGGAGCGAATCTGTTGCCAGGGGTGAACATCAACCCCATGGGCGCCGGTATCGCCATGGATGCGGGACTGAAGATCTTCCCCAAGGTCACCAGCATTCATCAGCATGTGGGAGAAGCGCTATTCCCTGGCGACCAGTTCGAGAAGGCGACCTCGGCCAACTGATACCCCGCTCAGAAAGGGTCAACGAGTACGCACGGCAATGGCCCTAACAAATAAAGCGCAGGAAGACGGTAATGAACATCTGGCAGCCCGACCCCGGCGAGATCCTCCTGGCGCGCACCGCAGTCACTTTCGCGACGGGTGAAGCCATGCCTGTCTCCGGGATGCGCTGGTTTCGAGACACTGAACGCAACGACATTCAGCACGAACTGCCGGGCTGGCCAGAAGGCCCCGTGTACAAGGCCCGTTCCAAGGGAGGCTCCCTTGCACGGAACGTCGGCAAAGGCGGAGCACTCGCCCTGGGCGCCATCATCATGGGCATTCTCACCGGTGGTGGAGGCAGCGGCCCCTCCTCCTCCAAATCCGGCACAGCCACATCCGAGGATCGCGCCGATGAGATCGATGACTTTCCCGTCATGTGGGCTGCGCCGGGCGCCATCGCACGTACGCTGCCCTGGCAGCTGGACCCCGCACGCGCCCCTGACCCAGAGCAATACCGCACGCACGCGATCGTCACCGATCGTCGATTGGTGATCGTCGGCCTTCCTGTCCCGAAGAAGGACAGAACAGTCATCGAGGATGAAGTCCTCTGGGAGGCCCTTCGCTCCAGCATCAGCCGGGTGGAACGCAGGAACTTTCGCAATGAGCGAGACGTCAAGATTGTCTTCAGCGACCGGTCTTGGTGCAGGCTCCAATCTCCACTTCGTGACTACCTCGCTCGTTACCTGATTTCCACCCCGGACGTGATTCCCTTGGAATCCCTGACGCAGGCGCAGCGGCAGGCCGTAGACAATTTCCTCGCCACCACTAACGCGGCGGATCTCTCGGAACCCGTCGTCACCCGCCTGCCGTGCGGGCACTACCGCGTCGAAGCTCTCGTCCCGAGCGAGCTCGACGCATTCTTCGGCGCCGGCAGCCGCGAACTGAACATGAACGCCGACGGCACCGAGGTGGAGTACGCCGACTATCACCCCGAAGACTTCTGAGCCAGCCTCCCAGCCTCCGCACCACATCAGGACGCTTCCCCGCCATGACATCCCCGACCAGCCTTCCATCCACTCCCGCTGACCTCCTCGACCCCCCGCCCCTCTGGTTCAACGTCCCCGACGGCTTCTACGCCCTCCCTATCGCCGCCACGCCGGAGGAGCGCAGCGAGCGCGCACAAGAGTTCGTACGCGGCCTCTACTCCCGTGGAGACGAACGCATCTGGGGGCCCGCCGCCCCGTACTACGCGGGACTGGCCGACCTCATGGTCGGCTCCGGAGTCTCCTACTCCGCAATGGGGCTCTTCTCCACAGCGGAGGAGAGGGCTACAGACGGCGAGGAGGCGGCAAAGGACACCGGCGGCGTGGCCCAGTGCGCGTTCACCGTGGCTGCCGTCCCGACCGACCAGGCCTCCGGTGACACGGAGACCGTCGCCCAGGGGATTCTGGCCGTCCTCTCCAGCACCCCGCACAACGACGCCCGTTGGCTGAACCTGCCCTGCGGCCCAGCAGTCTCCTGCGTCACCCTCACCGAGTACAAGCTGAATCCGGAGATCACGGCGACCGGCGAGGCGACGGGACTCCTCACCGGGCAGATACAGGTGCATGTCCCGTTCCCGACAGGCCCGTTCACTGCGGTCTTCACGCTGCACACCGCGTCCACGGAGTACTGGACCGAGTTCTGCAACATCATGGCGGCGATCCTCCAGACGGTCTCCTTCACCGAACCGGCCGGGGACGTCGAACCGTCAACGCCCTGAGGTCTCGGCCCACAACAACTTCCCCGCGTGGACCGTCCCTACGGTGTAGGCCCCCCAGCTGTCCGCGCAGGCCCGCACGAGGTGCAGCCCCCGGCCGCCCTCCGCTGTGTCGGGCGGCCGGTGGTCGGGGGCGCGGCCTCCCGCGAACCCGGAGGGAATCCGCGGGTCGGAGTCCCACACAGACACGCGGATCCCCTCCGGGGAAGCGGAACGGAGGCGGAGGGCGTAGGGCCCGTCAGTGTGACAGTGGGCGTTGCTGAGCAGCTCGCCCGCGAGGAGCCCCGCGGTGGGGGCGAGTCGTTATCGGGATCGCGTAAAAAGGCTGATCTGCCACTCATGTGGGTGACCAGCCATGGCGAGAGGCGAGCGCACGGTGAGAGCCAACCCGACAGGTCGTCAACTCCGGCTGGGCGCAGAGCTGCGGAAACTTCGCGAACGGGCGGGGTTGACGTCCACCGAAGCCGGTCAACTGCTGGGCGTGAAGCAGAACCAGGTCAGCAACATGGAGTCCGGGCGTATGGGCGTGAGTCCCGAACGTGTGCGGATGCTGGCATGCCATTACGAGTGCCCGGACAAGGCCCTGGAGGATTCCCTCGCCCGCATGACGAGCGACCGCACGCGCGGCTGGTGGGAGGCGTACCGCGAACTGCTGCCCGGAGCCCTGCTCGACCTGGCGGAACTGGAGCACCATGCCGAGGCATTGCGCGACAGCGTCGCCGCACGGATTCCGGGCCTGCTCCAGACACATGACTACGCTCGCGAGATCTTCCGCCAAGCCGTCACCGAACTGACGCCACCGGACATCGAGCACCGCCTCACGTTTCGCATCAAGTGTCAGGCGGTGCTGTACCGCGACGCCCCCGTTCCGTATGAGGCCGTCATCCACGAAGCCGCGCTCCGTATGAAGGTTGGTGGTGCCGCCGTCGCGCGGCGCCAGCTTCAGCACCTCCTCGACATGAGCGAGCGCGACAATGTCACCCTGCGTGCGATCACGTTCGACGCTGGCGCCTACCCCGGGTCCGGGCAGTCGATCTACTACGTCCATGGGCCGGTGCCCCCGCTCGACACCGTCTACCTTGACCAGTCGCACGGGCTGGTGTTCCTCGACGCCGAGGCACAGCTTCACAAGTACCGGACGCTTTTCGAGAGGCTGTCGGCAGCTTCGCTCGACCCGGGGAATACCCGAGACCTCATCCACACCGTGATGCAAGATCTGTAGAGGAGCGCTCATGAACCCGCGCTGGCAGAAGTCCACGTACTGCTCCGAGGGCAGCTCGTGCGTGTACGTCGCCGCGACTGCGACCGGCAAGGTCGAACTCACCGAAAGCAGCGACCCCAGCGGAGCGATACTCACCGCCACCCCCGCCGCCTTCGCCGCACTGATCCGCGACACCAAGCGGGTCGCAGGCGCCGAACCGGCCTGAGGAGAGGCACGACTCACCTCCCCCGACCCGGAGAAGCGGAACATGACCGAGCCCCCCGCCCCGAAATCCCCGCCGACCTCGACTGGATCCGCGCCACCCCAGAGGACGAGCAGGGCCCCGGCCCCTGGATCGAGATCGCCTACGGCGAGGACGACGCCGTCCACCTCCGGGAGACCAGCGCCCCGGAGAACGTCGTCACGACCACCCGGAAGAAGTGGAACGCCTTCGTGCTCGGCGTACAAGCCGGTGAGTTCGACCACTTCGCGGAAGGCCACTTCGTGGAGGGCGTCGGTCAGGACTGACGCCGCCCAGCCCTCAGACGTGGCTGTCGGCCTGTCCGGGACAGCCCCGAAGCCGTCCCGGACAGGGGAATCCATTGCCCGCCGCCCCGCCCGGTGACAGCCTCGGTGCCGAGCCCGGCGAGGGGGTCATCGGGGGGACCCTCGCCGGGCCGGAGCGGTCACGGCCGCGCGCCGCGCCGGATGAGGAACCGCTGCGCGTCGGCACCGCCGCACCGCCCGAGCACCGCCTCCACCCCTTCGACCGCGGCGCCGTTCACGCCCACGCACCGCCCGTCCTGGAGCCGCAGCACATATGCCTCGCCCCGCTGTTCGACCGAGAGCCGCGCCGCCGCCGCGCAGTCGTCCCAGGGCTCCAGGAAGCCCTTCGCGGCGCCCTTCGCCGGGGCGACGAGGCAGCCGGGGCCGTGCTCCGGGTGCCGCCAGCGGACGCGGTACACACCGCCGTCGAGCGGTTCCAGCTCGGTCGTGGGCGGCACCGCCTCCCCGCACGGCCGGAACACCGCGATATGGCTCCCGTACCGCCCCTTCCTGTCCCGTCCGTCGGTGAGACAGAGCCCGGCCGCCCGCAGCGGCTGCACCCGTACGACACCGGACGGCACGCTCACCGCCTTCGCGGAGCGGGACGGCGCGGGGTCGCTCGGCTCATCGGAGGCGTTCAGCGCCGAGGCGCCCACCGCCGCGAGGGCCACCACGGCGATCACCCCGGCGGCGAGAGTGAGGGCGCGCGGCCGCTTCCAGGCGGGCGTGGGGGCCGCGGCGACGGGAGCGGGCCCGGCCGCCGGGTCAGGGGCGGGCGGTGGCGCCGCCTCGCCCGACGCCACCCGGTCCCGCGCCGCGAGCCACGCCCCGACCCGCTCCTCCCCCTCGCACGCGCGGACCAGCGCCTCCACCAGCTCCGCCTTCGGCAGCGCCGAGCGGGACAGCGCCCCGGCGACCGTGCTCCGGGGCAGCAGGTCCCCGCGCTCGGCGGCACGGAGCTCCAACTGGCGGTACGTGAGGCCGGACGCCTCCTTCACCTGCCGCAGCAGCGCGACGAACTCGGCCGGCGTCCGGGCCCGCTCGGGCCTCGCACCGCCCTGGTGCTCCATGGTCGACTGGCTCCTTTCGCTTCCCGCGCCGCGCGATCACCGGCCGATCGCGCCACTGTCCGGGAAGAGCCCCCGTCCCGGGAAGAGACCGAGTGTCGCCGCCGTCCGGCACCGCCACAAGAGCGCTTCCCGTCAGTTGCTACCGTCCGGGCCATGCCTCACACCCCTGAGCCACCGGCCGACCACACCGCCCCCGTCACCGCCGACGACGTCACCCGCGCCGTCCGCCTGGCCGTCGCCACCCTGCGCGGGGCGCCGGACGACGCCGACTGGAGCGCCAAGGCGGGCGGTCTGGAGTGGGACTGCTGGGAGACGGGTGAACACCTGGCGGACGACCTCTTCGCCTACGCCGCCCAACTCGGCCCGGAACATCCCCCTTTGGACGGCGTGGTCCCCTTCCACTGGGTCAGCCGGACGCCGGGCGGCCCCGCCAACGTCACCCTCGCCGACCCCGCGGCCGGCCCCGCGGGGCTGCTCCAGGTCGTGGAGGCGTGCGGCGCGCTGCTGACCGCCATGGTCGCCACCACCCCGCCGACCGTCCGCTCCCACCACGGCTTCGGCGCCTCGGACCCCGAGGGCTTCGCCGCGATGGGCGTCGTGGAGACCCTCGTACACACGCACGACATCGCGAACGGGCTCGGCATCGGCGACACCTGGGACCCGCCCGCCGCCCTCTGCGCCCGCGTCCTGCACCGCCTCTTCCCCGACGCCCCGAGGGACACCGACCCGTGGCCCACGCTCCTGTGGGCGACCGGCCGCGGTGAACTCCCCGGCCGGGCACGCCTGACCTCGTGGCGGTGGTACGGGGCGCCGCGCGCCGAGTCGTAGGCCGTCCTGGGCGGTCACAGGCGGCCCTAGGGCCCCTAGGCGGTCCTAGGCGGTCCTAGGCGACGAACTCGTCCGTCAGCACACAGCCGTCCACCAGCGCGGGCGCCGTCGCGACGTCCCCCGTCGGCCGGAAGTTCGGATTGCAGTTGAGGACCAGCAGGCCCGACGCCGACAGGTCGCGGATCGTCCCGCCATCGGGCGCGATCACGGCGAAGTCCTTGCCGATCGCGAAGCCGCCCTTGATGGCGGCGCGTTCGTCCCTCTTCATGCGCTCGGCCACGTCCGCCTTGTAGGCGCTCTGGAACCGCTCCATGCCGTCGGTGCCGTCGGTCTTGAACACGCGGATGTAGCCGTGCCCGCCGTCGTCGCACGTGCCGCGGAACCGCACACCCCACGCGGCGTCGAACTTCTCGTCCATGGGGTAGTAGCGCTCGTCCGACGGGTCGATGCTGTAGCGCTCGCAGGTCGTGAAGCGCTGGAGGTACTCGCCCGCGGCCATCACGGTGCCGGCCTCGGGCATGTTGTCCAGCATCATCTTCTGCCGGACCTCGGGTCCGCCGCTGGCGCCACCGTTCCGGCCGGGGTTCGCGTCGCCCGCGTCACTGGCGCCGTCCCCGCCCGAGGCGCCGTCCCCGCCCGAGGTGCCGCTCCCGCCCGAGGTGCCGCTCCCGCCCGAGACGCCGCCCTGGTCCGAGGCGCCGACCTCGCGCTCCCCGTCCTCATCGCAGGCGGACACCGTCACGGCGAGAGCGACCACCGCGAACACTGCGGCGAGCGTGCGAAGAGGCGCGGGAAAGATCATGTCCATGATCATATCCGTCCCATGACGACGTTCCAGGGAACGGCCATAACCGCAGGTCAGGCCCACCGTTCCCGTTCCAGCATCCCTGATCGCCCGGCGCTCCTTGCCCCCACCGGCCAGGGACGGCTTCGCTGTGAGCCAGGCCGGAACGCACGGCCTCGCCACGACGTACGACACCCGCCGTACCGGACGACACCCACGCACCTCACGGGGGATCCCATGAAGCTCAAGCACGCCTCGAAGACCCTGCTCGCCGGCCTCTCGCTCCTCGGCGCGCTCTCGCTCACCGCCTGCAACGGTGACGGCGGCTCGGGCGCGTCCTCCTCGGCCGGCACGAAGCCGAGCGCGGCCTCGGACGACGCTGGGACGGGCAGCGGCGGCTCGGGCTCCTCGGGCTCCGGCTCTTCCGGCTCCGGCTCATCGGGCTCGGGCTCGGGCTCGGGCTCCTCCGACGGTGGCTCCGGAAACGGCGGCGGCGATGGCGCCGCCGGCTCCGGCTCCGGCCGGAACGGCAAGGCCGGCAGCTGCCGCAGCGACGAGCTGGAGGTGACCGCCCACGACAACAGCACCGACAAGACGGAGGGCGTCGTCACCGTCGTGTTCAAGAACGGCGGCGGCCGCGACTGCACCATCAACGGCTACGCGGGCGTCGACCTGAAGTCGGCCATGGGCGACACGCTCTCCGTCGAGCGCAACGGCGAGCAGCCCCACTCCGCCGTCCTCAAGGACGGCGAGTCCGCCGCCTTCAACATCACGTTCCCGGTCAACAACAGCGGCGGCTCCGGCGTACGCATCGCCAAGATCCTGGTGACCCCGCCCGGCGAGACGAAGACCGTCACCATCGCCTGGCCCGCCGGGTCCCTCCCGGTGAGCGGCGAGGGCTCGTCGAGTGGCCCGAAGCTCGCGGTCGGCCCGGTCGGCAAGGTCAGCGACTCCCCCGCGGGCTGAGACACGGAAGTGCCCTCTGGGGCCAGGGAAACCCCTGGTCACAGGGGGCAGAGCCGTCCCGTCGGCCGATGATTGACGTGGCCTCAACCATGCCCGATGGTGGGTGAATTGGGCGTTGTGCGGCCTACGGGTGCGGCAGGGCGCGCGGTCACGGCCGGGGGGAGCCGACCATGGAGCGAGAGCCAAGGGACCAGCGTGCCGCGGGACCCGGCGGCGAGGGCGGAGGCAAGGGCAGGGGCAAGGGCAAGGGCGACGGCCCGGGGCAGTTCGGACCACCGCCGCCGTCCGCGGCCCCGCATGCATCCCCGTACGCACCTCCGTCCGCATCCCCGCACGCACCTCCGCCCGCATCCCCGCCCGCGCCTCCGTCCGCACTCCCGCCCGCACCCCAGGACCCACCACCACCCCCACCCCCACTGCCCGTCCAGCCACCGGACAGCGCTTCCGAGCGGTCCCGCGGCCCCCTCCGGCCCCTGGCCGTCGCCCTGCTCAACCTCACCGGCCTGGGCCTCGGCTACCTCCTGCTGCGGCGGCCGATCCTCACCGCGCTCTGCTGCGCCGCGACCGCGGCCCTGCTCCTCGTCGCCCTGCCCGCCGACGTCGACGGCGTCCCCGGCGGCCTTCTCGTCGGCTATGCCGCCCTCCTGGCCCTGGCCGCCGCCCACGGCGCGCTGCGGGCCGTCCGCGACCGCGGCCACTGGCCGCTGCGCGCGCCCCTCGCCGCCGGGCTCGGCGTCGTCCTGCTCGCCGTACCCGCCGGTGGCGCCTTCGCGTACGAGAGCGCGCGGGACGAGGCGGTCGAACAGATGCTCCTCGACCGCCTCGCCAAAGCCGACCGCACCGTCGCGGGCCTCGACGGACAGCCCTTCGACGGCCCCGCCGAGACGAAGTACGCCAAGGCCCTGCGCGTCTACCGCTCCCTCGCCGAGGACCACCCCGGCTCGAAGGCCGCCGGCCGCCTGTCCGACAGCCTCGGCGCCTACTACCGCTCCGTCAGCGCCCCCTACACCGCCCGGCGCTACTGCGACGCCGTCACCCCGCTCACCCACCTGCGGACCGTTCCCCGCGCCCTCGGCACCCCCGGCAAGGACCACCTCGGCACCCTCGCCACCTGGCCGGACGGCCGCCTCGCCACCTCGCTCCACGCGTGCGGAACCGACGCGCTCGGCCGCCCCGCCGCCGACGCCCCGCTCGCCGAGCTCCTGCGCACCTTCCCCGCCTCGGACCAGGCCGCGAAGGTGGAACCCGCCCTCCGCGACGCCATCGGCGCCCGTACGGCCGCGCTCAAGGGCAAGGATCCCTGCCCCGCCGTCGAGGAACTGCGGGCCCTCGGCGCCACCGCCGCGTCCCTGCCCGGCGACGCGGTCGACGCCACGGCCCTGCGCGGCGCCACCGACCGGGCCGTGGAGCGCGGCGTCTACGCCTGCGGCATGGACGAGTTCGAGGACGCCCGCTTCGCCAAGGCCGCCGCGACCCTGAACGGCTTCGCCAAGGCCTACCCCGCCGGCGAGAAGCGCGACCGCGCCAAGGACGTCGCCATCGCCGCCGAGATCGCCGCGGAACGCCCGAGCGCGGGCCGCCGCCTGCCCCCGGCCGGCCCCGCCGGCGGCAGCAAGGTCGACCTCGTCCTCGCCAACCTCGGCCCCGGCGAGCTGGAGGTCCTCTACACCGGCCCCACCACCGGCAGGGTCACGCTCAAGGACTGCGCGTCCTGCCGGATCTTCGCCGCCAAGTCCCAGGGCGACAAGGCCTGCCGGGCCGGCGTCACGCGGTACCCGAGGGCCACCCTCAGGCTGCCCGCCGGCGAATACCACTTCCTCTACAAGCGGGCCACCGTACGCAATCGAGCCGACGGTGCGAGGATCAACCCTGCCTACCGCTACACCGACTGCTCCTTCGTGACCCGGGGGAGCGCCGGTCTCGGACTTACTTAAGTCCTGGTCAGGGGCACGCCGGGCCGTCATTGCCCGGCGTCGTACCGCGTGATACACAGAGTAACCAGACCTCACGCACGAGGAAACGTACGAAGTCGGCCAACGAATGGCGCCAAGGCGTCATCCACGGCCGCGATTGTCGGCGAGAATGAGCTGTCCTCTGCACCGAGGTAGGCAGAGGTGGCAGAACAACCCACTAGGGGCGGTGAGTTACAACATGCTTATGGCAGCCGAAAAGGGCGACATCACCACCATCATCGGCGGGATCGCCCCCGACTGGGGTCCCTTCGGGAGTCTGGGCAACGAGGCACGCGTGATGATCGAGGTGGTGATGGCGATCGCCATCCTCCTCTGTCTCGGCATTGCCATCTGGGGCGCGGCGAAGCAGCGCATCGGCGCGACGGCGCTGCGGGACACCTTCAGCGCGGAACAGGGCAAGGGCCTGATCATCGCGGGCCTGACCGGAGTCTTCATCATCGGTTCGCTCGGCACACTCTTCACCATCGTGTACGGCATGGCGGTCTAGCGTCCCCATCCCCCGCCTCTGCCACGTCCCCCCTCCCCCTGTCCCCCCTGTCCCCCTCTCCCCACCCGTCCGTCGTGCCCACCGGCTGAGGTTGCAACTCCCTGATGTCGAGTCACCACACCGCGCCCGCGCGGGAACCAGCACGGCTACCGTCATACGTGTCCTGCGTGATGGTTCAGCGAGAGGTTGAGGGGGCGGTCGCGGCATGAGTCCCGACGACGAGCGGAACGACGGCCTCTTCGGCGGCTCGGGAGAGACCAGGACGAGGCTCCCCGAGGGGGAGGGCGGCGACGACGTCTACGGCGGCGCGCGCAGATCCGCCCGTACCGGGCGGTCCTCCTCCCGGAGCCTGGTGACGGTGGTCGGCGTCGTGGTCCTGCTGATCGCGGCGATCGCCTTCGCCAACCGGGGCGGCGACGACGACTCCGCGGGCGCCGGCGACCCCAAGAAGCCGGCCGGCTCGGCGACGGCCCCTTCGGGGGAGAAGCCGGTCGGGGGGAAGACGGAGGGGATCGCGACCGGCTTCGCCAAGACGGAGCAGGGGGCGCAGAGCGCCGCGGCGAACTACGCGGTGGCGCTCGGCTCGGCCGAGATGTTCGACAAGGCCAAGCGCGACGCCATCGTGAACACGGTCTACACCCCGGACGAGGCACGAAAGCGTCAGCCGACCCTGGACAAGGTGTACTCGGGCAAGGACTTCCTGGCCGGCATCGGCCTGAACCCCGACGGCACGCCTCCGAAGGACACGAAGTTCGTCTCCCGAATCATCCCGGTGGGCACCCAGGTCAAGAAGTTCAGCGGCGACAGCGCCAACGTCGAGATCTGGTACTCGTCGCTGTTCGGCCTGGCGGGCGAGAACACCAGCAACCCGGTGTCCGAGAGCTGGTTCACCAACACGTACGAGCTGCAGTGGGTCGACGGCGACTGGAAGGTCGCCGACTTCCGGCAGAAGGACGGCCCCGTCCCGGTCGGCCGTGACCAAAGGGCATCCACCGCCGACGACATGGCGGAGGCAGTGGAGCAGTTCGGAGGGTTCACCTATGCCCGGTAGTACCCGTCGCCGCACCCTCACGCTCGCCGCTGCCTTCACCACAGTGCAGACGGCGGCCGTGCTGCTGGCCACCCGCGCCCTGGCGGCGCCGGACCCGGAGCCTTCCGACGACCCCTGCGAACTCATCCGCGGCCCCGCCAAGAAATACTGCGAGAAAGGCCAGAAGGCCGACTCCGACTCCGGCAGCAACCTCCCCGCCGACGACCCCATCAGCCCCAGCCTCGACCCCCTCAGCTCCCTGGCCAAGGGTTGCGCCGAGGCCGCCTCCTGGACCGTCGACAAGCTCTCCGACGCCGTGAAGGAGACCGCCGACGTCGACTTCACGAACGCCACGTTCCTCCAGCAGTACGCCGTCGTCTTCGCCGCGTCGACCATCCTCACGCTCCTGCTGTGGCTGCTCGCCGTGGCCAAGCGGGCCGTGCGCGGCGTGCCGCTGACCACCGCGATCTCCGAGGCCATCGGGTTCCTGTGGCTGACGGTTCTCGCCTCCGCCTTCACGCCGCTGATCCTGTACACCGTCGTCTCGGCCACCGACGGCGTCTCGGACGTCATCTCCAAGGCGACGGGGGGTCAGACGGACCAGTTCTTCGGGACGTTCGCCGGCGCCCTGAAGAAGGGCGAGGACATCGGCGGCGGCCCGATCATGCTGATCGTGGTCTCGCTCGTGTCGATCCTCGCCGCGGGCGTCCTGTGGCTGGAGCTCGTCATCAGGGCGGCGCTCCTCTACGTAGGGGCACTCCTCGGCACCGTCGTCTACGCCGGACTCGTCGACAAGAACCTGTGGTCACACGTCCGCCGCTGGGCGGGCATCATGATCGCCGTCATCCTCGTCAAACCGATCATCGTCATCGTGCTGGGCCTCGCCGGGGCGCTCTCCGCCGAGGACGGACCCGACGCGTTCTCCGCCGTCGTCTCCGGGCTCTCGATCATCCTGCTCGCCATCTTCGCGAGCGCGATGATCTACCGCTTCGTCCCCGGATTCGGCGACGAGATCGCCGGCTCCCGCAACAACCGCATCATGCGCGGCGCCGAGAACAAGGCCGCCGCCGTGATCAGCTCCCCGGCCTCCCTCGTCTCCCAGGGCATCAAGACCCACAGCGCCCGGGGCAACGGAAGCGGTGGTGGCGGGAGCAACCAGCCCCGCCCCGCCAACCCCGCCGGTGGCGGCGTCGCCGCCCACAGCAGCCGTCCCACCGGGGGCGGCGGCTCATCGAACGGCGGCGGATCTGTCCCCTCCGCCGCACCCGCGCCGCGCAGCAGCACCAGCGCGACGAACACCCCGCACGCGGGCAACCGCGGCGGCTCCCGCAACAGCAGTACCAACCGCACGGGAGGTGAAGGGCGTTGACGACCCAGTCCCACGTGTCCCAGCCGGTCGCGCCCCGCCGCACATATCTGATCGGCCGTGCGCGGCCGAACGCGATCGTCGGCAAGAACCGCGAGACCGGGGAGATCGCCCTCATCATCGTGGGGGCGTTCCTCGGCATGATGTGCGGACTCCTCGTCCCCGTCCTCTCCCTGCGCATCGTGCTGCTCACCGGCCTGCCGATGCTCGCCATCGCGGCGGTGTACGTCCCGTACAAGGGCCGGACGTTCTACAAGTGGTTCGAGATCAACCGCACCTACAAGCGTTCCCTGAGGCGCGGCACCGCCTACCGCTCCGCCGCCCCGGAGGCCGGGGTCAGGCTGGACGGCCGCGAGGTCGAGGTCGGGCCGCCACCCGGCATCGGCCGCATCAGCTGGCTGGCCGCGCCCTTCGGGCCGGATGAGATCGCCGTACTGCTGCACGCCGACCGGCGGACCGTCACCGCCGCGATCGAGATCGAGGGCCCTGGCGTCGGCCTGCGCGACAGCGAGGACCAAGAGGCCCTCGTCGACCGCTTCGGCACGCTCCTCAAGCACGTGGCGAACGGCGACGGCTTCGTCACCCGCCTCCAGATGCTCGCCCGCACCCTGCCCGCCGACCCCGACGCCCACGCCAAGGACGTCGCCGTGCGCGGCGACGACCGGGCCCTGCCGTGGCTCCAGGAGTCGTACGACCAGCTCCAGTCGATGGTGTCGACCAGCAGCGAGCAGCACCGCGCCTACCTCGTCGCCTGCATGCACTACTCCCGTGACCTGGCCGCCGAGGCCCAGGCCATGGCCCGTGCGGCCCGCCCGGTGGGCGGCAGGAAGCTCGACAAGGACGCCGGTCTCGCCGTCGTCATGGCCCGCGAGCTGACCGACATCTGCTCGCGGCTCCAGGAGGCCGACATCCGCGTACGGCAGCCGCTCGGCCAGGGCCGCCTCGCTTCCCTGGTCCACTCCATGTACGACCCGGACCACCCCATCGACCACATCCAGGCGATGACGAAGCGCAACGCCTGGCCCGCCGAGCTCGACGCCACGGAGGCCACCTACCTCCAGGCCAAGACCCGCGAGTCCTCCACCCGCGCCCCCTGGTGCCACGCCACGGCCTGGGTGAAGGAGTGGCCGATGACGCCCGTCGGCGTCAACTTCCTCGCGCCGCTGCTCGTCCACACCCCCGACGTGATCCGCACGGTGGCCGTGACGATGGACCTCGAACCCACCGAGGTCGCCATCGAGCGGATGCTGACCGAGAAGACGAACGACGAGGCGGAGGCGAGCCGCCAGGCCAAGATGAACCGCACGGTCGACCCCCGCGACATCGCCTCGCACTCCCGCCTGGACCAGCGCGGCGAGGACCTGGCGAGCGGCGCGGCGGGCGTCAACCTCGTCGGCTACATCACGGTCTCGTCCCGTTCCCCGGAGGCCCTCGCGCGCGACAAGCGCACCATCCGCGCCTCCGCCGGCAAGTCGTATCTGAAGCTGGAGTGGTGCGACCGCGAGCACCACAGGGCCTTCGTCAACACGCTGCCGTTCGCGACCGGCATCCGACGCTAGAGCGCAAAAGTGCGAGCGCGCAATTGCGCTAGACGGTATCGACGTAGAGGCAGGCTGTTGCGATGCGGGATCCGCTGACCGTCCTCACGGACGCCTTCACCTCCTTCCTCTTCGGGAAGGTCGAGACGACCAGGCTTCCGGTGCGGACGTCGACGGGGCAGGCCCAGGCGGTCTACCTCCCGACGGCCGCGCCGGGACTCGGCGACTCGGGTGTGATCATCGGGCGCGAGGTGTACTCCGGCAAGGGCTACATCTACGACCCCTTCCAGCTGTACGGGCAGCAGCTGCCCGCACCGCACTGGCTGGTGCTCGGCGAGTCCGGCAACGGCAAGTCGGCGCTGGAGAAGACGTACGTCCTGCGGCAGCTGCGGTTCAAGGACCGGCAGGTCGTCGTCCTGGACGCGCAGGGCGAGGACGGCGTCGGCGAGTGGAACCTCATCGCCCAGGAGCTGGGGATAACTCCCATCCGGCTCGACCCGACGGCGGCCCTGGACATGGGCATCCGGCTCAACCCGCTCGACCCGGCGATCACGACGACGGGTCAGCTGGCGCTGCTCCGGACGATCATCGAGGTCGCGATGGGCCACGGCCTGGACGAGCGCTCCGGCTTCGCGCTGAAGGTCGCGCACGCGTACGTGAACGAGACGATCGTGGAGCGGCAGCCGGTCCTCACCGACATCGTCGAGCAGCTCCGCCACCCCGAGCCGGAGTCCGCCGAGGCCATGAACGTCGCCCTGGACGACGTGCGGGCCTGGGGCCTGGACGTGGCGCTGGTCCTGGACCGGCTGGTCGACGGTGACCTGCGGGGCATGTTCGACGGCCCGACGACGGTCGGCATCGACCTGGACGCCCCGCTGATCGTCTTCGACCTCTCGCACATCGACCGCAACTCCATCGCCATGCCGATCCTGATGGCGATCGTGGGTGTCTGGCTGGAGCACACCTGGATCCGGCCCGACCGCAAGAAGCGCATCTTCCTGGTGGAGGAGGCGTGGCACATCATCAACTCGCCGTTCGTCGCGCAGCTCTTCCAGCGGCTGCTGAAGTTCGGCCGCCGGCTCGGTCTGTCGTTCGTGGCGGTGGTCCACCACCTGAGCGACGTGGTCGACGGGGCCGCCGCGAAGGAGGCGGCGGCGATCCTGAAGATGGCCTCCACCAGGACCATCTACGCCCAGAAGGCCGACGAGGCGAGGGCGACGGGCCGTGTCCTCGGACTGCCGAGGTGGGCGGTGGAGATCATTCCGACCCTCACCCCCGGCATCGCGGTGTGGGACGTGAACGGCAACGTCCAGGTGGTCAAGCACCTCATCACGGAGACGGAACGGCCGCTGGTCTTCACGGACCGCGCCATGACGCAGTCGTCGGCCGACCTCGCCGACGACGCCATGCGGGCGGCCGAACTCGAGGCCGAGGAGCGGGCGGCGTACATGGAGCAGCATGCGGGATGACTGGGAGCGCGGCCGCCGGGGCGCGGGTGCCGAGCGGGGTGTTCCGGACGGGCTGCTGCTGGGGGTTCTCGGCTTCCTGCTGGTCTCGACGGTCCTGGTCTGGTCGGCGACGAACCTCGCGGCCCTGTTCGCGCACGGCGCCTGGCCGGACCGGGTGACGTTCGGCCATACGCCGCTGGCGGTACGCCACTTGGTCGGTGACCCGCAGGACCTGCCGGGCGCCTGGCCCGAGACCCCGCCCGCGCAGCTGTCGGGGTACGGGCTGTTCTGGGGCCTGTTCATCGGCCAGTTGATGGTGCTGGTCGTGCTGGCGGTCTTCGTGATGGGGACGGTGGCGAGGTGGCGGGCGGTACGGCGGACGGCTCGCGCCGAAGGCGCGGCGGGGGCGGTGGTGCGTGTACGCGCCGGGGGCGAGGAGCTCGCCACGCGTGGTCCAGTTGCTCCGGTCACCCCAGTCACCCCGGCCGCGTCGCCCCCCGAGGGGCCTCGCGACAAAGGCACCGAGCCCGGCCCGCACCACCTCCCACCCACGCGGCCCGAAGGCCCGGAGCACGGCACCGTCCCTCTGCCCGCACCCTCCGAGAGCCCGGAGCACGGCACCGTCCCCCCGCCCGCGCCGGCCACTCCGCCCGAGGCGCCCCGCACCCCTCTGATCCTCGGCACCCCGCAGACCCGGCGTCCCCACGCGCTGCGGGCCGTCCAGGACGCCGAGGGCGCGGCCCTGGTCCTGACCTCCGACCCCACCCTGTGGGAGGAGACGAAGGACGCCCGCGCCAAGCTGGGCCCCGTCCTCCTCTACGACCCCTCCCACCTGTGCGACACCCCTGCCCGCATGCACTGGTCCCCCACCTCCGGCTGCCGGGACAAGGCGACGGCCGCCCAGCGCGCCGCCGCCCTCCTCGCCCCGACGAGGCCGACGGCGAGGCTCGACGCCGCCGTGGCGGACCTGGCGGAGACCTTGCTGCGCAGCTTCCTGCACGCCGCCGCGGTGGCCGACAAGCCGATGAAGCACGTCCACCGCTGGGCGCAGGGCACCCAGGTCCAGGAGGCGGTACGCATTCTCCGTACGCACCCCGAGGCCGCGTCCGGCGCCGCGGGCGAGCTGGAGGCGGCCCTCACCGCGTATCCGGAACGACGTGACATCGCGCAGGAGTTGACGGCACGTTCGCTGTCCGCCCTGTTCACCGTGCACGTCCGTGAATCCTGCACACCAAACCGAACTGATGCGCTCACCCTGGATTCCTTTGTGCATGAAGGGGGCACGCTTTTTGTGGTGGGTGAGGCGATCGAGGATCCCAAGTCCCGCCAAGGCCCGGGTGCCATGCCGCTGCTGACGGCACTCGCCTCCAGCGTGGTCGAGCACGGCCGGCGCATGGCCGAACGGTCATCCTCCGGTCGGCTCGACCCACCAATGACGCTCGTCCTGGAGGACGCCGCCGCCGTGGCGCCGCTCCCTCAGCTCCCGGACCTGCTCGCCACCGGCGCCGACCGGGGCCTGCCCACCCTGGCGCTGCTCCGCTCCCGCGAACAGGGCAGATGCCGCTGGCCGGACAGCGCACTGCCGGTCTGACGCCCCCGTAGGACCCCGCTCACACTCCCGCGCCCGCCGGGCCTCGCGCCGCGTCCACCCCGTACAACCGCAGGAAGATCCCGACGCCGTCCCGCACGATCTCCTCCACCTCGGCCTCCGCCAGCGGCAGCGCACCGAAGTACGACTCCGCCGTGACACCGCCGCCCACCATGAGCGCGAGGTGCCTGGCCGCCTTGCGCGCGTTCGCCTCGTCGACGGCGAGCAGGCCCTGCCGCCCCAGTTCGAGGAGCCATCGGGCCAGGGCGTCCTGGGATGCCCGCGGACCGATCCGCTGCCACTCCTCAAGGACGTCGGCGGGCAGCCGCCGCCCTTCGGGGATGATCTGGCGTACGACGGAGAACTGCCCGGGGTGCGCCTCGCTCTGCCCGACCCATTCGCGCGCGAAGTCGAGCAGGTCCTCCTCGACATCACGCACCTTGCGCAGATGCCGCTCGAAGAGCGCCTCCGTGGCGGCCGTCACCGACTCCGCGCTCTCCAGGAGCACGGCACGGAAGAGGCCCTCCTTGTCGCCGAAGTGGTTGTAGATGGTGCGGGTCGACACCCCGGCCTCGGCGGCGATCGCGTCGATGCTGGCGCGCGTGTAGCCCTCGCGCCCGAAGACGGTCCGGGCACCGCTGGTGATCGCCCGGCGCTTCTCCGCCATCCCCTTGCGCGGCGGCTTCCGGTCCACCGCGCCCGCGCCGTCCTTGTCGCGTTCGCTGTCCCTGTCGCGCCCGCTGTCCTTGTCGCGCTCGCTGTCCGCATGGCCCGCCATGGCGCCGCCTCACCTTCCCGCGTCAGAAAAAATTACAACGTCCGTTGTAATGGCTACAACGCTCGTTGTACTTTACTCGCATGCCTACCGAGACCGCTCCGCAGGCCCCTCCCGCCACGCGCCGGGGCCGTCCCGTCCTCACCCTCCTCGTCGTCCTGCTCGGCATGCTCACCCTGCCGATGGCGATGTCCGGCACCACCGTCGCCCTGCCCCGCATCGGCTCCGACCTCGACGCGTCGGGCGCGGCCCTCCAGTGGGTGGTCGTCGGTTACTTCCTCGCCGCCTCCTCCTTCATGCTCGTCGCCGGTTCGCTCGGCGACATCTTCGGCCGCCGCCGCGTCCTCACCGTCGGCGCCGCGCTCTACGCCACCGGCACTCTCGCCTCCGCCTTCGCCCACCACATCCTGTTCCTGGACGCCGCCCGCCTGCTCTCGGGCATCGGCGCCGCGGGCGTCATGACGAGCGGCGGCGCCCTGCTCGCCGCCACCTACACGGGAGCGGCGCGGACCAAGGTGTTCGCCTCCCTCGGCACCACGGCGGGCGTCGGCATCGCCATCGGCCCCACCTTCTCCGGCTGGATGGTGGACGGCCTCGGCTGGCGCACCACGTTCCTGGTCTTCGCCGCGGCCGGCGGCGCGATCCTCCTCGGCACCCGCCTCCTCGCCGAGTCCCGCGCCGACACCCCGTCACGCGTCGACAAGGCCGGCGCCGCCACCTTCATCGGCGGCCTCTCCCTGACCCTCTTCGCCGTCACCCAGGGCTCCAAGGCCGGCTGGACCTCGGGCGGTACGCTGCTGCCGCTCGCCGCGGGCACCGCCCTCCTGATCACCTTCGTACGCGTCGAGAAGCGCCTCGCCGCCCGCGGCGGCGCACCCGTCCTCGACCTCTCCCTGGCCCGGCGCCCCGCCTTCCTCGGCTGGGCCCTCGGCTCCTTCGGACTCGGCGCGGGCACCACCGGCGCCCTGGTCTACCTGCCCACCTACCTCCAGGGCACCGGCGACACCACCGCGGGCGACGCGGGACTGATCCTGCTCCTGATGACCGTCCCCGTCCTCGCCCTGCCCCCGCTCGGCGCCCGCCTCGTCAACCGCGGCGCCCCGGCCCGGCACCTGCTCGTCCTGTCCCTGCTCCTGATCGCCGCCGGCAACGCCTGGCTGACCACCCTGCACCCCGGCATCTCCGCCGCCGCCCTCGCGGGGCCGCTGCTGACCATCGGCGCCGGCCAAGGCCTGTCCGCCGGCATCATCGACGCCCAGGCGCTCGGCATGGTCGCCCCCGCGCAGGTCGGCATGGCCTCCGGCTTCCTGAACACCGTCCGCGGCGGCACCGGCGCCGTCATGCTCACCGTCTTCGGAGCGCTGCTGCTCGCCCTCCTGGAGTCCCGGGTCGGCTCGGCGGAGCTCGCCGGGCGCATCACCGCGGGCGCCGGCGGCCACGCCGAGCAGTTCACCGAGGCCTGGCGGATCGTCCTGTGGTCCGTGGCGGGCCTCAGCACCGGCCTCGCGCTCCTCGTCCACGCCCTGCTGCGCCCCCGCACACGTACGGCGAAGACCACCGTCACCGCCCCGGCCCCCGCACCGGCCCGCACCCACTGACCGACCGACCGATCACCACCCACCGCACGCCCGCACCTGAGGAGTACGCCATGTCCACCACCCCGCACCCCACCACGACGCCCCTGCGCCTCGCCGTCATCGTCGGCTCGACCCGCGACGGTCGCTTCGGACCCACCGTCGCCGACTGGTTCACCGCCCTCGCCGAGCGGCATACCGCGTTCACCGTCGACGTCATCGATGTCGCCGGCCTCGAACTGCCCGCCGCTCACCCGGACTGGGGGACCGAGCGCACCCCCGCGCTCACCGCGCTCGCCGAGCGGGTCGATGCCGCCGACGCGTACGTCGTGGTCACCCCCGAGTACAACCACAGCTTCCCGGCCGCCCTGAAGCACTTCATCGACCTGCACCGCACCGAGTGGGAGGCCAAGCCGGTCGGCTTCGTCTCCTACGGAGGCGTCGGCGGCGGCCTGCGCGCCGTCGAACAGCTCCGCCTGGTCTTCGCCGAGCTGCACTGCGCGACCGTCCGCGACGGCGTCAGCTTCCATGGCGCCTGGGACGACTTCGGCGCGGACGGCCGCGCCCACGAACAGGACGGCGCGGCCGGCGCCGCCAAGGTGATGCTCGACCAGCTGGCCTGGTGGGCGAAGGCCCTGCGCACGGCCCGCACGGAGAACCCGTACCGCTGATCACCGGCCACCAGGGCCGGCCAGAGCCGCCGACAAGCCCGCTAAGGCCGCTGAGGCCGCTCAAGCACCAGCTCGTACTCCCGCGCGGAGGGGTCGCCCGGCACCGGGGCGACCCCTCCACTGCGTACGAAGCCGAACCGCCGGTAGAACGCCTGTGCCCGCGGATTGTCCTCATGGACGTACAGCCGCACCCGCTCCACCCCCTCCAGAGACCACGCCCACGCCACAGCCGCCTCGAACAGCGCGTCCGTCACACCGCTGCCCCGGTGCTCGGGCCGCACGAACACCCCGACGAGATGCGCCTGCCGCCGCTCGATCACACCCCCGAAGGCGTCGTCGTGCCCCGCCTCCTCGATCAGCACCGTCACGGAGCCGGCCCACACGCCATGCGGGTCCTCCGCCACGAACTGCCGCGCCCGGAACCCTCTCGACGCCCCCGCGGCCCGCTCCTGCCAGTACGAGTCCGGCTTCACGGCGGCATCCTCGTACGTCTCCAGGAAGGCCACCGGCGCCGCCGGATCCCGCAGCGCGGCCAGGCGCAACTCCCTGACCTGGGGCCACTCCTCGGCACGGACAGCTCGTACGACGTGGTTCATGCAGTGATCCTAGATTCCGCCCGGCCGTCACGCCCCGTCGTCAGGCCCTGCCGCCACGCCCTGCCGTCCCGCCCGGTCGTCGCGCGGGGCCCCTCAGGGTCGCCGTCGTACCCCGGTACTACCCGCCACCGCCACGTCCCGCCCCCGGTCCGACGATCCGCGCCCCCGACCGCGCCAGCATCGAAGCCATGACGATCAGGGCATACGGACTGACCAAACACTACGGCGGCAAGCCCGCCAAGAAAGCCGTCGACGACCTCAGCTTCGAGGTCCTGCCGGGCACCGTCACCGGCTTCCTCGGCCCCAACGGCGCGGGCAAGTCCACCACCATGCGGATGCTGCTCGGCCTCGACGCCCCCACCGCCGGCCGCGCCACCATCGGCGGCCGCGCCTACACGTCCCACCCCGCGCCCCTCAGCGAGGTCGGCGCCCTCCTCGAAGCCCGCTCGGTCCACCCGGGCCGCTCCGCCTTCCACCACCTGATGGCGCTCGCCCACACCCACGCCATCCCGAAGAGCCGCGTCGAGACCGTCCTCCACCTCGCGGGCATCGACGATGTCGCACGCAAGCGCGTCAAGGGCTTCTCCCTCGGCATGGGCCAGCGCCTCGGCATCGCGGCCGCCCTCCTCGGCGACCCCGCCACGGTCATCCTCGACGAACCGGTCAACGGCCTCGACCCCGAGGGCGTCCTGTGGATCCGCACCCTCCTCAAGTCCCTGGCCGCCGAAGGCCGTACGGTCCTCGTCTCCTCGCACCTCATGAGCGAGATGGCGCTGACAGCCGACCACCTCGTCATCATCGGCCGCGGCAGGCTCCTCGCCGACACCACCGTCGAACGCTTCGTACGCGACTCCGGCACCGGCTCCGTGAAGGTCGTCACCCCCGAGGCCGGCCTCCTCACCGAACTGCTCGCCGCCCCCGGCGTCCACATCACCGGCAGCGTCCCCGGCGCCCTCGAAGTACGCGGCACCGACGCCGAACACATCGGCCGCACCGCCGCCGCCCACAAGATCCCCCTCTTCGAACTCACCCCGCACGCGGTGTCGTTGGAGCAGGCCTTCATGGACCTCACCCGCGACTCCGTCGAATACACCGCCTCTACGACCGCCCCCGCCACCTCTCAGCAGGAAGGAGCCGCCGCATGAGCACCCCGGCCACCACCACGTACCGCCTGAGCACCAAGGGCATCCTGCGCTCCGAGTGGCACAAACTCCGCACGCTCCGCTCCACCTGGATCACCCTGCTCACCGCCATCACCCTGGTCATCGTCGTCGGCGCCACGATGGGCTCCACCTACGACGGCGACGACTCCGAGGTCGACACGATCGTCTTCACCCTCCTCGGCACCCAGCTCTCCCAGATCTGCCTCGCCGTCCTCGGCATCCTCGTCACCGCCGGGGAGTACTCGACGGGCATGATCCGGGCCTCCCTCACCGCCGTACCGCGCCGCCTGCCCGTCCTGTGGTCCAAGGCCGCGATCTTCACGGCGGTCGCCTTCGCGGTGTCCTGGACGACCAACGTCGTCACCTTCCTCACCGCCCAGATCTGGCTCTCCGGCACCGACAAGGAGCTCTCCCTCACCCACGACGGCGTCCTCGGCGCCCTCACCGGCAGCGCGGCCTCGCTCACCCTGCTCAGCCTCATCGCCCTCGGCCTCGGCGCCCTGCTGCGCTCGGTGCCCGGCGCCATCGGCGCGTTCGTCGGCTCCGTGCTGATCCTGCCGGAGGTCCTCGGCATGCTGCCGTTCAGCGCCGTGGAGAGCGCCATCAGGCACTTCCCCGTCCAGGCCGCGAACTCACTCGGCTCGCTGACCCGCGTGGAGGACACCATCGCCCCCGGCACGGCCCTCATCACCCTCGCCCTCTGGGCGGCGGCGATCATCGCCGCGGCATCGGTCCTCCTCAAGCGACGGGACGTATGACCGAGCGGCCCCATGCCGGGAGTTCGCTGTACGAGGATGAGGCCGTGACCGAGCCGCACCCCCTCACGCAGTTCCTCCAGCGCTGGACCCAGCGGGTGCGCGCCTTCGACAGGCGCCGCCCGCTCGTCTGGGACCTGCTGATCACCGGCTTCTTCGTCGTCGCGGCACTCGTCGACGCGAACGGCGGCTGGCGCAACACCGCGCCCAACACGCACGTCCCCGGCTGGCAGGTCTTCCTGATGAGCCTCGGCCTTTCGGTCCCCCTGTTCTGGCGCCGCCGCCACCCCATGGCCGTCCTCGCGACGATGGTGGCGACGAGTCTGCTGAGCAGCTGGACGGGCGCCATGCTCCAGGCCGCACTGCTCCAGATGATCGTCCTGTTCGACATCGCGATGCGGCTGCCCCTGCGGACCCTCGGCCGGGCGGGCCTCCTCATGACGGCGCCGCTCGTCGTCGGCGCCGTCCGCTTCCCGCGCGACTCCTGGGACCAGCAGATCCTCCCGAACGTATGGGCGTACGCGCTCGTGGCGCTCTTCGGCATCGCGGTGCGCTCCCGGCAGGACTACACCGCCGCCCTCGTCGAACGCGCGCGCAGGCTGGAGATCGAGCGCGACCAGCAGGCCCAGCTCGCCGCGGCCGCCGAGCGCACCCGCATCGCCCGCGAGATGCACGACATCATCGGCCACAACCTCTCCGTCATCACGGGCCTCGCGGACGGCGGTTCGTACGCCGCCGCCAAGTCCCCGGAGCGCGCCGCCCAGGCCCTCGAAGCCATCGGCACGACCAGCCGCCAGGCACTCTCCGAACTCCGCCGCCTCCTGGACGTCCTGCGTGACGACACCCCCGCCACCGCCGAACGCTCCCCCCAGCCCGCCCTCACCGACCTGGACCAACTCATGGACGGCGTACGGGCGGCGGGCCTTCCGGTACGCAGCACCGTCAGCGGCCGCCCCGACTCCATCCCCGCCGGCCGCCAGCTCACCGTCTACCGCGTCGTCCAGGAAGCGCTCACCAACACCCTCAAGCACGGCGGCCCCACCGCCACCGCCACCGTCGCCGTCTCGTACACCGACCACGGCGTCACGGTCGAGGTCACGGACACCGGCACGGGCGGCAGCGGCGGCGCACCCGGCCCCGGAAGCGGCGACGGAAACGACCGCGGAAACGGCCGCGGCCTGACTGGCATGCGCGAGCGAACTTCCCTGTACGACGGCACACTTGAGGCAGGCCCGCTCCCCGGACCACCGGGCGGCTGGCGGGTCCACCTCCATCTCCCGAAGGACAGCGAGACACCGTGACGACCGTGCTCATCGTCGACGACCAGCCCATGCAGCGCTTCGGTTTCCGCATGCTCCTGGAGAGCCAGGACGACATGACGGTGACCGGCGAGGCCGGCAACGGCAGCGAGGCGATCCGCATGGCCGCCGAACTCCACCCCGACGTGGTCCTGATGGACATCCGCATGCCCGGCCTGGACGGCATCGAGGCCACGCGCCGCATCGTCGCGTCGGGCGACCGCACCCGCGTCCTGATCCTCACGACGTTCGACCTCGACGAGTACGCGTATGACGGCCTGCGCGCGGGAGCGTCCGGCTTCCTCATCAAGGACGCACTGCCGGAGGAGCTACTCTCCGGCATCCGCGCGGTCGCATCGGGCGACGCGGTGGTGGCCCCCAGCCTGACCCGCCGCCTCCTGGACACCTACGCCGACCACCTCCCCACATCGGGTACCTCGCCGACAGACCCCGCGAACCATCCGCGCCTGTCCTCCCTCACCGACCGGGAACGCGAAATCCTGACGGTCATCGGCCAAGGCTGGACGAACGCGGAAATAGCCTCCCGGCTGCACCTCGCGGAATCCACGGTGAAAACGCACGTGGGCCGCATCCTCGCGAAGACGGGCGCGAGGGACAGAGTCCAGGCGGTGATCCTGGCCTACGACACGAAATTGGTGCGCCCGGCGTGAACGTAAAACGCCGTGAACGCAGAAAACCCCCGCACCGTAAGGTGCGGGGGTTTCCCGTTCAAAATTAGTTCGGCGGCGTCCTACTCTCCCACAGGGTCCCCCCTGCAGTACCATCGGCGCTGTGAGGCTTAGCTTCCGGGTTCGGAATGTAA
>NZ_JBIBTX010000007.1:0-615930 GCF_043078805.1 Streptomyces sp. NPDC015345 | reverse complement strand
TTCCGACTCTATCAGACTCTTTCGTGTCCGATTTCCTCGGTGCCTTTCCGGTTCCCGCTCCGGCCTTTCGGCTTTCGCGTTTCCCTTTCCGGCGGCTCCGACTTTATCAGGTCTCATTCGACTCTCTGACCACGGTCACCGCATGACATGCGGAACCAGACTCAGGGATAGGATCTGACGTGAAGGATGTCGCCGAGCCTGGACGCTTGCCGCGCCCCGTGGCCTCAGGCAGAGTCCGACTCTACATCGCCGCCCGGGCAGGCGCAAATCGTTCGTGCTGTGCTCCTACGTCCGTCAACCGGGATCTCTCGTGCGGAACCGGGACTTCTTATGACTTACGCTTCTGAGCAGCGCGTCGTCCAGGACAGGTAGCGACGGCGGCTACGAATCTCCACCCCCTGGGAGGCTTGCCATGACCAGTGTTTCGTCCCCGCTTGCTGGACGCGCCATTGGGCTCTCCGCAGTACCGGATCCCGTCTTCTCAGGTGCCATGGTCGGCCCTGGTACGGCCATCGATCCCGTACGTGAGGCTTCCGAGGCCGTCTCTCCCGTGGACGGCATCGTCGTCTCTCTCCACCCCCACGCGTTCGTGGTGGTCGACGATCAGGGTCATGGCGTCCTGACGCACCTCGGCATCGACACCGTCCAGCTCAACGGCGAGGGCTTCGAGCTTCTCATCAACAAGGGCGACACGGTGCGGCGCGGTCAGGCCGTGGTGCGCTGGAACCCGGCCGCCGTCGAGGCCGCCGGCAAGTCTCCCGTGTGCCCGGTCGTGGCGCTCGAGGCCACGGCCGAGTCCCTCTCCGGGCTCATCGAGGACGGCGACGTGAAGGCCGGCGACGCGCTCTTCAGCTGGCAGTGACGTCATCGCCGTCGTTGACGGCAGGCAGGACAACCACCGCGGCGGCCGAGTCCGCCGCACTATCGGAGACGGGTGAGATGGAGACAACGCTGCGAGGCGTCGGTGTGAGCCACGGTGTGGCGATCGGCGAGGTTCGGCACATGGGGACGGCGGTCCTGGAGCCGCCGGCCAAGCAGATTCCCGCGGAGGAGGCGGAGCGCGAACAGGGGCGCGCCCGCCAGGCCGTGGAAGCTGTGGCGGCCGACCTGATTGCACGCGGCAATCTGGCCGGTGGCGAGGCACAGGCGGTGCTCGAGGCGCAGGCCATGATCGCCCAGGACCCGGAGCTCATGTCCGACGTCGACCGGCGCATCACCGTCGGCAGCACGGCCGAGCGCGCCGTCTACGACGCGTTCTCGCACTACCGTGAGCTGCTGGCCGGTGCCGGTGAGTACATGGCCGGTCGGGTGGCGGACCTGGACGACGTGCGGAACCGCATCGTCGCCCGGCTGCTCGGCGTTCCGATGCCGGGTGTTCCGGACAGCGACGAACCGTACGTACTGATCGCGCGGGACCTGGCACCCGCGGACACCGCGCTGCTCGACCCGGCTCTGGTGCTCGGCTTCGTGACGGAGGAGGGCGGGCCCACCAGCCACAGCGCGATCCTCGCGCGGGCGCTCGGTGTCCCGGCCGTCGTCGCGCTGCCGGGCGCGGGTGAGCTCGCGGAGGGCACCGTCGTGGCTGTCGACGGCAGCACCGGCGAGATCTTCGTCGACCCGAGCATGGAGAAGCGGGAGCAGCTGGAGGCGGCCGCTGCCGAGCGCAAGGCCGCGCTGGCGGCATCGACCGGCCCGGGCGCGACGTCCGACGGGCACAAGGTTCCTCTCCTCGCCAATGTCGGCGGTCCCGCCGATGTGCCGGCCGCCGTCGAGGCGGGAGCCGAGGGCGTCGGTCTCTTCCGTACCGAGTTCCTCTTCCTGGACGACAGCACCAAGGCGCCGTCGGAGGAGAAGCAGGTCGAGGCGTACCGCAAGGTGCTCGAGGCCTTCCCCGAGGGCCGTGTGGTCGTGCGGGTGCTGGATGCCGGTGCGGACAAGCCGCTGGACTTCCTGACGCCGGCCGATGAGCCGAACCCGGCGCTGGGCGTGCGGGGTCTGCGGTCGCTGCTGGATCACCCGGAGGTGCTCAAGACCCAGCTGACCGCGCTGGCCAAGGCTGCCGAGGGGCTGCCGGTCTACCTCGAGGTCATGGCTCCCATGGTCGCGGACCGCACCGACGCCAAGGCGTTCGCGGACGCGTGCCGAGAGGCCGGGCTGCGGGCCAAGTTCGGTGCGATGGTCGAGATCCCGTCGGCGGCGCTGCGGGCGCGCTCGATCCTTCAGGAGGTCGAGTTCCTTTCGCTGGGGACCAACGACCTCGCGCAGTACGCGTTCGCCGCCGACCGTCAGGTGGGTGCCGTGTCGCGGCTCCAGGATCCGTGGCAGCCCGCGCTGCTCGACCTGGTCTCGCTGTCCGCCGAGGCGGCGCGGGCCGAGGGCAAGAGCTGTGGTGTGTGCGGTGAGGCCGCGTCCGACCCGCTGCTCGCCTGTGTGCTGACCGGTCTGGGTGTCACCTCCCTGTCGATGGGTGCGGCGTCGATTCCCTACGTGCGGGCGACGCTCGGCAAGTACACGCTGGCGCAGTGCGAGCGCGCGGCGGCGGCTGCTCGTGCCGCGGACACCGCCGAGGAGGCCCGGCAGGCCGCCCAGGCGGTGCTGTCCGGCGAGTAGCCGTACGGTCGTTGTTCCGAGGGGCGTCCCACCGATGCGGTGGGGCGCCCCTCGGGCGTTCAGTGGGTGTGGCCCCTTTCCGGTTCGTCGCCTTCGAGGTGGGGTGCCGCGCAGTAGTCGACGCCGGATTCCGGGGCGACCAGCTCGCCTGAGATGGCGTCGGTGCAGTACGCGTCGAAGACCTCGGCGGCGGTGAGGGGTTGGAGGCGGCCGCCGTTCATGCGCCAGCCCTGGACGCGGTCGCGGGTGCCTTCGGCGGTGCAGCGAAGCACCATGCCGGCCGCGCGGTGGGTGGCGATGCCGACGGCGAGGACCGTCGCGACCTCCAGGGCCTCGGTCTCATCGAGCAGGGCGCTGCCGTCCGCGTCGATCTCGACGTGCAGGGCGGCGAGGAGCGTCTCCGCTTCGCAGGGCACGCTGCACACCAGGTGCCGGGTGCCGGGGCCCGAGGTGTCGAGGGCTCGGGTGATCAGCTCCGAGGCCCGGGCGAAGGCGGCTCGTCCGATGTCCTCGCCGCACGTCGCGCAGGCGCCGGTGCGGGCGAGCACCGTCGTCGCGTACTCCCAGGTGGCCTTGCGGACCGCCTCGTCGACGAGGTCGGGGAGGAGATCGGCGAGGGGCTGGCCTTCGTAGGGCACGGTGGGGCCGCCCGATGCCAGTTCGGCGGTGAAGCGGCTGCGGCTGCCCGCGGCGTCGGGGTCGAGGCCCGCGTCCGCGCAGTACGCCTCGTACTCCTCGGGGTCGAAGAGGGCGACTGTGGTGTGCCTGCCCTGGGACGCGAGCGTCTTGAGCAGGGCTTCGACCTGCTGGAGGTAGGTCGTGTGGTCGTCGAAGGTGAAGGTGCGGTAGCGACGCATCGCCGCGAAGTCCTCCTCATCGGCCAACAGGCCGATGGTTCCGGCGACTTCGCGGCGTAGAGCACGTCGCATCGTGTCGTGTCGGGTGTGCGCCATGATTCCCCCTGCGCTCGGCGATCAATGCTCACTCAGAGTAACCATGGGCACTGACAACGGGCGCTGAGCTGGGAAACCGCGGTCAGGTGCGCTTGGCGGCGAGGTCCTCGTAGAAGCGGAGGAGGTCGAGGTCGTCGACCGAGCCGGGGTTGACCGCCTTGTGCAGCGGGGTGCCTTGGAGGAGGCGCTTGACCGGGACCTCGATGCGCTTGCCGGTGAGGGTGTGCGGGATGCCGGGGACTTCGATGACCTCGTCGGGGACGTGGCGCGGGGAGAGCTGCTCGCGGATGGTCAGCTTGATGCGGTCGCGCAGGGCGTCGTCGAGGGCCGCGCCGGGGGCGAGGTGGACGAAGAGCGGCATCCAGTAGCCGCCGTCGGGCAGTTCGACGCCGATGACGAGGGATTCGCGGATCTCGGGGAGCCGCTCGACGGCCTCGTAGATGTCGGCGGAGCCCATGCGGACGCCCTGGCGGTTGAGCGTGGAGTCGGAACGGCCGTGGATGATCACGGAGCCGCGTGAGGTGACGGTGATCCAGTCGCCGTGGCGCCAGACGCCGGGGTAGGTGTCGAAGTAGCTGTCGTGGTAGCGGGTGCCGTCCGGGTCGTTCCAGAAGTGGATGGGCATGGACGGCATGGGGTTCGTGACGACCAGTTCGCCGACCTCGTCGGTCAGCGGTTTGCCCTGGGGGTCCCAGGACTGGAGGTCGGTGCCCAGGCAGGGGGCCTGGAGTTCGCCGATGTGGACGGGGAGGGTGGGGACGGCGCCCGCGAAGCAGGAGCAGACGTCCGTGCCGCCGCTGACCGAGGCCGTCCACAGGCCTCCCGGGGTGCCTGGGTTGTCGGCGAATTCGTCGTGCAGCCAGCGGAAGCCGTCGGGGGGCAGCGGGGAGCCGGTCGTCGCGACGCATTTGACGCGTGAGAGGTCGAAGTCGCGGGCCGGGTGGACGTCGGCCTTGCGGCAGGCCATGACGTAGGCGGCGGACGTGCCGTAGAGGGTGGCTCCGGTGCGTTCGGCGATGCGCCACTGGGCGCCGGTGTCGGGGTAGCCCGGGCTGCCGTCGTACAGGACGATCGTGGTGCCCGTCAGGAGGCCGGAGACGAGGAAGTTCCACATCATCCAGCCGGTCGAGGTGTACCAGAAGAAGCGGTCGTCGGGGCCGAGGTCGCAGTGCAGGCCCAGTTGCTTGAGGTGTTCGACGAGGATGCCGCCCTGGGACTGGACGATCGCCTTGGGCAGGCCGGTGGTGCCGGAGGAGTACAGCACCCACAGGGGGTGGTCGAAGGGCACCGCTTCGAAGACGGGCGCCACGTCGGCCGAGGTGAGGGCCGACCATTCCAGGGCGCCTTCGGGGGCGTCGGTGCCGAGCAGCGGGATGTGGACGACCGCGCGGAGGCTCGGCAGTTCGGAGCGGAGCTCGGCGACGGTTTCGCGGCGGTCGTGCTCCTTGCCGCCATAGCGGTAGCCGTCGACGGTGAAGAGGACGACGGGCTCGACCTGCTGGAAGCGGTCCAGGACGCTGCGGGCGCCGAAGTCGGGGGCGCAGGAGGTCCAGACGGCTCCGACCGCGGCGGCGGCCAGGAGGGCGACGACGGCCTCGGGGATGTTCGGCAGGTAGCCGCTGACGCGGTCTCCGGGGCGTACGCCGAGTGCGCGCAGTTCCGCGGTCAGGGAGCCGACCTGGCGGCGCAGTTCGGACCAGGTGACGGGCCGCGGTTCATGGTTCTCGTCGACGTGGAGGAGGGCGGGGGTGTCCGCGCGCGCGGGGTCGTCGGCCGCGCGCAGAGCGTGTTCCGCGTAGTTGAGGGTCGCGCCGGGGAACCACTGGGCGCCGGGCATCGAGCGGTCGCCGAGCACGCGCGCGTAGGGGGTGGAGAACTTGACGTCGAACCAGTCGGTGACGGCCTTCCAGAACGTCTCGAGTTCGGTCACCGACCAGTGGTGCAGTGCGGCGTAGCCCCCCTCGGCCGGTGCTCCGTAGTGCTCGGCGGCCCAGGTCTGGAATCGGGTGACCTGCGCGTCGGCGATCCTCTCCGGGCTCGGCTGCCAGAGCGGCGCAGGGTTCGCTGAGGACGTCATGGGGCGGCTCCCGGACTGGACGCGTCGTATGCGTGTGGGGTGCGCACGTGCTGGGTGTGCGCGTGAACACGGCTGAAAAGGACGATGCCACGTGATCGACTTCCGCACCAGGGTCGATTCCGCACGGTCGGCCCGGCGGCCAGGTGCCATCCCCCCAGGTGAACGGCAGTTGAACGAAGCACACGCGCAGTGTTTTCGGTGGCAGGGTGAGCAGCATGAACGGTCGTGACCTGGTGCGTTCGGTGAAGGCGGTGGGGATGGTCGGCACGGCGCAGGGGTTGCGCACGGTGCGCTCCTCGTGGCGCAGGTGGAGGGCGGACGCGACAGGGCTGGCTCCGCGGCGTGCCGAGCGTGCGCGGGTGCCCGGCCCCGTGACGGAGGTGGAGCCGGGGCCGGGCGGGGGTGTGGTGCGGTTCGCCCGGTCCGAGCTGCGGGTGCGGGTGACCACCGGTGGGGCCGTCTTCTGGGGGTGGGACGGCGCGGAGCCTGAGCCGTCGTACGCGCTGGCGTGCGGGAGTCCTGAGCCGGATCCGCGGGCGGTCCTTGAGCCCGACAAGGAGGGCGGCTGGCGGGTGGTGTCGGAGCGCGCGACGTTGGTGGTGTCGCGCCAGGGGGCCGTGGAGTTGCGTACGCCCGGTGGCGTCATGCTGCGGCGTGATCTGCCGCCGCGCTGGTGGGAACCGGTCGAGGGGGGTACGGCGCGCTGGGTGCAGCGGTCTCAGGTGCCGGCGGACGCGCGGTTCTTTGGACTCGGCGGTCGCTCCGGTGGGCCCCGGTTGCGGAACGGCACGTACCGGCTGTGGAACACCGATCCGGGCGGCTCCTTCGGACCTGGCGACGATCCGTTGTACATCACGATGCCGGTGCAGATGGTGGTGGCCGACGCCGGTGCGCATCTGGTCTTCCACGACAACACGTGGGAGGGCGAGGTCCTGGTGCGGGAGGGCGAGGAGGGGGCGGGGTCGGGTCACGACCGGGTGGGTTCGTGCGAGGTGCGGATGGGCGGCGGGCCGCTGCGGTGCTGGGTGATGGCCGGCACTCCCGCGCGCGTGCTGCACACCTGGGCGTCGCTCACGGGTCCCCCTGCGTTGCCGCCCTCATGGGCGCTCGGGCACCATCACGCGCGGTGGGGGTTCGGCAGTGAGGAGGAGGTGCGGCGGATCGTCGCGGGTTATCGGGAGCATGGACTGCCGCTGGACGCGATGCACCTGGACATCGACCACTACGAAGCGCATCAGGTGTTCACGGTCGACAAGGAGCGCTTCCCGCAGCTGCCGCGGTTGGCGGATGAGTTGCGCAAGGACGGGATCCGGCTCGTCTCGATCGTCGATCCGGCGGTGAAGGCGGAGCCGGGCGTCGGGACGTACGACCGCGGGGTGGCGGCCGACGCCTTCGTGCGGGACGCGGCGGGGCGGCTGGTGCGCGGTGTCGTATGGCCCGGTGAGGCGGTGTATCCGGACTTCACCGACCCGCGCGCGCGGAAGTGGTGGGGCCGTCTCTACGAGGAGCGGCCCTTCTTGTTCTCGCGTTCCGGGTGGGCGGGGATGCAGCGCTACGGAGGGACGTGGTCCGGTGATGTGTCCACCGGCTGGCCCGGACTGCGGGCGTCGCTGTCGCTGGTGCTGGGTCTCGGGTTGTGCGGCGTGCCGTATTCGGGCCCTGATGTGGGCGGGTTCGACGGCAGTCCCTCTCCGGAGCTGTATCTGCGGTGGTTCCAACTCGGGGCGTATCTGCCGCTGTTCCGTACGCATGCGGCGATCACTGCCGGGCGGCGTGAGCCCTGGGAGTTCGGCGAGGAGGTGCTCGGGCACGCGCGCGTGGCGCTCGTCGAGCGCAGGCGGCTGCTGCCGTATTTCGTGACGCTCGCCCATCTGGCCCGTCTCACGGGCGCGCCGTATGCGCGGCCCCTGTGGTGGGGCTGTCCCGAGGACAGGGCGCTGCGCGACTGCGAGGACGCGTTCCTGTTGGGCGACTCCTTGTTGGTGGCGCCGGTCCTGGAGAGCGGTGCTCGGGTGCGGGCGCTGCGGCTGCCGCCGGGGCGGTGGTACGACACGGCGACCGGGAAGGCGTACGAAGGTCCGGGGCAGGTGCTGGTGGACGCTCCGCTGTCGCGTGTTCCGGTGCTGGCGCGCGCGGGCACGGTGCTGCCCGTGCGGGGGCGCGACGGTGGCCTTGAGCTGGAGGTGTGGGCGCCTGCCGAGGGACGCGTGGGCGGGGGCCTGGTCATCGCCGACACCGGTGACGGGTGGGGGAAGGCGGAGATCGAGCGGTTCACGACGCGGTGGAGCGGGCGGCGTGTGGTCGTCGAGCGGGACAGCGGCGAGGGCGGAGGCGCGACGGAGCGGCCGGTGCGGGTGCGGGGGCTCGTCGGGTGAGGTCTGCGGCGGAGCCGGGCTCGGGCCGCTGTGCCGCCGGCCCGTGTCTCTCGGGCCTGGGGCGTTCCGCGGCCCGTTCGAGGCTCGGCCGGGCCGGCGGTCGGGAGGTCAGATGTAGCGGCCCTCGAACCACGCGCGTGCCGCCAGCGTGTGGAGCGGGAAGGCGAGTTCGTCGGCCTGGCGCAGCACGTCCCAGCCCTCGGTCTCGTCCGTCGGCGCGGAGGCGGGCAGGTCGGCGGCCGGGCGCTCGGGGAGGAGACCGAAGAGCAGGAGGTATCCGTCGGGGGCGCTCATGGCGTCGATGAGGCGGACGTCGCGGCTCTGCGCCGTGATGCCGGTCTCCTCCTTGAGTTCGCGTACGACCGCGTGCCGCCAGTCCTCCCTGTCGTCGATGAAGCCGCCGGGCAGGGCTATGCCTCCGAGGGCGGGAGCGATGGCGCGCGTGACGACGACCAGGCCGGTGCCCTGTGTGTCGTAGACGGGCTGGAGGGCCACCGCTACGGGGAGCGGGTTGCGGTAGGCCACGGCTCCACAGGCGGCACAGGTGCGGGGCCGGCCCGAAGGCTGGTCTTCGTAGGACGCTCCGCAGCTCGAACAGTGGGAGCCCGGGGCTGAGTTGGCGAGGTGTGGGGATTCGGACACGCCGCGGACTGTATCCGATCACCTCGGCGTCGGTCTTCCCTGGTCGGCAGTGATCCTGATAGATGCAGGGGCATGACAGCATTTGCCCCCGTTCTGCGGAAACTCATGGTCTCGGCCGCCGCCCTGCTGGCCGTGGCGGTCGCCCCCTCCCCCGCGCACGCGAAGCCCGAGCCGAAGGCTCCGGAGGAGTTCGTGGCGCTCCGTGACGTCGACCCGACCATCATCCAGGAGATGCGGTACATCACGCCGCACAACTTCGTGGGTGAGCCGATCGACGGCTACAAGAAGCCGATGTGCATCCTGACCGAGCCCGCGGCGAAGGCGCTGCACAAGGCGCAGCGCGCGCTGCTGCGCAAGGGCTATTCCTTGAAGGTGTACGACTGCTACCGGCCGCAGCGGGCCGTCGACCACTTCGTGCGGTGGGCGAAGGATCTGAGGGACGAGCGCATGAAGGAGGAGTTCTATCCCCTTGTCGACAAGTCCCGGTTGTTCGCGGACGGTTACATCGCGGAGAAGTCCGGGCACAGTCGCGGTTCGACGGTGGATCTGACCGTCGTGAAGCTTCCGGCGGCGCCGACGCGGCCCTATGTGCCCGGGGAGCCGCTGACGCCGTGCTACGGCCCTCGGAGTGAGCGCTTCCCGGACAACTCCGTGGACATGGGGACGGGCTTCGACTGCTTCGACACGCTGTCGCACACGGACGATCCGCGCGTCACGAAGCAGCAGCGGGCCCACCGGGACCTCCTGAGGGGCGCGTTGGCCAAGGAGGGCTTCGTCAATCTGCCGGAGGAGTGGTGGCACTTCACCCACAAGCCGGAGCTGTTCCCGGACACCTACTTCGACTTCCCTGTCTCGCCGAGGTCGCTGTCGGGGCAGGGCCCATGGCACACTTCTGACTGAGCGTCAGATTCAGTGTCACTCAGCGCCATGGAGGAACCTTGTCGCGTACGCGCACACCCGTAGTGGCCGACTGGTTCGCCGGCGAGGGGGAGAACTTCCGCCTCCTGGGGACACGTTGCTCGGCCTGTGCCGCCGTCTTCTTCCCGCGCGAGGACGGTTTCTGCCGCAATCCCGGCTGCGCGGGCGGGGAGCTGACCGAGGTGCCGCTGTCACGGCGCGGGCGCGTGTGGTCGTACACCGACGGGCGTTACCGGCCCCCCGCGCCTTACGTCTCCGACGCGGAACTTCCGTGGCATCCCTACACGTTGATCGCTGTGGAGCTGGCAGCGGAGCGCATGGTGGTGCTCGGCCAGGCGGTTCCCGGTGTCTCCGTCGCCGATCTGGAGGTCGGCATGGAGGTGGAGGTCGTCCCCGGAGTGCTCAATGAGGACGACGGGACGACGTGGACGACGTGGCACTGGCGGCCCGTGGAGGTGAGCGCATGACCGGCGAGGTGGCGGTGCTCGGCGCGGGCATGCACCCCTGGGGCAAGTGGGGGCGCAGCTTCGTCGCGTACGGAGTGGTGGCTGCCCGTGCCGCCCTCGCGGATGCCGGGGTCGACTGGCGGGACGTGGGTTCGATCGTCGGCGCGGACACAGTCCGTGGCGGCTATCCAGGGTATGTCGCCGGGGCCACCTTCGCCAAGGCTCTGGGCTGGCAGGGGGCGCGCGTCACGAGCGTGTACGCGGCGTGCGCGTCCGGTGCCCAGGCGATCGGCACCGCGCGCACGCAGATCCTCGCCGGCATGGCGGACGTCGTCCTGGTGGTCGGTGCCGACGCGGCCCCCAAGGGGTTCTTCCGGCCCGCCGGCGGTGAGCGGCCCGATGATCCCGACTGGCTGCGGTTCCGGGTGCTCGGCGCGACCAACCCCACGTACTTCGGTCTGTACGCGCGTCGCAGGATGGCCGTGCACGGCGACACCCTGGAGGACTTCGCCCAGGTCAAGGTGAAGAACGCCGCCGCGGGCGCCCTCAACGCGAACGCCCGCTACCGCAAGGCCGTCACGGCCGAGGAGGTCGCCGCATCCGCCGTCGTCGCCGACCCGCTGCGGCTGCTCGACATCTGCGCAACCTCGGACGGGGCCGCGGCCCTGGTGCTCTCCAGCATGGAGTTCGCCCGGCGGCACGGGGCGCCGGATCCGGTGCGCATCCGCGCGGTGTCCACCGTCACGCCGACGTATCCGGTCACCGTGCTGGACCTGCCGGACATCGCCACGGACTCCGCGGCCGCCGTGGCCCCCGCCGAGGAGACGTTCCGCGCCTCCATCGCGCGAGCGGCGTACGAAGAGGCGGGCATCGGCCCCGAGGACATATCCCTGGCGGAGGTGTACGACCTGTCCACCGCTCTCGAACTCCAGTGGTACGAGGATCTGGGGCTCTGCGCCGAGGGTGAGGGGGCCAAGCTGCTGCGTGACGGGGCGACGGCCGCCGGCGGGCGCGTGCCGGTGAACACCAGTGGGGGCCTGGCGTCCTTCGGGGAGGCCGTGCCGGCCCAGGCGATCGCGCAAGTATGCGAGCTGAGCTGGCAGTTGCGGGGAGCGGCCGGGGCGCGACAGGTCGCGGGCGCGCGCGTGGGGATCACCGCGAACCAAGGTCTGTTCGGCCATGGCTCCGCCGTCGTCGCGGTGCGCTGATCCGCCACGCGGGCGCTCGGGAGGAAGGCGCGGCACCGGTTAACCGTTGCCGTCCGCGACCTTGACGCTCCATCACCACCGGTGAACACTTCCGGGTGTCAGTCGGCGTCGCCGCACCCCGGCTCCACGGCGCTCAGAGCCTCTGTGCGCGTGCAGGGTCAGCGTGAAGGGCCTGGTCAACAGGTCATCCCCCATGGGCGATACGACTGCGACGGCACGCTCGTCATGGACGCCGGGCGGGGCGCGGGAGACTCCCTGCCTCCGGCTGCGTCAGCCGGGCGCATCCAGGCAGTAGTCGTGGGAAACGCACCCTGCACGGAGGACCGGGGCGCACCGCCCCGGGCGAGGGCCTAGGAGCCGCCATGTACGCGAACGGGGACATCTTCGTCGGTGAGGTCATCGGCACCGCGATTCTGATTCTGCTCGGCGCCGGCGTGTGCGCCGCCGTCACGCTCAGCCATTCGAAGGCGAAGGCCTCCGGGTGGGTCGTCATCGCCTTCGGATGGGGCTTCGGGGTGCTCGCGGGCGCCTACACCGCGGGCCCGCTCTCCGGCGGCCACCTCAACCCGGCCGTCACGCTCGGCATCGCCGTCGACACCGGCGAGTGGGGCAAGGTCTGGGTCTATGTGCTCGGGCAGCTGGTCGGCGCGATGCTCGGCGCCGTCCTCGCGTATCTCGTCTATCTCGCGCAGTTCAACGCCAATGTCGCGCGGAGCGTGAAGGACAAGGTGGCCGGGGCGCACGAGCCGACGCCGACGCTCGGGATCTTCTCCACCATCCCGGAGATCCGCAACCCGGTCGCCAACCTCGTCACGGAGGTCATCGCGACCGTCGCGCTGGTGCTGCCGATCCTCGCCTTCGGCCTCACCAAAGGCCTTGGCGAGTCCGGCACCCAGACGCTGATCGTGGCCTTCCTCGTCGTCGGCATCGGTCTCTCGCTCGGCGGGCCCACGGGCTATGCCATCAACCCCGCGCGTGACCTCGGCCCGCGCATCGTGCACACCTTCCTGCCGATCCCCAACAAGGGCACGTCCGACTGGAGCTACGCGTGGATTCCGGTGGCCGGACCGCTGATCGGCGGAGCCCTCGCGGGCCTCATCTACAACGCAGCCTTCTGAGTGCAGCCTTCTGAGTCCTCTCATCGAGCTCATCAAGGGGTAGCCATGCCGGACAGCTCCGAAAAATTCGTCGCCGCCATCGACCAGGGCACCACCTCCAGCCGCTGCATCATCTTCGACCAGGACGGCGCGATCGTCGCCGTGGACCAGCGCGAGCACCGCCAGATCTTCCCCAAGCCCGGCTGGGTGGAGCACGACGCCACCGAGATCTGGTCCAAGGTGCAGGCGGTGGTCGCGGGAGCGATCGCCAAGGCCGGGCTCCGCGCCGACCAGGTGAGCGCGCTGGGCATCACCAACCAGCGTGAGACGACGGTCCTGTGGGACCGCGCGACGGGCAAGCCCGTGCACAACGCGATCGTGTGGCAGGACACCCGCACCTCGGGTCTCTGCAACGAACTGGGCGGCTCGGACGGGCAGGACCGCTTCCGCGAGCAGACGGGGCTGCCGCTCGCGAGCTACTTCTCCGGGCCCAAGGCGGCCTGGCTGCTCGACAACGTGCCGGGGCTCAGGGCGCGCGCCGAGCGGGGCGAGATCGCCTTCGGCACCATCGACTCCTGGCTGATCTGGAACCTCACGGGCGGCACCGACGGCGGCAAGCACGTCACCGACGTCACCAACGCGGGCCGCACCATGCTGATGAACCTCCAGACGCTCCAGTGGGACCAGTCGATCCTGTCGGCGATGAACGTCCCCGCGGCGATCCTGCCCGAGATCAGGTCGTCGTCAGAGGTGTACGGCACGGCCGTGGGGCAGCTCTCCGGAGTGCCCGTCGCCTCCGCGCTCGGCGACCAGCAGGCGGCCGTGTTCGGGCAGGCCTGCTACGACACCGGGACGGCGAAGAACACCTATGGCACGGGCAGCTTCCTGCTGCTCAACACCGGGAACCGGCCCGTTCCCTCGAAGAACGGGCTGCTCACGACCATGGGCTACAAGATCGGCTCCGAGGCGCCCGTGTACTGCCTGGAGGGGTCCATCGCGATCACCGGCGCCCTGGTGCAGTGGTTCCGCGACCAGCTGGGCATCATCCGCTCGGCCGACGAGATCGAGACACTGGCGGCGAGCGTGGACGACAACGGCGGCGCGTACATCGTGCCGGCGTTCTCCGGCCTGTACGCGCCGTACTGGCGCTCGGACGCGCGCGGTGTCGTCACCGGGCTCACCCGGTACGTCACCAAGGCGCACCTCGCGCGGGCGGTCCTGGAGGCCACCAGCTGGCAGACCCGTGAGGTGGTCGACGCGATGTACCAGGACTCCGGGGTGCGGATCACCACCCTCAAGGTGGACGGCGGCATGACCAAGAACAACCTGCTGATGCAGCACCAGGCGGACGTCCTCGGGGTGCCGGTGATCCGTCCCAAGGTCTCCGAGACGACGTGTCTGGGCGCCGCGTACGCGGCCGGGCTCGCGACCGGCGTCTGGAACGACCTCGACGAGCTGAAGGCACACTGGCAGCAGGACGTCGAGTGGTCGCCGCGGATGGACGCGGCCACCCGGGACAAGGAGTTCCACAACTGGCACAAGGCGGTGGAGCGGAGCTTCGGCTGGCTGGAGGACGGCGAGGGCTGAGCCGAGCGGAGCTGCGGCCCGTACCCCGGTCGGCGGGGGTACGGGCCGTGGGCACACACGTCAGGTGGTCACGGGCTCCCTGGCCGCCGCGGCGGCCGCCATCGCGTGTTCGACGACGCGGATGAGGACTTCCTTGACGGACTCGCGGTCGCGCGCGTCGCACAGCACGACGGGCACCGTCTCGTCGAGGTCCAGCGCCTGGCGGACGGTCTCGGCGGGGTAACGGGCGGCTCCCTCGAAGCAGTTGACGCCGACGACGAAGGGTATGGACCGCCGCTCGAAGTAGTCGACGGCGGCGAAGCAGTCCTCCAGGCGGCGGGTGTCGGCGAGGACCACCGCGCCGAGCGCCCCCGTCGCCAGCTCGTCCCAGAGGAACCAGAAGCGGTCCTGGCCCGGCGTACCGAAGAGGTACAGGACCAGGTCGTCGCGCAGGGTGATGCGGCCGAAGTCCATCGCCACGGTGGTGGTGTGCTTGCCCGCGACGCCGCTCGTGTCGTCGATGGGCCGGCCGGCCTCGCTGAGGGTCTCCTCGGTGCGCAGCGGCTTGATCTCGCTGACCGCGCCGACCAGGGTCGTCTTGCCGACGCCGAAGCCTCCCGCCACCAGGATCTTCAGCGTGACCGGCTCGACGGGGGCCTTGCCTCGCTCAGAACGCCTGAAGATCATCGCTCACTTCTCCTGGATCAGTACCTGTATCGGGGGTGTCGTGCGGGGCCGGTCCGTATCCGCCGCCGCCGGGGGTTTCGATCACGAGCACGTCGCCGGGGCCCAGGTCGGCCGAGTCGCTGCCGCCGAGCTCCAGGACGGTGCCGTCCGTGCGCTCCACCCGGCCCGCGCCGAGCGCGCCCGGGGCACCGCCCGCCATGCCGTACGGCGGGACCCTGCGGTGCTGGGCCAGCGTCGACACCGTCATCGGCTCACGGAAGCGGATGCGGCGCACTCCCCCGTCACCGCCGCGCCACCTCCCGCTGCCGCCGCTGCCCCGCCGCACCGCGAACTCCTCCAGGAGGACGGGCAGCCGCCACTCCAGGACTTCGGGGTCGGTGAGGCGGGAGTTGGTCATGTGGGTCTGTACGACGGACGCCCCGGCGAAGCCGTCGCCCGCCCCGGACCCGGAGGCCACCGTCTCGTAGTACTGATGGCGGGCGTTGCCGAAGGTGACGTTGTTCATCGTGCCGGACCCCTCGGCCTGCACGCCCAGGGCGGCGTAGAGCGCGCCGGTGATCGCCTGTGAGGTCTCCACGTTCCCGGCGACGACGGCCGCGGGCGGCTCGGGCGCGAGGAGGGAGCCGGGCGGGACGATGATGCGCAGGGGGCGCAGACAGCCGTCGTTGAGCGGGATGTCGTCGTCGACGAGGGTGCGGAAGACGTACAGGACCGCCGCGTTGACCACCGCGAAGGGTGCGTTGAAGTTGGTGGCGAGCTGAGGGGACGTACCGGTGAAGTCGACGGTCGCGGAGCGTGCGTCCCGGTCCACGGTGACGCGCACCTTGATGGTCGCCCCCGAGTCGGTTTGATAAGCGAACTCGCCGTCTTCCAGGACGTCGATGACGCGGCGCACGGATTCCTCGGCGTTGTCCTGGACGTGCTTCATGTACGCCTGGACGACGTCGAGGCCGAAGTCGTCGATCATCCGGGCGACTTCGTCGACGCCCTTTTGGTTGGCGGCGATCTGGGCGCGCAGGTCGGCGAGGTTGGTGTCCGGGTTGCGCGACGGGTGAGGGGCGTCGGTGAGCAGACGCCGGGTCTCGGCCTCGCGGAACCGGCCCCCCTCCACAAGAAGCCAGTTGTCGAAGAGGATGCCCTCTTCGTCGATGGTGCGGCTGTTCGCGGGCATGGATCCGGGGGCGATGCCGCCGATCTCGGCGTGGTGGCCGCGCGAGGCGACGTAGAACAGGATTCGCTCCCCCGACGTGCCATGCTCCCCCGGTCTGTCGAAGACGGGCGTGATGACGGTGACGTCGGGCAGGTGGGTGCCACCGTGGTACGGGTCGTTGACGGCGTAGGCGTCACCGGGCCGCATGGAGGTGCCGCGGCGTTCGATGACCTCCTTCACGCTGGTGCCCATCGAACCCAGGTGCACGGGGATGTGCGGGGCGTTGGCGACGAGGTTGCCGTCGGGGTCGAAGAGCGCGCAGGAGAAGTCGAGCCGCTCCTTGATGTTCACCGACTGGGCGGTGGACTCCAGTCGGGCGCCCATCTGTTCGGCGATGGACATGAAGAGGTTGTTGAAGACCTCAAGGAGGACGGGGTCGGCGGCGGTGCTCGCGGTGGAACTCTCCGGTTCCGCGACGCGTTCCATGACCAGGTGCCCGGTCGGGGCCGCGGCCGCCTGCCAGCCGTCGTCCACGACCGTCGTGGCGCCGGCCTCGGTGATGATCGCGGGCCCGGTGACGGTCTGCCCGGCGGGCAGTTCCTCACGGCGGTGCAGCGGTACGTCGCGCCAGGCGCCGCCGGTATGCAGCCGGACGCGGCGCGGGGTGCCCCGGGTCACGGTGCCCGCGAGTGCGGAGAGGTCCGGCGGATCGGTGATCCCGGTGGCCTCCACGGAGAGGGCCTCCACGATGACGGGGCGGTCCAGGGTGAAGGAGTAGGTGGCGCGGTGGCGGGCCTCGAAGGCGCGGGTCATGTCGTCCGGATCCGTGAGCTCCACGGTCAGGGCGGTGTCGGTGCCGTCGTAGCGCAGTTGGGCGCGGCGCGTGACGCGGATGCGGTCGGCGGGCACGTCCTCGGCGAGCAGTTCGCCCCGGGCGGCGCTCTCCAAGTCGTCCGCGGTCGTGCGGACGCGCGGCATCGAGGAGGCCTCCAGGGGCGCCTCCACGGACTGCTCGCGCATCGCCGTGGTGTCGGCGAGGCCGATGCCGAGGGCGGAGAGGACGCCTGCCATCGGCGGGACGAGGACGGTGCGGATGCCGAGCGAGTCGGCGACCATGCACGCGTGCTGGCCGCCCGCGCCGCCGAAGGTGGTGAGGGCGTAGCGCGTGACGTCGTGGCCCTTTTGGACCGAGATGCGTTTGACGGCGCCCGCGATGTCGGCGACGGCGATCCGCAGGTAGCCCTCGGCCACCTGTTCGGGGGTGCGGTCGTCGCCCGTCGCCTCATGGATCTCGCGGGCCAGCGCGGCGAAGCGGTCGCGTACGAGCGCGTCGTCCAGGGGCTGATCGCCGTCGGGACCGAACACGCTGGGGAAATGGGCGGGTTGGACGCGGCCGAGGGCGACGTTGGCGTCGGTGACGGTGAGCGGGCCGCCGCCCCGGTAGCTCGCGGGGCCGGGGACGGCGCCCGCGGAGCCGGGCCCCACGCGGTAGCGGCTGCCGTCGAAGTGGAGCACGGAGCCGCCACCCGCGGCGACGGTGTGGATGTCGAGCATCGGCGCGCGCAGGCGGACCCCGGCGACCTGCGTGGTGAAGACCCGCTCGTACTCGCCCGCGTAGTGCGAGACGTCCGTCGACGTACCGCCCATGTCGAAGCCGATGACGCGGTCGAAGCCCGCGAGGCGCGACATGCGGGCCATGCCCACGATGCCGCCGGCCGGGCCGGAGAGGATCGCGTCCTTGCCGCGGAACCGGCCCGCTTCGGTGAGCCCGCCGTTCGACTGCATGAACATGAGCCGTACGCCGTGCAGTTCGTCGGCGATGTGCCGGACATAGCGGCGCAGGACCGGGGAGAGATAGGCGTCGACGACCGCGGTGTCCCCGCGCGGGACGAGCTTCATGAGGGGGCTGACCTCACTGGAGAGCGAGATCTGCGGGAAGCCGGTGCGGGCGGCGAGTTCACCGATGGCACGTTCGTGGGCGGGGTGGAGGTGGCTGTGCATGCAGACGACGGCCAAGGAGCGGATCCCGTCGTCGTAGGCCTCCTGTAAGGGCCCGCTCAGGCCCTCCAGGTCGGGTGGGCGCAGGACCTCGCCGTCGGCGGTGACGCGTTCGTCGACCTCGATGACCCGGTCGTAGAGGAGTTCGGGGAGCACGATCTCGCGGGCGAAGATCCGGGGCCGGTTCTGGTAGGCGATGCGCAGGGCGTCGCGGAAGCCGCGGGTGACGACCAGGGCGGTGGGCTCGCCGGTGCGCTCCAGGAGGGCGTTGGTGGCGACGGTGGTGCCCATCCGGACGGCGTCGATGGTCGCGTCGTCGGCGCCTGCTTTGGCGCGGCCGAGCAGTTCGCGGATACCCGCGACGGCCGCGTCGCGGTAGCGGGCGGGGTTGTCGGAGAGGAGCTTGTGGGTGAGCAGGCGGCCGTCGGGGCGGCGCGCGACGATGTCGGTGAAGGTGCCGCCCCTGTCGACCCAGAACTGCCAGCCAGTCACGTTCCCACTCCCGCTTCCGCGCTGTTCAGAGCGCCCGGAGGCCGCTGATCACGTCGCGCAGAATACTCTCGTCCGGCAGCTCGGCGGGGGGAACGGGGCGGGTCACGTGCACCAGTTCGTGGGCCACCAGGTCCCCGATCAGAACGCGGACCACGCCGATGGGCAGATCGAGTTCCGCCGCCAGTTCGGCGACCGACTGCGGCGTGTCACGGCAGAGCTCGACGATGTCCACGTGCTCGGGCGACAGCGTCTGGTCCGCCTCCGGGGCGCCGGCGGCCCAGTCCTCGGCGATGACGACCGCGATCAGGTCGAGGCGGTGCTGTGCGGGGCTCGTGGTGCGCCCGCGCGTCATGGCGTACGGGCGCACCACGGGACCGGCTTCGTCGTCGAACCAGCGGGGCGTCTGCTGTGGTTCCGGCGCCCCCCTCGCCGCGGCTGTGCCCGGTAAGCCCCGCAGGGTCTGTGCTCTCTGTGCCCTCTGCGCGCGCTGTGCCCTCTGCGTTCTCTGTGTCCTCTGCGTGCTCTGCGTTCCTCTGCCGTCGTCGCTCATGACCTCCCACTACCCTCCCGCGGGCAGGTCCGTGCGCGGCGCCGTGCCCAGATGCACACCCACCCTCTTGACCAGCAGCGTCATCTCGTATGCGACCAGGCCGACATCGGAATCCGCTTCCGCGAGGACGGCGAGGCAGCTGCCGTCGCCCGCGGCGGTGACGAAGAGGAACGCGTCGTCGAGCTCGACCACGGTCTGGCGGACCTTGCCCGCGTCGAAGTGGCGGCCCACGCCCTTGGCGAGACTGTGGAACCCGGAGGCGACGGCGGCGAGGTGTTCGCTGTCCTCCCTCGTCAGGTTCTTGGACACGCCGGTGGGCAGGCCGTCCCCGGAGAGCACGAGTGCCTTGCGGATGCTGGCGACGCGCTGCACCAGGTCGTCGAGGAGCCAGTTCAGCTCACCCGGCCCCCCGGTCGTGGCGGTGCGTGCGTCGGCCTTCGGTGCGGTCATCGACCGTTCCCCTCAGATGTCGTTCCTGGTGCTGTGCCGTCCGTGGCGTCGTCGCCGGCGGCATTCTCGTCGCGGCCGCGCTGCCAGCCCCGCTGAAGCGAGGCCATGCGGCTACGTACCTCCTCCGCGTCCCGCTCCTCCGGCCGGGTCTCGGCGCGCTCGGAGCGGCGGTCGGGTCCGTCCTTCAACTGCGGGGCGAGATTGGCCTGCCGGATCCGGCGGGGCAGTCCGCCCAGGACGGTCGTGGTGGTGCTCCGGTCCCGGTCGACGTCCGCGAGGGGCTCCGGGGCGGGGCGGGGCCTGGTCTCGGCCCCTGCCGGGGTGGTGCGGTCTCGGGTGGTGCGGTCCGGAGCGGCGCCGCCCTGCGGGCCGGTGCGGCGGGTGCGCCGCGGAAGGTCGAGCGAGTCGAGCGACCCCTCGGCGGCGGTGACGTCGCGGTGCGGCGGGGACAGGTCGGGCCAGGCGGACCGCGGCCGGGGCTGCGAGGGCTCCGGAGTCATGTCCTCCGCCGCCGGGGCCAGCGGCCTGCCCTCCTGGGACCTGCCGTGCGTGACGGGGCGGCCGTGCGAGCTGACCAGCTTCGGGGTCCTGCGGCGCGGCAGCGGCACGGGATCACCGGGGCGGGTGTCATCGGCGGGGTCGTCGTCGAGGCGGGACTGCGGGACGTCGCGGCGGATGGGCCCGGGGTGGCCGGACTCCCGGTCGTCGCGGGCGTGCTGGTGTTCGCCCGGCGCGCCGGGTGCCCGGCGGCGGGGGCGGAAGAGGTCGCCGCGCTCGCTGTCGTCGTCGCCGAGCGCGCCGGGGAAGCCGTCGAGGTCCGCCATGCCGACGGGCGCCTCGAGCTCGACGGGGCCGTCGAGCAGGGAGGCGGGCAGGCCGGGCAGTTGCACGGGGACCTGGGCCAGGGCCGCCGCGCGGTCCGCCGCCTTGTCGGTGCTCGCCGCGGCCTCCTTGGCCTGCGGCCGGTCGAGCCGGAAGCCGACGCCGCCGGTGTCGGGGACGTCGTCGGTGAGCAGGGCCTCGGGGATGAAGACGACGGCGGTCGTACCGCCGTAGGGGGAGGGTTGCAGGGAGACGCGGACCCGCTGGCGCTGGGCGAGTCGGCTGACGACGAAGAGGCCGAGCCGGTCGGTGTCGGACAGTTCGAACTCGGGGGTCTCCGCGAGGCGGAGGTTGGCGTCCAGCAGGGCGTCGGGGGCCATGCCGAGCCCCCGGTCGTGGATCTCCAGGGTGAAGCCGTTGGCGACGTGCTCGCCCAGGACCTGGACGGCGGTGTGCGGGGGCGAGAACACCGTGGCGTTCTCCAGGAGTTCGGCCATCAGGTGCGTGAGGTCGGCGACGGCCGGGCCGGTGACGGCGATGCGCGGCAGGCGGCGCACCTCGATGCGTTCGTAGTCCTCGACCTCGGCGACGGCGGCCCGTACGACGTCCATGAGCTGGACGGGCTTGCGCCACTGCCGGGACGGGGCGGCCCCGGAGAGGATGACGAGGCCCTCGGCGTGCCGCCGCATGCGGGTGGTCAGGTGGTCGAGGCGGAAGAGGTCGGCGAGCTCGTCGGTGTCCTCGGTCCTGCGCTCCATGGTGTCCAGGAGCGTGAGCTGCTTGTGCAGCAGGACCTGACTGCGGCGGGCGAGGTTGACGAAGACCTCGGAGACGCCGCGCCGCAGGTCGGCCTGTTTGACGGTGGCCTCGACCGCGGCGCGCTGGAGGGTGTTGAGGGCCTGGCCGACCTGGCCGATCTCGTCCTTGTCGTACGTCAGCCGGGGCGCCTCGGTCTCCACGTCGATCTGTTCGCCGGCTGCCAGGCGGCGCAGCACGCCCGGCAGCCGGACTCCGGAGGCCTCGTGGGCCTCCAGTCGCAGACGGCGCAGGTCACGGATGAGACCGCGGCCGATGCGTACGGACAGGAAGACCGAGACCAGCAGCGCGAGGAGCCCGAGGACGCCGGCCAGGACGACACGCACGACCACGCCGACGGCGGCCGGTTCGACGCGGTCCCTCAAGCGGTCGCTCGCTTCGACGTCGCGCTCGGCGAGGTCTTTCAGGACCCGGCCCGCGGCGGCGTCCCAGTGTGCGGACGTCACCGCGCGCGGGGTGCCGGGCGCGGACTCGATGACGTCCTTCTCGGCCTTGCGCAGCTGTGTGGTGTCGGCGCCGTTCCAATAGCGCTCGTAGCGGCCGCGGTCGTCCTCCGGAAGCGGCGCGAGGTTCACCTCGTACAGCAGGGAACGCTGCGCCCTGAGTTCGGCGACCTGCCGGATCTCGGACCTGGTGAGGCGCCGCGCGACGAGCGCGGAGCCGAGCAACGCGTCTTCGCGGGAGAGCAGTTCACGCGCGCGTGTCACGCCGACGAGCGCGCGGCCCTGCTGGTCGAGGCTGACGTCGTCGAGGTAGGCGAAGCCGTTGAGGGTAGTGAGCAGGCCGAAGCAGGGGTCGATCAGCTTGGTGTACATCTTCAGGGCGCCGGCCCTGGTGATGGTGCCCTCTTCGACGGTGCGGCGCAGCGACTCGATGCCGTCGAAGGCGTCGAGGAGCGAGGTCAGCCGCTTGCGCGAACTCTCGTCGATGCTGTCGCGCAGGTCCGGGTCCTTGGCGTTCGTACGGACCTCGGCGATCATGTCATCGGTCGCGTCGCGGCTGCGGCGCAGGGCCGCGAGGGCGTCGGACGCGCGCGGGTCGGCGAGGTAGACGAGGGTCTGGCGGCGCTCCTGCTGGACGACGCGGACCGTGTCCTCGATCGGGTATCCGAGCTTGTCGACGACGTTGGCCGTGTCGAGCAGGGCGCTCGCCTCGCGGCCGGTGATGACGGTGGCGAAGCCCCAGATGGCGGTCAGGGAAACCAGCGGCACGAGCAGCAGTGCCACGATCTTCCGGCGGATGGACTTCCCGCGAAAGCGCATGGCCTCCCCCAGATCGGCCCCCTGCGGCCGTTGCACGGGCCAGGGGCACACATGTGCGTCAACAAACGGCGCGAGCCTACTACTGACACACGAGCAACTCGAAGACGCTTCCGAGCGCTTTTCGGCCGTGACGCGAAAGAGACGTCCGCAGTTGTCCCTCCATTACGGGAGATTGCGTCCCAGCCCGTGACGCCTGCCGCCGGGGTCCATCCCCCGTCGTACGTACGCCAGTTGGCCGGAATACTTCGCTTCGCGGAACCGGAACGGGAATCTTTCCGATCTCTCGTTCGTCGATCAGGAGAGACGGTCAAGAGTCCTCGGGGAGAGGGCGGGCCGCGGGGCAGGCGGCATAAAGCGCAGTAAACCGGGCAGCCACAGGTGAGTTGGGCCAGAGGCGTCCCCGGAAGATGTTCGTGAACGGCCGCGAAGCAGCGGGGGAGTGACGAAATGATGGGCACGGCAGAGCGCCACGAGGCGTCGGTGTCAGGCAATGGCGGGGACGAGAGGACAGCGGCGCGCGTAGCCGCCCCGCAGGGGGACGACGAGCGCCCGGCGTCCCGTCCGCCGCTGTGGGTCGAGGAGCCCGCCCGTAGGAGGCGGCTGCCCGATCCGGTCCGGACGGCGGCCGTCCGGGCCGTGATCCTGGTGGCGGTGACCCTGGTGCAGGCGATGGTCGCCTTCCTCGCCGCCCTCGCGGGGTCCTGGCTCTCCTTCCCCATGGTGCTGAGCAGCGTGGCGAGCACGATCGTGGCCACCTGGGGCGTGCTCGACGTATGGGTGACCCGGCAGGTGTGGAAGCAACGGCACGGCGTGGTGTCCATGCCGAGCAGCACGGCGCGACAGCTGCGGCGCGAGCGGCGCCGGGCCCGACGGCAGGCGCGGGTCGCGGCGCGCGGCAAGGTGCGCATACGCAGGCGGGGCGGCGCGGGCCAGCTCTCGCATTCCTGAGGGGGCGTCACCCTGCCGCGGGCTTCGCCGGACGGTGTCGTCGTGGCGGCGCGCGGGGCGGCCGCGCTCCCGCGCCGGACAGCCCTGGGGCCGACGGAGGATCCCGGTCCCGCCCGGTCGGCTCAGGCCTGTACGGGACGCCGCTCCGGCCGGCTCAGACCTGTACGGGCGGCCTCGCGGTCCGGGCAGTGGGTTCCTCGGAGGTCTCGGGTTCCTCCGAGGCCTCTTCGGCAGCGGCCACAAGTTCTCTGCGCACCTTCATGAACGGCCGGGCGCGATCGACCGCGAGGGCGGCGGTCCTGCGGCCGGCGCGCTCATAGACGGCGAGGAAGCCGCCCTCCCCCACGGCCTCCGCGGAGCCCTCGACGATCCGTACGGTGTCGCCTTCGCGGCGCCGCCCGGCGAACTGGAGACGGGAGCCGTACTGATCCGACCAGAAGTACGGCAGTGGGCGGAGCGTCTCGACCGTGTGCCCGGCGAGCAAGTTCCTGACCGCCACGCGGGGTTGCTCCGTGGCGCTCGTCCAGTGCTCGGCGCGGATCCCGCCCGCGCGGGCCACATCGCCCACCGCGACGACCTGCGGCAGCGCGGTGACGCAGCCGTCGTCGCACAGGACGCCGTCGTCCAGGGCGAGGGGCGAGCCCGCGAGCCAGTCGGTGCAGGGCGTGGCCCCGATGCCGACGACGACCACGTCCGCGGGCAGCAGGCGCCCGTCGGACAGCTCCACGCCCGTGACGGCGCCGCCACGGGCGGGTGTCGGCGCGTCGCCCCGGAGTGCGGCCACCCCCGTTCCCGTCAGCAGCCGTGCGCCACCGCGCGCGTGCAGCCCCGCGCACGCGGCAGCCATCTCCGTCCCGAGGTGGGCGGCGAGCGGCAGGGGCGCGGCCTCGACGACCGTGACGTCATGGCCGAGCGCCACGCACGAGGACGCGGTCTCGGCGCCGATGAAGCCGCCGCCGATCACGACCACGCGCCGCGGGCCACGGACCAACTCCACCCGCAGCGCGCGGGCGTCGTCCAGGGTGCGCAGGGTGTGGACGCCCGTGAGAGCCGGGCCGGGCAGGCGCCGCGCGGACGCCCCGGTAGCGATGACCACGCCGTCGCTCGCCAGTGTGCGGCCGTCGTCGAGGACGACCATGCGGCCACGCGCATCGAGGGCCCGCGCGCGCGTGCCGAGGACCCACTCGACGGCCAGCTCCGCCGTCTCCTCCGGTTCGGCCAGGGCGAGTTGGTCCTCGGCGCCGCCTCCGGTGAGGAAGCCCTTGGACAGGGGCGGCCGGTCGTAGGGCCGGTGCGGCTCGGCACCGACGACGACCAGGCGCCCGTCGAACCCCTGGGCGCGCAGTTCCCGCGCCGCGTACAGCCCCGCGAGCGAGGCCCCGACCACGGTGACGGTCCTCATGCGGCCCGCGGTGACAGAGCCCATGCGGCCCCCGGTGACAGAGCTCATGCGGCGGAGCCTTCCTCGGCGGCGGCCAGGCGCACGTGGACGACGCCGTCCTCGACGTACACCTGGTGGGTGCGGACGGGCCTGCGGGCGGGCAGACAGGTGGGTCGCCCGGTGCGGAGATCGAATGACGCGGCGTGGAGCGGGCATTCGACCAGACAGCCCTCCAGCCACCCCTCCGAGAGGGAGGCGTCCTGATGGCTGCATGTGTCGTCGATGGCGAAGAGTTCACCGTCGGCGTTGAACACCGCGACGGGCGGCGTGGTGTCGAGGCGGACGGACTCGCCCGCGGGGAGGTCTTCGAGGCGGCATACGGGAATCATGGGCCCCCCTCTGATGTCGTTAGGCCCGGTCCTCGCCCCTTCTCGGGCCAGGACCCTTCGGTAACATGATGTTTCGCATGGCGCACGAGGGAGCGCTATGCGCAACAGAATCCGGTCGGGGTGCCCGTCGCGTCAAGGGCTTCCCGAAGACGCGGCTGCTACAGGCCGCCAGGTGGTGAGAGTCGAGTCATGACCGGCACGCGGAAACAGCCTGATCAGAGCAGTGGGCCGAAGGGCGAGCCACGGGAGGGGCCGCCCAGGACGACCGCCGGATCCGTGCAGTCCGTGGACCGCGCGGTGAGCGTCCTGGAGATCCTCGCGCGGCACGGCGAGGCCGGGGTGACGGAGATCGCCGACGAGTTGGGCGTCCACAAGTCGACGGCGTTCCGGCTCCTCGGGGTGCTGGAGAACCGCGGCCTGGTCGGCCAGGCCAAGGATCGCGGGAAGTACTTCCTGGGTGCGGGCGTACTCCGCCTCGCGGGGGCGGCGGCAGTGCGCATGGACATCTCCCAGGAGGGCGGCCCGGTCTGCCGCGAACTCGCCGACGAGGTGGGTGAGACCGTCAACATCGCGGTCCTGGACGACGACGCGGCGGTCAACATCATGCAGGCGCGCGGCCCGGCGTCGGTGACCGCGCAGAACTGGCTCGGCCGGCGCACGCCACTGCACGCCACGTCCAGCGGCAAGGTGCTCCTCGCGCACCTGCCGACGACGCTGCGGGAGGGGCTGCTGGCCCGCACGCTGCCCCGCCTGACCGAGCACACGGTGACCGGCACGGCGGCGCTGCGCGGCGAGCTGGAGGCCGTCGTGGGGCAGGGCTTCGCGGTCGCCGTCGAGGAGTTGGAGGTGGGCCTCGCCGCGGTCGCCGCGCCGGTGCGCGCGCACGACGGCAAGGTGATCGGCGCGCTCAGCGCGTCGGGGCCGGTGTACCGGCTGACCGAGGACCGCCTCACCGAGCTGGCCAAGCGCACGGTCGCGGCGGCCGTGGAGCTCTCCCGGCGGATGGGATACGGCTTCTGACCGGAGAGCACCCCGTGGGCGGGACCAGGAGTTCCTGGTCCCGCCCACGCGCGTATCGGCCATGTTCCGGCACGCCTCCGCTGTTTTGCGAAGGGTTGACCACGCCCTCTTGACGGCCTCTTGATGGCGTTCCCACTATGTCTCTCATAGCGCAACCGATCGTGCACTACGCAACAGCACCGCCGTGCCGTACGCATCCATGCCGTCGAGCCGTGCGCAAGCGCAGAGGAGGCTGGCCGTGCCCCATGAGGTCCGTGCCGTCGTCGCCGTGAAGAAGGGCGCACCCGTGGAGGTGCGGACGATCGTCGTGCCCGATCCCGGCCCCGGAGAGGTGCTCGTCTCCGTGCAGGCCTGCGGGGTCTGTCATACGGATCTGCACTACCGGGAGGGCGCGATCAACGACGAATTCCCGTTCCTGCTCGGCCATGAGGCGGCGGGCACCGTCGAGGCGGTCGCCGCGGACGTCACCGATCTCGCCCTCGGCGACTATGTGGTGATCGCCTGGCGGGCGCCCTGCGGGACCTGCCGCTCTTGTCTCCGCGGGCGCCCCTGGTACTGCTTCGACTCGCGCAACGCCGACCAGCCGATGACGCTTCTCGACGGCACACCGCTGAGCGCCGCGCTCGGCATCGGCGCCTTCGCGGAGAAGACGCTGGTCGCCGCAGGCCAGGCGGTGAAGGTCGACCCGGCGGCGCGCCCCGAGGCCGTGGGCCTGATCGGCTGCGGCGTGATGGCGGGGTACGGGGCCGCCGTGAACACCGGCGGGGTGGGCCGTGGCGACACCGTCGCCGTGATCGGCTGCGGCGGTGTCGGCGACGCCGCGATCGCCGGGGCGTCCCTGGCCGGGGCGCGGCGCGTCATCGCCGTCGACATCGACGACACGAAGCTGGACGGGGCGACCCGGTTCGGCGCCACGCACACCGTCAACTCCCGCGGCACCGACCCCGTGGTGGCCGTGCGCGAGCTGACCGGCGGGCACGGGGTCGATGTCGCGATCGACGCGGTCGGCACCCCGTCGACGTACAAGCAGGCGTTCTACATGCGCGACCACGCGGGTGTGCTGGTGCAGGTGGGGGTGCCTGATCCGGAGATGACGGTCGATCTGCCGCTGATCGACCTCTTCTCGCGCGGCGGCGCCCTCAAGTCGTCGTGGTACGGCGACTGCCTGCCCACGCGGGACTTCCCGATCCTCGTCGACCAGTACCTCAGCCGCCGTCTCGACCTCGGCGGCTTCGTCTCCGAGACGATCACCCTGGACCAGGTGGAGGAGGCCTTCGCGAGCATGCGGCGCGGTGAGGTGCTGCGCTCGGTGGTGGTCCTGTGAGGCGCTCCGCCGCGCACGCCACGGTGGGGCCGACGGCACGGCCCCGCGTGGTCGTCATCGGCGCCGGGATCGTCGGCTGCTCGCTCGCCGACGAGCTGACCGCCCGCGGCTGGACCGATGTCACCGTGCTCGACCAGGGGCCGCTGCCCGCGCCGGGCGGCTCCACGTCACACGCGCCGGGGCTGGTCTTCCGGACCGGGCCTTCCAAGACCCTGACCGCGTTCGCGGCGTACACGGTGGAGAAGTTCACCTCTCTGGAGGTCGACGGGCTCTCCTGCTTCCTGCCGGTCGGCGGCCTGGAGCTGGCCACCACGCCCGAGCGCTGGGCCGATCTGCACCGCAAGGCCGGTCTCGCCGCTTCGTGGGGCGTCCGCGCCGAGCTCGTCGGCCCCGAGCGGTGCAAGGAACTGTGGCCGCTCGTCGACGCGACCCGGCTCCACGGCGGCCTGTACACGCCCGACGACGGCCTGGCCCGTGCCGTGCCCGCCTGCCGGGCGCAGATGGAACGGGCACGCGCGCGTGGAGCACGTTTTCTGGACCGGCACACCGTGACCGGCATCGAACGGGACGGCGATCGCGTGGCGGCCGTCGTCACCGACCGCGGCACCTTCCCCGCCGACCACGTCGTCTCGGCGGCCGGCTTCTGGGGACCGGTGGTCGGGCGGATGGCCGGTGTGGACGTACCACTGCTGCCGCTCGCCCACCAGTACGCGAAGACGGGTCCGCTGCCCGGGACGGCGGGCGTCACCGGCCCGGACGCCGAGGCGTCGCGGCCCATCCTGCGCTTCCAGGACCGCGACCTGTACTTCCGTGAACACGCCGACCGCATCGGCATCGGCTCGTACGCCCACCGGCCGCTGCCCGTCGACCCGTTCACCGTGCCCGCGTACGACGACGCCGAGGACATGCCGTCGTCGTACCCCTTCACCGAGGAGGACTTCGCGCCCAGTTGGGAGGAGTGCCGATGGCTGATGCCCTCCCTCAAGGAGACCGAGATCGAGGAGGGCTTCAACGGCGTCTTCTCCTTCACCCCCGACGGCATGCCGCTGCTCGGCCCGTCGCGGGCGCTGCGCGGCTTCTGGCTGGCCGAAGCCGTCTGGGTCACGCACTCCGCGGGCGTCGCCAAGGCCGTCGCCGAGTGGATGGTCGAGGGCCGGCCCTCGCTCGACCTGCACGAGTGCGAGCTGACCCGGTTCGAGGACGCCCAGCGCTCCCCCGCGTACGTCGCCGAGCGCGGCGCACGGCAGTTCATCGAGGTCTATGACGTCATCCACCCGCTCCAGCCCCCGGCCGAGCCGCGCCCCCTACGGGTCAGCCCCTTCCACGCCCGCCAGCAGGATCTCGGCGCGGTCTTCCTGGAGGGCGGCGGCTGGGAGCGTCCGCACTGGTACGAGGCGAACGCGCCCCTGGCCAAGGGCATCGAGGTGCCGCCGCGCGATGCCTGGGCGGCCTGTCACTGGTCCCCGATCGCGGCGGCCGAGGCGCGCGCCACGCGCGAGGGGGTCGCCCTGTACGACATGACGCCCCTGCGCCGCCTGGAGGTCACTGGGCCCGGCTCGCTCGCCTTCCTCCAGCGCATGACCAGCAACAACCTCGCCAAGAAGCCCGGTTCGGTCACCTACACCCTGCTGCTCAACGAGGCAGGCGGCATCCGCTCCGACCTGACCGTGGCGCGGCTGGCTCCCGACCGCTTCCAGGTGGGCGCCAACTCCCCCGCCGACCTGGACTGGCTGCTGCGGCACGCCCCGGACGACGTACAGCTCAGGGACATCACCTCGGGGACCTGCTGCGTCGGCGTCTGGGGCCCGCTGGCCCGCGCGCTCGTCCAGCCGCTCACCCGCGACGACTTCTCGCACGAGGCGTTCGGCTACTTCAAGGCCAAGGAGACGTACATCGGGCACGTCCCGGTGACCGCGATGCGCCTGAGTTACGTCGGTGAACTGGGCTGGGAGCTGTACACCACCGCCGACCTGGGGCTGCGCCTGTGGGACACGCTGTGGGAGGCGGGACGGGCGCACGGCGTGATCGCGGCGGGGCGCTCGGCCTTCAACAGTCTGCGCCTGGAGAAGGGGTACCGCGCCTGGGGCCACGACATGACCAGCGAACACAACCCCTACGAGGCGGGCGTCGGCTTCGCGGTCCGCATGAACAAGGGGGAGTTCGTGGGGCGTTCGGCACTCGAAGAGCTCGGGGCGCCGACCCGCAGGCTCACCGCCCTCCTCCTGGACGACCCGGCCGCCGTCGTCCTCGGCAAGGAACCCGTCTACGTCGACGGCGCCCCCGTCGGGTACGTCACCAGCGCCTCGTACGGCTACACGCTGGGCCGCTGCGTGGCGTACGCCTGGCTGCCGCCTCTGGAGACGGGCACGGGAGTGCACGTGGAGTACTTCGGCGAGAAGGTGCCGGCGACGGTCGCCGTCGAGCCTCTGTTCGACCCGGAGATGACCCGCATCCGCCGCTAGCCGCCGGCCGGTTCGAGAGGCTGCTCCCCCTGATGTCCCGTATCGACCCGTAGCCGCCAGGAGGCGCCCGGTGTCCCCCACCTACGACGTGATCGTGATCGGCCTCGGCGGCATGGGCAGCGCCGCCGCCCACCACCTGTCCGCGCGCGGCGCCCGCGTCCTCGGCCTGGAGAGGTTCGGCCCGGTGCACAACCGCGGTTCCAGTCACGGCGGTTCGCGCATCACCCGGCAGTCCTACTTCGAGGACCCCGCGTACGTACCGCTGCTGCTGCGCGCGTACGAGCTCTACGACCGCCTCGAACGGGACACGGGCCGCGACATCGCCACCCTGTGCGGCGGTGTGATGCTCGGGCGCCCCGACAGCCGCCCCGTCTCCGGCTCGCTGCTCTCCGCCGAGCGGTGGGGCCTGCCCCACGAGATGCTCGACGCCAAGGAGATCCGCCGCCGCTTCCCGACCCTCACCCCGCACGACGACGAAGTGGCGCTCTACGAGGCGCGGGCGGGGCTCGTGCGCCCCGAGAACACCGTGGCCGCCCACCTCCAGCTCGCCACCCGCGACGGCGCCGACCTCCACTTCGAGGAGCCGATGACACGCTGGGAGCCCTGCCGGGACGGTGTGCGCGTGCACACCGCGGAGGACACCTACACGGCGGGCGGCCTGGTGATCTGTCCGGGCGCGTGGGCACCTGAGCTGCTCACCGATCTGGGCGTGCCGTTCAGCATCGAGCGGCAGGTCATGTACTGGTTCCAGCCGACCGGCGGAGTACGGCCGTTCCTCCCGGAGAACCACCCGATCTACATCTGGGAGGACGCGCACGGCGTACAGGTGTACGGATTCCCGTCCATCGACGGTCCGGAGCTCGGAGCCAAGGTCGCCTTCTTCCGCAAGGGCACGCCCTGCACTCCGCGGACCATCGAGCGGACGGTGCACGAGGAGGAGGTCGCCGCGATGGCCGAGCAGGTGGGACGGCTCATCCCGTCGCTCCCCGGCCACTTCCTCAAGGCCGCGACCTGCATGTACTCCAACACCCCCGACGAGCACTTCGTCATCGCGCGCCACCCGGCGCACCCCGGGTCGGTCACCGTCGCGGCCGGATTCTCCGGGCACGGCTTCAAGTTCGTGCCCGTGGTGGGCGAGATCGTCGCCGACCTGGCCCTGGACGGCGCCACCGCGCACCCCATCGAGCTCTTCGACCCCAGCCGCCTCACCGCCGCGCCCGCTTGAGGAGTACGCCACCGTGACGACGACACCCCAGTTCCCGTCGCAGAGCCTCATCGCGACGCTTCCCGGCCACTACTACACCGACCCGGAAGTCTTCCGGCAGGAGCAGGAACACGTCTTCGAAGCCCTCTGGTTCTGCGCGGTGCGCGCCGCCGACCTCGACGCGCCGGGCGCCTTCCGGACGGTCCGGGTCGGCCGGGAGAGCGTTCTGGTCACCCGTTCACGCACCGGGGAGCTGCGGGCCTTCCTCAACGTCTGCCGACACCGCGGTGCCCGCCTGTGCACGGAGGAGTCCGGGCAGGTCCGCCGCGCCCTGCAATGCCCGTACCACGCCTGGACGTACGACCTCGACGGCAAGCTCATCGCCGCGCCCAACCTGGTGAAGATGCCGGACGTGGACCGCTCCGCGTACGGCCTGGTGAGGGTCGCCCTGCGGGAGTGGCTCGGCTACGCGTGGGTGTGTCTGGCCGATGAACCGCCCTCCTTCGAGGAGACCGTGATCGGCGCGGCGGTCGAACGGCTGGGCGACGCGGCATCGATCGAGCGGTACGGCACCGAGCGGCTCGCCCTCGGCAGGCGCATCACGTACGACGTACGGGCGAACTGGAAGCTGATCGTCGAGAACTTCATGGAGTGCTACCACTGCGCGACGATCCACCCCGAGCTGACGGACGTGCTGCCGGAGTTCGCCGACGGCTTCGCCGCGCAGTACTACGTAGGGCACGGCGCCGCGTTCGGTGAGGAGGTCGGCGGCTTCACGGTCGACGGCAGCGCGGGATTCGGCCGCCTCCCCGAGGTCGCGGACGACCAGGACCGCCGCTACTACGCCATCACCGTGAAGCCGGCCGTCTTCGTCAACCTCGTCCCCGACCACGTGATCCTGCACCGGATGTTCCCTACGGCCGAGGACCGCACGATCGTCGAGTGCGACTGGCTGTACGCACCCGACGTCGTCGCGTCCGGCGCCGACCTGTCGAAGTCCGTGGAGCTCTTCCACCGGGTCAACACCCAGGACTTCGCGGCCTGCGAGCGCACCCAGCCCGCGATGGCGTCACGCGCCTACCGCGAGGGCGGGGTGCTGGTGCCGACCGAGCACCACATCGGGCACTTCCACGAGTGGCTCACCAAAACGCTCGCTACATAGCGGCACGCTCGGGGTACGCGGCAGCTCGCTAGGGAGTGGTCGTCGGGCGCTTGTACATCCGGGTGGCCGTTATCTGCCCGTGCACCGTCTCGCCGTCGGGGTCCTCGGGGTCGCGCTGCGGCAGGCCCGGGCGCAGGTGCTCCTCGACGCTGATGTACTTCAGGCCCGCCCGCAGGTCCGCGTCGTTCCGCAAGCGGATGACCAGCGGGAACTCCGCGAGCGCCGTCGTGTCGAACAGCCCGGTCGTGTAGAGCAGCTGCACGCCGAGCGCGTCGGAGACGGCCCGCTGGAGCTCAAGGAGGTACGTCGCGTTGGCACGGCCGATGGGGTTGTCCAGGAAGAGCGTGCCCGCGTGCCGGTGCTTGTCGCGTCCCCGGTCGTTGCTGCGCAGGGCGGCCATCGTGCAGTACAGGGCGATGGCGGCGGTGAGCAGCTGGCCTCCGGAGAAGACGTCGCCCATCTGTCCGACCGGGACGCGCTCGGCACGCAGCACGGCGTCCGGCTTGAGGATCTCGACGGCGACACCGCGCGGCTCCAGGGCGGCCTGGACACCGCGCAGCAGCAGGGACATGCCGTCGCGCCGCATGTCGGAGTTCTTCTTCACCGCCGCGCGCGTGGCCTCGTCGATGACCTCGCCGAGGCGCTCCACGAGGGTGGCCTGGTCGGGCTCCTCGAAGCGGACCCGCAGGAACTCCTGGCCCGACCACTCCCCCAGCCCTTCGGGCAGACGGGACAGGCGCTGGGCGGACCTGAGCGTCGCGAGCGCCGACTCGACGAGGCCGCGCAGGCGGTCGACGATGCTGTCGCGGTTGCGCTCCAGCTGCTCCAGCTCGTCGGTCAGGACGCGCAGCCGGGGCGCGAAGGCGTCGGCCCACTTCTTGGCGTGCTCGGGCAGCGCGGAGGCGGGCAGCTCCCGGATCTGCTGCCGGGCGGGCGTGCGGACCTGCTCGTAGCGGGTCGAGTTCGCGTGGCGTACGAGTATGTCGCTGGCCTCGCGGACGGCCGCCTCGGCGGCGGACAGGTCGGCGGCGCAGCCGCGCAGGGACCGGCGGGTCTCCGCGGCGGCCTGGCGGGCCTCTTCGAGGGTGCCGGGGTAGGGCTCGGGCTCCTCTTCGGGGTCTTCCTGGTGCTCTCGCAGGAGGTCCCGCAGGAGGGCGGCCGTCTCGTCGAAGCCGCCGGCGGCGTCCTCCGTGGCGCGGTGGGCCTGGAGCAGTGCGGCGTGCGCCTCCTTGGCGCGGCTCAGGGCCTCGGTGTGCGCGGCCAGTTCGCCGGTGGCGGTGCGCAGGAGCGCCTGGGCCTGCTCGGCGTCGGCGGGGACGAGCTCTTCGGGCAGCTCGGTGTGGGCCTCGCCGTCCTCCGGGGCATGCCGCTCGGCCTCGCCGCGCAGCCGGCCGAGCTGCTCGCTGGCGGTGGCGGCACGGGCCTCGATGAGCTGGACCTGCGCCTCCGCGCGCGCGGCGGCGGCCTGCCGGGAGGGGCCGTCGGAGCCGTCGGTGCCTTCGAGGAGCAGGGCGGCGCGGGTGCGGACCTTGTTGCTGAGCCGGTCCAGCTCGGCGAGGGCCGCGCTCTCGTCGCTCTCGGCGCGGGCCTGCTCGGCCCGCAGGTCGGCGCCGACGCCCACCTTCTCGTAGAGCTGCGACGCCGCGCGGTATGCCTCGCGGAGGGCGGGCAGCGACGTCTTCGGGGCCTCGGTGTCCTCGGGGATGTCCTCGGGGGCGCCGGCGATCTCGGCGCGCTCGGCGCGCAGCGCGCGGGCGGTGCGGCGGGCGTCGTCGGCGGCGCGCTGGGCGGCGCGGCGGTCCTCGTCGGCGGCGCGGGCGCGGTCCAGGCAGGCCTGGGCGCGGGCCTCGGCCTCGACGGCGTCGTCGGCCAGTTCGCGCAGCTTGGTCTGCCAGCCGGCCCGCTCGCGGAGCCGGAAGGCGAGGCCCGCGAGGGCGTCGGCGGCGCGGCGGGCGCGCTGGGCGGCCTCCTGGCGCTCGTCCCGCACGCGTGCCGCCTCGCCCGCGGCCTCGTCGGCCTCGGCGCGCGCGGTGCGGGCCTCGGTCAGCTCCGCCTCGGCCTCCTCGGCGAAGGCACGTGCTTCCTGGGCGGCGGTGGCGAGTTCGGCGAGGCGGCCGCTCGGGCAGCCGGTCCGCCAGGAGGCCAGGCGCGCGGCCAGCTCGCGGTCCTTGGCGAGGCGGGCGGCGAGCGCGCGGATCTCCTCGTCGCGCTGGGCGGCCCGCGCGCGGAGCGCCTGCCGCTCCTCGTCGGCGGCGTGCTCGTCGTGCATGGCGGGGTTCGGCGGGACGAGAAACACGCTGCCGGCGCTGCTGTCCGTGGCCTGCTCACTCGGCGTGGGGGCGAGGAGGGCGGCGGCGGTGCCCACGGCGACGGCCGAGCGGGGCAGCAGGGCGGCGTCCGCGAGGGCGTCGCGGGCGCGCGCGTGGGTGTCCGGGTCGGTGATGACCACGCCGTCGACCAGCTCGGGCCGGGCGGCGAGCACGCGCGCGTGGTCGGCGGGGTCGACGGCCTGGGCGAGATAGCGCCAGCCGGGCAGCGCGGGGATGCCGTGCTCGCCGAGGAACTCGACGGTGGCGAGGACGTCGGGGCCGGGCGGGAGCAGCCCGCCGTCACCGAGGGCGCCGAGGATGCGGGAGTCGTCGGCGGCGGCGGTGCGCAGGTCGAAGAGCTGGCGTTCGGCGGAGGCGACGCTGTCGTCGAGGAGGGCGCGCAGGTCGTCGGCGGAGCGGTCGAGCTCTTCTACGGAGAGGGCGGTTCCTGCCGCTACGGAGAGGGCGCTTCCCGCTGTGGCGGAGTCTCCGTTCTCGGCGCCGCGCGGCTGTGGTACGGCGCTCCTGCCGGTGGGCAGGCTCAGCAGCTCGGCGAGGCGCTCGTCCCCCGCGATGGCCTCGGCGGCGCGGCGCTCCGCGTCGTGGGCGGCCTCGGCGGCGGTCGCGGCGTCGGAGGCGCGGGCGGCGGTCAGCTCGGCGCGGGCCTCGGCGGCGGCGGCCTCCTTGGCGTGGTCGGCGGCCCGGCGGGCGGCCTCACGCGCGGTGTCCCACGCGGCGACGGTGGTCTTCTCTGCGTCGCTCGCGGCGAGGGCGGCGCGGGCCGGGTCGGCGTCGGGGGCGGTGTCGTCGAGCCAGCCCGCGCGCACGGCCTCCGCGGTCTCCTGCTCGACCTCGGTGAGACGCTGGCGGAGGTGTCCGGCCTCGCTGCGGGCCCGCTGGGCCTCGGTGGCGGCGGCGGTGGCGTCGCGGTGCGCGGCCTCGCCGGTCTCCTGGAGGGCGGCGGAGCGCTCCTCCTCCTCGTTCGCGACGTTCTCGGCGCCTTCGGCGGCGGTGTGCAGGGCGCGGACGAGGTCGGACGCGGCCTTCGCGCGGGCGGCGAGCGCGGGGGCGGCGTCCCGCTCGGCCTCTCGGATCGCGGCGGCCACGCGCGCGGAGCGGTCGGCGGCCGCGCGGTGCCGCAGGACGGCTTCGGCGGCCTGCCAGGCGGCGTGCAGCGTCCGCGCGTCGGCGAGCTCGCGGCGCTGCGCGGCGGCGGCCTTCTCGGCGACGGTGAGCGCCAAGGAGGCGTGGCGGTAGGCCAGTTCGGCGGAGATCAGGGCGCTCTTGCCGCGGGCTCGCTCGGCCTCGGTGACGGTGTGGGCGGCGGCGGTGACCTGCTCGGCGAGCGTCGCGGCGCGGCCCCGCTCCTCGACGGCGCGCGCGGAGAGGCGGCGGGCCAGGGTCCGCGTGCGGCGCTCGGCGGCCGCGTGCACGTCACGCGCGCGTGCCCGGGTCTCGGCGGCTTCGACGATGCGTCCGAGCAGGTCGACGGAGCCCGCGGTGAAGTCCCGCTCGGCCATCAGCTCGGCCCGTCGGCCCAGCTTGTTGCCGAAGCCGTGGACGAGGTCGGCGAGGCCGTCCGTGTCGCGGGTGTCGGTGACGGCACGCAGCAGCAGGTCGGTGAAGTCGGAGTCCTTCTTGACCGCGAAGAGGCCCGCGGCCTCGCCCTCGTCGGCGTTCATCTCCCGCTGGTAGCGGAAGAGTTCGGGGTCGAGGCCCAGGTCGCCGAGGTGTTCGTTCCAGCGGTCGTGGATCTCTTCCCAGTGCACTTCGAGGTGGGGGTACGCCTTGGTCGCCTCGGTCAGGGCGTCCCGGAAGCCCTTCATGGTGCGCCGCCGCCCCTGCGCGCCCGAGGCGCCCTCCGCGGAGGGCCGCACGGCGGTGGACTCGGCGACCGGCAGCGAGTCCAGGCTCATGCCGGGCCCTGGCCGGAAGGAGTACCAGGCCTCGGCGAACTTCCGCGGGTCGTTCGAGACCTGCCGGCCCCGCCATTCGCTGACCTTGCCGACGACCACGCACTCGCCGGTCAGGGTGTGCTGCCACTCCAGGGCGACGTGTCCGCAGTCGTCGGCGAGCAGGAACTTGCGCAGTACGCCGGAGCTGGCGCCGCCGAGCGTGTTCCTGTGACCCGGCAGCATCACCGAGAAGATCAGCTTGAGCAGGACGGACTTGCCGCCGCCGTTCTCCAGGAAGAGCACGCCCGCGGGGGCGGGGCGGCGCGGCGGGCCGGTCGGCTCGTCCTGGAAGAACTCCGCCTGGGTGGGGGCGGGGTCGGGCACCTCGGCGCCCACACCGCGCAGGTCGAGCACGGTGTCGGCGTAGCGCGCACCGGCCGGACCGATGGAGTAGAGGCGGATCCGGGACAGCTCGTACATGGCGGCGGACTCTCGTCGTAAGTAAGTCGTGGGGAACGGCGGGGAGGTGGGGGAAGCGGGCCTGCGGCGTCAGGAGTGGAAGGGCAGTCCCGCGTCGGCGGCCAGCTCCAGGTCGTCGGTGTCTTCGGGGGGCAGCAGCGTCGCCGAGCCGTCGGTGACCGGGACGACGCCGAGCTCCAGGAGCTCCGCCATGGCCGCGCTGCCCGCCATGTCGCGTACCTGCAACTGATAGCGGGCCGTGGTGCGGTACGTCCCTCCGGAGTCGTCGCCCGTGCGCTGGAGGAACCCGGAGTCGGTGAGGAAGGCGACGGCCTTGCCGACGATGCCGGTGGTCGAGCCGGCGAGGCGGCGGGCGTCCTTGGTGGCTCCGGTCGAGCTGCGCCGCGCCCAGATCCGCCAGGCGGCCTCCAGCCCAGGGGCGTCGGTGGCGGGGTCGGTGTTCTCGCCCTGTTCCTCGGCACGCTCCTCCAGGCGGTGGCAGGCCTGGCGTACGAAGGCGTCGACGCCGTTGACCGTGACGCGGCCGATGTAGCCGTCGTCGGCGAGGTCCTCGGGGCGCGGGAAGGCCATGGCGGCGACGGCGAGGTGCGCGAGGCCGTGCAGGAAGCGGTCGGTGGAGTCGGTCGCGGCGCGGCGGGCGTAGTCGCCCATGCGGACGGCGAAGACGGAGTCCTCGGCGGCGGTCACGGCCATCCCCGCGCGCGGGGACACCTCCAGCACGACGAGTCCGAGCCCGGCGGCGACGGCGTCGGCGAGCCGCGCGAAGGGCGGGTCCTCGCGGTAGCGGCGCAGCAGTTCGGCGTACTCCTGGTCGCGGGAGGGCTGGAGCTTCGGCTGTAGCCCGAAGGCGACGAGCCGCGCGGCGTCCGCGGCGTCGCCCGGGGTGAGCGGCGCGGGGCCGACTGGCGCCGTGGCCGACTCCGGCTCGCCCCACGCGGCGTGCTCTGCGGGGTGCTCGGTCACGGCGTGTGCTCCTTGGTGGGGTGGTGCGGGGCGATGCGGCTGCGGTCAGCGGGGTGGCAGGGGGTGAAAGCGCCGAAGCGGCTCACGAGGGTCGTGGTCACGCCGCCTCCTTCCGGTCGGCCGCCATGCCGGCGGCATCCAGGAGGGCCGTGCCGACGATGAGGTCGGCGCCGCCGAACTCCTCGTCCTTCAGTTCCGTTCCGTCGTCCACGGCGAAGAGCAGCTTCTCCTCGCCCTGACGGTAGGCGGTGCCGACCGGCGGGCTGGCCGCGTGGACGGCCAGCAGGGCCACCAGGTACGGCAGTTCGGGGTCGCGGAGCCGGGCCTCCGCGAGCAGGCCCGAGAGGCGGCGCGGCGCGTCGGATGGCAGGTCGAGCAGCTCCATGGCGCTCGCGAGCTGCTCCTCGCTGAAGCGGCTGTCGTCGGGGGTGGCGATCAGGTCCGGCTCGGGCATCTCCGCGCCGAGGTGCTCCCGCTCCATCGGCGGCGTCAGCAGTATGTCGACGAGATCCCCGACCCGGACGGACACGGGCGTACGCAGGCCGGTCCCGCGCGCGAAGAAGGCGTCCGTCACGCGCGTCGCCTGCTCCGCGGGGAGCGGCAGGAGCGGTGCGAGGAGCTGACCGTACAGATCCAGGCCCGCGCGGGCGGTGGGCGTCGCGAACGCCTGCCGGTCCTGCTCGGCACGGAACAGCGGGCCCGCTTCGAGGAGGCGGGACTGGAGCTGGGTGTGGCGGCGGATGCAGTCCTTGACGATGTCGACCAGCTCTGCGGCGCGGCGCTTGTGCTCGGGGTCCTCGGACTCGTCGCGGGCCTTGCGGATGTTGGTCAGGATCGCGTTCTCGTGGCGGTAGCGGTCGGCGACGTGGTCGAGCGCCTCCGCGATCATGTCGGGGACGCTCTGGAGCCAGTCGACCGCGCGGACGTTGCGCCGGGTGGCGTCGAGGGCCTTGCGGAGCGTTTCCGAGTACTGCACGGTGCGGTAGCGGGCCTGTTCGGCGGCGAGCTGCGCGTCGGCGAGCCTGCCGCGGCTGATCAGGACCTCCAGCTTCACCTCGGCGGCGATCTGGGCGCTGGTGACGTCGGTGTCGAGGGCGCCCACCAGGACGTTGACCGCCTCGTCGGTCGTGCGCAGGTAGACGCTGCCGCCGTAACCGGGGACCTCTTCGAGGAGCTTGAAGTCGTAGTCCCTGCGGACATATGTCCCATCAGGTGCGAAGGTTCCGTAGACCGCGCGGAAGCCGCGGTCGACGCTGCCGACGTTGATCAGGTTCTCCAGGACCCAGCGGGCCACGCGCTCGTGCTCGGCGGCGGGGCGCTGCGGGGCCTGCGCGGCGACACGCGGGAGGAGCCTGGCGACGATCTGCTCGTGATCGGCGCCGGTGTCGAAGTCCATGTTGAGCGTGACGAGGTCGATGGCGGACAGGGCCACCTCGGCCATCGCGTACACCGTGTACTCGCCCGCGAGGTTGGCCTTGCGCACGTCGAGGTCGTGCAGCGGGGCCGTGCAGGCCAGGGCGCGCAGGCGGCGCGCCAGGCCCTCGTCGGCGGCCGGGCCCAGAGCGGGCCGCGGCCCCGCGCTGAGCTGGGGCGGAGCGGTGTCCGTAACGGCAGGCGAAGTCACGGTGCACAGACTAGGTCCTCAGTCTGACAACGGTCGAAACGGCGCAGAAGCGACCGGCTCCGCCGCCGGGGGCGGGCCCGGCGGCGCGTCCGCCTCAGCCGCCCTCGCCCACCCGCCGCCGGTACACCTCGACGAGGTTCGCGAGCGAGTCCTCCAGGTAGGCGGCGAGCTGCCGTTCGGCCCGCGCGGCGTGGCCCGCCCGCAGGGTCTCCAGGATCTGCTGGTTGCGTTCGAGGTACGGCTCGTGGAGGCCGCGCGGGTCGTCCACCACGTGGAAGGCCAGGCGCAGTTCGGCGAAGACGCTGCGCATCAGTTCGTCGGTGCGGGCGCTGCCGGCGAGGGCGACGAGCTCGCGGTGGAAGTGGATGTTGGCGGTGGAGACGCCGGTCCAGTCCTTCTCGGCGGCGGCGCGCACGCCTTCGGCGACGACTCCCATGACCGCGTCGAGGGGGTACGGAGGCTCACCGAGTCCTCGGACGACGGCGCACTCCACCAGGCGGCGGGTGCGGTAGATGTCCTCGACGTCCTCGACGGTGAGGATCCGTACGAAGACGCCCCGGTTGAGCTGGTGGACGAGGAGCCGTTCGTGCGTGAGCAACCGGAAGGCCTCGCGGAGCGTGTTGCGGGAGACGCCGAGCGCCCCGCCGATGCTGTCCTCGGACAGGCGCGTGCCGGGCGGGAAGAAGCCCTCGGCGATGCGGCTCCTGAGGATGTCCGAGACCCTCTCCGCGGTGCTGGTGCGCCCGAGGAGCGCACGGTCGTCGGCCAGTCCGCTCACTTCAGCCATCCCCTCAGCCATGCCCGGATTCAATCGCAGATACAAGAACGAGACAACATGGGTATTGAGGGATCGTTCAACGATCCTCTACCTTGTCGGCACGGCTGAACCCCACGGCCCCGCACCGCACGCCCCGTACCGCACGCTTACGCACCGCACGCTCCAGCACCCTCCCGTCCCTCTCCTGCGAGGTGCCCATGAGCACGACCCCACCGCCCAAGGCCGCCCCGGCCGAGACAGGCCCGGGCCCACGCGCCGGCATGCACGCCCCCCAGAACGAACTCATCGACGACAGCGGCGCGTTCGGCTGGCTGCGGGCGCTCGGTCCACGCGGCCGCCGCGCCTTCGCCGGGGCCTTCGGGGGCTACGCCCTCGACTCCTACGACTACTTCACGTTGCCGCTGAGCATGGTGGCGCTCGCCGCGTACTTCGGCCTCGACAGCGGCCAGACCGGGCTCTTCACCACCGTCACCCTGGTCGTCTCCGCGGTCGGCGGCGCCGTCGCGGGCGTGGTCGCCGACCGCATCGGCCGCGTGAAGGCGCTGATGATCACGGTCATCACGTACGCGGTCTTCACCGTCGCCTGCGGTTTCGCGCCCAACTACGAGACGTTGCTGGTCTTCCGCGCCCTCCAGGGCCTCGGGTTCGGCGGCGAGTGGGCGGTCGGCGCGATCCTCGTCGCCGAGTACGCCACCGCCAAGAACCGCGGCCGTACGCTCGGCGCGATCCAGAGCTCCTGGGCCGTCGGCTGGGGCCTCGCCGCGATCGTCTACACCGTGGTGTTCCAGTTCCTGGACGACGACCTCGCCTGGCGCGTGATGTTCTGGACCGGCGCGCTGCCCGCCCTCCTGGTGATCTATGTGCGCCGCAATGTGCACGACGCCCCCGAGGCGGCGGCGGAGCGCCGGAAGAGCGCGAACAGGGGGTCGTTCACGGCCATTTTCAAGCCGGGGCTGCTGCGCGTCACGTGCTTCGCGGTGCTCCTGTCCACCGGAGTGCAGGGCGGTTACTACACGCTGGCCACCTGGGTTCCCACGTATCTGAAGACCGAGCGCGGCCTGACCGTCGTCGGCACCGGCGGCTACCTCACCTTCCTGATCTCCGGTGCCTTCATCGGCTACCTGACGGGTGGTTACCTCACCGACAGGCTCGGCCGTAAACGGAACATCGCGCTCTTCGCGTTCCTCTCCGCGGCCAGCATCCTGGCCTACACGAACATCCCGGACGGGGCCAACGGCCTTCTCCTTGTGCTCGGTTTCCCGCTCGGCTTCTGTATGTCGGCCATCTTCAGCGGCTTCGGCTCCTTCCTGAGCGAGCTGTATCCGGCCGCCGTGCGCGGCACGGGACAGGGCTTCACGTACAACACGGGACGGGCGGTGGGCGCCGTGTTCCCCACCATGGTCGGCTTTCTCGCCGACAGCTGGGGCGTCGGCGGCGCGCTGGTCTTCGGAGCGGTGGGATACGGCCTCGCCGTTATCGCGCTGTTCGGCCTCCCCGAGACGCGAGGGAGGGAACTGCTGTGACGCGAGGAAGGGAAACCGCTGTGATCGAGCACGCGCGCGTGGGCGACCGCGCGACCCGTACCGCCGAGCAGGCCCGTGCGGCGTTCCGTGCGGGCGAGACGAGTCCGACCGCCGGCTGGGCGGCGGGCCGCACACAGGCCAACCTCATCTCCGTCCCCGCCGACTGGGCGTACGAGATGCTGCTGTTCTGCCAGCGCAATCCGAAGCCCTGCCCGGTGCTCGACGTCACGGACGCGGGCTCCTGGGTCACACCGCTCGCCCCGGACGCCGATCTCCGCACGGATCTGCCGCGCTACCGCGTGTGGGAGCACGGCGAACTGGTCGACGAGCCCACGGACGTCGTCGACCGGTGGCGCGAGGACCTGGTGTCGTTCCTCATCGGGTGCAGCTTCACCTTCGAGTGGGCGCTCGCCGACGCCGGGGTTCCGCTGCGCCACATCGAGCAGGGCCGCAACGTCCCGATGTACGTGACCGCGCGCCCCTGCCGCCCCGCCGGGCGGCTGCACGGCCCCCTGGTCGTGTCGATGCGGCCCGTCCCGCCCGGCCGTCTCGCCGACGCCATCAAGGAGAGCGCGCTGATGCCGGCGGTGCACGGCGGCCCCGTGCACTGCGGCGAACCGGCCGGGCTCGGCATCGAGGATCTGGGCCGGCCCGACTTCGGTGACCCGGTGGCCGCCGAGCCGGACGACATCCCGGTGTTCTGGGCGTGCGGGGTGACACCGCAGGCCGCCGTGATGGCATCGCGGCCGCCCTTCGCGATCACGCACGCCCCGGGCCGGATGTTCATCACCGACGCCCGGGACGAGCAGTACCGCGTGGCTTGACCGACGACAACCACCTGCCACCACCTGGCCGTCAAGAACCCCAGGAGACCTCCGCAGATGAGCACCACCTCCATCGATCTGAACGCCGACCTCGGCGAGGGCTTCGGCCGCTGGCACCTGACCGACGACGAGGAGTTGCTGTCCGTCGTCACCAGCGCCAACGTGGCCTGCGGCTTCCACGCCGGGGACCCGGTCACCATGCGCACGGTGTGCGACCTGGCCGCCGAGCGCGGGGTACGGATCGGCGCACAGGTCTCCTACCGCGACCTGGCGGGCTTCGGGCGGCGCGCGATGGACGTGCCGCCCGACGAGCTGGCGGCCGAAGTGGCCTACCAGATCGGCGCCTTGGAGGTCTTCGCCCGCGCGGCGGGCACGCGCGTGTCGTACGTGAAGCCGCACGGCGCGCTCTACAACCGCGTCGTCCACGACGAGGGCCAGGCTCACGCCGTCGTCGAGGGAGTGCTGCTCGCCGGCGCCTCGCTGCCCGTCCTCGGGCTGCCCGGCTCCCGCTTCCTGGAGTCGGCGGCGAAGGCGGGACTCCCTGCCGTCACCGAGGCGTTCGCGGACCGCGCCTACACAGAAGAGGGCACGCTGGTGCCGAGGGGCAGCGAGGGTGCCGTCATCACGGAGGCGGACGCCGTCGTCGAACGGTCCCTGGGAATGGCACGGTCCGGGACGGTCACCTCCCGCACCGGCCGCGAGATCCCGGTCCGCGCACGGTCGCTGTGCCTGCACGGCGACACTCCAGGGGCGGTGGAGCTGGCCCGCCGGGTCCGGAACCGTCTGGAGGCGGCCGGTGTACGTGTGGCGGCCTTCGCGTGAGGGTGCTGCCGGTGGGCGAGAAGGCCCTGCTCGTCGAAGTGGCCGACGGCGTCGAGGCGCAGGCCCTCCACGCCGAGCTGCTGCGCCGCAGGGCGTCGGGGTCCTTGCGGGTCCGGGAGATCGTCCCCGCGGCCCGCACGGTGCTCCTCGACGGCCTCGACGAGCCCACCCGGGTCGGGGCCGAACTGCCCGGCTGGGAGATCCCGCCGCTGCCCGCGCGCGCGGACGCGGTCCTTGAGATCCCGGTCCGGTACGACGGTCCGGACCTCGCGGACGTCGCCGCGTACTGGGGGGTGGCCGTGCCCGAGGTGGCGCGGATCCACGCGGCGACGCAGTTCCGCGTCGCCTTCTGCGGGTTCGCGCCCGGCTTTGGATACCTGACCGGGCTGCCCGAGCGCTACGAGGTCCCGCGCCGGGCCACGCCCCGCACCTCCGTCCCCGTGGGCAGCGTCGCCCTGGCAGGCCCGTACACGGGCGTGTATCCGCGCGCCTCGCCCGGCGGCTGGCAGCTGATCGGCTCGACGGACGCCGTGCTGTGGGACCACGCGCGCGTGCCCGCCGCGCTGCTCTCCCCCGGCGTACGCGTGCGCTTCGTGGCGGACACCTCGCCGAAGGGGGCGCGATGACCGACCGTGCCTTCGCCGTCGTACGGGCCGGGGCGCTGACCACCGTCCAGGACCTGGGCCGCCCCGGGCACGCCCACCTCGGGGTGCCGCGCTCCGGGGCCCTGGACCCGTCCACGGCCCGCCTGGTCAACCGTCTGGTGGGCAACCCGCCGGACGCCGCCGTCCTGGAGACCACCCTCACCGGCTGCGCCGTACGCCCCCGCCGCCCCGTCACGGTGGCGATCGGCGGCGCGCCCTGCCCCGTGACGGTGGACGGCCGCCCCGCCCCGTGGGGAGCGCCGGTACGGGTGCCCGCGGGGGCGCTCCTGGACGTCGGGGCGGCGCTCTCCGGAGTACGGACGTACATCGCGTTCGACGGCGGGGTGGCCGTGGAGGCGGTGCTCGGCAGCCGCTCCACGGATCTGCTCTCCGGGCTCGGCCCGCCCCCGCTGGCGGACGGTGCGGTGCTGCCGCTGGGCAGCGCGAGCGGCACGCACGCGCGCGTGGACACCGTCCCGCAGCAGGGCCCGCCCCGGGAGCTGGTGCTGCGGGTGACGTTCGGGCCGCGCGCCGACTGGTTCACACCGGCGGCCCTGAACACGCTCACCACGCGCGCGTACCGCGTGTCCTCGGCGAGCAACCGCATCGGTCTGCGCACCGAAGGCCCCGCCCTGGAGCGCGCGCTCCCGGCCGAACTGCCGAGCGAGGGCATGGTGTCGGGTGCCGTGCAGGTGCCGCCGGACGGCAGGCCTGTCGTCTTCCTCGCCGACCATCCGACGACCGGCGGCTACCCGGTGATCGCGGTCGTCCGGGAGACCGACCTGGCGTCAGCGGCCCAGGCGCCACCGGGCACGCCGGTATGGTTCGTGGCCGCGGGCCGCCGCTGACCGGTTCCGCGTCATCACGCGGATGTCGGCGTCAAGGCCGACACCACGCGGGCGTCGGCGTCAGGCCTACACCGCGGGAGCGTCGGCGTCGGGGCCGATCCTGCTCCGTACCACCGTCTGTACCTCGTCCTCCTCGGCGGGGTCGGAGGCGAGCCTGCGCAAGCGGTTGACCACGCGGGCGTCGCCGGTCTCGGCGTGGCGCGCGGCGACCCCGCGGGTGGATTCCTCGCAGTCCCAGAGGCATTCGACGGCGAAGCCCGTGGCGAAGGTGGGGTCGGTGGCGGCGAGCGCCCGGGCGGCGCGGCCGCGCAATTGGGAGGAGGCCGTCTCGCGGTAGACGTGGCGCAGCACGGGGGCCGCGCAGGCGATGCCGAGGCGGCCTGCGCCGTCGACGAGGGTCCAGAGCGTCGGCGCGTCGGGTCCCTCGCCGCGGACCGCCTCGCGGAGCGCCGCGAGGACCAGCTTGCTGTCCTGCGCGTCGCCCCGGCAGGCGAGCACGCGTCCGGCGGCGGCGCCCAGGGCGTCGGGGCGGTAGGCCCAGCGCCGGGCGCGCTCGACGGCGGCGGGGTGCCCCATCCGTTCGAAGGCCTCGGTCGCGGCGTCCACCACGACCGGGGAGTGTCCTTCGACGGCGTACTCGATGAGGTCGAGGACGGCGGGATCACGGGCGTCGGCCAGGTAGCGCAGGGCGGTGCCGCGCGCCCCTTCGGAGCCGCTCCGGGCGGCCTCGACGATCTCGGCGCGGTCCTCGGGTCCGGCGACGGCGCTCAGGCAGCGGGCGGCGGGCACGTGCAGCACGGCGCCGCGTTCGAGGCCCTCCTGGGCCCAGTCGAAGACGGCCTGGACGCTCCAGCCGGGGCGGGGGCCGGCCGGCCGCATCTGCCGCTGCCAGCGGTCGAAGGAGCCCTGTTCCCGCGCGGCGCGCACGCGGGCGCCGATATCGGCGCGGGGGTCCTCCTCCCACAGGCGCCAGGGCCGTGGTTCGTAGGCGTCGCGGACGGTGGCGGCCAGTTCGGCCTCGCCCTCGGCGTCGGCGGGGAATCTGGCGAGCACGGGGGCGGCGAGGGCGCGCAGGCCCGCGTCGTCGTCGCGCAGGGCCAGCTCGTCCAGGGCCCACGCCCAGTTCGTGCCGAAGGCCGCGTACCGCCGCAGGAGCTCCAGGGCGTCGTACCTGCCGTACGAGGCGAGGTGCCCGAGGACGGCGAGGGCGAGACCGGTGCGTGAGTCGTCCGTGTTGAGGACGTCCTCGGCGTCGAAGAGGTGCCGCTCGATCGCGCCGAGCCCGCCGTGCAGGTCGAGGTAGAGCCGGGCGTAGTACAGCGAGCGGTTCTCCACCTGCCAGTCGTGGCGTGGATCGTTGAGCACGCAGTGGTCGAGGGCGGCGAGCGCCTCGGACCGCGGTGCCGTGAGTGCGTGCAGCGTGCCGTCGCCGCGGCCGCGCTGCAACAGGCCGAGCAGCGTACCGCTGGGCGCTATGACCGGATCGAACATGGGAAACAGCCTCACATCAAGCGTCGACGCAACCGGGAATCACGCATTACCTGGCCGCGCGCCAACACGTCGGGCCGCCCGCCGTCTCTTGCTTGTCGAAGACCATCTTCCTCTGCCTCTCGTCCGTGGCCCTGGGGGTCCCGGACGGAGGTCCGGGGGCGGGCCGCTCACGGCCCGCGCGGTGCGGCAAGATCTGCCCCGCCGTCGCGTCCGTGAATCACGTCGTCATGATGACCCGGCGGTCATGCCCGCCGCGACCACATTTCCATCGCCCCCGTCGTTGCTGGTCGGCTACCCGCTCAGGCGGCCCCGAACAGCTTCAGCAGCTCCGTCTTCTGGAACATCCGTGCGGTGTCCACCGCCGACGGCATCCCGGCGGCCGGGTCGGCCCCGCCGTCCAGAAGGGCCCGGACGACCGCGTCCTCGCCCTTGAAGACGGCGCCGGCGAGCGGCGTCTGCCCCCGGTCGTTGGCGCGGTTGGCGTCCGCGCCACGCTCCAGGAGGGCGTGGACGGCGTCGGCGTGCCCGTGGTAGGCGGCGAGCATCACGAGCGAGTCGCCGCTGTCGTTGGTGAGGTCGGCGGGGACGCCCGCGTCGACGTACGCCGCGAGCGCCGCGGCGTCACCCTGCCGGGCCAGATCGAAGATCTTGGTCGCCAGCTCCACGACCTCGGGGTCGGGGGCTTCGCTCATGGGGGCGTCCGCCTTTCTGGGATGCGCTGCCGGTGCAGCCGTACGAGTGAATCGACAGGGTACTGCGCTCGGCGGCACATGACGCGGCCCGGCCGAGGCAAAGATCACGGCGGGCTCGGGGCCCCTCCGAGTCGGCCATTGACGCCTGGCACAGCTCTGCCCAGCTCTGCCATTCGAGGGAAATTTCGCTTATTTCACTCATTTGCACCTTTTGTCGTATGGATACATCCTGTGAGCCTGGAAGAACTCATGGTGACTGTCCCCATCAACCAGGAGAACCCTCATGATCCTGTCCATCTCGGGCGTCGTCCTGCTCGGCATCATCGTCTTCCTCTTCTTCCGCAAAGACGGACTCAAGGCCTCCCACGCCCTGGTCTGCGCACTCTTCGGCTTCTACCTCGCGGGCACCGCCATCGCCCCGAGCATCAAGGCCGGCGGCGCGAGCCTGGCGAGCCTGCTGGGCGGGATCAAGTTCTGACACCCCTGCCTTTCGTAGGCACTTTCGTACGCACCTCCAGGAGACTGACGTGGCCAGGCGCCCACTCCCCCGCATCCTGAGCAACGGCACCGCGACCCTCGCGCGAGGCCGGGAGCTGGCACGGTCGGCCGTCGACAGCGCCACGGACGTTCTCCACCCGCTGATCACGATCGCTCGTGGACTGCGCCGGCTGGCTGCCGCCGGGCGGCGCAAGTGGGTCGACACACCCAAGGACAAGCGCGGACCGCTCCTGTTCTTCGTGGCCTCCGTGCTACTGGTCGTGGTCCTCGTCCCCTACGGCCCGGGGATCGCCCTCATCGCCCTGATGGGGGCCGCCGCGTGGACGGGCCGCGACCGCACCGGGCGCGCGCCGGCCGGCCCCGACGAGGCGCAGGCACAGCGGCTGCGGTGCCTCTACGAAGCGCTCGTCCCGTACTTCTCGGTCCCCGAGGACCCCGCCCCGCTCTTCGCCCACGGCGGCGAATGGGACAAGGCGTTCCCTTCCTACGAATTCGACGACACCGGACGGATCTCCCGGCTCGTGGTGCGCTATCCCGCGTACTTCACGGACGGCGAGGCCGAGTCCCGCGCGCGGATCGAGCAGTTGCTGCACGCGAAGTCGGGACGCGGACGCGAATACCACTTCGCGTGGGACGAGGAGGGCAACGAACTGACCGTCGCCGTGCTGCCCCCGCTGCCCACCGACATCGCGGCCCAGCGCTTCGTCACCGCCCCCGGGGAGACCGTCCTCGGCTTCACCGACGAGACCGGCGTCCGGCGCACCCTGCCGGTGGCCGACGGCGAGGAGCAGCGCGACGTACCCCCCGTCGTGTGGCGCACCGGCATCCGCTCCACCGAGCCCCACCTGCTGATCGCGGGCCAGCCGGGCAGTGGCACGACAACACTGCTGCGCTCCGTCGCACTCCAGGCGCTGCGGTACGGGGATGTCCTCGTCGTCGAGGGCAGCGGCACCGGCGACTACGCCTGTCTCGCGGGCCGCGAAGGAGTCCTGGCCATCGAGTGCGGGCTGGCCGGGGCGCTGGCGAGCCTCGAATGGGCGGCGCACGAGACCGAGCGCAGGCTCATCGCAGCCAACCGTGCCCGGCAGGCGGGCCGCCCGTCGCCTGAGGACATCAAGCGGCCCCTGTGGATCCTCCTCGACCGGCCGAGCGCGCTCGGCCACCTCGCCGCCGCCGACGGGCGCGACGACCCGCAGTCGCTGCTCCATGTACCGCTGCGGCACGGCAGGGCGGCGAACGTGACGGTGGTCGTCGCGGACCAGCTGGACTGCCTGGACGCCCTGAGCGACTCCGTACGGCAGCACACGCGCGCGCGTGTGGTGCTCGGGCCCGCCCTGCCCGACCAGTTGGAGGAGGTCCTCGGTGCGCGCCCCGCCACGACGCCCACCGCCGAGGTCCCCCCCGGCCGGGGCTACGCGCGGCTCGGCCCCGGCCCGGTGCACCGCATCCAGGTGCCCGCGACGCCCGACCCGTACGACGACGCGACCAGCGAGGCGCACCGCCTCGCGGTCATGGAACTGCTGCCGCCGCGGAGCACTCCGGCGGACACCGAGACCGCCGACGAGGCCGCGGAGGAGCTTCCCGAAACGATCGCCGGGGCGGAGCCGGTCCCGGCGGAGAGCTGAACTCGGCAGAGGGGGCCGGGCTCAGGCCACGAACGGTTGCGCGACCTCCGCACCCGCCCCGGCGCCCGTCTCCACGAGGCGGGCGGCTGCGGCCAGGCGCACCGCCGCCTCCTCGGCCACCGCGCCGCCCACGGTGAACGGCAGCCGCACATAGCCCTCGAAGGCACCGTCGACACCGAAGCGCGGCCCTGACGGCACCCGCACCCCCACGCGCTCGCCCACCTCGGCGAGCCGTGACCCGGACAGGCCGCCGGTGCGCACCCACAGCGTCAGACCGCCGCGCGGCACCTCGAACTCCCAGCCGGGCAGTTCGCGGCGTACGGCGGCGACCAGCGCGTCACGGTTCTCCCTGGCCTGCTCCCTGCGCACGTCCACGGCGGCTTCCCAGCCGCCGGTGTTCAGGAGCCAGTTCACGGCCAGCTGTTCGAGCACGGGGGTGCCCAGATCGGCGTAGGCGCGGGCCGCGACGAGGCTGCGGATCACGTCGGGTGCGGCCCGCACCCAGCCGATGCGCATGCCCGCCCAGAAGGCCTTGCTCGCCGAGCCGACGGTGATGACGGTGGAGCCGGCCGGGTCGAACCCGCAGACGGGGCGCGGCATGGTGAGTTCCGGTTCGAGCCCCAGCTCGCTCATCGTCTCGTCGACGACGAGGACCGTGCCGGCCGAGCGGGCCGCCTCGACCAGCTGCCTGCGCTGGTCCTCGCCCGCGAGCGCGCCCGTGGGGTTGTGGAAGTCCGCGACGACGTACGCGAGCCGGGGCGCCGCGTCCCGCAGGACCTGCCGCCAGCGGTCCATGTCCCAACCCGTCAGCCCTTCGGCCATGGCCACGGGAACGAGCCGGGCGCCCGCCTCGCGCATGAGCTGGAGGATGTTGGCGTACGAGGGGGACTCCACCGCGATGCGTTCGCCGCGCCCCGCGAAGAGATGACAGATCGCGTCGATGGCGCCCATCGCGCCGGTGGTCACCATGATCTGCTCGGGCATCGTCGGGATCCCGCGCGCGGTGTAGCGCTCGGCGAGCATCTCGCGCAGGGCGGGCAGGCCCGCGGGGTAGTCGCCGTGCGTGTGGGCGTAGGGGGGCAACGCCTCGAGGGCGCCCTGCACCGAGCGGGTCAGCCACGGCTCGGGCGCGGGCAGCGCCGCACAGCCCAGGTCGATCATCGAACCGAGCGCCTCCGGAGGCAGCGGTTCGAGCCCGCGCGCGGGCAGGGGGTTTCCGGCGGGGACGGCGGTCCAGCTGCCCGCTCCCCTGCGGGACTCCAGGAAGCCTTCGCTGCGCAATGCCTCATAGGCGGCGGCCACGGTGGTGCGGCTGACGGCGAGCGCCACCGCCAGTTCGCGTTCGGCGGGCAGGCGCGCGGCGACGGGGACGCGGCCTTCGAGCACCAGCAGCCGGATGCCGTCGGCGAGCGCGCGGTAGGCGGGCGGGCGGCGGGCGCCGGTGCCGCTGGGAGGCGCCTGCTGGGAGGCGAGGAGCCGGGCCAACTGGGTCGAGCCCATCGCTGAAGTCCACTGAGCCATGATTCCCAGTCCACCTTCCCCGGATTGGCCATGGTTTCGGTCTGCTTCCAAGCCACAGGGTGTCATGCGTCAAGCCACCGGCACTACTGGGGAGCGTTCCTTGTCCGTCACCGAGCCACAGCCGCGGCGGCGTCTGAGGCCGCATCTCACGAGGCGGCTCGTCCAGCTGTACGCGGGGCTGGCGCTGTACGGCGCGAGTTCCGCGCTGATGGTCGAGGCGGGGCTCGGGCCCGAACCGTGGAACGTCCTCAACCAGGGCCTCGCCGAGCTGACCGGTCTGTCCATCGGGTCCGTGTCGATCGTCGTGGGCGCGGCGGTCCTGCTGCTGTGGATCCCGCTGCGCCAGCGCCCCGGCCTCGGCACGGTGTCGAACGTCGTCGTCTGCGGCGTGGCGATGGACGCCACCCTGGCGCTGCTCCCTGACGCCCACGCGCTCGCCGTACGCGTACCGCTGCTCGTGGCCGGGGTCCTGCTCAACGGAGTGGCGACCGGGCTCTACATCACGGCGGCGTTCGGCCCCGGGCCGAGGGACGGCCTGATGACGGGCCTGCATCGGCGCACCGGCCGCTCGATCCGGCTCATCAGGACCTCCATCGAGGCGACGGTCGTCGTCACCGGCTTCGCCCTGGGCGGCACGGTCGGCGCCGGCACGGTCCTCTACGCGCTGTCGATCGGTCCGCTCGCCCAGTTCTTCCTGCGCCGCTTCGCCCCGCCCGCACCCGGCGCGGGAAACGTCATCGCCTCCGGCGGTCCTTCGGAGGCGATACTTCAGCGGTGACCACGCGCGTACGCCATCCCTACCTCGATCACCCGGGACCCCTGGCCCTCGCCCACCGCGGGGGCGCCGCGGACGGCCTGGAGAACACCGCCGCCGCCTTCCGGCGCGCCGTCGGTCTCGGCTACCGCTACATCGAGACCGATGTGCACGCCACGGCCGACGGCCGCCTCGTCGCCTTCCACGACGCGACGCTCGACCGCGTGACGGACGCGGCGGGCCGCATCATCGACCTCCCGTGGAGCGAGGTGCGCCACGCGCGCGTGGCCGGCACGGAGCCGGTGCCCCTCTTCGAAGAGCTCTTGGAGGCCTTCCCCGAAGTGCGCTGGAACGTGGACGTGAAGGCCGACCCCGCGCTGGCGCCGCTGCTCGACCTGATCCGTCGCGCCGGGGCCTGGGACCGCGTCTGCGTCGGCTCGTTCTCCGAGGCGCGCGTGGCCCGGGCGCAGCGCCTCGCGGGCCCGCGCCTCGCCACGTCGTTCGGTACGCGGGGCGTGGCGGCGCTGCGCATGCGGTCATACGGCGTCCCGGCGGTTCTCCGCCGCTCGGCGGTCTGCGCGCAGGTGCCCGAGACGCACGGCGGGATACGGGTGGTCGATCACCGCTTCGTGCGGGCCGCCCACGCGCGCGGGCTCCAGGTCCACGTGTGGACCGTCAATGACGCCGGGCGGATGGCAGCCCTGCTGGACCTGGGCGTGGATGGCATAGTTTCCGATCACATCGAGACGCTGCGCGAGGTGCTGGAGGACCGGGGGGCCTGGATCTGACGGGTCGGACCGCCCGAGGGCGGCTTCGCACCACGGGGAACAGAGGTCACGGGTGGGCACCGACACCGAGCGGACGGCCGCGGCCGACGAAGCCGCCGCCGAACGGCGGCGCGAACAGCGCGGCTGGTACTTCTACGACTGGGCGTGCTCGGTCTACTCGACCAGCGTCCTGACCGTGTTCCTGGGCCCCTACCTCACGGAGATCGCCAAGGCGGCCGCCGACCCGGAGGGGTACGTGCACCCGCTGGGCATCCCGGTCCGCGCGGGCTCCTTCTTCGCGTACGCGGTGTCCGCCTCCGTGCTCGTGTCCGTCTTCGTGATGCCGCTGGCGGCCGCCGCCGCCGACCGCACCGGGCGCAAGAAGCCGCTGCTCGCCGTGGCCGCGTACCTGGGGGCGGCCGCGACGGCGGGGATGTTCTTCCTGGACGGCGACCGCTATCTCCTCGGCGGCCTCCTGCTGATCGTCGCCAACGCCTCGCTCGCCGTCTCGATGGTGCTCTACAACTCCTACCTGCCCCAGATCGCCCCTCCCGAGGAGCGCGACGCGGTCTCCTCGCGCGGCTGGGCCTTCGGTTACGCCTCGGGCGCCCTGGTCCTGGTGGCGAACCTGGTGCTGTTCCTCGCCCATGACACCTTCGGTGTCTCCGAGTCGACCGCGGTCCGCATCTGCCTGGCGTCGGCCGGTGTGTGGTGGGGCGCCTTCACCCTCGTACCGCTGAAGCGGCTGCGCGACCGGCGGGCGGCGCCGTCGGAGGGCGCGTCGCGCGGGGGCCTGCGGCAGTTGGCGGCGACGGTGCGCGACATGCGCAGGCACCCTCACACGCTCGCCTTCCTGCTGGCGTACCTCGTCTACAACGACGGGGTGCAGACGGTGATCTCCCAGGCGTCCGTCTACGGCTCCGAGGAGCTCGGGCTCAGCCAGTCCACGCTGATCGTCGCGGTCCTGCTGGTGCAGCTGCTCGCGGTCGCCGGGGCGCTCACCATGGGCAGGCTCGCCCGGGTCCATGGCGCCAAGCGCGTCATCCTCGGCTCCCTCGTGGCCTGGACCGTGACGATCGGGGCGGGTTACTTCCTGCCCTCGGGGGCGCCCGCGTGGTTCTTCGTCCTGGCGGCGGGGATCGGCCTGGTCCTCGGCGGCACGCAGGCCCTGTCCCGCTCCCTCTTCTCGCACCTGGTGCCGCGCGGCAAGGAGGCCGAGTACTTCTCCGCGTACGAGATCAGCGACCGCGGGATGGCCTGGCTGGGGCCGCTGATCTTCGGTCTCACCTATCAGCTCACCGGGAGCTACCGGGACGCGATCGTCTCCCTCGTGGCCTTCTTCGCGCTCGGTTTCGTGCTGCTCGCGAGGGTGCCGGTGAGGCGTGCGGTGCGCGACGCGGGGAACCCCGTACCCGAGAGGATTTAACAACTGAGGGCAAAGGCCGGTAGTGTACGCGTTTGGCCTGCCAGGCGGACCGTTACTGCGAGCTGGAGATTCAGAAACGCTGGGTGACATCTGCTGTCAGATGTGACAAACCGGGCGCTGGTGGGTACAACAAGGGGCGGCATACGACGGCGACGCATGACCCTGAACGGGAATCTTTACCGCCGACCGGACGTTGACCGGATGACGACGACAGCGACACCTGTCCTGTGGGCGACAAGCCCGGGAGGCACGATTCATGAGTGAGCGAGCTCTTCGCGGCACGCGCCTCGTGGTGACAAGCTACGAGACCGACCGCGGCATCGACCTGGCTCCGCGCCAGGCCGTGGAGTACGCATGCCAGAACGGACATCGTTTCGAGATGCCGTTCTCGGTCGAGGCGGAGATCCCGCCGGAGTGGGAGTGCAAGGTCTGCGGGGCCCAGGCACTCCTGGTAGACGGCGACGGACCTGAGGAGAAGAAGGGCAAGCCGGCGCGTACGCACTGGGACATGCTCATGGAGCGCCGTACTCGAGAGGAACTCGAAGAGGTCCTGGAGGAGCGCCTCGCGGTCCTTCGGTCCGGCGCCATGAACATCGCGGTGCATCCGCGGGACAGCCGCAAGTCCGCCTGACGACGGACCCGGCACACAACCGCACAGCAGCACAAGTACGAGGGCCGGGGCCACTGCTCAGCAGTGGCCCCGGCCCTCGTGCGTCTGCGCCTCGTGTGTCTGCGCCTCTTCTTCGTGTCGGTCTTTCCGACGGCACGCCGTCAGTGCGGCAGCTGCGGGTCGTCAGGGCGGGGGCCGCGCGCCGGCGGCTCGTCCCTGATGACCTCGCCCTGGACGACCTTGCCGTCCGGGCGGTGCATGCGCGCCTGCTGGAAGGGGTCGCCGAGGCCGCCGGGCGTCGCCTCGCGGACCTTGCGCTCGAACGTGCGCTCCGCGTACTTTCCGAGGGCCTTCTGGACCGGCGGCACCAGCAGGATCAGGCCCAGGGCGTCCGAGATCAGGCCGGGCAGGATGATCAGGAGACCGCCCAGCATCGTCAGGGCCCCGCCGCCGCCGGACGCGGCGGGCTCGGGCGGGATGCCGCTCTGCTGCTGTTGCACCGCCTCGCTGAGCTTGCGGAAGGCCCTGCGCCCCGCGCGCTTGATCACCGCGGAGCCGAGCACGAGGCCGCCCACCAGGAGCAGGAAGACCACGAGCCCGTTCGTGGCGCCCGCCACGACGGTGAGCAGCCAGATTTCCAGGACGAGCCACGCGGCGACGCCGAGCGGCAGGAACCTCAGGGGCCCGGAGCGCCGGGGCCTGGCGGGTCGGATGGGAGGCGGTGCGCCAGTCGTCATGCTCCCAGTGTGCCTGGGTCCGCCTCAGGCCGGGATAAGGGGTATGATCAAGAAGGCGGGGCGCAGGTGCCGCTCAGGGCTGCTTGCGCCCGATGACCCGGCCCACCCGCTCGCCCACACCCCAGGCGGTGACCCGCCACAGCGCCTCGACGACGATGTTCTGGCTCATCTTGCTGTCGCCCAGTTCGCGCTCGACGAACGTGATCGGCACCTCGACGACGTGGTAGCCCGCCTTGATCGCGCGGCGCGCCAGGTCGACCTGGAAGCAGTAGCCCTGCGACTCGACCTCGCTCAGGCCGAGGCCTTCGAGGGTCTCGCGGCGGAAGGCGCGGTAGCCGCCCGTCACGTCCCGGATGGGCACATCGAGCAGCAGGCGCGAGTAGGTGCTGCCGCCGCGGGAGATGAACTCGCGGTGCTTGGGCCAGTTCACGACCCGGCCGCCCGGCACCCACCGGGAGCCGAGCACGAGGTCGGCGCCCTTGAGCGCGGTCAGCAGCCGGGGCAGTTCCTCGGGCTGGTGGGAGCCGTCGGCGTCCATCTCGATCAGCACGCCGTAGTCGTGGTCGAGCCCCCAGCGGAAGCCCGCGAGGTAGGCGGCGCCGAGGCCTTCCTTGCCCTTGCGGTGCAGCACGTGCACCTGCTCGTCCTCGGCCGCGAGCTCGTCGGCGATCTTGCCGGTGCCGTCGGGGCTGTTGTCATCGGCGACCAGGACGTGCGCGTCCGGCACGGAGGCCCGCACCCGGCCGACGATGGACGTGATGTTCTCCGCCTCGTCGTAGGTCGGAATGATCACCAAGGCCGTGCCGAGCGAGCCGAACTGCCTCCCCTGGTCTCCCGCTTCGAAGACCCGACCGCCGTCGTTCACTACTGCCCCTTCGTTCGTACGCAGAGGACAACCATAGTGGCCGCGGCCTGCGCCGCAGCGGCGGCACGGAGGTAGTGGCGGCCGGCACTGCGGATCGGGGCCCGGCACCCTTCGGGCCGACCTGGGACCCGCTGGCTGCGGATCGACCGAAAGCCGTTGTCTACTGAGCGTCCGGGCCCCACCCGGGTCACACCTGCCGATCGGCTCATACGTTCCCTCGCCTCCGCGTCGCGGGCGCTGGACCTGGCTCCCAGTGGTGGTGCGCCGGTGCGGCACACCACCCATGACCCAGCGGCGTTCGACGACTGCGTGGAGGTTCGCCTCTCGGACGTCCTGTGGTGGACCCGGCCGAACCTACCGGCCCACGACGGCTCTCTGTCAATAGCCCGGTGAGCTGCGGTGACGATGAAGGCCACCAGGTCAGCGCCGAGGATTCCCAGGTCGCGCGGAACCCCGGCGGGCCGCCATCGGCGCCGCGCACCGCCGGGACATCACTCGTCCGGCCCCGCATGGACCGTCCGGCCGCCCACCACCGTGCGCAGGCAGACCGGGAGTTCACCGCCCGGCGACAGGTCGGGCAGGCCGGGCGTGCCCGAGCGCGGGTCGGTCGACCAGCGGGCCACGCGGTCGTCCGGGGCCTGCACCACGAGGTCGGAGGAGCGCCACACCGCGTAGTCCGCGGGCGCGCCCGGCACCAGGACACCCGCGTCGTCACGGCCGACGGCGCGCCAGCCGCCCCTGGTGTGGGCGGTGAACGCGGCGCGCACGGAGACGCGGTGCTCGGGCGTGCGGTGGAAGGCGGCGGCGCGGACCGTGCCCCAGGGGTCGAGCGGCGTGACGGGGCTGTCGGAGCCGAAGGCCAGGGGCACACCGGCGCGCAGCAGGGCCGCGTACGGATTGAGGGTGCGCGCCCGGTCGGCGCCGAGGCGCTGGGCGTACATGCCGTCCTCGCCGCCCCACAGGGCGTCGAAGGCGGGCTGCACGGACGCGGTGAGGCCGAACTCGGCGAGGCCCGCGATCGTCTCGGGGGTGAGCATCTCGGCGTGCTCCACGCGGTGCCGGGCGGCCCGGACGCGCGCAGGGCCGAGCTTCTCGGCGGCTTGGCGCATGCCGTCGACCACGGAGCTCACCGCGGCGTCCCCGATGGCGTGGAAGCCCGCCTGGAGGCCCGCCTCGGTGCACGCCACGACATGGGCGGCGACGGCGGCGGCGTCCAGGTGGGCCGTGCCGGTGTGGGCGGCGTCGGCGTACGGCTCGTGGAGGCAGGCGGTGTGGGACCCGAGGGCGCCGTCCACGAAGAGGTCACCGGCGGCGCCGAGCGCCCCCAACTCCCGGGCGCGGGCCACACCTTCCTCGCCGTGCTCGGCCCAGTAGCCGACGACGCGCGGCCCCGGCTCGTCGGCGGCGAGCCGCAGCAGCCCGGTGAAGTCGTCCTCGTCGGAGATTTCCGGGCCCGCGCACTCGTGCACGGAGCCGATGCCGAGGGACGCGGCGCGCCGCAGGGCGGCGCGCTGGGCCTCCGTGCGCTGGAGGGGCGTGATGGCGGCGAGGGCGGCGGCGCGCGCCCCGTGGTGGGCGTCGCCGGTCAGCGGGGCGTCCGGGCGGAAGCCGGTGCGCTCGGTGATGCCGGGCACCAGGTCGAGCAGCGCGGTGGTGGCGACCGCCGAGTGGACGTCGATGCGGGAGAGGTAGAGCGGCCGGCCTCCGGTGGCCTCGTCGAGCTCCGCGCGCGTGGGCGGGCGGCCGCCGGGCCAGCGGGCGGCGTCCCAGCCGTGGCCGAGCAGGACGGTGTCGTGCGGCCGTGCGGCGGCGTGTTCGCGTACGCGTACGAGCGCGTCGTCCAGCGATCGGGCCCCCGACAGGTCGAGTCCCGTGAGGGCGAGGCCGGTGGCCGTGGTGTGCACGTGGGCGTCCGTGAAGGCCGGGGTGACCAGGGCGCCTTCGAGGTCGACGATGTCGTCGACGCCGTCGGCGAAGGCGTCCGCCGCGCCCTCGGAGCCGACCCAGGCGACATGGCCGCGCTCGACGACCATCGCGGTGGCGAAGGGATCGGCGGGGCTGTGGACGTCACCGCCGCGCAGCAGCACGGTGCGGTGGCTGTGGGCATCCTGGGGGCCCTGGGCGTCGTTCCCGGGGGCGGTGCTCTGGCTCATGGGTCCAGTCTCACCCCTGTGGAGGGGCGGCCGACGCGGGGGTCACCCCAGGGCGCGCGCCGCCCGGTGCGGGGGTCCGCTCGTCGACTCGGCGGCCACCGGGCGCCCCTTCGAGGCCCCCCAGGGGGCCGCGCACGAGCAGAAAGCGCATGCTGTTCAGACCTGCGGCGGGCGGGCCTCGTAGGGCGTGGAGAGCACGACGGTCGTCCGCGTGGAGACACCGGCGAGCGCGCGCAGACGGCTCAGCAGGTGCTCCAGTTCCAGTGGGGTGGCGACGCGGACCTTGAGGATGTAGTTCTCGTCCCCCGCGACGCTGTGGCACGCCTCGATCTCCGGAACGCCGGCGAGGCGTTCGGCGATGTCGTCGGGTGCGCTGGGGTCGAACGGCTTCACCGAGATGAAGGCCGTGAGGGGCAGCCCCACGGCCTCGGGGTCGACGACCGCGGCATAGCCACGGATGACGCCGCGCTGCTCAAGGCGGCGCACCCGCTGATGCACGGCTGACGTGGACAGGCCCGTGGCCTTGCCCAGGTCGGTGTAGCTCATCCGCCCGTCCTTGACGAGCAGCTGCACGATCTGTCGGTCCAGCTCCTCCATGCGCCGAACCTACAGGGCTCTTGATCCTTGCGGATACCTGAGCACCCGAAGGACTCGCACGCCGGGGCAACTCCCTCGGGCATGTGACGAACACCACACTGCTGTGACCGTGTCCGATGGGATGCCACGATTACCCCTACGACGGGACGGGAAGTGCTTGCTGTGGTCGAGGCCGCAGCGCCTTGTCGGCCCACCCAAGGGGGAGAGTCCCATGCAGAATTTGAAGCGCCCCGGCAGGTCCACTCGCGCCAAGCAGCAGCAGGTCGCCGAGCCCGAGCCGGAGGGTGTCGAACCGGCTGACGCCCTTCTCGACGCCTACGACACCTTTGAGATGTACCGCGTGAACTGCCCTGACTGCGGGCAGCCGATCGCGCTCCTCGCCGACGAGGACGTCCTGCCCGAGCACGCGCTGTGCCCCACTCCGTGGAACCCGTTCGGGCTCACGGTCTGTGCCGGCACGGGCCGCGCGGCCACGGACGCCACGCCCACCGACGAGTCGATGGAGGTTCAGGAGCAGGACACCGCCCTGCTGTTGACGCTCCCTCAGGGACTCGACTGGCGGACGCAGCCGTTCTCGCACGTGGGCGGTCCGGGGTCACGCCCGTTGCGCGCGCCCCAACAGCAGCGGCCCGCCGCCTGATTCACCAGTAGCTGCCCTGCACCATGGCCGCGAGGCTGCCGTGGTGCAGGATCAGCGTGTCCGTGTCCTGTGGCGCACCGGGCGCGGCGACTTCGCCGAAGTGGACCCGGCGGTAGGCGACGCGCAGCATGACGATCGCGTGCCGCAGCGCCGCGTACAGCGTGTAGAAGTCCATGGCGTGCGGGGTGTGCCCGGTGAGCCGGGCGTACGTGTCCTCGACGCGGTCCCGGCGCAGGAAGTCCGGCAGCCCCGGCTGGCCGAAGCTCACCGTCAGGTCCTGGAAGAAGCGGTGCAGGTAGATCATCCAGCCGAGGTCGACCTCGCGCGGGGCGAGCGCCGCCATCTCCCAGTCGAGGACGGCCGCGGGTTCGAAGCCGTCGTAGACGATGTTGCCGATGCGTGCGTCGCCCCAGTTCAGGACGGGTTCGCCGACGGTGTCCGGCCACAGCTCTTCGAGGCGGTCGAAGGCACGCTCGATCAGAGGTGAGCGGGGCAGTCCACTCACCACCCATGCGTAGTAGGCGCGTTGGGCCTCGACATGGCGGCGCAGCGGACCGCCCTCGCCGGGCAGTGCGAGGAACTCCACCTCATCCGCCGGGACTTGCTCGTGCAGCCGGGCCACCACGGCGACCGAGGCCTCCTCCAGGTGTGCGCGTTCGGCGTCGGTGGCGGCGTGCAGCCAGTTCCCCTCGTACGTGTAGGGCATGACGTCCGGCGGTACGCGGCCCTCGACCCGCTCCATGACGAGGAAGGGCGCACCCAGCGGTCCGGGGTCCTCTTCCAGCCACAGGACACGCGGCACCGGCAGGTCGGTGTGCTCGGTGACGAGCCGCATGGTGCGGTACTGGCGCGGCATGTCGTAGACGGGGAAGATCGTGTACGCCGTCGGGTCGGCCGCGAGGCGCAACGCGCAGCCCCGCGAGGGTGGTTCGGGGTGCTCGACGGTGAAGAGCAGGGTCTCGCTGGACATGCCGTTGGACTCCGGGACGCTCATGTCGACCACCTTGGCGCCGGGCAGCCGGGTGTCGAGCCAGGCCGTGAGGCGGCGGGCGAGTTCTTCCGGGTCACGGGTGGTGGTACGGGGGCGGGGTGCCGATGCCATGTCCGTGCTCCTTCGTCGAACCGGCGGCGGCCTTCAGGGCGCCACGGAGTCGAAACCGGTGAACCCGCTCGGGTCGTGGCGGCCGAAGCTGCCGTGCTCGAAGATGCCGTGGCCCGTGCGGCCGTCCAGGGTGAAGCGCGCGGCGTGGTCGATGACCCCGTATGCGGCCAGCGGGTGGGCCGCGGGGTCCGAGAGGTCGTAGATGCGGCGGTCGGTCCAGCCGCGGCCTCGCCAGGTGCCGTGCTGCCAGTCGTCGGCGGGCGGGTAGCCCGCGCCGACGGCCAGGGGCAGCGAGGCGAGCACCTCGACGCCGAGTTCCAGGGGCTTGTGCCCGCCGGGGTCCGTGAGGTGGATGACGGCGTGCTCGGGGTGGCGGGTGCCGGGGCGGTAGACGATGTCGGCGCGGGGCCAGCCGAGTTGGCGGTCGCGGTGGCCCGGGCGGACGAGGGTGGCGTCGTTGAGGGTGCGGTAGCCGTCCGCGTCCTCCTGGACGACGACCATCAGGAAGCGGTCATCGAAACGCACCGGGCACCAGATCCAGTGGAAGCCCTCGGCGGCGAACTCCTCCTCCAGGCGCCCGCGTTCCTCCCCTGGGATGGGCCGCACGCCCCAGCTGCGGTCGCGGGTCGCGGTCCACTCCCCCGCCGTCACGGGGATCTCCTCGCCGCCCACGCGGATCGTCCCCGAGGGGCGGCCCACCTGGACGAAACGGCGCCCTTCGAGGGTGAGCCGTCCGCCGCGGCGCTGGATGTGGTGCGGTTCCCAGAGCGCGGGGAAGTCGGCGTTCCAGGTGAGGTCGTACGACAGGGAGGCGGGGTCACCTGGGTCGGCGGCGCACTCCAGCCGCAGCCGGCGCAGCGGCTCGTCGACGGTGATGCGCAGGGGGCCGACCGAGAGGTCCGTCCGGTCGTCGCCGAGGGCGTCGGCGGCGCGTACGGCGTGCAGTGTGTCGCCGGTGCGGAGGGTGGCGTACGCGTCGATGACTCCGGTGTTCGGATAGACGCCGAGGCCGAGGATCAGCAGGGCGTGGCCCTCGTGGTCGAAGAGGTGGTAGATGCACCGGTCGTAGGCGTTGCGGTCGCCCGTCGCGACGTGCTTCATCGACAGGGGGACCTGGTGCACGGGGTACTCGTCGAGCGGTACCGGACGGTCGTCCTCCACGGGAAACCTCCCTGGGCGCGCGGCAGTTCGGCGTGGAGTTGACGGTACGTCAGTCGCTGGGCCGGAGCCATAGACGTGCGTGCGCGGCCGCGTCCGGGCGAGGCGGGCTTCGGGCGGGGCGGGAGCCGGGCCGGGTGCCTGCCGCGGGCTGGGCCCACCCCGCGGACCGAGCCAGGCCGAGCCGAGCCCCGTGCTCCCCGGCGAGTAGACGCCCCGAGCGCAGGGCAACGGATCCAGCCCCGGGGGCGCGCCGGGCCGTCCGCCGCGCGCACGCGTGCTTCGGGGCGCGCTACGTCGATCCCCGCGCGCTTCAGGCCGCTCCCGGGCGGCGCTCGCGCCCGGGGTGCGGATGCGGCCCGTCCGCCGCCCCCGACACGCGGATGCCATGAACTGACGCCCTAATCCGCAGGGCGGTGACTTCGGTGCCCGGGCAGGCGTTGGTCTGGCATGACCCCCACGGACATGGGCCCGACGCACGTCCCCACCAGCCGTCGGCGACGCACCCTGGTGATGGTGCCCGCCTCCGCAGAATCGGTTCCCCCGCGAGCTCAGCAGGCAGAGCCGCGTCAGCAGACGTACCAGCAGCATGCGTACCAGCAACATGCGTACCAGCAACATGCGTATCAGCAACCCCCGACGGCCCCCCGCCCGCAGCCGCCCCATCCACAGCCGCCCCACCCGCAGCCCCATCTTCAGGACCCGCCGATCTACCGCGCCCTGATCCGTCACTGGATCGACCGCGGCCGGACGCTGCCCGGGCGCCACGACCCGGAGTGGACCCGGCTGGTGGCGCCGCCCGTGCCCCGGGGTCAGTTCAGCGCGTCTCGGGACCCGCGAGGTGACGGGCGATGACCATGCGCTGGATCTGATTGGTGCCCTCGACGATCTGGAGCACCTTCGCCTCGCGCATGAAGCGCTCCACGGGGAAGTCCGCCGTGTAGCCGTAGCCCCCGAGGACCTGCACGGCGTCCGTCGTCACCTTCATCGCGGCGTCCGTGCACAGCAGCTTGGCCATGGCCGCCTGCTTGGCGAACGGCCGGCCCGCGTCGCGCAGCCTGGCCGCCGCCAGATAGAGCGCCCGGCCCGCCTCGATCTGCGTCGCCATGTCCGCCAGCATGAAGCGCAGCCCCTGGAAGTCCACGATCGGCCGGCCGAACTGCCGCCGCTCGGTGACGTACGCGAGCGCCTCGTCCAGCGCCGCCTGGGCCACACCGATGGCGCAGGCCGCGATGCCGAGCCGCCCCGAGTCGAGCGCCGAGAGCGCGATGGCGAAGCCCTGGCCCTCATCCCCGATGCGGCGGGAGTCCGGGACGCGGACGCCGTCGAAGTGGATCTGCGCGGTGGGCGAACCCTTCATGCCCATCTTCTTCTCGGGCACCGCCGCGGTCAGCCCCTCCGCGTCGCCCGGCACCAGGAAGGCGGTGACGCCCCGGGCGCCCTCGCCGCCGGTACGGGCAAGGAGGGTGTAGAAGTCGGCGACGCCGCCGTGCGTGATCCAGGCCTTGGTGCCGTCGATGACCCAGTGGTCGCCGTCCCGGACGGCCTTCGTTCGCAGGGAGGCGGCGTCCGAGCCCGACGCCGGCTCGGAGAGGCAGTACGCGCCGAGGAGGCCGCCGCCGAGCATGGCGGGCAGGTGTTCGCCCTGCTGCTCCTTGGTGCCGTACCCGGCGAGCGCGTGGCAGGAGAGCGAGTGGACGCTGACGCCGAGGCCGACGGTCAGGCGTGCGGCGGCGAGCTCCTCCAGGACCTGGAGGTAGACCTCGTAGGGCTGGTCGCCGCCGCCGAACTCGGAGTCGTACGGGAGACCGAGCAGTCCGGCCTCGGAGAGCAGGGTGAAGACCTCGCGCGGGAAGCGTCCGGCTTCCTCCTCCTGCGCCGCGTGCGGAACGATCTCGCGCTGGATGATGTCCCGGACGAGCGCGAGCAGATCCCTGGCCTCATCCGTCGGCAGCTGGCGATCCACCGGCTGCGGGGCGTGGTCGGGCATGACGCTCTCCTCCCTGTCGGGCTACGGCGGGCGCCCGCGCAGGGTGAGGCGGCGACGCCGGAAACGATGCCGAGCCAGGGTCTCTCCCGGGTCACGGAAGCGGCTGACCAGCGACTGCGGCGCGTTGAGTATGCCCGATCAGCGGCAGCCAGTCACTGGTTAACGACCGCTTACTCGAAAGATAGCCGGAGATCGTCGCGGGCGGCCGGATTGGTCCGAACCATTGACCGCACTGGTCTAGTCCTCCTAGTGTTCCATTGAACGACTTACCGCGTTCATGCCAAAGGCTCCCGGCACAGCACATCCGCGGGTCCCCAGCAGCAACCCCCGTCCCCCGCGTCTCACTGGTTTCCCCCCCACGAGGAGACATGATGCTCAGATCGCACTCCCCTCGCCCCGGCCTCCGCGCCCTGATCGCCACCGCCTGTTGCGCCGTCCTCGGCGCGGGCCTCCTCGGCGGGGCCGGCAGCGCCGCCGCCGAACCGGACAGGACCCCGACGACCAAGGCCGCCGCCGGTTCGAAGGTCGTCGGATACTTCACCGAATGGGGTGTCTACGGCCGGGACTACCACGTCAAGAACATCGAGACGTCCGGCTCCGCCGCCAAGCTCACCCACATCAACTACGCCTTCGGCAACGTCCAGGGCGGCAAGTGCGCGATGGGCGACGCCTACGCGGCGACGGACAAGGCCTACACCGCCGCCCAGTCCGTCGACGGCGTGGCCGACACCTGGGACCAGCCGCTGCGCGGCAACTTCAACCAGCTGCGCAAGCTCAAGAAGAAGCACCCGGACCTCAAGGTGCTGTGGTCCTTCGGCGGCTGGACGTGGTCGGGCGGCTTCACGGAGGCCGCGAAGAACCCGGCGGCGTTCGCCCAGTCCTGCTACGACCTGGTCGAGAACTCCAAGTGGGCCGATGTCTTCGACGGCATCGACATCGACTGGGAGTACCCCAACGCCTGCGGCCTGACGTGTGACACCAGCGGGCGCGAGGCGTACAAGAAGCTCATGGCCGCGGTCCGCGCGAAGTTCGGCAGCGGCAATCTCGTGACGGCGGCGATCCCCGCGGACGCCTCCGCGGGCGGCAAGATCGACGCGGCCGACTACGCGGGCGCCGCCCAGTACGTCGACTGGTACAACCCGATGACGTACGACTACTTCGGCGCCTGGGACGCGAAGGGGCCGACCGCCCCGCACTCGCCGCTCACCTCCTACACCGGCATCCCGAAGGCCTCGTACCACTCCGACGCCACGATCAAGAAGCTCCGGAGCCTCGGCATCCCGGCCCAGAAGCTGCTGCTCGGCATCGGCTTCTACGGACGCGGCTGGACGGGCGTCACGCAGAAGGCCCCCGGCGGCACCGCGACCGGGCCCGCCGCGGGCAAGTACGAGCAGGGCATCGACGACTACAAGGAACTGAAGACCAAGTGCCCGGCGAACGGCACGGTCGGCGGGACCGCGTACGCCCACTGCGGGAACAACTGGTGGAGCTACGACACCCCGGCGACCATCGCGGGGAAGATGAACTACAAGAACCAGGCGGGCCTCGGCGGCACGTTCTTCTGGGAGCTCAGCGGCGACACGGCGAACGGTGAGCTGATCAAGGCCATCAACTGACGTACTCGGCACGTGTGTTGGGGCGGGAGCCGGTCGGCTCCCGCCCCTTCGCGCGCAGCCGCCTCAGGGCCGCGAAGGCGCCGGGAACGACGGCTCGAAGTCCTCGATGACGCGCAGCGTGTCCCCGAGGGTGCGCACGAGGAGGGCGCAGACCCGGTCGCGCGCCAGACCGCGGTGCCCGACCCAGTCGAGCGTGATGCCCTCGACGCTGCACAGCCAGCCGAGCAGCGCGGTGCGGGCGAGACACGGGATGTCGGCGCGGCCGTACGTCCCCTCGGCGATCGTCTTGATCATCGCCTCGCGCACGCCGTCGCGGATGGCGTGCACCTCGGCGTCGAAGCCGACTCCCCCGCTGATGATCGCCCGGTAGGCGGCCTGGTGGTGCTCGGCATAGCGCAGATAGCCGTCGATGGTGCGCTGCACGCGCTCCACGGGCGGCAGGTCGTCGTGCCGTCCGGCGCGCGCGACCAGGTCGGCGACGGAGTCCTCGATGATCGCGAGGTAGTAGCCGCGCTTGGACTTGAAGTAGTAGTAGATCAGCCCTTTGGCGACGCCCGCCTGCTTCGCGATGTCGTCCATCGACAGAGCGTCGTAGGACCTGTCGGCGAACAGCTTCCGGCCGATGGTGATGAGTTCGGCGCGGCGAGCCGCGGAACGGTCGGTACCGCGCTGTTGACTATTATTCAATTTCGGCCCTAGTCTCCAACTGCCGTGGGATGTCCGCAGTATGGCAGAGCGGTGCCACCTGCCGACCGGCTCCCGACGGCGCTTCACGCACTCCCCTTACGCACGCTTGACGACGCGGAACACGCACGTTTGACGACGCGGAACGACGTACGGGAGGAAGACAGTGGGCGCTAGCCGCAACGCGTTACGCGAGGGCAGGACCTCCTGGAGGAAGACGGCCGTGGTGGCCATGCCGGCCGTCCTGGCCGTCGGTGTGATGGCGTCCGTGATGGCCGAGGGCGCGCTCGCCGCGTCCTTCGCAGTCTCGGGCACCAGCTTCCAGGTCTCCTCGGGCAAGCTGACGAGCGAGGGCCTGTCCTCGTACGTCCAGACGGACCGGGACATCGACGGCAAGGGGCACCCGGTGGCGCTCCTCGGGATCGGGGACGCGACCCTGTCCGACATCTGCCAGGCCGCCGAGGTGAAGACCCCGCTCGGCACGGTCGTCTTCAAGCTGACCGCGGGCGGCGACGCGGGCAACGTCACCGCGAGCAACCTCGTCATCGACGGCGAGGACCTGGTGGGCGACGCCCGCTTCGGCACCGCGCAGATCGGCCGGGACGCCTCGACGCTGGACGAGGTGCCCGGGGTCAAGGGCGAGCGGGGCAAGTTCGGGCTCCAGGCCGGGGACATCACGGTCTCCGGGGTGAAGTCCCACGCCTGGTCGGCGACGGGCGGGAACTTCCGGCTCAAGGGCATGCGGGTCGACGTCAGCCTCGGCGGCAAGAAGTGCTTCTGACCGGCGGCGGCAGAGGTGGTGTCAGACCCTTCCGCGAGGACGGCGGCGGCCCCCTCGACCGGCGGCTGCCCTGGCCCCGGCAGCGGCGGGTGCTGCGCAGGTGGCGGCGTACGCGGCCGTTCTGGGGTGGCCTGCTGCTGCTCCTCGGCGGCGCCGAACTGCTGCTGGTGCCGCTCTCGCCGCTGACGGTCCTGGTGAGCCTCGGGCTCGGCGGGATCGCGGCGGTCGGCATCGGGATCGCGCTGGTGGTGGCGGGGCTCTTCCTGTGGTTCCTGCCGCACACGCACCACTATGTGAGCGTCAACGCCCTGATCCTGTCGGTGCTGTCGTTCGCCGCCACCAACCTCGGCGGGTTCCTCGTCGGCATGCTCCTGGGGATCGCCGGCAGCGCCATGGGCTTCGGGTGGACGCCGGTGCCCGAGGACGCCGAGGAGGACCCGGCGCCGCCGAGGGTCCGGGACGGACAGGGCACGCGGACGCTCGCCGTGCTGCTGCCGGTGGTGATCGTGGCGGGGATCGTGAACGGAACCCCGGCCAGGGCGGCTCCCGCCCCTTCGATCGTGGCGGCCAGGACGCCGCCGACCATCACCACCACGCTCTTCGCCCCGCAGGGCTTCATCGTGGCGGGCGTCAAGGAGATCCCGACGGCGGACGGCCCGCTGAAGGTCATGGTGCTCCGGATGAAGGCCGCCTCGCTCACCGACTACGAGCTGACGACGCGGGACGGGGGCGAGGAACTCGCCCTGGGCGCCGACACGCTGGACCTGAGCGGCTCGGTCACGCTGTATCTGACCAAGTTCAGGGGGTGCGTCGAGGGCCTGCTCTGTCTGACCTTCACCCCCGACAGGCTGCCGGTGCCGCCCCTCGTACCGCCGTTCGTCTTCATGACGGACGTCAGCGCCGAACAGGCCCTGGTCACCTCCGACTCCATCGTGGCGGGCGGGCTCTCCCTGAAGGCCTCGGCGTGAGGGGCGTGGTGTGATCCAGATCCAGGCCGCCCTGTTCTGGGCGTACGCGATCGGCGCGACCTTCGCGCTCTGTGCGGGGCGCCAGTTGCAGGTGTGGGAGCGGATCAACGCCGGTGAGGGGCCGCGCACCCGCAGCCGGGCCGCCAACCCCTATCTGGCGCTCACGGCGCTGTTCGCCGCCGTCCTGATGGTGCCGACAGGGCTCTTCCTGCTGTGGCAGAACCCCGCGTGGGCGACGATGCACGTCGCGGCCGGTCACGAGGACGTATGGGCGGGGTTCGTCCTCGGCTACGCGGGCGGGATCCCGGTGGCCGCGATCCTCGGGTTCCTCGTGGCGCAGGCGCTGGTGCTCGCGGGGGCGGGCTACTGGGCCTGCCTCCAGTGCGTGGGCGGGTACTTCCTGCTGTTCGGGACGCTCGTCCACGGGTGGGACGGCCGGGGCTACGAGCGGTTCCTCTCCCCCGGTGCCGACGACTTCGCCGACTGGCCGAGGGACAGCGTCGTCAACCACGTACTGGACTTCGTGACGTCCGGGACGTTCCTGGCGCTGCTGCTCTTCGGGGCCGCGGTGATCGGCACCATGCTGGCGACCGGGGTCGGCTGGCTCATGGAGGGCTGGTCGCTGCCGGGAGCCGACGAGGACCGCAAGGTGCCGAGGGTCCTCGCCGTCGTCATCGCCGGCGCCGGGGTGTACGGGCTGCCGTTCGTGGGCGCGCTCCTCGCGAGCGTGCTGGTGCGTCTGCTGGGCGGATGGCTCGGGCTGCCGCTGTTCGCGATCGTGGCGGGGCTCACACTGCTGCCCCGGCGGTCACCGGTGCGGTGGCTGTACGGCCTGGTGGGCGTCCCGCACCGGCACTGGCGGGCCGGCGCGGACGGCAACGGCGACTACGTCGGCGGGGTCACAGCAGACCGGTCTGCGTGACGAGCATCGCGAGGACCACGACGAGCGTCCAGCCCGCGAGGTGCTCCAGGAGATTCGGCCCGTCTTCCTTGGGGCCGCCGGTACGGGCCCGGACGCGGACGGCGGTGGCAGAGAACGCGGTCATGTCTTCTCACTGATTCTTCCGGCAGCGGTGTCCCCCCATGGAACCCCTCCACCATGCCAGCAGGAAACCTGTCCGGGGGCGAGACCTTGGTCACGCCACAACTCGGGCGGAGCGCCGTGCGTCTAGAACGAGACACGACGTACGTCCGCGCACCATCCGACCGAGAGGTTCCCGATGAGCACGAACCGGACGCCCCACCGCGGAGCACGGCTCGCCCTCGCGGCCGCGATCACCGTGGCGGCCGCCCTGACCGCCCCGGTCTCGCAGGCCGCCCCGGCCACGGGCGGCAAGCCTTCGCCGGGCGCGCCCGGCCTCGGCGACCCGCTGTTCCCGCTGGACGGCAACGGCGGTTACCGGGTGGACCGCTACTACCTGGACTTCGACTGGCAGGCGCCGAAGACGCCCTTCGAGGCGGCGACGACCATCAGGGCCACGTCCACCCAGGCCCTCTCCCGCTTCAACCTGGACTTCGCGGGCAACACCCTGCACGCCGTGACGGTCAACGGCTCGAAGGCCGGCGCGTCCCGCGAGGGCGACGAGCTGACCGTGACCCCCAAGACACCGATACGCAAGGGCAGTTCCTTCACGGTCAGAGTCACGTACACCGCCGACCCCAGCCAGACCCGGCACCGCGACGACGCCATCGAGGACTACGGCTGGATACCCACGCCGGACGGCACGGTGGTCTACCCCCAGCCGAACGGCGCCCGCATGATCTTCCCCGCCGATGACCACCCGAGCCGGCGCGCGCCGATCACCTTCCGCATCAGCACGCCGAGCGACCGCACGGCCGTGGCCAACGGCAAGCTGGTCTCGCGCGTCGAGGCCCCCGGCGGCCGGGTCCGCTGGACGTACGACTCCGAGCAGCCGCTCTCCACACAGCTGGTGCAGCTGGCCGTCGGGAAGTTCCGGCTGGTCGACGGCGAGGGCCCCGGCGGGCTCCCGCTGCGGGACGTCGTCCCCGAAGCTCTGGTCGAGCCGACCGCCGAGTACCGCAAGCTCACCCCCGACCACGTGAAGTGGCTGGAGGAGCGGCTCGGCCCCTACCCCTTCAACCGCTACGGCGTCCTGGTCGGCGACACCGACCTCGGCGTCGCCCTGGAGACCCAGACGCTCTCCCTGGTGCCCAAGGCCGACCTGCTGGGCACGAAGGTCGACGCCGAGCGGAATCTGGTGCACGAGCTGACCCACCAGTGGTTCGGGAACAGCGTGGCCCTGGAGAGCTGGTCGGATCTGTGGGTGAGCGAGGGCCACGCCCGCTTCTACGAACGCCTCTACTCGGAGGCCAACGGCGGCGACAGCTTCGAGGCCGCCATGAAGACCGCGTACGCCGCGCACGACCAGTGGCGCAAGGACTTCGGCGCCCCCGCCGAGCCGACCGAGCCGAACCTCTTCAAGCGCATGCGCTACGACGGCTCCGCGCTCGTGCTGTACGCGCTGCGCGAGCAGGTCGGCGACGCGACGTTCCAGCGGATCGAACGCGCCTGGGTGAGCGGTTTCCAGGGGCGCACGGCGAGCACGCGGGACTTCGTCGACCTGGAGTCGAAGGTAGCGGGCGAGGACCTGGAGGGGTTCCTGCGGCCCTGGCTGTACGGCTCTAAGACGCCGCCGATGCCGGGGCACCCGGACTGGGTGGTGGACCCGGTGACGTGAGGCCCGCCGGGGGCGCGGGCACCGCGGCCCGCGCCCCCGGGCACCCGTCAGCGGATGCCGACCACCGCGAGGGCCTGCCGCTGCGCCGTGCTGAGCTTCACCGGGAAGTACAGGTAGCAGACGCCGCCCGTGCCGGAGACGACCTTGCCGGTGGAGTTGTAGCGCTTGGTGCGCAGCCAGATGTTCTCCCACTCACGCCGCCTGTAGATCCGGCGCACCGCGTCGTTGCTCGGCGAGGCCGGGTCGTTGGCGATCACGTCGCCGTCCGCCGTGAAGCCGATGACCGTCATCAGATGCCCCGCCGTGCCGTACCCGGCGCCCGTCAGCTCCTCCTTGAGGAACGACTGGGACGTGATGGCCGGGATGCCCGCCGCGATCAGCTGCTCCAGCTCGGTGAGCGAGGCGAGCCGGGTCACGACGCCCTGGAGGTCGGTGTACGTCGCCGCGTACGCCGCGTTGAAGGGCCAGTTCCCGCAGCCGTCGTACTGGTAGTCGAACGTCTGGCGGGCCGCGTGGCACACCTGCGGGTCGGCGTAGGAGGGGTCGACCCAGGCCAGGTCCTCCGGCTTCGGCTTGCGCCCCCAGTACTCGATGATCATCTGTGAGGAGGTGGGGCTGCACCAGGCCTCGCCGCCGTTGTCGTACTCCGGGTACTGGCCGACGTGGATCTCCTGCGAGTAGCGCGGGACCGTCAGCTCCTTGGCGACGCCGGGCGCGGAGGCGGGAACCGTGAAGCGGTCGGGGACCGCCGAGGCCATCGCGCCGAGCCGCCAGACCGTCGGCGTCGCGGTGGTGCCCGGCGTGCGGTACAGCGTCAGGCGCAGCCGGTAGGAGACGACGCGCGGACCGGCCGTCGCGTCGTCCAGGGAGAGCGTGTCCGTCCAGACCGTCGACTTGCCGTCGGTCTGGCCGTCGACCGAGGTCCGCCGGATGTCGGTCTCCTTGTCGTCGCCGGAGGTCCAGCGGCCCATCACGTACCAGGGGCTGTCCGAGCCGTCGGCGTACGTGACCATCAGCTCGGCCTGGAGCCAGGTCCCGGCGGGGGTGCGCGCGTTCCAGGAGGCGATGACCTCCGTCGCGGGGACGGTGGAGCGGTGCGTGGGCGAGGTCCAGCGCGCGTGCTCCCAGGCGGCGGTCCTGCCGGTGTGCGGGTCGGTGTAGTCGGTGCGGCCCGCGGGCTTCGCGATCCGCAGGCCGGGGCGGCCTCCGGTGACGACCGCGGTGCCCTCGGCGGTGCCGGCCCGCCAGTCCTCGTACGAGGTCCAGAAGCGGTTGTCCACGAAGCGGTCCGCGCGCGGCGCGCGGCGCGCCGGAGCCGTGCCGCCCGCGGCCAGGGCGGGGCCCGTGGTCGCCGCGAGGGCGGTCAGGGCGGCGGCCGTGGCGAGCACGGATCTGCGGGACATGGTGTCGGGGCGGTCGGGGTGGTCAGCTCGGTCCATCAGGGGGACCCCCAGTCGACGTGGTCTCCGGCCGGAGCCGGAAGGGTCGGGTCAGGTACACGGAAGTGGTCGGCCGCACGGAAGTGGGGCAACTATGGCCGGTCCCGGCCGTCTTCTGCCAGCGCTTCGGGCACCACCGCGCGCATCAATATTGGCCTCAACCAATGGCATGACCTGGGTCGGCGCGCGGAACACCTGCTTCCGCGCACCGTAGGCTTGCCGGTGATGGCCCCTGACCCGCGTGCCCCGCAGACCCCGCGCACCTCGCCCACCCGGCTGCCCGCTCTCGCGACCGCCCTGCGCGGCCTGCCGCCCTCGTGCGGCCCCGTCCGGCTGGTCGCCGTGGACGGGCACGCGGGCTCGGGGAAGTCGACGTTCGCGCGGCGCCTCGCCGAGGCGCTCGGCGGCGCGCCGGTCCTGCGGCTCGACGACATCGCGAGCCACGATCAGCTGTTCGGCTGGACCGAGCGGCTGCGGCGGCAGATCCTCGACCCGCTCTCCCGCGGCGAGACGGCGCGCTACGCCCCGTACGACTGGACCGAGCGCCGCTTCGGCCCCGCCGAGCGGACCCTGCCACCGGCGCCCGTGGTGATCGTCGAGGGCGTCGGCGCGGGGCGCCGGGCGCTGCGCGGACACCTCGCCGCCGTGCTGTGGATGGACGTGCCGCGCGCGGCGGCGTGGCAGCGGGGACGCCGCAGGGACGGCGCGGTCCAGCGGGACTTCTGGGACGGGTGGGAGCCGGCGGAACTGCGGCACTTCACCGATGACCCTTCCCGGCCCTTCGCCGACCTCCTGGTACGACAGTGTCCAGAGGGATACGAGGTGCTGCGGGGGCCCAGTGGGGCGCCAGTCGGAACCCAAGCCGTGACACAGGGTGATGGGTCGTCGGCGGTCCGCTGAACCTCCGGAAGACGCCTTCCAGTTGGCCCGGCGACTTTTCACGAGTGCCCCAACTACGCTTGACCCAGGGACCTTACAGGACTTACGTTCTGATTGTGCGGCCTTCCGAGGCCGCCCGCAGACGCGAAGCCCCCGGTTGTTCCCCCGTGATCGGGGGCTTCGTTCTGCCCTCCGGGCCCGATCCCCGACCGCTCCGAGCCGCCATTCGCTCACCCTCGGTCACCATCGGCCCCGCTCCCCGGCGGCCCTTTCCGGCCGATCCGGCACTGCGGCACCCTACGGCCGACCGCTCCCCCGCAGGTACGATGCCTATCGGTGCGCCTTTTCCGGACGGATGCTCTGCGCGCCGGATCAACTCCCGTCCGCAGCACGGCGGTTCAGTAAGTGGCCGGCGGGCACCGGCCCGGTGGTACGCAAACGGGGGCACGGTTTGTGGGGGACGTGATGGACTTCGACGCGGTGGGCTCACCCGCACCGGCCGACCTCGCCTGGCTGAGGGGCGTCGACGCCTACACGATGGGCGCCTATCCGCAGGCCGAGGAGGAGTTCCGTACCGCGGTGCGGATGGATCCCGGCATGGCGGACGGCTGGCTCGGGCTGCACGCGCTGCGCGTCGACACGACGACGGCGCTGCTGCGGATGTTCCAGCACCGGTCCCGGTTCGGGGAGCAGCGCGCACGGCACACGCGCGCCCTCAACTCCTGGTACTGGCTGGGCTGGTGGGTCCAGCCCGTCCTGGAGAGCTCGCGCGACCTGCTGCTCGCCCACGCATCGCACTGGCTCGACGGCCGCCACGTCCCCGAGCTCGACCGGGCGCTCGCCGGACTGCCGCCCGTCGACGCGGACCCGCAGGTGCGCTTCCTGCACGCCTGCCGCGCCTACCTGGTCAAGGACTGGGAGCAGCTGGTGCGGCACACCGACCCGCTCATCGACGACCCGATGCTGGGCATCGAGGCGGGGCTCTTCGGCGGCATGGCCCGGGTGCGCCTGGAGATGTACGGCCAGGCCGAGCCGCTGCTGTCCGCCGCCCTGATGCGGTGCCGCAGCGAGCAGCCCCAGCGCAAGGAGCTGCGGTACTGGCTGGCCCGCGCGCACGAGGGCACCGGACGCTCGGCGGCGGCGCTGCCCCTGTACCGCGCGGTGCACCGGGTCGACGCCGCCTTCATGGACACCTCGGCACGGCTCGCGGCGATCGCCGAGGGCGACGGCTACGACGAGGCGGCCGACCTCGCCGCCGCGATCAGCCTGGCGGGCGGCGGCCAGGACGCGCTGGAGGGGCCCGACGGCATCGACGTCCTCTTCGGCACCGAGGGCCGCGACGTGAAGGTCACCGGCCTCGAACCCCCGCCGGGCGGGCCGCCCCCCGCACAGAGTGGTTCCGCCGAGGCCGACGCCGTCCGCGAGAAGGCGGTCATCCCCATCAAGCCGGGGCCCACGCAGCTGCCGCCGGGGCCCACCGACCCCGCGCTCCTTGCGGCCGCGCTCGCCGAACTGGAGGGCATGGTCGGCCTGGAGCCGGTGAAACGCCAGGTCAAGGCGCTCTCCGCGCAGCTGAACATGGCACGCCTGCGGACCGCGCAGGGCCTGCCCGTGCAGCCGCCGAAACGACACTTCGTCTTCTCGGGCCCCTCGGGCACCGGCAAGACCACCGTGGCCCGCATCCTCGGCCGCGTCTTCTACGCCCTCGGGCTGCTCGGCGGCGACCATCTGGTGGAGGCGCAGCGCGCCGACCTCGTCGGCGAGTACCTCGGCCAGACCGCCGTGAAGGCCAACGAACTGATCGACTCGGCCATCGGCGGCGTCCTCTTCGTCGACGAGGCGTACTCCCTCTCCAACTCCGGCTATGGCAAGGGCGACGCTTACGGCGACGAGGCGCTCCAGGTGCTCCTGAAGCGGGCCGAGGACAACCGCGACCACCTCGTGGTGATCCTCGCCGGCTACCCCGAGGGCATGGACCGGCTGCTCGCCACCAACCCCGGCCTGTCCTCGCGGTTCACGACGCGGGTCGACTTCCCCTCGTACCGCCCCCTGGAGCTGACGGCGATCGGCGAGGTGCTGGCCGCCGAGAACGGCGACGTGTGGGACGAGGAGGCCGTGGAGGAGCTGCGCTCCATCAGCGGGCACGTCGTCGGCCAGGGCTGGATCGACGAGCTGGGCAACGGCCGCTTCCTGCGCACGCTCTACGAGAAGAGCTGCGCCTACCGCGACCTGCGGCTCTCCGGCTATCCGGGCGAGCCGGACCGCGACGACCTGTCGACACTGCGGCTCCCGGACCTGATGCAGGCGTACGGGGAGGTGCTCTCGGGGCGCGGGCCGCAGGACACGCCGGGCTGCTGAGCCCGGCGCGTCCCGCCGCCCGTCGAACGCCCCCCTCACCCGACGAGTGCGCCGTCCAGATTGCCGCGCCCGATCGTGGCCTCCTGCGGCCTGCGGGGCACCGCCACCCGGTGTGCCGGGTCGCGGACCTCGCCGACCAGGAGTTCGAGGACGTCCTCCAGGGCGACCAGGCCGAGCACCCTGCCCGAGGCGTCGGCGACCTGCGCCAGATGGGTCGCGGCGCGCCGCATCACGGTCAGCGCGTCGTCGAGCGGCAGCTCCGCCCGCAGTGTCGTCATCGGGCGCCAGACCTGCTGGGGCACGGCCCGGTCGGTCTCCTCCAGATCCAGTACGTCCTTGACGTGGAGGTAGCCCATGAAGGCGCCGTTCTCCGCGCGGACCGGGAAGCGGGAGTAGCCGGTGCGGCCGGTCAGCTCGACCACCTGGGCCGGGGTGACCGAGGCGTCCACCGTGACCAGCGAGGCGGGGTCGAGGAGCACGTCCGTCACCGGGCGGGAGCCCAGCTCCAGGGCGTCCTCCAGGCGCTCCTGCTCCTCGGGGTCGAGCAGGCCCGCCTGGCCGGAGTCCTCCACGAGGCGGTTGAGCTGTTCGCTGGTGAAGACCGCCTCGACCTCGTCCTTGGGCTCCACCCCGAAGAGCTTCAGGACGACGCGCGCGCACGCCCCGAGCGCCACCGTGACGGGCCGGCACAGCCGCGCGAAGGCGACCAGGCCGGGGCTGAACCAGAGCGCGGTCTTCTCGGGGGCCGCCATCGCGAGGTTCTTCGGGACCATCTCGCCGATGACGAGGTGCAGGAAGACGACGACGGCGAGGGCGATCACATAGCCGAGGGGGTGGATCACTCCCTCGGGCAGGTGGGCCGCGTGGAAGAGCGGCTCCAGGAGGTGCGCCACGGTCGGCTCGGCGACGGCGCCGAGCGTCAGCGAGCAGACGGTGATGCCGAACTGGGCGGCCGCCATCATCTGCGGCAGGTGTTCGAGACCGTAGAGGACCTGGCGGGCCCGCTTGGTGTCCAGGGGCTCGATCTGGCTGCGGCGTACGGAGACGAGCGCGAACTCGGCGCCGACGAAGAAGCCGTTGGCGAGCACCAGCAGGACGGCGAAGAGGAGCTGGAGCAGACTCATCGGCCCGCCTCCGCGGCCGCCGCGAGCGCCGGGGCGTCCGCCGTCATGGCGATCCTGACCCGCTCGGCGCGGTTGTGCCCGACCTGGCGCACGGAGAGCCGCCAGCCGGGGAGTTCGGCCCGGTCGCCGGGGGCCGGGATGCGGCCGAGGAGATCGGCGACGAGGCCCGCCACCGTCTCGTAGGGGCCCTCGGGTACGTCGAGTCCTATGCGCCGCAGGGTGTCGACGCGGCAGCTGCCGTCGGCGTCCCACGCGGGCCTGCCGTCCTCGGGCGGCACGGGACACAGCTCGGGCACGTCGAGCAGGTCGTGTTCGTCGCGCACCTCGCCGACGAGTTCCTCGACGATGTCCTCCAGGGTGACCACCCCGGCGGTGCCGCCGTACTCGTCGACGACGACGGCCATGGGCTGCTCGCTGCGCAGGCGCGCCAGGAGCGGCTGCACGGGCAGCGTCTCGGGGACGAGGAGGGGGGCCTGCGCGATGCGGCTCACCGGGGTGCGCAGCCGCTCGTGGGCGGGGACCGCGAGGGCGTCCTTGAGGTGCACCATGCCCACGATCTCGTCGATCCGCTCGCGGTAGACCGGGAAGCGGGACAGGCCGGTGGCGCGCGTCAGGTTCACCACGTCCTCGGCGGTCGCCGACGACTGGAGCGCGCTGACCTTCACGCGCGGCGTCATGACGTGCTGCGCGGTCAGCTCGCCGAGGGAGAGGGTACGGACGAACAGGTCGGCGGTGTCCTGCTCCAGGGCGCCGGCCCGGGCCGAGTGCCGGGCCAGGGAGACCAGTTCGCCGGGGGTGCGGGCCGAGGCCAGCTCCTCGGCGGGCTCGACGCCGAGAGCGCGCACCAGCCGGTTGGCCACGGCGTTCAGCAGGGAGATCACCGGCCGGAAGAGCCGCGCGAAGACGTGCTGCGGGCCCGCGACGAACCGCGCGACCTGGAGCGGCCTGGAGACCGCCCAGTTCTTGGGCACCAGTTCGCCGATGACCATCTGCACGGCGGAGGCGAGCAGCATGCCGACCATCACGGAGACACCGCCGACGGCACCGCCGGGAACACCGATCGCCGTGAACGGGCCCGCGAGCAGGTGCGCGAGGGCGGGTTCGGCGAGCATGCCGACGACGAGCGAGGTGATGGTGATGCCGAGCTGGGTGCCGGAGAGCTGGAAGGACAGCTCCTTGAGGGCGTCGACGACCGTGCGGGCCCGGCGGTCGCCGTCGGCCGCGGCCTTCTCCGCGTCGGGCCGCTCGACGGTGACGAGGCCGAACTCGGCCGCCACGAAGAAGCCGTTGGCGAGGATCAGCAGGAATGCCGCCGCGAGGAGCAGAAGGGGGACTGTCATGCCGCCGCCCCTCCGGTCGTACGGGTCCCGGTATGTCGGGAGAGGGCGGCGCAGGTACTACAGGACGATCCGTCCATCGCCGGAGGGAGTCACTCCTCGGATAGCAGGAGCCCCTGGGGGCCGGGCGGGCCCGTCAGGGGCGGGGCGGCACGCTGGGCGCGCCCCGCCACCAGATTAATCACGACGCGCCGCGGAACGTCAGTCCCCTTGCGGCGTCCGGGCGTCCACGAGGGCTCTCAGGGCCTTGGCGTCGGCGACGGCCTGCTCCCTGGCGATGCCGGGCTGGATGCCGAGGGCGGGCAGGCTGGTGCCGTCGCTGAGGTTGAGGAACACCCAGGGGTCGCCGGGGCGCAGGGTGACCTGGACGATCTCGGCCCAGGCCAGACGGCGGCTCGTCGCGATGTTGACGACGGACACACCGGAGTCGTCGGCGACCACCTTGGGCCTGCTGAGCACCAGGAGCACGCCGAAGAGCAGGACACCGGTGAAGACGAAGCTGGCCCGCTCGCCCGGGCTGAGCTTGGGCAGCAGGAAGGCGATCACCGTGATGACCACGAACATCACCGCGCCCGCGCCGAGCAGCACCGCCCTGGTCCGCTTCGGCCGGAAGGTGACGGGGAGAGCGGGGAGCTCAGACACGAGGCGGGTCCTTCTGCGGGTTCAGAGACGGCATGCGTGGATGGCGGTGGTGAGGATGGCCCGCGCCCCGAGGGCGTACAGGTCGTCCATGACGCGCTGCGCCTCCTTGGCGGGGACCATGGAGCGCACGGCGACCCAGCCTTCGTTGTGCAGCGGGGAGATCGTCGGGGACTCCAGGCCCGGCGTGAGGGCGACGGCCCGCTCCAGGTGCTCGGCGCGGCAGTCGTAGTCCATCATCACGTACGCCCGGGCGACCAGGACGCCCTGGAGACGGCGGAGGAACTGCTGCACCTTCGGCTCGGCGGCGTCGGCGCCGGTGCGCCGGATGACGACCGCCTCGGACTTCATGATCGGATCGCCGAAGACCTCCAGGCCCGCGTTGCGCAGGGAGGTGCCGGTCTCCACGACGTCCGCGATGACCTGGGCGACGCCGAGTTCGATGGCGGTCTCGACGGCGCCGTCGAGGTGGACGACGGAGGCGCTCACGCCGCTGTCCGCGAGGTGCTTGGCGACGATGCCCTCGTAGGAGGTCGCGACGGTCTTGCCCGCGAGGTCCTCGATGCCGGTGGCCGTGCCCGGCTTCGCGGCGAAGCGGAAGGTGGAGCGTGCGAAGCCCAGCGGCAGGATCACCTCGGCGTCGGCACCGGAGTCGACCAGCAGGTCCTGGCCGGTGATGCCGATGTCGAGCCTGCCGGCCGAGACGTAGATCGCGATGTCCTTGGGCCGGAGGTAGAAGAACTCGACCTCGTTCTCGGGGTCGACGAGGACGAGTTCCTTGGACTCCTTGCGCTGCTGGTATCCGGCCTCATGGAGCATCGCCGACGCAGGTCCGGACAGTGAACCCTTGTTGGGGACGGCGATGCGCAGCATGAGGCGGGCTTCCTTTGCGTGATGGGGAGTCGAGCTGGTTCGGCTGGCGTACGGAGGGTGTACGGCTCAGAGGTGGGCGTAGACGTCGTCGAGGGAGATGCCGCGGGCGACCATCATCACCTGGACGTGGTAGAGCAGCTGCGAGATCTCCTCTGCGGCTGCTTCCGTGCCCTCGTACTCGGCGGCCATCCAGACTTCGGCGGCCTCCTCGACGACCTTCTTGCCGATGGCGTGGACGCCCTTGCCGACCAGCTCGGCGGTGCGGGAGGTCGTGGGGTCGCCGTTGGCGGCCTTGTGCTGGAGCTCGGTGAAGAGCTCCTCGAAAGTCTTCTTGGACATGATGCCGTTCACTCTACGCGCCCGCCCGGACCCGCTCAGCGCCAGGGCTCGGAGACGGTACGGAGCGTGGTGGCGGTGGCCACGGCCGCGGTGACCGCTTCGTGCCCCTTGTCCTCGCTGGAGCCCTCGATGCCCGCGCGGTCCAGGGCCTGCTCCTCCGTGTCGCAGGTCAGTACGCCGAAGCCGACCGGGACGCCGGTGTCGACGGAGACCTGGGTGAGGCCCTGGGTGACGCCCTGGCACACGTACTCGAAGTGCGGGGTGCCGCCGCGGATGACGACGCCGAGCGCCACGATCGCGTCGTAGCCGCGTCCGGCCAGGACCTTCGCGACGACCGGCAGCTCGAAGCTGCCCGGCACGCGCAGGACGGTCGGCTCGCTGATGCCGAGCTCGTTCAGGGCGCGCAGGGCGCCGTCGACGAGGCCGTCCATGACCTTCTGGTGCCACTGCGCGGCGATCACCGCGACCCGCAGGTCGCCGCAGTTCTTCACGCTCAGTTCGGGTGCGCCCTTGCCGCTCACGCGCTTCTCCTTCGGTTCTCGGATTCGGTTCTCGATGACGGGGGTGGGTGCTTACTGGTTGCCGCAGGCGGAGACGCCGGGGGCGTCCAGCCAGGGCAGGTCGTGGCCCATCCGGTCCCGCTTGGTGCGCAGGTAGCGGAGGTTGTGCTCGCCGGCCTGGACCGGCATGGGCTCGCGCCCGGCGACCTTCAGGCCGTGCCGCAGGACGGCGTCGACCTTGTCGGGGTTGTTGGTCATCAGCCGTACGCCGCGCACGCCGAGGTCGTCCAGGATGCGGGCGCCCGCGCCGTAGTCGCGGGCGTCGGCGGGCAGGCCGAGTTCGAGGTTGGCGTCGAGGGTGTCGCTGCCGCGCTCCTGGAGTTCGTACGCCCGCAGCTTGGAGAGCAGGCCGATGCCGCGCCCCTCGTGGCCGCGGAGGTAGACGACGACGCCGCGGCCCTCCTCGGTGATGCGCCGCATGGACTCCTCCAGCTGCGGCCCGCAGTCGCAGCGCAGCGAGTGGAAGACGTCGCCGGTCAGGCACTCGGAGTGCAGCCTGGCGAGGACGTCCTCGCCCTCGCCGATGTCGCCGTGGACGAGGGCGACGTGTTCGACGCCGTCGACGGTGGAGCGGTAGCCGTACGCCGTGAAGTCGCCGAAGGCGGTGGGCAGCCGGACCTCGGCCTCGCGGCGGACGGTGGGCTCCGAGGAGCGGCGGTAGGCGATCAGGTCCTCGATGGAGATGATCGTCAGGCCGTGCTTGCGGGCGAAGGGGATCAGCTCCGGCAGGCGGAGCATCTTGCCGTCCTCACCCGCGATCTCCACGATGGCGCCGGCGGGGCGCAGGCCCGCGAGGCGGGCGAGGTCGACGGCGGCCTCGGTGTGGCCGTTGCGGGCGAGGACGCCGCCGGAGCGGGCGCGCAGCGGGAAGATGTGCCCGGGGCGCACGAAGTCGCCGGCCGCGGCCGCGCCGCCGGCGAGGAGGCGGAGGGTGGTGGCGCGGTCGTCGGCGGAGATGCCGGTGGTGACGCCGTGCGCGGCGGAGGCGTCGACGGAGACGGTGAAGGCCGTGCTCATCGACTCGGTGTTGTCCTCGACCATCTGCGGCAGCCGCAGCCGGTCGAGTTCCTCGGCCTCCATGGGGGCGCAGATCAGGCCGCGGCACTCGCTCATCATGAAGGCGACGATCTCGGGGGTCGCCTTCTCGGCGGCGACGACGAGGTCGCCCTCGTTCTCGCGGTCCTCGTCGTCGACGACCACGACGGGGCGGCCGGCCGCGATGTCGCGGATGGCCTGCTCCACCGGGTCGAGGGACAGGTCCGAGGTGTCCTCGTTGAGGGCGGTGCTGTACCAGACAGGTGCCGTGGTCATGCCGGGGCTCCTTCCATGACGGGCCGGGAGGCCGCCGCGCGGGAGCGCAGCCACCAGTCGCGCATGCCCCACAGGACAAGGGCGAGGTAGACGACGTAGACGAGGCCGGAGAAGGCCAGGCCGCTGCTGAAGGCGAGCGGCACGCCGACCACGTCGACGAGCAGCCAGGCGAACCAGAATTCGACGAGGCCGCGGGCCTGGGCGACCATCGCGGCGAGTGTGCCGACGAAGATGTAGGCGTCCGGCCAGGGGTTCCAGGACAGTGAGGGGACGGCGGTGAACAGCGCGCCGACCGCGAGCGTGCCGACGGCGGTGCCCGCGAGCAGGACGCCCCGCTCCTTCCAGGTCGCGAAGCGGATGGCGATGGAGCCGTCCTGCGCCTGCTGCGTGCCGCGCGTCCACAGCCGCCAGCCCCACAGCGCGACGCCGATGACGAGGAGCTGCTTGCCGACGCCGCCGGAGAGCTGCGCGGAGGCGTAGGCGGCGACGAGGATGACACCGGACAGGAGCTGGGCGGGCCAGGTCCATATCGAGCGCCGCCAGCCCAGGGCGAGGGCGATGAGGCCGACGGTGTTGCCGATCATGTCGGACCACATGATGTGCTGGCCGAAGGCCGTGAACGCCTCGGAGTTGAGCCAGCTCACTTGGTGGCCTCCTGCTGCTGAGCGCGGTCGCCGAGGAGGCGCTCCACGTACTTGGCGATGATGTCGACCTCGAGGTTGACCGGGTCGCCGGGCTGCTTGATGCCGAGCGTGGTCAGCGCGAGGGTGGTGGGGATGAGGCTGATGGTGAAGTAGTCGGGGCCGGCCTCGACCACGGTGAGGCTGACGCCGTCGACCGTGATGGAGCCCTTCTCCACGACGTAGCGGGAGAGGTCGGCGGGCAGGGAGACCTTGACGATCTCCCAGTTCTCGGAGGGCTCCCGCGCGACGATCGTGCCGGTGCCGTCGACGTGCCCCTGCACGATGTGGCCGCCGAGCCGCGCGCCGACCGAGGTGGGGCGCTCCAGGTTGACCCGGGAGCCGACCGTGAGCGCGCCGAGGCTGGAGCGCTTGAGGGTCTCGGCCATCACGTCGGCGGTGAACTCGTCGCCCTCGTGCTCCACGACCGTAAGACAGACGCCGTTGACGGCGATGGAGTCGCCGTGCTTGGCGCCCTCGGTGACGACGGGGCCGCGCAGGCGGAACCGGGACGCGTCGGGGAGGTTCTCGACGGCGGTGATCTCGCCCAGCTCTTCGACGATTCCGGTGAACACTTCAGTGCTCCTTCGTTACGAGGGTCGCGGTGACGCGCAGATCGGGTCCGAGGCGGACGGTCTCGCTCACGTCGAGCCGCAACGCTTCGGTGATGGTCGTGATTCCGCCGCCGCTCAGGGCGGCGGGGCCCGCGCCCAGCAGGACGGGGGCGAGGTAGCCGACGACGCGGTCGACGGCGCGGGCGGCGACGAAGGCCCCGGCGAGCGTCGGGCCGCCTTCGAGGAGGACGGAGCGCACGCCACGCGCGTGGAGCACGTCGAGCAGGGTTGGAATGTCCAACCCGCCCTCCGCCGAGCGCGGCAGCCGGACGGTTTCCGCGCCTTCGTACGCGGGCGTGGCGTCTTCGGCGACGGCGATCAGCGTCGGCGCCGTGTCGTCCAGGACGCGGGCGCCGGGGGTGACGGCGGTGCCGTTGGTGTCGACGACGACCCGCAGCGGCTGGACGGCACCCTCGACGCCCCGCACGGCGAGGTGCGGGTCGTCGGCGCGCTGGGTGCCGGAGCCGACGACGACGGCGTCGCTCTCGGCGCGCAGCCGGTGTACGTCGGCACGGGACTCGGCGGAGGTGATCCAGCGGCTGGTGCCGTCGGCGGCGGCGACACGGCCGTCGAGGGTGGCGGCGTACTTCCAGGTGACGTGGGGGCGGCCGAGCCGCACTGAGGTCAGCCAGGCGGCGTTCCCCTCGGCGGCCGCCGCCTCCTGGAGGCCCTGTTCGACGGAGATCCCGGCCGCCCGCAGGGTCTGCGCGCCCCCCGTCGCGGTGGGGTTGGGGTCGGCCACGGCGTAGACGACGCGGGTGACGCCGGCGGCGATGAGGGCCTGCGCGCACGGGCCGGTGCGGCCGGTGTGGTTGCAGGGTTCCAGGGTGACGAGGGCGGTGCCGCCGCGGGCCGCGTCGCCCGCGGCGCGCAGGGCGTTGACCTCGGCGTGCGGGCCGCCGGCCCGCTGGTGCCAGCCCTCGCCCGCGACTTCGCCGGACGCGTCGAGGATGACGCAGCCGACGACGGGGTTGGGGCTGGTGGAACCGAGTCCGCGCGCGGCCAGCGCGATGGCGCGCCGCATGGCGGCTGCTTCGGCTACGGCGGTGGCCACCGGGTCCTCCTGCCTCTTCGGGCACGGACTCCGGGGCTGTCGATGACGACGACATGTAACGGACGACGACACCTGGAGCGACGCCGACGTCGAATGACACCTGTCCCGGGAGATCCCGGAAACCACTCCTGGCCTGGGCCAGGAACACGTCACTACGACGGCGCGCAAAGATGCCCGCCCGCCGCGCACTGCCTCCCATCCGGACTTTCACCGTCGGTCCAGGAATTTCACCTGGTCAACCGGCCGCTGGAGGCGGCCGGGTCGCGGACTGTAACCGCCGGTTCGGAATTACACCGACCCCGGAGTGCGCTGCTTCTGGTACGTGGTCAGTCTGCCACGTCCGATCGAGGGCCATGCGGGTGATCGACTGTGGCCTGGCTCACAGCATGCCCACTCGATCTTCTCTTCAACCATTTTGGTCCAGACCTATTGACCGACTGGTCTAGTCCTTTTAATCTCTGCGTCACCTCGGAGCCGCCCCGTTCGCGTTCCGCACCGTGCGTGTTCCGCACCGCCCCCAGGAGGCCCTCTTGCCGTCCCTCAACCGCGCGAGACCAGCGCTGTTCGCGACCGGCGCCGCCGTCGCCGGAATGCTGCTCAGCATGGTCTCCGGCAGCGTCTCGCACGCCGCCGGTGACGCGTCCACCGACCACGCGTCCTGCCGTCCCGACGGCCTCTACAAGACACCCGGTGTCGACGTCCCCTACTGCTCCGTCTACGACGGCGACGGGCGCGAGAAGATGGGCGCCGACCACCAACGGCGCGTCATCGGCTACTTCACGGGCTGGCGCACCGGCAAGAACGGTGAGCCCGCCTACCTCGCCCCGGACGTCCCCTGGGACAAGGTCACCCACGTCAACTACGCCTTCGCGCACGTCGACAAGGACAACAAGGTCTCCGTCGGCCCGGACGGCGAGAAGAACGCCGCCACCGGCATGACCTGGCCGGGCGTCGCGGGCGCCGAGATGGACCCCGCGCTGCCCTACAAGGGCCACTTCAACCTGCTCAACAAGTTCAAGAAGCAGCACCCGGACGTCAAGACGCTGATATCGGTTGGTGGTTGGGCCGAGACCGGCGGCTACTTCGGTGACGACGGCAAGCGCGTGGGCTCCGGCGGCTTCTACTCGATGGCCACCAACGCCGACGGCTCGGTGAACCAGGCGGGCATCAACACCTTCGCCGACTCCGCGGTCGCCTTCATCAAGAAGTACGGCTTCAACGGCGTCGACATCGACTACGAGTACCCGACCTCGATGAAGGACGCGGGCCACCCGGCCGACTTCCCGATCTCCAACGCCCGGCGCGGCGGCCTGGTCAAGGGTTACGCGGCCCTGATGAAGGCCCTGCGCGAGAAGCTGGACAAGGCGGGCGCGGCCGACGGCAAGCACTACATGCTGACCGTGGCGGCCCCCTCGTCCGGCTATCTGCTGCGCGGCATGGAGACCTTCCAGGTCCAGAAGTACCTGGACTACGTCAACATCATGTCGTACGACCTGCACGGCGCCTGGAACGAGTACGTCGGTCCGAACGCCTCCCTCTTCGACGACGGCAAGGACGCCGAGCTGGCGGCCGCGGGTGTCTACGGCAGCCAGCAGTACGGCGGCATCGGCTATCTGAACACCGACTGGGCCTACCACTACTTCCGCGGCTCGATGCCCGCCGGACGCATCAACATCGGCCTGCCGTACTACACGCGCGGCCACAAGAACGTGCAGGGCGGCACCGACGGGCTGTGGGGCAAGGCGGCGGCGAGCAGCTGTCCGGCCGGTTCCGGGCTGACCAAGTGCGGTGACGGCGCGGTCGGCATCGACAACCTCTGGCACGACAAGGACGACAACGGCAAGGAGTCCCCCGCGGGCTCCAACCCGATGTGGCACGCCAAGAACCTGGAGAAGGGGATCGTCGGCGACTACGTCACGAAGTACGGCTTCCCGGCGGACACCAAGCTGACCGGCGACTATGCGCGCAAGTACAGCTCCGCGCTGGTCGCGCCGTGGCTGTGGAACGCCGAGAAGAAGGTCTTCCTGTCGACGGAGGACGAGGAGTCGGTGGCGAAGAAGGCCGACTACGTGATCGACCGGGGCATCGGCGGGACGATGGTCTGGGAGATGGCGGGCGACTACGACTGGAACGCCGCCAAGGGCCAGTACGAGATGGGTGACACGCTCACCTCCCTGATGCACGACAAGTTCAAGACCGCCAAGCCGTACGGCGCGAAGGTCGCGAACAAGGAGATGCCCACCAAGGCCGTGGACATCGGTGTGGAGTTCGGTGACTTCAAGCTCGGCGACTCCAACTACCCGATCACGCCCAAGGTGAAGATCACCAACAACACGAGGACGGCGCTGCCGGGTGGCACGGAGTTCCAGTTCGACTACTCCACCTCCGCCCCGGGCAACGCCTCCGACCAGTCCGGCTTCGGTACGAAGGTGATCAGCAGCGACCACACGGGCAGCAACGTCGGCGGTCTGAAGGGCGACTTCCACCGGGTCTCGCTGAAGCTCCCGGCCTGGCAGGCCCTGGCGCCTGGCGCGTCCGTGGACCTCTCCTTCAACTACTACCTGCCGGTGTCCACCCCGTGGAACTGGACGGTGAACATCAGCGGCACGACGTACGCGCTCGCGGGTGACCTGGCGCGCGGCACCACGGTCGTCGAGCCGGGCACGGGCACAGGACCGACGGACCCGCCGGGCCCGACCGACCCGCCGCTGCCGGGCAAGTGCACGGCTCCCGCCTGGAGTTCGTCCTCCGAGTACGGCTCCGGGACGACCGTCTCCCACAAGTCCCGCACGTGGAAGGCCAAGTGGTGGACGAAGGGCGACGAGCCGGGCGCCGGCGGCGAGTGGGGTGTCTGGCAGGACATGGGAGCCTGCTGACCCCTTGACGCTCACGCCCACGGGATTTGACATCCTGTGGGCGTGAGCACGATGACGGCCCTGGCCGAGGAGTTCGAGTCCCACCGCCCCCGTATGTTCGGCCTGGCGTACCGGATGCTCGGCTCGGCGCAGGAGGCGGAGGACGCCGTCCAGGACGCGTATCTGCGCTGGAGCGGCGCGCGGCGCGCGGACATCCAACGGCCCGCCGCCTGGCTCGCCAAGGTCGTCACCCACCTCTGTCTGAACCGGCTGACGTCGGCCCGCGCCCGGCGTGAGGAGTACGTCGGGGCCTGGCTGCCGGAGCCGGTGATCACGTCCGGTGGTGTGCTCGGCCCGCTGGAGGCGGCGGAGCAGCGGGACTCCGTGTCGATGGCGCTGCTCGCCCTCCTGGAGCGGCTCACTCCGAGGGAGCGCGCGGTGTACGTGCTGCGCGAGGCGTTCGCGTACAGCCACCGGGAGATCGCGGGCGTGCTGGAGCTGAGCGAGGCCGGCTGTCGTCAGCTGTACCGCAGGGCGACGCGGGCGGTGGCCGAGGAGCGGCCCCGCTTCGAGCCGGGGCGTGAAGTGCGGCGGGAGTTCGTCGAGTCGTTCCTCGTCGCGGCCCGTGAGGGGGACGTCGCGGGCCTGGAGAAGATGCTGGCCGCGGACGTGACGTGGTGGGGCGACGGCGGAGGCAAGGTCACCGCGGCCCGCAGGCCGATCCTGGGGCGCGCGAAGGTGGTGCGGTTCCTGGTGGGCGGCATGGAGAACTTCGGGTCCGCGATGGATTTCTCGTACGCCGAGGTCAATGGCTCGCCCGCGCTGGTCGCGCACGTGGCGGGGCGGCTGATGGGCATCGCGTCGTTCGAGATGGGCGGCGGGGCCGTGCGCGGGGTGCGGACGGTGGTCAATCCGGACAAGCTGGCCTTCGCGGAGCGCCAGTTGGCCGCGCGCTGAGCCGTGGTGTGCGGGCCGGGTGTCACGTTTTCGCGGGCTGCCCGGTTCTGAGCTGGTGACGGACGCGGACGCGGCGTCCCGCACTGTGAAGGAGCCTTGTGATGACCACGATCCTGGTGACCGGCGGCACCGGAACCCTCGGCCGCCTCGTGACCGAGCGGCTGCGCTCGGACGGCCACGACGTGCGGGTGCTGAGCCGCCGCTCGCAGCCGTACGCCGTCGATCTGCGGGACGGGGCGGGGCCGGGGCTGGACGCCGCGGTGGCCGGTGTGGACGTGATCGTCCACTGCGCGAGCACGCCGCGCGGCGGTGACGAACGGGCCGCGCGGAATCTGATCGAGGCGGCGCGGAAGGCCGGCGTCGGGCACCTCGTCTACATCTCGATCGTCGGCGTCGACCGGGTGCCGCTCGGCTACTACCGGGCGAAGCTCGCCGTGGAGAAGCTGGTCGAGGAGTCCGGGCTCGGCTGGACGGTGCTGCGGACCACGCAATTCCATGACCTGGTCCTGAGGGTGCTGGCCGGGGCGGCCAAGCTTCCCGTCCTGTTGTTGCCGGCGGGCGTCAGCGATCAGCCGATCGCGGCCGACGAGGTCGCGGCGCGCCTCGCGGAACTGGCGGCCGCTCCCCCGGCCGGCCGGGTCGCCGACATGGGCGGCCCCCAGGTCCGCACCTTCACCGACCTGGCCCACGCCTACCTGCGGACGACCGGCAAACGCCGCCCGGTGCTGCGGGTGCCCCTCGCGGGCAGGACATACCGCGCGATGCGCGAGGGCGGCCACCTCGCTCCTGGCCGGGCGGTGGGGAAGGGCACGTTCGAGGAGTTCCTGGCGGGGCGGTAGCGGTAGCGGTAACTGGGCCTGGCTTAGATAGCGGGGCCGGGCAGGGGCACGGCCACGAGGAGTCCGGCACCGCCGGGCCACCCGGTTCCGCCGCAGCCACTCCCCCGCTCAGGGACGCGGCCCGAAGAGTTCGTCCTGGGCCGCGTCCCGGGCCGCGAGGAGTGCGCCGCGGGTCACCGCCGAGCCGCCCAGTTCGCCGGCGCGGATCTCCGTGGGCAGGGGTGACATGGCGGTGACGCGGGTCTCCACGCGGGCGGCCAGGGCGGTGCCGCCCGCGCGGCCCACCTCGCCGCCGAGTACGACGCACCCGGGGTCGAGGATCGCGGCCATCGCGGCGGTGCCGATGGCCACGCGGTCCGCGACGGCGTCCAGGAAGGCGTCCTCGCGGGCCTCCACCGCGTGCCGCACCACGTCGGCGGCGGACATGCCGGGCCGCACGAGCCCGTGCTCCGCGCCGAGCGCACGGAGCGCGGCGGCGCAGGCCAGCGAGTGGAAACCGCCCTCACAGGCGGTGGCGGACGGCAGGGACCCCGTGCCCGGCACCGGCAGGAAGCCGATCTCCCCGGTGCCGCCGGAAGCGCCCCTGCGCAGCGCCCCGTCCAGCACGACGGCCGCGCCCACGCCTTCGCCGAGCCAGAGCAGCACGAAGGTGTCCCGGTCGCGGGCGGCGCCGTCCCGCTGTTCGGCGCGGGCCGCGAGGTTGGTCTCGTTCTCCACCAGGACGCGCGCGCCGAGCCGATCCTGGAGGGCGCCGGCGAGGCCGCGGTGCCAGGCGGGCAGGGAGGTCGTGTCGTGCAGGTCGCCGGTGACCGGGTCGATGAGGCCGGGCGCGCCGATGCCGACGGTGTGCAGCCGCTGGGCGCCGCCCTCGCGCGCGGCGCTCTCCACGAGGGTGAGGACGCTCTCCACCGCGGACGCGGTGTCGCCGCCGATGGGCGCGGACACCTCGGCGAGCACCGCGCCGAGCAGGTCGGTCACGACGACGGAGACACTGTCGGTGCGTACGTCGAGCGCGGCGAGGTGCGCCCGGTCGGCGACGATTCCGTAGAGCCGGGCGTTCGGGCCGCGCCGCTGGGCACCCGCCTCACCGACGACGGTGACGAGTCCGGACCCCTGGAGGCGTTCGACGAGATCGGCGACCGAGGGCCGGGACAGGCCGGTGAGCTGCTTCAACTGGTTCGCGGTCAGGGGCCCTTCGCTCTGTAGGAAGCCCAGCGCGAGCCGGTCGTTGATGGCCCGGGCGGTACTGGGTGAGGCAGGCATGCCGGGATCCTTCCACAAGGGCTTCTATTTATCAGGCAGGGTTCCTGATAGTTTACGCGCCGTATCGGGGCACACCTGCGCCGTAGCGGGACCCATGCCAGGAGGGGCGGAACGGAATGAGTGAAGTGGTCTACGACGACAGCCGGTTGCGGCGCGCGCGGATCGCCGTGGCCGCCGTCTTCTGTGTGCACGGCGCGGTCACCGGCTCCTTCGCCACCCGGGTGCCGTGGATCCAGGAGCACGCATCGGTCAGCGCGGGCATGCTCGGCCTCGCGCTCGCCTTCCCCGCGATCGGCGCCTCCGTCGCGATGCCGCTCGCGAGCCGGATCAGCCACCGCTTCGGCGCCCGCAACGCGCTGCGCGGGCTCCTCGCGATGTGGACGCTCTCCCTGATCCTGCCCTCGCTCGCGCCGAACCTGCTCACGCTCTGCCTGGCGCTCTTCGTGTACGGCGCGACCTCTGGCGTGTCGGACGTGGCGATGAACGCGCTCGGCGTCGAGACCGAGACCCGTATGCGGAAGTCGATCATGTCGGGCCTGCACGGCATGTGGAGCGTCGGCGCCCTGATCGGCTCCGCGGCCGGTACCGTCGCCGCCCACCTGGGCTCGGACGCCCGGCTGCACCACGCGCTGGCCGCCGCGGCGCTCACCGCGCTCGGCCTCGCCGCCTGCCAGGGCGTCCTCGACCTCCAGGCGACGCCCGAGGAGGAGGTGCCGCCGCGGTTCTCGCTGCCGCCCAAGTCGGCGCTGCTCATCGGTGCCGTCGGCTTCTGCGCGGTCTTCGCGGAGGGGGCGAGCCTCGACTGGTCGGCGGTGTATCTGCGGGACGTCCTGGACTCCTCAGCCGGTGTCGCCGCCGCGTCCACCACCGGCTTCACGCTCACCATGGCCGTCGCGAGGCTGGCGGGCGACGCGGTGGTGAACCGGTTCGGCGCGGTGCGCACGGTGCGTGTCGGCGGGGTGCTCGCGGCGCTCGGCGGGCTGCTGGTGGTCCTCGCCTCCCACCCGGTCATGGCCATGGGCGGCTTCGCGCTCCTCGGTCTCGGCATCGCGGTCGTGGTGCCGCTGGCGTTCGCCGCGGCGGGGCGCAGCGGTCCGAACCCCAGCCAGGCCATCGCGGGTGTCGCGACCATCACGTACACCTCGGGTCTGATCGCCCCCTCCGCGATCGGGACGCTGGCGGACGTGACGAGCCTCGTGACCTCCTTCGGCCTGGTGACAGTGCTCGCGTTCGGCCTCGCGATCTTCGCGGGGGTGCTGCGGACGGACGGCCGCAAGGCGGCTCGGCCGCAGAGCGCGCAGCCGACCGGAGAGAAGTCGCACTGACGTCGCATTAACATGGCGTCGATCATTTCGGGCCACGCGTGACACGGACGCGGCCCGGTCCAGCGCACAGAAAGCGACACTCACCATGGATCTCGGCGTGCGCTGGAAACTGCACGGTGACGGCCGTACCCCCGCTCCCGGCGCGGTCGTGCGGCCCGACGAGCGGCTCTCGTGGCCGCGGACCTTCGGGCTCGGCGCGCAGCACGTGGTGGCCATGTTCGGCGCGTCTTTCGTGGCGCCCGTCCTGATGGGTCTCGACCCGAATCTGGCCATCATGATGTCGGGCGTCGCGACCGTCATCTTCCTGCTCGCCACCCGCGGCCGCGTGCCCAGCTACCTGGGCTGCTCGCTCTCCTTCGTGGGCGTCGCCGCGGTCATCCGCGCGCAGGGCGGCTCCAGCGCGACGGTGACCGGCGCGGTCCTCGTGGTCGGCGCCGCGCTGTTCCTGGTGGGGCTCGCGGTGCAGAAGTTCGGGGCGCGGGTCATCCACGCCGCGATGCCGCCGATCGTGACCGGCGCGGTCGTCATGCTGATCGGCTTCAACCTGGCGCCGGTCACCGCCTCGACGTACTGGCCGCAGGACCAGTGGACGGCGCTGCTGGTGATGCTCTTCACCGGCCTGGCCGTGGTGTGTCTTCGCGGCTTCTGGTCGCGCATCGCCATCTTCCTCGGCCTGATCTTCGGCTACGGCATCTCCTGGGTCCTCGACCAGGTCTTCGGCAAGATCCACTCGGCGGACGGCTCCGGCAAGGTCGTCGACCACTGGCGCCTCGACCTGTCCGCCGTCGGCCGGGCCGACTGGATCGGGCTGCCCTCCTTCCACGCGCCGAGCTTCGAGTGGTCGGCGATCCTCGTGGCGCTGCCGGTCGTCATCGCGCTGATCGCGGAGAACGCGGGCCACGTCAAGGCCGTGGGCGAGATGACCGGTGACGACCTCGACGACAAGCTCGGCACGGCGATCTCCGCCGACGGCGCGGCGTCCATGCTCTCCACCGCGGTCGGCGGCCCGCCCAACACGACGTACTCCGAGAACATCGGGGTCATGGCGGCGACCCGCGTCTACTCCACGGCCGCGTACTGGGCGGCGGCCTGCTTCGCGCTGCTCTTCGGGCTCTGCCCCAAGTTCGGCGCGGTCGTCGCGGCGATCCCGGGCGGTGTGCTCGGCGGCATCACCGTCATCCTCTACGGCATGATCGGCCTGCTCGGCGCGCAGATCTGGATCAACGCCAAGGTGGATCTGCGCAACCCGCTGAACCTGGTGCCGGCCGCCGCGGGCATCATCATCGGCGTCGGCGGCGTCTCGCTGAAGTTCACCGACAACTTCGAGCTGAGCGGCATCGCGCTCGGCACGATCGTCGTCATCACCGGCTATCACGTGCTGCGCGCGTTCGCACCGCCGCACCTCAAGACCCAGGAACCGCTGCTGGACGCGGGTACGTCGACGTACGACGAGAAGAGCGAGAGCCGGAGCGGCGGCGCCCGGTAATCCGGTGGACGTGGTGCGCACCGGCGGGCTACCGTGCGCGCCATGTCCAGCCCCGAGTCCGACAGACTCCGGCCACCGGTCGTTCGGTGGCTTCCCGCGCCGTCGCACTGACGCCTGCGACCGTTACGTGCCGCCTTCCGCGCGCTCGCACAGCCACCGGATCACCGCTCCCGTGTCCTGATCGTTTCGATCGATCCACACCGTGGTTGCGGAGTTTCGCTGTGCCCTTTGCCCTTTACCTGCTCGGACTTGCCGTCTTCGCGCAAGGCACCTCCGAGTTCATGCTGTCCGGCCTCGTGTCGGACATCGCCCGGGACCTGGATGTCTCCATCCCGTCCGCGGGCCATCTCACCTCGGCCTTCGCCGTGGGAATGGTCATCGGTGCGCCGCTGATGGCCCTGCTGAGCCGTCGCTTCTCGCGGCGGCGCGCGCTGCTGGCCTTCCTCGTCACCTTCCTGCTCGTCCATGTCGTCGGCGCGCTCACCACGAGCTTCGCGCTGCTGCTCGTGACGCGGGTGATCGGCGCCCTCGCCAACGCCGGTTTCCTCGCGGTCGCCCTCGTGACCGCCACGAGCATGGTCGAGCCGGGCGCCAAGGGGCGCGCCACGTCGGCGCTGCTCGGCGGCGTGACGGTCGCCTGTGTCGCGGGCGTGCCCGCGGGGGCGGTGCTCGGCGAGGTGTGGGGGTGGCGTTCGGCGTTCTGGGCGGTGGCCCTGCTCTCCGTGCCCGCCGTCATCGCCATCGCGCGGGCCGTGCCGGCCGGTGCCGCCGGGGCGCCGGATGCCGCCGGGCCGAGCGCGCTCAGTGAGCTGCGCGCGCTCCGCGGCCCGCGGCTCCTGTCGACGCTGCTGCTCGGCGCGCTGGTGAACGGTGCGACGTTCTGCACGTTCACCTACCTGGCGCCGCTGGTCACCGAGGTCACCGGGCTCGGCCCTGGCTGGGTGCCGGTGGTGCTGGCGCTCTTCGGCATCGGTTCGTTCGTCGGGGTCACCGTGGGCGGTCGCGTCGCCGACGTGCGGCCCGTGCCGCTCCTGGTCCTCGGTTCGCTCGCGCTGCTCGGCGGGTGGGTCCTTCTCGCGGTGACGGCCGCGTCCCCGGTGGCCGTGCTCGTGCTGGTCCTCGTCCAGGGCACGCTGTCGTTCGGCGTCGGCTCCACGTTGATCTCGCAGGCCCTCTACGCGGCGACGGCCGCCCCCACCCTGGCCGGCGGCTTCGCCACGGCCGCGTTCAACGTGGGCGGGGCGCTCGGCCCTTGGTTCGGCGGCCTCGCGATCTCCGCGGGGCTCGGCTACCGCTCACCCCTGTGGGCCAGCGCGCTCCTCGTGGCAACGGCCCTGATCATCGGAGCCACGGCCCTCGGCCTCAGCCGCCGCGTGCGCCCGGCGGCGACAGCGGCTCGAGCACGCGCCGACTCCTCGACGTAGGACGGAGCGAAGACGCCGGGCGAGGCGACGGCAGACGCGCCCAACCCGCCCGGCACCCCGCCCCGCCGCGACGTGAGCGCGAGACACGGCCCTCCGCCTGAGCCGACGCGTGCGCCCGGCGGCAGTGGAACGGCGTCGGCGGCCACAGCCGAAGGCGGCCGACGCCACCACATCCCCGCCCCTCACGCCACCCCCACACGCCCCGCCTCCCGGCACCCCGCGTCCCTCGTTTCGGGGAAGTGGGCGGTGCGCCGGTGTGCGGGGCGGGGCGGGGCTGCGACGCTGCCCGCATGGCGCAGTTGGAGCGGTTCGCAGAGTCCAGGGTCCCGCGGCGCGGGGTCGACGGCGTGGTGGCGCGGATGCGTGCGCTCGGCGACGACCTGCCGCCGTGCGACGGGGTGGCCGTCTTCAACCGGGTCTATCTCTCCGTCACCGAGGAGGTCGGCCGGCACCTCGGCCTCGGCGTCTTCCCGGACGCCCGGGCGGCGACCACGCTCGGCGTCCGGTTCGCCGAGCGCTACCTCGCCGCCGTCGACGCGGCGGCCGAGGAGCGCCGGCCGCCCGCCTGCTGGCGTCCGCTGTTCCAGTACCGGCACCATCCCGGCGTACGTCCGCTGCAGTTCGCCCTCGCCGGCATCAACGCGCACATCGGCCACGACCTGGCGCTCGCCGTCGTCGACTCCTGCCGTGCGCTCGGCTGTGAACCGGCCGATCTGGAGGACGAGTTCGACGGCGTGGGCGACATCCTCGTCACACTGGAGGAGCGCATCCGCGAAGAGCTGATGCCGGGTCCCGACCTCCTCCAGATCGGCGATCCGCTGACGCATCTGGCGGGTTCCTGGAGCCTGGAGCGGGCCCGCGACGGCGCGTGGGGTGCCGCCCGCGCCCTGTGGGCCCTGCGCGATCTGCCGGGCGTCGCGCGGGAGTTCGGGGAGCGCCTCGACGGGGCGGTGGGACTGGTGGGCCGCATCCTGCTGACGCCGCTGCCGGACTGACCGAACCGCCCACCCGGCACCGCGCTCCCTGTACGTTGCGTCGAAGGCCCCGACGCGAAGGAGCACAGGCATGGCGACCCGACTCGGACTGAGCCTCCCGCAGGGCAGGCAGTACGCCATCGGACGCGACGTCCCGGCGGTGGCCAGGGCCGCCGAGGACATCGGCTACGCGAGCGTGTGGGTCTTCGAGCGCGTCCTGTGCCCCGACCCCGCCACGCAGGGCCTGTACGGCATTCCGGGCCGCGCCTGGCCCGACCACTACCGCTCGGTCGCCGACCCGCTGATCACCCTGGCGCTCGCCGCCTCCGCCACGGACCGGGTCGCGCTCGGCACCAGCGTCCTCATCGCCCCGCTGCACGTCCCCCTCCAGCTCGCCCGCTCTCTCGCCACGCTGGACGCGGCGAGCGGCGGCCGGGTCGTCGCGGGCCTCGGCACGGGCTGGTCCCTGGACGAGTACGCGGCGGCGTCGGTGGCGCCCTTCGCCCGGCGCGGCAAGGTCCTGGACGAACTCATCGACGTCTGCCACGCGGTGTGGGGGCCCGACCCGGTGGCGTACGAAGGGGAGTTGACGACCATCGTGCCCGCCGCGGTCGGCCCCAAGCCCGCCCGGCCGATCCCGATCCTGCTGCCCGCGAACAGCCCGCGCGCGCTGCGCAGGCTCGTGGACCGGGCCGACGGCTGGATGCCGCTGGGCATGGGGCCCGAGGCCCTCGCCGCGCAGTGGGCCAAGGTGCGGGAGGCGGCCGCGGAGCGGGGCCGGGAGCGGCCCCTCCGCACCGTGGTGCGGGCCAACGCCCGCTACACGCCGAGGGCGTACGTCGGCGAGGGCCGCGCCCCCTTCCAGGGCGACGCCGCGCAGATCGCCGAGGACCTCGCGGCGCACGCGGCGGTCGGCGTCGAGGAGATCATCGTGGAGCTCGCGGTGTCCGCGCGGGACGCCCAGGAGCTCAAGGACGTCGCCGCCGCGGTGTACGAGGCCGCGCGGGCGGCCGGGGTCTAGACGGCCGCCCGGCGCCGCCCGTCAGTCCTCGGGCAGCTCGACCGGGGCGATCTCGTCGTAGACGTCGCCGGGGCCGGGGTTGGTGGCGTCCGTGGACCCGCCGAAGTGGTGCATCACGCCCCACACGGCGTTCAGCGCGGTCTGGATCGCGCCCTCGGCCCAGCCGGCCGTCCAGGAGATGTCGTCGCCCGCGAGGAAGATGCCGCGCTTGTCCTCGGGCAGCCGGTCCTGCATGAAGTGGGTGAACAGGCGCCGCTGGTAGCGGTAGTGGCCCGGCAGGTTCGCCTTGAAGGCGCCCATGAAGTAGGGCTCGTTCTCCCAGGAGACCGTCACCGGGTTGCCGATGATGTGCTTCCTGATGTCGACCTTCGGGTAGATCTCGCCGAGCGACTTGAGCATGACCTCCATGCGCTCGTTCGCCGACAGGGGCAGCCACTTCAGGCTGTCGTCGCACCAGGTGTAGGAGAGGCAGATGACGGCGGGCTTGTCCGGCCCGTCGTCCAGCAGGTAGGTGCCGCGCGTCATCCGGTCGGTGAGCGTCATCGACATGACGTCACGGCCGGTCGGGTTTCCCCTGTCGTCGACGGCCTTGTCCAGCCAGAACGGCCTGTCCACCGGCACGAACAGCTTCGAGCTCTCCATGTAGTGGGTGCGCTCCATCGCCGTCCAGTGGTCGATGGGGAAGAGCGAGTCGTCGCACTCGATCTTCGAGAGCAGCAGCCAGGACTGGGCGGTGAAGATCGCCGCCTGGTAGGTGCGGATGTCGCCGGAGGCGTCCGTGACGGTGACGCGGTTCCCCGCGGTGCGGGTCAGGCGGGTCACGGCGGGCTTGGGCTCGCCGCCGTGCAGCGACTTCAGGGACGTACCGAGCGGCCAGTGCACGATCTTCTGCGGCTCGCGGTCCCACAGGCGCAGCGGCAGCTGCTGGCTGCCGCCGACGATGCCGCGGTGGTGGTCGTCGGCCTCGGTGTAGACGACGCGCAGGATCTCCAGGATGGAGTTCGGGAAGTCGGTGTCCCAGCCGCCCGTGCCGAAGCCGACCTGGCCGAAGATCTCGCGGTGCCGGAAGGACTTGAAGGCCTCGGAGTCGCAGAGGAAGCCGTAGAAGGTCTGGTTGTCGAGCTTCTCGACGAGCTTGGCCCAGATCTCGCGGATCTTCGGCACGTCGCGCTCGCGCAGCGCGCGGTTCATGTCGGAGAAGTCCGCGCCCTCCTCCAGACAGTCGGCCCACGCCTTGGCCACGTCGCGGTAGACCTGCGGCAGGTCCTCGACGGTCTCGGCGTAGTGCGACTCGCCCTTGAGGTCCACGACCGTCGAGGGGGTCGACTCGGCGAGCGGGTTGGGGAACGGGCTGGTCTTCAGGCCCACCAGGTCGATGTAGTGCTGGAGGGCCGTGGAGGACGGCGGGAAGCGCATCGCGCCCATCTCGGCGGTGAGCGAGGGGTCGCAGCCCTCGAAGCCGACGGTGCGCAGCCGGCCGCCGATCTGGTCGGCCTCGTACACGACGGGCTTGAGGCCCATCTTCATCAGTTCGTACGCGGCCACGATGCCGGACAGGCCGCCGCCGATGACGGCGACCTCGGTGCCGTGCTCGGTGGCGGGTATCTGGCCGAGGCCCGCGGGGTGCGCGAGGTAGTCGTCGTACGCGTAGGGGAAGTCCGGGCCGAACATGGTGATCGGCGGCTGGGCGTCGGTGTGCTGGATGGCGGTGGGCACCGTGGACGTCATGGGGTACGGACTCCTTGCACGGAACTGAAAAAGGCAGGTGGGGGGGGCTGGGCTCAGACGAGGGACGCGTACAGGCCGGGGCGGCGGTCGCGCAGGTAGGGGTTGTTCTCGCGGGAGGCGCTCAGGAACTCCGGGTCGACGTCACCGATGACCAGCTCCTCGCCGCGGCCCGCGCGGGCGCGCGCCACGCCGTCGGGACCGGCCAGCGTGGAGAGCCCGACGAACTCGAACTCTCCCTCCGGGCCGACCCGGTTGACGTACGCGACGTACATCTGGTTCTCGAAGGCGCGCACCGGCACGACGGACTCGGCGACGAACTGGAAGGGGTGCATCTGCGCGGTGGGGACGACCAGGAGGTCGGTGCCGGCGAGGGCGTGCGCGCGGACGTTCTCCGGGAACTCCACGTCGTAGCAGATCATGAGGCCGACGCGGACGCCGCCCAACTCCGCCTGGACGACGGGCTGTTCGCCCGTCGTGAAGGAGTCGCGCTCGAAGCAGCCGAAGAGGTGGGTCTTGCGGTAGTTCGCGAGCCGGGCGCCGTCGGGGCCGATCAGCTGCGCGGAGTTGTAGACCGCCTCGCCCTCGCGCTCCGGGTAGCCGTAGACGATGCCGACGCCGTGGCGGGCCGCGATCTCGGCGATGGCCGTGGCCGATGCGCCGTCGGCGGGCTCGGCGAGGCGGGCGATGCCGTCGCCGATCGCGTAGCCGGTGAGGAAGAGCTCGGGAGCGGCCAGCAGTCCGGCCCCCGCGGCGGCCGCGCGTCCCGCCGCCTCGTCGAGCGCCGTGAGGTTCTCGGTGACGGATCCGAGCTGCCCGGAACTCTGGAGCAGGGCGGTGCGCAGCGCAGGCATGGCTGATCCTCAGGGCGTACGAAGGGGCAGGTGGGGTCCGTTAGACGGTACGGTCGGCGGCCTTGCCGGGACAAGGCGCGACCGTTGCGGGCAGCCGCGCGATCTGTTGCGCGTGGCGGGTCATCGGCGGTGATTCGTTGCGCGGGGAGACGCGCCTCACGTATCAGCGCTGTCCACCCACGGGCGCAGGGCCCGCGCGGCCGTCCCCGCCGCGCGGGGGAAGCGGAGTGCCGCCCGTGGCCGGACGTGCCGGGGCCCCCTTCCGCGAGAGCGTGATGACACCCGGAGAGACCGGGTGAACGCCTGGCAGAGGGAAGGCCTCCCATGAGCCGTACGACCATCGACCGCGTCCTCGACCGCCGCCGCGCCCTGGCGGTGGGCGCCGCGCTCCTCATGACCGCGGGGGTGGCCGGTGTGGCCGTCGCGTCCGGGGAGGACGTGTCACGCCCCGCCTCGTCGACCGCAGCGCCCCACACGGCCGACAAGGCCACCGAGCGCGAGGCCGCCGCGCTCACCGGCACGGCGAAGATGTACCGCGAGACCACGGAGGACGTGACGTTCACCTTCGACGCGCATCTGGCGGCTCAGGACAACGGCGACCCGTCGAAGGCGACCGGCACCTTCCGCTTCGTCCATCTGGACAAGCCGGGCGGTGAGGGCGGCTGGGCGAAGGGCCGCATCGACTGCCTGATGACGGGCGGCAAGGTGGCCACGGCGACCGGGATCATCACCGCCACGAACCTGAAGGACATCAAGGGCGGCCGGGTCGGCTTCACGGTCCACGACACGGGCGGCACCGACCGCGTGGGCTACAGCTGGGCGGCCGTGGGCGGCCCCGACGGCACGAAGAACCTCCCGAAGTGCACCAGCTCGGCCCCACACGAGAAGGTCAAGAGCGGCACGGGCGACTTCCACGTAACCCCGTGGAAGGTCCCGTACCCGAAGGCCCCGTAAGACACGCGAGGACTGCGCGACGAGCCCCCACCAACCCGCACCCGCAAACCCGAACCCAGACCCCACCCACCGAAGGGGCGCGGGGAACTGCGCGACCAGCCCCCACCAACCCGCACCCGAAAACCCGGACCCAGACCCCACCCACCCAAGGGGCGCGGGGAACTGCGCGACCAGCCCCCACCAACCCGCACCCGCAGACCCGAACAGCTACGCCGGCGACCCGGAAGAAAACCTCCGCATCAACGGCGAAAGCACCAGCACCGACCTCGTCCGCTCAACGAACGGCTCCCCCGCGATCCGCTCAAGCACCCGCTCGAAATGCCGCATATCCGCGGCGAAGACCTGAACGATCGCGTCCGCATCCCCCGTGACGGTGGACGCGGACGCGATCTCCGGGTACCGCTCGAGCCCCCGCTTGATCGCCTCCGGCGAGGTATTGCGGCGACAGTAGATCTCGATGAACCCCTCGGTCTCCCAGCCGAGAGCCGCGGGGTCCACCCGCACCGTGAAGCCCGTGATGGCTCCGGTGGCCCGCAGCCGGTCGACGCGCCGCTTGACGGCGGGCGCGGAGAGCCCGACCAGCTGGCCGATGTCGGCGTAGGAGCGGCGGGCGTCCTCGGCGAGGGCGTGCACGATGCGTTCGTCGAGATCGTTCAGTCGCACGGGGGGTCGATCACTTTTCTGCTGTGGCCAATCGGGAGCGGCGCATGCCGTACAGGAAGTAGAACACGAGGCCGACAGCCATCCAGACACCGAACACGACCCACGTCACGGAGTCGAGGCTGAACATGTTGTACGCGCAGAAGCCGAAGCCGAGCACCGGGAAGAGCCAGCCGAGCGGCACCCGGAAGGTGCGCGGCATGTCCGGGCGGGTGCGGCGCAGCACGATCACGGCGATGTTGACCAGGCCGAAGGCGAAGAGCGTGCCGATGCTGGTGGCGTCGACGAGCTTGCCGAGCGGGATGACCGAGGCGAGCGCGGCGCAGAACAGCGACACGATGACGGTGTTCACGCGGGGCGTGCCCGTCTTCTTGCTGACCTTGCCGAAGGCCTTGGGGACGAGGCCGTCGCGCGACATGGCGAACAGCACGCGGGTCTGGCCGTAGAGGACGGTCAGGACGACGGACGCGATGGAGATGACCGCGCCGGCGGCGAGCAGCGTGCCCCAGAAGTTCTGGCCACTGACGTCGTTCATGATCGCGGCGAGCGTGGCCTCGGAGCCCTCGAAGTCCTTCCAGTTCCAGGCGCCGACGGCGACGGCCGCGACCAGGACGTAGAGGGCCGTGACGATGATCAGCGAGAGCATGATCGCGCGCGGCAGGTCGCGCTGCGGGTTCTTCGCCTCCTCACCGGCGGTGGAGGCGGCGTCGAAGCCGATGTACGAGAAGAACAGGCTCGCGGCGGCGGCGCTGACGCCGGCCGTGCCGAGCGGCATGAAGTCGGAGTAGTTGCCGGACTTGAAGCCCATGAAGCCGATGGTGCAGAAGAGCACGAGCGCGGCGATCTTCACGATGACCATGACCGTGTTGGCCGTCGCCGACTCCTTGGCGCCGCCGAGCAGGAACACCATGGCCAGCAGCACGACGATCAGGCCGGGCAGGTTGATGACGCCGCCCTCGCCGGGTGCGGAGGAGAGCACGGCGGGGATGGTGACGCCGATGGTCCCGTCGAGGAGTTCGTTGAGGTACTCGCCCCAGCCGACGGCGACGGCCGCGACCGAGACGCCGTACTCCAGGACGAGACACCAGCCGCAGACCCAGGCGATGAGTTCGCCCATCGTTGCGTACGCGTACGAGTACGAGGAGCCGGCGACGGGTATGGAGCCCGCCAGTTCCGCGTACGAGAGTGCCGAGAAGAGGGCGGTGAGTCCGGCGATCACGAACGACACGGTCACGGCGGGGCCGGCCTTGGGGACGCTCTCGCCGAGGACGACGAAGATGCCGGTGCCGAGCGTGGCACCGATGCTGATCATGGTGAGCTGCCACATGCCGAGGGAGCGCCTCAGCGAGCCTCCCTCACCCTGGCCACCCTCCGCGACCAGGAGTTCCACCGGCTTGCGGCGCATCAAACGGCCGCCGAGCCCGGAGAGGCCCGGGGGGCTTGGGCGGTTCTGCGGGGGTGCGCCTTGGTCGAGCACGCGCTGGCTCCTTCATCGCTGCCGGTCACGGCGGCGGGGACCCATGGCACCCGTGTCGGAAGACGGGAACCACCGAGCAGGCAGTCCCCGCCACACCACGTTCAGCGCCTGACTCTAAGGTCCGCGCCTTCCCGACCGTAATGCAGCAACCTTGCGCAACACCAGTTGATCATTGCGCACTTCCGTCATATGTGCGTCTTCGTTGCGCGGTCCGTTTAGTCCGTTGCGTTCCACCCTTTCCGCGACGACGACGAAAGGCCCCCTCGGAGTGTTCCGAGGGGGCCTTTCGTGAGGTGTCCGGTACGGAGGTGACTAGCTCCAGCTGGCGTGCAGCGGCTTGCCCTCCGCGTATCCGGCGGCGCTCTGGATGCCCACCGTGGCCTTCTCGGTGAACTCCGCGAGGGACGCCGCGCCCGCGTAGGTGCAGGAGGAGCGGACGCCCGCGATGATCGAGTCGATCAGGTCCTCGACGCCCGGACGGGTCGGGTCGAGGAACATGCGGGAGGTCGAGATGCCCTCCTCGAAGAGCGCCTTGCGGGCCCGGTCGTACGCCGACTCCTCGCTCGTGCGGTTGCGCACCGCGCGGGCGGAGGCCATGCCGAAGGACTCCTTGTACGCGCGGCCCTGGGCGTCGTGCTGGAGGTCGCCCGGGGACTCGTACGTACCAGCGAACCAGGAGCCGATCATGACGTTCGAGGCACCGGCGGCCAGCGCCATGGCGACGTCGCGGGGGTGGCGGACACCGCCGTCGGCCCACACGTGCTTGCCGTACTTCTTCGCCTCGGCGGCGCATTCGAACACCGCGGAGAACTGCGGGCGGCCGACGCCGGTCATCATGCGCGTGGTGCACATGGCGCCGGGGCCCACGCCGACCTTGATGATGTCGGCGCCCGCCTCGATGAGGTCGCGCACGCCCTCGGCGGCGACGATGTTGCCCGCGACGATCGGCACCCGCGGGTCGAGCGCGCGCACGGCCTTGACCGCGGCGATCATCGACTCCTGGTGGCCGTGGGCGGTGTCCACGACGAGCGTGTCGACGCCCGCGTCGAGGAGCTGCTTGGCCTTGCCCGCCACGTCGCCGTTGATGCCGACGGCGGCGGCGATGCGCAGGCCGCCGTTGGCGTCGACGGCCGGGGTGTAGAGGGTGGCGCGCAGGGCGCCCGTGCGGGTCAGGATGCCGGCGAGGCGGCCGTCCTTGTCCACGGCGGGGGCGTACCGGCGGTTGGCGTGGTCCAGCTTGTTGAACGCGTCGCGCGGGTCGATGTCGGCGTCCAGGAGCAGCAGGTCCCTGGACATGACCTCGGAGAGCTGCGTGAAGCGGTCCACGCCGTTCAGGTCGGTGTCGGTGACGACGCCCACGGGCTTCTGGTCGGCGTCGACCACGACACCGGCGTTGTGCGCGCGCTTGGGCAGCAGCGCGAGGGCGTCCGCGACGGTCTGCGACGGGGCCAGGACGATCGGGGTGTCCAGGACGTGGTGGCGCGTCTTGACCCAGGAGACGACGTCGGTGACGACCTCGATCGGGATGTCCTGGGGGATGACGACGAGGCCGCCGCGGCGGGCGACGGTCTCGGCCATGCGCCGGCCGGCGATCGCGGTCATGTTGGCGACGACCAGCGGGATCGTGGTGCCGGTCCCGTCGGGCGAGGTCAGGTCGACACCCTGACGGGAACCGACGGCGGAGCGCCTCGGCACCATGAAGACGTCGTCGTACGTCAGGTCGTAGGGAACCGGAGGAGTTGATACATGCCGCCCCGTACCGGGCTCAAGGAAACGCATAAGTCTCACATTTTCACGCGAAACGGCGCAGGTCACTCCCACAAAGACACAGCAAAACGCCCCCGACCATGTCTGGTCCTCCAAAGAGGTACGGGGGCTCATGCGCAGGACAGTGGGCCTGCCTTACGTCGAAAGGTTACCCGAGGTCCCACGGATCGGCGAGCCGGCCACGGCCGAGGGGTCGCGTCGACGGGGCGGCGCAGGGTGGGGCGGCGCGCGACAACGGGCTGGTGCGGGCCGAAAAGGAGTGAGGACAACATGGTTGCGGCAGAACGGAGTTGGGATATCCATGTTTACAACTGGACGAGTCAGGAGTCACATTGACAGAGGCGATCACGCAAGCCTACGCTCGCTTTTGAACAACGGTAAGACAACGCCGCTTTGAGCGCGTGTCAGCGGCATCCGAAGCGGATGTGACCGCACCCAACCTCCCGGCCACCCTTCGGAAACGTCCAGTCCACCCAGTCGTTTACGGAGATATTGGCCGCATGAAGGGCATCATTCTGGCCGGGGGCAATGGCACCCGGCTCTACCCGTTAACGTACGCCGTGTCGAAGCAGATACTCCCGGTGTACAACAAACCCCTGATCTATTATCCGCTCTCGGCACTCATGCTGGGCGGCATACAGGAAATCCTTGTCATCTCTTCGCCACGGCATCTGGGCACGTTCCGCGATCTGCTCGGGGACGGCAGTCAGCTCGGTCTGAGCATAGAATACGCCGAGCAGGCGGAGGCGAATGGCATCGCCGAGGCATTCATCATCGGCGCGGAATTCATCGGCGATGACGCCGTGACGCTGGTGCTCGGCGACAACATCTTCCACGGTCCCGGCCTCGGCAGAATGATCCAGGCCGAGACTCGGAACGTCGACGGCTGCGTCCTCTTCGGCTATTCGGTCGGAGATCCCGAGCGGTACGGCATCGGCGAGGTGGACGCCGACGGGCAGCTCGTCTCCCTGGAGGAGAAGCCCACGTCACCCCGGTCCAACCTGGCCATCACCGGCCTGTACGTGTACGGCAACGACGTCGTGGACGTGGCCAAGAACCTGCGGCCGTCGCGCCGCGGCGAGCTTGAGATCACCGATGTGAACCGCGTCTACCTGGAGCAGGGCAGGGCCAGGATGGTCAACCTGGGACGCGGGTTCGCCTGGCTGGACACCGGCACCCACGACTCCCTCCTCCAGGCCTCGCAGTTCGTGCAGACGCTGGAGCAGCGTCAGGGGGTACGGATAGCGTGCCTGGAGGAGATTGCTTTCCGTATGAACTTCATCGACGCCACGGCCTGTTACGACCTCGGCAGTCGGCTCGCGAAAACCGATTACGGAAAGTATCTGATGGAGATTTCCCGACAAGCCCGTCAAGACTGAAAGGCGTCCAGTGCGCATAGTTGTCACCGGTGGTGCCGGCTTCATCGGATCTAATTTCGTCAGGCACGCGGTGCAGGGTGCATATCCAGCCCTCACGGGAGCCGATGTGGTGGTGCTCGACAAGCTCACCTACGCGGGCCGGAAAGAAAACCTCACCTCTGTTCTCGACAATCCCTCGCTGCGTTTCGTGGAGGGCGATATCTGCGACGCCCCCTTGATGCGCGACGTGCTGCGCGACAGCGATCTCGTCGTGCATATCGCCGCCGAGTCGCACGTCGACCGCTCCATTTCCGGGGCCGAGGAGTTCGTACGGACCAATGTGCTCGGGACGCAGACGCTCCTGACCGCCGCCCTGGCGGCGGGCGTGGGGAAATTCGTGCATGTCTCGACCGATGAGGTGTACGGCTCGCTCGACGCCGAAGGGACACCATGGACGGAAGAGGCGCCCCTCTCCCCGAACTCCCCTTATGCGGCGTCGAAGGCCTCCTCCGACCTGATGGCTCTCGCTTTTCAGCGGACGCATGGACTTCCGGTCTGCGTCACCCGCGGTTCCAACACTTATGGCCCGTATCAGTACCCGGAGAAGATAATCCCGCTGTTCGTCTCCCGTCTGCTGGCCGGCCAGCAGGTGCCGCTCTATGGGGACGGCACGCATGTACGGGACTGGCTGCACGTCGACGACCACTGCCAGGGCATCGCGCTGGTCGCAGCGGGCGGCGAACCCGGCGAGGTCTACAACGTCGGCGGCGGCACGGAGCTGACCAACCGCGCGCTGACCGGGCGACTGCTCGACCTGCTCGGCAAGGACACGTCGATGGTGGAGCGGGTGACCGACCGCAAGGGCCACGACCGGCGGTACGCGATGGACATCTCCAAGATCTCCGGCGCCCTGGGCTACAAGCCGGCGGTGCCGTTCGACGACGGGCTCGCGGCGACGGTCGACTGGTACCGGCAGCACCACGGCCTGTGGGCGGACGGCGCGTAACGCGCCCCGCTCCGGAACCCCGGCCGGTGCCGGGCCACAGCCTCACGGCTGCGGCCCGGCACCGTCCTGGTGGGTTGCGCCCGTCAGCTCTGCGCGGGCGTCCCCGGGGTCACACCGGCAGCCGTGACCTCCAACAGGCTGCCGTACGGCGGCAGTTCACCACCGATGCCCGCGATCAGCCAGCAGGTGCGGTCACGGGTGAGCTCCGCGAGCAGCTCGGCGAGGTGCGCGTCGGCGACGAACGGGTCCGTGCCCGCGGTCGCGTCCACGACCACCAGCGACGGGTCGTCCCGCAGCGCCCGCAGCAGCGCGAGCCGCCAGCGGTCCCGCTCGGACAGTGCCGCCTCCTCCTCCACCGCGGCCCGCAGCCGGCCGAGCGCCTCGCGCACGCCGGGCCGCTCCGCCGACCCCTCGGGGAAGGAGCCGAGCACCAGGGCCGCCTCCTCGCGGGTGAGGCCCGGTGCCTGCGGGGAGACGCGGGCGATGTGCCCTTCGACCACGGACGGGGCGAGGGCGGCGACGTCCGTGCCGCCGATCCGCACCTGCCCCGAGGTCGGGGTGACATCGCCGGTCAGCAGGTCGCCGAGGAGCAGCCGGATGCCGTCGGGGGCGCCGACGAGCGCCGTGGTGGTGCCGTCCGCGGTCGCGAAGGAGACCCCGTCGAGCACCGCCGTGCCCTCGATCGTCAGGCCCACACCGTCGAAGACGACGTCGGCGCTGCCGGGCCAGTCGGCGGCAGGGCGGCCGTCGCGCGCGCCGCTCTCCTCGTGCGTGCCGAGGAGCTTGCCGATGCCGGCCATCACCTCGCGGGCGTTCATGATGGTGCTGGTCAGCAGGACGGCCTCCATCATGGGCCGGTAGGTGAGTACCGCCAGGACGATCAGCGCGACACCCTCCGTCCCGGTCAGGCCGTCGTCGCCGGCGGCCAGCCAGGCGCACACACCGACCGCCGCGCAGGCGGCGAGCTCGACCACACGCCACAGCAGCACCTCGCCGGTGGCGGGCAGCACGTGGCCGCCGGAGTGCGGCGTGCCCGGCTTTCCGTAGCTCCGCCGCAGCCACTCCGCCCCGTCCGGCTCCTCGCGCCGCACGAGCAGCCGGGCCACGAGAAGGGAGCACAGCGCGAGGACAGCCAGCCCCCCGGCCAGCGTCAGCGCGACGCGTACGTCGAAGAAGGCGCTGATGACGATCACCGTCAGCGGGGTGGCGACGGCCGCGACCGCCGGGCGCAGCACGTGGGCGGGCAGGCCCATCAGGACCACGACCGCGGTGCCGTCCAGCGCCGCGAGCCGGTCGGAGTGGCTCGCGTCGAGCTCCCGGTTGGGCAGCTTCTGCGTGCGCTCGGCGACCGCCCTGTGCAGGGTGGTCACCAGCTCGGCGCCCAGGTCGTTGCCCATCGGCACGCTGCGGTGGTGGAGCACCCCGTACACCACGCCGGCGGCGGCCATGACGCCGATCCAGGTCCAGGGCACCGCCGCGCCGGGCGTGAGCAGGTCCTCGGTGACCGGCACCACCAGGGCGAAAGCGACGCCCTGGATCACGGAGCCGACCAGCAGGAACAGGCAGAGCGAGCGCAGCGCCCGCTGCCCCGTGGCGTGCAGGAAGAGAGCGAGTACGGGCCTCATCGGGCCACCTCCTGGGACGCCGCGCCTCCGGTGGATCGCGCGGGCGCCGTGGAAAGGGCCGCGGAGCCCGCGGCGAGCCGCGCGTCCCGGGCCGGGTCGAACAGTCCGGCGTACGGTCCGCCGGGTCCCGCCAGCTCCTCGTGGGTGCCGGACGCGACCACCTTTCCCGCCTCGCTCACCACGAACCGCCCGTCGGTGACCACCGGCGGACCGGTGGCGACGACGACCACACAGGCCCGCTCCCGCAAGCCGGTGACCGCGGTCCGCAGGGTGTCCGGGTCGCCGGGGAAGGCGCGCTGGTCGAGCAGGACGACGTCGCGGTCGGCGGCGAGCAGCCGGGCGAGCGCGAGCCGTTGGAGTTCGGGGTAGGACTGGGGGGCCTCGGTGCCCACGATCGCGTCGTAGCCGCGCGGCAGCGCGGCGATCGACTCGTGGCAGCCGGCGGCGCGCGCGGCCCGCTCGGCCTCCTTTGGATCGCCGTCGGCACGGTCGGCGGTGATGTACGCGCCGATCGCGCCGATGACGACCGCGGGGTCGGCCTCGACCGCGGCGAACCGCTCCGCGGGGGTCTGTGCGGTGATCCCGTCGATGATCGCGTCGGCGTCCGCGTCGGTGGCGGCGACGACCGTCACCACGCCCCGCTCCGGCAGCTCGGGCAGCTCGACGGCGGGACCCGGGTCCTCCTGCGGCTCCGGCTCCTTTCCCGCGTCCGCCTTCGGCCTGGACTTCGGCTTCGCGTCGCCGGGTCCTGCCGGTGCGCTCCCCGTGGCGAACTGCGTCAGGCGCGCCGCCGCCTTCTTGCCCTCGCCCACTTCCTCCAGGAAGTAGGTGATGGCCAGCAGGGGCGCCGCGAGCCCCGCGCCGAGGAGCAGGAACGGCACCAGGTCGGCGGGCGCCAGCGAGTCCGAGCGGATCAGCAGCGCTCCTCCGCACAGCACGAAGACGAGCACGGTCAGCGGCGAGAAGGCGATCTCCGCGAGGGCGCGGCCGCCGAGCAGCGAGCCGATGCGTACGCGGAAGAACTCGCTGAACTCGTCGGTGACGTCGGCCAGCCTGCGGGCCGAGGTACGGGTGGCCTCGGCCGTGTCGGCCCGGGTGCCCACGGGGTTGACGCGCTGGGGCAGGGTGAGGGTGGGCCGCACGGCGTCGATGCCGCCGATGCTCGTCGCGTAGTCGGTCGCCATCTCCTTGAAGAAGCGGGCGGAGATGAAACCGAAGACGGCGAAGCCCAGCAGGATCGGCGCCAGGGTGATGAGCGCCATCAGCCAGTCGACCCAGAACAGATAGCCGATCGACAGGACGAAGACCAGGACGGCCGAGAGGAGCTCCGATCCGGCCCGGCCGACCATCACGCCCATCGAGTGGATGTCACGGCCCAGAGTGGTGCCGTGCTCCTGCCAGGCGGCGTGCAGCGGGCGGGCGGCATGGGCGCCGCGCAGCCTGCCGGTGACCGCGAGGAGCAGGGCGTACTGGGTGCGCGCCCCCGCCTCCTTGCTCAGGACGCGACCCGCCAGCTGGGCCACGAATCCGACGACCGCCGCGGCGGCGACCAGGAGGACGAGCCGGCCGATCCTGCCCCCGTCGGGGTCGCCGTCGAGCAGTTCCCTGCACACCTCGATGACGGCGAGGACGGGGCCGACCGTGGCCGCCGCCCCTACCGCTTCCAGGACGAGCGCCGTACGGGCGCGCCAGGCGATTCCGGTGGGTGCGCTCATCGCTTCGTGACCAGGTGGTCGCCGAGGACGAGGTAGTCGATGTCGGTGCCGAGGAAGCACTCGACGGCGTCCTTCGGGGAGCAGACGACCGGCTCGCCCGCGACGTTGAAGGAGGTGTTGACCAGGCACGGCACATCGGTGCGCGCGGTGAACTCACGCAGCAGCGCGGCCAGTCGGGGGTTGCTGTCGTCCGTAACGGTCTGGATGCGCGAGGTGGCGTCGACGTGCGTGGCGGCCGCGATCCTCTCCGTGTACTCGGGCTTCACGGGGAACACGAAGGTCATGTACGGCGAGCGCTGCTTCTTGCCGAGCTCGAAGACACTGGCCGCGTTCTCCTCCAGGACGATGGGGGCGAACGGGCGGAACGGCTCGCGGTGCTTGACGCGGGTGTTGATGACGTCCTTCATGTCGGCGTGTGACGGGTTGGCCAGGATGGAACGGTTGCCGAGCGCGCGCGGGCCGTACTCGGTGCGGCCCTGGAACCAGCCGATGACGGTCTTGCCGCTGAGCAGTTCGGCGGTCTTCGCGACGATCGCGCCGTCGGCGTACTCCTCCCAGGTGACCCGGTCGGTGTAGCCGTCCAGGGTGGCGACGATCTCCTCGGCGGTGTACTCCGGGCCGAGGTAGGGCGTCTTCACCGGCACGATCGGGACGTTCTTCTCGCGGACGACGTGGGCGGCGGCGCCGATGGAGACACCCGGGTCGCTGGCGCCGAAGCTGACCTCGGCGCGCTCGAAGGGCAGTTCCTCGAGCAGCTTGGTGTTGTTGACGCAGTTGAGCGCCACACCGCCCTCGTAGATGAGGTCGCGCAGGTCGGTGACGTCGGCGAGGGCGCGCAGCTGGTGCGCGGTGACCACTTCGAGGGCCTGCTGGGCGGCGCTCGCGACCCGGACCTGGAATTCGAACTCGCCCCGGTTGTCGTCGTTGCCGCCGAAGATCTCGTCGAAGAGGGGGAGGTAGGCGCGGGGGCCGCGCGGGTCGTCGGCCAGGGCCAGCGCGTAGCGCCCGGGGCCGTCGAAGGTGATGACGTGGTTCAGGAGGGGGTTGTCCTCCCGCGCCGGCGGCTGCCCGAACCCGCCGAGGCCCATGACCTTGTACTCGTCGTTGTTCGGGGTGAATCCGAGATACCGCGTGATCTCGGCGAAGAGCTGGGCGATCGAGTTGCGGGAGTCGATCGTGAACTGTTCGAAGACCTTCACCTCGCCGTCGCGGACCTCGCCCATGATGGCGCTGTCCGCTTCGCCCTGGCCGTCGCTGATGAGGAAGGCGGCGTCCTCGAAACCGGCGAAGGTGCGGCCGCAGGCGAGGTGTGCCCGGTGGTGCGGGACCGTGATGAGCTTGTCCTCGGTCAGCTCGTGGCCGGTGTTGCGGGCGAAGTCCTCCAGGATGGCGGTCTTGCCGAGCATGCCGGTGTAGAGCTCGCCGAAGCCGGAGATGGCCTGGAACTTGTACTCGGGGGGTATCGGCGCCCCGGCGAGCTTGGAGATGGCGTCGTCGGCGAACTCCGGGGTGAACCGCCAGCCGAAGGCGTAGTAGTCGACGTCGGCGAAGTCGATCCCCGCCTGGCCGAGGACCCAGCGCATGGCGTTGATCGGGAAGGCGGTGGTCTTCTTCTGCCGGTTCATGCGCTCTTCCTCGACGGCGGCGACCAGCTTGCCGTCGATGAACAGCGACGCGGCCGCGTCGTGGCCGAGGAAGCTGTGCCGGTCGACGCTGTCCTGCGTATAGCCGTAGAGCTTGCCGAAGAGCTCGGCGGCGCGGGAGAACCCGTTGTAACCAAGAACTATCACTGCGCTGTCTCCTATGAAAGGGGTGGGCGAACTGCCCTGTGCCGACCGGTGGTTCAGATGCCACGCTCCGCGAGCCAGGCGCGGATCGCGGCGGTGGTCGCGCCGATGTGCTCCTCCATGAGCGTGAAGTGGTCGCCGGGTGCGGTGACCAGCGTGTGCGGAAGCGACCAGGAGGCCCGCCAGCTCTCGTCGTCGAAGCCGTCGGCCTGGTGCTTCAGGGGGTCCTCGGCGCGTACGAAGAGCGTCGGAGCCTCGGTCGGCGCGATCTCGCACTCGTCCATGAGCGTGTGGTAATGCCCCATGGCGCTGAGTCGTACGCCGCTCAACGCGCCGCTTCCGAAGAGGTGTTCGCGGGCGAAGAGGCCCTCCATCATGGCCCGGCTCAGGTCGGCGGAGAACTCCGTGCCGGCCTGGAAGGTGTCCAGGACGACGGTGCCGACGAGGGTGAGCCCCGCCCGCTCCGCACGCGTGGCCAGCGCGTGGCCGATCAGCCCGCCCGCGGAGTGCCCGAGGAGCACGAACGGCCGCGAGCCCACGGCCGAGCGCAGCGCCTCGACCTGGGCGTCGAGGAACGCCTCGAACGAGCCGGGCACCAACTGCCCTTCCACGAAGCCCGGGTTGACCAGCACCATCACGTCGCGTTCGCCCTCGATCCGCTGGGCGAGACCGACGTACTGGAGGGGGCCCGCGGTCGCCGTGATCGCCGGGACGCACACGAGTGCCGCCCGGTCCGCGTCGCCCCTGGCGAGACGGATCGGCTCCTGCGCCTGCTCCGCCGCGTCCTCGGAGCCGAAGGCGGCCCGCAGCCTGCCCGCGGCCTGGATGAGGTCCATGCCGGTCGAGCCCGCCGTGCCGAGGGCGTAGGACTGGCGGTAGAGGGCCTCCAGGCTGTCGAACGGCGATGCGGGGGCGGCGGGTGCCGTGCCGGTGGTGCCCGCGTCGTCCGGCTCGGGTGCGGTGCCGACGAGGTCGACCAGGTGCGCGGCGAGGAGCGCCGTGGTCGGGTGCTCGAACAGCGTGGCCGCGGGGAGCTCCAGGCGCAGCAGGGAGCCGAGCCTGGCGCGCATGTCGATGCCCGCCATCGAGTCGACGCCCAGGTCGAGGAAGTCGGCGTCCACGTCGATGACTTCGGCGTCGCCGTGTCCGAGGACCGCGGCGAGTTCGGTGCGGACGAGGTCCTCGACGAGCCGGGCCCGCTTGTCGGGATCGGCGGCCAGGATCCGTGCGACGGCGTTCCGCCCCGACTGCGCGGGGCGGTCGGTGGGCTGCCGGGCGGGGGTGCGCGGGGTGCGGGCCTCGGTGTCCTCTGCGCGCCGGAAGCCGGCGGTGGGCACCGCCCGCATGGTCACCTCGCGGACCTCGGCGACCGGCCGTCCGGTGGTGTCGGCCAGGTGCAGGGCGAGCGCGCCGTCGCCCGCGTCGGACAGCCGTACGCGAAGACTCGTGGTGCCCGTGGCGTCCAGGACCCGGACCCCGCCCCAGCCGGCGGAGAGCCAAACCCGCGCGCCGCCCGTGTCCGCGTCCGTGTCCGTGTACGTGTCCGTGTCCGTGTCCGTGGGAGGCTCGGCGATGTGCGCGTGCAGCGCGGCGTCGAGCAGGGCCGGGTGCGGGCCGCCGAAGCCGTGCGCCGCGGCGGAGGCCTCGTCGTGCAGCGTCACCTCCGCGAAGAGGTCGGTGCCGCTGCGCCAGGCGGCGCGCAGGCCGCGGAAGACGGGCCCGTGGAAGTGGCCCCGCTCCTCCAGGGCGGCGTAGAGCGCGGCCGGTTCGAGGGCCTGGGCGCCGGGCGGCGGCCAGGCTCCGGACAGGACGCGGAACCCGGTGGTGTCCACGGGGCTGTGCGGGACGGGCGCGACGACGGCGCGGGCGTGGCGCGTCCACTCTCCCGCCTCCTCGCCGGCCCCCGGTTCGGGCCGGGAGTGCACGGTCAGGGTGCGCAGACCCGCCTCGTCCGCCGCGCCGACCTGGACCTGGACGTGCACGGCGGCGTGGGGGTCCACGACCAGCGGCGCTTCCAGGGCGAGTTCGGCCACCTGGGCGCAGCCGAGCCTGCCTCCCGCGTACAGCGCCCAGTCGAGCAGGACGGTGCCGGGCAGTACGACGGTGTCCGCGACCGCGTGGTCGGCGAGCCAGGGGTGGGTGGCCCGTGCGAGCCTGCCGGTGAGCAGGGCCGTGTCGCTGTCCGCGGGCTCGACCGCGCCGGCGAGCAGCGGGTGGCCGGCCGCCGTGAGCCCGACGGTGCCCGCGTCGCCCGCGGGTGCGGAGACGTCCAGCCAGTAGCGGCGGCGCTGGAAGGCGTACGTGGGTACGTCGGCGGGGCGCGCCGAGGTGTCGAGCAGGGCCGTCCAGTCGACGGTGCCGCCGCGTGCCCACAGTGCCGCGGCGGTCGACAGCGGTGCGGGGCGCCCCTCGTGGGCGTCCCGTAGAGCGGCGGTGACGAGGAGGGCGGGGCCGTCGGCGGCCGTGGCTTCCTCGACGGCGGCGGTCGTCTCCGGGGAGACGAGGGTGCCCAGCTCGACGATGGCCTCGACGCCGTCGCCGAGCAGCGCCTTCACCGCGGCGTCCGGCCTGACGGGCTCGCGCGGGGTGTCGTGCCAGTACGTCGCGTCCAGGTCCTCGGCTCCGAGGCGTGACCCGGTGGCGGCCGAGTACATCCGTATGCGTGCGTCGCCCGTGGTGATCCGGCCTGCCGGTGCCGTCGACCGCTCGCTCGGGGCGTCGGGTCGCGGGGCGCGGGCCGTCACGTCACGCACGGCCACGGGTTCGTGCCCGGACTCGTGCTCGGGCTGGTGCTCGGCGAGGAGGCGGCCCCGCTCGGCGGCGAGCAGTGCGCCGTCGGCGCGGGACAGGATGCCGGCGGCGCAGGCCGCGGCGATCTCGCCGCCGCCGATGCCGACGACGGCGGCGGGGGTGATGCCCGCGGCCGACCACATCTCGGCGAGCGACACCGTGACCGCCCACAGGACGGGGTGGGCGACGGCCGGGTCGGTGAGCCGCGCGGGCTCCTCACGCAGGACGTCGAGCAGCGCGAATCCGGTGTGCGGGGCCAGGGCAGCGGCGCACTCGGCCATGGTGGAGGCGAACACCGGTGAGGCTTCGAGGAGTTCGCGTGCCGCCTCGGGCAGCCCTTCGGCCCGGTCGGGGAAGACGAACGCGGTCCTGAGTGCCCCGCGCGCCGTGCCGAGCACGGCGTCGTCACCGGGAGCGTCCCCGGCCGCCAGGGTGTCGAGGGCCGCGGCGAAGCCCGTGGCGTCCTCGGCCAGGACGACGGCGCGGTGCTCGAAGGCGGTCCGGCCGGTGGCCAGCGCGATGGCCGTCCCCGCCAGGTCCACGTCCGGCGCGACGGCGTGCTCGCGCAGCCGCGCCGCCTGGGCCCGCAGCGCGGCAGGTGACTTGGCGGACAGCACCCACGGCACCACCCCGGGAACCGGCTTCCCGGTCTCCTGGCCCGCGGTGTCCCGGGGGGCCTGCTCCAGGATCACGTGGGCATTCGTACCGCTGATCCCGAAGGAGGACACACCCGCGCGCCGTGGCCCCTCCCCCGGCCACGCGACCTTCTCAGTCGCCAACTCCACGGCGCCGGACGCCCAGTCGACGTGGCTGCTCGGCTCGTCCACATGCAGCGTGGGCGGCACGACGCCGTGCCGCATCGCCAGCACCATCTTGATGACCCCGGCGACACCCGCTGCGGCCTGCGTGTGACCGATGTTCGACTTCACCGAACCCAGCAGCAGCGGCCGGCCACCCGGCCGCTCCTGCCCGTACGTGGCGAGCAGCGCCTGCGCCTCGATCGGGTCACCGAGCGACGTCCCCGTACCGTGCGCCTCCACCACGTCCACGTCCGCGGCGCCGACACCCGCGCTCGCCAACGCCTCGCGGATGACCCGCTGCTGGGACGGACCGTTCGGCGCCGTCATGCCGTTCGACGCACCGTCCTGGTTCACCGCGGTGCCCCGGACGACGGCGAGCACGCGGTGGCCGTTGCGGCGGGCGTCAGAGAGGCGCTCCACCAGCAGGACACCGACGCCCTCGCCCCACGCGGTGCCGTCGGCGCCGTCGGCGAACGCCTTGCAGCGGCCGTCGGGGGCGAGGCCGCCCTGCTTCCCGAACTCCGTGAACACACCGGGGGTCGCCATGACGGCGACGCCGCCGGCGAGCGCCAGGTCGCACACGCCGCCGCGCAGCGCGGACACGGCCATGTCCAGGGCGACGAGGGAGGAGGAGCAGGCCGTGTCGATCGTCACGGCGGGGCCCTCGAAGCCGAAGGTGTAGGCGATGCGGCCGGAGGCGACGCTGCCCGCGGTGCCGTTGCTGAGATAGCCCGCGATCTCCTCGGGGATCTCCTGGAGCCGTGCCACGTAGTCGTGGTGCATCAGGCCCGCGTACACGCCGGTCCTGCTGCGCCGCAGGCTCGTCGGGTCGATGCCCGCGCGCTCGATGGCCTCCCAGGAGGTCTCGAGGAGCAGGCGGTGCTGCGGGTCCATCGTGGTGGCCTCGCGCGGCGAGACACCGAAGAATCCCGCGTCGAACTCGGCGGCGTCGTACAGGAATCCACTCTCGCGGACGTACGTCGATCCGGTGCGGCCGGGCTCGGGGTCGTAGAGCCGCTGGAGGTCCCAGCCGCGGTCGGCGGGGAAGCCTCCGATGCCCTCGCGGCCGCCGGCGACCATGTCCCACAGCTCTTCGGGGGAGCCGACGCCGCCGGGGTAGCGGCAGGCCATGCCGACGATGGCGATGGGGTCGTCGTCGGTGGCCCCCGCCCGTACGGCGTGTGCGCCGCGCTCGGCGGGGCCTGCCAGCGCCTCGTCGAGGAAGCCGGCCAGCGCCTCGGGGCTCGGGTAGTCGAAGACGAGGGTGGTGGGCAGCTGGACCTTGGTGAACTCGGCCAGGCGGTTGCGGAGTTCGACGGCGGTCAGCGAGTCGAAGCCGAGGGCGTCGAAGGACTGCTCCGGCGCGATGTCTTCGGGCCTGGTGTGGCCGAGGACGGTGGCGACGTGTTCGCGCACCAGGTCCACGAGCGCGGCGACGCGCTCCGCGTCCGGCAGGCCGAGCAGCCGTTCGTGCCAGGCCGACGAGACGGCCGCGGGGGCGGCCGCCGCACGGCGCGGGGCGGGCCTGGCCAGGGAGCGCAGCAGTGCGGGCGGGTCGGCCTGGCCTCGCAGGTCCAGGCGTACGGGGACGGCGACCGGCGCGGTGAGCCGTACCGCGGCGTCGAACAGGGCGAGGCCCTCGTCGGCGCTGAAGGCGCGCAGGCCACCGCGGTCGAGCCGGCCCAGGTCGGTGTCGCTGAGCGTGCCGGTCATGGCGCTGATGTCGGCCCACAGGCCCCAGGCCAGCGAGTGCGCGGGCAGGCCCGACGCGCGGCGATGCCGGGCGAGCGCGTCCAGGAAGGTGTTGGCGGCCGCGTAGTTTGACTGGCCCGGGGAGCCGAAGACGCCGGCGGCGGAGGAGAAGAGGACGAACAGATCGAGGTCCCGCTCCTTGGTGAGCTCGTGCAGGTGCCAGGCGGCGTCGGCCTTGGGCCGCAGGACGGTGTCCAGGCGTTCGGCGGTCTGCGCGGTGACCATGCCGTCGTCCAGGACGCCGGCCGCGTGCACCACGCCGCGCAACTCGGGCAGCGAGCCGATGAGTTCGGCCAGCTCGGACCGCTGGGATACGTCGCAGACGGCGAGGCGCACCTCGGCGCCGGCCGCGCGCAGCTCCTCGGCGAGTCCGGTGGCTCCCGGCGCGTCGGCGCCGCGCCGCCCGGCGAGGACCAGGTCGCGTACGCCGTGGGCGGTGACCAGGTGGCGGGCGACGGCGGAGCCGATGACGCCGGTGCCACCGGTGACCAGGAAGGTGCCCTGCCCGGAGCAGGGGGCCGGGGCCTCGGCGTCGGGTGCGGTACGCACCAGGCGTGGCACGAAGACGTCGCCGCCCCGGACCGCGATCTCGGTCTCCTGGTCGGCGAGGGCGGCGCCCACGGCGGGCCAGGGGACGTCGGCGGGGTCGGCGCCGGGTGCCAGGTCGAGCAGCGCGAACCGTTCGGGGTGCTCGGAGCGTGCCGAGCGCACCAGGCCGTGCACGGCGGCCTGGACCGGGTCGGCGCCTTCGCCGGGGTGCACCTCGACGGCGCCCCTGGTCAGGACGGTCAGCCGGGCGGAGGCCGAGGCGTCGTGCGCCAGCCATGCGTGGATGTGTGCCAGGGCGTGGCCCACGTGGGCACGTACCCCTTCGAGGATGTCGGTGCCGCCGTCCCCCGCGCAGTCGAGGAGCACGGTGTCGGCGCCCGTCAGCGCGTCGAGGGAGGTGTCCGGGCCCCAGAGCCGCGGGGCCTCGCTCGCGGCGGCGTCCCGCGCGACCGCCTTCCTGGGCTCCCAGGCCTCGGTGAACAGCGACTCCGCGACGACCGCGCGCCGCGGGCCGACGGGGGTCTGGGAGACGGGCCGCAGCACGAGTTCGTCGATGCCGACGACGGGGGTGCCCGTGGCGTCGGCGATCCGTACGCGTACGGCGGCGGTGCCCGTGGTCGTCAGGCAGACGCGGACGGTGCGGGCGCCGCTCGCCCACAGCCGCACGCCGGACCAGGCGAACGGCAGCCGCGAGGTGTTCTCGGCGTCGTCGACCACGCCGCCGAGGCCGATGCCGTGCAGGGCGGCGTCGAGCAGGGCCGGGTGGATGCCGAAGCCGGTGACGTCGTCCGCCGCGCCCTCGGGCAGCTCCACGTCCGCGTAGAAGTCACCGTCCCGCCGCCAGGCCCTGCGCAGCCCCTGGAAGGCGGGGCCGTAGGCATAGCCCTGCTCGGCGAGGGCGGGGTAGAAGTCCTCGGTCTCGACCGGGGCCGCGCCGCGGGGCGGCCACACCGCGCCCGTGACGGCGCCGAAGTCGTCGGCGTCGGGGCCCGGGACGGCGGGGGCGACGACGCCTTGGGCGTGCCTGATCCACTCGGTCTCGACGCCGCTCGTGCCGTCGTCGGACGGTTCGATGCGGGAGTGCACGACGACGTGGCGGTGGCCCTCGTCGTCGGGGGCGCCGACGCCGACCTGGATCTGCACGGCGTCCTCGGGGGCGAGGACGAGCGGGGTCTCCAGGGTGAGGTCGCGGAGGTGGCCGCAGCCCACGTTCTGCCCGGCGCGCAGGGCGAGTTCGACGAAGGCGGTGCCCGGCAGGAGCACGGCGCCCACCACGGCGTGGTCGGCGAGCCAGGGGTGGGTGGCGAGCGAGACGCGGCCGGTGAGGACGGAGCCGCCCGCGGCGCCGCCGTCGGCGACGCTGACGGCGGCGCCGAGCAGCGGGTGGTCGAGCCCGGCGAGGCCCGCCCCGCTCACGTCGCCCGCGCGGCGCGGCGGGACGCGGGGCCAGAACCGCTGCCGTTCGAAGGGGTACGTGGGCAGGTCCTGGACCGCGGGTACGGCGGGCAGCAGCGCGCGCCAGTCCACGTCGGCGCCGCCGGTCCACAGGGCGCCGACCGCCCGCAGCAGGGCGGCGACGAGGGGCCGTTCGCGGTGGGCGACGGAGGTGACGGTGGCGCGGTGGCCCTCGGAGAGGCTCTCCTCCAGGGGGCGGGTGAGCACGGCGTGCGGGCCGATCTCCAGGAAGGCGTCCACGCGTGGTTCCGCGGCGCGCACGGCGTCCTGGAAGTGGACGGCATCGCGGGCGTGCCGCACCCAGTAGTCCGGGGACGTGATGTCGTCCGCCGCGAGCCTGCCGGTGACGGTGGAGACCATCGGGACGGCCGGGCGGGAGAAGGTGAGCCGCGTGAGCACGGAGCGGAACTCGTCGAGCACCGGCTCCATGAGCGGCGAGTGGAAGGCGTGGCTGACCTGGAGTCTGCGCGTGCGCCTGCCCGCGCGGGCGGCGGCCTCCGCCACCTGGTCCACGGCGTCCGACGCGCCGGACACGACGACGGCGGAGGGACCGTTGACCGCGGCGACGGCCACCTGCTCCCGGTGCTGCTCGGGCAGGGCGCGCAGCCATGCCTCGGCCTGCGCCCGGGTGGCGTCGAGGGCCAGCATGGCGCCGCCTTCGGGCAGCCGCTGCATGAGGGCGCCACGGGCGACGGCCAGCGTGACCGCGTCTTCCAGGGAGAGGACCCCGGCCACGTGGGCGGCGGCGATCTCACCGATGGAGTGGCCGAGGACGACGTCCGGGCGCACGCCCCACGCCTCCAGGGTGCGGAACAGCGCTACCTCGACGGCGAAGAGGGCGATCTGGGTGTAGCCGGTCCGGTGGATCAGGTCCGCGTGGTCCGAGGAGCGTCCGGCGGAGCCCGCGAGCACCACGTCGGCCAGGGGGACGTCGAGCTGCGGGTCGGCGGCGGCACAGACGGCGTCGAACGCCGCGGCGAACGCGGGCAGCCGCTCGTACCACTGCCCTCCCATGCCCTCCCACTGCGCGCCCTGCCCCGCGAAGACGAAGGCGGTCTTGGCGCCGGGCCGCGCCGTGCCGTGGACCAGGTGGCGGCCCGCGGTGCCCTTGTCCGCCAGGGTGTCGAGGGCCGCGGCGAAGCCCGTGGCGTCCTCGGCCAGGACGACGGCGCGGTGCTCGAAGGCGGTCCTGGTGGTGGCCAGCGCGACCGCTGTTCCCGCGAGGTCGACGTCCCGCTCGACGTGCTCGCGCAGCCGCGCCGCCTGGGCGCGCAGCGCGGCGGGCGACTTGGCGGACAGCACCCACGGCACCACCCCGGGAACCGGCTTCCCGGCCTCCTGGCCCGCGGTCTCCAAAGGCGCCTGCTCCAGGATCACGTGGGCATTCGTACCGCTGATCCCGAAGGAGGACACACCCGCGCGCCGTGGCCCCTCCCCCGGCCACGCGACCTTCTCAGTCGCCAACTCCACGGCGCCGGACGCCCAGTCGACGTGGCTGCTCGGCTCGTCCACATGCAGCGTGGGCGGCACGACGCCGTGCCGCATCGCCAGCACCATCTTGATGACCCCGGCGACACCCGCTGCGGCCTGCGTGTGACCGATGTTCGACTTCACCGAACCCAGCAGCAGCGGCCGGCCACCCGGCCGCTCCTGCCCGTACGTGGCGAGCAGCGCCTGCGCCTCGATCGGGTCACCGAGCGACGTCCCCGTACCGTGCGCCTCCACCACGTCCACGTCCGCGGCGCCGACACCCGCGCTCGCCAACGCCTCGCGGATGACCCGCTGCTGGGACGGACCGTTCGGCGCCGTCATGCCGTTCGACGCACCGTCCTGGTTCACCGCGGTGCCCCGGACGACGGCGAGCACGCGGTGGCCGTTGCGGCGGGCGTCAGAGAGGCGCTCCACCAGCAGGACACCGACGCCCTCGCCCCACGCGGTGCCGTCGGCACCTTCTGCGAACGCCTTGCAGCGGGCGTCGGCGGAGAGACCGCCCTGCTTGCCGAATTCGGCGAAGACGCCCGGGGTTGCCATCACGGTGACGCCACCGACGAGGGCCAGCGGGCAGTCGCCGGAGCGCAGCGCGCGGGCCGCGAGGTGGAGCGCCACGAGGGAGGCGGAGCAGGCGGTGTCGACGGTCACGGCGGGGCCCTCGAAGCCGAGGGTGTAGGAGATGCGGCCGGAGACGACGCTGGAGGCGTTGCCGGTCAGCAGGTGGCCGAGGGACTCGTGTCCCGCGTGGTTGAGCATGCCGGGGTAGTCGGCGCCGTTGACGCCGATGAACACGCCGGCCTTGCTGCCGTGCAGGCCGGTGACGTCGATCCCGGCGTGCTCGAAGGTCTCCCAGGAGGTCTCGAGGAGCAGCCGCTGCTGCGGGTCCATCTCCAGGGCCTCGCGCGGCGATATGCCGAAGAAGGAGGCGTCGAACTCGGTGGCCGTGTCGAGGAAGCCGCCCTGCGGGCGGGTGGCGCCCTCGGGCTGCTGCCAGCCGCGGTCGGCGGGGAAGTCGCTCATGGCGTCCACGCCGTCGCGCAGCAGCTCCCAGAAGGCCTCGGGCGTGCCGGCCCCGCCCGGGAACCGGCAGCCCATGCCGACGATCGCGATGGGCTCGCGTTCGGCCTCCTCCAGGTCTCGGACACGGTCCCTGGTTCGCTTGAGATCCGCCGTCACCCGCTTCAGGTACTCGACGACCTGCTCTTTCTCAGCCATGTCCGAAACCCCTCGTCGTGCAGAACGTGCTGGTGGGCCGTGCGTGCATCAGCTCAGCCCGATCTCGTCGTCGATGTAGCGCAGCAGCTCTTCCTCGCTGACCTCGCTCAGCTCGTCGGCCCCCGCGTCCTCGGCCCTGCCGCCGCCGGGCGCGGTGTCGGCCAGCGTCCTGGAGCGTTCCCGCCAGCGCAGCAGCAGGGTCTCCAGACGGGCCGTCAGCTTGTTGACCTCGGTCTCGTCGCGCTCGTCGTCGAGCATGGCCTCGAGCCGGTCGACGGTCTCCTTGCCCCACTCCTCGGCCTCCGTCCCCGGCAGCAGGATCTCCAGCAGACGGCCGGTGAGCGCCTCGGGCGTGGGGTAGTCGAAGACGAGCGTGGTGGGCAGCCTCGTGCCGGCCATCCGGGCGAGGCGGTTGCGGAGTTCGACGGCGGTCAGCGAGTCGAAGCCGAGTTCCGTGAACGGCCGGGTGGCCGAGATCCGGTCGGCCGTGCCGTACTTGAGGACCGCGGCGATCTGCCCGCGCACCGTTTCGAGGAGGGCTTCGTTCCGTTCGGCCGGGGGCAGTGCGGAGAGCCGGCCGCGCAGCGCCTGTGCGTCCGGCGCCGTGGCGCGGCGCGGCGCCGAGCGCACGAGGCCGCGCAGCAGCGCGGGCGTGTCCTCGCCGCCGCGCAGCCGGGCGCGGTCCAGCTGGACCGGCGCGGTGTGCGGCAGGCCGCTCGCGAGCGCACGGTCGAAGAGCGCGAGCCCCTCCTCCGTGCTGAACGGCAGGACCCCACCGGCACTCATACGCCGCAGCTCGGCTTCGCCGAGGGTGGCGGTGAGTTCGCTGGTCTCCTCCCACAGCCCCCACGACAGGGACTGCGCGGGCAGACCCTCGGCGCGACGGCGAACCGCCAACGCGTCCAGGAACACATTCGCCGCCGCGTAGTTCGCCTGACCCGGCGAACCGAAGACCCCGGCCGCCGACGAGAACAACACGAACAACTCAAGCCCACGACCACGCGTCGCCTCATGCAGATGCCACGCGGCATCCACCTTCGGCCGCAGCACCGACTCCAACCGCTCCACGGTCAGACCCGTCACCACACCATCGTCCACCGCACCCGCCGCATGCACGACACCACGCACGTCGGGCAACTCCGCCAACAAGCCATCCACCGCCGCACGATCAGCCACGTCACAGGCCACCACCCGCGCCACGGCACCAAGCTCAACCAGCTGATCCACCAACTCACGAGCCCCCGGCGCCTGCTCACCACGCCGACTGACCAACACCAGCTCACGCACACCATGCGCGACAACCAGATGCCGCGCCACCGCGGCACCCACCACACCCGTGCCACCCGTCACCAACACCGGACCCCCACCCGACCACGACACACCACCCTCATCAGCGCCGGCGGCATCCGCGCCGACCAGGGCCAGCCTGGGTACGTACGTCTCGCCCTCGCGCAGGGCGAACTCCGGCTCGTCGGCAGCCACGGCCGCGGCAAGGACCGCCACGGGCACATCAGCGGCCTCACCGTCGGTGTCCACCAGCACGAAGCGGTCCGGGTGTTCGGCGCGGGCCGAGCGCAGGAAACCGCGTACGGCGGCCTGCGTGAGGTCCACCGGGCCGGTGCCCGACACGGCGACGGCGCCCCGGGTGACCACGACGAGCCGCGCGTCGGCGAGCGCCTCGTCGGCGAGCCATTCCTTGGCACGCGCGAGGGCGGCGGTCACCGCCTCACGGACCCGCTCCGGCAGCTCCTCGCCGCCGGTCCCCTCGTGCCCGTGGTCGACCAGGGCAGCGGCGTCCAAGAGGACGAACCGCGCACCGTCGGCGACTGCGGCCCCGATCTCCTCGGCCGACCGCGCGGCGTCCCACAGGATCGAACTCGGCGATCCCGCAGGGTCGTCGAACCTGCGGCGCTCCCAGCGCACCTCGTACAGCGAACGCGCCGCGGTGGCACCGGCCGAGCGGAGCCGGGCCGCCGTGAGCGGACGCAGCTCGACCCGGTCGGCGCCGAGCAGCGGGGTGCCGTCGGCGCCGGTGGCACGCACCCGCAGGGCGCCGTCATCGGCCGGGGTCAGCAGGACCCGTACGGTCCGGGCGTCGTCTGCCACGTCCGGACCGGTGGCGGTGTCGAGGCCGCCTGCCCGTACCTGGACGCCCTGCCAGACGGTGGGCTGAAGGGCGCCCGCGGTACCGAAGCCGCCCGCGTCGGTCAGGCGCCAGGCGTGGCAGACGGACTCCAGCAGCGCGGCGCGCGGCGCCAGGCCGTCGGCGGCCTGCTCGGCGAGCTCGACCTCGGCGTAGATGTCGTCGCCGGAACGCCAGGCCGCGCGCAGTCCCTGGAGGGCGGGGCCGAACTGCTGCCCCGCTGCGAAGAGTTCGCCGTAGAGGGCGGACGTGTCCACCGGGGCGGCATCAGCCGGCGGCCAGGCGCCCGCGAGCCGCGCGTACGCCTCGTCGGTCTCCTCGGCCGTCGGGCGCAGCTCGGCGGTGGCGTGCAGGGTCCACTCCGCGGTGGTGTCGCCGTCGGGCTGTGCGTGGACGGTGAGACGGCGGTGCCCGGCCTCGTCGGGTGCCGCGGCCATCACCTGGACGCGGACGGCGCCGTCGGGGGCCAGGAGCAGCGGCTCGTGCTGCTCCAGGTGCGCGACGCCGGGAAGGCCGAGGCGGTCGGCGGCGTACAGCGCCCAGTCGAGCAGGGCGCCGCCGGGCAGCACGGGCGTGTCGAGCACCGTGTGCTCCGCGGGCGAGGCCGCGGCCGGGGCGGTGAGCCTGCCGGTGAACAGGATGGTGTCCGTACCGGCGGGGACGACGGCCGCGGCGAGCACCGGGTGGTCGGTGGCCTCCTGGCCGACACCGCCCGGGTCCCCGAAGTCCTGCGGGGCGTCGAGCCAGTAGCGCTCACGCTGGAAGGCGTACGTCGGCAGGTCCACGGTCTCGGCCGGCGCGTCCGGGGCCGGGGCGAGCGCCGTCCAGTCCACGCCGAGGCCTCGGGTCCACAGGGCGGCGGCGTTGCGCAGCAGGGCGGTGCGCTCGTCCTCGTCGCGGCGCAGGGTGCCGGTGACGACGACCTCGCGCCCGTCGGACTTCAGCGCGGCGTCCTCCAGGGCCGCGGTGGTGACCGGGTGCGGGCTGATCTCGACGAAGGTGTCGACGCCGCTCTCCATGAGGTCGGCGACGACCTGGGCGAAGCGCACCGGCTGCCGGAGGTTGCGGTACCAGTACTCGGCGTCGGCCTCCGGGCCCCGCACTTCCTCGCCGGTCACGGTGGAGCGCCAGGTGACCTCGGGCCGTGCCGGGCTGATGTCGCCGAGTTCGTGGAGAAGCCGGTCCTTGATGAGCTCGACCTGGGGCGCGTGCGAGGGGTAGGTGACGGGGATGCGGCGGGCGCGGATCCCGTCGGCCTCGCAGCCGTCCAGGAGCTGTCGCAGCGGTCCCTCGTCACCGGCGACGACGACGGCGCCTGGGCCGTTGACGGCGGCGATGACCACGCCGGTGGCGGGGTCGGCGGCGCCGTCGGGGTTCGTGTACCGGTCGATGAGGGCCTCGGCCTCGGCGGCGGGCACGGTCAGCGAGGCCATGCCGCCGCGTCCGGCGAGTTCCTCGGCGATGACGCGGCTGCGCAGGGCCACGAGGCGGGCGCCGTCGGCGAGCGACAGGGCACCGGCCACGCAGGCCGCGGCGATCTCGCCCTGGGAGTGGCCGACGACCACGGAGGGTGTGATGCCGGTGTGCTGCCAGACCTTCGCCAGGGAGACCATGACGGCCCACAGCGCGGGCTGCACCACGTCGACGCGCTTCAGGGCCTCTTCGTCCCCGAGGACGTCGAGCAGCCGCCACTCCGCGTGCGGCGCGAGCGCGTCGGCGCACTCACGGAGGGCCTCGGCGAAGACCGGCGAGGACTCCAGGAGACCGAGCGCCATGCCGGTCCACTGGGCGCCCTGGCCGGGAAAGACGAAGGCCACGCTCGCGCCGGGGCGCACGGTTCCTGTGACGAGTCCGGGTGTCTCGGGGTCCTGGCGGGCCAGGCCCGCGAGGCCTTCGGCGAAGCCGGCGGGGTCGGCGGCGAGGACGACCGCGCGTTCGTCGAAGGCGGTCCGGCCGCCGATGAGCGCGGCGGCCGTCGCCGCGGGGTCGGCCCCCCGGTCGGCGAAGGCGCGCAGCCGCTCGGCCTGGCCGCGCAGCGCGGCCGCGGACTTGGCCGAGACGAGCCACGGCAGGACGGCGCCGTCGGCGGCCGCGAGCACCGGCTCGGGCCGCTGTGTCCCCTGCTCGGAGGCCTCTGGGGCTTCGGAGGCTTCGGAGGCCTGCGAGACCTCGGGGGCCTCGGGGGCCTGTTCGAGGATGACGTGGGCGTTGGTGCCGCTGATGCCGAACGACGACACCGCCGCACGCCGCGGCCTGCCCGTCTCGGGCCAGGCGACGGCCTCGGTGGCCAGCTCGACGGCGCCCGCCGTCCAGTCGATGTGCTCGCTGGGCCGCTCGGCGTGCAGGGTCCTGGGCACGGTGCCGTGCCGCAGGGCGAGCACCATCTTCATGACGCCCGCGATACCGGCGGCGGCCTGGGTGTGACCGATGTTGGACTTCACCGAGCCGAGCAGGACCGGCTGGTTGCCGTCCCGGTCCTGGCCGTACGTGGCGAGCAGCGCCTGGGCCTCGATCGGGTCGCCGAGCGAGGTGCCCGTGCCGTGCGCCTCGACGACGTCCACGTCGGACGTGGTGAGACCGGCGTTGGCGAGCGCCTGGCGGATGACCCGCTGCTGCGAGGGGCCGTTGGGCGCGGTCAGGCCGTTCGAGGCGCCGTCCTGGTTGACGGCCGAGCCCTTGATGACGGCGAGGACGCGGTGGCCGTTGCGGCGCGCGTCCGAGAGCCGCTCCACGAGGACCATGCCGGCGCCTTCGGCGACCCCCATGCCGTCCGCCGCGTCGGAGAACGCCTTGCAGCGGCCGTCGTGCGCGAGGCCGCGCTGGCGGGTGAACTCCGCGAAGATCGTCGGGGTCGACATGACGGTGACGCCGCCGGCGAGCGCCAGGTCGCACTCGGCGCGCTGGAGGGCGCTGACGGCCATGTCCAGCGCGACCAGGGACGAGGAGCAGGCCGTGTCCACGGTCACGGCGGGGCCCTCGAAGCCGAGGGTGTAGGAGACGCGCCCGGTGGCCACGCTGCCCGCGTTGCCGTTGCTGAGGAAACCGGCGACGTCCTCGGGCACGGAGCGCAGGCGCGCCGCGTACTCGTGGTACATCAGGCCGGAGAACACGCCGGTCCTGCTGCCGCGCAGCCGCGTCGGGTCGACGCCCGCGCGCTCGATGGCCTCCCAGGACAGTTCGAGGAGCATCCGGTGCTGGGGGTCCATGGTCACGGCCTCGCGCGGGGAGATCCCGAAGAAGGCGGCGTCGAAGTCGGCGGCGTCGTGCAGGAATCCGCCCCGGTCCACCAGGGAGGTGCCGGGGCGCTCGCCCGTGGGGTCGAAGAACGAGTCGAGGGCCCAGTCGCGGTCCGTCGGGAAGGCGCTGATGCCCTCGCCGCCGTCGGCGAGCAGCCGCCACAGCTCCTCGGGGGAGTCCACGTGGCCGGGGAAGCGGCAGCTCATGCCGACGATCGCGATGGGCTCGTCGTCCGCGACGACCCGCGCCACGGTGTTCTCCCGCCGTGCGGTGGTACCGGCGAGGAGGCCGTGCAGGTGGGCGCCGAGCGCGGCCGGTGTCGGGTAGTCGAACACCAGGGTCGCGGGCAGCCGGGTGCCGGTCAGTTCGTTGAGGCGGTTGCGCAGCTCCACGGCGGTCAGGGAGTCGAAGCCCAGGTCCTTGAAGCCCCGGTCGACGGGGACCGCGTCGGCGCCGGAGTGACCGAGCACGGAGGCGACTTGGGCCCGGACGAGGTCGACGAGCAGGCTGTAGCGCCCGTCCTCGGGCGTCGCGTCGTACTTCGCGCGCCAGCCGCGGCCCGCGGAAGCGCCGGCAGCGCGGCGCGCGGGGGTGCGCACCAGGGCGCGCAGCAGCGGGGGCACCTGCCGGCCATCGGCGCGGGCGCGGGACAGGTCGAGGCGTACGGGCACCAGGTGCGGGGCGTCGAGGGACAGCGACTGGTCGAAGAGGGCGAGGCCTTCGTCGGTGCCGAGGGCCTGTAGTCCGCCGCGGCCGAGCCGCGCCTTGTCGGCTTCGCCGAGGGTGGCGGTGAGTTCGCTGGTCTCCTCCCACAGCCCCCACGACAGGGACTGCGCGGGCAGACCCTCGGCGCGACGGCGAACCGCCAACGCGTCCAGGAACACATTCGCCGCCGCGTAGTTCGCCTGACCCGGCGAACCGAAGACACCCGCCGCCGACGAGAACAACACGAACAACTCAACCCCACGACCACGCGTCGCCTCATGCAGATGCCACGCGGCATCCACCTTCGGCCGCAGCACCGACTCCAACCGCTCCACGGTCAGACCCGTCACCACACCATCGTCCACCGCACCCGCCGCATGCACGACACCACGCACGTCGGGCAACTCCGCCAACAAGCCATCCACCGCCGCACGATCAGCCACGTCACAGGCCACCACCCGCGCCTCGGCACCCAGCTCCACCAGCTGATCCACCAACTCACGAGCCCCCGGCGCCTGTTCACCACGCCGACTGACCAACACCAGCTCACGCACACCATGCGCGACAACCAGATGCCGCGCCACCGCGGCACCCACCACACCCGTGCCACCCGTCACCAACACCGGACCCCCACCCGACCACGACACACCACCCTCATCGGCGCCGTCAGAGAGGGCCGGGGCGTCGGGGCGGGTCAGGCGCGGGACGAACGCGGCGTCGCCGCGCAGGGCGACCTCCGGCTCGTCGGCAGCCACGGCCGCGGCAAGGACCGCCACGGGCACATCAGCGGCCTCACCGTCGGTGTCCACCAGCAGGAAACGGTCCGGGTGTTCGGACTGGGCGGAGCGCAGCAGGCCGCGCACGGGAGCCTGCACCGGATCGGGCAGCTCCTCGGGCGTGATGCCGACGGCGCCTCGGGTCAGCACGGCGAGCCGGGCCCGCGCGGGCGTCTCCCGCGCCAGCCACTCCTGGACGTGGGCCAGCACGGCGCCGGTCAGGGCGCGGGCCTTGGCCGGCACGTCATCGCCGTCGCCGTCGGGCAGGCCCCGGGTCGTGCAGTCGAGCAGCACCACCGCGGGATCGTCGGCGAGGACTTCGGCGAGCGGGGTGCCCGGGTGCCAGAAGGCGGTGAGGGGGGCGGCCGCGGTCGCGGGCCGCCAGGCGTCCCAGCGCGGGACGTACAGCGACCGGGTGGGGGCCGCGCGGACGTCGGCGGCGGCGAGCGGGCGCAGGACCAACTCGTCCACGGAGGCCACGGGGGTGCCCGCGGCGTCCGTGACGAGCAGCCGTACGCCGTCGCCGCCGTCACCGCCGGACCTGGTCAGCCGTACGCGCAGCGAGGTCGCGCCGTCGGTCCAGGTCTGGACGCCGGACCAGGCGAACGGCAGGCGCACGGTGCCCTCGTCCCCGAACAGGCCGCCCGGGCCCATGGCGTGGAGGGCGGCGTCGAGGAGGGCGGGGTGGGCGAGGAAGTCGTCGGCGGTGGCCTCTTCGGGCAGGGCCACTTCGGCGAACACCTCGTCGCCGCGTCGCCAGACGGACCGCAGGCCCTGGAAGGCGGGACCGTACTCGTAGCCGCGCTCGAACAGCGCGCCGTAGAAGTCGCCCAGCTCCACGGAGGTGGCCCCGACGGGCGGCCAGGCGCCTTGGAGGTCACCGAACCCCGCCGCTTCCCGGGGCTCTTCGGGGGTGAGGGTGGCGGTGGCGTGCCGGACCCACTCGGCGGGCTCCTCCTGGTCCGCGGTGCCGGTCCGGGAGTGGATGGTGGCGGTCCGCACGCCGGTCCCGTCGGCCTCGGCGACCTGCACCTGGAGGGTGACTCCGGTGTCCGCGGTGAGAGTGAGGGGGCGCTCCAGGGTGAGTTCCCGCACCCGGCCGCAGCCGCTCTCCCGGCCGGCGGCGAGGGCGAGTTCGAGGAAGGCGGTGCCCGGCAGGAGCACGGTCTCCAGGAGGGCGTGGTCGGCCAGCCAGGGGTGGGTCGGCAGGGAGATCCTGCCCGTGAAGACGGCCGCGCCGGACTCGGCGGGGAGCGTGGCGGCGGCGAGCAGCGGGTGGGTGACGGGGTCGAGCCCGATGCCCGCGGCGTCGCCGGTGTTCGCCGGGCCCTCCAGCCAGAAGCGCCGCCGCTGGAACGGGTACGTCGGCAGCCCGGCGGTCCCGGTCAGGTCGGCCGGGGTCGCGGTGGCGGCCGCGCCGTCCAGGAAGGTGTCCCAGGAGATGGCGGCGCCGCGGGTCCACAGCGTGGCGGCGGCGCGGGTCAGGGCGGCGCTCTCGTCCTGGTCGCGGCGGAGCGTCCCGGAGACGACCACGTCGGCACGGTCCGCGGCCGCCGCGAGGTCCTCGATGGCGGGGGCGATGACCGGGTGCGGGCTGATCTCGACGAACGTGTCGATGCCCCGGTCGAGGAGCGCGGTGACCGTCTCGGCGAACCGCACGGGCTCGCGGAGGTTCCGGTACCAGTACCGCGCGTCGGCCTGGCCGTCGGCGAGGGGTTCCACGGTCACCGACGAGTGCATCGGTATGGATCCGGCGCGGGGCGTGATGGGCTCGGCGACCCGCAGGAGCCGGTCGCGGAGGCTCTCGACGTGCGGGGTGTGGGAGGCGTAGTCGACCGGGATGGTGCGGGCCCGGATCCCCGCCGCCTCCGCGGCCTCGGAGACTTCGGCGAGTACGTCGGGGGCGCCGGCGACGACGGTCGCGCCGGGGCCGTTGACGACGGCCACCCACACGCCGTCGCGGCCGCCGAGGAGTTCGGCGGCGCGCTCGGCGGAGGCGGCGAGGGAGACCATGCCGCCCTGCCCCGCGAGGTCCTCGGCGATGGTGCGGCTGCGCAGTGCGACCAGGCGCGCCCCGTCCTCCAGCGAGAGGATGCCCGCGGCGCAGGCGGCGGCGATCTCGCCCTGCGAGTGGCCCGCCACGACATCGGGGGTGACGCCCGCGGCCCGCCAGACCTCGGCGAGCGAGACCATGACGGCCCACAGGGCGGGCTGCACCACGTCGACGCGCTTCAGGGCCTCTTCGTCCCCGAGGACGTCGAGCAGCCGCCAGTCGGTGTGCGGAGCCAGTGCGTCGGCGCACGCGCGCAGGGCGTCGGCGAAGACCGGCGAGGTCTTGAGCAGTCCGGTGGCCATGCCGGTCCACTGGGCGCCCTGGCCGGGGAAGACGAAGGCGACCTTGGCGCCGGCGCGTGCGGTGCCGTGCACCAGGCCGGGCACGTCCGCCGTGCCGTCGGCGAGCGCGGCGAGGGCCGCGGGGCGCTCGTCGCCGAAGACGACGGCGCGGTGGGCGAAGGAGGCGCGGGTGCGGACCAGGGCGGCGGCGACGGCGTCCGCGTCGGGTGCGCCCGCGTCGGCGAGGAAGGCGCGCAGCCTGGCGCCCTGCTCGTACAGCGCGGCCTCGTTCTTGGCGGACAGCGGCCAGGGCGCGGTGACGCCGGTGAGCACCGGGGTCACCGCGTCGCCCGCGGCCGGTTCCCCGGTCTTCGGCTCCGACTCCGACTCCGTGGGCTCCGGGGCCTGTTCGAGGATGACGTGGGCGTTGGTGCCGCTGATGCCGAACGACGACACGGCGGCGCGGCGCGGCCTGCCCGTCTCGGGCCAGGCGACGGCGTCCGTCACCAGCTGGACGGCGCCCGCCGTCCAGTCGACGTGCGGGGTGGGCTCGTCCACGTTCAGGGTGGGCGGGACCACGCCGTGCTGGAGGGCGAGCACCATCTTGATGACGCCCGCGATACCGGCCGCCGACTGCGTGTGGCCGATGTTGGACTTCACCGAGCCGAGCAGCAGCGGCTTGTCCGCGGGGCGGTCCTGGCCATAGGTGGCGAGCAGCGCCTGCGCCTCGATGGGGTCGCCGAGGGTGGTGCCGGTGCCGTGCGCCTCCAGGGCGTCGATGTCGGAGGCGGCGAGGCCCGCGTTGGCGAGCGCCTGACGGATGACCCGCTGCTGCGAGGGGCCGTTGGGCGCGGTCAGGCCGTTCGACGCGCCGTCCTGGTTGACCGCGGAGCCGCGGATGACGGACAGGACGCGGTGGCCGTTGCGGCGGGCGTCCGAGAGCCGCTCGACGAGCAGTACGCCGACGCCCTCCCCCCAGGCCGTGCCGTCGGCGGCGGCCGCGAACGCCTTGACGAGGCCATCCTGGGAGAGCCCGCGCTGCTTGCTGAACTCGGTGAAGGCGGCCGGTGTCGACATGACCATCACGCCGCCCACCAGGGCCAGCGAGCTCTCCTTGTTGCGCAGCGACTGTGCCGCGAGGTGCAGCGCGGTCAGCGAGGAGGAGCAGGCCGTGTCGACGGTGACGGCGGGACCCTCGAAGCCGTACGTGTAGGAGAGGCGGCCGGAGAAGATGCTGGAGGCGTTGCCGGTCAGGAGGTAGCCCTCGCTGTCCTGCGTGTTGCCCACGTTCGAGCCGTAGCCGGACAGGACGCCGCCGACGAAGACCCCCGCGCTCTCGCCGCGCAGCGTGCCCGGGTCGATCCCGGCCCGCTCGAACGCCTCCCAGGAGGCCTCCATGAGCACCCGCTGCTGCGGGTCCATGGCGAGGGCCTCGCGCGGGGATATCTCGAAGAACTCGGCGTCGAAGTCCGCGGCGCCGTCGATGAATCCGCCCTTGCGGATGTACGAGCTGTGCGGGCGCAGCCCCTCCGGGTCGTAGAGGGCCCCCAGGTCCCACCCGCGGTCCGCGGGGAAGTCCGCGATGCCCACGCGCCCCTCGGCGACCAGCTCCCACAGGTCCTCGGGGGTCCGCACCCCGCCGGGGAACCGGCAGCTCATGCCGATGACGGCGAGCGGCTCACGGGCGGCCTCCTCGACGGCGCGCAGCCGTGCGTAGGAGTCGCGGGCGTCGGCGACCGCCTGCTTCAGGTACTCGCGGAGCTTCTGCTCGTTCGACATCCAATCCTCTTCCGATCCAACGAATGCGGTCAGCAGGTGGGTTCACATGGCGGCGGGGTGGCCCGCCTGCCGGTCAGCTGGACCAGGGTTTGTTGTCCATGAGCTCGAACAGTTCCGCGTCGGTGGCGTCGTCCAGGTCGACGGAGTCGCCCGCCACCTCCTTCTCGGTCCACTTCGCGAGCACCGCGCGCAGCCGCACGGTGAGGTTGGCGCGCCCCGGGTCGTCCTCGGGGACCTCGTCGAGCAGTGCCTCCAGGGCGGAGAGCCGGCTCGTGGCGAGCGCGGCCGGGTCGACCTCCGGCAGGAGCTGCTGTTTGAGGTGCGCGGCGACGGCGGCGGGCGTGGGGTGGTCGAACAGCAGGGTGACCGGGAGCCGCAGGCCGGTGGCCGCGTTGAGCCGGTTGCGCAGCTCGACGGTGGTGAGAGAGTCGAAGCCGAGGGTCTTGAACGGCCGCTCCGCGCTCACGGTCTCGGTGTCGTCGTGGCCGAGGACGACCGCGGCCTGCCTGCGCACCTCTTCGGTGAGCAGTTCCTCGCACTCCTGCGGGGACAGCCGCGCCAGGCGTTCGGCGAGCCCGGCGCCCGCCCCGGCCTCGGTGGCGGCCGCGGTGGACGCGGCCCGCTTGGCGGGGGCCTTGACCAGGCCGCGCAGCAGGGGCGCGACGTCGCCGGTGAACCGGGAGGGGTCCAGCTGCACGGGCACGGTGTGGGTGTGGTTGTCGCCGGTGGCGGCGTCGAAGAGGGCGAGGCCGTCGCCGGTGGACAGGGCGCGGACGCCGGTGCGTGCCATCCGGTCGAGGTCGGCCTTGTCGAGCTCGCCGGTGATCCCGCTGGCCTGCGCCCACAGTCCCCAGGAGAGGGACTGCGCGGGCAGTCCGAGGCGGCGGCGGTGGTGCGCGAGGCCGTCCAGGAAGGCGTTTGCCGCCGCGTAGTTGGCCTGGCCCGGCGCGCCGAACACTCCGGAGGCCGAGGAGAACAGCGCGAAGAGGGCGAGGTCCTTGTCGCGGGTGAGTTCGTGCAGGTGCCAGGCGGCGTCGGCCTTGGGCCGCAGCACCGTGTCGAACCGCCCGCGGTTCAGGGCCGTGAGTACGCCGTCGTCGATGACGCCCGCGGCGTGCACGACGCCCCGCAGGTCCTCGATGCCGTCCAGCAGGCCTTCCAGGTCGGCGCGTTCGGCGGCGTCGCAGGCCACGACGCGGGCGGTGGCGCCCAGTCCGGCGAGTTCGGCGACGAGTTCGGCGGCGCCGGGCGCGTCGGGTCCGCGGCGGCTGGTGAGCACCAGGTCCGTGACGCCGTGCCGCTCGGCCAGGTGCCGGGCCACGGAGGCGCCGATGGAGCCGGTGCCACCGGTGACCAGGACGGTGCCGTCAAGGGTGGCCGTGGGCAGGGTGAGGGCGACCTTGCCGACGTGCCTTGCCTGGCTGAGGTGGCGGAAGGCCTCGGGGGCCCGGCGGACGTCCCAGGTGGTCACCGGCAGCGGGGTGAGCACGCCCTCCTCGAAGAGCCGGGCGAGGTGGGTGAGCATCTCGCCGATCCGTTCGGCGCCCGCCTCGCCGAGGTCGAAGGAGCGGTAGAACGTGCCGGGCCAGGAGGCCTCGACGGCCTCCGGCTCGCGGATGTCGGTCTTGCCCATCTCGATGAACCGGCCGTGCGGTGCGAGGAGGTCGAGCGAGGCGTCGGTGAACTCCCGTGCAAGGCAGTTGAGGACCACGTCGACACCCCGGCCGCCGCCGGCCTCGCGGAAGGTCTCGGCGAAGGCCAGGGTGCGCGAGGAGGCGAGGCGTTCGGCGGGGATGCCGGAGGCCCGCACGGTCGGCCACTTGGGCTCGCTGGCGGTGGCGTACACCTCGATGCCCCAGTGGCGGGCCAGTTGGACGGCGGCCATGCCGACGCCGCCAGCCGCGGCGTGCACGAGCAGCGACTCGCCCTCCTTGACGCGGGCGAGGTCTTGCAGCGCGTAGTAGGCGGTGAGGAACACGGTGGGCACGGCGGCGGCCTGGGCAAAGGACCAGCCGGTGGGGACCGGCGCGATGGTGCGGGCGTCGGTGACGGCCAGCGGTCCCGCGTACGAGCCGGAGAGCAGCCCCATGACGCGGTCGCCGACACGGACTCCGGTGACGCCGGGGCCGACCTCGGTGACCAGGCCCGCGCCCTCGGAGCCGAAGGCCATCTCGGTGAAGGACTTGGCGACGTCGACCACGCCGAGGGCGAGCAGCACGTCCCGGAAGTTGACTCCGGTGGCGCGGACCTCCACCCGCACCTGGCCCTCGGTCAGCGGTGCCTCGGCCTGCGGGCACGACACGAGCCGCAGCCCTTCGAGGGTGCCGCTGCCGTCCACGTCGAGGCTCCAGGCGCCGTCGGCGGGCGGGACGAGGGTGTCGGCGGGCGCCACGCGGGCGAGCCGGGGCACCAGCGGGGCACCCGCGCGCACCACGCTCTCCGTCTCCCCCGCGGCGACGGCGGCGGTGACCGCGGCGGGCAGGGCGGCGGCCGAGCGGGCGTCGCCGTCCAGGTCCACCTGGACGATCCGGCCGGGGTTCTCGGAGCAGGCCGAGCGCACCAGGCCGCGGACCGCGGAGTGCACCGGGTCGACGCTGTCTCCGGGCACGGCGGCGGCGCCGCCGCGGGTGACGACCGCGAGGCGGATGTCCTCGGTCTCCTCGGCGGCGAGCCAGGCCTGGAGCGCGTCGAGGACGGCGCCGGTCACCTCACGTGTGGCGGCCATGGTGTCGTCGCCTCCGGCGGGCACGGGCAGCAGCACCACGCCGGGCGGCTCATCGCCGGCGCGGACGGCGTCCTGGAGCGCGGCGAGTCCGTCGAAGCGGACTGTTCCCCCGGCGGCTTCGAGAAGGTCGCCCGCGCCACCGAGCACAGCCAGAGGCGTGGCCTCGGCGGCCTCGGGCAGCGCCACCCAGTCGAGGCGGAAAAGGCCGTCCACGCGCGGGCGTTCGCGGACGTCGGCGGCGGCCACGGGCCGCGAGGTGAGCTCGTCGACGGTGAGCACGGGCAGACCGGCGGGGTCGGTCATGGTCAGGGACAGGGAGTTGGCGCCGGTCGGCGTGAGCCTCACGCGGGCCGTGGTGGCTCCGGTGGCGTGCAGGCGTACGCCACCGAAGGAGAACGGCAGCCTCGGCTCGGCGCCGCCGTCCTGGTCGAGGGCGGTGGCGATCTGGCTGTGCAGCGCCGCGTCGACCAGCGCCGGGTGCACGCCGAACCGGGCGGCCTCGGCGCCGCCCCGCTCGTCCAGGGCGACCTCGGCGAAGAGTTCGTCGCCGCGCCGCCACAGGGCGCTCAGCCCCTGGAAGACGGGGCCGTACGCGTAGCCCCACTCGGTCAGCCGGTCGTACAGGCCCTCGACGGGCACCGGCGTCGCGTCGGCCGGGGGCCAGGCGGCCTCCTCGGGCGCGGGCGCGGCGGCGGGCTCGGCGGTCAGGGTGCCGGTGGCGTGGCCCGTCCACTCCCGCGTGCCGCCTTCGGTACCGGCGGCACGGGAGAAGATCCGCACCTGGCGGGCGCCGCTCTCGTCGGCCTCGCCGACGGTGACCTGGACGTCGGCACCGGGTCCTTCGGCGGCCAGGGCGAGCGGGCTCTCCAGGATGAGTTCGGCGACCTGGTCGCAGCCCGCGTACTCCCCGGCGCGCAGCGCGAGTTCCAGCAGGGCGGTGCCGGGTACGAGGACGCGGCCGAGGACCTGGTGGTCGGCGAGCCAGGGGTGGGTGCGGGTGGAGATCCTGCCGGTGAGTACGTAGCGGTCGCCGTCGGCGGCCTCGACGCCCGCGGACAGCAGCGGGTGCCCCACGAGGGAGAGCCCAGCGCCGGAGACGTCGGCCGCGCCGCCGGTGCCCGCCGGCAGCCAGTAGCGCTTGCGCTGGAAGGCGTAGGTGGGCAGGTCGACGGCGTCGGTGGGGACCGGCCCGTACACCGCGTCCCAGTCGACGTGGACGCCGCCGGTCCACAGCTGGGCGAGGGAGGTCAGCAGGCGGCGGGTCCCGCCGTCGTTCCTTCGCAGGGTGCCGGTGACGGTGACGGCGCGGGCGCCCGCCGGCTGGTTCGCGACCGTGTCCTGGACGGCGGTCATCAGGACGGGGTGCGGGCTGACCTCCACGAAGGCGGTGTTGCCCTCGTCCAGGAGGAGCCGGATGGTCTCGTGGAAGCGGACGGGTTCGCGCAGGTTGCGGTACCAGTACTCGGCGTCCAGCGTCTCGCCGCGCGCGGGCGCGGCGGTGACGGTCGAGTAGAGCGGGGTGTCCCCGGCGCGCGGGGCGACCGGCGCGGCGAGGTCGAGGAGCTGCTCGCGTACCCGCTCGGTGTGCGGGGTGTGCGACGCGTACTCGATGCCGACCTTCCGGGGCCGCAGTCCGGCGGCCTCGGCCTCGGCGTTCACCTCGGCGAGCGCGTCGAGGTCGCCGGCCACGACGGTGGACTCGGGGCCGTTGGTCGAGGCGATCCACACCCCGGCGCGGTCCCCGATGAGCGCGGCGGCCTGCTCGGGCGTGGCGGAGAGCGAGTACATGGCGCCCTTGCCCGACAGGTGCTCGTCGAACACCCGGCTGCGCAGGGCCACGAGGCGGGCGCCGTCGGCCAGGGACAGCGCGCCCGCCACGCAGGCGGCGGCGATCTCGCCCTGGGAGTGGCCGACGACGGCGGCGGGCACGACACCGAGGGAGCGCCACAGCCGGGCCAGGGAGACCATGACGGACCACAGCACGGGCTGGACGACGTCGTCGCGCTCCAGCTTCTCGCCGCTGCGCAGCCGTTCGATCGGGTCCCAGTCGAGGTGCCGCGCCAGCGCGTCGGCGCACTCGCGCATGGACTCGGCGAACACCGGGGACGCGGCCATGAGGTCGATGGCCATGCCCGCCCACTGGGAGCCCTGGCCGGGGAAGACGAACACGACCTTGGCGTCGGAGGAGGCGGCCTCGCCCGTCACGACGTGCGCGGAGGTCTCCTGCCCGGCGACGGCGTCGAGGCCGGAGAGCAGCCCGTCCCGCTCGCCCGACAGGACGACGGCGCGGTGGCGCAGCGCGGTGCGGCGCAGGGCGAGCGCGCGGCCGATGGCGAGGGTGTCCGCCTCGGTACCGGCGTCCGCTTCGGTACCGGCGGCGAACTCACGCAGTCGGGCGGCCTGTTCACGCAGCGCGCGGGGCGTGTGGCCGGAGACGGCCCACGGCACGGTGGCGCCGTCGGCGGCGAGCGGGGCGGGGGCCGGGGAGGACGCGTCGGCGGGCTCGGGCTCGGCGGCTTCTTCTTCGTACTGCTCCAGGATCACGTGGGCGTTGGTGCCGCTCACGCCGAACGCGGAGATGCCGGCGCGGCGCGGCTGACCGGTGCTCGGCCAGTCGGTGGCCTCGGTGACGAGGCGGACGTCGCCCGCCGTCCAGTCGACGTGCGGGGTGGGCTCGTCCACGTTCAGGGTGGGCGGTACGACACCGTGCCGGAGGGCGAGCACCGTCTTGATGACGCTCGCCACGCCCGCGGCGGCCGCCGTGTGCCCGATGTTGGACTTCACGGAGCCGAGCAGCAGCGGGCGGCCCTCGGGGCGGTCCTGGCCGTAGGTGGCGAGCAGCGCCTGCGCCTCGATGGGGTCGCCGAGGGTGGTGCCGGTGCCGTGCGCCTCGACGACGTCGACCTCGGCGGCCGACAGGCGGGCGCTGCCGAGCGCCTGGCGGATGACGCGCTGCTGCGACGGGCCGTTCGGTGCCGTCAGGCCGTTGGACGCGCCGTCCTGGTTGACGGCGGAGCCGCGCAGCACGGCGAGGACGCGGTGGCCGTTGCGGCGGGCGTCCGAGAGCCGCTCGACGAGCAGTACGCCGACGCCCTCCCCCCAGGCGGTGCCGTCGGCCGCGGCGGCGAACGCCTTGACGCGGCCGTCGGACGCCAGCCCCTGCTGCTTGGTGAACTCGGTGAACATGCTGGGCGTCGACATGATCGTCACGCCGCCCGCGAGGGCCATCGTGCACTCGCCCTTGCGCAGCGCGTGCGCGGCCAGATGCAGCGCGACCAGGGACGATGAGCAGGCCGTGTCGACGGTGAGCGCGGGGCCCTCGAAGCCGAAGGTGTAGGCGACGCGGCCGGAGGCGACGCTCGCCGCGTTGCCGATGCCCATGAAGCCGGCCAGCTCGGACTGGTTGTTGCCGAGCATCAGGGTGGCGTAGTCCTGGCCGTTGGTGCCGACGAACACACCGGTCCTGCTGCCGCGCAGGGCTTTGGAGTCGAGCCCGGCCCGCTCGATGGCCTCCCAGGAGGTCTCCAGGAGAAGGCGCTGCTGCGGGTCCATGGCGAGGGCCTCGCGCGGCGAGATCCCGAAGAAGTCCGCGTCGAAGTCGGGGGCGTCGTGCAGGAACGCACCGGCGCGGGTGGCCGATCCGGCCTCCTGGCCGGGGCCGCCCTCGAAGAGCGCGGGCAGGTCCCAGCCGCGGTCCTCGGGGAACCCGCTGACGCCGTCGGCCCCTTGGAGCACCAGCTGCCACAGCTCCTCGGGGGAGCCGACGCCGCCGGGGAACCGGCAGCTCATCCCCACGATGGCGATGGGCTCCCGCTCGGCGTCCTCGACCTCGCGCAGCCGGCCGCGGACCTTGTGCAGGTCGGCGGTGACCCGCTTGAGGTAGTCGAGAGTCTTGTCCTCATCCATGGTGGGTCCCATTCGTGTGTCTCGCCGCCTTACGCCTTGCCGCTCGCCGCCGCGCGCGGTTCCGCCGGTGTGTGCCGGCCCGTTCGTGCCGCCCGGTCCGCTGTCGTTCACAGGCCGAGCTCGTTCTCGATGAAGTCGAAGACCTCGTCCCGCGACGCGGACCGCAGGTGCTCGGCCGCCGCCTCGCGGGGCGCGTCCGAGGACCAGCGCTCCACCAGGGCCGTCAGCCTGGCCAGGACGTCCGGGGAGGGGGCGGCCTGCGCCGCGACCGCGGCGAGCCTGCCCTCGAGGCGGTCGATCTCGGCCAGCACCGACTTCTCCGACAGTTCGTCCTCGCCCAGTTCGGAGCGCAGGTGCTCCGCGAGCTCGGCCGGGGTGGGATAGTCGAAGATCGAGGTGGCCGACAGGGCGAGGCCGGTGGCCCCGGTCAGCCGGTTGCGGAACTCGACGGCCGCCAGTGAGTCGAAGCCCACGTCGCGGAACGGCTTGTCCGCCTCGATCGCCGCGATCCCCGAGTGCCCGAGTACGGCCGCCGCGTGCGTGCGCACCAACTCGGTCAGGGCCTGCTGCCGCTCGGCTTCCGAGAGCCCGGAGAGACGCCGGACGAATTCGTCGGCGCCGTCCTCGGCGGGCTCGGCCGGTGTCTGTGCCCGCAGCGCCTCGGGGATGTCCGACAGCAGGGTGCTCGGCCGCGTCGAGGTGTACGACAGGGCGAACTTCTCCCACTCGACGTCGGCCACCGTCAGGCAGGCCACCCCTTGGTCGATCGCGTGCCGCAGCAGGGTCAGCGCGGTGTCCGGGGCGAGTGCCCGCACGCCGCGTCGGCGCAGGTGCGCCTCGGCGTCGCCCTGGGCCGCCATGCCGCCCTCGCCCCACGGGCCCCACGCCACCGACGTGGCGACGGCGCCGCGCGCCCTGCGCCGTTCGGCGAGCGCGTCGAGGTAGGCGTTGGCGGCTCCGTAGGCGCCCTGTCCCGCGCCGCCCCAGACGCCGGCGGTGGAGGAGAACAGCACGAACGCGTCCAGCTCCGTGTCGGCGAACGCCTCGTCGAGGTGGCGCGCGCCGTCGGCCTTGCCCGCGCTGATGGCGCTCACGTCGTCCGCTCGCGTCTCGTCGATGCGGGTGGACTGGGCGACGCCCGCGGTGTGCAGCACCGAGCTGACGCGGACACCGTCGGCGGCGAGCTTGCCGAGGAGCGCGTCGAGCGCGCCCCGGTCGGCGACATCGCACGCGGCGATGGTCACCCGGGCGCCCAGGCCGGTCAGCTCGGCCTCCAGGGCCGCCGCCTCGGGTGCCTGCGGGCCCCTGCGGCTGGTCAGCACCAGGTGCTCCGCGCCCGAGCGCGCCAGCCAGCGGGCCACGTGGGCGCCCAGGGCGCCGGTGCCACCGGTGACCAGGGCGGTGCCGCGCGGGGTCCAGCCCGCGCCGCCCGCCGTGACCGCGAGCGGGGCGCGCCGCAGCCGCCGGGCGAGGAGCCCGCCGACACGCAACGCCACCTGGTCTTCACCGGTGGTCCCGGCCAGGACGGCGGCCAGCCGTGCGGCGTCCCGCGCCCCGAACTCCTCGGGCAGGTCGACGAGACCGCCCCAGCGCTCCGGGTGCTCCAGCGCCGCCACGCGGCCGAGGCCCCAGACCTGCGCCTGGCCCGGCCCGGCCTGCTCATCGGCGGTGACGGCGACCGCGCCCCGGGTGACGCACCACAGGGGCGCCGTCACCGCCGCCGCGCCCAGGGCGCGCACCAGCGCGTGGGTGGCGGCCAGCGGCCAGGCGTCGTCCTGGCCGTCCGCCAGGGCGAGGAGGGACAGCACGCCGCGCACGGACGTGTCCGTGAGCGCGGCCCGGATCCGCTCGGCGAGGGCGTCGGGGTCTGTGGCGCCCGCGAGGTCGGCGGAGACGTCCACAGTGACGATGTCGAGGCCCTGCCGCTCCAGCGCGGCGACGCACGCGGCGGCCACCGGCCCGCCCGCGGTGATCTGCACCCAGGTGCCGGTCGGCTGTGCGGCCGGTTCGGCGAGCGGGCGCCAGTGCACGTCGTAGCAGAGTTCGCCGAGGTCCGAACGCTCCTTGGACCTGCGGCGCCAGTCGGCGAGGACCGGCAGGATCTCCCGCAGCGGTGCCTGCCGCTCCGCCTCGTCGACGCCGAGGGTGCGGGCCAGGACGTCCATGTCCTCGCCCTCCACCGCGGACCAGAAGGCCTGGTCGACCTCGGAAGCGTGCGCATCGCCGGTGCCGGCGGGGGCGTCCAGCCAGTAGCGCTGCCGGTTGAAGGCGTACGTGGGCAGCGCGACCCGGCGCCCGGGACGCAGCGTCGGCCACGACACCGAAGCGCCACGCGCATGCAGCCGCGCCAACCCCTGCACGAAAGAAGCCAGTTCGCCCTGGCCCACCCGCACCGCGGGCACCGCGACCACACCTTCACCCCGGCCCTGCACCAGACCGCTCAGCACGGCCTCGGGACCCACCTCGACAAACTCCGTCACACCCCGCGCGACCAGAAACTCCACACCATCGGCGAACCGCACCGCCTCACGCGCATGACGCACCCAGTACTCGACCGAACCCAGCTCGCCCGCGTCCGCGACCGCCCCGGTCACATTCGACACCACGGGGATGGACGGCTCGTCGAAGGCCACCTCGCGCAGAACCGCCGCGAACTCCTCCAACACGGGCTCCACCAAAGGCGAATGGAACGCCTGACTCACCCGCAACCGCCGCGTACGGCAACCGGCCGCCCGCGCCAGCTCCGCGACCCGCTCCACAGCGGCCTCGGCGCCCGAGACCACCACGGAGGAGGGTCCGTTCACCGCGCCGATCGAGACCTGGTCGCCGGCCGAAGCCTCCGTGATCCACTCCCCCGCCTGCTCCTCCGAGGCCTCCAGGGAGACCATCACGCCACCGGTGGGCAGCGCCTGCATCAGCCGGCCCCGAGCGGCCACCACCCGTACCGCGTCATCAAGCGACCACACACCCGCCACATGAGCGGCGGCCAACTCACCCACCGAGTGGCCCATCACGTAATCCGGACGCACCCCCGACTGCTCCAACAACCGGAACAGCGCCACCTCGAACGCAAACAACCCAGCCTGCGTATAAACCGTCTCATCGAGCAGCCCCGCGAACCGCGAACCCTCCTCAGCCCACAACACCTCACGCAACGGCACCTCCAACACCCCATCGAAAGCACCGCACACCTCCTCAAACACCTCACCGAACCCCGGCACACCCACCAACTCACGCCCCATGCCCACCCGCTGAGCCCCCTGCCCCGAGAACACCAGAGCCGTGGAGCGGCCCGGCTTCGCGCGGTCCAGGACGGTGTGCGGGGCGGGGTCGCCGGAGATGACGGCGTCGAGGCCACGCAGGAGCTCCTCGCGGGTGCGGCCCGTGACCACGGCGCGGTGCTCCATGGCGGACCGGGCGGAGAGCAGCGACCAGGCGATGTCCGTGTCGGACGCCTTCGCGGTGGCCGCGAACTCCCGCAGCCGCGTGGCCTGTCCGCGCAGCCCGGCGGCGGACCGTGCGGAGAGCGCCCAGGGCACCACGGCGCTCGTGCCGTTCTCGGCGGGCTCGGCGGGCGGCTCGTCCACGACCGGCTCGGCGGACTGCTCCACCGGTGCCTGCTCCAGGACGACGTGCGCGTTCGTACCGCTGATGCCGAACGACGAGACGGCGGCCCGGCGCGGGCGGCCGGTCTCCGGCCACGCGCGGCTCTCGGTGACGAGCTCCACCGCGCCCGCCGACCAGTCGACCTGCGGGGTCGGCTCGTCGACATGCAGCGTCTTCGGCACCACGCCGTGCCGCATCGCCTCGACCATCTTGATGATTCCGCCGACACCGGCCGCGGCCTGCGTGTGACCGAAGTTGGACTTCAGGGAGCCCATCAGGAGCGGCTGTCCGTCGGTGCGGTCCTGGCCGTAGGTGGCAAGGACGGCCTGGGCCTCGATCGGGTCGCCGAGCGGGGTACCGGTACCGTGCGCCTCGACGACGTCGACCTCGGCGGCCCGCACACCCGCGCTCGCCAGGGCCTGACGGATGACCCGCTGCTGCGACGGGCCGTTCGGCGCGGTCAGACCGTTGGACGCACCGTCCTGGTTCACCGCCGAGCCCCGCACCACCGCCAGCACCTCATGACCGTTGCGCCGCGCGTCCGACAACCGCTCCACCAGGAGCAGGCCCACACCCTCCGACCAGGTGGTGCCGTCGGCGCCGGCCGCGAAGGACTTGCAGCGGCCGTCGGGGGCGAGGCCCTGCTGGCGGCTGAACTCGACGAAGGAGTCCGGGGTCGCCATCACGGCGACGCCGCCCGCCAGGGCCAGGGTGCACTCGCCCTGCCGCAGCGCCTGCACCGCCTGGTGCAGCGCCACCAGCGACGACGAGCACGCCGTGTCCACCGTCACCGCCGGACCCTCGAACCCGAACGTGTACGAGACGCGGCCGGTCGCGATGCTGCCGGTGTTGCCGTTGCCGAGGAAGCCGGCGACCTCCTCGGGGACGGAGTGCAGGCGGGCGGCGTAGTCGTGGTACATGAGTCCGGCGAACACGCCGACTCTGCTGCCACGCACGGCGGCGGGGTCGATGTGCGCGTACTCGAACGCCTCCCAGGTGGTCTCCAGGAGGAGCCGCTGCTGCGGGTCCATGGCGAGCGCCTCGCGCGGCGAGATCCCGAAGAACTCGGGGTCGAACTCGGCGGCGTCGTGCAGGAATCCGCCCTCGCCGACGTAGCTGGTGTGGGGGCGCGTGCCGTCCCGGTCGACGAGTTCGCGCACGTTCCAGCCCCGGTCCTCGGGGAACGGCGTGACGCCGTCCCTGCCCTCGGCGACCAGCTGCCACAGCTCCTCGGGCGTGCGGACGCCGCCGGGGTAACGGCAGCTCATGCCGATGATGGCGATCAGGTCGTCGTCACCGGACGCCACCGGAGTCGCCGTACGGCCCGGGGCCGCCGCTGTGATCTCCGGGCCCGCCTCGCCGAAGAGTTCGGAGCGCAGGTGGCGGGCGAGTGCCGCGGGCGTCGGGTAGTCGAAGACGAGGGTGGCGGGCAGCCGTACTCCGCTGGCGTTGGCGAGCTGGTTGCGCAGGTCCACCGCGGTCAGCGAGTCGAAGCCGAGGTCCGAGAAGGCCCGGTCGGGCTCCAGGTCGCTGTCGGGGGCGTGGCCGAGCACGGCGGTGACGTGCCGCAGCACCAGCCGCAGCAGCGCCTCCTCGCGGGCGGCGGCGGAAAGGGTGCGCAGTCGGTCGCGGAGCCCGCCGGCGGGCTCGGCGCCCACGGCCCGCCGGGAGGGCCCGCGGACGAGGCCGCGCATCACCGGGGGGATTCCGGCGGCCTCGCCGCGGACGGCTGCGGGGTCGAACGCCATGGGGACGAGTACCGGCTCGTCCGCGGCGAGTGCCGCGTCGAACAGCGTGAGGCCGTCCTCGATGGACAGGGCCGACATGCCGCCGCGGGAGACGCGGGCGAGGTCCTGCTCGCTCATGACGCCCGACATCGTGCTGCGCTGCTCCCACAGGCCCCAGGCAAGGGCGTGCGCGGCGAGCCCCTGGGCCCTGCGGTGCTCGGCCAGGGCGTTGAGGAAGGTGTTGGCGGCGGCGTAGTTGGCCTGGCCCACCGCGCCCAGGATGCCGGCCGCGGAGGAGAACAGGACGAAGAAGTCCAGGTCCTCGGTGAGCTCGTGCAGGTTCCAGGCGGCCTGCGACTTGGGGCGCAGCACGGTGTCGACCCGCTCCGGGGTCAGCGAGGAGATGACGCCGTCGTCCACGACCCCCGCGGAGTGGACCACGCCGCGCAGCGGTCGGTCGGCGGGGATGTTCGCGAGGACGGCGGCCAGGCTCTCCCGGTCCGCCACGTCGCAGGCGACGACGGTGGCCTCGGCGCCGAGTCCGCCGAGTTCGGACACCAGCTCCTGGGCGCCCGCGGCCCGGGGGCCCTGTCGGCCGAGCAGCAGCAGATGGCGTACGCCGTGCTCGCCCGCCAGGTGACGGGCGACGGCGCTGCCGAGGACGCCGGTGCCGCCGGTGATGAGGACGGTGCCGTCGGGGTCCCAGACCGGTGCCTGCTCGTCATGGCTCCGCGTCGCGGGGACCGCGGCACGGGCCAGCCGGGGCGCCCACAACGCATCCCCACGAACCACCAGTTCGGGTTCGCCGGCCGCGAGGGCGGTCCGGATCGCGGGCGCGAGTGCCGCCGCCGTCGTGCCGTCGCCGGCGGGGCCGGCCGGCAGGTCGAACTGCACCATGCGGCCGGGATGCTCGGACTGGGCGGAGCGCACCAGCCCGCGGGCCGCGGCGTGCGCCGGGTCGGGGGCGTGTCCGTCGGGGCTCTGCCCGTCGAAGCCCTGCCCGTCCGACCCCTCAAGGCCCTGCCCCGCGGCGGTGCCGCCTTCGACGGTCGCCGCGTTGCGGGTGAGGAGCACCAGGCGGGACGGGGTGAACCTGTCGTCGGCGAGCCAGGTCTGGGTCGTCTCCAGCGCCCAGGCGGTGGCCGCCTTCGTGGCCTCCGGTACGTCGGCAAAGGAGTCGGGGCAGGCGACGACGACGGCGTCCGGCACGGCGGTTCCCGCGTCGATCGCCGCGGCCAGGTCCGCGAGATCCCCGTACGCCTCTGTGTCGGCGTCCACGGCGCGGGTGAGGGCCGCGGCCGCGTCGCCGACGACCGCCCAGGCGGGCCGAGAGCCGTCGCCCGCCACCGGGGACACCTCCGCCCAACCGGTCCGGTACAGCCAGTCGTCGTGCCCTCGCGCCGCGCGCAGCTGGTCGCCCGTGACCGGGCGCAGGACGAGCGTGTCGACGGAGGCCAGCGGCAGCCCCGCACCGTCGGTCATGGTGACCGTGACGCCGCCGGTGCCCGCGGGGGCGAGGCTGACGCGCACGGCGGCCGCGCCGGTGGCGTACAGACGCACGCCCTCCCAGGCGAACGGCAGGCCGCGCGGCGGTTCACCGCCGCCGGAGCCCTCCAGCAGGGAGACGCCGTGCAGGGCCGCGTCGAGCACGGCCGGGTGGAGGCAGAAGTCGCCCGCCTCGCCCGCTTCCCCGCCCTCGGGCAGCCGCACCTCGGCGAAGACCTCGGGGCCGCGCCGCCATGCGGCCGTGAGCCCCTGGAAAGTGGGGCCGTAGGCGAAACCGCCCTCGCTCATCGTGTCGTAGAGCCCGTCCACCTCGACGGGTACGGCGCCTTCGGGCGGCCATACCTGGGCCGCGGGCGGCGGTTCGGGGGCCGCCTCGGCCGGGGAGAGCACTCCGGTGGCGTGGGTGCTCCAGGCTCCGGCGTCGCCGGTCCTCGCGTACACCGCGAAGGGGCGCCGTCCGTCGTCGTCCGCCTCGTCCGCCGTCAGCTGGACCCGCGCTGCGACGCCCTCGGGCAGGACCAGCGGGGCGTGCAGCGTCAGTTCCTCGACGCCGTCGCAGCCGACCTCGTCGCCGGCCCGCAGCGCCATCTCGACGAAGCCCGCGCCGGGGAAGAGCACGGTGCCGAGCACCGCGTGGTCGGCCAGCCAGGGCTGCTCCGCCAGTGAGAGCCTGCCGGTGAGGAGCACGCCGTCGCCATCGGCCAGGCCGACCCTGGCGCCGAGCAGCGGGTGCCCGGTGGTTTCGAGCCCCACGGACCCGACGGCGGCGTCCACACCGGCCGGGGCGGAGCGCCGGGGCCAGTAGCGCTGCCGGTCGAAGGCGTACGTGGGCAGCGCGACCCGGCGCCCGGGACGCAGCGTCGGCCACGACACCGAGGCGCCACGCGCATGCAGCCGCGCCAACCCCTGCGCGAAAGAAGCCAGTTCACCCTGGCCCACCCGCACCGCGGGCACCGCGACCACACCTTCACCCCGGCCCTGCACCAGACCGCTCAGCACGGCCTCGGGACCCACCTCGACAAACTCCGTCACACCCCGCGCGACCAGAAACTCCACACCATCGGCGAACCGCACCGCCTCACGGGCATGACGCACCCAGTACTCGACACTCCCCAACTCACCAGCCAGGGAACCCGTCACATTCGACACGACCGGAATACCCGGCTCGCCGAAAGACACCTCCCGCAGCACCGCCGCGAACTCCTCCAGCACCGGCTCCACCAACGGCGAATGGAACGCCTGACTCACCCGCAGCTTCCGCGAACGGCAACCAGCCGCCCGAGCCAGCTCCACCACCCGCTCCACAGCCACCCCGGACCCCGAAACCACCACCGACGACGGCCCGTTCACCGCCCCCAACGACACCAGCCCACCCGCCGCAGCCTCCGCGATCCACGACAGCGCCTGCTCCTCCGACGCCTCCAACGACACCATCACCCCACCCACAGGCAGGCCCTGCATCAACCGGCCCCGCGCAGCCACCACCCGCACCGCGTCCTCAAGCGACCACACACCCGCCACATACGCCGCAGCCAACTCACCCACCGAATGGCCCATCACATAATCAGGACGCACCCCACACCGCTCCAACAACCGGAACAGCGCCACCTCGAACGCAAACAACCCGGCCTGCGTATAAACCGTCTCATCGAGCAGCCCCGCGAACTGCGAACCTTCCTCAGCCCACAACACCTCACGCAACGGCACCTCCAACACCCCGTCAAAAGCACCGCACACCTCCTCAAACACCTCACCGAACCCCGGCACACCCACCAACTCACGCCCCATACCGACCCGCTGAGCCCCCTGCCCCGAGAACACCAGGGCGAGGCGACGGTCGCCCGCGGCGATGTCGCGCACCACGTTCCCGGCGGGCTCTCCGGCGGCCAGGGCGTCCAGCCCGGCCAGGAGTTCGGCGCGGTTCTCGGCGAGCACGACGGCGCGGTGTTCGAGGCTCGCCCGGGTCGAGACCAGCGACCAGGCGAGGTCCATGTCGGCGGCGTCCGTCGTGGCCGCGAACTCCCGCAGCCGCGCGGCCTGTCCGCGCAGCCCGGCGGCGGTGCGGCCGGAGAGCACCCACGGCAGCACGCCCTCCACCACGGGCTCCGCCGCAGGGTCCGTCACGGGCTCCGTCGCAGGCGCCTGCTCGAGGACAACATGCGCGTTCGTACCGCTGATTCCGAACGCGGACACGCCCGCCCGGCGCGGGCGGCCGGTCTCCGGCCACGCGCGGCTCTCGGTGACGAGCTCCACCGCGCCCGCCGACCAGTCCACGTGCGGGGTCGGCTCGTCGACATGCAGCGTCTTCGGCACCACACCGTGCCGCATCGCCTCGACCATCTTGATGACCCCGGCGACACCCGCGGCGGCCTGCGTGTGACCGATGTTCGACTTCAGGGCCCCGAGGAGGAGGGGCTGATCCGGCGCCCGGTCCTGGCCGTAGGCGGCGATCAGGGCCTGGGCCTCGATCGGGTCGCCGAGCGGGGTACCGGTGCCGTGCGCCTCGACGACGTCGACCTCGGCGGCCCGCACACCCGCGCTCGCCAGGGCCTGCCGGATGACCCGCTGCTGCGACGGGCCGTTCGGCGCGGTCAGACCGTTGGACGCACCGTCCTGGTTCACCGCCGAACCCCGCACCACCGCCAGCACCTCATGACCGTTGCGCCGCGCGTCCGACAACCGCTCCACCAGCAGGACGCCGACGCCCTCGGCGAAGCCGGTGCCGTCCGCGTCCGCGGCGAACGCCTTGCAGCGGCCGTCCTGGGACAGCCCGCGCTGCCTGCTGAAGGAGACGAGGAGCCGCGGGGTGGGCATGACGGCGACGCCGCCCGCCACGGCGAGGCCGCACTCGCCCTGCCGCAGGGCCTGCACCGCCTGGTGCAGCGCCACCAGCGACGAGGAGCACGCCGTGTCCACCGTCACCGCCGGACCCTCGAACCCGAACGTGTACGAGAGCCGGCCGGAGGCGACGCTGGTCGCGTTGCCGGTGAGCAGATGGCCGTCGAGGCCGTCCTCCGCCGTGAACAGGTCGGTGCTGTAACCGGAGACGGCGCCGCCGATGAAGACGCCGGTCGGGGTGGCGCGCAGGCTCAGCGGGTCGATGCCGCCGCGCTCCATGGCTTCCCAGGTGGTCTCCAGGAGTAGCCGCTGCTGCGGGTCCATGGCGAGCGCCTCGCGCGGCGAGATCCCGAAGAACTCCGCGTCGAAGCCGGCGACGTCGTCGACGAAGCCGGCGGTGCGCGTGTGAGAGGTGCCCGCGCGGTCCGGGTCCGCGTCGAACAGGGCGTCCAGGTCCCAGCCGCGGTCGGTGGGGAAGTCGCTGAGCGCGTCGGTCTCCTCTGCGAGGAGCCGCCACAGGTCCTCGGGCGAGGCCACGCCGCCGGGGAAGCGGCAGCCCATGCCGACGATGGCGATGGGCTCGTCGTCGGCGCGGGCCGCGGTGACCGTGAGGGGGCGGTCCTGGGTCGCGGGCGCGGCGTCGGGCAGCACCAGCGGCAGCAGGTGCGCGGCGAGCGCGAGGGGCGTGGGGTGGTCGAACACGGCGGTGACGGGGAGCCGTACGCCGGTGGCGGTGTTGACGCGGTTGCGCAGTTCGACGGCGGTGAGCGAGTCGAAGCCCAGAGCCTTGAACGGCCGGTCCGCGCCGACCTCGCCCGTGTCGTCGTGCCCGAGCACGGCCGCGGCCTGGGCGCGCACCAGTTCCACGAGGGTGCGGCGGCGCTCCGTCTCGGGGAGCGCGGCGAGCCGGTCGCCGAGCTCCAGGGTGGCGCTCTCGGCGGCCGCGCGGCCGAGGACGCGGCGCGGGCGGACGAGGCCGCGCAGCAGCGCGGGCAGGGTGTCGGCGGTGCGGGCCTTGGCCAGGTCGAGGCCGATGGGCACGGTGAGCGCCCGGTCGAGACCGAGGGCGGCGTCGAACAGGGCGAGCCCGGTCGCGGTGTCCAGCGGACGGACGCCGGACCTGCCGATGCGCCGCAGGTCGACCTGGTCCAGTACGCCGGTCATGGCACTGGCGTCGGCCCACAGGCCCCAGGCCATGGAGTGCGCGGGCAGACCCTGGGCGCGGCGATGCTGGGCGAGGGCGTCGAGGAACGCGTTGGCCGCCGCGTAGTTGCCCTGGCCGGGGGCTCCGAAGACGCCGGCGGCGGACGAGAACAGGACGAAGAAGTCCAGGTCCCCGGTGAGCTCGTGCAGGTGCCACGCGGCGTCGGCCTTGGGGCGAAGGACGGTGTCGAGGCGCTCGGGGGTGAGGGTGGACAGCACGCCGTCGTCCAGGACACCGGCGGCGTGCACGACGCCGCGCAGTCCGGGCAGGGACGCGACGAGTTCGGCCACGGCGTGCCGGTCGGCGACGTCGCAGGCCACGACGCGGGCCTCGGCGCCGAGCCCGGCCAGTTCGGCGGCCAGCTCCCGGGCGCCGGGGGCCTTCGGGCCGCGGCGGCCGGTGAGCACGAGGTCCCGCACGCCGTGCTCGGTCACCAGGTGGCGGGCCACTGCGGCGCCGAGCACCCCGGTGCCGCCGGTGATCAGGACGGGGCCCTCGCCGTCGCGCGGGAAGGGCGCGGGCTCGGCGTCGCGGACCCGGGACAGCCTGGGCACCCGGGCGTCGCCTTCGCGCAGCGCGACCTCCGGCTCCCCGGCGGCCTTCGCCGCCGTCACGGCGTCGGCCAGGGCCGCGAGGGAGGCGGCGGTGCCGTCGAGGTCGATCTGGGTGAGGCGGCCGGGATACTCGGCGGCGGCCGAGCGCACCAGGCCGCGCGCGGTCGCCGCGGGGATCTCTACGGGCTCGTCGGCGGACACGGCGGTGCCGCGGTGGGTGAGCACCACGAGGTGGACGGCTTCGAGGGCGTCGTCGGTCAGCCAGGCGCGGACGGCTTCGAGGGCGTCGACGGCGGCTGCCCTGGCGGCCTGCGGGGTCCCGGCCCCGGTGTCCGCTCCCGTGCCCGCGGTGGTCGGCACGGTCAGGTACACCGTGTCGGGTGCGGTGGCCCCGCCTTCGCCCGCCACGGCAGCGCGCACCGCGTCGAGGTCGGCGAGGAGGGCGGCGCCCTCGGGTGCCTGTCCCCCGCCCAGGACTGCCTGAACGCCGTTGCCTTGTACGGCGGTTGCGTCCGGCAGTGCCGTCCAGGAGACCTCGTACAGCGAGGACAGGGCCTGCGGCGTCCCGGCCACCTCGGCGGTGGCGGCGTCAAACGGGTGGGTCGTCACCTGCTCGACGGTGAGCACGGGGCGGCCCGTGGGGTCGGTCAGGAGCAGCTCGGCCGTGTCGGCTCCGGTGGAGCGCAGTCGTACGCGGACGGCGGTCGCGTCGGTGGCGTGCAGCTCGACGCCCTTGAAGGCGGCGGCGCTCGACCCTTCGTCCGGCTGGAGCGCGGCGTCCACCAGGGCGGGGTGCACACAGAACCGCGCGGCGTCACCAGTCGCGGGCTCGGCGAGCTCGGCCTCGGCGAAGGTGTCGCGGCCGCTGTGCCAGAGTCCGCGCAGGCCGCGGAAGACCGGGCCGTGGGCGAGGCCTGCCTCGGCCAGGCGCGCGTACAGCTCATCGGGGTCGGCCGCGGTGGCGCCCACGGGCGGCCAGGCGCCGCCGAGTTCACCTGGGGCACCTGCGTCGGAGCGGGTGCCGAGGGTGCCGGTGGCGTGCGGGATCCAGGTGCGCTCGGGCTCGTCGGAGGCGTCGGCGCCCGCGAAGATCCGCACGCGGCGGTCACCGTGCTCGTCGGCGGCGTCCACGACGACCTGGATGTCGACGGCGGGCGTGCTGCCCAGCGCGGCGTCGGGCAGCACGAGGTGCTGGTGGATCTCCAGGTCCGCGAGGCGGTCGGCGCCCAGGTGCTCGCCCGCGTGCAGGGCCAGTTCGAGCAGGACGGAGGCGGGCACCACGGTGCGGCCCGCCGCCGTGTGGTCGGCGAGCCAGGGGTGGGAGTCCAGGCCCAGGCGGCCGGTGCACACGTACCCTTCGCCGTCGGCGAGGGCGATGCCCGCGGACAGCACCGGGTGGGCGAGGGCGGTCAGCCCGGCGCCCGAGACGTCGGCGGTGCCCGCCGCGCTGTCCAGCCAGTAGCGGCGGCGCTGGAAGGCGTAGGTGGGCAGGGCGACAGGGGCCGCGCCGGTCCCGGCGAACACGGCGGACCAGTCGGGCTCCACGCCGCGCACCCACAGCTCGGCGAGGGAGGCGAGCAGACGGCGCGGGCCGCCCTCGCCGCGGCGCAGGGTGCCGACGGCGACGACCTCGGTGTCCAGCGCGCCGCCCACGTCCTCGACGGCGGCGGTCAGCACCGGGTGGGCGCTGGCCTCGACGAAGGTGGTGCTGCCCTCGCGGACGAGGGTCTCGATCGTGTCGTGGAAGCGGACGGGCTCGCGGAGGTTGCGGTACCAGTACTCGGCGTCGGCCGTGCCGTCGGCGAGCAGTTCGCCGGTCACCGTCGAGTACATCGGCACCTGGGCCGGGCGCGGGGTCACCGGGGCGGCGAGTTCGAGCAGGTCCTCGCGGAGCCGCTCGACCTGCGCGGTGTGGGAGGCGTAGTCCACCGGGATGCGGCGGGCGCGTGTCCCGTCGCGTTCGCAGGCGGCCATCAGCTCGTCCAGAGCCGCGGCCTCACCGGCCACGACCGTGGACTGCGGGCCGTTGACGGTGGCGACGTCGATCCGGCCACCCCAAGGGCCGATGAGTTCCTCGGCGGCGGCCCGGGGCAGCGGCAGCGAGACCATGCCGCCCTGGCCCGCGAGTTGCCGGCCGATGAGCCGGCTGCGCAGCGCCACGACGCGGGCGGCGTCGTCGAGCGAGAGCACGTCGGCGACGACGGCGGCCGCCAGCTCGCCCTGGGAGTGGCCCACCACGGCGGCGGGTTCGACGCCGTGGCCGCGCCACAGGTGGGCCAGGGAGACCATGACCGCCCACAGCAGCGGCTGGACCACGTCGACCCGGTCGAGGGACGGGGCGCCCTCCCGCTCGCGCAGCACGTCCTCGGGCGACCAGTCGATGTGCGGGGCGAGGGCGGCCGCGCACTGGGCGAAGCGGGCTGCGAACAGCGGTGAGGAGTCGAGGAGCTCGGTGCCCATGCCCGCCCACTGCGCGCCCTGGCCGGGGAAGACGAACACCACGTCGGAGGAGAGCTCACCGGACAGGACGCCGGAGACGACGCCCGCGGCGGGCTCGCCGTTCTCGACGGCGGCCAGGCCCGCGGCGAACTCGTCGGCGGTGCCGCCGAGCACCACGGCGCGGTGTTCGAGGCCCGCGCGGGTGGTGGCCAGCGACCAGCCGGTGTCGACGGCGGACGTGCCGGCGGCGTCGGTGAACTCCCGCAGCCGCGCGGCCTGTCCGCGCAGTCCGGCGGCGGACTGCCCGGAGACCGGCCAGGGGACGACGGTGCCGGTGGCCACCAGCCCGGCCGGGGCCGCCGGGACCGGCTCGGCGGGATCCGCGGGCTCTTCGGGCTCATCGGCGGGCGCCTGCTCGACGATGACGTGCGCGTTCGTGCCGCTCACGCCGAAGGAGGAGACGCCGGCCCGGCGCGGCTGCCCGGTGTCGGGCCAGGCGCGGCTCCCGGTGACCAGCTCGACGGCGCCGGACGCCCAGTCGACATGGGTCGTGGGCTCGTCGACGTGCAGCGTCCCGGGGACCGTGCCGTGGCGCATGGCCTCGACCATCTTGATGATGCCTGCGACGCCGGCGGCGGCCTGGGTGTGGCCGATGTTGGACTTCACCGAGCCGAGGAGCAGGGGGCGCTCCCGCGGGCGGTCCTTGCCGTAGGTGGCGAGCAGGGCGTCGGCCTCGATGGGGTCGCCGAGAGTGGTGCCGGTGCCGTGCGCCTCGACCACGTCGACCTGCGCGGGGGCGAGTCCGGCGGCGTCCAGGGCCTGGCGGATGACGCGCTGCTGGGAGGGGCCGTTGGGCGCGGTGAGGCCGTTGGAGGCGCCGTCCTGGTTGACGGCCGTACCGCGGACGACGGCGAGGACCTGGTGGCCGTTGCGGCGCGCGTCGGAGAGCCGCTCGACCAGGAGCAGGCCGACGCCCTCGCCGAGCCCGGTGCCGTCCGCGCTGTCCGCGAAGGCGCGGCAGCGGCCGTCGCGGGAGAGCCCCTGCTGGCGGCTGAATCCGACGAAGACCTCGGGCGTCGACATGACCATCACGCCGCCGGTGAGCGCGAGCGAGCACTCGCCCCGCTGGAGGGCGCTGACCGCCAGGTGCAGCGCGACGAGGGAGGAGGAGCAGGCCGTGTCGACGGTGAGCGCCGGACCTTCGAGGCCCAGCGTGTAGGAGATCCGGCCGGAGATGACGCTGTCGGCGCGGCCGGTGAGCAGATAGCCCTGCACCTCGTCGGGGGCGGTGGCCTGGTCGCCGTACCCGTGGAAGCTGGAGCCCACGAAGACGCCGGTGTCGCTGCCGCGCAACGCGGTGGGGTCGATGCCGGAGCGCTCGAGCAGCTCCCAGGAGGTCTCCAGGAGGAGCCGCTGCTGCGGGTCCATGGCGAGCGCCTCGCGCGGCGATATGCCGAAGAAGGCGGAGTCGAACTCGGCGGCCTGGTGCAGGAACCCGCCTTCGGCGACGTACGAGGTGCCGGGGCGCTCGCCGCTCACGTCGAACTGGTCCGCCACGTCCCAGCCGCGGTCGAGCGGGATGCCGGAGATGGCGTCGGTGCCGTCGGCCACCAGTCGCCAGAGCTCCTCGGGCGAGGCCACGCCCCCCGGATAGCGGCAGCTCATGCCGACGATCGCCACCGGTTCGGCGGTCGCCGACTCCGCCTCGCGCAGCCGTGACTTGGTCTCCTTGAGCTCGGCGGTCACGCGCTTGAGGTAGTCGAAGAGCTTCTCTTCATTCGCCATGGGGGACGGGTCCATTCCTTTGCGCACTAAAGGGTCGGCAGTCGTGTTCCGGGTCGGGTCACAAGGGCGGCGCGCAGGGCGTCCGGCCGGTCCGGATCACGACTCCCCCAGCTCTTCGTCGATCATTGCGAACACTTCGTCCTGGGAGGCGGCCCCCAGGTCCCAGCCCTGCGCGGCCCCGCCGCCCGAGGTGACGACCGAGTCGGGGCTGACGCGGCGCAGCAGCTTCTCCAGGCGCTCCGCCACCTCTCCCCTGGCCGGGTCGTCGTCCCGCAGGGTCGCCAACTCGACGTCCAGCCGCTCCAGTTCGGCGACGATCGGGCTGGTGGACGTCGCGTCGCCGCACAGCAGGTCGTGCAGGTAGGCGACGAGGTCGGCGACCGTCGGGTAGTCGAAGATGAGGCCTGCGGGCAGCTTGTGGCCGACCGCGTTGCCGAGCCGGTTGCGCAGCTCCACGGCGGTCACCGAGTCAAGGCCGAGCTCCCCGAACGGTCGGGCGAGCGGCACCGATTCGGCCCCGTCGTGGCCGAGCACGGCGGCGGCGTGGGTACGGACCGCCTCGCGCAGCACCCGGTCCTGCTCCTTGCGGGCGAGGCCCCGCAGGCGTTCGGCGAGCGCGGGGCCGGCCGTGCCGCCGGTGCCCGGCCCGTCCCCCGCCGCCTCCTGGGGGCGCTGGACCTCCGCGAGGCCGTACAGCAGGGGGCTGGGCCGTGCGGCGGTGTAGGCGAGCTGGAACTTGTCCCACTCGATGTCGGCGAGGACCACGAAGGTGTCGTCGCCCGCCAGGGCGCGCTCCATGGCGAGGGTGGCGCGGCGCGGCGACATGAGCGGCACTCCGTGCCTGCGGCGCAGGTCGGCGACGGCGTCCTTCTCCGCCATGCCGCCCTGGTCCCAGGCGCCCCAGCCGATGGAGGTCGCCACCTGGCCGCGGGCCCTGCGGTACCAGGCCAGCGCGTCCAGATAGGCGTTGCCGGGCGCGTAGTTGCCCTGGCCCGCGGCGCCGAACGTGCCCGCCGTGGACGAGAAGAGGACGAACGCCGACAGGTCCGCGTCCGTGGTCAGCTCGTGGAGGTTCCAGGCGGCGCCGGCCTTCGAGCGGAGCGAGGCCGCCACGCGGGGCACGGTCAGGGTCTCCAGCGGGCCGTCGTCCAGGGCGGCCGCGGTGTGGAAGACCGCGGTCAGCGGCAGCTCCTCGGGGATGGCGGCCAGTGCCGCCGCCAGCGCGTCGCGGTCGCCCGCGTCACAGGACCGGATGGTCACCCGGGCCCCGGCCGCGGTCAGTTCGGCCCGCAGCTCCGCCGCGCCCTCCGCCTGCTCGCCGCTCCTGCTCAGGAGCAGCAGGTGCTCGGCGCCGCGTCCGGCGAGCCAGCGCGCGATGTGGCCGCCGAGCGCGCCGGTGCCGCCGGTGATCAGGACGGTGCCCTTGGGAGTCCGCCAGCCGCCGCGTCCCGTGGAGGCGGCGGCGCGCACCAGCCTCCTGGCGCGGACGCCGGAGGGGCGCACCGCGAGCTGGTCCTCGCCCGTCTCGCCGGTCAGCAGAGCGCAGAGCCGGTCGATGTCCCGCTCCCCCGGCTGGGCGGGCAGGTCGATCAGGCCGCCCCAGCGGTCCGGGTACTCCTGGGCCGCGACCCGGCCGAGGCCCCACACCATCGCCTGCCGGGGTGCGGTGAGTTCGGCGCCGCCGCCGGTGGTGACCGCGCCGCTGGTGACGCACCACATGGGGGCGGCGACGGCGGTGGTGGCCAGGGCCTGGATCAGCCCGAGGGTGCGGGTGAAGCCGAGGGGCACGCCCGGGTGTGCCGGGTGGGAGTCCTCGTCGTCCCCGGTCAGCGCGAGGACTCCGGCCGCCTGCTCGTGTCCTTCGACGGCACGCAGTCGTACGGAGATCTCGGCGACGTACGGGAGTTCGCCCGTGGGGGCGGCGTGCTCGGCGTGCTCGGCGGGGAGCAGGACCCGCCGGACGGTGGCGCCGCGGCGCTCGATGCCCGCGCCGATGGCCAGCACCGTGGGGTCGTCGGCGCGTTGCTCGGGCACGGCGAGCAGCCAGGTGCCCGTGAGGCGGGCCCGGGTGTCCTGGACCGGTGTCCATTCGATCCCGTAGCGCCAGGCGTCCACGGCGGACTCCTCGCGCTGCTTGCCGTGCCAGGCGGAGAGCGCGGGCAGGACGGTGGCGAGCGAGGAGCGCACGGAGTCGTCCGCCACGCCGAGCGCGGCGGCGAGCTCTTCGGTGTCCCCGCCGTCGACGGCCGTCCAGAAGGCGTCGGTGCCGGAGCCCGTGGTGCCCTGCGCGGGCGCGGGGGCGTCCAGCCAGTAGCGCTGCCGGTGGAAGGCGTAGGTGGGCAGGTCCACGGCCCTGCCGCCGTCGAAGGTGCTCGACCAGTCCACGGGGGCGCCGGCGACGAACAGTTCGGCGAGGGCGGTCAGGAGCCTGCCGCGGCCGCCGTCGTCGCGCCGCAGGGTGCCCGCGACCACGGGGGCGGCCGCGCGGTCCGCGAGGCTGGTCTCGATGCCGGCGGTGAGGACCGGGTGCGGGCTGACCTCGACGAAGACGCCGTGGCCCGCGTCGGCCAGGGCCTGCGCGGTCTGCTGGAAGCGGACGGGCTCGCGCAGGTTGCGGTACCAGTACTCGGCGTCGGCCGCGCCGTCCGCGAGGAGCTCCGCTGTGACGGTCGAGTACATCGGCACCTGGGCGGGGCGCGGCGTCACGGGTGCGGCGAGGTCGAGGAGGGCCTCGCGCAACCGCTCGACCTGCGGGGTGTGGGAGCCGTAGTCCACGGGGATGCGGCGGGCCCGTACGCCGTCGCCTTCGCAGGCGGCCATGAGTTCGTCGAGGGCCGCTGCCTCACCGGCGACGACGGTGGACTGCGGGCCGTTGATCGTGGCGACGCTGATCCGGCCCGCCCAGGGCTCGATCAGCTCCCGCGCCGTGTCCTCGCCGACCGGCACGGAGACCATGCCGCCCTGCCCCGCCAGTTCGCGCCCGATCAGCCGGCTGCGCAGCGCGACGATGCGCGCCGCGTCCTGGAGGGAGAGCACGCCCGCGACCACGGCGGCCGCCAGCTCGCCCTGGGAGTGGCCCACGACGGCGGCGGGCTCGACGCCGTGCGCGCGCCACACCTCGGCGAGCGAGACCATGACGGCCCACAGCATCGGCTGGATCACGTCCACCCGGTCCAGCGACGGAGCTCCCTCGCGCTCGCGCAGTACGTCCGCGGGCACCCAGTCGATGTGCGGCGCCAGCGCGGCCGCGCACTCCCCGAACCGCTCCGCGAAGGCCGGGGAGCTGTCCAGGAGTCCGGTCGCCATGCCGGCCCACTGCGATCCCTGGCCGGGGAAGACGAACGCGGTCCGGGTGTCGCGTGCCGCGGTGCCCTGGATCACTCCGGGGCTCTCGTCGCCGCGGCCGAACGCGGCGAGGCGTGTCAGCAGTTCCTCGCGGTCGCGGCCGATGACGACGGCGCGGTGCTCGAAGCGGGCCCGGGTGGTCAGGAGCGAGTGCGCGATGTCGACGGCGGCCGTCCCGGGGGTGGCGCTCACGTGGGCGTGCAGCCGCAGGGCCTGCTCGCGAAGGCTCTCCGGGCTCTTGGCGGAGATCACCCACGGCAGGTGGACACCGGTGTCCTCGGCGGCCGCGACTGCCTCGGCCGCCTCATCCGCATCGGCTGCCTCGACCGTCTCGGGCCGGGGTTCGGGGGCGTGTTCGAGGATGACGTGGGCGTTGGTGCCGCTGATGCCGAACGAGGAGACGGCGCCGCGCCGCGGCCTGCCCGTCTCGGGCCACGGCACGTGCGCGTCGGCGAGCCGCACGCCGGCGGAGTCCCACTCGATGTGCGAGGTGGGCTCGTCGATGTGCAGGGTGCGCGGTACGACGCCGTGGCGCAGCGCGAGCACCATCTTGATGACGCCCGCGACACCGGCCGCGGCCTGGGTGTGTCCGATGTTGGACTTCACCGAGCCGAGCAGCAGCGGCTTGTCCTCGGGGCGGTCCTGGCCGTAGGTGGCGAGGAGCGCCTGTCCTTCGATGGGGTCGCCGAGCGGGGTGCCGGTGCCGTGCGCCTCGACGGCGTCGACGTCGGCGGCGGTGAGTCCGGCGTTGGCGAGCGCCTGGCGGATGACGCGCTGCTGCGCGGGGCCGCTCGGCGCGGTCAGGCCGTTGGAGGCGCCGTCCTGGTTGAGGGCGGATCCGCGCAGCACCGCGAGGACCCGGTGGCCGTTGCGGCGGGCGTCCGAGAGCCGCTCCACGACGAGCATGCCGACGCCTTCGGCGAAGCCCATGCCGTTGGCCTCGGCGGAGAACGCCTTGCAGCGGCCGTCCGGCGAGAGGCCGCTGATGCGGCTGAACTCCACCATCGGGCGGGGGGTCGACATGACGGTGACGCCGCCGGCGACGGCCAGCGTGCAGTCGCCGTTGCGCAGGGAGTGCGCGGCCTGGTGCAGGGCGACCAGGGAGGACGAGCACGCCGTGTCGACGGTGATCGCGGGGCCTTCGAGGCCGAGCGTGTAGGCGATGCGGCCGGAGGCGACGCTGTTGGCGCTGCCGTTGCCGAGGTAGCCCTCGTAGCCGCTGAGCAGGTCGGGGAAGCGCGCGGCGTAGTCGTTGTAGATCAGGCCGGTGAAGACGCCGGTCGGCGTGGAGCGCAGGGCGCCCGGGTCGATGCCGGCCCGCTCCAGCGCCTCCCAGGTTGCCTCCAGGAGCAGGCGCTGCTGGGGGTCGGTGGCCTGCGCCTCGCGGGGCGACATCCCGAAGAAGCCGGGGTCGAAGTCCGCCATGTCGTGCAGGAATCCGCCGACCTTCGCGAAGCGCAGCTCCGGTGTCTCGGGGTTGTGCAGGTCGACGGAGTCCCAGCCGCGGTCGGTGGGGTAGTCGCCCATGGCGTCACGCCCGTCGGTGAGCAGCTGCCACAGCGCCTCGGGAGAGTCGACGCCGCCGGGGAAGCGGCAGCTCATGCCGACGATGACGACCGGGTCGTCGTCGGACACCGCGGCCGGCGCGGCGACCGGGACCGCGCGCTGCGGCGTGGCCCCGGAGTCGACGCCGAGCCGCGCGCCCACCTCGGCCGCGAGCGCGGCGGGGGTCGGGTGGTCGAAGACGGCGGTCACGGGCAGGCGCAGTCCGGTGGCGGAGCCGATGCGGTTGCGCAGTTCGACGGCGGTCAGCGAGTCGAAGCCCATGTCGCGGAAGGCCCGGTCGACCTCCACCGCCTCGGCGGAGCCGTGGCCGAGGACCAGCGCGGCCTGGGCGCGCACCAGCTCCGTCAGCTCGCGGTCGCGCTCGGCGGGGGCCAGCGCGGCGAGGCGCCCGCGCAGCCCGTCGCCGCCCGCGGCGGGGGTGTTGGCGGCGGCGCGCTTGGCCGTGGTGCGTACGAGGGCGCGCAGCAGCGGGGCGGGAGGCCGCTGCTCGCGCAGCGCGGCGATGTCGAGGCGGACCGGAACGGTGTACGGGTACGGGAGGCGCACGGCGGCGTCGAAGAGGGCGAGTCCCTCCTCGGTGGCCAGCGGCCGGATGCCGGCGCGCCGCATGCGGTCGAGGTCGGCGGTGCCGAGCGCGCCGGTCATGGCGCTGCGGTCGGCCCACAGTCCCCAGGCGAGGGAGTGTGCCGGCAGGCCCTGGGCGCGCCGCTGTTCCGCGAGGGCGTCGAGGAAGGAGTTCGCCGCCGCGTAGCCGCCCTGTCCGGCGGAGCCGAGGGCGCCGGCGGCCGAGGAGAAGAGCACGAACAGCGCGAGGTCGCGGCCGAGGGTGAGCTCGTGGAGGTTCCGGGCGGCGTCCAGCTTGGGACGGAGCACGGTGTCGAGGCGCTCGGGGGTGAGGGCGGACACGACGCCGTCGTCCAGGGCTCCGGCGGCGTGCACGACGCCGCAGAGCCCGTCGAGTCCGTCCAGGAGCGTGCCGAGGGCCGCGCGGTCGGCGGCGTCGCAGGCCTCGACGCGCACGGTGGCACCGAGCCCGGTCAGTTCGGCGGCGAGCTCCCCGGCGCCGGGCGCTTCCCGCCCGCGGCGGCTGGTGAGCACGAGGTCCCGTACGCCGTGCGCGGTGACCAGGTGGCGGGCCACGGCGGAGCCGATGAGGCCGGTGCCGCCGGTGACGAGGACGGTGCCGTCGAGGGCGGTGCGCGGGGTGGTCAGGACGACCTTGCCGGTGTGGCGGGCCTGGCTCATGTGCCGGAAGGCCTGGGGGACCTGTCGGGTGTCCCAGGCGGTGACGGGCAGCGGCGTCAGCTCACCGCGGCCGAAGAGTTCGGCCAGGTGCGTGAGCATCTCGCCGAGCCGGTCGGCGCCCGCCTCGCCGAGGTCGAAGGCCCGGTAGCGCACACCCGGGTGGGCGGCGGCCACTTCATCGGCGTCACGGATGTCGGTCTTGCCCATCTCGACGAACCGGCCGCCGCGCGGCAGCAGTCGCAGCGAGGCGTCCACGTACTCGCGGGCCAGGCTGTTGAGGACGACGTCGACGCCGCGCCCCTCGCTCCGCCGGAGGAACCGGTCGGCGAAGTCCAGGCCGCGCGAGGAGGCGAGCCGCTCGGCGTCGACACCGGTGGCGCGCACGGTGGGCCACTTGGCCTCGCTCGCCGTCGCGTACACCTCGGCACCGAGGTGCCCGGCCAGCTGGACGGCTGCCATGCCGACGCCGCCCGCGGCCGCGTGGACGAGCAGGGACTCGCCCTCGCGTAGCCCGGCGAGGTCGTACAGCGCGTAGTAGGCGGTCAGGAACGCCGCGGGCACGGATGCCGCCTGTGCGAAGGACCAGCCGTCGGGCATCGGGACGAGCATGCGGCTGTCGGCCACCGCCGAGGGGCCCGCGTACGAACCGGACAGCAGACCCATGACGCGGTCGCCGACCTCGAACCCGCTGACGCCGGGGCCCACTTCGGTGACGACGCCCGCGCCCTCGCTGTCGAACAGTGCCTCGGTGTGGGGCACGACGCCCAACGCCACGAGGACGTCCCGGAAGTTGACGCCGGTGGCGCGTACGGCGACGCGCACCCGGCCCGCTTCGAGGGGCTCGGCGGCGCGCGGGGCGGGGGCCAGGCGCAGCCCGTCAAGGGTGCCCCCCGTGTCCAGGTCCACGCCCCAGACGTCCGCGTCGGGCAGGGCCAGGGTGCCGGCGCCGGCGGAGGAGACCCGGCCGAGCCGTGGCACGGACGCGGTGTGGCCGCGCAGGGCAACCACGGACTCGCCCGCGGCCACCGCCCCGGTGACCGCGGCGGTCAGGGCGGGGGCGTCGGCCGGGGTGTCGTCCAGGTCGACCAGCAGGAAGCGGTCGGGGTGTTCGGAATACGCGGTGCGGATCAGGCCCTGCACCGCGGCCTGCCCGGGGTCGGGCCGCTCGCCCGGCGCCGTGGCGGCGCCGGCGCGGGTCACCACGGCGAGGCGCGCCTCCTCCAGCTCGGCCAGGCCGAGCCACTCCTGCGCGGTGGCGAGCACGGAGGCCAGCAGTTCGCGTACGGCGGCGGGGGTGTCCGCGGCCGACGGCTGCGGGCAGGGCAGGAGCACGGCCGCGGGAACGGCGCCGCCGCCCCGGACGCTCTCGGCGAGCGCGGCGAGGTCGGCATGGCGCGGCAGCCCGAGTTCCGACAGAGCGTCACCAAGGACCACGATCGCCCCGGGAGCGTCGGTCACATCGCCTGAACCTCCCGGCAGAGGCGCCCAGTTGACCTCGTACAGCGAATCGACGCTCTGGCCTGCAAGGGCGTCGGTGGTGAGCGGCCGCGAGGTGAGCGTGTCGATGGTGAGCACGGGAAGGCCGGTGCCGTCGGTCAGCCGCACCGCGAGCGAGTCGGCGCCCGTCGGCGTCAGCCGGACCCGTGCCGTGGTGGCGCCGGTCGCGTGGAGGCGGGCCCCGGCGAAGGAGAACGGCATCATCCGCTCACCGTCGCCATCCAGCAGCGTCACCAGGCGCGTCTGCAACGCGGCGTCGACCAGCGCGGGGTGCACCCCGAAGCGCCCGGCGTCCCGCTCGGCGCCCTCCGGCAGCGCGACCTCGGCGAACAGCTCGTCGCCGCGCCGCCAGACCGCGCGTATGCCCTGGAAGGCCGGACCGTAGCCGTAACCGGTGGCCGCCAGGCGTTCGTAGAGCCCGTCGATGTCGACGGCCTCGGCGCCGGCCGGGGGCCAGGCGGTGTCGGCCGCGGTCTGCTCGTCGGCGAGTGCGGCGGTCGCGGCGGGTGCGGCGGTCAGCAGTCCGTCGGCGTGGCAGATCCACTCGGCGCCGTCGTCCTCCTCTCCCGGACGCACGGCGCGGGAGTGCAGCCGCACCGCGCGCCGGCCCTGCTCGTCGGGGGCGTCGACGGCGACCTGGATGTCGACCGCCGCGTCGCCGCTCGGCACGACCAGCGGGGCGTGCAGGACGAGTTCGTCGAGGAGTTCGCAGCCGACGCTCTCGCCCGCCCGCAGCATCAGTTCGAGCACGGCGGCGCCGGGCACGAGGGCCCGGCCCAGCACCGTGTGGTCGGCGAGCCAGGGGTGGGTGTGCAGGGATATGCGGCCGGTGGAGAGGTGCCCCTCGCCGTCCGCGAGCGCGATGCCCGCGGCGAGGAGCGGGTGGCCGAGCGCGGAGAGACCCGCCCCGGACACCTCGGCGGTTCCGGCGGCGCCGTCCAGCCAGTAGTGGCGGCGCTGGAAGGCGTACGTGGGCAACTCGACGCGCCGCGCGTCCGTACCGGCGAACACGGCCCGCCAGTCGGGCTCCACACCATGCGCCCACACCTGCGCAAGAGAAGTCAGGAAGCGCCGGATGCCGCCCTGCTCACGCCGCAGCGTGCCACCCGCGAACACATCCACACCCACCGCCTCACCAGTCTCCTCGACCGGCGACGTCAGCACCGGATGCGGACTCACCTCGACAAAGGCGGTATGCCCCGAAGCAATCAGCCCCCGCACCGTGTCGTGGAACCGCACCGGCTGCCGCAGATTACGGAACCAGTACTCCGCATCCGCCACACCCTCCGCCAACAACTCACCCGTCACCGTCGAATACATGGGCACGTCACCAGAACGCGCCGTCACCGGAGCGGCCAGCTCCAGCAACGCGTCCCTCAACTGCTCCACCTGCGGCGTATGCGACCCGTAATCCACGGGTATTCGCCGCGCATTGACACCATCACGCTCACACACGGCCAGCAACTCATCCAACGCCGCAGCCTCACCGGCAACCACCGTCGACTGCGGGCCATTGACCGTGGCCACACTGATGCGACCACTCCACGGCCCAATCAACTCAACCGCCGCGGCCTCCGCCAACGGCACCGACACCATCCCGCCCTGACCGGCCAACTCCCGCCCGATCAACTGACTGCGCAACGCGACGATCCGCGCACCGTCCTCCACCGACAGCACACCCGCCACCACCGCAGCCGCCAACTCACCCTGCGAATGCCCGATGACAGCGGCGGGTTTGACCCCGGAAGCACGCCACACCTCGGCGAGCGACACCATGACCGCCCACAGCATCGGCTGGACGACGTCCACACGGTCCAGTGACGGCGCCGTCGGCTCCCCCCGCAGAACATCCACGGGCACCCAGTCGATATGCGGCGCCAAGGCAGCCGCACACTGGGTGAAGCGGTGCGCGAACACCGGCGACGAGTCCAGAAGTTCGGTCGCCATCCCGGCCCACTGCGAACCCTGACCAGGGAAGACGAACACCACCCCGTCACCCTCACCAGCCCGCACCCCGGACACCACACCCTCGGCAGGCTCACCCGCCGCCACGGCCTCCAACGCCGCCGACAACTCCTCACGACCCGAACCAAGCACCACCGCCCGATGCTCAAGCCCCGCCCGCGACGATGCCAACGACCACCCCACATCAGCAACCGAAGCCTCGGACGACGCAACAAACTCCCGCAACCGCTCCGCCTGCCCCCGCAACCCCGCAGCCGACCGCCCCGAAAGCACCCACGGCACCACACCACCACCAGCCACCAGCCCAACCGGACCGGACCCCACCCCGACCCCGACCCCGGCTTCGGGGGCCTGCTCCAGGATGACGTGCGCGTTCGTGCCGCTCACACCGAACGACGACACACCCGCGCGACGCACCCGGCCCGTCTCCGGCCACGGACGCTCCTCGGTCGCCAGCTCCACCGCGCCCGAGGCCCAGTCCACATGCGGCGTCGGCTCATCCACGTGCAGCGTCTTCGGCACCACGCCGTGCCGCATCGCCTCGACCATCTTGATGACGCTCGCCACGCCGGCGGCGGCCTGCGTGTGGCCGATGTTGGACTTCAACGAACCCAGCTGGAGCGGTACTTCACGGTCCTGGCCGTACGTGGCGAGAAGCGCCTGGGCCTCGATGGGGTCGCCCAGGGCCGTGCCGGTGCCGTGCGCCTCGACCACGTCGACGTCGGAAGTCCTCATCCCGGCGCTCGCGAGGGCCTGCCGGATCACGCGCTGCTGTGCGGGGCCGTTGGGCGCGGTCAGACCGCTGGAGGCGCCGTCCTGGTTGACGGCCGAGCCGCGGACCACGGCGAGCACCTGGTGGCCGTTGCGGCGTGCGTCCGAGAGCCGCTCGACGAGCAGCAGGCCCACGCCCTCCGCCGCGCTCATGCCGTCGGCGGTTGCGGCGAACGCCTTGCAGCGGCCGTCCCGAGCCAGGCCCTGCTGGCGGCTGAACTCCGTGAAGAGGTCCGGCGTCGACATCACCGCGACGCCGCCCGCGAGCGCCATCGTGCACTCGCCCTGCCGCAGCGCCTGCACCGCGAGGTGCAGTGCCACCAGCGACGACGAGCACGCCGTGTCCACCGTCACCGCGGGACCCGTCAGGCCGAAGGTGTACGCGATGCGCCCGGAGGCCACGCTGCCCGCGGTGCCCGTCATGGCGTGGCCCTCGACCTCTTCGGGGATCGCGGGCAGCCTGCTGCCGTAGTCCCGGAAGCTGGAGCCGACGAAGACGCCGGTCCTGCTGCCCTCCAGGGTGTCGGGCGCGATGCCGGAGTGCTCGAAGAGCTCCCAGGAGGCCTCCAGGAGCAGCCGCTGCTGCGGGTCCATGGCGAGCGCCTCGCGCGGGGATATCCCGAAGAAGTCGGCGTCGAACTCCCCGGCGTCGTGCAGGAAACCGCCCTCGGCGACGTATGAGGAACCGGGGCGCTCGCCGCTCACGTCGATCAGCGATGCCGGGTCCCAGCCGCGGTCGGCGGGCAGGCCCGTGATGGCGTCGCCGCCCTCGGACAGCAGCCGCCACAGGTCCTCGGGCGAGGTGACGCCGCCGGGGAAGCGGCAGCTCATCCCGACGATCGCCACCGGCTCGCTGCCGGCCGACTCCACGGCCTTCAGCCGCGACTGGGTCTCCTTCAGCTCGGCTGTGACCCGGGTCAGGAAGTGGCGGAGCTTCTTGGCGTCATCCATGCTTGCGTGTCCCCCGAGGGTGAGACGGAAGTGTGCGTGCGCCCGCGGGAAGGCGCTGGTCGGAGCCGCGACGTCGACAGGAGTCCGGGGTTCAGGAGATCCCGAACTCCTTGCCGATGTAGTCGAAGATCTCGTCGTTGCTTGCGGATTCGAGGTCCTCCACGTCGACGGCTTCCTCGCCGTCGGGAGCCGCGCCGGTGGCGGCGCGCAGCAGCTGCCGCAGCCGTTCCGCCAGCTCGGTTCTTGAGGGGTCGGTTTCGGGGAGGCCCGTCAACAGCGCCTCCAGCCGTTCGAGTTCGACCGCTCCCGGCGCTCTCGCGTCCGCGGCCTCGCCTTCGTCGCCGAAGAGTTCGGTGCCGAGGTGGCGCACGAGCTCCGTCACGGTCGGGAAGTCGAAGATCACGGTGGTGGGCAGCCGCAGACCGGTCGCGGTGCTGAGCCGGTTGCGCAGCTCCACGGCGGTGACCGAGTCCAGGCCGAGTTCGAGGAACCGGCGCCGCGACTCCACCGTCTCCGCCGAGTCGTGGCCGAGGACGGCCGCGACCTGGGCCCGTACGGCCTCGCGCAGCTGCCGGTCGCGCTCGGCCGGTGCGAGCCCGGCGAGGCGTTCGCGCAGCCCGGCCGTGACGGCGCCCGCCGTGGGCTCGTCCGCCGTCAGGACGGCGCGGGCCTCCGGGAGTTCGTCGAGCAGCCGGCTGGGCCGCGTCGCGGTGTAGGCGTGCGCGAACCTCTCCCAGTCGATGTCGGCGATGACGAGGCTGGTGTCGCCGTGCGCGAGGGCCGCTTCCAGCGCGACGGTGGCTCGCTCCGGCGGCAGCAGCGGGACGCCGTGCCGTGCGCTGGTCTCCCCCACCGCGTCGAGGCCCGCCATGCCGCCCTTGGCCCAGGAGCCCCACGCCACGGAGGTGGCCGCGAGTCCTTGGGCGCGGCGGTACTGGGCGAGCGCGTCCAAGTAGGCGTTGCCCGGCGCGTAGTTGCCCTGGCCGGCCATGCCGACGGTGCCCGCGAGGGACGAGAACAGCACGAACGCCGTGAGGTCCAGGTCCCGCGTCAGTTCGTGCAGGTGCCACGCGGCTCCTGCCTTGACCCGAAGGACCCGGTCGAGCTGCTCGGGCGTCAGGGTGGTCAGCGCGCCGTCGTCCAGGACGGCCGCCGTGTGCACGACCGTCGTCAGCGGGCTGTCGCCGGGCACCTCGTCGAGGAGGCGGCGCAGTGCGTCCGGGTCCGCAACGTCACAGGCGGCCGTGGTCACGCGGGCTCCCGCGGCGACCAGTTCGGCTTCCAGCTCGGCGGCGCCGGGGGCCGCCGGGCCCCGCCTGCTGACGAGCAGCAGGTGTTCGGCGCCGCGTGCGGCGAGGCGCCGGGCGACCTGCCCGCCGAGCGCGCCCGTGCCGCCGGTGATCAGCACCGTGCCCTTGCCCGGGGTCCAGTCCTCGGGGGAGGTGTCCCCGAGGGGGGCGCGGACGAGGCGGCGTCCGTAGACGCCGGTCGCGCGGACGGCGACCTGGTCCTCGTCGGCGTCGCCCGCGAGCACCGCGCCGAGCCGTGCGAGGGCACGCTCGTCAAGGTCCCCCGGCAGGTCCACCAGGCCGCCCCAGCGGGCGGGCAGCTCCTGCGCGGCGACCCTGCCGAGGCCCCAGGTCAGCGCCTGGGCGGGGCTGCTGAGCGGGTCGCGCTCGCCGGTGGACACGGCGCCCTGGGTGGCGCACCACAGCGGGATGTCCGCGTCCGCGGCCTCCAGCTCCTTCAGCAGTGCCAGGTTCAGGGCGTACCCGGTCGGCAGGACCGTGGCATCCGTGAAGGGCGTCTCGTCCTGGGCGAGCAGCGAGAGGACACCGGACGCGCCAGGGTGCGCGGCGAGCCCTTCGGCCCATGGGCCCGTGCCTTCGCCGGACGCTGCGGCGACCAGCGGTTCGACGTCGGCGCCCTGGTCGCGCAGGGCTCCGGCGACCGTCTCGTACAGCGTGCCGTCGAGCTGACCGGGCGTGACGGCCACCAACCAGGTGCCGGACAGGGCGGCCTTGGCGCCGCCGGGCAGTGACTTCCAGTGCGCCCGGTACCGCCACGACTCCAGAGCGGCCGCCTCGGCGTGCCGCTGGTGCCAGGCGTTGAGCGCGGGCAGCACGGCGGTGAGCTCGGACCGCGCCGCGTCGAGCCGCAGGGTCTTGGCGAGCTCCTCCAGGTCCTCGCGCTCGACGACCTCCCAGAAGTCGGCGTGCGGGTCCGCGCCCGCGGCGGGGCGGGCCGGTGCCGTGTCGAACCAGTAGTGCTTGGTCTGGAAGGCGTACGTGGGCAGCTCGACGCGCCGGGCACCGCTGCCGCCGAACACGGCCTGCCAGTCCGGTACGACACCTCGTACCCACAGCTCGGCCAGCGAGGTCAGCAGCCGCTGCGGGCCGCCCTCGTCGCGGCGCAGGGTGCCGACCGCGGTGACATCGCGCGCCAAGGCCTCGCCCGCGTCCGAGATCGCGTACGTGAGGACGGGGTGCGGGCTGGCCTCGACGAAGGTGGTGTGGCCCGCGGCGATCAGCGCGTGCACGGTGTCGAGGAAGCGGACGGGCTCGCGGAGGTTGCGGTACCAGTACTCGGCGTCGGCCATGCCGTCAGCGAGCAGTTCGCCGGTCACGGTCGAGTACATGGGTACGTCACCGGAACGCGGCGTCACGGGAGCGGCCAGCTCCAGCAACGCGTCCTTCAACTGCTCCACCTGCGGCGTGTGGGACCCGTAGTCCACGGGGATGCGGCGGGCCCGTACCTCATCGCGCTCACACGCGGCCATCAACTCGTCCAGCGCGGCCGCCTCACCGGCAACCACCGTGGACTGCGGGCCATTGACCGTGGCCACACTGATGCGACCGCTCCACGGCTCGATGAGCTCGACCGCCGCGGCCTCCGCGAGCGGCACCGACACCATCCCGCCCTGACCGGCCAACTCCCGCCCGATCAGCTGACTGCGCAACGCGACGATCCGCGCACCGTCCTCCACCGACAGCACACCCGCCACCACCGCAGCCGCCAACTCACCCTGCGAATGCCCGACCACAGCGGCGGGTTTGACCCCGGAAGCACGCCACACCTCGGCGAGCGACACCATGACCGCCCACAGCATCGGCTGGACGACATCCACACGATCCAGTGACGGCGCCGTCGGCTCCCCCCGCAGAACATCGACCGGCACCCAGTCGATATGCGGCGCCAAGGCAGCCGCACACTGGGTGAAGCGGTGCGCGAACACCGGCGACGAGTCGAGGAGTTCGGTCGCCATCCCGGCCCACTGCGAACCCTGACCAGGGAAGACGAACACCACGTCCGAAGCGTTGCCTTCCGACGCCACGCCCGTGACCACACCGGACGCCGGCTCGTCTTCCTCCAAGGACTTCAGCGCCGCCAGCAACTCCTCACGGTCCGAGCCCAGCGCCACAGCCCGGTGCTCCAGCCCCGCACGCGACGACGCCAACGACCACCCCAGATCGGCGACAGAGGCCTCGGACGACGCGACGAACTCCGCCAGCCGCTCCGCCTGACCACGCAGTCCGGCGGCCGACCGCCCCGAAAGCACCCACGGGACAACACCGCCACCGAAGACCAGCCCAGCCGGACCGGACCCGACCTCGGATTCGGCTTCGGGCGCCTCCTCCGCAGGGGCCTGCTCGACGATGACGTGCGCGTTCGTGCCGCTCACACCGAACGACGACACACCCGCGCGGCGCACCCGGCCCGTCTCGGGCCACGGACGTTCCTCGGTCACCAGCTCCACCGCGCCCGAGGTCCAGTCCACATGCGGCGTCGGCTCGTCGATGTGCAGCGTCTTGGGCACCGCGCCGTGGCGCATCGCCTCGACCATCTTGATGACACTCGCCACGCCCGCGACGGCGGAGGTGTGGCCGATGTTGGACTTCAGCGAGCCGAGCAGCAGCGGACGGCCCTCGGGACGGTCCTGACCGTACGTCGCGAGGAGCGCCTGCGCCTCGATCGGGTCGCCCAGCGTGGTGCCGGTGCCGTGCGCGTCGACCACGTCGACGTCCGCCGCGGTGAGCCCCGCGTTCGCGAGCGCCGTGCGGATGACCCGCTGCTGGGACGGGCCGTTGGGCGCGGTCAGGCCGTTGGACGCGCCGTCCTGGTTGACCGCGGTGCCGCGGATCACGCCGAGGACCTGGTGGCCGTTGCGCCGGGCCCGGGAAAGCGGCTCCAGGAGGAGGACACCGACGCCCTCGCCCCAGGAGGTGCCGTCCGCCGCGGCGGCGAAGGGCTTGCAACGGCCGTCGGGGGCGAGCCCTCGGTTCTGGCTGAACTCGGTGAAGACACCCGGCGTCGACATCACGGTGACTCCGGCGGCCAGCGCCATCGTGCACTCGCCCTGCCGCAGCGCCTGCACCGCGAGGTGCAGCGCCACCAGCGACGACGAGCACGCCGTGTCCACCGTCACCGCCGGACCCGTCAGACCGAAGCTGTACGCGATGCGTCCGGAGGCCACGCTGCCCGCGGCTCCGGTGAACAGATAGCCGCCGGACTCCTCGGTGTTGGTGGCATCGGTGCCGTAGCCGTGCGGGACGGCGCCGACGAACACGCCGGTCCTGCTGCCGCGCAGCGTCACCGGGTCGAGGCCCGCGCGCTCCATGGCCTCCCAGGAGGTCTCCAGGAGGAGCCGCTGCTGCGGATCCATGGCGACGGCCTCACGCGGCGAGATCCCGAAGAACCCGGCGTCGAACTGCCCGGCGTCGTGCAGGAATCCGCCCTGGTCGACATAGCTGGTGCCGGGCCGCGAGGAGTCCGGGTCGTACAGCGCGTCGAGGTCCCAGCCGCGGTTGTCGGGGAGCCCGGATATGGCGTCCCGCCCGTCGAGCAGCATCCGCCACAGGTCTTCCGGGGAGCGGACGTCGCCGGGGAAGCGGCAGCTGGTGGCGACGATGGCGATGGGGTCGTCACCGGCCGCGGCGCGGGCGCCCCCGGCGGCGACGCCCGCCACAGTGCCGGCCGTGGCGCCCGTGCCGCCCGCGCCTTCGGTGCCCTCCGTACCCTCCGTGCCCTCCGTACCGAGGATCCGGTCGCGCAGGTGCTCGGCGAGCCGCAGCGGCGTCGGGTAGTCGAAGACGGCCGTGGGCGCGAGGGGCTGTCCGGTCGCGATGCCGAGGCGGTTGCGCAGGTCCACGGCGGTCAGCGAGTCGAAGCCGGCCTCACGGAACGCCCGGGTGACCTCGACGTCCTGTGCCGAGGACCAGCCGAGGACGGCCGCGGCCTGGCCGCACACCTCGTCCAGGACGACGCGCAGCCGCTGGGCGTCGGTGGGCGCGTCGAGCACCTTCTGCCGGAAGCCGTCGACCGGTTCGGAGACCGCCGCGGAGGGCAGTTCGACCCGCACCGGGCCGCCGGCGGCCGAGGGCGCGAGCCAGTAGCGGTCGCGCTGGAAGGCGTAGGTGGGCAGTTCGACGGGCTCGGTGCCGTCGGCGGCCGGGGCGAAGAGCGCGGTCCAGTCGGGCCGGACCCCTCGTATCCACAGCTGCCCGAGGTTGGTGAGCACCTGGCGGATGCCGCCCTGGTCGCGGCGGAGCGTACCGGCGCAGAGGATGTCGCGCTCGGCGGCGTGCCCGACGGCCTGTAGCGGAGCGGTGAGCACGGGGTGCGCGCTGACCTCCAGGAAGATCCGCTTGCCCGCGTCCAGCATGGTTTCGACGGTGTCCTGGAAGCGGACCCGCCGGCGCAGGTTGTCGTACCAGTACCGGGCATCGAGCGTCGCGCCGTCGATCAGTTCCGAGGTGACGGTCGAGTACATCGGGATCGTGCCGGTGCGCGGGGTGACGCCGGCGGCTCCGGCGAGCAGCGGTTCCTTGATGGCCTCGACCACGGGCGTGTGCGAGGCGAAGGCGGCGGGGACGACCCGCGGGCGCAGCTCGGCCCGCTCGGCCTCCTCGCGCACGGCGGCGAGGGCCTCGGGGAGGCCGCCGACCACCGTGGAGCCGGGGCTGTTGGCGGCCGCGATCCACACGCCCTCGCGTCCCGCGAGCATCTCCTCGACTTGGCCGACGGGCGCGCTGAGGGTCAACAGGGCGCCGTTGCAGTCCAGTTCGGCCGCCGCGAGCCTGCTGCGCAGCACCACGAGACGGGCGCCGTCGGCGAGCGAGAGCGCACCGGAGAAGCAGGCGGCCGCGAGTTCGCCCTGGGAGTGGCCGACGACAGCCGTGGGCACGACGCCGACGGAGCGCCAGACCTCGGCGAGCGAGATCATGACGGCCCACAGCACGGGCTGGAGGACATCGACCTTCTCCAGGCCCCGGTCGTCGCGCAGGACGTCGAGCAGGTCCCAGTCGAGCTCGGCGGAGAGCGCCTCGGCGCAGCGCCGCATGGAGTCGGCGAACACCGGCGAGGTCTCCATCAGCTCGGCGGTCATGCCCGCCCACTGGTGCCCCTGTCCGGGGAAGACGAACACCAGGTCGCCGGGCTCGTCGGCCGCGCGTCCCGTCAGTACGTGGGCGGCGGACTCCCCCGCCTCCAGGGCGTCGAGCCCGGCCAGGAACGTCTCCCGGTCGTCGGCCACCACGACGGCGCGGTGCTCCAGGGCCGACCTGGTCGTGGCCAGGGCGCGCCCCAGTTCCTCGTCCGTCGCGCCGGCTCCGGCCGCGAACTCGCGCAGCCGTGCGGCCTGTGCGCGCAGTCCCGCCGCAGTACGGCCGGAGATCACCCAGGGCAGCGCACCGCCGTCGCGCATCCGTGCCGTGGGCGCGACCCGTGCGGGCTCCTCGACGGGGGCTCCGGCGCCCTCTGGTGCCTGCTCGATGATGACGTGGGCGTTGGTGCCGCTGATGCCGAATGAGGAGACGCCGGCCCTGCGGACCGGGCTGGCCTCGGGCCACGGGGTGCTCTGCGTGGCGAGGCGGACCGCGCCGGTGGACCAGTCCACCTCGGGCGTCGGACCGTCGACGTGCAGGGTGCGGGGCACGAGGCCGTGCCTGATGGCGAGGACCGACTTGATGACGCCCGCGACGCCCGCGGCCGCCTGGGTGTGGCCGATGTTGGACTTGAGCGAGCCGAGCAGCAGCGGCCGCTCCTCGGGCCGGTCCTGGCCGTAGGTGGCGAGCAGCGCCTCGGCTTCGATGGGGTCGCCGAGCGCGGTTCCCGTGCCGTGTGCCTCCAGCATGTCGACGTCGGCGGAGGCGAGACCGGCGCTCGACCAGGCGTCCCGGATGACCTGCTGCTGGGAGAGGCCGTTGGGGGCCGTCAGGCCGTTGGAGGCGCCGTCCTGGTTCATCGCGGAGCCGCGGACGACCGCGAGCACCCGGTGGCCGTTGCGGCGCGCGTCCGAGAGCCGCTCGACCAGGAGCATGCCCGCGCCCTCCGAGAAGCCGGTGCCGTCGGCGGCCGCGGCGAACGCCTTGCAGCGGCCGTCGAGCGCCAGGCCCTGCTGGCTGGTGAGTTCGGTGAAGATGCCGGGCGTGGACAGGACCGTGGCACCGCCGGCGAGGGCCAGCGTGCACTCGCCGCGCCGCAGGGACTGCACGGCCAGGTGCAGGGCCACCAGCGAGGAGGAGCAGGCGGTGTCCACCGTCAGCGCGGGGCCCGTCAGACCGAGTACGTAGGCGATGCGGCCGGAGGCGACGCTGGTGCCCTTGCCGGTGAGCATCAGGCCGTCGAGCGTCTCCGGTGCCTCGTGCAGGCGGGGGCCGTACTCCTGGTCCATCGTGCCGACGAACACGCCCGTCCTGGTGCCGCGCAGCACGTCCGGGTCGATGCCGGCGCGCTCCAGGAGTTCCCAGGAGGTCTCGAGGAGCAGCCGCTGCTGCGGGTCCATGGCGAGCGCCTCGCGCGGGGATATCCCGAAGAAGCGGGGGTCGAAGTCCGTGACGCGGTCGACGAATCCGCCGACGCCGACGGAGACACGGCCCGGCCCGTCGGGGCTCAGCAGCCGCTCCAGGTCCCAGCCGCGGTCGTCGGGGAACTCCGAGATGGCGTCCTGCTCCGAGGTGACGAGGCGCCACAGGTCCTCGGGCGAGGCGACGCCGCCGGGGAAGCGGCAGCTCATGCCCACGATGGCGATGAGATCGTCGTCGGGGTCCGCCGCGCTGTCACGGCCGGGCCCGCGTGCCGCGACGGCCGCGGTGGAGGCCTCTCCGGCGCTGCCCCGCAGGGATTCCAGGTGCGCCGCGAGCCTGGCCGGGGTCGGGTGCGAGAAGAGGGTGGCCATGGTGAGCCGCCCGCCGAGCACGGTGTTCAGCCTGCCGCGCAGATCGCCCAGCATGATCGAGTCGAAGCCGAGATCCTTGAAGGTACGCCGTACGTCGATCTCTTCCGGCGTCCCGTACCCCAGCACGGCGGCCGCCTGGACCCGCACGGCGAGCGCGACGTCCTGCGCCGCCGCGGCCGCTTGGACGGCCGCAGGGGCTTCGGCCCCGGCCTGGGGGGCAACGGCGGCGCCGTCCAGCCAGTAGTGGCGGCGCTGGAAGGCGTACGTGGGCAACTCGACGCGCCGCGCGTCCGTACCGGCGAACACGGCCCGCCAGTCGGGCTCCACACCATGCGCCCACACCTGCGCAAGAGAAGTCAGGAAGCGCCGGATGCCGCCCTGCTCACGCCGCAACGTGCCACCCGCGAACACCTCCACACCCACCGCCTCACCAGTCTCCTCGACCGGCGACGTCAGCACCGGATGCGGACTCACCTCGACAAAGGTGGTATGCCCCGAAGCGATCAGCCCCCGCACCGTGTCGTGGAACCGCACCGGCTGCCGCAGATTACGGAACCAGTACTCCGCATCCGCCGCACCCTCCGCCAACAACTCACCCGTCACCGTCGAGTACATGGGTACGTCACCGGAACGCGCCGTCACGGGAGCGGCCAGCTCCAGCAACGCGTCCTTCAACTGCTCCACCTGCGGCGTGTGCGACCCGTAATCCACGGGTATTCGCCGCGCATTGACACCGTCACGCTCACACACGGCCAGCAACTCATCCAACGCCGCAGCCTCACCGGCAACCACCGTGGACTGCGGGCCATTGACCGTGGCCACACTGATGCGACCGCTCCACGGCTCGATGAGCTCGACCGCCGCGGCCTCCGCCAACGGCACCGACACCATCCCGCCCTGACCGGCCAACTCCCGCCCGATCAGCTGACTGCGCAACGCGACGATCCGCGCACCGTCCTCCACCGACAGCACACCCGCCACCACCGCAGCCGCCAACTCACCCTGCGAATGCCCGACCACAGCGGCAGGCCGCACACCATGCGCACGCCACACTTCCGCCAGGGAAACCATGACCGCCCACAGCATCGGCTGGACGACATCCACACGGTCCAGTGACGGCGCCGTCGGCTCCCCCCGTAGGACGTCGACCGGCGCCCAGTCGATATGCGGCGCCAACGCGGCCGCGCACTCACCGAACCGCTCCGCGAACACCCTGGAGCCGTCGAGGAGTTCGGTCGCCATCCCGGCCCACTGCGAACCCTGACCAGGGAAGACGAACACCACCCCGTCACCCTCACCAGCCCGCACCCCGGACACCACACCCTCGGCAGGCTCACCCGCCGCCACGGCCTCCAACGCCGCCGACAACTCCTCACGACCCGAACCAAGCACCACCGCCCGATGCTCAAGCCCCGCCCGCGACGACGCCAACGACCACCCCACATCAGCAACCGAAGCCTCGGACGACGCAACAAACTCCCGCAACCGCTCCGCCTGCCCCCGCAACCCCGCAGCCGACCGCCCCGAAAGCACCCACGGCACCACACCACCACCAGCCACCAACCCAACCGGACCGGACCCCACCCCGACCCCGGCTGCGACTTCGGGGGCCTGCTCCACGACCACGTGCGCGTTCGTGCCGCCCACACCGAACGACGACACACCGGCCAGCAGCGGCGCGTCCGGCCGTGGCCAGGGGGTGAGTTCGGTCTGGACCTGCAGCCGCCAGTCCTTTAGCGGAATGGCCGGGTTGGGCGTCTCGAAGTTGAGGCTCGCGGGCAGCTCGCCCGCTTCGACGGACAGCAGGACCTTGATCAGGCCCACGATGCCCGCGGCGCCCTCCAGGTGGCCCACGTTCGTCTTGACCGAGCCGACCCGCAGCGGTGCGTCCGCCGGGCGGGTGGAGCCGAGGACGGAGGCGAGCGCCGCCGCCTCGATGGGGTCGCCGACAGCGGTGCCCGTGCCGTGGAGTTCGACGTACTGGATGTCCTCGGGGCGGACGCCCGCCGCGGCGTAGGCGCGGCGGAGCACCTCTTCCTGCGCCTGCCGGCTGGGGGTGGTGAGGCTGTCGCCGCCGCCGTCGTTGTTGACGGCGCTGCCGCGCAGGACGCCGTGGATGTGGTCGCCGTCCCGGAGCGCCTGGGCCAGCGGCTTGAGGAGGACGAAGCCGCCGCCCTCACCGCGTACGTAGCCGTTGGCGCGGGCGTCGAAGGTGTAGCAGCGGCCGTCGGGCGAGAGCCCGCCGAAGCGGGAGACGGTCAGGGTGCCGTCGAAGGTGAGGTTCAGGTTCACGCCGCCGGCGAGGGCGATCTCGCACTCCCCGGCACGCAGGCTCTGGCATGCCATGTGGACGGCGACGAGGGAGGAGGACTGGCCCGAATCAACCGTCAGGCTGGGGCCGTTCACGCCGAGGAGGTAGGAGAGCCGGTTGGCGATCATGCTGCGCTGGAGACCGGCGAGTGTGTGGTGGGAGACGGCTTCGGAGCTGCGCTGTCTGGTGAGGGTGGCGTAGTCGTCGCTCATGGCGCCGACGAAGACACCGGCGCGCTGTTCCGTCAGGCGGTCGGGGGTGACGCCGCCGTTCTCGAGGAGTTCCCAGCCCAGTTCGAGCGCGAGGCGCTGCTGGGGGTCCATGGCCGCGGCCTCGCGCGGCGAGATCCCGAAGAAGTCGGCGTCGAACTGGTCGACGTGGTCCAGGAAGCCGCCGCGCTCGGCGGCCAAGTCGGCTTGATCTTGCGGTCGTTGGGGCCAGCGCCCCTGCGGTAAGGCGGTCACGGCGTCGACTCCGTCGTGCAGGAGTCGCCGTAACCGCGCCACCGAACCGGCCTGCGGCAGGCGGCAGGAGATCCCCACCACCGCTATCTGATCGCCGCCGCCACCGTGCTGCGCCGACCGAGCAGCCCTGGACAAAATTGAACCCCCGCTTAGATCTTCAGATTCGCCGAACTCGTCGACGCAATAGTTTTGTTCCGACGGCCGCCCACAACCGGATTTCAATCGGCAGAAGTGTCGGATTACTTGTCGCGAGTTTCTTGATTCAGCGCGGAAAAAAGAGCAGTTCAAATGCGTACATCAACCCTGCCACACCACTAACGAGGGTGACAATGTGATGGGAGTCACAGGGATCCGGCACCGGACCGCACCATCATGATTTCGTCAAATAACCCCTGACGGCATCCCTGATGACACCGGCCGCGAACCCCCTTGCGCAGTACACCGCGTGGACGGCCCGAAGTCACATGGAGTGTGTTGACAGCCGCTCGTGAGAGACGTAGGACTAGCCAGGGCCGGAAACCACAGGACTAGGCGCACGCTCCCTGGGGAATGTCGGGAGTCGACGGTTATCGCCGCACGCCGGAGTCGGCCGCCCCAAATACGGACCCTCCCCCCACCACCCCGTCCACAAACCCTCGCCAGGGAACAAGGAGCGACTGATGACGCACGCCCCGACGGGCAGCGCCAACGTGTTGACCAGGCCAGGGGCCGGCCTGACCACCAGGATCTCCGACTCCCTGCGAGACGTGGATCAAGCCATCACGAGTCTGCGGGATTTTCACGCGTGGTTCACCGCGTACCGCGACACAGAACAGTCGATGGTTCGTCACATCCCGTTCACGGAGCTGAAGGGGTGGCGATTCGAGGAGTCGAACGGAAACCTCGTTCACGACAGTGGCCGGTTCTTTTCGGTACGGGGTCTGCGCGTTCGTGACGCACCGGGGTCAGTACCTTCTTGGGAACAACCGGTCATCAGTCAGCCGGAAGTCGGCGTACTGGGCATACTGGTCAAGGAATTCGACGGCATACCGCACTGCCTGATGCAGGCGAAGATGGAGCCGGGAAACCATAACGGCGTACAGCTCTCACCCACCGTGCAGGCAACACGGAGTAACTACACCAGGGTGCACGGCGGCCATCCGGTGCCCTATCTCGACTATTTTCGGAATGCCGCACGGCATAGCGTGCTCGCCGATGTGCTCCAGTCGGAGCAGGGCTCCTGGTTCTACCGGAAACGTAATCGAAACATGGTGGTCAAAACCACGGAGGACGTGGAGCTGCTCGACGGCTTCTACTGGCTGTCGGCAGGGCAGCTGCACGCCCTGCTCGCGGTGGACGATCTGGTGAACATGGACGCGCGCACGGTCATGTCCTGCCTCCCGTTGACGGATCCCGCGTTACCCGACTTCCGGCCCCCGGAAGGTGATCCACGATCACTGTATCCGGACGGGACCGACACCGTCCGTTCCGCACTGACAAGATCGTTGGTTCCCGGCCACGGCTCGCTGCACTCCCCCGGCTCGCTGCGCAACTGGTTCACCGGCGCACGGGCGGACTTCGAGGGCGAGGCCACTCTCGTCGGCCTCGGCTCCCTGCGGGGCTGGCACCGCTCCGAGGAGCGGATCTCACACGAATCCGGCCTGTTCTTCGACGTGATGGCCGTGGACGTGAAGACCGGCAGCCGCGAGATCGACGGTTGGACCCAGCCGATGATCCGGGCGCGTGGCCAGGGTGTCACAGCGTTCCTGGTCCAGCGGATCGAGGGCGTGCTGCACGTCCTGGTCCGGGCCAAGCACGAGCCCGGCTTCATGGACGCCGTCGAGCTCGCGCCCACCGTGCAGTGCACCCCGGAGAATTACGCCGTACTGCCGGCCGAGGCCGCTCCCCCGTTCCTGGACGAGGTCCTGAGCGCCCCTGCCGAGGCCATCCGGTTCGACACCGTGCTCTCCGAGGAGGGCGGCCGCTTCTTCCACACCCGCAGCCGCTATCTGATCGTGGAGATCCCCCCGGAGCGCGAGCTCCGGGAGCCCGACGACTTCCGGTGGATGGCAGTCCATCAGCTCTCGGAGCTCGTCCAACACGGCAACTACCTGAACATCCAGGCCAGGAGTCTCCTTGCCTGCCTGCACAGCCTGCTGTGCCAGACCAGAGGGGAATGAACGTGGGCACCACCACTCCGTCGGGTTTACCGCTGAGGGTCGGCGTGCTCGGCGCGTCCTCGGTCGCCGCGCGGCGCACGCTGCCCGCGCTGCGCGACGTGCCGGACACCGTCGTCGCCGCCATCGCCAGCCGGGAGCACGAGAAGGCGGAGCGATTCGCAGCCGACTTCGACTGCGAGGCCGTGCACGGCTACGAGCCGCTCCTCCAGCGGGACGACATCGACGCGGTCTACGTGTCGGTCCCCAACTCCCTGCACCACACGTGGGTGAACGCCGCCCTCGAAGCGGGCAAGCACGTCCTGTCCGAGAAGCCACTGACCACCGGCGCGGCGGACACCGGCGCGCTGGCCCGGGTCGCGGCGGAACGCGGCCTCGTGCTCCGCGAGAACCTCGCCTTCGTCCACCACGGGCTCCACCGGCGCGTCGCCGAGCTGGTCGCGCAGGGCCGCATCGGCCGACTCCGGCACGTCGACGCGGCGTTCTGCTTCCCGCCGCTGCCCGCACACGACGTCCGCTACCGTCCCGAACTCGGCGGCGGTGCCCTGCTGGACGCCGGCATCTACCCCGTACGGCTCGCGCAGTACTTCCTCGGCGACGACCTCACCGTCGCCGGTGCCGTACTGCACGACGACCCGGTCTCGGGCGTCGACGTCGCGGGCAGCGCGGTGCTCGCGGCCCCGGCGGGTCAGATCGCGACGGTCGGCTTCGGCTTCGTGCACACCTACGGCTCGCGCTACACCCTCTGGGGCAGCGAGGCCCGGCTGACCGTGGACCGCGCCTTCACCCCGCCGGCGACCATGGCGCCCGTCGTACGCATCGAGGAGCAGAACCGCACCGAGGAGCTCGTACTCCCCGCCGAGCACCAATTCGCGGGCTCGGTGGCCGCGTTCGCCGCGGCGGTGCGCGAGACCACGTCCACGGGCGTCGACTCCGGCCACCCGGCCTGGGCCGCCACCACCGTACGGACGGCCGAACTGCTCGACGCCATCCACAAGTCGGCGGTCCGCGTCACCTCCGCGGAGGGCCCCTGATGGAGATCATCGGCAAGGGGTTCATCGCCCGCAACCTGGCGGCCGTCGAGGACCGCCACCCCAACGCCACGGTCCTGGCCGCCGGGGTCTCCAGCACCTGGACGAGCTCGGACGCGGAGTTCGAGCGCGAGACGGCCCTGGTGAACGAGGTCAGCCGCAAATGCCGCGCCGAAGGCCGGCTCATGGTGTTCCTCTCCAGCGCGTCCCACGCGCTGTACGGCACCGGGGACGTACCGATGGCCGAGGACGCCGAGCTGCGACCGACCTCCCCCTACGGCATCCAGCGACTGCGCCTGGAGGACATCGTCGCCGGGTCCGGAGCGCCGTATCTCGTGCTGCGGGTGAGCCATGCGACGGGCCGCTGGCAGCGCCCGCACCAACTGCTGCCCTCCTTCGTCCAGCAGGTACGCGACGGCAACGTGCGGGTGTACAAGGGCGCGCACCGCGATCTGGTGGACGTGGCCGACTTGGTCCGGGCCGTCGACGGCCTCCTCGAACAGGGCGTCGAGAACGAGGTGGTCAACGTGGCCTCGGGGACGCCGCTGCCCGTGGAGGCCGTCGTCCACGGCGTCGAGAAGCGTCTGGGACTCTTCGCGCGGCACGAGATCCTCGACGTGCCCTTCAGCCTGACCCGGGTGTCGGTCGACAAGCTCTGCGCCTTGCTGCCCGAGCTGCGACCGGTGGCCGACTCCGACTACCTGGACCGCATGCTCGACCGCTACGTCCCCTATTACTGAACAACGGAGGATTCATGCACGTCTCGCTCGTTGTCACCGGATCAAGGGGTGACGTCCAGCCGTTCATCGCGCTGGGCAGGACCCTGACGGCCCGCGGACACTCGGTGATCCTCGCCACCCACGGTGACTTCGAGAAGCTGGTGCGTGAGTCCGGCCTCGACTTCGCCGAACTCCCGGGCAGCCCAAGGGACTTCCTGGCGCACCCGGCGCTCGCCGAGGCGCTCCAGCAGGGCGCCTCGCTCTTCCGCGCGGCGCGCAAGGTCCCCCGGCAGACGCAGGAGCACATCCGCCTGCTCGCCTCCCGCATAGCGGAGGTGTGCGAGGGGGCCGACCTGGTGGTCAACAGCGTACTGAGCCGCATCCTGTTCGAGGACAACGGCAAGGCCCCCTGGGCCTCGCTGACCTGGTGGCCGCTGAACCCCACCAGCCAGTGGCCGGCCATGATGGCGCCCCCGAGCAAGTTGGGTCCGCTCTACAACCGCCTGACGCACCGCGCGGCGGGCCTCCTGGACTGGGTCTCCATTCGCGGATACCGCAAGGACGCGAACATGCCGGGGCTGCCATTCGGCGCGCCTTACCGCGAACTGGGGCGTGACGTACCGCTGTTGTGCCCGGTCACCCGTGAGATGTTCACCGAGCCCGCCGACTGGCCCGCCCTCTCGCGGTTCACCGGCTACTGGTTCTGGGACCGCGAGTGGAGCCCCTCCGACGCGCTGGTCGACTTCGTGGAGTCCGGGGACGCCCCGGTGACGCTGTCGTTCGGGAGCATCTGGCCGGTGCACCAGCCGGACAAGACCCTGCGGAAGGTGCTCGGCGTCGTCCGGTCGTACGGACGCCGCCTCGTGCTCGTGGGCGGCGGCCCCGAAGAGGTGCCGGACGACGTGTTCCGCGTCGAGGACGTGCACTACCCCTGGCTGTTCCCGCGGTCGTCGGCGATCATCCACCACGGCGGCTGCAACACCACGGGCGAGGCGCTGCGTTCGGGCACGCCCCAGGTGGTCGTGCCGACGTTCGCCGACAGCCCCTTCTGGGCGGCGCAGGTGCACCGGCTCGGCGTCTCCCCGCGGCCCATCCCGTTCTCGAAGTTCACCGCCGAACTCCTCGACGAGGCACTCGGCAAGGCCCTGAACGACGAGGGCATGGCCCGGCGGGCGGCGAGCATCGGCGAGGCCGTGCGCGCCGAGAACGGCACCGAGACGGCCGTCGACATCCTGGAGGACTGGGTGAAGCGCTGGCCCGGCCCCAAGGCGGCGAACTCCCGTGTGTGAGAGGGGAGTCGGAGCGCCCCCCAGACCCGGTACCGAGGAGTGACCACAGACATGACAGATATGACGGACCTCAGCACCCCTTCCATACGCCGCTTCCACCCCTCCGACGCGGGCGTCCGCCTGGTGTGCTTCCCGCATGCGGGCGGAGCCGCCAGCTATTTCTTCCCCGTGTCGCGGCAGCTGTCGCCGGTGGCCGACGTGCTGGCCGTCCAGTACCCGGGGCGGCAGGAGCGGCGCAAGGAGCCGTGCGTCGACAGCGTGACCTCGCTGGCCGACATCCTGGCGGAGGAGCTGCTGGAGTGGGCCGACAGGCCGCTGGCGTTCTTCGGCCACAGCATGGGCTCGCTGGTGGCGTTCGAAGTCGCCCGCAGGCTCCGGCAGAAGGACGTCGAGCTGGTCGCGCTCTTCGCTTCGGGGCGCGCCGCTCCTTCCCTCTCGCGTGACGAGGGGGTGCACCGGCGCGACGACGCGGGTCTGATCGACAGGGTGAAGGAGCTGGGCGGCACCTCGGGCGGTCTCCTGGAGGACCCGGACGTGGTGGCGATGCTGCTCCCCGCGATCCGCAACGACTACTTCGCGGTGGAGACCTACCGCCTCACCCCGGGCGAGCCCCTGAACTGCCCGCTGGTGGTGCTGACCGGCGACGCGGATCCGATGGTCACCGTCGACGAGGCCCAGGGCTGGCGCGATTTCACCACCGGGCACTTCGAGCTGCACGCGTACCGTGGCGGGCACTTCTACCTGGACACGCACGCCGCTTCCGTACTGGAGAGGATCCGTACGCACCTGACGGCCTGACCATCAGGCCACCCGACCGGGCCCCGCCGTTTCCGCGGCGGGGCTCAACCGAGGGCGAGGACGATCTCCAGCGGCGCCTCCGCGTCCCTCCAGTGCTCCACCGAGGACGAGAAGACCTCCTGCGCGACGGCCCACTCCTCCGGCTCGGCCCGCGCGTACTCCTGCCAGCCGGAGACGACGATCAGCCGCCCGCGCGCGGGCGGCGCCCACGACAGGTCGCCGAGGCAGTCGGCGAGGGCGTCCCAGTTGCGCCCGAACCAGTCGGGCAGACCAAGGCTCCGGGCGCAGAGCTCCATGAAGCCGGCCTTGTCGGCCACCCCGGTCAGGTGAAGCGTCGTGGTGGTCCAGCCCGCGCCGCGCGCGGCGTCGAGCACGGACGCGAGCGGCTCGGGCGTGGTGTCGGTTCCGCCTGGCATTACCTCAGCACCGCCTTGAAGGACGCGTAGTAGTCACCGGTGTAAAGCCCCCCGCAGGCCACACACCGCGGCAGGGGCGCGGGGAACTGCGCCACCAGCCCCCACCACCCGCGGCGACTCAGCTGCCGTCGGGATCCGCCCGATCCAACGCGGGCCGCGGCGCCGCCCCCGCCACAAGAAGCTGATCAGCGGCAGCGGTATCCGTGACAAGACTCGTGACAAGCCCCGACCTCAGCACCGCGTCGATGGCCGCGGCCTTCCGCTGCCCACCCGCGATGGCGACGACTTCAGGAATACGCCGAAGCCGATCCGCTTCGACGGTGATACACCGCTCTCCGAGATCCCGCCCGACCCGACGCCCCTCGGCGTCAAACAGATGCGCGGACATCTCCGCGGCCACACCCAGCGAGGCATAGTGCGCTCGCTCCTCGTCGCTGAGCATGTCGTGGACGGTGGAGATGCCCGGCTCCCAGGAGCCGATGGAGACCGCGGCGACCGTGACCTTGTCGAAGTACTCGAAGGCACGGGCGATGCCGGTCTGGTTGCGCAGCGCCGCCGCGGTGGCGGGGTCCGGCAGCAGCATCGGCGCGTAGATGGGGTGGGCCTCGCCGCCGGAGACCTGGGCGGCGCGGCGCACGGCCTCCACGGAGCCGCGCTCGGCGGTCCCCGCGTCGTAGACACCGGTCAGCTGAACGACCGTGCACGGCGGCAGCTGATCGAGCGCGGCCGCCATGTGGATCGTGGAGCGGCCCCAGGCGAGGCCGAGCACATCGCCCTCGGTGACGAGCTCGCCGAGAAGGTCCGCCGCGACCTCGCCGAGGTTCTCGGGGTCGGGTGAGTCCTCGATCTCGTCGGTGGGCGCCGGCGACTCCACGACCACGGCGTGCCGCAGGCCGTAGCGGGCGCGGAGCGCGTCGGAGCGCTCGGCGTCCAGCTCCGCCGGGACCCGGATCTCGATGCGCACGAGATCCCGCTCAAGTGCCGTCTCCAGGACCCGGGCCACCTTGAAGCGGCTGACGCCGAATTCCTCGGCGATCTGGATCTTGGATTTGCCCTCGAGGTAGAAGCGGCGGGCCATGGCCGCCGCCTGTACCAGCTCCGCGGGGCCCATCCGCATGGCTGACCGACCCGCCGACATGGCCGACACGGCGCTCTCCTCACTGCTGTTCACAAACTGGGTTCGCCGTTCATCCTTGCAGATCCGGCCTAGTTGATCAGCCCTGAGGGACTGCGTTCACGTTCCCGTGGCTCAGTGGTCGCATGCCCAGGCACTTGACGCGGTCTTTGCCGTCGCTTGGGCACGCAATGAACGTACCGCTTCTGCCGGGTCCGTGGCGCCGTAGACGGCCGAGCCCGCGACGAAGACATCGGCGCCGGCCTCCGCGCAGCGCTCGATGGTCTCGGCGGAGACACCGCCGTCGACCTGGAGCCACAGCTCCAGACCGTGCTTGCCGATCAGCTCACGGGTGCGGCGGATCTTGGGCAGCATGATGTCGAGGAACGCCTGCCCGCCGAAGCCCGGCTCGACCGTCATGATCAGCAGCATGTCGAGCTCGCGCAGCAGGTCCTCGTACGGCTCGATGGGCGTCGCCGGCTTCAGCGCCATGGAGGCGCGGGCACCCTTGGCGCGGATCTCGCGGGCGAGGCGGACGGGGGCGGCGGCGGCCTCCGCGTGGAAGGTGACGGATCCGGCGCCCGCCTCGACGTACTGCGGGGCCCAGCGATCGGGGTCCTCGATCATCAGGTGGCAGTCCAGAGGCGTGTCCGTCGCCCGGGCCAGCGACTCCACGATCGGCACACCGAGGGTCAGGTTCGGGACGAAGTGGTTGTCCATCACGTCGACGTGGAGCCAGTCGGCGCCCTCGACGGCCTTTGCCTCCTCGGCAAGGCGGGCGAAGTCCGCGGACAGGATGCTGGGGTTGATCTGCACGGCCATGCCTCAAGACTGCCATGCCCGGCGCCCGGCGCGGACCGCGGTCCGCGCCCTGGGCACGACGCCTTGTGCGGACGCGCGCAGTGCCGTGTACGGAAGCGAAGGAGCAGCGCTCCGCGACGGGCCCCGCCCGCGCCGCCGAGGACGCGCGCGAGGCCGGGAGCTGCCAGGACGCTCTTCGTCTCCTACCTGCGGGCGACCCCCACGCCGTACGCCCGGTCGCTCGCCATCGCGAAGAACCGCGCCGCGCCAGTTCGCACGTGAAGACGCCGACCGCGGGCCGGACCGTCCAAGGATCAGTCCGCCCACGGATCCGGTCCTCGGCCGGACCAGCCCGCACACCGGATCAGGCCGTCCACCGCATCCGGCCGTCCACCACCGCACCAGGCCGTCCACCGCATCCGGCCCTCCACCGAATCAGGCCGCCCACCGCATCCGGCCGTCCGTCGAATCAGGCCGTCCGCCGAATCAGCGCCAGATACATCGCGTCCGTCCCGTGCAGATGCGGCCACAGCTGTACGTCGGGCCCGTCCCCCAGTGCCGGCACGCCCGGCAGCAGCGGGCGCGCGTCGAGCAGTTCGGCGCCGCCCGTGTGCTTGAGGACGTCGTCGACGACCGCGCGGGTCTCGGCCACGTGCGGCGAGCAGGTGGCGTAGCCGACGACGCCGCCGACGCGCACCGACTCCAACGCCGTGCGCAGCAGGGCGCGTTGGAGCGGGGCGAAGCCGTCCAGGTCCTGCGGGCGGCGGCGCCAGCGGGCCTCCGGACGGCGGCGCAGCGCGCCCAGTCCGGTGCAGGGCACGTCCATCAGGACGCGGTCGAAGGTACCGGGGCGCCACGGCGGTCGGGTGCCGTCGGCGGCGATGACCTGGTAGGGGCCGGGGTTGCCGTCGAGCGACTGCGCGACGAGGCCGGCCCGGTGCGGCTGCTTCTCGGAGGCGAGCAGCGTGGCACCGCGCCCGGCGGCGAGCCCGGCGAGCATGGCCGCCTTGCCGCCGGGTCCCGCGCAGCCGTCGAGCCACTTCCGGTCGGGACCCTCCAGCGGGGCGTTCGCCAGGGCGAGCGCGACGAGCTGGCTGCCCTCGTCCTGCACCCCCGCGCGGCCTTCCCGCACCGCCTCGATCAGTCCGGGCTCCCCGCCCTCGCTGAGCCGCACGGCGTACGGCGACCAGCGGCCCGGCAGCGCCGAGTCCTCGCCCACGGAGTCGAGCAGCTCATCGGCGGTGGAGCGGCCGGGCCGGGCGACGAGCGTGACCTCGGGGCGTTCGTTGTCGGCCTCGAGCAGGTCCTCGATCCCGGCGCGGCCCCCGCCGAGCGAGTCCCACAGCGCCGAGACGACCCACCGGGGGTGCGAGTGCACGACGGCGAGGTGGTCCTCGGGGTCCTCGTCGTAGGGCGGCGCGACCTTCTCCACCCAGCCGTCGAGATCGTCCTGCGCGACCTTGCGCAGTACGGCGTTGACGAACTTGGCCCGTCCGTCGCCGAGCACCACGCGCGCCAGCTCCACCGAGGCGGAGACGGCGGCGTGCGTCGGGATGCGTGTGCCGAGCAGCTGGTGCACACCGAGGTTGAGCACGTCGAGCACCGGCGGGTCGACCTCGCTCAGCGGCCGGTCGATGCAGGCCGCCACGATCGCGTCGTACGTGCCCTGGCGGCGCAGCGTCCCGTAGACGAGTTCGGTGGCGAGCGCCGCGTCCCGCGCGTCGAACTTCTCGGGCCCCTCCTTCTCCCTGGCCTTGCGCAGCAGGGGCGGCAGGACGAGGTTCGCGTACGCGTCCCGCTCGTCCACGGCCCGCAGCGCCTCGAAGGCGAGGATGCGGACGGGGTCCTTCTGGGGCCGGCGGTAGGGCTTGCCGGACTTCCCCGGCTTGCCGGAGGGCTTGCGGGGGCGCCGGTTCGGCTGGTCGTTCAAAGGTGCTCCGCTGCTGGAATGGGACGAACCCACTCAGCCTACGTCCCCACCGCCGAGGCGCTCATCGGGGGCGATCCGCACCCCGCGCGCCCAGTCGGCACCGCGCATCGGCTTCTTGCCCTGCGGCTGGACCCAGAGCAGCTCGACGGCGTGCGAGCCGGAACCGACGTACACGTTGTTCTTGGCGGCGGAGAGCTCGCCGGGCGCGAGATCGGTGCGGTCGGGGACGAGCGCCGCCTGAATGATCTTCAGCCGCTCGCTGCGGAAGACGGTCCAGGCGCCGGGCGCGGGCGTGCAGCCGCGCACCACGCGGTCCACGCGCAGCGCGGGCGCGGCCCAGTCCACCTGGGCGTCCTCGACGGTGATCTTCGGGGCGAGGGTGACGCCGTCGGCCGGCTGCGGCACGGCCTTGAGGCTGCCGTCCTCGATGCCGTCCATGGTGGCGACAAGCAGCCCGGAGCCCGCGAAGGCGAGCCGGGTGAGCAGGTCGCCGCTGGTGTCGGTGGGCCGCACCTCCTCGGTGACCGTGCCGTACACCGGCCCGGAGTCGAGGCCCTGCTCGATCAGGAACGTCGAGGCGCCCGTGATCTCATCGCCCGCCATCACCGCGTGCTGCACGGGCGCGGCGCCGCGCCAGGCGGGCAGCAGCGAGAAGTGCAGATTGACCCAGCCGCGGGCCGGCACGTCGAGGGCGGCCTTGGGCAGCAGCGCGCCGTAGGCGACGACGGGGCAGCACTCCGGCCCGATCTCCCGCAGCCGCGCCAGGAACTCCTCGTCACGCGGCTTCTCGGGCTTCAGCACCTCGATGCCCGCCTCCTGCGCGCGCTCCGCCACCGGGCTCGCCACGAGCCTGCGGCCCCGGCCGGCGGGCGCGTCCGGACGGGTCACGACGGCGGCCACCTCGTGCCGGTCGGAGGCGATCAGGGCGTCCAGCGCGGGGACGGCGACCTCAGGAGTGCCTGCGAAGACGAGCTTCACTGGGTGGTACCTCGGATCTGTGTGGGAGCGACGGCAGCGCACCAGTCTATGGGCGGCGGCCGTTGACGCACGTGGGGGCGTACGAACTGACGCGCGCCCTGTGCATATGCGCATACGCCCCTGCACCGTGACCCCACACGCGCTAGCGCGTTGGTCAAGTAAGAGTTGACCAAAATGGGCCGCGGTCGCGGCTCGATCCTTTTCAACGCCGGTTCGAGAGGCTTGTTCATGGCCGACCACGCAACCCACGACGCCCAGGCACGGGCCAGCCTGCACCTCTTGGTGCGGGACATCGAGCGGGTCCGCCGGCAGGTGGACGCACTGCGCACCCTCACCGCCCAGCTCGGCAACGTCTACCGCCCGCGCCGCTCCAGCCCCTCCGCGGGCTTCGTCGTGTACGGGCGGGCGCCCGCCCCGACCGTCCGCCTCGCCCAGGAACTGCGGGACAGCGTCGAGACGCTGGTCACCGCGGCCGTGGACTTCGACCGCTCGCTCGGGTTCTCGTGGGACGCGGTGGGCTCGGCGCTCGGCGTGACCAAGCAGGCGGTCCACCGCCGTTACGGCGCGCGGCGGGCCACCACGCAGGCGGCGGCCGAGGCGGAGCGGGCGACGGACGCCCCGGCGCCGACCGCGACCACCACGACCACGGCCCCCCGCCCGTTCCCGGTCGGCGGCCCCCTGCCGTCCGTCCCCGCGGCCCGCACGATGCCGACCCAGCCGACCGCGGGCAGCCCCGCCCTCCGCGACGAAGCCAGGCCGAGCGCGTTCCCGGGCCCTCGCAACGGCTGACCGGCGCCCTACGACGACTGCCTCCTTGCCGCGTTGCCTGCGGCGAGGGGGCAGTCGTATTACCGCCCCGTCCGCAACCTCAACCGATGCCCAGCGGGCCCACCCGAATCCGCACAGCCACGCACCATCCTCACGGGCGCGCACGGCCGACCCGCGCCTCACGACGACAGCCTCCCTGCCTCCTTGCCCATGTCGAGCAGACAGCCGTACGCGGCCCCGCCCGCGCCCGATCCCTCAGCCGACGCCCAGCCGATCCGGTCGCGGGACACCCACACGGGCGACCCGCGCCCCATGGCGCCTGCCACTTTGCCGCCTTGCCCACGGCGAGAGGACAGCCGGCCTCCCTCCCACGACGAGGGGCAGCCATGCGCCACCCCCGCCCCACCGGAAACCGGACCCTCAGCCGATGTCCAGCGGATCCACCCGGATCCGCACCGCCTCGGCGCCGCCCTCCCGAGCACCCTTCGCCCCCCGGGCCATCCGCGCGGCCTGCGCCGTCTTCAGTGAGGCGGCGAGCGCGGCCCCGCTGCCCGGCGGCACGCGGATCAGCACGCGCTCCCACTGCTCACCGGCGGGCACAGCGCCGGGTCGCCGCGTGGGGCCGGGGCCAGGGTCCCGTACCGGGACGGGGCCCAACACCACGGCCTCCGGGGGCAGTTCGGCCCCGGCGAGAAACCCCGCGAGCGCCTCCGGCGGCCCGGAGACCGCCGCCATCCGCGACACCGGCGGGAAGCCCAGCTCGGCCCGGTCCGCGAGCTCCCGCACCGCGTGCCCCACGGGGTCCCACCGCACCAGCGCCTGCACGGGCCGCAGCGTCGGCTCGGCGACGACCACCACGGTGCCGCCCGCACCCTGCGGACGTACGAGCGAGGCGGCCCCGATCCACCGCCGCAGCGCGTCCTCGCCCGCCCGCAGATCGGGCCGGCCGAGCATGGCCCAGCCGTCCAGCAGCAGCGCGGCGGCGTAACCCCCCTCGGCGACGGGCTCCGCCCCGGGCGTGCTGACCACCAGCGCGGGCGCCCCCGGCACCGTGTCGAGCACCTGCTCGCGCCCCGACGTCCGTACCGGCACCGCCGGAAACGCCCGCCCCAGCTCCTCGGCCGTCCGCCGCGCCCCCACGACCTGCGCCCGCAGCCGGAACCCACCGCAGGAATCGCAGTGCCAGGCGGCCTCCGCCACCCCGCACCAGCCGCAGCGCAGAGCGGCGCCGCTCTCCTGCGCCTCCAGCGGACCGGCGCACCGGCGGCACCGCGCGGGCTCCCGGCACCGCTCGCACGCGAGCCGCGGCACATAGCCGCGCCGGGGCACCTGTACCAGGACGGGCCCGTGCTTCAGCCCTTCCCGCACGGCCCGCCAGGCCAGCGTCGGCAGCCGCGCGGCCCGCGCCGCCTCGTCACGCGCGAGGTCCCCGTCGCCCACGGTGCGCACGAGCGGCGCCGCGCCCCGGACCTGCTCGCGGTCGGCCACCAGAGGCGCGGCCCAGCCGCTCTCGACGAGCTGGGCGGCCTCGACCGTGCAGCTCCAACTCCCCAGCAGGAAACCGCACTTGTCGCGGGTGGCCCGCAGCTCCAGCACCTCCCGCACATGCGGAAAGGGGGCGCGGTCCTCGCTGTGGTTGGAGTCGCCGTCGTCCCAGACGACCACCAGCCCAAGATCCCGTACGGGCGCGAACATGGCGGCCCGCGTCCCGACGACGGCCCGCACCTCACCCCGGCGCACGGACAGCCACTCCCGGTAGCGCCGCTCCTGCCCGGCGTCGGCGGTCAGCAGGGCGTGCTGCCCCTCGCCGAGGAGCGCGGTGAGCGCGGCGTCCACGCGCGCGGCGGGCCGCCCCGTGGGCACGACGACGAGCGCTCCCCGCCCCGAGGCGAGCGTGGCCTGCACGGCGCGGGCGATCTCCTCGGCCCACTGCGGCCCGGGCAGCGCGGTCCACACCGCACGGGGCGACCCTCCCGAGGCCAGCGCTCCGAGGAACTCGGCCCCGTGCCCGTACCGCCGCCAGGTCCCGGGGTCCGGGGCGGCCGGGGGCGCCGCGGAAGCACCGGCCACCCGGGACTCGGCGCGCGCGTGCCGGGGCGGGATCGCCAGCTGCAACACGTCGGCGAGGCTGCCCGCGTACCGGTCGGCGACGGCCCGCGCGAGTTCGAGCAGCCCGGCGTCCAGCACGGGCTCCGGTGAGACGACCTGCGCCAGGGCGGCCAGCGGCCCGCTGTACTCGGTCTCGGCGCACCGCTCGACGATGAACCCGTCGATCAGTCCGCCGCCCTCGCGCCGTCCCTCGCGCACGTTCCGCGACCCGGCCCCGAAGCGCACGCGGACCCGCACCCCGGGCTGAGCGACCTCGTCCAGCTCCTCGGGAACGGCATAGTCGAAGTACCGGTCGAGGTGGAGCACGCCCTTGTCGACCAGAACCCGCGCCACCGGCAGCTCCTTGGCGAGCGCGGCCCCCCGCCACGTCCGCGGCTTGGCCCGCGGCACCTTGGCCCCCCGCACACTGTCCCGAATCAACGCGAGCTGCTCGGCCTCGGGCACCCCACCCTCGGCGCCCGCACCCACACCCGCCCCGTTCTCGCTGCTCACAGCAGCATTCCTACCAGACCGTACTGACAGCGCCGGAAAAAGACCGAGGCCCGGCACCCCACCAGGGACACCGGGCCTCACCACACCGAACAGGCCAGGACCTACAGCCCCGCCGCCTTCCGCAGCGCGTCCACGCGGTCCGTGCGCTCCCACGTGAAGTCGGGGATCGCCCGGCCGAAGTGGCCGTACGCGGCGGTCTGCGAGTAGATCGGGCGGAGCAGGTCGAGGTCGCGGATGATCGCGGCCGGGCGCAGGTCGAAGACCTCGCCGATGGCCGTCTCGATCTTGTCGGTGTCGACCGTGGCCGTGCCGAAGGTCTCGACGAAGAGACCGACCGGCTCGGCCTTGCCGATGGCGTAGGCGACCTGGACCTCGCAGCGGGCCGCGAGGCCGGCCGCGACGACGTTCTTGGCGACCCAGCGCATCGCGTAGGCGGCCGAGCGGTCGACCTTGGACGGGTCCTTGCCGGAGAAGGCGCCGCCGCCGTGGCGGGCCATGCCGCCGTACGTGTCGATGATGATCTTGCGACCGGTCAGGCCGGCGTCGCCCATCGGGCCGCCGATCTCGAAGCGGCCGGTGGGGTTGACCAGGAGGCGGTAGCCCTCGGTCTCCAGCTTGATGCCGTCCTCGAGGAGGGCCTTCAGCTCGGGCTCGACCACGAACTCACGAATGTCGGGAGCGAGGAGCGAGTCCAGGTCGATGTCGCTCGCGTGCTGCGAGGAGACGACGACCGTGTCGAGGCGGACGGCCTTGTCGCCGTCGTACTCGATGGTGACCTGGGTCTTGCCGTCGGGGCGCAGGTACGGGATCGTCCCGTTCTTGCGCACCTCGGACAGGCGCCGCGAGAGGCGGTGCGCGAGGTGGATCGGGAGCGGCATGAGCTCCGGCGTCTCGTCGCAGGCGTAGCCGAACATCAGGCCCTGGTCGCCCGCGCCCTGCTTGTCCAGCTCGTCCTCATCGCCTTCGACGCGCTTTTCGTACGCCGTGTCGACGCCCTGCGCGATGTCGGGGGACTGCGAACCGATGGACACCGACACGCCGCAGGAGGCGCCGTCGAAGCCCTTCTTCGAGGAGTCGTAACCGATCTCGAGGATCTTGTCGCGCACGAGCTGCGCGATCGGCGCGTACGCCTTCGTCGTGACCTCGCCGGCCACGTGGACGAGGCCGGTGGTGATCAGCGTCTCCACGGCGACCCGGGAGGTCGGGTCCTCCCGCAGAAGCGCGTCGAGAATGGTGTCGCTGATCTGGTCAGCGATCTTGTCGGGGTGACCCTCGGTCACAGACTCCGAGGTGAAGAGGCGCCGGGACACATCGCTCCCTGTGGTTGCAGCGGCTGCTGTCTGATCATTGGTGGACGGCCGGGGGCTGCGCCCGACGTCGTCCGAGACCAGTTTATCGGTCACACTCGTCCGCCGGACCACATGTCTCGCCACTTGGGAGCCCTGTGACCTGCGGCACTGCATTGTGCGGTACGTCGATCAGTCCCCACCAGAGGGCCTCGCGCCCGTTTTCCCCGGGTTTGAGCCCCTGGTGGGACGAAGATGACATTGAGCCCCGCAGATGGAGACCCCGTCAAGTAACGCGTCGCATTGTGGCCGAGTTCCGCCAAGAGACGAAAGAGATACGGCGAACGGATGAGGAGAGGCGAAAGAGATCAGCCACACACCGTCAGAGGTGATCACGGACGTGCACACACCATCCACATGGTGAGACAGGTGACAGGCCGCCACCGCCGTCTCCCTCCGCTCCCTCCGCCTAGCCTCCCCTCACCCCTCTCATCGCCTCAGGACAGCCGCTCCGCGACCAGATCCCACACCGTGTCCGCGAGCGCTTCCTTCGGCCCGTACGGCACCGGCGTCTCGCTGCCGTCCGCGCCGAGCACGACGGCCTCGTTCTCCTCGGAACCGAACGTCTTGCGCTCACCGACCTCATTGACGACCAGCAGATCGCATCCCTTGCGTTCGAGCTTGGCGCGGCCGTTGGCGAGGACGTCGTCCGTCTCGGCGGCGAAGCCGACGATCACCTGGCCGGGGCGCGCCCGCTCCCCCGCGATCTCGGCGAGGATGTCGGGGTTGCGGACCAGGGTGATGGGCGCCGGCTCCTGGCCGTCCTTCTTCTTGATCTTGCCCGCCGCGTACGTCTCGGGCCGGAAATCGGCCACGGCGGCCGCCATCACCACGGCGTCGGCGTCGGCCGCGGCCTTCAGGACGGCCTCGCGCAGCTGCACGGCGGTGCCGACCGGCACGACGTCGACGCCCGCCGGGTCCGACAGGGCCGCGTTCGCCGCCACGAGCGTGACGCGGGCGCCCCGTGCCGCCGCGCTGCGGGCGAGCGCGTACCCCTGCTTGCCCGAGGAGCGGTTGCCGAGGAAGCGGACCGGGTCGAGGGGCTCGCGGGTCCCGCCCGCGCTGACCACGACATGACGTCCCGCGAGATCCTGCGCCAGGTCACCGCGCGCGAGGACACGGCGTACGACCTCGAAGAGTTCGGCGGGGTCGGGGAAGCGGCCCTTGCCGGTGTCGACGCCGGTGAGGCGGCCGACGGCGGGCTCGATGACCAGGGCGCCGCGCCGCCGCAGCGTGGCGACGTTCTCCTGGGTGGCCGGGTGCTCCCACATCTCCGTGTGCATGGCCGGGGCGAAGACCACCGGACAGCGGGCGGTCAGGAGCGTGTTGGTGAGGAGGTCGTCGGCGAGGCCGTGGGCCGCCTTGGCGAGCATGTCGGCGGTGGCGGGCGCGACGATCACGAGGTCGGCGTGCTGGCCGATGCGGACGTGCGGCACCTCGTGGACGTCCGACCAGACCTCGGTCGAGACGGGGTGGCCGGAGAGCGCGGACCAGGTCGCGGCGCCGACGAAGTGCAGCGCGGACGCGGTGGGCACCACGCGCACGTCATGGCCCGACTCGGTCAGCCGCCGCAGCAGCTCACACGCCTTGTAGGCGGCGATGCCACCGCTGACCCCCAGGACTACCTTCGGCTTCTCGGCCACTGCCTCTGTCTCCCCGCGCTCGGATGCGTACTGCTCCATGACACACCACAGGCCCGGCAGTAGCGCTGCCGGGCCTGTGGTGAAAGAACGAACAACGCCTACTGGGCGGGGCCCTCGATGGCCTCGGACGTCAGCAGGCCCGCGTTGATCTCGCGGAGCGCGATCGAGAGGGGCTTCTCGTGGACGTGGGTGTCGACCAGGGGGCCGACGTACTCCAGGAGGCCCTCACCGAGCTGCGAGTAGTACGCGTTGATCTGGCGCGCGCGCTTGGCGGCGTAGATCACGAGGCTGTACTTCGAGTCGGTGGCTTCGAGCAGCTCATCAATCGGCGGGTTGATGATGCCCTCGGGCGCGGTGATGGAAGAGGACACGCTCTGCCTTCCGGTGGGATCAAGTGAGTCAAGACCAGAAGTCAAGACATGGGTACAGATCAAAGAACTTTCATCAAGGCTAGCAGCTCACGGGCCACGTCCTCGACGGAGGTGTTGACCAGGGTCGTGTCGAACTCGGCCTCGGCGGCGAGCTCGATCTTGGCCGCGGCCAGTCTGCGCTCGATCACCTCGGGCGCCTCGGTCCCCCGGCCGGTGAGCCGGCGGACCAGCTCGTCCCAGCTCGGCGGGGCGAGGAAGACCAGCTGCGCCTCGGGCATCGACTCGCGCACCAGGCGCGCGCCCTGGAGGTCGATCTCCAGGAGGACGGGTTCACCCGCCTCCAGGCGTTCGAGGACGGCACGCCGCGGCGTGCCGTAGCGGTTGCCCGCGAACTCGGCCCACTCCAGGAGCTCGCCGTTGGCGATCAGCTTGTCCATCTCCTCGTCGGAGACGAAGAAGTACTGGACTCCGTGCTTCTCACCGGGGCGCGGCTTACGCGTGGTGGCGGAGACGGAGAGCCAGACCTCGGGGTGTTCCTTGCGCATATGGGCGACGACCGTGCTCTTGCCGACCCCGGAGGGGCCGGAGAGCACGGTCAGCCGCGGACGTACGTCCGGGGGTACGGGGGTCGTCCCCCGGGATGTTGCAGCCATGCAGCGATTATCCAGGTTCTCAGGAGTGCCTGAGAACGTCAGGCAGCGCCACCGCCGAACTCGCGCTCAAGAGACGCGATCTGATTGGAGCCGAGACCGCGCACGCGGCGGCTCTCGGAGATGCCAAGACGCTCCATGATCTGCTTGGCGCGGACCTTGCCCACGCCCGGCAGGGACTCCAGGAGGGCGGAGACCTTCATCTTGCCGATGACATCGTTCTCCTGGCCCTGCTTGATGACCTCGTGAAGCGAGGCACCGGAGTGCTTGAGTCGATTCTTGACCTCGGCCCGCTCCCGGCGAGCCGCGGCGGCCTTTTCGAGCGCGGCTGCGCGCTGTTCAGGGGTAAGGGGCGGAAGAGCCACGCCTACGTCACCTCGGATGTCGAACTGTCGGATACGGACCGGTGAGGAACCTAGTCGCCCCACACCAGGGGAGCAACGTGCAACGCACTTGCCCGTTGGCTCCCTCGGAGACTAGCGGCCATGGCCGCTGGAGTCAGCGAGAACTGACGAAAAGTCCTGGTCAGCCTCTGTCGAGCCGTACATATCGGGCATATCGACACCGATTTGAGCCAGCGAGTTGTCAGGGAAGTGTCAGTGAGCCATCACCTGGTCGTCGGCGAACCGCCGGCGAACCGGCGGCGGGAGCCACGCGCACGCCCCGCCGCCCCGTTCACGCCGCCTCGACCGCGGCCCGGATCTCGTCCGCGAAGCGCTCCGCCGCCCCCCGCAGACCCGCGGCATCCGGCCCGTACCGCAGCACGCCCCGGCTGACGCTCGGGACGACATTGCGCACGGCCGGACCGAAGACGGCCGGCAGGTCCGCCGGGGTCGCGCCCTGGGCACCGATCCCGGGGGCGAGCAGCGGGCCGTTGATGCCGAGGTCGTACGAGGAGAGGTCGCCCAGCGTCGCGCCGACGACGGCCCCGAAGGAGCCGAGGGGCGCCTGTCCGGCGTTCTCGTCGGCGAGGTGTCCGAGGACGGTGGCCGCGACCGTTCGGCCGTCCTCGCGGAGCGCGTGCTGGACCTCGGCGCCCTCGGGGTTGGAGGTCAGGGCGAGCACGAAGAGCCCTGCGCCGTTCTCGCGGGCCAGCTCGACGGCCGGCTTCAGGGAGCCGTATCCGAGGTAGGGCGAGACCGTGAGGGCGTCGCTGAACAGCGGCGAGTCCTGGTGCAGGAAGGTCTCGGCGTACGCGGCCATGGTCGAGCCGATGTCGCCGCGCTTGGCGTCCATGACGACCAGGGCGCCGGCCGCCCGCAGCTCGACGACCGCCTTCTCCAGGACGGCGATGCCGCGCGAGCCGAAGCGCTCGAAGAACGCGCTCTGCGGCTTGAAGACCGCCACGGTCCCGGCGAGCGTCTCGACGACGGTGCGCGTGAACCGCTCCAGGCCCGCGATGTCGTCGTCCAGGCCCCAGGCGGACAGCAGCGAGGCGTGCGGGTCGATGCCGACGCAGAGCGGGCCGCGCTCGTCCATGGCGTGGCGCAGCCGGGTGCCGAAGGGCTCCAGGGCGCTCACGGGGGTCTGCGGGGCGGTCATGCGGACTTCCTCACGTCGGCGCCGACCGCGTCGGCGAGGGTGGCGTACGGGCTCGTGCGCAGGCGCGCGGCGAGGCCCTTGTGGATGGCGCGGGCCCAGAAGGGTCCCTCGTAGATGAAGGCGCTGTAGCCCTGGACGAGGGTGGCGCCGGCGAGGATGCGCTGCCAGGCGTCCTCGGCGTTCTCGATGCCGCCGACGCCCACGAGCGTGATGCGGTCGCCCACGCGCGCGTAGAGGCGGCGCAGGACCTCCAGGGAGCGCGCCTTGAGCGGGGCGCCGGAGAGCCCGCCGGTCTCTCCGTAGAGAGTGGGTTCGGATTTCAGACCGAGGCCCTCGCGCGCGATGGTCGTGTTGGTGGCGATGATGCCGTCCAGGCCGAGCTCGACGGCGAGGTCAGCGACGGCGTCGATGTCCTCGTCGGCCAGGTCGGGGGCGATCTTCACGAGGAGCGGTACGCGCCGGCCCTCGACGCTGCGGTCGGCGGCCTCGCGCACGGCGGTCAGCAGCGGCCGCAGCGATTCGGTGGCCTGGAGGTTCCGCAGCCCCGGGGTGTTGGGGGACGAGACGTTGACGACGAGGTAGTCGGCGTGGCGGGCCAGGCGCTCGGTCGACTTCACGTAGTCGCCGACGGCCTCCTCCTCCGGCACGACCTTGGTCTTGCCGATGTTCACGCCCACGACGGTCTTGAACACCGCCGTGCGGGCCGCCAGGCGCCCCGCCACGGCCGCCGAGCCTTCGTTGTTGAATCCCATGCGGTTGATCAGCGCGCGGTCCTGCACGAGGCGGAAGAGCCGCTTCTTGGGGTTGCCGGGCTGCGGCTCCCCGGTGACGGTGCCGATCTCGATGTGGTCGAAGCCGAGCATCGACATGCCGTCGATCGCGACGGCGTTCTTGTCGAAGCCCGCGGCGAGACCGAAGGGGCCGTGCATCCGCAGCCCGAAGGCCTCGGTGCGCAGTTCCTCGTGGCGGGGCGCGAGGGCGGCCGCGAGGTAGGTGCGCAGCACGGGAATGCGGGCCGCGAGGCGGATCCAGCGGAAGGCGAGGTGGTGGGCCTGCTCCGGGTCCATGCGCTTGAAGACGAGGTTGAAGAAGAGCTTGTACATGTTCGATGTCCTCAGAAAGAGCCCCATGACCTCACGGGGAGAGCCTCGTGAGCAGAGCCTCATGAAGAGGGGGACACCGTTTCCGGTGTCCCCCTCAGGGCTGCTAGTCGCGGGCCGCGGTCAGGCGTTCCGCGTGTTCCTGGAGCGAACGGACGCTCACCTCGCCGCGGTTGAGCGCGTCGATGCCCTGCACGGCGGCGGCGAGCGCCTGGACCGTCGTCAGGCACGGCACGGAGCGCGCCACGGCGGCCGTACGGATCTCGTAGCCGTCGAGGCGGCCGCCGGTGCCGTACGGGGTGTTGACGATGAGGTCGACGCCGCCGTCGTGGATGAGCTGGACGATGGTCTTCTCACCGTTCGGGCCCTCGCCCTCGGACTGCTTGCGCACCACCGTGGCGGGCAGGCCGTTGCGCTTGAGCACCTCGGCCGTGCCGGACGTGGCGAACAGCTCGAAGCCGTGCGCGACCAGTTCACGCGCCGGGAAGATCATCGAGCGCTTGTCGCGGTTGGCGACGGAGATGAAGGCGCGGCCCTTGGTCGGCAGCGGGCCATACGCACCGGCCTGCGACTTGGCGTAGGCGGTGCCGAACACCGAGTCGATGCCCATGACCTCACCCGTGGAGCGCATCTCCGGGCCGAGGACGGTGTCGACGCCGCGTCCGTGGATGTCGCGGAAGCGCGACCACGGCATGACGGCCTCCTTGACGGAGATCGGCGCGTCCATCGGCAGCGTGCCGCCGTCGCCGTGCTGGGGCAGCATGCCCTCCGCGCGCAGCTCGGCGACGGTCGCGCCGAGCGAGATCCGGGCGGCGGCCTTGGCCAGCGGCACCGCGGTCGCCTTCGAGGTGAAGGGGACGGTGCGGGAGGCGCGCGGGTTGGCTTCGAGGACGTACAGGATGTCGCCCGCCATCGCGAACTGGATGTTGATCAGTCCGCGGACGCCGACGCCCTTGGCGATGCCCTCCGTGGAGGCGCGCAGGCGCTTGATGTCGAAGCCGCCGAGCGTGATCGGGGGCAGGGCGCACGCCGAGTCGCCGGAGTGGATGCCGGCCTCCTCGATGTGCTCCATGACGCCGCCGAGGTAGAGCTCGGTGCCGTCGTAGAGGGCGTCCACGTCGATCTCGATCGCGTCGTCCAGGAAGCGGTCGACGAGGACCGGCCGCGAGGGGCTGATCTCGGTCGACTCCTCGATGTACGCGGCGAGGCGGACCTCGTCGTACACGATCTCCATGCCGCGGCCGCCGAGCACGTACGACGGGCGGACGAGGACGGGGTAGCCGATCTCGTCCGCGATGGCCTTGGCCTCGTCGAACGTGGTGGCGGTGCCGTGCTTGGGCGCGGGGAGCCCGGCCTCCGCGAGCACCCGGCCGAAGGCGCCGCGGTCCTCGGCGGCGTGGATGGCCTCGGGTGAGGTGCCGACGATCGGAACGCCGTTGTCCTTGAGGGCCTGCGCGAGGCCGAGCGGGGTCTGGCCGCCGAGCTGGACGATGACGCCCGCGATCGGCCCGGCCTGCGCCTCGGCGTGGACGATCTCCAGGACGTCCTCCAGGGTGAGCGGCTCGAAGTAGAGCCGGTCGGAGGTGTCGTAGTCCGTGGAGACGGTCTCGGGGTTGCAGTTGACCATCACGGTCTCGTAGCCCGCGTCGCTCAGCGCGAAGGAGGCGTGGACGCAGGAGTAGTCGAACTCGATGCCCTGGCCGATGCGGTTCGGGCCCGAGCCCAGGATGATCACCGCGGGCTTCTCGCGCGTGGCGACCTCGCTCTCCTCGTCGTACGAGGAGTAGAAGTACGGCGTCTTCGCGGCGAACTCGGCGGCGCAGGTGTCGACCGTCTTGTAGACCGGGCGTACGCCGAGCGTCTGGCGCACCTCGCGGACGACGTCCTCGCCCAGGCCGCGGATATCGGCGATCTGGGCGTCGGAGAAGCCGTGCCGCTTGGCCTCGGCGAGCAGGTCGGCGTCCATGCGCTCGGCGGCGGCCAGCTCATCCGCGATCTCCTTGATCAGGAAGAGCTGGTCGACGAACCACGGGTCGATCTTCGTGGCGTCGAAGACCTCCTCGGGGGTCGCGCCCGCGCGGATGGCCTGCATGACGGAGTTGATGCGGCCGTCGGTGGGGCGCACGGCCTCTTCGAGAAGCTGCTTCTTGTCGCCGGGCTCGCCCACGAAGGTGAACTGCGAGCCCTTCTTCTCCAGCGACCGCAGCGCCTTCTGGAGGGCCTCGGGGAAGTTGCGGCCGATGGCCATGGCCTCGCCGACCGACTTCATGGTGGTCGTCAGGGTCGAGTCCGCCGACGGGAACTTCTCGAAGGCGAAGCGCGGGGCCTTGACGACGACGTAGTCGAGGGTCGGCTCGAAGGAGGCCGGCGTCTTCTCGGTGATGTCGTTCGGGATCTCGTCCAGCGTGTAGCCGACGGCCAGCTTGGCGGCGATCTTCGCGATCGGGAAGCCGGTGGCCTTGGAGGCGAGCGCGGAGGACCGCGAGACGCGCGGGTTCATCTCGATGACGATGACGCGGCCGTCCTTGGGGTCGACCGCGAACTGGATGTTGCAGCCGCCGGTGTCGACGCCGACCTCACGGATGATCGCGATGCCGACGTCCCGCAGGACCTGGTACTCGCGGTCGGTCAGCGTCATCGCGGGCGCGACGGTGATCGAGTCACCGGTGTGCACGCCCATCGGGTCGAAGTTCTCGATGGAGCAGACGACCACGACGTTGTCGTTCTTGTCGCGCATCAGCTCCAGCTCGTACTCCTTCCAGCCGAGGATGGACTCCTCCAGGAGCACCTCGGTGGTCGGCGAGAGGGTCAGGCCCTGCCCGGCGATGCGGCGCAGCTCCTCCTCGTCGTGGGCGAAGCCGGAGCCGGCGCCGCCCATGGTGAAGGAGGGGCGGACGACGACGGGGTAGCCGCCAAGCTCCTCGACGCCCTTGAGGACGTCGTCCATGGAGTGGCAGATGTACGAGCGGGCGGACTCGCCGTGCCCGATCTTCTTGCGGACCTCTTCGACGACGCCCTTGAAGAGGTCGCGGTCCTCGCCCTTGTTGATCGCCTCGACGTTGGCCCCGATGAGTTCGACGCCGTACTTCTCCAGGACGCCCTGCTCATGCATGGAGATCGCCGTGTTGAGGGCCGTCTGGCCGCCCAGCGTCGGCAGCAGCGCGTCGGGGCGCTCCTTGGCGATGATCTTCTCGACGAACTCCGGGGTGATCGGCTCGACGTACGTGGCGTCGGCGATCTCCGGGTCGGTCATGATCGTCGCCGGGTTGGAGTTCACGAGGATGACGCGCAGTCCCTCGGCCTTGAGGACCCGGCACGCCTGGGTGCCGGAGTAGTCGAACTCGGCGGCCTGGCCGATGACGATCGGGCCGGAGCCGATGACCAGGACGGACTGGATATCGGTGCGCTTAGGCACGCTGGCCCTCCATCAGGACGGTGTTCATCAAAGACGTGAAGCGGTCGAAGAGGTACGCGGCGTCGTGCGGGCCGGCGGCCGCCTCGGGGTGGTACTGGACGGAGAAGCCCGGCTGGTCGAGCAGCTGGAGCCCCTCCACGACGTTGTCGTTGAGGCAGACGTGGGAGACCTCGACGCGGCCGAAGGGGGTCTCGCTCACCTTGTCGAGCGGCGCGTCCACGGCGAAGCCGTGGTTGTGCGCGGTGACCTCGACCTTGCCGGTGGTGCGGTCCTGCACCGGCTGGTTGATGCCGCGGTGGCCGTACTTCAGCTTGTACGTGCCGAAGCCGAGGGCGCGGCCGAGGATCTGGTTGCCGAAGCAGATGCCGAACAACGGCGTCTTGCGCTTCAGGACGGCGGCCATCAGCGCGACCGGTCCTTCGGCGGTGGCCGGGTCGCCCGGGCCGTTGGAGAAGAAGACTCCGTCGGGGGCGACGGCGTAGACCTCCTCCTCGGTGGCGGTCGCGGGCAGCACGTGCACCTCGATGCCGCGCTCCGCCATCCGGTGCGGGGTCATGCCCTTGATGCCGAGGTCGATGGCGGCGACGGTGAACTTCTTCTCGCCGACGGCCGGGACGACGTAGGCCTCCTTGGTGGCGACCTCCTCGTACAGGCTGGCGCCCTTCATGTGGGGCTGCGCCTGGACGCGGGCGACCAGTTCCTCCTCGGCGGCGGGGCCCACGCCGGAGGTGCTGTCCAGCGCGGTGCCGGAGAAGATGCCGGAGCGCATGGAGCCGCTCTCGCGCAGGTGGCGGGTGAGGGCGCGGGTGTCGATCCCGGAGATGCCGACGACGCCCTGCTTCGCCAGCTCGTCGTCGAGCGAGCGCCGGGCACGCCAGTTGGAGGGGATGCGGGCGGGGTCGCGGACCACGTAACCGGAGACCCAGATGCGGCCCGACTCGTCGTCCTCGTCGTTCCAGCCGGTGTTGCCGATCTGGGGGGCGGTGGCGACCACGATCTGGCGGTCGTACGAGGGGTCGGTGAGCGTCTCCTGGTAGCCGGTCATGCCGGTGGAGAACACCGCTTCGCCGAAGGTCTCCCCCACGGCCCCGTAGGCGCGGCCGCGGAAGATGCGGCCGTCCTCCAGGACGAGTACGGCGGGAGCCTTGCCGGCTCCCCGGGTGGAGGTCGTCATCGTGCGGTGCCTTCCGTAGTAGCGGTATTGATCATGGTGTTGATGGTCTCGACCCACTCGGCCTGTTCGGCCGCGTGGTCCGAGCGGAAGCCGGAGTCGATGAGCTTCTCGCCGTGCTCCCACGTGACGATCAGCAGACCGCCCTCCGCGAGAACCTTCCCGGCGATGCCCTTGTCCAGACGGGCTTCGCGCAGCCGGTCGGCAGGGATGAAGAAATCGGCCGCTCCGGGGCGTACGACGTCGAGTCCCGCGTCGGTGAGCGTCAGCTCGACGCGGCTGCGGGTGCCCAGGCCGTGCGCCACGATGCGGTCGAGCCACTGCCCCGCCGTGGTGGAGCCGTGGTAGCGGCCGCTCAGCTCAAGTCTGGCCGGACCCGGGTCGCTCGGCGCGCTGGGGAGTTCCGGCAGATCGCTCTGGAGGGTGCCGCGCCACTTCCAGCCCTCGCGCATCAGCCAGTAGACGAGCGCGATGAAGAGCAGCAGTCCGACGACCCAGCCGAGCCGCGCGGCCCAGTCGGTCACGTCCGCCGATTCCTTCTCGGCGGCCAGTTCCACAAGAGTTGTCACGCGAGATTCCCGTCGACGAGCGTGGCCCGGCCCCGGAGCCAGGTGTGCGTGACGCGGCCCGGCAGCTCACGGCCCTCATAGGGAGTGTTGCGGCTGCGCGAGGCGAAGCCCGCGGGGTCCACTTCCCCACGGTAATCGGCGTCGACCAGGACGAGGTTCGCGGGCTCACCTGCCGAGACGGGGCGGCCGTGGCCGGTGGCTCGGCCGATCCTCGCCGGCTTGAAGGACATGCGGTCGGCGACCGCCTCCCAGGTCAGCAGGCCGGTCTCGACCATCGTCTGCTGGACGACGGAGAGGGCGGTCTCAAGGCCCACCATGCCCATGGCGGCCGCGGCCCACTCGCAGTCCTTGTCCTCGTGCGGGTGCGGGGCGTGGTCGGTGGCGACGATGTCGATGGTGCCGTCGGCGAGGGCCTCGCGCAGCGCCATGACGTCGCGCTTGGTGCGCAGCGGCGGGTTGACCTTGTAGACCGGGTTGTACGAGCGGACCAGCTCGTCGGTCAGCAGCAGGTGGTGCGGGGTGACCTCGGCCGTCACGTCGATGCCGCGGGACTTGGCCCAGCGCACGATCTCCACGGAACCGGCGGTCGAGAGGTGGCAGATGTGGACGCGGGATCCGACGTGCTCGGCGAGCAGGACGTCCCGAGCGATGATCGACTCCTCGGCCACCGCGGGCCAGCCGCCGAGGCCCAGCTCGGCGGAGACGACGCCCTCGTTCATCTGGGCGCCCTCGGTGAGGCGGGGCTCCTGGGCGTGCTGGGCGACGACTCCGCCGAAGGCCTTCACGTACTCCAGGGCGCGCCGCATGATCACGGCGTCGTCGACGCACTTGCCGTCGTCGGAGAAGACGGTCACCCCGGCGGCGGACTCGTGCATGGCGCCCAGCTCGGCGAGCTTCTTGCCCTCGAGGCCGACGGTGACGGCGCCGATGGGCTGCACGTCGCAGTAGCCGGACTCCTTGCCGAGCCGGTAGACCTGCTCGACGACGCCGGCGGTGTCGGCGACGGGGAAGGTGTTGGCCATGGCGAAGACGGCGGTGTAGCCACCGGAGGCGGCGGCGCGCGTACCGGTCAGGACGGTCTCGGAGTCCTCGCGGCCCGGCTCGCGCAGGTGGGTGTGGAGGTCGACGAGGCCCGGCAGGAGGATCTTGCCCTCGGCCTCGACGACGGTCGCGCCCTCGGCGGCGAGCCCGGTGCCGACGTCGGCGATGGTCTCCCCGTCGATGAGGACGTCCTGCGCCTCGCCGCCCAGCACCTTCGCACCACGGATCAGGATCTTGCTCATGCTTACTTGGTCTCCGAATCATTGGACCGGGTGTGGGTGACGGCAGGCTCGTTGCCGCCGAGAAGCAGGTAGAGGACGGCCATGCGGATGGAGACGCCGTTGGCGACCTGTTCGACCACCGTGCAGCGGTCGGAGTCGGCGACCTCGGCGGTGATCTCCATGCCGCGGACCATCGGGCCGGGGTGCATCACGATGGCGTGCTCGGGCATCTTCGCCATGCGCTCGCCGTCCAGGCCGTAGCGCCGCGAGTACTCGCGCTCGGTGGGGAAGAACGCGGCGTTCATGCGCTCGCGCTGCACCCGCAGCATCATCACTGCGTCGGACTTCGCGAGGACGCGGTCCAGGTCGTACGAGACCTCGCAGGGCCACTGCTCGACGCCGACCGGCACCAGGGTGGGCGGGGCGACCAGGGTGACCTCGGCGCCGAGGGTGTGCAGCAGGTCGACGTTGGAGCGGGCGACGCGGCTGTGCAGGACGTCGCCGACGAGGGTGATGTGCTTGCCCGCGAGGTCCTGGCCGAGGCCCTCGTCGGGCCCGACGAGGCGGCGCCGCATGGTGAAGGCGTCGAGCAGGGCCTGGGTGGGGTGCTGGTGGGTGCCGTCGCCGGCGTTGATGACGACGGCGTCGATCCACCCGGAGGTGGCCAGGCGGTAGGGCGCGCCGGAGGCGCCGTGCCGGATGACGACGGCGTCGACGCCCATCGCCTCCAGGGTCTGCGCGGTGTCCTTGAGGGATTCGCCCTTGGAGACGGACGACCCCTTGGCGGCGAAGTTGATGACGTCGGCGGAGAGGCGCTTCTCGGCGGCCTCGAAGGAGATCCGGGTCCGGGTCGAGTCCTCGAAGAAGAGGTTGACCACGGTGCGGCCACGCAGGGCGGGCAGTTTCTTGATCGGCCGGTCGGCCACCCGCGCCATCTCCTCGGCCGTGTCGAGGATCAGGACGGCGTCGTCGCGGGAGAGGTCGGCGGCCGAGATGAGGTGTCGCATCATCGGGGGGTACTCCGGTGTGTGGAGGTCTGCGGGCACGCGGGCGCGCAGGGTCGTGCCCTGGGCCCGTGCGGTGGGAAGCCGGCCTTAAGCGGAAGCGGGCTTGGCGCCGAGCAGCACGGCGTCGCGGCCGTCCTCCTCGGTGAGCTGCACCTTGACCGTCTCCCGCAGCGACGTGGGGAGGTTCTTGCCGACGTAGTCGGCGCGGATGGGCAGTTCGCGGTGGCCCCGGTCGACGAGCACGGCGAGCTGCACCGCGCGCGGACGCCCGATGTCGTTCAGCGCGTCGAGGGCGGCCCGGATGGTGCGGCCGGAGAAGAGCACGTCGTCGACGAGGACGACCAGGCGGCCGTCGATGCCGTCACCGGGGATCTCGGTGCGGGCCAGCGCACGCGGCGGGTGCATGCGCAGGTCGTCGCGGTACATGGTGATGTCGAGGGAGCCGACCGGGACCTTGCCGCCGGTGATCTCTTCGAGCTTCGTGGCGAGCCGGCGGGCGAGGAAGACGCCGCGGGTGGGAATGCCGAGGAGCACCACGTCGTCGGCGCCCTTGGCGCGCTCGACGATCTCGTGGGCGATGCGGGTCAACACCCGTGCGATGTCCGGGCCTTCGAGTACGGGGCGCGCGACAGCGGGGTCTTTGGGGTCCTGCGTGTCCATATGAAACGGACCTCCTTCTCCGCCTCACGGGACGGACATTAAAGGACGTCGAAATTGCGCCAGTCACACTACCAGTACTGATGACCGAACACGTCATCGGCCTCCACCGAAGGGGCGGTACGGACCATTCGGCTTGACGCAGGCAAGTAACGCTGCGTAACCTCACAGTGAGTTACCAGCCACGCGGCGGAGCCGCATGATTGTCGCAGCGTCCGGGGAGCTATATGTCCAGCGAATACGCCAAGCAGCTCGGGGCCAAGCTCCGCGCGATCCGTACCCAGCAGGGCCTTTCCCTCCACGGCGTCGAGGAGAAGTCCCAGGGACGCTGGAAAGCGGTCGTCGTGGGGTCGTACGAGCGCGGCGACCGTGCCGTGACCGTGCAGCGCCTCGCCGAGCTGGCGGACTTCTACGGCGTCCCCGTGCAGGAGCTCCTGCCCGGCACGGCTCCCGGTGGCGCCGCCGAGCCGCCGCCGAAGCTCGTCCTCGACCTGGAGCGCCTGGCCCACGTGCCGGCGGAGAAGGCGGGCCCGCTCCAGCGATATGCCGCCACGATCCAGTCGCAGCGCGGTGACTACAACGGCAAGGTGCTCTCGATCCGCCAGGACGACCTGCGCACCCTCGCCGTCATCTACGACCAGTCCCCCTCGGTCCTGACCGAGCAGCTCATCAGCTGGGGTGTGCTGGACGCGGACGCGCGTCGCGCGGTGGCCCACGAAGAGGTCTGACCCCCGCCCCGACACTTCAGCAGAAACGTGCCGCCGGGGTGGCCGCAGCCGAAAGGCCGCGGCCACCCCGGCGGTTTTCGCTATTCCGGAGCAATTCCCCGGGCCGCCCCGATGAAAACCAGGCACGAGAAAACCGCCGGGGCCCGCAGCAATCCGCTGCGGGCCCCGGCGGTGAGGTACGGAAGAGGCTTTACGCCTCGTCCCGGCGCAGGGACGGCTTCAGGTCCTTGAAGCGTCCGAGCAGGCCGTTGACGAAGGACGGCGACTCGTCCGTGGAGAACTCCTTGGCGAGCTGGACCGCCTCGTCGAGGACCACCGCGTCGGGAGTGCCGTCGACCCAGACCAGTTCGTAGGCGCCGAGCCGGATGATGTTCCGGTCGACGACCGGCATGCGGTCCAAAGTCCATCCGACGGCGTACTGCGAGATGAGCTCGTCGATGCGGCGCTCATGCTGCGCGTACCCCTCGACGAGTTCCATCGTGTACTCGCTCACCGGCGGCTGCCGGGTGTCGGACCGCGAGTGGCGCACCCAGTCGGCGAGGACCGTCAGGACGTCCGTTCCGCGCTGGTCCGCCTCGAAGAGGATCTGGAAGGCGCGCTTGCGGGCCGTGTTACGAGCAGCCACGGTTAGCTGTTCACCCGGCCGAGGTAGTCGCTGGTGCGGGTGTCGACCTTGATCTTCTCACCGGTGGTGATGAAGAGCGGCACCTGGATCTGGTGGCCGGTCTCCAGGGTGGCGGGCTTGGTGCCACCGGTGGAGCGGTCGCCCTGGACGCCCGGCTCGGTCTCCTGGATGACGAGCTCGACGGCGGCGGGCAGCTCGACGTAGAGCACCTCGCCCTCGTGCTGCGCGACGGAGGCGGTGAAGCCCTCGATCAGGAAGTTGGCGGCGTCGCCGACGGCCTTGCGGTCGACGTGCAGCTGGTCGTACGTCTCCATGTCCATGAAGACGAAGTAGTCGCCGTCCATGTAGGAGAACTGCATGTCGCGCTTGTCGATCGTGGCCGTTTCGACCTTGACGCCGGCGTTGAACGTCTTGTCGACGACCTTGCCGGAGAGCACGTTCTTGAGCTTGGTGCGCACGAAGGCCGGGCCCTTGCCGGGCTTGACGTGCTGGAACTCGACGACGGACCAGAGCTGGCCGCCTTCGAGCTTGAGCACCAGGCCGTTCTTGAGGTCGTTCGTGGAAGCCACGGTTGCGGAATCTCCTGCACTGACTGACTGGTGGACGACCCCGGGGGCGCACGCGCGTCACAGCGCGAGCAGTTCCTTGGTCGTGATGGTGAGTAGCTCGGGTCCGCCGTCCGCCTCGGGGCGCACGACGAGCGTGTCATCGATCCGGACACCACCCCGGCCCGGGAGGTGAACCCCCGGTTCGACGGTGACCGGCACGCAAGCGTCCAGTTTACCCATGGCCGAGGGCGCCAGCTGCGGGTCCTCGTCGATTTCGAGCCCCACACCGTGTCCAGTCAGCGGAGCAAGCCCGTCCGCATAGCCCGCGGAGTCCAGTGGATGACGTGCCGCCCGGTCCACGTCACGGCAGGCCGCACCGGGTACGAGGGCCTCCCTGCCCGCCCGCTGAGCGGCGAAGACGAGGTCGTACAGCTCGATCTGCCAGTCCGCGGGAGACGTCCCGATGACGAACGTACGCCCGATCTCGCAGCAGTATCCGCGGTAGCTCGCCCCCAGGCAGACGGAGAGGAAGTCGCCCTCCTCCACCCGGCGGTCGGACGGCCGGTGGCCGCCCTTGCCGGAATTCGGCCCGGTGCCGACGGAGGTCGGGAAGGCGGGCCCGTCCGCGCCGTGGTCCACCAGGCGCCGCTCCAGCTCCAGCGCCAGGTGCCGCTCCGTGCGCCCGACGAGGATGGACTCGAGCAGCTCCCCCAGCGCCTGATCGGCGATCTCCGCGGCGATCCGCAGGCAGGAGATCTCCTCCTCGTCCTTGACGAACCGCAGCTGCTCCACCGCCCCGTCGAGGTCGACGAGCCGCAAGCCCGGCGCGACCGAGCCGAGCGCCCGGTGCCGGGCCACCGTCAGGTGGTGCTCCTCGACGGCCAGCGACTCGACTCCCTGTGCGGCGGCGAGCCCGGCCCCGGCGACGGCCGGGTCGGCGCCCGGCGCGGGCAGCAGCCGCGTCCGCAGCGCTTCGTCGGGCCGCCCCTCGCCCGGCAGATCACCGGGTGGGCGCCCGCACAACAGGACGTCCTCGTCCGTGCCGACCAGGAGCACGGCGCCGCGGGGCGCCGCTCCGGCGAGATAGCGGACGTTGGCGGGCCGGGAGATCAGCGCCGCCGCACCACCACCCGCGGCACACCGCTCCCTCACCCGCTCCCTGCGGACCGCGTACACCTCTGACATGGGGCGAGCCTATGAGCGCCACGGCGACCCGGCCCGGTCAGCGCGTCCGACCGGGCGGTGGGCCCTTCCCTACGACTGTGGTGGGCCCTGCGCTACCACTGCGGCGGGCTCGCGATGGCGCGGGCCAGGACGTCGTCCAGAACGCGGGCCGTGGCGGGGACGTCCATCTGGGAGTTGTCGATGATGGGCAGGCCCGAGCCGTACCAGCCGGCCATGCGGCCGTGGATGCGGGCCACTTCCTCGTCGGTGAGGCGGCGGTTGCCGCTGCGCTCGGCGTTGCGCTCCAGGACTACTTCCAGGCCCGGCAGGAGCACGACGGGCAGCAGCCCCGGCCCCACGTGGCGCTTCCAGCCGCCGAGGCCCACGACCGGGCGGTCGGGGAAGACGGCGTCGTCGAGGATGCACGATATGCCGTTCGCCAGAAAGTTCCGCGCGGCGAAGCCGCAGGTGCGGCGGGCCAGGCGGTACTGCGCCTCCGAGTGGTCGTTCCAGCCCGACTGGGGGTCGGCGAAACCGGAGCGGACCCATTCGCGTACGTCGTCGAGGCTGATGTGGGCCGTCGGCACGCGCCGGTGCTCGGCCCAGAACTTGGCCACGCTCGTCTTGCCCGCGCCCGCGGGGCCGATGAGCAGCACGGCGAGCGTCGTGGCGCCGGAGTCGGCCTGCGCCGTGCCCTGCGGGGGACTCGGCATCGCGACGGGGCCGCCGGGCGGCAGCTGGATGTGCCCCGTGGTGTCCGGGGTCGGCGGCACGGGTCCCGGCCCCAGCTGAAGGGTGGCGGGCGCCTGGCCCTGCGGGCGGGGCGGCGGCGCCGGGGCGGGGGGAACGTGGCCCGGGGCGTGCGGGGCCTGTCCCTGGGTGTGCGGGGCGGCGGGAGTGCCCGCGAAGCCCGGCGCGGGGGGCTGCGGGGCCCCGGGCGGGTGATGTGCGGCCGGGGACCAGCCGGTGGCCGGTCCGTGCCCCGGCTGATGGGGCGGCGGCAGCGGAGACCCCACTGCGTGCTGCATCCGGTGCCACTCCGTCTCGTGCGACTGACGCTGGTCGGGCGGCGGCCGGGCCGCCCGTTACCGAACGGTACCGTCCCCGGCCGCCGTTGTGTGAACGGCCGGGGAGGCACTGAAGTGCCCGTGGCCGGAACACCGGCCTCGCGAGGGGAGTTACTGACCCACTTCGCCGTACGCGGCGAGCAGCACCGCCGGGTCGGGGCCCTCCAGGACGGTCGGCTTGCCTAGGCCGTCCAGGACGATGAAGCGCAGCAGGTCACCGCGGGACTTCTTGTCGACCTTCATGGTCTCCAGGAGCTTGGGCCACTGGTCGTAGCGGTAGGTCAGCGGCAACCCGACGGACTCGAGGACCGTGCGGTGCCGGTCGGCCGTCGCGTCGTCCAGGCGCCCGGCCAGACGGCCGAGTTCGGCGGCGAAGAGCATGCCGACGGAGACGGCGGCGCCGTGCCGCCACTTGTAGCGCTCGTTCTTCTCGATGGCGTGCGCGAGGGTGTGCCCGTAGTTGAGGATCTCGCGCAGGCCCGACTCCTTGAGGTCGCCGGAGACGACCTCGGCCTTGACCTTGATGGAGCGTTCGATCAGCTCGGCGGTGTGCGGCCCCGCGGGCGTGCGGGCGGCCTGCGGGTCCGCCTCGATGAGCTCCAGGATGACCGGGTCGGCGATGAACCCGGCTTTGATGATCTCCGCGAGCCCGGAGACGTAGTCGTTCACCGGCAGCGAGTCGAGCGCCGCGAGGTCGCACAGGACCCCGGCCGGCGGGTGGAAGGAGCCCACGAGGTTCTTGCCCTCGGCGGTGTTGATGCCGGTCTTGCCGCCGACCGCCGCGTCCACCATGCCGAGCACCGTGGTCGGGACGGCGATCCAGCGCACGCCGCGCAGCCAGGTCGCGGCGACGAACCCGGCGAGGTCGGTGGTGGCCCCGCCGCCGACGCCGACGATGATGTCGCTGCGCGTGAAGCCGGACTGGCCGAGCGCCTTCCAGCAGTACGCGGCGACCTCCGCCGTCTTGGCCTCCTCGGCGTTCGGCACCTGGATGGCGACGACCTCGTACCCCTGGCCCGCGAGGTCCTCGCGGAGGGCGTCACCGGTCTCGGCGAGCGCCTCGGGGTGGATGATCGCGACGCGCTTGACCTGGTCGCCGATGAGGCCGGGCAGCTCGCCGAGGAGCTGCCGACCGACCAGGACCTCGTACGGATCCGTACCGGCGGTGCCGCCGACGTGGATACGGGTGGGGCTCTGCTCCGTCGTCATGCTTCCTTCAACTCCAAGGCGTCGAGGACCGCTTGGGCGACCTCTTCGGGGGTGCGGTCGTCGGTGGCGACGACCGCGCGGGCGACTTCGGCGTACAGATGGCGGCGGGCGTCCATCAGCTCGCGCCACTGCTTGCGCGGGTTGACGGCGAGCAGCGGGCGCGCCTGGTTGAGGCCGGTGCGCTTGACGGCCTCCTCGACGTCCATCGAGAGGTAGACGACCGGGTGCGCGCCGAGCAGCGCGCGCGTCGACTCGTCGAGGATCGCGCCCCCGCCGAGCGCGAGGACCCCGGTGTGCTCCTGGACGGCGGCGCGTACCGCCTCCCGCTCCAGCTCGCGGAAGTACGGTTCGCCCTCGTCGACGAAGATGTCCGAGATCTCGCGGCCCTGGGCGGCGACGATGTCGGCGTCGGTGTCCCGGAAGGCGGTGCCGAGCCGGTCGGCGAGCAGCTCGCCGACCGTCGTCTTGCCCACGCCCATGGGGCCGACGAGAACGATCTGCGGGCCGCTCACCGGATCTGGAGGTTGTCGAGGTAGGAGCGGACGTTGCGCCGCGTCTCGGGCACGCTGTCGCCGCCGAACTTCTCGGCGACGGCGTCGGCGAGGACGAGCGCGACCATGGCCTCGGCGACGATACCGGCGGCCGGGACGGCGCACACGTCGGAGCGCTGGTGGTGCGCCTTGGCGGCCTCACCGGTGGCCACGTCGATGGTGGCGAGCGCGCGCGGCACGGTCGCGATGGGCTTCATCGCGGCGCGTACACGCAGCAGTTCACCGGTGGTCAGGCCGCCCTCGGTGCCGCCGGAGCGGCCGGAGGTGCGCTTGATGCCCTCCTCGGTGGTGACGATCTCGTCGTGCGCCTTGGAGCCCGGCACGCGCGCGAGGTCGAAGCCGTCGCCGACCTCGACGCCCTTGATGGCCTGGATGCCCATGAGCGCGGCGGCGAGGCGGGCGTCGAGCCGCCGGTCCCAGTGCACGTGCGAGCCGAGCCCGACGGGCACCCCGTAGGCGAGGACCTCGACCACGCCGCCCAGTGTGTCGCCGTCCTTGTGGGCCTGGTCGATCTCGGCGACCATCGCCTTCGACGCGTCGGCGTCCAGGCAGCGCACGGGGTCGGCGTCGAGCTTCTCGACGTCGGCGGGGGTCGGGTAGACGCCGTAGGGGGCCTTGGCGGCCGCCAGCTCCGTCACATGGCTGACGATCTCGATCCCGGCCGTCTCCTTGAGGTACGAGCGGGCGACCGCGCCGAGCGCGACGCGGGCCGCGGTCTCGCGGGCGGAGGCGCGCTCCAGGATCGGCCGGGCCTCGTCGAAGCCGTACTTCTGCATGCCCGCGAGGTCGGCGTGGCCGGGGCGGGGGCGGGTCAGCGGGGCGTTGCGGGCCAGCTCGGCGAGTTCGGCGGGGTCGACCGGGTCGGCCGACATGACCTGCTCCCACTTGGGCCACTCGGTGTTGCCCACCATGATCGCCACCGGCGAGCCCATGGTCAGGCCGTGCCGTACGCCACCGAGGAAGGTGACCTCGTCGCGCTCGAACTTCATGCGCGCGCCGCGTCCATAGCCGAGCCGCCGCCGGGCCAGGTGGTCCGCCACCATCTCCGTGGTGATCGGCACGCCGGCGGGAAGTCCCTCCAGCGTGGCGACAAGTGCGGGTCCGTGGGACTCCCCAGCGGTCAGCCAGCGCAACCTGCTCAACGGTGCTCCTCATGCTCGCGCCTGGAACTGCGGTCTTCGACGGCGCGGCCGGGTGCGCGGCCCTGGCCCGCCGCCCCCGATCCTCCCACGTCCCCGGGGCGTCCCCGGCCTCCGGTCCACCAGGCGGACGCCGCGCCCATCCTCCGGACACGGCGTCGAACGCGTCCCGGGGGGGTCCCGGGGCTATCGCTCGGCGAGCGCGTGCTCCCCCGCCTTGCGCATCGCGTCCAGCGGCGCGGGGCCACGGCCGGTCATCTGCTCGACCTGGAGCACCGCCTGGTGCACGAGCAGGTCGAGTCCGCTGACGACCGCCCCGCCGTACGCCGACCAGCGGGCCGCCAGCTCGGTGGGCCACGGGTCGTACAGCACGTCGAAGAGGGTCGCCGGACGCTCGGGCACCAGGCCGGACAGCGCGTCCGTGGCGCCCGCCGGGGTCGTGGCGATCACCAGCGGCGCGCTCAGCGCCTCGCGGGCGTCCTCCCAGTCCTCGGTCCTGACCTCCACGTCGAGTCGCTCGCCCCACTGCCGCATCTCGGCCGCGCGGGCGTCGCTGCGTACGTACGCGACGACCTCGCCGGTGCAGATCCGCGCGAGGGCGGCGAGCGCGGAGGACGCGGTGGCGCCGGCACCGAGGATCGCGGCGGAGTCGACCTGCTCGATGCCGCGTTCGCGCAGCGCGGCGACCATGCCGGGGATATCGGTGTTGTCACCGACCTTCCGGCCGTCCTCGCCGAACACGACGGTGTTCACGGCCTCCACGGAGGCGGCGGTCCCGCTGACCTCGTCGAGCAACGGAATGATCGCCCGCTTCAACGGCATCGTCAGGGAAAGCCCCGCCCATTCCGGGCCGAGTTCCCCGATGAATCCGGGCAGCGCCGCCTCGTCGATCTCGAAACGGTCATACGTCCAGTCGGTCAGCCCGAGTTCCTCATAAGCGGCGCGGTGCAGCACCGGAGAGAGGGAGTGGGCGATCGGGGAGCCGAGGACGGCGGCTCGACGCTGTGGCGCGCTCATTGCCCCTTCAGGTATTTCTCGCGGTTGCGGTTCTGCTCTTCGTTGGTCTCGGCGAAGAGGGTCTTGTCCTCGCTGATCGAGACGAAGTAGTACCAGTTCCCCTCGGCCGGGTGCAGCGCCGAATTCAGCGCGACCTCGCCGGGGTTGCTGATCGGCCCGGGCGGCAGGCCCTTGACCTTGTAGGTGTTGTACGGGTCCTTGATCTTGCGCAGCTCGTCGACCGAACCGATGGCGAGCTTGGACTCGCCCCTGAGGTAGTTCACCGTGGAGTCGAAGTCCAACAGGCCGTACGTCTCGGTGTTGTCGGGCTTCAGGCGGTTGTAGACGACCGTCGCGACCTTGTCGAAGTCGTGCTTGTGCTTGCCCTCCGCCTGGACGAGGCTCGCCACCGTGAGGACTTCCAGCGGGTTCTTCAGATCCAGCTCGGCGGCCTTCGACGCGAGGCCGAGTTCCTCGTACTTCTCATTGGCCTGGGCGACCATCTTGCGCAGGACGTCCTCGGGCTTCTGCCCCGGGGCGACCGGATAGCTGGCGGGGAAGAGGAATCCTTCCAGCGGGTCCTTGATGTCCTCGTTGGTATTGGCCCACTTCGGAAGACCGAGGGTCTTCCATTCCTTCTTGGCGACCTTTTCCGTCGTACCAGCGGACACTTTGAGACGGGCGTCGATCATTTTGTAGACCCATGCGTTCCGCTTGCCCTCGGGAATGATGAGGTTGGCGCGGCTCTTGGGGTCCAGCATCAATTCGACGGCGCTCGCCGCCGACATGTGCTTCTTGAGGACATAGACGCCCGCCTGAATGGACTGGCCCTGCGGATGCTTGCCCTGGGCGGAGACGAAGGCGTCGACGCTCTTCACGACACCGGCGTCCTTCAGTTTCTGACCGATGGCGTAACCGAGGGAGTGCTTGGGGACGTCGACGGTGACCGTGCCCGAGCCCTCGCCCGCGTAGTCCGGCGCCGTGCCGAAACGGTCCTGGTAGAACTGGTAGCCGAAGTAGCCGACCCCGCCGAGGCCGCCCGCGAAGACGAGCGTCACGACCAGGCAGGCACAGCCGCTGCGCCGCTTCTGCGATTTCTTGCCGCCCCGGCCCCCGCGCCGGTCCCCCCGGCCACCTCGGCGGCCGGGCTCATCGTCGTCGTCCTCGTCGCCGCCCGCGAAGAAGGCGTGCTCGCCTCGGTCCGGCCCCGGGTCCCAGTCCGTCTCGGCGTCGGGCGCCGCCTCGGGCTCCGGGTCGGGCCGGCGGCGGGTGGGCGGCTCCGGCGGCGCGTAGGCGTCGGGCGTTGCGTAGTAGTCGGGGCCCTCTTGGCCGTAACCGGCCTGCTGGCCGGCGTAGGGGTCCATCGGATCGGTGTAGGGGGCCTGGCCCTGCTGCCCGGTGTCCCAGCCGCCGTTGGGCGCGTCCTGCCCGCCGTTGTGATGCGGGTCCGCTCCCCCGCCGTAGCCACCGTCATAACCCTGGTGACCCTGGCCCTGGTCGGATCCGCCGCCGTTGTACTGGTCCGACCCGCCGTTGTACTGATCCGACCCGCCGTTGTGCCCCTGGCCGGGCCCGCCGTTGTAGCCGTGATGGTCGGAGCCACCGTTGTAGCCCTGGTCGGAGCCGTTGTAGGCCTGAGCGGGGCCGCCCTCGTACTGCTGCTGTCCGCCGTACCCCGACTGGTCGTGCGCGGCCTGCTGCTGCCCGGTGCTCCAGTCACCGCCGTACTGCGACTGGGACTGATGCGGCTGCTGATGCTGGTGCGGCTGGTGGTACTGCCCCTGGCCGCCGTAGGGGGACTGGCCGCCCGCGGGCTGCTGTCCTCCCCATCCGCTGTCCCCGTACAACGGGTCCTCCGGATGCCACGGTTCGGAGCCTGGGCCCCGGCCATACTCAGTCATCGATCCCCTACATGCCGCGAGGCGGGGCCGCCGTTGGGATGGCCGGGCAACCGTTCCGCCTCTTGATGCTGTGCGGCAGCTGTTCGAACGCCGCCGCATCGCGCGGAACGTTACCGTATCGCGATCAGATGACCACTTCGACGCCCTCGCCGGGTGCCTTCCCTGACGCCCGTTCGGACTCCAGTGCCTGCTGAAGGATGATCACGGCCGCTGCCTGATCGATGACGGACCGGCCCTTTTTGGACTTCACGCCCGAGGCGCGCAGGCCCTGACTGGCCGTCACTGTGGTCATCCTCTCGTCCACGAGCCTCACCGGGATGGGGGCGACCATGCGGGCGAGCTGCTGCGTGAACACGCGGATCTTCGCGGCCGCCGGGCCCTCGCGCCCATTGAGGGAGCGAGGGAGGCCGACGACGATCTCGATCGGCTCGTACTCGTCGACGAGCTGCTTCAGACGGCGCTGGGCCGCCGGGACATCACGCCCCGGCACCGTCTCCACCGGCGTGGCGAGGATCCCGTCGGGGTCGCACGAGGCGACCCCGATCCGGGCGTCACCGACGTCGATGGCCAGCCGCCGGCCCCTGCGCATGCCCGGGGCCGGCTGGGCGGGCCCGGTCATCAGGCCGTCTCGGTGACGAGGCGCTCGACGGCGGCGATGGCGTCGCCGATCGCGGCCGGGTTCTGGCCGCCGCCCTGGGCGACGTCCGGCTTGCCGCCGCCACCGCCGCCGAGAGTCTTGGCGGCCGTACGAACCAGGTCTCCGGCCTTGAGGCCGCGCTCACGGGCGGCTTCGTTGGTGGCCGTGACCGTGAGCGGCTTGCCGTTGGCCGTCGTGAAGAGCGCGACCACGGCGGGGCGGTCGCCGGGGATGCGGCCACGCACGTCGAGGACGAGCCTGCGCAGGTCGTCGGCGCCCGTGCCGTCCGGCACCTGGCCGGTGACGAGGGCGACGCCGCGTACGTCCTTGGCGGAGTCGACGAGACCGGCGGCGGCCGCGAGGACCTTCTCCGCGCGGAACTTCTCGATCTCCTTCTCGGCGTCCTTCAGCTTGGCGAGCATGCCGGAGATCTTCTCGGGCAGCTCCTCGGAGCGGCCCTTGACCAGCTCCTGGAGCTGGGCGACGACGGTGTGCTCCTTGGCGAGGAAGTTGTACGCGTCGACGCCGACCAGGGCCTCGATGCGGCGCACGCCGGAGCCGATGGAGGACTCGCCGAGCAGCTTCACCAGGCCGAGCTGGGCGGTGTTGCGCACATGCGTACCGCCGCACAGTTCCTTGGAGAAGTCGCCGATGGTGACGACGCGCACGCGCTCGCCGTACTTCTCGCCGAACTCGGCGATCGCGCCCTGCTTCTTCGCCTCGTCGATGGACATGACCTCGGCCTGGACGTCCAGCTCGTGGGCGAGGACCTCGTTGATCTTCTGCTCGACGTCCGTCATCACGGCCGTGGGCACGGCGGACGGCGAACCGAAGTCGAAGCGGAAGCGGCCGGGCTGGTTCTCCGAACCGGCCTGGGCGGCCGTGGGGCCGAGCGCGTCGCGCAGCGCCTGGTGCGTCAGGTGCGTGGCGGAGTGGGCGCGGGCGATGGCGCGGCGGCGGTGCGAGTCGATCGAGGCCCACACCGGGGCGCCGACGGTGATCTCGCCGACCTGGACGACACCCTTGTGGACGTGCACGCCGGGGACCGGCTTCTGCACGTCACGGACCTCGACGATGGCCCCGCTGTCCAGGCGGATGCGGCCGGTGTCGCCGATCTGGCCGCCGCCCTCGGCATAGAACGGGGTGCGGTCGAGGACGATCTCGACGTCGTCGCCCTCGGTGGCGGCGGGCGAGGAGACGCCGTTGACCAGCAGGCCGACGATCACGGCCTCGTTCTCCGTGAGGGAGTAGCCCGTGAAGTCGGTGGCGCCAGCGGCGTCGGCGATCTCACGGTAGGCGAGCAGGTCGGCGTGGCCGGTCTTCTTGGCCTGGGCGTCGGCCTTGGCGCGCTCGCGCTGCTCCTTCATCAACCGGCGGAAGCCGTCCTCGTCCACGGAAAGGCCCTGCTCGGCGGCCATCTCCAGGGTGAGGTCGATGGGGAAGCCCCACGTGTCGTGCAGCAGGAACGCCTTGTCGCCGGAGAGGACCTTGCCGCCCGCGGCCTTGGTCTCGGTGACGGCGGTGTCGAGGATGTTCGTGCCGCCCTTGAGGGCCTTGAGGAAGGCGGCCTCTTCGGCGAGGGCGACGGTCTCGACGCGCTTGCGGTCGGTGATCAGCTCGGGGTACTGGAGGCCCATCGTGTCGATCACGACGTCGATGAGTTCCTGGACGACCGGGCCGGTGGCGCCGAGCAGGCGCATGTTGCGGATGGCGCGGCGCATGATGCGGCGCAGTACGTAGCCACGGCCTTCGTTGCCGGGCGTGACGCCGTCGCCGATGAGCATGGCGGACGTACGGATGTGGTCGGCGACCACGCGCAGGGAGACGTCCGAGCCGTGGTCGGCGCCGTAGCGCACGCCGGTCAGCTCGGTGGCCTTGTCCATGACGACGCGCAGGGTGTCGGTCTCGTACATGTTCCGCACGTCTTGCAAGATCATGGCGAGACGTTCGAGGCCGAGACCGGTGTCGATGTTCTTGGTGGGCAGCTCGCCCAGGATCTCGAAGTCCTCCTTCGAGGTGCCCTGGCCGCGCTCGTACTGCATGAAGACGAGGTTCCAGATCTCGACGTACCGCTCGTCGTTGACGGCCGGGCCGCCCTCGACGCCGAACTCGGGGCCGCGGTCGTAGTTGATCTCGGAGCAGGGGCCGCAGGGGCCGGGGACGCCCATGGACCAGAAGTTGTCCTTCTTGCCCAGGCGCTGGATCCGCTCGGCGGGGACGCCGATCTTCTCGCGCCAGATCCGCTCGGCCTCGTCGTCGTCGAGGTAGACCGTGATCCACAGGCGCTCGGGGTCGAGGCCGAAGCCGCCGTCGGCCACGGAGCCGGTGAGCAGCTCCCAGGCCAGCTCGATGGCGCCTTCCTTGAAGTAGTCGCCGAACGAGAAGTTGCCGCACATCTGGAAGAACGTGCCGTGCCGCGTGGTCTTGCCGACCTCTTCGATGTCGGGCGTACGCACGCACTTCTGCACGCTGGTCACGCGCGGCGCGGGCGGCTTGACCTCACCGAGGAAGTAGGGCTTGAAGGGCACCATGCCCGCGGGGACCAGGAGCAGAGTCGGGTCGTCGGCGATGAGCGACGCCGAAGGGACGACGGTGTGCCCGCGCTCCTCGAAGAAGCTCAGCCAGCGGCGGCGGATTTCAGCCGACTCCATCAGTGGTCCTCATTCCGGTTGTACGAGTGCCTCGTGTCGTCGAGGTACTTCGTCTTCTTGTTGTCGCTGTCGTGTGTGGTGTTCTCGATGACCGCGAAGCGGCGCCCGACGGGGAGTGCGGCGTCGGGGTGATCGTTCAGGCCGAGGGCCTCGCCCAGTTCGGCCTCGCGCTCGACCATGCCGTCGCGGACGTCGAGTGCGAAGTCCTTCAGCTTGTGACCCGCCTCGATCGCCTTGTTCGCCGCCTGCGCGGCAAGACTCTCCGGCGTCAGCTTCTTGAGCTTGCGGTTGACCTTGGTGGTGGCCCATACGCCGGCGGCTGCGCCCGCGGTGAACCAGAACGTACGGCGGAACATCGCTGCGTCAGTCCCTCTTATTCCGGTTGTCCCGCTTCCGCTGCCGTGCGGAGGGGACGGTGCGGCCCACGATCACCGTACGCCGGGACGGTTTGGCGGGCATGTCCTTCGCCTCGGGGCCGGTCTTGCGGCTGATGGCCCGCCGCACGCCGTAGCCGAACGCGGCCACCTTGACGAGCGGGCCGCCGAAGGTGGAGGCGACCGTACTGGAGAGCGCCGACGCGTTCGACGTGACCTCCTGGACGTCGGAGGCGATGGCGTCGACGCGGTCGATCTGCGTCTGCGCGGAGCGCACCGCCGAGGAGGCGTCTGCCAGGAGGGGAACCGCCTGCTCGGTCACGTCCGCGACGAGCTTGGTGGTCGCCCTGAGCGTCTGGGCCAGCCTCGCCAGTGCCACCGCGAGGAAGGAGACCAGGATCGCCCAGAAGACGGCCACCAGGATCCCGGCAACCTCTCCACCGGTCACTTGGCACCGCTCCCTGAGACATCGTCCCTGAACATCGAAACGTGAACATCGAATGTGAACATCGAAAAGTCGTCCCCCGAGCCTATCGCGCCGGGGCGTTCGGTCCGTACCGCATTCCCGCTCGCCGTCACAGGAGTTGCCTCACGTGATTGTACGGACCGCATGCGCATGAGTACGCTCCGTACCCCATGCGACCCTCTCAACCCGGCAGCCTCCCTCTGGAACTGAACGCCTTCGTCGGGCGCTCCGGCGAACTCGCCGAGCTGGCCGCGGCCTTGGAGACCGGCCGGCTCGTCACGATCACCGGGGTCGGCGGAGTGGGGAAGTCGCGGCTGGCCGTGCGGGCCGCGGGACGGCGCAGGCCGCGCGACGGCACCTGGCTGGTGGACCTGGCGCCGCTGCGGGATGCGGACCTGGTGGAGCACGCCGTCGCCGAGGCCCTGGGGCTGACCGACCACACGAGCAGGCCGCCGCGCCAAGTGCTGCGCGAGCACCTCGCGGAGCGGGAACTCCTCCTGGTCGTCGACGGGTTCGAGCACCTCGTGGACGCGTGCGCCTCGCTGGTGCGCGAGCTGCTGGTGCACTCCCCCGGGCTCCGGGTGCTCGCGACGGGGCGCAGGCCGCTGGAGACCGAGGGCGAGCGGCTCCTGCCGCTGGCGCCGCTGCCCCCGGAGGAAGCCGCCGAGCTCTTCGCGGACCGGGCGGCGGCGTGCGTGCCCCGCTTCACCCTGGACGACGGCAGCCGTGAGGACGTCCTCGAACTGTGCCGGCGCCTGGACGGCATCCCGCTCGCCGTCGAGCTTGCGGCGGGCCGGCTGCGGGTCCTCTCCCCCGCTCAGCTGGTCTCTCGGCTCGACGACCGCTTCCGGCTGCTGACGGGCGTGCGCCGCGACGTGCCGCCCCGCCATCAGACCCTGCGTACGGCCATCGGCTGGAGCCATGAGCTGTGCGCGCCCCGGGAGCGGCTGCTGTGGTCGCGGCTGTCGGTGTTCGCGGGGCAGTTCGATCTGGAGGCGGTCGAGTACATCTGCGCCGGGGACGGGCTGCACGCCGACGACATCATCGACGTACTGGACGAACTGCTCACGCAGTCCGTCGTGAACCGCGAGGAGGGGCCCGCGGGCGTGCGCTACCGCATGCTCGACACGGTGAGGGCGTACGGCGCGGAGTGGCTGGAGGCCGCGGGCGAGGCCACGCGGCTGCGGCGTAGGCACCGCGACTGGTACATGGGGCTCGTCACGTGGTGCGAGGTGGACTGGTTCTCGCCGCGCCAGGCGGAGGTCGCCGCTCTGGTCGACGCCGAACTGCCCAATGTGCGCGCGGCGTTGGAGTTCTGCCTCACCGAGGAGGGCGAGGCCCATCTCGGGCAGTACCTCGCGGGCACCCTGTGGTTCTACTGGGTGGGGTGCGGGCGGCTCGCGGAGGGCAGGCACTGGCTCGACCGGGCGCTGGAGCTCGCGGGCGGCCACGAGCACGCGCGGCTCAAGGCACTGTGGGTGCTCGGCTACGTGTCGGTGCTCCAGGGCGACACGGTCGCCGCCCTGGCCGCGCTGCACGAGTGCCGCGACGGCGCCGAGCGCTCGGGCAGTGCGGTCGCGGCGGCCTACGCCGAGCACCGCATCGGCTGTCTGGCGCTGGTCACGGACGACCTTCCGCGTGCGGAGAGGCTGCTGCGCTCGGCGCTGGAGCGCTACCAGGAGATCGGTGAGCTCAACAGCAATGTCCTGATGGGCCGGGTCGAACTGGCGATGGCCCTCGCCTTCCGCGGCGACCTCGCAGGCGCGGTGGAGCTGTGCGAGGACGTCCGCCGGGTCTGCGAGGACCACGGCGAGCGCTGGGCGCTCGCGTACGCCCTGTATGTCCTCGGCTTCGCGGCGTGGACCCATGGCGAGGCCGAGGAGGCGCGTGCGCTGCTCGCCGAGTCGCTCGATCTCGACCACCGCTTCCACGATCTGCTGGGCACGGTCCTGTCCCTGGAGCTCCTCGCGCTGTTCACGGCCGCAGAGGGCGATCCGGCGGAGGCGGCGGTGCTCCAGGGGGCCGCGTCCCGCATCTGGCCCTCGGTGGGGCTGCCGCTGTTCGGCTCGGGGTACTTCGGCGGGCCGCACGCGCTGTGCGAGCAGCAGGCCCGCGCGGCGCTCGGCGACGAGCGGTACGAGGAGTGCCTGCGGGCGGGGGCGGCGCTCGGGCTGGACGCGGCGGTCGCGCGGGCGCTGCGGACGGGCCCCGGGAACGAGCGAACCCGCCGCCCGCCCCGCCGGGAAGGGCGGGGAGGCGACGGGCTGAAGCAGGGTGAGCTACGTCCGGGTCAGCGGGCGTAGTACTCGACGACGAGCTGCTCGTCGCAGATCACGGGGATCTCCTTGCGGTTCGGGTCGCGGTCCAGGCGGAAGGCCAGGGCCTTCAGGTTCACCTGGAGGTAGCGCGGGGTCTCGCCGTCGGGGGCGAAGCCACCCTCACGCGCGACCTGGAACAGCGGCTTCTCGCGGCTGCGCTCGCGGACCATGACGACGTCGTCCGGCTTGACGCGGAAGGACGGCTTGTCGACCTTCTGGCCGTTGACCTCGATGTGGCCGTGCACGACCATCTGGCGGGCCTGGTAGATCGTGCGGGCGATGCCCGAACGCAGAACCAGGGCGTCGAGACGACGCTCCAGCTCGATGACCAGGGCCTCACCGGTCTTGCCCTGCGTCTTGGCGGCACGCTCGTAGGCGCGGACGAGCTGGCGCTCGGACACGTCGTACTGCGCGCGCAGACGCTGCTTCTCGAGCAGACGGACCTTGTAGTCCGAGTTCTGCTTGCGCCCACGGCCGTGCTCGCCCGGCGGGTAGGGGCGGGCCTCGAAGTACTTGACGGCCTTCGGGGTCAGCGCGATGCCAAGAGCACGCGACTTCTTGACCTTGGGGCGGGACTGGTTCGGCATGAACCAACCTCTCTGTTCAATGTGAATTCGGCTTCACCAGTGGTTAGGGGAGGTCGCATCCGCAGCCTGGGAAACCTCGTGAGCCATGGGCTCTCGAGGCAGCCGCTCCCTGGTCTGGGCACTATGTGCAGCACGCGAGTGGCCCACCGACCGATTCCCGGGGCTCCGGGGTGGTGGTGGGCTGCCCGCGACACCTTCGACGGTGCGCGACGCTCCTGGATCCCCGTGCCTTGCGGCGGCGGGGTTCCGGCTGGATGTCCCGTTCTGGTGGTGCCGGTACGAGACCGGACACGGGACGCAGCACTTCGGGCAAGTGTACCGGGTGCGGTGGGGTGCCTCAGCCGGGCGGTGCGGCTACTCGGGCTGCTCGCCCTTGAGGCGGGCGCGGACCCGCTCGACCACGTCGGCGTACCGCGCCTCGGCGCCGTATCTCGTGGGCTGGTAGTAGCGCTTGCCCTCGATGGTGTCCGGGGCGTACTGCTGTGCGGCGATGCCGCCGGGGACGTCGTGCGGGTACACGTACCCCTGCGCGTGCCCCAGCTTGGCGGCGCCCTTGTAGTGGCCGTCGCGCAGGTGGGGCGGGACGGGGCCGGCGAGGCCACCGCGGACGTCGGCCTGGGCCTGCTGGATGGCGATCGTCGCGGCGTTCGACTTGGGGGCCAGGGCGAGGGCGATCGTGGCGTGGCTGAGGGTGAGCGCGGCCTCCGGGAAGCCGATCATGGCGACGGCCTGGGCGGCGGCGACCGCGGTGGGCAGGGCGTTCGGGTCGGCGAGGCCGATGTCCTCGCTGGCGGAGATCATCAGGCGCCGGGCGATGAAGCGGGGGTCCTCGCCCGCCTCGATCATGCGCGCCAGATAGTGCAGGGCCGCGTCGACGTCGGAGCCACGGATGGACTTGATGAGGGCGCTCGCCACGTCGTAGTGCTGGTCGCCGTCGCGGTCGTACTTCACCGCGGCCCGGTCGACCGACTCCTCCAGGGTCTGGAGGGTGATGGTCTCCTCGCCCTTGGCGAGGGCCGAGCCGGCACCCGCCTCCAGGGCGGTGAGGGCGCGCCGGGCGTCGCCGCCGGCGATCCGCAGCAGGTGCTCCTCGGCCTCCTCGGGCAGCTCGACCGCGCCGCCGAGGCCCCGCTCGTCGGTGACGGCCCGGCGCAGCAGGTCGCGCAGGTCGTCGTCCGTGAGCGGTTCGAGGGTGAGCAGCAGGGAGCGGGACAGGAGCGGGGAGATGATCGAGAAGTACGGATTCTCGGTGGTCGCCGCGATCAGCGTCACCCAGCGGTTCTCGACGGCGGGCAGGAGGGAGTCCTGCTGGGCCTTGCTGAAGCGGTGGATCTCGTCGAGGAAGAGGACGGTCTCCTTGCCGTGGCCGCCCATGGCCCGGCGGGCGCCGTCGATGACCGCGCGCACTTCCTTGACGCCCGCGGTGATCGCCGAGAGCTCCACGAAGCGCTTGTTCGTGGCCTTGGATACGACGTACGCCAGAGTCGTCTTGCCGATGCCGGGCGGGCCCCACAGGAGGACGGAGGAGGGCCCCGCGGGCCCGCCACCGGCCTCGCCCACCAGGCGGCGCAGGGGCGAGCCCGGCTTCAGCAGATGCTGCTGGCCGACGACTTCGTCGAGGGTACGGGGGCGCATCCGGACGGCCAGGGGGCTGCTGGACGGATCCTTCTCCTGGCGGTCTTCGGCTGCGGCGGTGAACAGGTCGGGCTCCACGTCCAGAACCCTATGTCACCCCACTGACAATCCTTCCGGGCGCGGTTCAGGCCCAGAGGTCGGCGCCCCAGCGCGTGAGGATCAGCATCGCGATGACGCCGGTGTGCATCACGGGCAGGGCCCAGGTGAAGTCGTCCAGGAAGCTCTTGGCCCAGCGCGGGGCGGGCAGGAAGCCGTGGCGGATGTTGAAGGACGTGACGTACCAGAACATCAGGAGGGTGGCGACCCAGGCCAGGCAGCACCACAGGCAGAGCGCGTTGATGTGGTAGAGCGACTGGATCATCAGCCAGGTGCAGAATCCGACCCCGAAGAGGGTGCCCGCGTTGAACGTCAGCCAGTACCAGCGCGGGAAGCGCGCCCCGGCGAGCAGGCTCATGCCGACGGCGATGACGATGCCGTAGGTGACCAGGCCGAGCATCGGGTTGGGGAAGCCAAAGGCCTGCGCCTGCTCGCTCTTCATGATGCTGCCGCAGGACACGATGGGGTTGATGCTGCACCCGGGCTGGAAATCGGGGTTCTTCAGGAGTTCCAGCTTGTCGAGGGTGATGATCCAGGAGGCGAGCAGACCGGCCGCGCCCGTGATCACCAGGAGCAGGGCGAACGCACGGCTTCCACCGAAGGCGCGCGGGGCTTCCACCTGCTCGTCGTGGTCCAAGGCGCCGTCCTTCGCTGACATCGTTTTGGTCATCACGCCGTTCCGTCGCTTGAGGGGGCCTGTGGGCACGCACATTGTGCCGCATGTACCTGTGTGTCCACCGGGCGTTGGACACACAGGTACGAGGAGCTACGAGGAGCCCGGTTTCAGGCGAGCCTGTCCTTCAGGACGGCGACGATCTCGTCCACCGCGACGGCCTCCTGCTCCCCGGACTCCATGTCCTTGAGCTGGACGACGCCCTCGGCGAGGTCACGCTCACCGGCGACGACGGTGAAGCGCGCGCCGCTGCGGTTCGCGTTCTTCATCGCCCCCTTCAGCCCCTTCCCGCCGTACGAGAAGTCCGCCGCGACCCCGGCCTTGCGCAGCTCCGTCACCTTGGCGAAGAGCACGCGGCGCGCCTCGTCGCCGAGCGGGACGGCGAAGACGCTGGTGGACGAGGGCAGTTCAAGCTCGACGCCCTCCGCCTCCAGGGCGAGCACCGTGCGGTCCACGCCGAGCGCCCAGCCGACCGAGGGCAGCGAGGGGCCGCCGATCATCTCGGAGAGGCCGTCGTAGCGCCCGCCGCCGCCGACGGCGGACTGCGAGCCGAGGCCGTCGTGGACGAACTCGAAGGTGGTGCGGGTGTAGTAGTCCAGACCGCGGACCAGCTTCTCGTCGTCCTCGAAGCCGACACCGGCCGCCGTGATCAGCTCGCGGACCTGCTCGTGGTACGCCTTGCACGCGTCGCACAGGTAGTCGCGCAGCGAGGGGGCGCCCACCAGCTGCTTCTGGACCTCGGCGCGCTTGTCGTCGAGGACACGGAGCGGGTTGATGTCGATACGTCGACGTGTCTCCTCGTCCAGGTCCAGGCCGCGCAGGAAGTCCTGGAGCGCGGCGCGGTAGACGGGACGGCACTCCTTGTCGCCCAGCGAGTTCAGCAGGATGCGGAAGTTCCGCAGGCCGAGGGCGCGGTAGGCCTGGTCGGCCAGGATGATCAGCTCGGCGTCGAGCGCCGGGTCCTCGGTGCCGATCGCCTCGGCGCCGACCTGGGAGAAGTGCCTGTAGCGGCCCTTCTGGGGGCGCTCGTAGCGGTAGTAGGAGCCCGAGTACCAGAGCTTGACCGGGAGGTTGCCCGCCTTGTGGAGGTTGCCCTCAAGCGCCGCGCGCAGCACGGACGCGGTGCCCTCGGGGCGCAGCGCGAGCTCGTCGCCGCCCTTGGTGGTGAAGGCGTACATCTCCTTGGTGACGATGTCGGTGGACTCACCGACACCGCGCGCGAACAGCTCGACGTTTTCAAAACCGGGCGTCTCGATGTAGCCGTAGCCGGAGTTGCGCAGCGGGCCGGCGATCGCGTCGCGCACCGCCAGGAACTTCGCGGAGTCCGGCGGAAGCAGGTCGTACGTGCCCTTGGGGGCCTTGAAGGTGCTCACGGGATTCTTCTCGTCACATTCCTCGTCGCGGGGCGGACGTGGGGTCCGCGCCCAGGCCGGATGCCACCTGCCGCAAGTACGGGTTGGTGGCGCGCTCCTGGCCGATGGATGTCTGGGGGCCGTGGCCGGACAGCACCACGGTCGAGTCGTCGAGCGGCAGGCACACGCGGGCCAGCGACTGGAGGATCTCGGGGTGGCTGCCGCCGGGCAGGTCGGTGCGTCCGATGGAGCCGGCGAAGAGCAGATCGCCCGAGAAGAAGACCGAGGGGATCTCGGCCGTCTCGGGCATCTGGAAGGTCACCGACCCCTTCGTATGGCCCGGCGCGTGCGCGACGGAGAAGTCGAGGCCCGCCAGCTTCAGCTCGGCTCCGTCGGCCAGCTCCCGCATGTCGTCGGGCTCCCCCACGGTCAGCTCGCCCATGAGCGGCATCCCGATGGAGCGGCCGAGCGCCTTCTCGGGGTCGCTCATCATGTACCGGTCGGCGGGGTGGATCCACGCGGGCACGTCGTGCGCTCCGCAGACCGGGACGACCGAGGCGACATGGTCGATGTGGCCGTGGGTGAGGATGACCGCGACGGGCTTGAGCCGATGCTTCTTGAGTGCGTCCTCGACTCCCTGCGCGGCCTGATGGCCCGGGTCGATGATCACGCACTCCTCGCCTGCGGCGGGGGCGACCAGGTAGCAGTTGGTGCCCCAGGCCCCGGCGGGGAACCCGGCAATGAGCACGATCGTCCTTCGTTCGTCGTCCGGCGGGAGGGGCCGCAGCCCCCGGAACGGGAGAATGCGGCAGATCAGAGCCTACCGGCGCTGCCGATTCCACAGGTAACCCATATACGGTACGGGGCACATTCAGGCGGTCCCGCGAAAGGGCGGCCGCGCTCTGTGGGAACCGGGAAACCGGAGAACCGGAAAAGGGGAGAGAACCCGGTGGTCAGCAACGATCAGCGGCGGCGGCAGCTCGCCCGGGAGAAGTTCGAGCGGCAGCAGCAGCGGCGGGAGGCCGCGCGGCGCAGGGCTCGTCTGCGCAACGGCGTGATCGCGGGGGCGCTCGCGGTGGTGGTGGCGGGCGGCGCGGTGTCGTACGCGGCGGGGGCCTTCGACGGCGACGGTTCGACGCAGGACGACGCGGGCGCGACGCCCACCAGCACGCCCGAGGACCCCTGCGCGAAGGCGGCTCCCGGCAAGGTGAAGCCACTGAGCTTCAAGAAGGAGCCAGCGCTCAAGGTCGACAAGTCCGCCGAGTACACGATGGACCTGAAGACGACGTGCGGCGACATCGGCCTCGACCTGGACGCGGCGAAGGCCCCGCACACGGTCAACTCGTTCGACTTCCTGGTGAACAAGGGCTACCTCGACCACACCAAGTGCCACCGCCTCACCACGGGCGGCATCTACGTCCTCCAGTGCGGCGACCCGGAGGGCACCGGCAAGGGCGGTCCGGGCTACTCGATCCCGGACGAGAACCTCAAGGACAAGCGCCTGAAGGGCGGCGTCTATCCGGCCGGCACGGTCGCCATGGCGAACCAGTACGACGCCCGGACGAAGAAGGGCCGCGACACCGGCGGCAGCCAGTTCTTCCTCGTCTACCAGGACAGTCAGCTCCCGCCCGACTACACACCGTTCGGGACCATTTCCGATTCCGGGATGAAGGTGCTCAAGAAGATCGCCGCGGCCGGGGAGAGCTCCGGGCAGGGTGACGGCGCCCCCAACGCGACCGTCGTCATCGACAAGGCGACCGTCACCAAATCCTGAGCCCCGCCAGGCAAACTTCGGTCGTGCGGGATGCGGACAGCCGCCCCGCCGGTCGCCTATGTTGGCGGTGACGAAACTGTGGACGATGCCGGGGGCCCGACGGCCCTGCGCAGGCATCATGTGGAGGAGGCGCTGTGAGCAGCGACCCGTGGGGCCGCGTCGACGAGACGGGGACCGTGTACGTGCGTACGGCCGACGGCGGCGAGCGAGTGGTCGGTTCGTGGCAGGCAGGATCTCCTGATGAGGCCCTCGCCTACTTCGAGCGCAAGTACGACGGTCTGGTCGTCGAGATCGGACTTCTCGAGCGCCGGGTGAAGACGACCGACCTGTCGGCCAAGGACGCGATGACCGCCATCGGGCATCTGCGCCAGCAGGTCGACGAGGCGCACGCGGTCGGCGATCTGGACGCCCTGAGCAAACGGCTCGACCAGCTCGTGGAGACCGTCGAGGCCCGGCGCGAGGAGCGCAAGGCCCAGAAGGCGAAGCAGTCCGACGAGGCACGGCACGCCAAGGAGGCCCTGGTCGTCGAGGCAGAGGAGCTGGCCCAGAGCGAGCAGTGGCGGGCGGCCGGTGAGCGGCTGCGGGCCCTGGTGGACACCTGGAAGGGTCTGCCGCGTCTCGACCGCAAGTCGGACGACGAGCTGTGGCACCGCTTCTCGCACGCCCGCTCGGCGTTCTCCAAGCGCCGCAAGGCGCACTTCGCGTCGCTGGACGCGCAGCGCGAGGAGGCCCGCAAGACCAAGGAGAAGCTGGTCGGCGAGGCCGAGGCGCTGTCGAGCTCGACGGACTGGGGTCCGACGGCCGCGCGGTACCGCGAGCTGATGGCCGACTGGAAGGCCGCGGGCCGCGCCCAGCGTGAGCACGAGGACGACCTGTGGAACCGCTTCCGCGGCGCCCAGGACGTGTTCTTCGCGGCACGCAGCGCGGTCTTCGCGGAGCGTGACGCCGAGCAGTCGGAGAACCTGAAGCTCAAGGAGGAGCTGGCCGAGGAGGCCGAGAAGCTCGTCCCGGTGACGGACCTGAAGGCGGCGCGCGCCGCGTTCCGTTCGATCAACGAACGCTGGGAGGCCATCGGGCACGTCCCGCGTGACGCCCGCCCGAAGGTCGAGGGCCGCATGCACGCCGTGGAGCGCGCCCTTCAGGAGTCCGAGGAAGCCGAGTGGCGCCGCACGAACCCGGAGGCACGCGCGCGTGCCGAGGGTCTCACCGGCCAGCTCCAGGCGGCCGTGGACAAGCTGCGCGGCCAGATCGAGACGGCCCGCGCGGCGGGCAACAACGCCAAGGCCGACAAGCTCCAGAAGGAGCTGGACGGCCGCCAGGCGCTGCTCGACCAGGCGCTGAAGGGGCTGCACGAGTTCGGCGGCTGACCCCGCGGACGTGCGAGGGGCCCGGCCGGCGACCACCGGCCGGGCCCTTCGGCTCTGGCTATGGAGGGGTGCGCGCTCCCCCGTACTCGTTGATGTCCAGCGCGTGTTTGAGGACCTCGCAGGCCTGGATGTGGTTGCCGGACTCCTGGAGCAGATCGGCGAGCCTGCGGCAGACGAGGACGGCCTCGGGCCCATACACCTTGTGCACCTGCTGGAAGGCGAGTTCCAGGACTTCGATGGCCTCGCGGATCTGCCCGGTCTCGGCCAGCAGCTCCGACAACTCCAGCTGTACGGCGAGCAGTTCGCCCCGGCCGTCGCTGACCTGCTCCTGAAGCGCGAGGCGCAGCACGGGCAGCGCGTCCCGGGTGTTCCCCTCGGCGCGCAGCAGCCGGGCGACGTTCAGTCCGGTGGCGACCATGGCCGCGCGGATGTCGGTGGCGAGTACGGGGCCCGCGGGGGCACTGTGGGCGGCGCGGGCCTTGTTGCGGGCGAACGGCAGGCGGCCGACGCCGTTCTCCTGGGAGCGCTGGGGCAGCGGACGGTTCTTGGCGCGCAGCCGTTCCTCGAGGACGCGGTAGAGCGTTTCGAGGTCGATCAACTCGGGGCCGTCGGGGACGCCGCCGCGCAGGACGGTCAGGAGTTCGCCGGTGAACGCCGTGTAGCGCTCCCCGTCGGGCGCGAGGGCCACGCGGTCGCGGGGCGAGGCGGTGAGGACGTACGCCCCGTCGACGGCGGCCTGCGCGGCGAGCACGTCACCGCCGGAGAGCGTGCGGGCGGCACGTCCGCTGAAGCAGCAGTCGAGTACGACGATCTTGCGCCGGGCGCGGGAGCCACGCAGCGCGGTGCGCAAGTGCTGGTAGGCGACCGCGGTGTACCCCATGGTGTCGCGCGAGTCGCCGAGGGCGAGATAGAGGTCCGTGGACTCCGAGTCGCGCATGCCATGTCCGGCGTAGTACACGACGAGGGTGTCCGTGGCCTCGTCGGCGGCCTGGTGCACGGGGTCGAGCATGGCGGGCACGCTCTGCGGGTCGGTGACCACGGTGCAGTGCTGGACGGGGAGCCCCCAGACGGTCGCGTCGCACAGCTCGGCCGCCAGGTCCACCACATTGGCCTCGACGGCCGGCAGCTGGGGCAGGTGGCGGTAGGACGCGGTGCCGACCAGGACGGCGCGGGAGCGGGCCGGGTCAGGGAGCGCCGTCGCCATCGGCCGCGCCTCCCTCGCCGGGTTCGAGGACCGCCATGACGCGCCGCAGTGTCTCCTCGTCGCGCGCCGCTTCCTGGGTGAGCTCCACGCGTACGTCGCCGCGGCTCAGCACGAGGGCCGGGGCCCGGCGGCGCGAGAGCTGCCACTGGAGCAGGGAGACGACCAGGGCCGCGGTGGACAGGGAGGTGCCGAGGGCGAGTTCGAGGACGTCGATGCCCGCGCCCATGTGGTCCGCCGGGGCGGGCGTGGCCGAGGCGACCCTGCTCCGAAGGTGCCCGTCGAGGGACTCGTCCTCGCGCAGCCAGGCGGCCAGGGACCGCAGTTCGTCCTCGGCGTCGGCTTCCCGGACCTCCACCACCAGATCGGTCACCGCTCACTCCCTCTTCGCTGGTCCACATGACGGTTCACCCGGGCGAGCAGTTCCACGGCCTTGTCTCCCGCGCCCAGCCGGGCCAGGCAGACGGCCTGCCAGTACTGGCTGATGAGCGTCGTCGGGTGGGTGGGCCCGAGCGACGAGAGGCAGACGGGGACCACCGCGGCCAGCATCTGCGCGGCCTCCTGGAGCTCGCCGCGGAGCACGAGGTTGACCGCCTCACGCTGGCGGGACAGGGCGCTCTGCGGGGTCATGCTGCTGAGCACGATGCGGCGGGTGGCCTCGCTGAGCGTCGGCGGGTGCAGGGGGTCGGCGGGTGCGGCCCTCGGGTGCGGGACGGCCTCTTCCCAGTCGTACTCCGGCTCCTCGGCGACGGCCGCCTGCTCGCCGAGGGAGCGCACCGCCTCGTCCCTCACCTGACCTGCCAGGAGCGCGGCCAGGGCCTCCCGGCCGCCGTCCGCGTACCGTTCGAGCAGTTCCTCGGTGGCGCCGGTGTGCTGCGGCCGGTCGGCGGGGTCCTGGGCGCAGAGCCGGTCGACCAGGTCGAGGAGGTGGGCTGGTGCACCTTGGACCCGGCTGCTTCGTTCACAGAGCTTGGGGACGCCGTCGCCGAGCGCGCGGTCCACGATGGCGCCGTAGTCGACCGTGGCGTCACCGAGTGGCAGTTCCCCGGTGAGCATGAGGTACATGCAGGCGCCGAGGCCGTACAGGTCGGCGGCCGGTGACGGGGTCACGCCCCGGATGGCCTCGGGGGCCATGAACTGCGGGGTGCCGATGAGCTCGCCCGTCCTGGTGATGGCCCGCTCCCCCGCGAGCCGGGCCAGCCCGAAGTCGTGCAGGACGACGTGGCCGCCGCGGTTGATGCCGATGTTGGAGGGCTTGACGTCCCGGTGGAGTACGCCGGATCCGTGCGCCGCGGCGAGGCCGCGCACCACGTCCAGGGCGATCAGGGCGACGACGGGCACCGGCAGCGGCCCGGTCCGCTTGACCAGTTCCGCGAGGCTCAGTCCGTCGAGCACCTGCATGACGAGGTAGGGCGTCCCGTCGGCCACCCCGGCGTCGTACAGCGTCACCACACCCGGGTGGTCGATGCGCGCGAGGGCCCGCGCCTCGCGCAGGAACCGGTCGCGGGCCTCACCGTCCTCGGCGAGGCCTTCGACGGCCGTCAGCATCTTCACGGCCACGCGCCGCCCGAGGCGGGTGTCCTCGGCCTCGTGCACCACACCCATGCCGCCGCGGCCCAGCGGCCCGAGGAGCCGGTACCGCCCGGCAACGGTCGCGCCCACGCCGTGGTCCATCGCCTTCCCCCCGTTCCGCGCGCCGCGCCCGCTCAGGGCCTGCGCGCCGACGTCACCCGGTACACGTCGTACACACCCTCTACTCCTCGGACGGCCTTGAGTACATGCCCCAGGTGCTTCGGGTCGCCCATCTCGAAGGTGAAGCGGGAGGTGGCGACGCGGTCGCGGGAGGTCTGCACCGCCGCCGAGAGGATGTTCACGTGCTGGTCGGAGAGGATGCGCGTGACGTCGGACAGGAGACGGGAGCGGTCCAGGGCCTCGACCTGGATGGCGACGAGGAAGACCGAGGACTGGGTCGGCGCCCACTCGACCTCCAGGATCCGCTCCGGCTCACGCGAGAGCGAGTCGACGTTCACGCAGTCGCTCCGGTGGACCGAGACGCCGCTGCCGCGCGTGACGAAGCCGATGATGGGGTCGCCGGGGACGGGCGTACAGCAGCGGGCCAGCTTGACCCACACGTCGTCGACGCCCTTGACCACGACACCCGGGTCGGCGTTGGAGCGGCGCTTGCTGCGGCCGCGCGAGGGCGGCGCGCTCTCGGCGATGTCCTCGTTGGCGGCCTCCTCGCCACCGAGTGCCTGGACCAGCTTCTGCACGACGGACTGCGCGGTGACGTGGCCTTCGCCGATCGCCGCGTACAGGGACGAGATGTCGGGGTAGCGCATCTCGTGCGCGAGGGTGACCAGGGAGTCGCCGGTCAGGATCCGCTGGATCGGCAGGTTCTGCTTGCGCATGGCGCGCGCGATGGCGTCCTTGCCCTGCTCGATCGCCTCGTCGCGGCGCTCCTTGGAGAACCACGCGCGGATCTTGTTGCGCGCCCGCGGCGACTTGACGAAGCCGAGCCAGTCGCGCGACGGGCCCGCGCCTGCCGCCTTGGAGGTGAAGACCTCCACCAGGTCGCCGTTGTCCAGGGTCGATTCGAGCGGCACGAGGCGGCCGTTGACCCGGGCCCCTATGGTGCGGTGGCCCACCTCGGTGTGGACCGCGTACGAGAAGTCGACGGGGGTGGCGCCCGCCGGGAGCGCTATGACGTCGCCCTTCGGCGTGAAGACGAAGACCTCGTTGCGCGACAGGTCGAAGCGCAGGGATTCGAGGAACTCGCTGGGGTCCTCGGTCTCCTTCTGCCAGTCCAGGAGCTGGCGCAGCCACGCCATGTCGTTGAGGTGGTCGTCCTTGCCGCCGGCCTTCCTCGGCACGTCCGTACGCACCTTCGAGGCGCCGGCGACGGCCTCCTGCTTGTACTTCCAGTGCGCGGCGATGCCGTACTCGGCGCGGCGGTGCATGTCGAACGTACGGATCTGGAGCTCGACGGGCTTGCCGTTGGGGCCGATGACCGTCGTGTGCAACGACTGGTACATGTTGAACTTCGGCATCGCGATGTAGTCCTTGAACCGGCCGGGGACCGGGTTCCATCGCGCGTGGACGGTGCCGAGCGCGGCGTAACAGTCGCGCACGGTGTCGACAAGCACCCGAATACCCACCAGGTCGTAGATCTCCGCGAAGTCACGGCCGCGGACGATCATCTTCTGGTAGACGCTGTAGTAGTGCTTCGGGCGGCCGGTGACGGTGGCCTTGATGCGGGCTGCGCGCAGGTCGGCCTGGACCTCGTCGGTCACTATGGCGAGGTACTCGTCGCGCTTGGGGGCGCGCTCGGCGACCAGGCGCACGATCTCGTCGTACATCTTGGGGTAGAGGATCGCGAAGGCGAGGTCCTCCAGCTCCCACTTGATGGTGTTCATGCCCAGGCGGTGGGCGAGCGGCGCGTAGATCTCCAGGGTCTCGCGCGCCTTCTTCTCCTGCTTCTCGCGCTTGAGGTACCGCATCGTGCGCATGTTGTGCAGGCGGTCGGCGAGCTTGATGACCAGGACGCGCGGGTCCTTGGCCATGGCGACGACCATCTTGCGGACGGTCTCGGCCTGCGCGGCCTCGCCGAACTTGACCTTGTCGAGCTTGGTCACGCCGTCGACGAGCAGTGCGACCTGGTCGCCGAAGTCGCGGCGCAGAGTGTCCAGGCCGTACTCGGTGTCCTCGACGGTGTCGTGCAGGAGACCGGCCATCAGGGTGGCCGGGTCCATGCCGAGCTCGGCGAGGATGGTCGTCACGGCGAGCGGGTGCGTGATGTACGGGTCGCCGCTCTTGCGCTTCTGGCCTCGGTGCCAGCGCTCGGCGACCTGGTAGGCCCGCTCGATCTGGCGGAGCGTGGCCGTCTCGATCTTGGGGTCGTTGCTGCGCACTATCCGCAGCAGGGGCTCCAGGACCGGGTTGTACGGGTTCGAACGCTGGACGCCGAGGCGGGCGAGCCGGGCCCGTACGCGGTTGGAGGAGCCGGAGCGCGTGGGCTGGCCCGTGGCGGGACGGATCGCGGGAGCCGTCGGGTGGTGGTCCGCGGGCGGCTTCGGGCGGGGCTGCTCGGCTGGCTTGTCGCCCCGGGAAACCTCTCCCTTGGCGCGCTGCGCGGACGAGCCGCCCTGCGCGCCTTCTGCCTTCTTCGCGGGCGCGGCGGAGCCCGCCGAGGCCTGCTGGGCCTTCTGGGCGGCCTTGGCGGCGGTGAGTGGCTGGGACTCGTCTGGCAAGAGCGCTCCCTGTGCGCGATCGGGGTCCCCCGGACAGGCCCCGAAGTACCCATGGTATCGATCCTGGGGCTTCGGCTCGCCTGCGGCCGGTGAGACGCCTCTGTACAGGAGAAACGTGCGGGGCGGAACATCGATTCCCGCCGACCGCCCCGGACACGACAACCCCGGGCCCCAGGGAGCCCGGGATGCCGCCGGAAACGACGACGGACGCCCCGGCCGGTGCCGGGGCGTCCGTCGCGCTGTCGCGTGGGTCGCGTGTGTCGCTCAGATGGTGATCAGCGCCTCCAGGGGCGCCCCGTCCAGGGCCTGGGCCAGCTTGCGCCGGCCCTCCAGGAAGCCGAGCTCCATCAGGACCGCGACGCCGGCCACCTCGGCGCCGGAGCGCCGGATCAGGTCCAGTGAGGCCTCGGCCGTGCCGCCGGTGGCGAGGACGTCGTCGATGACCACGACGCGGTCGCCCGCCGCCAGGTCCTCGGCGTGCACCTCGATCTCGGCGCTGCCGTACTCCAGGTCGTAGCTCTGCCTCAGTGTCGCCCCGGGGAGCTTGCCCGCCTTGCGTACGGGGATGAAGCCGAGCCCCGCGCGGAGCGCGACCGGGGCGCCGAGGATGAAGCCGCGGGCCTCCAGGCCGACGATCTTCGTGGCGCCGTGCCGCACGCTGAAGTCGGCCAGCGCGTCGGTGAGCGCCGTGAACGCCACGGGGTCCGCGAGGAGCGGGGTGATGTCCTTGAACGTCACGCCCGGCACCGGGTAGTCCGGGACGTCACGGATGCGGCTGAGCAGCAGTTCCTGTGCGGGAGTCATCTGCCCACCTCATTGCTTTTGATGATCGAACGCGTCATGGCAGCGAGTCACTCTAGCTCAGAGAGCCGTTGCTCAAGAGCTCAGAGAGCCGTTGCTCAAGCGATTGGAATCGTCACGCGACCGCATGACAAGATCATCCGCGACCGCCCTCTCTCAGGGCTAAAACGGAGGAACAGTGCATATTTCTCGCAAGATCGCCACTGGGGTCGTGCCCCTCGTGGCAATGGCCGCTCTCGCCACTGCGGCGTCTCCCGTCGGCGCCGCCACCGCAGGAACCACCAAGAGCGGATCGGTCACGACCATGGCCAGCTGCAACGGCTGGCAGAACGCGGGGGGAATCGCCGGTCGCTGGACCAAGTCGAAGGACCCGTGCTCGCTGTGGGGCTACAAGGGCCTGAAGGTCCGCTACCGCTGGGCGGCCGAGCGCGGCACGCCGTGCATCAAGGTCAAGGGCTTCAAGTGGAGCAAGACGAAGAAGAACTACGTGGCGAAGTGGTACAACGCCGGCTGCGGCAAGAGCGGGTTCATCAAGAACGTGCCCTGGGGAAATGTCGCGGCACACCCTGAGATCAAGATCAAGGGCTTCTCGCTCCTCAAGTGGCAGTAACCCTCGTCAGCCTCTGAGCTGAGACAAGTGATCGGGCCCCGCTCCTGTGCAGGAGCGGGGCCCGATCACTTGTCTTGCTCTGTCCGGCTGATCCCGTGCGGGTCAGCGGCGCTTCCCCGTCGGGCGGCCACGACCGCGGTTACGGGGCTGCTGCGTACGACGCTGGCTGCCGACCACTCCGGCGGCCGCCGGGACGTCCTGCGGCTCGTCGCCGTCCTCACCCAGAGGCTCCTCGGTGTCCAGCGACTCCCCCTTGGCCGCGGCGGCCGCGCGCTTGGCGAGCACCCGCTTCTTCAGGGCCTTCATCGCCGGCTCGCGCTCCTTGAGGTCGGCGACCAGCGGAGTGGCGATGAAGATCGAGGAGTACGCACCGGCCGCGAGGCCGACGAAGAGCGACAGCGAGATGTCGTTCAGCATGCCCGCGCCGAGCGCACCGCCACCGATGAAGAGGAGACCCGCCACCGGGAGGAGCGCGACCACGGTGGTGTTGATGGAACGCACCAGGGTGCTGTTGATCGACCGGTTGGCGATCTCGCTGTAGGTGAACCTCGTCTGCTTGGCCGCGTCCTTGCCCTGCTCCTTGAGCGAGTCGAAGACGACGACCGTGTCGTAGAGGGAGTAGCCGAGGATCGTCAGCAGACCGATCACGGTACCCGGGGTGACCTCGAAGCCGACCAGGGAATAGATGCCGACCGTGATGGTGATGTCGTGGATCAGCGCGACCAGCGCGGCCACAGCCATCCGCCACTCGAAGGCGATCGCCAGGTAGAGCACGCACAGGACGAGGAAGACACCGAGGCCGGTCCACGCCTTGTTGGCGATCTGCTCACCCCAACTCGGGCCGACCAGGTCCGCGTTGATGTCCTTGGCCGGGACGTCGAGGTCCTTGGCCAGGTCTTCCTTGATCTGGTCGGACTTGGCCGTGTCCACGCCCGAGATCTGGACGCGCATCGTGTCGTTGCCGAGCTTTTGGACGATGGCCTGGTGTCCCGAAGTCTTCTCCGCCGACTCCTGGGCCTGTTCGACCGAGGCGGTGGTCTTCGGTGTGGTGAAGACCGCACCGCCCTTGAACTCGATGCCCATGTTGAGGCCTTGGACGGCCAGGGCGACGATCGCCGTGATGGTGATCAGAACAGAGACGCCGTACCAGATCTTCCGCTTGCCGATGAAGTCATAACCGACTTCGCCGTGGAAGAGCTGGGCGCCGAGGTTGCCGAGTTTCGACATCTCACGCCTCCTTCGGGTCGACGGGGCCGGCGGAACCAGAGGTACGACGGGTGCGGCGCAGCGCAGGCTTGGCACCCAGGCGCGTCGGGTCGATCCCGGACCACTTGTGGCCACTCGCGAAGAACTTCTTCCGGGCCATGATCGTCATCAGCGGCTTGGTGAAGAGGAAGACCACCACGACGTCGAGCAGAGTGGTGAGACCCAAGGTGAAGGCGAAGCCCTGCACCTTACCGACCGTGACGATGTACAGGACCGCGGCGGCGAGGAAGGACACGAAGTCCGAGACCAGGATGGTGCGCCGAGCACGTGGCCAGGCCCGCTCGACGGCGGGGCGCAGCGTGCGGCCCTCGCGGATCTCGTCCCTTATGCGTTCGAAGTACACGATGAACGAGTCCGCAGTGATACCGATCGCAACGATCGCACCACACACCGCCGGCAGGTTCAGTGCGAAGCCGATGGCCGGACCCAGCAGGGTCATGATCGTGTAAGTGAGGACCCCGGAGGCGATGAGGCTCAGCAGCGCGATGAAGGCCAGACCCCGGTAGTACGCCACGAGGTAGATGACGACCAGCGCGAGGCCGATGGCACCGGCGATCAAACCGGCATGCAGCTGCTCGCCGCCGAGCGCCGCGGTCACGGTCGTGACGCTGTCCTCGTGGAAGGTGAGAGGCAGGGCTCCGTAGGACAGCATGTTGGCCAGGTCCTTGGCCGACTCCTGGTTGAAGTCGCCGCTGATCTCGGCGTTGGCACTCAGCTGTGAATTCACGCGCGGGGCCGAGACGACGTCCCCGTCCAGAACGATCGCGAACTGGTTCTGCGGCTCGGCCTGCTTCATCAGCTTGCCGGTGGTCGCGGCGAACTTCTTGGCACCGTTCTTGGTGAAGTCCATCGTGACGATCCAGATGCCGCGCTCGGGGTCGAGCACGGCCTTGGCGTCCTTGACGTCCTTGCCCTCGACCTCGGCCGGGCCGAGGATGTACTTCTCCCACTGGCCGGCGCTGTTCTTGCCGCAGGCCGCCATCGGGTCGCTCGGCTTGACGCCTTCAGTCGCCTTGATCCGGCTGCTCTGCTTGGTGCAGTCCAGCGCGGCGAACTTCTCCTGGAGCGCCTTGGTCGCCGCGTCGCCCGTGGGGGTCGGCGCCGGGGACTTGTCGTCCTTGGGCTTGTCCGAACCCTTGGACGACGGAGTCGAGTCGGCCTTCAGGGCGTCGGAGACAGCCCGGCCCTGGGGGCTCTTGGTCGCCTTGGGGTCGGACGCGGTGTCCTTGCCGTCCTTGCCGTCCTTGCCGTCTTTGTCGGTCGCCTTGGGTGATTCGGACGCCGAAGGGCTGCTGGAAGGATCGGGGGTGGGCGCGCCGGCCGCCAACGTCATCACCGGACGGAAGTAGAGCTGCGCAGTCGTGCCGACCTGCTCACGCGCCTGCTTCTGGTTCGTCCCCTTGGGGATGTTGACGATGATGTTGCGGTCGCCCTGGGTCTGGACCTCGGCCTCGGAGACACCGAGACCGTTGACGCGGCGCTCGATGATGCCCACGGCCGTGTTCATGTTGGTCTGGTTGACCGCGTTGGGCTTGCCGGGCTCACTCTTGGCGCCGAGCGTGATGCTCGTACCACCGGCGAGGTCGATGCCCAGCCGGGGGGTGGTGTGACCGGAGAGGAACATTCCCCCGGTGAGCGCCACCATGGCGATCAGGATGAGGGCCAGGGAACGGCCCGGTTTCCCCTGGCCGCCCTGCCTTCGGCCCTTCTTCGGTGCTGCCACCTTCTCGTTCTCCCTGTCCAACCGCCCGGCGTCCGGTCCGGCCCCGAACGGTGCGGGGAGGGCCCGGGCGGGCGGCCATGAAGTGGTGTCGAGATTCGGCGCGAAATGCACGTGGTCCGGGGCCCGTGGCGCGCGAGCGGCGCGCCCCACGGGCCCCGGTCGTGACTACTTCGCGTCGGACTCGCCGTCGGTCTTCTTCGGCTTCGCGTCGTCGGCGTCTTCGGCCTCGGCGGCCGCGTCCTTCTTGCCGAGGTCGATGCGCGAGTCGTCGGAGGCGTCGGCGGGCTCAACAGGCTCGGCAGACTCGGTCAGGGAGGAGGCGTCGTCCGGAACGACGGGGGTTTCCTCGTTCAGGTTGTCCTCGGTGCCGTGCACGATGCGGTTGTACTCGTCGTCGGCGAGAACGGCGCCGATCGCGTTCTTCGCGTAAACCGCGTGGACACCGGGGGCCACCTCAAGGAGGACGGCGTCGTCGTGGACCTCCTTGACGGTGGCGTACATGCCCCCGATCGTGCGGATGCCGGTGCCGGGCTGCATCTCGTTACGCATCTGCGCGGCGGCCTGCTGCTTCTTCTTCGCAGACCGGGTCATCAGGAACATGGCCCCGATGAGCACGATGAACGGGAGGAGGGTCACGATATTCACGGGACGGAGTTTCCTTCGCACGACCGCGCGGGTAAGCGGCCTGATGGATGGGGGTGGGCACGCCGCCCGCAAAGGCGGCGTCGGCGGAGTCTAAGCGAGTCCGCGCCTAAGGAACAACGCTCAGCATGGCACCGCAGTTCCTGACCGGACGACTATCCGCGCCGTTCTGTCGTCCGTGGGGGCGGTTGCGTCGTCGTCACGCCCCGAACAGATCCTGTTGACCGGCTCCGCCCGCTTTCTGCGGGGGTGTGAGGCCCAGGTGCGCCCATGCGGCGGGGGTTCCGACGCGGCCGCGGGGGGTGCGGGCGAGCAGTCCCTCCCGTACGAGGAAGGGCTCGGCCACCTCCTCGACGGTCTCGCGCTCCTCCCCCACGGCGACCGCGAGAGTGGACAGGCCGACGGGGCCGCCGCCGAACAGTTTGAGCAAAGCTTCCAGGACCGCGCGGTCGAGACGGTCGAGGCCGCGTCCGTCGACCTCGTAGACCGCGAGGGCCGCGCCCGCGATCTCGCGGTCGATCCTGCCGTCGGCCTTGACCTGGGCGTAGTCCCGCACGCGGCGCAGCAGGCGGTTTGCGATACGGGGCGTGCCGCGCGAGCGGCCCGCGATCTCGGCGGCGCCCGCCGGGTCGATCTCCACGTCGAGCAGCTGGGCGGAGCGGTGGACGACGCGCTCCAGCTCGGCCGGTTCGTAGAACTCCATGTGCGCGGTGAAGCCGAAGCGGTCGCGCAGCGGCGGCGGCAGCAGGCCCGCGCGCGTGGTGGCGCCGACGAGAGTGAAGGGCGGCAGTTCGAGGGGGATGGCGGTGGCGCCGGGGCCCTTGCCGACGATGACGTCGACACGGAAGTCCTCCATGGCCATGTAGAGCATTTCCTCGGCGGGCCGGGACATCCGGTGGATCTCGTCGAGGAAGAGGACCTCGCCCTCCTGGAGAGAGGAGAGGATCGCGGCGAGGTCGCCCGCGTGCTGGATGGCGGGGCCGCTGGTGATGCGGATCGGGGCGCCCATCTCGGCGGCGATGATCATCGAGAGAGTGGTCTTGCCGAGGCCGGGAGCGCCGGAGAGCAGGACGTGGTCGGCGGTGGCGCCGCGCGCGCGGGCGGCCCGCAGCACGAGGTCGAGCTGCTCGCGGACCTTCTCCTGGCCGATGAACTCGCCCAGGTCCTTGGGGCGCAGGGCGGCCTCGACGGCCTGGTCCTCGCCGTCGGCGCCGGAGTCCACCAGCCGCTCCGCGGCGGGCCCGCCGAGCCGCTCGGCCGCGGCGGCAGCGGCTGCTGCGTCTTCGGGCCTGTCGTCCCAGTTCATGCGGTGTGCCTCGCGATGCGGTTCAGGGGTCGGGGGGCGGGCGCGGGAGCGCTCAGCGGGTGCGGTTCAGGGTCTGGAGTGCGGCCTTCAGGAGCTGGCCCACCTGCGGGGTGCCCTCGGTCGCCTCGGCCTGCGGGGTGACGGCGGCGACGGCTTCGTCCGCCTCGCGCGTGGCGTACCCGAGGCCGATCAGCGCGGCGTGCAGCTGGTCGCGCCAGCCGGAGGTGACGGCCTTGCCGATCGCGGGGCCGCCGGTGCCGAGCGGCTCGCCGAGGCGGTCCTTGTACTCCAGGAGGAGCTTCTGGGCGCCCTTCTTGCCGATGCCGGGCACGGCGGTCAGGGCCTTCTCGTCGCCGGTGGAGACCGCGCGCCGCAGGGCGTCGGGGCTGTGTACGGCGAGCATGGCCTGGGCCAGGCGCGGGCCGACGCCGCTCGCGGTCTGGAGCAGCTCGAAGGTCTGGCGCTCGTCATCGTCCGCGAAGCCGTACAGGGTCAGGGAGTCCTCGCGCACGACCAGGGAGGTGGCGAGCTTGGCCTGTTGGCCCACCCGGAGCGTGGAGAGGGTGTTCGGCGTGCACTGGACGGCCATGCCGATGCCGCCGACCTCGACCACCGCGGTATCGGGGGCGAGGGCGGCGACGGGGCCGCTGACGAAGGCGATCATGCGGTACGGCCTTTCTGTGCTGCTGCTGTCGGGGGTTTCCTGGCGTGCGCTGCCGCGGCCTGCTGGAGGCGGTTCCGGGCGACGGCCTGCTGGAGGCGGTTCTGTGCGGGGGCGCGCCAGATGTGGCAGATGGCGAGGGCCAGGGCGTCCGCGGCGTCGGCGGGCTTCGGCGGTGCGTCGAGCCGCAGCAGCCGGGTCACCATGGCGCCCACCTGGACCTTGTCGGCGCGGCCGCTGCCGGTGACGGCGGCCTTGACCTCGCTCGGGGTGTGCAGGGCGACGGGGATGCCGCGGCGGGAGGCGCAGAGCATGGCGACGGCGCTGGCCTGGGCGGTGCCCATGACCGTACGCACATTGTGCTGGCTGAACACCCGCTCCACGGCGAGGACTTCGGGGTTGTGCTCGTCGAGCCACTGCTCGATGCCCTGCTCGATGGCGACGAGGCGGTGGCCCAACTCGGCGTCGGCCGGCGTCCGTACGACTCCGACACCGCGCATGGCCAGGGGGCGTCCGGCGACGCCTTCGACGACGCCGACACCACACCGGGTCAGACCCGGGTCCACGCCCAGCACCCGCACGACAGCCCCCCACCTCTTCGCTCACCTGTTTGTGCAGGCTATCGGCTCGCACTGACAACGCCTCGCACCGACAACGCGACGGGCCGACGGGGGCGTGTCCCCGTCGGCCCGTCGGCGCAGGCGTACCGGCCCGTCAGCGGAGCCGCGGCTCAGGCATCCACCTTGGCCATGACCTCGTCGGAGACGTCGAAGTTGGCGAAGACGTTCTGCACGTCGTCGCTGTCCTCCAGGGCGTCGATCAGCTTGAAGATCTTCCGGGCGCCGTCCTCGTCCAGCTCGACCTGCATGGTCGGGACGAAGTTGGCGTCGGCCGAGTCGTAGTCGATGCCGGCCTCCTGGAGCGCGGTGCGGACCGCGACCAGGTCGGTGGCCTCGCTGAGCACCTCGAAGGTGTCGCCGAGGTCGTTGACCTCTTCGGCACCGGCGTCCAGGACCGCGCCGAGGACGTCGTCCTCGGAGAGCCCGGCCTCACCCTTGGGGACGATCACGACGCCCTTGCGGTTGAAGAGGTACGAGACGGAGCCCGGGTCGGCCATCGAGCCGCCGTTGCGCGTCATGGCGACGCGGACGTCGGACGCGGCGCGGTTGCGGTTGTCGGTGAGGCACTCGATGAGCACCGCGACGCCGTTCGGGCCGTAGCCCTCGTACATGATCGTCTCGTAGTCGGCGCCACCGGCTTCGAGGCCGGCGCCGCGCTTGACCGCGGAGTCGATGTTCTTGTTCGGGACCGAGCTCTTCTTGGCCTTCTGGATGGCGTCGAACAGGGTCGGGTTACCGGCCGGGTCGGCGCCGCCCGTACGGGCCGCGACCTCGATGTTCTTGATCATCTTCGCGAAGAGCTTGCCGCGCTTGGCGTCGATCACGGCCTTCTTGTGCTTCGTCGTAGCCCATTTAGAGTGGCCGGACATCTGCCTGTCTCCTTCGCGTTACCCAACCTGTACGAACTCCCGGGTCTTGAGGGCCCGGGAGATACCCCGGGAGATCCTACAAGGATCCCGCGCGCGGGTTACCCCGCGCCATCTCCACGAACAGAGCGTGGACCCGGTGGTCGCCCGTCAGCTCGGGATGGAAGGACGTGGCGAGGGCGTTGCCCTGGCGCACGGCGACGATGTGGCCCCCGTGCTCGGCGAGCACCTCGGCCTGCGCTCCGACCGACTCCACCCACGGCGCGCGGATGAAGACGCCCTCCACGGGAGCGCCCTCGACGCCCTTGATGTCGACGGCCGCCTCGAACGACTCGTTCTGCCGCCCGAAGGCGTTGCGCCGCACGATCATGTCGATGCCGCCCACCGTCTCCTGGCCCGAACGCGGGTCGAGGATCTTGTCGGCGAGCATGATCATGCCCGCGCAGGTGCCGTAGACCGGCATGCCGTCGCGCACGCGCGCGCGTAGGGGCTCCATGACGCCGAAGAGGGTGGCCAGCTTCGAGATGGTGGTGGACTCGCCGCCGGGGATGACCAGGCCGTCGACCTCGGCCAGTTCCTCGGGGCGCCTCACCGGCCTGGCCACGGCGTCCGCCGAGGCCAGGGCGATCAGGTGCTCCCGTACGTCCCCCTGGAGGGCGAGGACGCCCACTACGGGAGTGGTCATTACCAGCCTCGGTTCGCGTAGCGCTCGGTCTCGGGCAGGGTGTCGCAGTTGATGCCGACCATGGCCTCGCCGAGGTTGCGGGAGGCGTCCGCGATGATCTTCGGGTCGTCGTAGAAGGTGGTGGCCTTCACGATGGCGGCGGCGCGCTTGGCCGGGTCGCCGGACTTGAAGATGCCGGAGCCGACGAAGACGCCCTCGGCGCCGAGCTGGCGCATCAGGGCGGCGTCGGCGGGGGTGGCGACGCCACCGGCGGAGAAGAGCACGACCGGGAGCTTGCCGAGCTCGGCGGTCTCCTTGACCAGCTCGTAGGGGGCGCGCAGCTCCTTGGCGGCGGCGTACAGCTCGTTGTTGTCGAAGCCGCGCAGCTTGGCGATCTCGTTCTTGATCTGGCGCAGGTGGCGGACGGCCTCGACGACGTTGCCCGTGCCGGCCTCGCCCTTGGAGCGGATCATGGCCGCGCCCTCGGCTATGCGGCGCAGGGCCTCGCCCAGGTTGGTGGCGCCGCACACGAACGGGGTGGTGAAGGCGAACTTGTCGCTGTGGTTGACCTCGTCGGCCGGGGTCAGGACCTCGGACTCGTCGATGTAGTCGACGCCGAGGGACTGCAGGACCTGGGCCTCGACGAAGTGGCCGATGCGGGACTTGGCCATGACCGGGATGGAGACGGCCTCGATGATCTCTTCGATCATGTTCGGGTCGGACATCCGGGCGACGCCGCCGTCCTTGCGGATGTCGGCGGGCACCCGCTCCAGCGCCATGACGGCGACGGCGCCGGCGTCCTCGGCGATCTTCGCCTGCTCGGCGTTGACCACGTCCATGATGACGCCGCCCTTGAGCTGCTCGGCCATGCCGCGCTTCACGCGCGCGGTGCCGGTCTCGGGGGACGGGTTGTTGCTGGCGGGGCTGGACACGGAGTTGACCTCACTCGCTGAAGACTCGCTGGAGACAGTTACTGCGCCTTTGAGGAAACGCCCGGCCACCAGGCCACAGCAAGGGCCAATGAATGACCGGTGGCTCGTTTTTTCGGGACGTCCCTGGTCAGCGCTGTTCCAGCAACTCGGCACCCCGCTACGTAGTGGCCCGGTCCGCCAGGGCCACCGGGGGCTCGTCGTCCATCTCGAACGCCATCGGGAAGGGCGCGTGGCCCGCGAGACGGAACCAGCGGACCTTGCGGTGCCTGCGCAGGGCGCGGGCGGCGCGTACGGAGTCGTTGTGGAAGCGGCGGGCCATCGGCACCCGGCGTACGGCCGCGGCCAGTTCGGTGGCCGCCTCGTCCCCGCCCGGGGCCTCGCGCACCGCCTCGACCTGCTGGCTCTCGCCGAAGATGGCCCGCAGCGCCTGGCTCAGCTCGCTCTCGGCGACCTCGCGCTGCTCCTCCTCCGCCTGCCGGGCCGCGTGCGCCGCCTCGTAGAGCACGATCGAGGCGGCGGGATCGAGGACTCCGGAGGTGGCCAGTTCCTGGGCGACCGAGGCGCGGCGCAGGAGTTGCGCGTCGAGGGCGGCGCGGGACGCGTCGATGCGCGCGTGCAGCCGGTCGAGCCGGCCGGCGGTCCAGCTCAGGTAGAGGCCGATCGCAAAGAGGGCTACCGCGATCCAGATCAATGTGGAGGTCACGGGCCTACACGCTAGTCCCCCCGGTGGGCCGGGCGGGCCGCCGGGCACCCCGAGGGTTCAGAAGGTCAGTCCCGGGCCAGTCCGAAGCGCGCCCGCAGGCTCGACCGTTCGTCCTCGGCGACCGAGGCCGCGCCGTCCGTCACCGTCTCGTAGACAGCGAGGATGTCCGCGCCGACGGTGGACCAGTCGAAGCGCCGCACGTGTGTGCTGCCGCGCTCGCGCAAGCCCTCGCGGCGCTCGGGGTCGGCGAGAAGGCGCACCGCCGCCTTGGCGAGGGACTCCGCGTCCTCGTTGCCGAACAGGTCGCCCGCGCCGCCCTGGTCGAGGACCTGCGCGAAGGCGTCGAGGTCGCTGGCGAGCACGGGCGCACCGGCGGACATCGCCTCGACCAGGATGATCCCGAAGCTCTCGCCGCCGGTGTTCGGGGCGACGTACAGGTCGACGCTGCGCAGCAGCCGTGCCTTGTCCTCGTCGCTGACCATGCCGAGGAACTCCACGCGGGAGCGCAGTTCGGCGGGGAGCGTGACCACCGCCTCGTCCTCGTCGCCGCGCCCGGCGACCAGGAGCCGCGCCCCGGGGCGCTCGGCGAAGATCTGCGGCAGCGCCTTCATCAGCACCGGCAGTCCCTTGCGGGGCTCGTCGATGCGGCCGATGAAGCCGATCGTCTCCCCCTGCCACTCGGGCCTGGGCTCGGCCTTGGCGAAGAAGTCGACGTCGACGCCGTTCGGGATGACGACCGCGTCGCCGCCCAGGTGTTCGACGAGGGTACGGCGCGCGTACTCGCTCACGGCGATGCGGGCGCTGATCTTCTCCAGGGCGGGCTGGAGGATCGGATACGCGGCGATCATGGCGCGCGAGCGCGGGTTGGACGTGTGGAACGTCGCGACGATCGGGCCCTGCGCGGCCCAGCACGTGAGCAGCCCCAACGACGGCGACGTCGGCTCATGGATGTGGATCACGTCGAACGTGCCGTCGTGCAGCCAGCGGCGCACCCGCGCGGCGGACAGGAAGCCGAAGTTGAGCCGTGCCACCGAGCCGTTGTACGGCACCGGGACAGCGCGGCCCGCCGAGACGACGTACGGCGGGAGGGGGGTCTCGTCGTCGGCCGGGGCCAGGACGGACACCTCGTGGCCTTGCCTGATGAGGTGCTCCGCGAGGTCCCGGATGTGGAACTGGACGCCGCCCGGCACGTCCCACGAGTACGGGCAGACGATGCCGATCTTCACGAGGACTCCCCCGCCGCGGACCCGTCGGGGCGGGGCTCCAGGTCGGCGAGCCACAGTCGCTGGAGCATGTGCCAGTCCTCCGGGTGATCGGCGATACCGGTGGCGAAGGCATCGGCCAGCGCCTGCGTCATGACAGACGTCTTCTCGGCGCGGGTACCTGTCTCGGGGACGTCGACGGGCGGGTGGACCCGGCCCTTCATGACGGGTCCGTCGTACCAGAGCGTCACGGGCAGGAGCAGCGCACCGGTCTGCTGGGCCAGCATGGCGGGGCCGGCCGGCATCCGGGCGGTGTCCCCGAAGAACTTCACCTCGACTCCGGAGGACGACAGGTCGCGGTCCGCGACGAGGCAGACCAGGCCGCCCGCGCGCAGCCGCCGGGCCAGCGTGCCGAAGGCGGAGCCGCCGGTGTGCGGCAGAACCTCCATGCCGAGGCTCTCGCGGTAGGCGACGAAGCGGTCGTAGAGCGTCTCGGGCTTCAGGCGCTCGGCGACGGTCGTGAAGGGGGTCTCCAGCTTGGTGGTGACCCAGGCGCCCGCGAGGTCCCAGTTGGCGAGGTGCGGCAGCGCGATGACGACGCCCTTGCCGGCGGCGAGCCCGTCGGTGAGGTGGTGCAGGTCCTTGACGTCGACACCGTCCTTGATGCGCGCCCGGCTCCAGGACGGCAGCCGGAAGGATTCCATCCAGTAGCGCAGGTACGACCGCATGCCCGCCCTGGAGAGCTCGGCGAGCCGCTCCGGGCCGGCGTCGGGCACCACGCGCGCGAGGTTGGACTCCAGCCGCAGCACGCCCTTGCCGCGGCGCTTCCAGACCGCGTCGGCGATGGTCCTGCCGAGCCGCTCAGCGACCGGCTCCGGGAGCTTCTTGACGGTGCTCCAGCCGAGACCGTACAGCGCGTCGGTGAGTCGGTCCTTCACTGCGCGGTCTCACTCTCCTGGCCCGGACCTGCCGGGGCGGCGTCGGCCTCCGCCGACTCGCGGCGCACGGTCACGACGCGCTGGACGAGGGTGACCATACTGCCCACCGCGACGATCCACAGGGCGATGGGCAGCAGGATGTCGATGCCGGGGACGCCGAACGTGTGGAGGCCCGCGAGCCCCGCGGCGACCAGTGAGATCACCAGGCGCTCGGCGCGCTCCACCAGGCCGTTGACGGCGACGGGCAGGCCGATCGCCTCACCTCGCGCCTTCGTGTACGAGACCACCTGGCCGCTCGCCAGGCAGAAGATGGAGACGGCGCAGAGGATGTTGTCGTCACCCGATCCGGCGTACCAGAGGGCGAGGCCACCGAAGATCGCACCGTCGGCCACCCGGTCGAGCGTCGAGTCGAGGAAGGCGCCCCAGCGGCTGGAGCGGCCGAGCTGGCGGGCCATGTTGCCGTCGACGAGGTCGGAGAAGACGAACAGCGTGATGACGATCGTGCCCCAGAAGAACTCGCCACGGGGGAAGAAGACCAGCGCTCCCGCCACCACACCGGCCGTGCCGATGAAGGTCACCGCGTCGGGGCTGACCCCGCGGCGGATGAGAAACGCGGCGAACGGTGTGAGGACACGCGTGAAGAATGCACGCGCGTACTTGTTCAGCATGGCCTTCCCGAGGGGTCGGTGCGCCGCGTGGCCCCGTTGGCCACCGGCCGACCCATCGTAGTCACGCCGCTGCGGGCCCGGCTCGCCCCCTCACGATCGCGTACGACGTATGGACGCACCGGGAGCCGAGTGGAAAGCTCGGAAGCACCACGGGCGCCGTCGGAGCCGCCCCGCACCGGGCCCCAGCGCGTCCGCAGCAGCCAGCATCGCCGAGGGGGCTGAGCCTCCTCACCGTGCACGTGACCGGGAGGCAAGGCATGGGCGACAAGGCGAACGCACACCCCGGAGCCGCCGGCAGGGCAGTGACGGCCGACCACCCCGCGTCCGTACGGAATGTGGTGCTGGTCGGCCACAGCGGAGCGGGCAAGACGACCCTGGTGGAGGCCCTCGCGCTGACCGCGGGGGCGGTGAACCGGGCGGGCCGGGTCGAGGACGGCACCGCCGTCTCCGACCACGACGAGATCGAACACCGGCAGCAGCGCTCGGTGCAGCTGTCCCTGGTGCCCCTCGAATGGGACGGCATCAAGATCAACCTCCTGGACACCCCCGGGTACGCCGACTTCGTCGGTGAGCTGAGGGCCGGTCTGCGCGCCGCGGACGCGGCCCTCTTCGTCGTCTCGGCGGCCGAGGGCACGGAGGGCATCACCGGCGCCACCCGCATGGTCTGGGAGGAGTGCGCGGCGGTCGGCATGCCGCGGGCCATCGTGGTCACGCATCTGGAGTCGGCCCGCACCGACTTCACCGACATCACGCGCTGCTGCGCCGAGGCGTTCGGCGCCGACGACCCGGACGCCGTGCTGCCGCTGTACCTGCCGCTCCACGGTGAGCAGGGCCCCGACGGGCACGCGCCGGTGACCGGCCTGATCGGGCTGCTCTCGCAGCGGATCTACGACTACGCCTCCGGGGAGCGCAAGGAGTCCGAGCCGGGCGGCGACCAGCTGCCGCTCATCCGGGAGGCGCGCGACAAGCTGATCGAGGGGATCATCGCCGAGAGCGAGGACGAGTCCCTCATGGACCGCTATCTCGGCGGCGAGGACATCGACTACAAGACACTAGTGGACGACCTGGAGCGCGCCGTGGCGCGCGGCATCTTCCATCCCGTGCTCGCCGCGGGACCCGCAGCGCAGGGGGCCCGTCAGGGCATCGGCACGGTCGAACTCCTGGAGCTGGTCACGGGTGGCTTCCCCACCCCGCTGGAGCACCCCGCGCCGGCCGTGACCACGCCGGACGGCAAGGCCCGGCCCGCGCTCACCTGCGACCCGGACGGCCCGCTGGCGGCCGAGGTGGTCAAGACCGCCTCCGACCCGTATGTCGGCCGGATCTCGCTCGTACGCCTCTTCTCCGGCACCCTGCGCCCCGACGAGACGGTGCACGTCTCCGGCCACGGCCTGGCCGACCGGGGTCGTGAGGGCCGCGCCCTCCACGAGGCCGACGAACGAATCGGCGCGCTCTCCTCACCCTTCGGCAAACAGCAGCGCACCCTGACCCGGTGCGTGGCGGGCGACCTGGCGTGCGTGGCCAAGCTGCACCGCGCGGAGACCGGTGACACGCTCTCGGACAAGGACGACCCGCTCCTGATGGAGCCCTGGGACATGCCCGACCCGCTGCTGCCGCTCGCCATCCAGGCGCACAGCAAGGCGGACGAGGACAAGCTCTCGCAGGGGCTTTCGCGCCTGGTCGCGGAGGACCCGACGATGCGCCTGGAGCAGAACCAGGACACCCACCAGGTGGTCCTGTGGTGCCTGGGCGAGGCACACGCCGACGTGGCTCTGGAGCGGCTGCGCAGCCGGTACGGCGTGCAGGTCGATGTCGTACCGCACAAGGTCTCCCTGCGGGAGACGTTCGCGGACCGGTCGACGGGGCGCGGGCGCCATGTGAAGCAGTCCGGCGGGCACGGCCAGTACGCGATCTGCGAGATCGAGGTGGAGCCGCTGCCCGGCGGCAGCGGCATCGAGTTCGTCGACAAGGTCGTCGGCGGCGCGGTTCCGCGGCAGTTCATCCCGTCCGTCGAGAAGGGCGTGCGCGCGCAGGCGGCGAAGGGCGTCGCCGCCGGGTACGCGCTCATCGACGTTCGCGTCACGCTGCTGGACGGCAAGGCGCACTCGGTGGACTCCTCGGACGCCGCGTTCCAGACGGCGGGCGCCCTCGCGCTGCGGGAGGCGGCCGCCGGGGCGAGGATCCATCTGCTCGAACCGGTGGCCGAAGTGCAGGTGCTGGTCGGTGACGACCACGTCGGCGCGGTGATGAGCGATCTGTCGGGCCGTCGCGGCCGGGTGGTCGGCACCGAGCAGGCACCGGGCGGGCGCACACTCGTACGGGCCGAGGTCCCCGAGATCGAGATCGGCCGGTACGCGGTGGATCTGCGCTCCCTCTCCCAGGGCACCGGCCGGTTCAGCCGCGCGTACGTCCGCCATGAGCCGATGCCCCCTCAGCTGTCGGAGCGGATCCGCGAACAGGCGCAGGGCGCTTCGTAGTTGAGCCGGGCCGGGCCGGACCGGCGGATGAGGCCGCCCGCCCCGCCACTCTCGGGCGGGCGGCCTTTCGCACTCCCCGGCGGATCCGGTGCGCCCTGACGGATGTCGGTGCGCACCGATACGCTGATGACCTGATCACCGGATGTGCCGGGCGGCAACAGGTGTGCCGGACAAGGAAGTCGGGAAGAGCCGCAGGAGCGAAGGCGTCGCGGCGAGGGGGCGGCAGTGGCGGACGATGTATTCGACTTCAGGCCCGGGGCACAGGTCCCGCTCTCGGGCGCCGCGGGACAGACCGCGGCGACCCACGCCCTGGCCTCGGCGGCGTACCGCGACGGAGATGTCGACGAGATCCTGAAGGCCAACAGCGAGTGGCACAAGTCCGTGGTCAAACCCGGGCTCTGGTCACTGTTCAAGCCGAGCCTCGGTGAGGCGTTCGCGCGGACCGTGCAGGTGCGGATGCTCGGCGGCGGCCGCAAGCCGCTCATCCAGTCCTTCGGCATCGAGCCGCAGTCGGTGGTGGAGCACTGCCTCGCGGCGAACCGCATCCGCAAGGAGCGCGACAGCTGGCTCACGGCGGTGATGGTCCTGTGCGGCCTGCTGTTCCTGCCGGGGCTGATCGTCTGGCTGCTCGTCTTCACCATCAGGCGCCAGGTCGCCAAGGGTGAGAACAAGCGGGCGGGCGCGCTCGCCTCGGCCGTCCTGGTCGCCATGGGCGTGCTGGCCGTGCTCGCCCTGCTCAAGCTGCCCTTCGACGGCTTCTGGGCCTGGTATCTGCGGGCGTCGATCGTCCTGCCGGTGGTCGGCTGGTTCTGGGCCAAGCAGATCGCCGAGCGCACCGCCAGGGACATGCGCGAGCGCTGGGGGAGCCTGCTCTCGGGCGGCGGCATCGGCGCAAAGATCCCCGAGGCGGTGCCGGGCAGTCCCGGCGAGACGGCCGCCGAGCGGCTGCGGCAGGGCCTGGCCAGGCTCTCCGCCGAGCAGCAGAGCAACTCCGTGTTCTACGCCGGGCCCAAGGGCATATTGGGCATGGGCACGCGCTGGGGCAGCTGGCAGCTGGCCGAGGAGCTGGTGCCCGCCGAGGACGGCAAGGAGATCCACCCCTTCCGCAGCTGGGACGTCATACGGGCGGTGCACGACCAGCTCCGCATGCTGGAGCGCGGTCCCCTGCACACCGGCGGCTTCCCGACCCCGTCGATAAACCACTGGATCGTCTCCCCGATCGGGGAGAACGCCGGATCGGTGGCCCGCCCCACCGGCACGGACGTCGACGCCTTCCAGATCCGCGGCCACGAGATACAGCGCATCTGCAACGAACAGCAGTTCGGCAGCGGGGACCGGCACTACCTCGGTGTCCAGTTCACCCTCTGGGACGGCCAGCTGGTCATCACGATGCTCATCACGGTGACGGTGCTGCACGAGACGCTGCGCATCGAGGTCACCGGGCACGCGCTGGGCCCTGTGCACTCCCTGTTCACGACCAAACCCGAGCCCAAGACGAAGACCGTCTCCAAGGCCATCAAGTTCTGGGAGACCGTCGACCGCCACCTGCCGTTGGTCGACGCCGACGAGGTCGTACGCCTCGCCGTGCGCGCCCCCTTCACCTGGTACCCGCCGCTCCTGGACCACCTCGGCGGCAAGCTGGTCCTGCCCGAGCCCTTCGGCCTGCGGCACGCCTGGGCCGACAAGCCGTGGCGGCACCGCTTCATGGCCGACGACGCGCTGCGCGCCGCCACGCCCGTGCTGCGCGTGGTGCACTCCGCGGCCATCAAGGTCCTCGCGGAGAACGGCGTGAACACCGAGAAGTTCGGCACGCGCTCCGGCTTCCTCAGCGGGGCGATCCAGGACCCGATGCCGAGGAAGGCGGACGTGTACGACGCGTGACGGCCGTCGGCCCGCGACCCGGCGGTGCTCCGGGGCCGCGGGCCGTGGCCGGCAGTGCTAGCTGGTCGCGGGCCAGGCGTCCGCGAGCATCTTGCGGGTGTCGGCCAACAGCTGCGGCAGCACCTTCGTGTGCCCCACGACCGGCATGAAGTTGGTGTCGCCGCCCCAGCGCGGGACGACGTGCTGGTGCAGGTGCGCGGCGATGCCAGCACCCGCCACGGCTCCCTGGTTCATGCCGATGTTGAAGCCGTGCGCGCCGGACGCGGCGCGCAGGGCCGTCATCGCCTGCTTGGTCAGCTCGCCCAGCTCGGCGGTCTCGGGGGCGGTGAGATCGGTGTAGTCGGCGACGTGCCGGTAGGGCACGACCATCAGATGGCCGCCGTTGTACGGGTAGAGGTTCAGCACCCCGTACACGTGCTCGCCGCGCGCGATCACCAGGCCGTCCTCGTCGGACTTGGCCGGGATGGAGCAGAACGGGCAGCCGTCGTCGGCCCCCGGTCCCGTGGGCTTGTTCTCGCCCTGGATGTACGCCATCCGGTGGGGCGTCCACAGGCGCTGGAACGCGTCCTGCGTACCCACTCCGATCTGCTGCTCCGGCTCACTCGTCATGGTGGTCAGCATATTCCCCGGCGGGTGCGTGCCGAGGGGCGGCCCCGAACGGGACCGCCCCTGGAACCCCGCGGCGGCGGGGAGCACGTCACACCTGCACGCGACGCTCCACGGCATCGACGAGCTTCGCGATCGCCTCGTCACGGGGAATCCCGTTCTCCTGCGACCCGTCGCGGTAGCGGAAGGAGACCGCTCCGGCGTTCATGTCGTCGTCACCGACGATGACCATGAACGGCACCTTGGACTTCTGCGCGTTGCGGATCTTCTTCTGCATGCGGTCCGACGAGGCGTCCACCTCGACCCGCAGGCCCCGCTTCCTCGCCTCCTCGGCGAACTCCTGGAGGTAGGGCACATGCGCGTCGCCGACCGGGATGCCGATCGCCTGGACCGGGGCCAGCCACGCCGGGAACGCGCCCGCGTAGTGCTCGAGGAGCACGCCGAAGAACCGCTCGATCGATCCGAACAGCGCGCGGTGCAGCATGACCGGCTGCTGCTTGGAGCCGTCCGCCGAGGTGTACTCCAGACCGAACCGCTTGGGCTGGTTGAAGTCGACCTGGAGGGTCGACATCTGCCAGGACCGGCCGATCGCGTCCTTGGCCTGCACCGAGATCTTCGGGCCGTAATACGCGGCGCCGCCCGGGTCCGGGACCAGCGGAAGGCCCTGCTTCTCGGCCGCCTGGCGCAGCGCCTCGGTGGCCTCCGCCCAGTCTTCGTCGGAGCCGATGAACTTGTCGGAGTCGTCGCGGGTGGACAGCTCCAACTCGAACTCGTTCAGGCCGTAGTCGCGCAGCAGGTCCAGGACGAAGGTGAGGAGCTTGTCGAGCTCCTCGGCCATCTGCTCCTTGGTGCAGTAGATGTGCGAGTCGTCCTGCGTGAAGCCGCGCGAGCGGGTCAGGCCGTGCACGACGCCCGACTTCTCGTAGCGGTAGACCGTGCCGAACTCGAAGAGCCGCAGGGGCAGTTCGCGGTAGGAGCGGCCGCGCGACTTGAAGATGAGGTTGTGCATCGGGCAGTTCATCGCCTTCAGGCGGTAGTTCTGCCCGTCGAACTCGATCGGCGGGAACATGCCCTCCGCGTAGTGCGGCAGGTGCCCGGAGGTCTCGAAGAGGTGCTCCTTCGAGATGTGCGGGGTGTTCACGAACTCGTAGCCCGCGTCCTCGTGCCGCTTGCGGGAGTAGTCCTCCATCACCTTGCGGATCACGCCGCCCTTGGGGTGGAAGACCGCGAGGCCCGGGCCCAGCTCCTCCGGGAAGGAGAAGAGGTCCAGCTCGGAGCCGAGCTTGCGGTGGTCGCGCTTCTCGGCCTCGGCGAGGAACTCCAGATGCGCCTTCAGCTCGTCCTTCGACGGCCACGCGGTGCCGTAGATGCGCTGGAGCTGCGGGTTCTTCTCGCTGCCGCGCCAGTAGGCGGCGGCGGAGCGCATCAGCTTGAACGCGGGGATGTTCCGGGTGGTGGGCAGGTGCGGACCCCGGCAGAGGTCCTTCCAGCACAGCTCGCCGGTCTTCGCGTCGATGTTGTCGTAGATGGTCAGCTCGCCGGCGCCCACCTCAGCGTCCGCGCCGTCGGCGGCGTTCGCGGCGTTGCCCTTGAGGCCGATGAGCTCCAGCTTGTACGGCTCGTCGGCCAGCTCCACGCGGGCGTCGTCGTCGTTGGTGACGCGGCGCGAGAAGCGCTGGCCGCGCTTCTGGATCTCCTGCATCTTCTTCTCGATGCGCTTGAGGTCCTCAGGGGTGAACGGCTCCTTGACGTCGAAGTCGTAGTAGAAGCCGTCCCGGATGGGCGGGCCGATGCCCAGCTTGGCCTCGGGGAAGAGCTCCTGCACGGCCTGCGCCATGACGTGCGCGGTCGAGTGGCGCAGGATGTTCAGGCCGTCCTCGGAGGAGATCTCCACGGCCTCGATCTCGTCGCCGTCGGCGACGGCGTACGCCAGGTCCTTCAGCTCGCCGGCCACGCGGGCGGCGACGATGGTGCGCTCACCGGCGAAGATCTCGGCGGCCGTAGTGCCCGTCGTCACCACGCGCTCTTCCCGCTCGGAATCGCGTTGGATGATCACACGGACGTCAGACACCGGTCTCTCCTTGCAGAAGGGGGCTGCGGCGCTCTCTCTGATGCGCGCGCACTAAGGATCGTACCGAGCCGGGGGCACCCGCCGCGAAACGGTTGTCCCCGCCGCCCGGAAGCGCCCCCTCCGCACCGGCCTCCCGGCGGGCGCGCCCAGTCGCCGCCGCACGCCTCGCTCAGTCGCCGCCACACGCCTCCCCGAAGAAGTCGAGGTTCTCCTGGATCGACTTCATGAGCCGGTCCCGGTCCCCCTCGTCCACCCGCACCGGCACCACCCCGGTCGCCTCCGTCAGCCGCCGGAACCCGCCCCGGCTCTCCAGGCGCCCGTGCACCCGAATCGGCAGCCCGACCAGATGGGCGTGGCCCGCGACGCGGTACGACTCCTCGTCCAGGGTCATCCGCACGTGCGGGATCTCCGCCCCGCCGATCACCCGCAGCCGCACCGTGCCCTCCCCGCCCGGCGAGGAGCGCCGCATCCGCACCACGGTCCCGGTGATCCGCACCGGCACCGACGGCTCGTCGCGCAGATAGCGGGCGCCCGCCTCACGGAGCGCCGTCAGGTCGCCGGGCGAGAACTCGACGGGCTCGGCGTACGCCGCGCATCCCTCGGGCACCTGTGCGCCGGGCGCCCACTCCACGGCGATACGCGCCCCTTCGGTGCCCCGCACCAGGGCCACGATCGCCTCGGTCAGCTCATGGCTCACACCGGCCTCGACCGCCCCGTCGAAGGCGTCCATGCCGCCGGTGGCGCGCTGGTAGTCGACGGCCTCGCGGGCCGCGTACAGCGCCTGGTGCAGCCGGACCGCGAGTGGCCGCCCGGTCTGCACGGGCACGAACGCGGTGAGCCGGCGACCGTCGGGCGCGGGCCCCACCAGGACGCTCTCCAGGGCGGCGGTGGCGGGCCCGCGGTGCCGGGCGCCGTAGTACCCGGCCCGGCCGCGCGCGGCGAGCGCCCCGGCGAGCAGCATCCGCCGGGCCGCGGAGCGCAGTTGCTCCTCCACCGGCCAGGGCGCGGCCCCGGCGGGTCCCGTCGGCACATCGCGCCACCAGTGGATCTCGTCGCTGGGCACGCAGAGCCCGACGAGCACGTCACGGGCGGCCGGCGAGGCGCTGCGGGAGAGCGCGACGAGGGCCTCGCCGATCAAGTCCTCGCAGTCGGGGAAGGCCCGGCTCTCGGGCACCAGGAGGCTGGTGCCCCTGCCGTCGGGCCCCGGCGGCGTCCAGCGGGCATAGCGGCCCGGGGCTCCTCCGCGTCGTTGCCAGCCGTGCCGGGCGAGCAGCGCGGCGAGCACCGCGGGGTCGACGGTGCCGGGCTCGGGCGGGGCGGGCTCGGGCGAGGCGGTCCACGGGCCCGCGACCGGGGCGAGGTGCGGGTGCGGACGGGCGGGGTGCGGGGGCTCGTCGTGGGGGCGGCGCATCAGGGGCTGTCTCCCGTCCCGACCCGCGTCATGATCTCGCGGAGCGCGCGGTCGTCGAAGATCCGCGAGGTCGATATCCGCACGGTGGTCCTGCGCCGGCCGGTCACCGGGTGCCCGGCGAGGTTGGTCCAGTAGCAGCAGTGCCGCAGGTCGAGCCGGTCGTGACCGGCGCGCAGCCAGTCGTCCTGGGACCTGGGCACGAGCATCACGACGAGGATCTTGTGGACCGAGACCGGCGTGCGGGCGAGCTTCTCCAGGTGCGGGTTGTCGAGCGTGAAGGAGAAGGCGGGCCGGTCCGGGTCCGGCGCCGTCTGGTAGGTGCACTTCAGCTGGACCTTGATGGTGACCTCGTCGTCGACCGTGTGACCGGGGGCGCTGTGGCTGACGTGCCAGTCGATGCCGTTGTCCGGAAAGGGCTGGGAGAGCGAGCATCCCGCGGCCGCAGCGACGGCGTGCAGATAGCCCACCTGGAGGGTCTCCATACAGGCGGTGACGGCGAGTGTGCCGCGCGGCGGTGCGATCCGCTCGGGCAGCAGCCCACCCTGTTCGGGCCGCGCGAGCGCCATGTCCAACAGGCCTTTCCACAACGGTACTTCCCCGCTCGGGCCGTCAATGTCAAGGCCCGGTACCTCTGTTGTCTCCGGGCCGCGTACAGCGCAAACGGCCCGGGTATCACCAGCGTGGGCAGGGGACCGACGTCATCTGCCGGGACTGATCGAGGAGTTGCGTCACCATGACGTGCTGGTACGAGGGGCCCTTGGCCGCATTCGACACAGAGACCACGGGCGTCGACGTCGAGACCGACCGCATCGTGTCGGCCGCCGTCGTCGTCCAGCAGGGCGCGGGGACCCGTCCGCGCGTCACCCGCTGGCTGGTGAACCCGGGCGTTCCGGTGCCCGAGGAGTCCACCGCCGTCCACGGACTGACGGAGGATCATCTCCAGCGCAACGGCCGCTGGCCCGCGCCGGTGATGGAGGAGATAGCGCGCGATCTGGCCGAACAGGGCGCGGCAGGACGGCCGATCGTGGTGATGAACGCGCCGTTCGACCTGACCATCCTGGACCGGGAGCTGCGCCGGCACCGTGCCTCGTCGCTGAGCCGCTACATGGAGGGCTCGCCCCTCTGTGTGATCGACCCACGGGTCCTGGACAAGCAGCTTGACCGCTACCGCAAGGGCCGCCGCACACTGACCGATCTGTGCGCGCACTACGAGGTGGAGCTGGCGGAGGCGCACGACGCGGCGGCGGACGCGCAGGCCGCTCTCGATGTCGTACGAGCGGTGGGGCGCCGTTTCTCGGCCCGTCTGGAGCGGCTCTCCCCCGGCGAGCTGCACACGCTCCAGGCCGTCTGGCACGCGGCGCAGGCGCGCGGGCTCCAGGCGTGGTTCGCCAAGAGCGGCTCACCGGAGGCGGTGGACCCGGCATGGCCACTGCGTCCCGAACTCCGGGCGGCTGCCTGAGGCCCGACCGGCCGCGCACACCCGCAGCGCGACGCCGCGCGGGCAAGAAAAAACCGGTCCGTCTGCTGACGGACCGGCATTCTCCGGGTGGGCGATACTGGGTTCGAACCAGTGACCTCTTCGGTGTGAACGAAGCGCTCTCCCACTGAGCTAATCGCCCGGGAACGGACTGAACAATACAGGTCCGGGCGCCTTTCCTTCAAACCGCTGCCAGATACGCCGCGAGACCTCTGCGGCCCGCCCGCATCATGAGGGCGTGGTTGAGCAGGAACACGGGCCTTCCGGGGACCGCGAGGCGCCGCATCAGCGGCCGCCGCACCTCGACCTCCTGGTCGTAGCGGGCGCGCGTCCCTCTCGGCCCATCGGTCACCGTCCAGCGCGCCCAGCCCTCCAAGTCCCCGGCCATGGTGATCTCCAGGACCCCGGCTTCGGGGTCGCGCCGCCGCTCCCGCGCGGTGACGACGAGGTCGTACGGGAGGAAGGACCGGAAGCGGAAGACACCGTTGCGGTCGTCGTCCGAGGTCGCCTCGCGCACCTGTGGCCACCACAGCGGATAGTCCTCCACGCGCTCCAGGACGGCGTAGGCCTGTACGGGCGTACCGGGCAGATCCCACAGGCTGCGGAAGCGGTAGTGACACCAGTTCATGGAGGGATCCTGCCCGGTGGGGCCGGTGGGCACCGGATCTGAGTACGTCCTGAGTATCCGCGCCGATGCCGCCGGACGTGGCGCCGAACACACTCCCCAGGCATGACGAACATTCCGCCACCGGCCGACGAGCTGCGTCTCCTCGACTGGGAGCTGCGCCGGCTGGACGCGCGCAGGGCGCAGTTGCTGCGCCGCCGGGCCTGGCTGCTCGGTGTCCTGCGCGCGGCGGGCCCGGCCGTGCCGCCCTCTCACCCGGCCGGCCCGGCCGCCCCCGCTCCCCCGAGCGCGCAGAACGTCCTGCTGACGCTGGGCGGCGTGCTGCTGACCATCGCCGCGATCGCCTTCACGGTGGTGAGCTGGGGGCACCTGGGCATCGCCGGACGCAGCGCGGCCCTCGGGGTGGTGACCCTGGCGGCGCTCGCCGCTCCCGCGCTGCTGCTGCGGCGTTCGCTGCGCTCGACGGCCGAGGCGGTGGCGGGCCTGGGGCTCGCGCTGACCGTCCTCGACTCGTACGCGCTGCGCTACCTCGCCCTTCCCGAGACGGCGACGCTCGGTTACGCCGCGGGCACCTCCGTGGTCCTCGCCACGCTGTGGGCGGGGTACGGCCTGCTCCTCGGCGAGCTGCGCCTGCCGCTGCCGACGGCGGTGGCGACGGCCCAACTGCCCCTGATCCTCTGGGCGGGCGTCGTGGACGCGGGCGAGCACGCGATGGCGGCCGCGCTGCTCGTGACGGCGGCGTTCGACGCCGCGCTCGCGCTGTGGGCGACCGTCAGGTCCGTACGGGTCGTCGCGGTCGTCGGCGGCTGCGCGCTCGGCCTGTGGGGTGCGGCGGGCGCGGGCCTGCTGTCGCTGCGGGCCACGGACCCGACGGAGGCGGCGCGCGCCGGGGTGCTGCTGCTCTTCGCCGCGTTGATCGTTCTGGTGGTGGCGTGGCGGGCGAAGGAGACGCGGACCGCCGCCGGTGCGGCGGGCGCGGGTGGCCTGCTCGTGGTGGCCGCGTGCGGTGGCGTGCTGCGCACCGTCCTGCCGCCCGAGTGGACCGTCCCGGCCTGCCTGGTGTGCGGCGTCGCGCTGCTGACCGCCGTCCGCACGGCTCTGCCCCGGCCCGTGCGGATCGGCGCGGCGGGCGCGTCCGCCGTGGTCCAGGGCCTCGCGGTGCTGTGGGCGCTCCCCGTCGCCGCCGTGGCCCTGATCGGCCCGCTCGGCTGGGTCACGCGGATCTGGACGGGCGCCCCGCGGGACGCCCGGGCCGCCCTCCTCGTCGAACCACCCCTGTTCCACCCGCTCCTGGCGCCCCTGGTCCTCACGACCGTCGCCGCGGTCCTGCTCATGGTCTCCGGAGCGCTCAGCAGGGGGTCGGCTTCGCTCGGCTCGCTCTTCGGGAGTGGCGCCGCCGCGTATCCCGTCATCCGCTACGGCGCGGCGGCACTCGTCTGGGCCGCCGGTGTCGCCCTGCCGTCCGCGCTGGGCCTTCCGTACGCGGCCGGGCTGGGGGCCCAGATGACCGTGGCCGCGATCCTGCTGATCGTCGCCGCGCGCGCCACGTCCACCGCTTCCGCCCTGACGGCTTCGGCTCTGGCCCTGGTGTCCTCGGTGAGCGTCGCGTTCCTTTCGCTGGCCACGGAGGCGGCGACCCTCGGCACGCTCGGCGCGCTCACGGCCCTGTTCCTGGCCGCCTGCGTCCGGACGGCACGTCGGTTGCCATCGACACCGGGTGGGCCGGTGGCGGGGGCCGCGGCTCCGGCGCCGCATGGGCCCGGCGCGGTCGCGCTCACCGCGTGTGCGGCCCTCGCGTACGCCACCGCGCTCGTCTGCGCCGCCGGCGCCGCGGCGGGGCTGCGCCCGGAGCACATCGGGCCGGCCGTCCTCGCCGTCCCGGCCCTCGCCGCATTCGCCGCAGCCCGCCTCGGGCCGCACCCGGCGGCCCTGCCGATCGAGATCATGGCGGCCGCGTCCGGGGTCCTCGCCCTCACGCTCACGGTGGCGCATGCCCCGACGCTCGCGCTCGCGCTGGCCCTCTGCGGGCTCATCGCGGCGGGCACGGCACTGCGTCCCGACCGCCGCCCGGTGGGCTGCGCGGCCGTGGCCCTGCTCCTCCTGGCGAGCTGGGTCCGCCTCGCCTCCTGGGAGGTGGCGACACCGGAGGCGTACACGCTGCCGGCCACCGTCCCCGCGCTCCTCATCGGCCTGCTGCGCCGCCGCCGCGACCCCGAGGTCTCCTCCTGGGTGGCCTACGGTCCCGGTCTCGCCCTGACGCTGCTGCCGAGCCTCGCGGTCACCTGGGGCGACCCGCACTGGCAGCGCCCGCTGCTGCTCGGCGTCGCGGCGCTCACCCTGACACTGACCGGCGCCCGGCACCGGCTGCGCGCCCCGCTGGTCCTCGGCGGCACGGCGCTCGCCCTGGACGCGCTGCACGAACTGGCCCCGTACCTCGTACAGGTGGCGGGTGCCCTACCCCGCTGGCTGCCGCCCGCGCTGGCGGGACTGCTGCTCCTGGCCGTCGGCGCGACGTACGAGCAACGGCTGCGCGACGCGCGGCGGTTGCGGAATGTCCTCGGCCGAATGCACTGAATACGGGCCGTGGCACACGACGGCGTCCGCCATATGTGGACCCGTCAATTCCCTTGAAAAACAGAGGAAATACGAGAACGGCCCGGAGGCTCAAAGCCTCCGGGCCGCAATCCGGGGTGGGCGATACTGGGTTCGAACCAGTGACCTCTTCGGTGTGAACGAAGCGCTCTCCCACTGAGCTAATCGCCCCGGGCGCACGGAGAACATTACCGCATGTCAGCGGGTGCTTCCGACCGCCCCGGAGTCACCCCTCGGTCACTCCTTGATCTTCCACGGCATCGTGATGCCGAACTTCCAGACGTAGACCGCGACGAGCACCGCGACGATCACCAGGCCGATGGTCGTCAGGATGATGTTCCGGCGGCGCACCTTCGGGTCGAGCGCACGCTGTGCGGCCTCGGTGACCTTGCGTTTCGTCCAGCGCAGCACCAGCTGGGCCCAGACGAACTCGGTCGCCCAGATCGCCATTCCGCCGAAGATCACCAGCCAGCCGGGGCCGGGCAGCGGAAGCATGATGATGCCCGCGACGACCACCGCGAGCCCCACGATGAACACGCCGACCTGCCAGCTCAGGTGCAGCGCCTTGCGGGCCTGGATGTACTGCGGCGCCCGCGACCCGAGCGGCTGCTCGGCCTGCGTCCCGGGGGCCGGTTCCACGACCCCCGTGGGCTCCTTACGCCCGTTACTCCCCGTATTCATACGGCCAAACCCTACCGGACGGAAACCCGTCACCGGAATGGGTGCACGGACAGAAGAGAGAACCCGCCAGTCGAGCTACCTAAAGACACGCAAAACCCTCAGAGGGGTTTACAACGGCACCGTAGGTGGCATGTCGATTTCGCCGACGTGCGAATCCCCGAGCGCACACTGAGCGAAAGGCCCTGGCGCTTATGAACACCACGGTCAGCTGCGAGCTGCACCTGCGCCTCGTTGTGTCGAGCGAGTCCTCACTGCCTGTACCCGCAGGACTGCGGTATGACACGGCCGATCCCTATGCCGTGCACGCCACCTTCCACACCGGAGCCGAGGAAACGGTCGAGTGGGTGTTCGCCCGCGACCTCCTCGCCGAGGGCCTGCACCGGCCCACCGGAACCGGCGACGTCCGAGTCTGGCCGTCCCGGAGCCACGGTCAGGGCGTTGTCTGCATCGCCCTGAGCTCGCCGGAGGGCGAGGCTCTGCTCGAGGCCCCGGCGCGGGCCCTGGAGTCCTTCCTGAAGCGAACAGACGCGGCCGTGCCGCCCGGCACGGAGCACCGCCACTTCGATCTCGACACGGAACTGTCACACATCCTGGCCGAAAGCTAACGGCGCGGGAGCGTCGAGATCCCCTCACGCCGTCCGACTCGGGGCGACGGCGCAGGCAGTCACGACACCACAAGGCGCGACAAGCCGAGACAAGGCGAACAGAACAGTCACTGGCGCCGTCACCGCGGGTACCCCGCGGTGACGGCGCCGGTGCGTCTCCCGGGAGAGCCGCTAGCATCGGCCAGCATCGGCGGGCACAAGCCCGACCCCCCAGGCCAGGGAGCGCATCGTGCTGATCACCCACGACAACCGGTGTTCTCTCGACGCCGTGGTCGATCTGGTGAACACCGCACCCGAGGAGGACGGCCCCGACGGCCTCGCGGACCTCGCGGCGCTCAGTGACTTCGTACGAACGCACGAAGTGAGCGACGTCGGAGTGCTCTCGGAGCGTGACGTCGCCGATGTGCGCCGGGTGCGCGGCCGCTTCGCCGAGGTCTTCGCGAACCCCGAGCCCCGGGCCGCGTCCACGATCATCAACGAGCTGATCGCGGCGGCGGGCACCACGCCGCGCCTCACCGACCACGACGGCTACGACTGGCACATCCACTACTACGCGCCGGGGGCGTCCATCGCGGACCACCTGGCGGCCGACTGCGGGATGGCGCTGGCCTTCTTCGTGGTCGCCGGGGAGCAGGAGCGGCTGCGGCGCTGCGAGGCACCGGACTGCCGGCGCGCCTTCGTCGACCTCTCCCGCAACCGCTCCCGCCGCTACTGCGACAGCCGTACCTGCGGCAACCGTCTGCATGTCGCCGCGTACCGGGCGCGCCGCAAGGAAGCCGCGGGTTAGAGAAGCAGCAGGTCGTGGAGCGACGCCAGCAGGATCAGCATGCCGACCACCGTCAGAAAGATCATCAGCGGTGGCTGGGAGAGGGCGAAGAGGCAGCCTCGCGGTTCTTCGTCGGTGGCGTGCCGCTCTTCGTCGGCAGGTCGTCGCTCTTGGGCCGGTACCGCTTGCCGTCCGTCGTCCGGCGCGGCCGCATCGCCCTGTGTGGTGGTGTCCAGCATCTCGCGCTGATGATGACGCAGGCGGCGGGTCCCCGCTGACCAACACGCCCGAACGAGGGGGCAGTTCGCCGGATCCCGTGAACAGGGAAAGTCCAGGGCCCGACACGTTCCGTCCATGGCCCCCGGCCGTCCACCCCCGCGACACTCGGCGGCACCGCCCGCACTCGAACGAGGGAGCAGCCATGGTCATGGAACGCAGACGGCTGTTGACGACCGCGCTCGGCGCGGGCGCCCTGTCCGCCGCCCCGCTCCCCGCCGCGTCGGCCACGGCCGGCGATCCTGGACCGCGTCGGGTTCCACAACGACTACCTCACGCTGGGCGAGGGCCGGTGGGACTACTTCGTTCCCGGCAACCCCGGGTGGCCCACGTATCTCGACGTCTCGGGGACGCGGATGATGGACGGGGAGATGCCCTGGGACAAGGGCCAGAGCTCCGACCCGTACGCGTGGAGCACCGTCATCCCCGGTGTCGCCGCCGCCCGGCGGCTCCAGACACTCCGCTTCGACACCCTCTCGCTCGTGCACAACGCCACGGTCACCGTCCCGGCCTGGAAGGCGGCGCCGCTCACCGAGCGGCAGGCCTTGGACGCCCGTCTCCCGGTGTCGGACGGGTACTTCAGGGATCGCGAGGGGCGACCGGCGGCCCGCACCCAGTTCGAGTACCTGCGCGACCACCTCGGCTACCGGGTGGAGGTGCGCGAGACGCGCTACGACCTGGCCGCGGCGCTGCGCCGCGGCCGGCTGCCGGTGGAGGTGGACGTCGTCAACCGCGGCTTCGCACCGCCCAAGCACCGGCGGCCCGTACGGCTGGTGCTGCTCGACGCACGAGGGCGGACGGTGGCCGCGGCCGACACCAGCGCCGACTGGCGCGACTGGCGACCCCAGGGGCGCGCGGAGACCGGCGACGACCACGCGCCGCGCCCTCGACGGTGCGCGCGGAGCTGGCCCTGCCCGCCGGTGCGCGGGGTCCGCACCGCATCGGGCTCGCCCTGCCCGACCCGGCGTTCCCCGCACGCGGCCGGGCCGTGCGGTGCGCGAACGCCTCGGTGGCGTGGGTGGACGGCGTGAACGTGCTGGCCGAGGTCCGGCTGCCCTGACGGCGGGCCCGGCCAAAGGCGTGCCGGGGCCTTCGGGCCTTCGGGCCGCCCGTGTCAGATGCCGTGCTTCTTCAAGATGGCCTCGATGTCGCTGAAGTCCTCCGTGGGCGCGGCGGCCTTCGGCTTGGCGGCGGGGCGCGCGGCGGCCGGGCGGGCGCCCTCGCCGAGCGAGGGCGCGGAGGCCGTGGGGGCCACCGCCTCGCGCCGGTCGGCCTTCGCGGCCTTGCGTTCCTTGCGGGTGCCGCCCCTGCGGCGCTCCACCGCGCGTGTGCCGAGGAAGATCAGCCAGGCCGCGCCGAGCACGCCGAAGCCGACCCACGCCTTGAGGCTGAACGCGGTGTCGGCGGCCCATCCGACGACGCCCGTCAGGACGAGCCCGACGGGCACCAGGGAGTACGCGGCGAGGCGGGCCGCGGTCAGGAACCGCTTGCGGTAGGCCGAGACCGCGGCGATGCCGAGCCCGGCCGCGGATACGGCGGAACAGACGGTCTCGGCAATCATCCGGCCCTCCAGGCATACAGGCGTACGTCGTGCGTGACGTGGTCGTCCCTTCCATCCTGCACCGGGTGGGCCCCGCCAAGCCACGCCCGGGCCGGACCTCAGGGACATATCCGGGTCATCTCGGGGTCCGGCCTCCTCCCCAGGTGCCGGTCCGCGCTCCCGCTCCCGGTTGGGAGGCGTCACCGGCGGCTGGGAGACTGTGCCCATGAGCGACTCCCCTCCTGACCACTCCGCCCGCCCCGTCGTCCTCGACGTCTGGTGCGAGCTCCAGTGCCCCGACTGCCGTACCGCCCTCGACGACGTACGCGCCCTGCGTGCGCGCTACGGCGACCGCGTCGAGCTGCGCCTTCGGCACTTCCCCCTGGAGAAGCACAAGCACTCCTTCGCCGCCGCGCAGGCCGCCGAGGAGGCCTTCGAGCAGGGCAAGGGCTGGCCGTACGTCGAGGCCGTGCTCGCCGGGGTCGAGGAACTGGACCGCCGGGGCGAGCCGTTCCTGGTGGACACCGCCAGGGAACTCGGTCTGGACGCCGAGGAGTTCGACACCGCCCTCATCGACGGCCGGCACATCCTGATCGTCGACGCCGACCAGGCCGAGGGCAAGGCGATCGGGGTCACCGGCACGCCGACGTACGTCATCGGCGGCGAGCGCCTGGACGGCGGCAAGAGCCAGGAAGGGCTGCGCGAGCGCATCGAGGAGATCACCGACCGGCTGCTGGCGGCCGAGGGCTCCTAGTCCCTAGAGCAGCGGCTTGTACAGGGAGTACGAGACGGGTTCGTAGCCGAGCGAGTCGTACAGGCACAGGGCCGGGGCGTTGCCCGCGAAGACGTCGAGGCCGATGCGGTCCCGGCCCGCCGCGCGGGCCTGAGCCTCGGCCAGGAGCATCAGGGAACGGCCGTGGCCGCGCCCCCGGCAGTCCTCGTCGACCTCGACGCGGAAGACGAACGCGTCGTCGTCGCGGAGCGTGAGCCACAGGGTGCCGGCCTTCGCGCCCTCCTGGGTGAGCACGCTCAGCAGGGTGCCGGGGGTGGCCGGGCCCTGGGGCAACAGCTCGGCGTAGTCGGCCTCGGACTTGGCGCGCGCCTGCGCCTCTGGCACGCCCCCGTCGATCCAGTCGCGCGTGCAGCTCCGCCGGGCCCGCGCCAGCCACACCTCGTACTCGTCCTCGGTCATCGGCCGACCCTGGACCCCGGGCGGCAGCGCGGCCGGCTCGGCCGGCACCGGCTTCGCCATCCGGCGGTCGCGCTCCACATAGCCGAGCGCCGTCGCCAGGCGCAGCGCGGCGGCCGACTCGGCCGGAATGTCCGCCTCGATGCGCTCGCAGCCCCAGCCGCGGGCGACCTCCTCCGCCGCGAGCGCGGCCACGGTGGCGCGCCCCCGCCCGCGGTCGGGCTCGGCGATCCGCAGATCCGTCACCCGGCAGACCCCGGGGCCGAAGACGGCGTGGGTCGCGAGCGTGATCGAGCCCACGGGGCGGCTGTTCACACAGACGTCGTACGTGCGCGCCTTGACGCCGTCGGCGCTCCGCTGAAGCGGCCCGGTCGGCCGCAGGGTCGTGGTCATCGAAGGCGTTCTACCCGCCCGGGGACTCAGGGATCCAGATCGTCGGCGGCCCGCTCGTCGAACGTCCGCATCGCCTTGGTGGTCATCGGGCCCGGGGCGCCGGGCAGTTGACGCCCGTCCACGCGGTGCACGCCCTGGACGTCGCGCAGCGTCGACGTCAGGAAGATCTCGTCGGCGCGCTCAAGGACGTCCAACGGCAGGTCGGCCTCGCGGGCGCCCGTCCACTCGACGGCCAGCGCGCGGGTGATGCCGTCGAGGCACCCGGAGGCGACCGGCGGGGTCAGGATCTCCCCGCCGAGCACGACGAAGACGTTGGAGCCGGTGCCTTCGCAGAGCTGCCCGACGGTGTTCGCGAACAGGGCCTCCGAGGCACCCTGCTCGCGGGCGCGGGCGAGGGCGACGACGTTCTCCGCGTACGAGGTGGTCTTCAGGCCGGTCAGCGCGCCCCGTTCGTTGCGGGTCCACGGCACCGTGATCACGGCGGTGGAGTCGGGGCGCCGCGTGGCCTCGCCGAGGGCCACGATGAGCGTGGTCCCCTGGTCGCCGCGGTCGGAGCCGAGCGGCGAGAGCCCTCCGGTGTAGGTGATCCGCAGCCGCCCCAGCGGGAGCGGGTTGGCCTCCAGGACGGCGGCGCAGGCGCGGCGCACCTCGTCGAGGTCCGGCTCGGGCAGCCCCAGGCCGCGCGCCGACCGGGTGAGCCGGGCCAGATGACGGGTGAGGGCGAAGGGCCGCCCCTCGACCGACTTCACCGTCTCGAAGATGCCGTCGCCCACCGTAAGGCCGTGGTCGAACACGGAGACGCGGGCGGAGTCGACGTCCCGCAGCCCGCCATTGAGCCATATCTTCACGTTCGGGTTCCTCCACTCGCTTCGTACGCCCCTGACGCTACCGCCAGCAGTCGCGCGGCCTTCAGCTCGGTCTCCCGCCACTCCCCCTCGGGGTCCGAGCCCCAGGTGATGCCCGCCCCGGTGCCGAAGCGCAGCACGCCATCGGCCCGGTCGATCCAGAAGGTGCGGATGCCGACGGCCAGCTCTCCGGTGCCCCGGTCGGCGTCGACCCAGCCGATGCCGCCGCAGTACGGGCCCCGCGGCGCCGTCTCCAGCTCGTCGATGATCCGCAGGGCGCTGGACTTGGGGGCTCCCGTGACGGAACCGGGCGGGAAGGTCGCCGCGAACAGCTCCGGCCAGCCGGCGCCGGTGCGCAGCTCACCGTGGACGGTGGAGACAAGGTGGACGAGGCCGGGGTGCTTCTCCGCCACGCAGAGGTCGGGGACGGTGACCGAGCCGGTCGCGCAGACGCGTCCGAGGTCGTTGCGGACGAGGTCCACGATCATGACGTTCTCGGCGTAGTCCTTCTCCAGGAGGTCCGCCTCCGTGCGGCCGGTGCCCTTGATGGGGCCCGACTCCACGACGCGGCCCGCGCGGCGCAGGTAGAGCTCGGGGGAGGCGGTGGCTATCTCCACGCCGTGGGCGGGCAGGCGGATCGTTCCTGCGTACGGAGCGGGGTTCCCGCGCGCGAGGAGGGCCGTCAGGGCGTCCACGTCGGCGTCGGGCGGGACGGGCGCGGACAGGACGCGGCAGAGGTTCGCCTGATAGACCTCGCCGGCCGCGATGTACGCGCGTATCCGTCGTACGCCCTCCGTGTACGCGGCGCGGTCCAGGGACGACGTCCAGTCATCGGCGGCAGGCCCCTGCCACCGGCCCGGCACGGGGGCGGGCACGGGCTCTTCGCGTACGTCGTCGAAGCGGGCGCAGACCAGACCTCCCTCGAAGTCGGCGGACACCGCCCAGAAGCCGGCGGAGTCCAGGGCCGCGGGGTCGCTGGTCACGTCGCGCAGGCCGGTGGCGACGAGGCCGCCGAAGCGGGCCATGGGAGGGAGCGCCGGAGAGGACGTCTGAGGGGGGTTGTGCACGCCTGCGAGTCTATGACCGGCGTCCTGGCCGCGCCCCGGGCCGACGACAGCGCAGCACGCTGCGCAAACGCGTTTTTGTACTGGCCCAGGAATCCGCTAGAGTTCAACACGTCGCCGGGACGCGCAAGCGGACCGGGAAAGACAAGCGGACGTAGCTCAGTTGGTAGAGCGCAACCTTGCCAAGGTTGAGGTCGCCAGTTCGAACCTGGTCGTCCGCTCGCAGGAAAGTGGGGGATCTTCCCGAACCCCCGCACTCCTGGTGGAGTGGCCGAGAGGCGAGGCAACGGCCTGCAAAGCCGTCTACACGGGTTCAAATCCCGTCTCCACCTCCAAGGACGATTAGCTCAGCGGGAGAGCGCTTCCCTGACACGGAAGAGGTCACTGGTTCAATCCCAGTATCGTCCACTGATCTTCGCGAGAACCGCTTCGGCGGTGTGCTCCATGAAGGTCGAACCCGCGCGATTAGCTCAGCGGGAGAGCGCTTCCCTGACACGGAAGAGGTCACTGGTTCAATCCCAGTATCGCGCACGCAGTACGCAGCACACGCAGGTTGACCTGCGCGATTAGCTCAGCGGGAGAGCGCTTCCCTGACACGGAAGAGGTCACTGGTTCAATCCCAGTATCGCGCACCACATTCCGGAGCCCCCGGCCGTTCCCACGGCCGGGGGCTCCGTCGTTCCCGGGTGCTCAGGAGGAGAAGAGCATGTGCCCGAAGCTCTTGTGGCGCTTGCCGTGACCATAGTGACCGCCGTGGCCGCCGTGGCCTCCATGACCGCCCTGCGGGGCGCCCCAGGCGGGGGCGGGAGCCGCGGGATAGGCCTGCGGGGCCGGGGGCGCGGGCGGCGGCGGGGCCTGCTGGCCCCACTGGGACTCCAGGCGGGTCAGGGACTCGAGCTCGCCGTAGTCGAGGAAAATGCCGCGGCAGCCACTGCACTGCTCGATCTGGACGCCATTTCGGTTGTACGTGTGCATCGGTGCGTGGCACTTGGGGCACTGCATGGACGGCTCAACTCCTCGCCGGTGGTAACTGCTTCGCCGGATCCCTGCCCGGCTTCGGTGCGTCGCACCCTACTTCGTCGCGTCCCGGGTCAACTCGGGCGGGAGGGCACCCACTCGGCTCAGGCCCTGCTCATCCGGTCGCAGGCGTCGATCAAGGCCTGCTCGATCTCGTCCAGGGGGCGGTCGGCGGCGACGGCCTTGGTGATCGCCAGGGCGGCCGTCTGCACGGTCAGGGCGCGGGCCGGGACGTCGAGGGCCGGCCAGGGGTCGGCCCCGCCCGCCGGGACGGCCGGGCCGCCTGCCCTCCGGTAGGTGTCCAGGAAGCGGGTCCACTCCTCGGGAGCGAGCAGCCCGCAGGCGTACCAGGCGGCGGGACGGGCCAGGTCCCAGGCCGGGTCGCCCGCGCCGAGGTCGTCCACGTCGATCAGCAGCCAGGTGCCGTCCGGCGTGCGGACGAGCTGGCCCAGGTGGAGGTCGCCGTGGCACAGGCGCGGCGGGGCCGGTGCCGAGGTCTCGTCGCGGGCCCAGGGCGGCAGGGCCCGCCAGGCCCGCAGGACCGGCGGCGCCGCGGGGTGCGGGCCCGCGGCGCGCAGGCGGGCGACGGCGCGGGCCGCCTTGGCCGGGCCGCGCATGGCGGGGAGCGGGTGCGGGAGGCTCGCCGGGTCCGTGCCGTGCAGGCGGGTCAGCAGGGCGGCTGCCGCCTCCCAAGGGGCCGCGTCCGGGTCGTCGCGGTCCACGGGGGTGCCGTGGGGCCAGAAGGTGACGAGGCGGCCATGGAGGGCGGTGGGGGTGGTGCGCAGGGGCGGGAGGAGGGTGTCGGGGAGGCGGGCGGCCACGGTGAGGCGTACCGCCAGGTCTTCCGGGTGCGTCTCCTGGGCGTGGGCCTTCGCGACGATGTCGCCGTGGCGTACGACTGTGGCGTCGGGGCGGTCCGCGAGGACGGTGCCGTCGGCGGCGCCTTCACCTTCGCCTTCGCCGCAGGCGCAGGAGCCGGGGAGCGGGTGGGCCGTGTGCCTGGCCTTGGCGGTGAGGGCGGGGAGGAGCGCGGTCACAGGGGTCCCGGGGGTGGGGCGGGTGGCTTACGGCCGAAGCGTAGCCACTGGGGTCGGGCGGGCTTGTGTGCGGTTGGTGGACCGGGTGCGGGTTCGTCGGGGCTGGGCGCGTGGTTCCCCGCGCCCCTTGCGGGCAGCGCCCGGGACGTGGCAATGCCCGCGCAGCTCCCCAGCTGCGCGGGCATCTGTGCCGTCCGCCGCACCCCCGTCCCCACGGGGTTTCCTGGCCGGATGTCCCCGCCCGGACCGCTCTTCCGGGCCTGGGGCGCCGCTCAGCGCCCCAGCATCACGCCCACGGACGACGCTTGTGTGACCACTGCTTCCCAGCCGCCGAAGACGACCACGAGCAGGGCTGCCAGGGGGAGGACCATGGCCGTCGCCACCAGGGGGTGGCGCGTGCCGGACGGGCGTACGCCGAACGCCGAGAACCTGCGCCCTTGCGTGCGGACCATGGTCCGCGGTGCCGTGTCCGCCATGGTTCCTCTCCTGACCGATCTCGTTGTGGTTTTGGCAAGCGGCGGGTGTCTGACCTCGGGGGACGAGTGCTGCACCCGCCGCTTGACCTCAAATCTAGGTGCGGGGGCGACACCTGGCGTCATGCCTTCGTACCGATTGGCTGGCCTCCCGGAGGATGACCGACCACCGCGCGTGTACTCCCAGGGGTGGAGACGGGGACCTAGGACTCAGGGTCTTCCCGGAGGGGGCGGGCCGCTGCCTCGGAGGCGTCCTCCCTCGGGACGGGCTGCTCGACCAGGGCCAGGACGCGCGTCGCCATGAACCGGGCCGTACGCACCACTGTCCCGGTACGGGTGACTTCGCTCACTTCCACCACTCCTCTGCGCACGGCCGTCTCGACGCGGCGCCCCGCCCGGCTCGCCACCACCTCGTACGTCCTCGTCGTGTCCCCGGCATCCACGACTATCTCCACGCGATCACCCTTCACGGGATCAATCCCCCTTCAGCGATGGATGGTTGGGGCTCGGGGTGGCGTCAACGGCCCCTTGTCCCGCGCCCCCTGACCACTCTTCGATTTTCGCACCCGGCACTGACAATCGATCGCCCCGCGAGGGCGCGGCCTCTGCACGTGCCCGCCCGTGGAAACGTAAGCTGGGCTCGTCAAACGGACCGGGTAGCGGGGATGGACATGGCGATGATGCGGCTCCGGCGCGAGGACCCGCGTGTCGTCGGCTCGTTCAGGCTGCACAGGCGCCTGGGCGCCGGCGGTATGGGGGTCGTCTATCTGGGTTCCGACCGGCGGGGCCAGCGCGTCGCGCTGAAGGTGATCCGGCCGGACCTGGCGGAGGATCAGGAGTTCCGGTCGCGGTTCGCGCGGGAGGTCTCGGCCGCCCGGCGCATTCGCGGCGGCTGTACCGCCCGGCTCGTCGCCGCCGACCTCGAAGCGGACCGGCCGTGGTTCGCGACCCAGTACGTTCCCGGGCCCTCCCTGCACGACAAGGTCGCCGCCGAGGGGCCGCTCTCCGCGGCCGACGTGGCCGTGGTCGGTTCGGCGCTGGCCGAGGGACTCGTGGCCGTGCACGAGGCCGGTGTCGTACACCGCGATCTGAAGCCGTCGAACATCCTGCTGTCGCCGAAGGGGCCGCGGATCATCGACTTCGGTATCGCCTGGGCCACCGGCGCCTCGACGCTCACCCATGTCGGCACGGCCGTCGGTTCGCCAGGATTCCTCGCGCCCGAACAGGTGCGCGGCGCCGCCGTCACGCCCGCCACCGACGTCTTCGCCCTCGGTGCGACGCTCGCGTACGCGGGCATGGCGGACTCGCCCTTCGGGCAGGGCAGTTCCGAGGTCATGCTCTACCGGGTGGTCCACGAGGAGGCGCAGCTGAACGGCGTCCCCGACGCCCTGGCCCCGCTGATCCGCGCCTGCCTCGCCAAGGACCCGGAGGAGCGGCCCAGCACCCTCCAGCTGTCGCTCCGGCTCAAGGAGATCGCCGCGCGCGAGGCCCAGGGTCTCGGTGACGTGCGGCCGCCCGCGCCCCGTCAGGACCACGACCGGCCGACGGGACGACTCGCCGAGAGCTACGCGGATCAGCGCACCCAGCGGCGTTCCGCCCCCGGCGCCACTCCCCCGCCCCGCCCGGGCGCGTCCAGGGGCGGTCCGGCGAGGAGCGGGTCGTCCAGGACCGGGAGTTCGAAGACAGGGGCGTCGAAGACCGGTGCTTCCAGGACGGGTTCGTCGAGGACCGGCGGGGCACGGCCCGGCGCGCCCCGCGACACCACGCGTTCCGGCGGCCGCCCCGCGCCGCGCGGCGGCACGGGGCGGCAGGGGCCGCGCCCCACGGGGACGGGCCGGCGGATGCCCGCCAACCCCCGGCTGCTGCGGCAGCGCCTCTTCGTGTTCGTGGTCGTCACGCTGCTCGTGGCGCTCGGGATCGCGGCGGCGCAGGGCTGCCAGGGGCCCGCGAAGAGCCTCGGCGGCATGGACGTACGCCAGCAGTGGACGCAGAGCGGTCCCCTCGCTCCGGGGCAGGCACCCCGGAGCTGAGCCGTGGCGTCAGGCCGGTGGGCGGCCCGTCGCCACCGCGTAGAACGCGACCGCCGCCGCCGCGCCCACGTTGAGTGAGTCGACGCCGTGGGCCATCGGGATGCGGACCCATTCGTCGGCGGCGACCAGCGCCTGGGTGGAGAGGCCGTCGCCCTCGGCACCGAGCATCAGCGCGACGCGGTCCATGCGGTGCGGGGCCGCCTCGTCCAGGGATGTGGCCTTCTCGTCCGGCGTGAGCGCCAGGAGGTTGAAGCCCGCCTCGCGTACGCCTTCCAGCCCCTTGGGCCAGGACTCGAGGCGGGCGTAGGGGACGGAGAAGACGGCGCCCATCGAGACCTTCACCGAGCGGCGGTAGAGCGGGTCCGCGCAGTCCGGGGAGAGCAGGACCGCGTCCATGCCGAGCGCCGCCGCCGAGCGGAAGATCGCGCCGATGTTCGTGTGGTCGTTCACCGCCTCCATGACGACCACCCGGCGGGTGGTCGCGAGGAGTTCGTCGGCCGTCGGCAGCGGCTTGCGCTGCATGGAGGCGAGGGCGCCGCGGTGCACGTGGTAGCCGGTGACGCGCTCGGCGAGGTCGGGGCTGACCGCGTAGACCGGGGCGGGGAGCTCGTCGATGACGTCGCGCATGACGTCGACCCACTTGGCGGAGAGCAGCATCGAGCGCATCTCGTAGCCGGCGTCCCTGGCCCGTCTGATGACCTTCTCGCCCTCCGCGATGAACAGCCCCTCGGCCGGTTCGCGCCTGCGGCGCAGCTCGACGTCGGTCAGGCCCGTGTAGTCGCGCAGGCGGGGGTCGTCGGGGTCGTCGACGGTGATGAGATCGGCCACAGGGTGATACTGCCTTGTCCTGGGTGTGGTGCCAACGGCCGGGGGCGTGTTCCGTTACCGCTGGTTACTCGGGTGGTTCTCAGGGGTGTGCGGGGCTCGCTAGACGACGGGCTCCGGGCCCACGCGTACGACGTCCCCGATGACGATGACCGCCGGGGGCTTCACCTCGTGGGTGCGCACCGCCTCGGCGACCGTGCCGAGCGTCGCGTCGACGCGGCGCTGGGCGGCCGTCGTGCCCTCCTGGATCAGGGCGAGCGGGGTGTCGGACGCCTTGCCGTGGGCGATCAAAGCCCGGGCGATCTTGCCGATCTTGTCGACGCCCATGAGGATCACGAGGGTGCCGCGCAGCTTGGCGAGGGACTCCCAGTCGACCAGGGAGCGCGCGTCGTCCGGTGCCACATGGCCGCTGACCACGGTGAACTCGTGGGCGACGCCGCGGTGGGTGACGGGGATTCCGGCGGCAGAGGGGACGGAGATCGAGCTGGAGATGCCGGGGACGACCGTGCAGGCGATGCCCGCCTCGGCGAGCGCCTGGGCCTCCTCCATGCCGCGGCCGAAGACGTAGGGGTCGCCGCCCTTGAGGCGTACGACGGCCTTGCCCTGCTTGGCGTGCTCGATCAGGGCGTTGTTGATCGCCTCCTGCGCCATGTAGCGGCCGTAGGGGATTTTCGCGGCGTCGATGACCTCGACGTGCGGCGGGAGTTCGTCGAGGAGGTCGCGGGGGCCGAGCCGGTCGGCGATGACGACGTCCGCGGCGGCGAGCAGGCGGCGGCCGCGGACCGTGATCAGGTCGGGGTCGCCGGGTCCGCCGCCGACCAGGGCGACGCCCGGGGCGCGTGTCCGCAGGTGGGGGGCGACGAGGCTGCCGTCGCGCAGGCCCTCGACGACCGCGTCGCGGATGGCGGCGGTGCGGCGCGGGTCGCGGTCGTGCACGTCGCTGCTGAGTACGGCGACGGTGACGCCCTCGGAGCGGCCCGTGGCCGGGGTCCAGGCGGTGGCCGCCTCGGCGTCGTCCGAGCGTACGCACCAGACGCGGCCGGCCTCCGCCTCCGCCGAGGCACGGGTGTTCGCCTCGGCGTCGCTGGTGGCGATCAGGGCGTACCAGGCGTCCTGGAGGTCACCGTGCTCGTAGCGGCGCCTGGCCCAGGTGATCTCGCCCGCGTCCGCCATCGCCTCCACGGAGGGGGTCGCCGAGGGGGACACGAGGAGGATGTCGGCGCCCGCCTTGATCAGGGCGGGGAGGCGGCGCTGCGCCACCTGGCCGCCGCCGAGGACGACGACCCTGCGGCCGGTCAGGCGGAGGCCTACGGGGTAGGCGGGGTTTTCGGCCATGGCTCTACGGCTCCTCGTGCGGGCGGAGTCTTCAAGGTGCGCTACCGCTGCTGCGCTGGAGCGGCTGCTTGACGTGCGGGTTCAGTATGGCGGGGGCGGGGCCGGAGGTCTCCCCCAGCCCCGCCCGGTGCCGGAATGCGGGGCTTCGCCCCACGGCGGCTACTTCTCGGTGACGCCGGCCGAGTCGAACGTGGCGACCTCGTGCATGGCGCGGGCCGCGCTCTGGACGATCGGCAGGGCCAGGAGCGCGCCCGTGCCCTCGCCGAGGCGCAGGTCCAGGTCGACCAGGGGGCGCAGGCCCAGCTTGTTCAGGGCCGCCACATGGCCCGGCTCCGCGCTGCGGTGGCCCGCGATGCAGGCCGCGAGGACCTCGGGGGCGACGGCGCGGGCGACCAGGGCGGCCGCGCCGGCGCTCACGCCGTCCAGGATCACCGGCGTACGCAAGGAAGCGCCGCCGAGCAGGAGGCCCACCATGGCGGCGTGCTCCAGGCCGCCGACCGCCGCGAGGACACCGATCGGGTCCGCCGGGTCGGGCTGGTGCAGCTCCAGGGCGCGGCGGACCACGTCGACCTTGCGGGCGTGCATCTCGTCGTTGATGCCGGTGCCGCGGCCGGTGACCTCGGCGGGGTCCGTCTCCGTGTAGACGGAGATCAGGGCCGCGGAGGCGGTGGTGTTCGCGATGCCCATCTCGCCGGTGAGCAGGGCCTTGTTGCCCGCCGCCACCAGGTCGCGGGCCGTCTCGATGCCGACTTCGAGCGCGGCCTTGACCTCTTCGCGGGTCAGGGCGGGGCCGATCGTCATGTCGGCCGTGCCCGCGCGCACCTTGCGGGGCAGCAGGCCCGGCGTGGCGGGCAACTCGCTCGCCACGCCCACGTCGATGACGCAGACCTCGGCGCCCACCTGGTTGGCGAAGGCGTTGCAGACCGCGCCGCCGCCGAGGAAGTTGGCGACCATCTGGGCGGTCACCTCCTGGGGCCAGGCGGTGACGCCCTGCGCGTGCACGCCGTGGTCGCCCGCGAAGATCGCGACGGCCGCGGGCTCCGGGATCGGCGGCGGGCACATCCGGGACAGGCCCGACAGCTGCGCGGAGATGATCTCCAGCATGCCGAGGGCGCCCGGCGGCTTCGTCATCCGCTTCTGGCGTTCCCACGCCTCTCCGAGTGCCTTGGCGTCCAGCGGGCGGATGTTGGAGACGGTCTCGGCGAGCAGGTCGTGCGGGTCCTCACCGGGCAGCGCGCGGCGGCCGTACGTCTCCTCGTGGACGACCCACGACAGCGGACGCCGCTTGGACCAGCCCGCCTGCATCAGCTCGGGCTCGTCCGGGAACTCGTCGACGTAACCCACACAGAGGTAGGCGACGACTTCGAGGTGCTCGGGCAGGCCGAGGGCGCGGACCATCTCGCGCTCGTCGAAGAAGCTGACCCAGCCGACGCCGAGGCCTTCGGCGCGGGCGGCGAGCCAGAGGTTCTCGACGGCGAGCGCCGAGGAGTACGGGGCCATCTGCGGCTGGGTGTGCCGGCCGAGGGTGTGGCGGCCGCCACGGGTGGGGTCGGCGGTGACGACGATGTTCACCGGGGTGTCGAGGATGGCCTCGATCTTCAGTTCCTTGAACTGCTTCGCGCGGCCCTTCGGCAGGGACTTGGCGTACGCGTCGCGCTGGCGCATGGCCAGTTCGTGCATGGTGCGCCGGGTCTCCGCGGACTTGATGACGACGAAGTCCCAGGGCTGCGAGTGCCCCACGGAAGGCGCGGTGTGGGCCGCCTCCAGGACGCGGAGCAGCACCTCGTGCGGGATGGGGTCGGAACGGAAGCCGTTGCGGATGTCGCGGCGTTCGCGCATGACGCGCAGGACGGCCTCGCGCTCGGCGTCGTCGTAGCCGGGGGCGGCGGTGCCGGGGGAGGTCGCGGGCCCGGCGGTTTCGGGCCGGTCCGCCTCCTCGGGCCGACCTCCGTCCTCGGGCAGGTCGACGTCCTCGGTCTCGTCCTCGATGACGAGGAGGCCGGGGGCTTCGGCGACGGGCTGTGTCTCCGCCGCCGGGGCGTCCTCGGCCACGAGGAGCTCGGGGCCCTCCGCCGTCTCGGGTGCTTCAGGCGCTTCGGCCATCTCGGGTGCTTCGGCCACTTCGGTCACTTCGTTCGCTTCGATGGGCTCGAACGAGATGACTTCGTCGGCCTCGTCCAACTCGTCGGCCTGGTCGGCCGTCTCGGGGGCGGCCGGGAACTCGGCCGGGGCCACCACCGCGGAAACAGGGGGAACAGGGGAGGCAGTGGCAACAGGGGCCTCCGTGGCCGCGGCCGGAACCGGCGCGTCCTGGAGGGGCTGTGCCGCTTCGGCCGTCGCCTCGCCCGCCGCCTCGCCCGCCGCTTCCTGCGGGAGCACGGCGTCCGGCTCGGCGGGCGGCGCCTCCGTGGGCTCGGCTCCGTCGCGCGGGGCGGGCACGGTGATGGCGGGCCGCGCGGCTTCGGGGCTCTCGCCAATGGCCGGGGCCACAGCGGGTGCGGCCTCGCTCACCACCGCCTCGGCCGGTTCGACGACCGGCGGTACCGGGGTGGGGGTGCCGGGGACTACGCCGGGCTCCGCCGGTGCGGCGGGTGCCTGCTGGGCCATGGGCTGTTCGGCGCCCGGGAGGTCCTGAGCGTTCTCGGGGGCCTCGGGGGCGGGGTGCGCCTCGGCGGCCTGCTGCTCCTGCTCCTGCTCCTGCTCCACGACGAGGTGGCGCGGCGGCGTCGGCGCCAGGTGGGGCGTGGTCGGCACCGAGCCCTCGACCGGTACGAACTGGCCGATCGGCATGGGTGCCTCGGCCCCGCCGAGTTCGCCGGGGAGCGACGCGTACTCCGGTGCGTCGGCGTCCTGCGGGGCGGGCTGCTCGGGGTGGTGCGGGGCGGGCGCGGCGTGCCTGGCTTCGGCGGGGTGGCCGCCGTGCGGCGCGTGGCCGTGTTGGGCGCCGACGGCAGCGGCGTACGCGCCCTGGGCGGTGTCGGGGGCGAAGCCGGGCCGGCCGTACTCGTCGGTGTGCGGGGCCGGGGCGCTCTCGCCCCACGGCTGTGCGGAGGCGACGGCGAACGGGGGCTGCCCGGTGGTCGGCCCGGCCTCGGCGAAGGCGGGCTGCTCCCCCGCCGGGACCTGTCCGGCCTCGGCGGCGTGGGGGAACGGGGCGGACTCCGGGGCGGCGGGAGCCGGGGCGCTCTGCTCGGGCAACTGTGCGGGCAGCGGCAGCTCGGAGGGGGCGGCTTCCGGTGCCCGCGGGGCGTCCGTGCCCTGGGGGAATTCGGCGCCGGCCTGCGGGGCTTCGGGGGCGACCCGCGGGGCTTCCGCCGCCGGCTGCGCTCCGGGAGCCTGCTGGTCCTGGGCGGCCTGCGGCTCCTGCGCCACGGCGGCGTCAGCTTCAACCGCTTCTGTGACACCCGGGGTGCCTGTGACCTCTGTGGCGCCGGAGACGTCCGTTGCGCCGGAGACGTCTGTGGCCCCGGAGACGTCTGTGTCCGCCGTGCCCTCCGGGACGACCGTTTCTGCTGGTACGGCGTACGCCGCCTGCTGAGGCTGCGGCACCTGCTCCTGCGCGGGCGCCTGCGGCTGCGCCTGCTGCGGAGCCCAGGGCGCGCCGCCCTGCGGCGGGATCTCACCGAGCTGCGGCCCGGGCAGAGCGGCATCGTCGCGCGGGATGTCGAGGTACTCGGGCCCGATGGTCGGCGGCCCGGCGTGCCGGACCGGCGCGGCCTGCTGCTGTGCCGGCGGCGTCACCGCTCCGGCGGGCCCGCGGTCGGCGAGCGAGCGCACGGGGCTGCCGGAGCTGTCGGGCACCGCGGGGCCCGAGGGGCCGCGGTGCAGCGGTCTGCGGGTGGCGCCCGGGTGGGACGCGGCCGGGGCGGCGCCGGGCATGCGGACGCCGTTGAGGTCGACCGAGCCGCTGTCCCGACCGGCCGTCTCGTGCGGGCCCGGCTGATGAACGGCCTGGGCTGCCTGGACGGCCTGAGCCGCCTGCGGCTGTCCCGCCGGAGCCTGGCCCTGGTGCGCGGCGTGCGCCGCCGCCTGGGCCTCGCTCCACGCCCCCTGGGCGCTCGGCATCAGCAGCAGGTCGTCGTCATCGGCCGGGTTGGCCGACGGATCGGCGGGGGCGGCGGGGTCCATGAAGGTATACGCATCCGCAGCCGGGACGCCCGGCTGCTGTGCCCCCATGCCCTGCACGGGCCCGGAAGGCACACTGTCGCCTGCGCCCTCCGGCAGCCCCTCGCCCGGGACCTGGCCGGTGTCGGTCATGCGTAACCCCTCGCCCATCGGTTAGTGCTTCTTCGACCGCCCCTCAGCCTTCGGCCGGGGAGGCCCCATTGACCGGAGCGGCGCACCAACCGCCCGTCATTCTCAACGAGCGTGCGCGCCGCGCGGCACGAACCGCTTACCGGACAACAGGCATTGTCCCGGTCGGCCCGCCGCCGCGGCAGCTTGATCGGCCACGGCCCGCTGTGGACTGCGCCACGTTGCGCGTCCTCCGGTCCTGCCGTACCACACAGGTCCCCCAAAACGGGTGGACTTTCCGGACCTTGACCAACGAATCGCCGGGCACCCGGGTGCGGTACAACGATCGGCCAGCCTACCTCGCGCCGTGCCGCGACAGGGTCACGGGGAACGGTCCGGAAGGCGCCCGGAGAGCAGGAATGCCACGGTCCGCTTCTCCTCCCGCCAGGCGCGGGTGTCGAGCTCCACGGACTGGAGGAGGGCGCATTCGACGGTGTATCCGTGCTCGGACAGATCCCTGCCGATGAGTTCGGCCGCGTCGCGTGTCGCGGCGTGCGTCACGATGCGCTCCGGGCGCCGGTCGGCGACCGCGGAGACGACCGCGGCGCCCCCGCCCCCGACCCGTACGACGTCGGGTTCGGGCAGATCTTCGAGGATGTGCGGCGCGACTCCGTGCACGGTCTGCGCCTGGACGCCGAAGCGGCGCACGGCGGCGGTGGTGCGGCCGAGGGCGTCGGCGTCGTGGTCGACGGCGATCACGGCGGCGCCGAAGCGGGCCGCCTCCGCGGCGAAGGCACCGCTGCCGCAGCCGATGTCCCAGACGAGGTCTCCCACGCGGGGCCCGAGGCGAGCGAGTTGGGCGGCCCGCAGCCGGTCGTTCTCCCCCTCGCCGAGCCAGATGTCCCCGCCGTACTCGGCGGCGGGCAGCGCCCAGCCGCGCGGCGAGCCGGCCGGTTCGCGCCCGGCGATCCAGCCGGTGTCGGACGCGGCGGCCGTCCCGCCGATGACGATGACGACGTTCGGGTCGCGCCAGGCGTGGTCGGCGGCCTTGTCGGAGGTGACGACGGTGACCCGCTCGCGGTCGGTACCGAGCTCCTCGCAGATGACGAAGGTCCGGTGGACGCCCTGGAGCAGCAGGCTCAGCTCGGCGGGGCCTGCACCGGGCGAGGTGAGGACGGCGACCTTGGTGTGGGCGCGGCAGACGTTCACGGCGCGGCGCAGGGTGCGGCGGTGGGCGACGACGACCTCGGCGTCGTCCCACGGCATGCCCGCGCGGGCGAACGCCTGGGCGACGGAGGAGACGGCGGGCACCACTTCGACCTCAAGACCGAATTCGGGGGCGCGCAGAGTGCGTACGACGCCGAAGAAGCCGGGGTCGCCGTCGGCGAGGACCACGGCGGTGCCGCGGTGGGCGGCGATGCGGCGGGCGGCGAGGCTCACGCTGCCGAGGCGGATCCGCTCGGCGCGGGCGGGAAGTTCGTCCAGTGCCAGGTGGTGGGCGGCGCCCGCCACGAGCGTGGCGGCGCTGAGCGCGGAGCGTGCCGCGGCGGTCAGCGGCGTACCGTCCCAGCCGATCACCGTGACCCGGTCGGCCATCGTCGTCTGTCTCCTGGTTTCTCGCGGGTCTTCAGTGCGGGCGGCGGTGGCTGCGGGAGCGACCGCGCACGCGGCCAGGGGCGAGCGTACCTGGTGGGGCTCCGGAGTGTCCGGGTCCTCCGGGGGGTGTGCCGGGCCGTGCGGCGCGGACTCAGTTCCAGTCGGAGAAGGCGGAGAAGCCGCTGTCGGCGAGGCTGTCACTGACGCCTTCGAGGTCCTCGGGGAGCAGACTCCAGACGATGAGGTCGGTGCGCACCTCAAGCCAGCCGCCGAACGGGTCGCCGCCGTTTCTCATGCGCGCTATCCAGGCGCCGCGCAGGACGCCCTCGCTGATGCAGCCGATCTTCTGGGCGACCTGCTGGGCGGCGGTGTTGTCGGCGGCGGTGCGCAGCTCGATGCGCTCGAACGCCTGGTCCTTGAAGAGCCACTGGGCGGTGGCGAGCGCGGCCTCCGAGGCGTAGCCCTCGCCGCGGGCCCAGGGGGCGACGACGTAGCTGAGTTCGCTGGCGCGCACCCGCCAGTCGGTGTTGCGCAGGTGGACGACGCCGACCAGGCGCTGGGTGAGGAACTCCGTGACGGCGAGGGCGATTCCGCGGCCCTCGGTGCGCTCGGCGGGGGCGAGGCGGGTGATCCAGTCGCGGGCGTCGGCCTCGGTGTAGGGCTGGGGGACGGAGGTCCAGGCGGTGACCATCTCGTCGTTCATCATCTCCGCGTACGCGGGGACGTCGGCGTCCTCGAACGGGCGCAGCACCAACCGCTCCGTGCTGATGGAGATATCGGGGAAGGTGGTCGTCATGCGCCGCTCCGTAACCTGGAACCCTCGGGCCTGCTGAAGTGCCCAGCATGCAGCATGTCGGCGCGCGGACGCACCACGGGGTCCGCTCCTTCCTCAGGAGGGGACCCCGTGGTGCGGGAGGGAACGGACTGTGCGTCAGTTCTCCGTGTCGGCCGTGCCTTCGACGGGCAGGACGGAGCCCTTGTACTCGTCCTCGATGAACCGCTTCACCTCGGGCGAGGTGAGCAGCTTCGCCAGCTTCCTGACCCGCGGGTCGTCCTCGTCGCCCTTCTTGACGGCGAGGACGTTGTTGTACGGGTTGCCCTTCGGCGACTCCAGAAGGATGGCGTCCTTCTTGGGGCTGAGCCCGGAGTCGAGGGCGTAGTTGTTGTTGATGACGGCCGCGTCGAGGTCGTCGAGCGAGCGCGGCAGTTGCGCCGGGTCGAGCGGCTTGATGGTGAGCTTCTTCGGATTGGACGTGATGTCCTCGGGCGTCGCGGTGGTGCCGACGCCCTTCTTGAGCCCGATGACGCCCTTGGAGGCGAGGAGCTGGAGGGCCCGGCCTTCGTTGGTCGTGTCGTTGGGGACGGCGACGGTCGCGCCCGCCCTCAGCTTCGCGATGTCGCGGGTGCCCTTCTTCGCGTACACGCCCATGGGCGGCAGGTACACCTCGGTGACCGGCACGAGGTCCGTCTTCTTGGACGCGTTGAAGTCCTCGAGGTACGGGGTGTGCTGGTACAGGTTGGCGTCGAGCGAGCCCTCCTGGAGCGCGGTGTTCGGCGTGACGTAGTCCGTGAACTCCGTGATCTCCAGGTCGAGCCCCGCCTTCTTCGCGAGGTTCTCCTGGATGTACGTGAGGACTTCACCGGCCGGGGTCGGGGTGGCCCCGACGACGAGCCGGTCGCCGTCGGAGCCGTCGCCCGAGCCCGCGCCGCACGCGGTGAGCCCGAGGCCGAGGGCCAGGGTGCCCGCCGCGGCGGCGATGACGGACGTACGCATGTCAGAACGCCGCGACGATGGCGCCGTCGTACTTCTCGTCGATGAACTTCTTGACCTCGGGCGAGGTGAGGAGCTTGGCGAGCTTCTTCACGCGCGGGTCGTTCTCGTCGCCCTTCTTGACGGCGAGGAAGTTGCCGTAGGGGTTGCCCTTGGCCTTCTCGGCGACGAGGGCGTCCTTGGCGGGGCTGAGCTGGGCTTCCAGGGCGTAGTTGCCGTTGATCACCGCGGCGTCGAGGTCGCGCAGGGAGCGGGGCAGCTGGGCGGCCTCCAGCTCCTTGAACTTGAGGTTCTTCGGGTTCTTCGCGACGTCCTTGGGGGTCGCGTCGTAACCGACGCCCTTCTTGAGCTCGATGAGGCCGTTGTCGGCGAGGAGCTTGAGGGCGCGGGCCTCGTTGGTGGTGTCGTTCGGGACGGCGACCGTGGCGCCTTCCTTCAGCTCGCCGAGCTTCTTGACCTTCTTCGAGTACACGCCGAGCGGCTCCAGGTGCACCGTGGCGTTCGGGACGGGCACGACGTCCGTGCCGTTCTTCTTGTTGAAGTCGTCCAGGTACGGCTTGTGCTGGAAGTAGTTCGCGAAGACCTCGCCCTGCTGGACGGCAGTGTTCGGCGTGACGTAGTCGGTGAACTCGCGGACTTCGAGGTCGAGGCCGGCCTTCTTGGCGAGGTTCTTCTGGACGTAGTCCAGGATCTCGCCCTGCGGCGTCGGGGTGGCGGCGACGACGAGCGGGCCGTCCTTGTCGCCCGCGGAGCCCTTGTCGGAGCCGCAGGCGCTCAGCCCGAGGGTGAGGGCTGAGGCGACGAGGACAGCGGTGGTGATCTTGGCGGTGTTACGCACGAAAAGTGCCTTTCTCCGTAGGTGGTGCTGGTGGTGCCGGTTGTGCCGGTGGTGCGGCCCGCGTGGGTGGCGGGGAGGCCTGCGGGGGGTGGCGGTCCCGGTCAGCCGGTCTTGGTGGTGGACTCGGCGGCGGCGGTGCCGGGGAGCACGCCGCGCAGCGGCCGGAACAGCAGCAGCGGAGCGGAGCCGCCGCCGCGCTTGTGGAGCCTGCGGGCCGCGTAGTCGCCCGCGAACTGGATGATCGAGATGACCACGGCGAGAATCGCCACGGTGATCCACATCAGCTCGGTCTCGAAGCGCTGGTAGCCGTAGCGCAGCGCGAGGTCGCCGAGGCCGCCGCCGCCGACCGTGCCCGCCATCGCGGAGTAGCCGATGAGCGCGACGATCGTGGTGGTGGCGCCCGAGATCAGCGAGGGCAGCGACTCGGGGACGAGGACCTTGCGTACGACGGTCCAGGTGGAGCCGCCCATCGACTGCACGGCTTCGACGAGCCCGCCGTCGACCTCGCGGATCGAGGTCTCGACCAGTCGCGCGAAGAACGGGATGGCGCCGACGGCGAGCGGCACGAGGGCGGCCTCGCGGCCGATCGTGGTGCCGGTGATCCAGCGCGTGAAGGTCATCAGGGCGACCATCAGGATGATGAAGGGCATCGAACGGGCGATGTTCACGATCTGCCCGATGACCTTGTTGAGCACGGCGTTCTGCAGGAGGCCGCCGCGCTCGGTGAGGACGAGCAGGATGCCGAGCGGCAGTCCGGCGACGACGGCTATCAGCGTCGACCAGCCCACCATGTAGAGCGTGTCCCAACAGGCCTGCTCCAGCAGCGGGCGCATCTCCGACCAGGTCACTTGGCACCTTCCTTGACCAGCAGCGTCTCGTTGCGGGGCGCGTTCGCCGCCGGGTCATCGCCCGCGATGTCGACCTGGAGGCCCTGCTCGCGCAGGAACCCGATCGGGACCACGTTCTCCTCGAAGCGGCCGGGCAGTTCGATGCGCATGCGGCCGACCTGCTTGCCCGCGACGGTGTCCATCGCGGCGCCGAGGATCGAGATGTCGATGTTGTACGTGCGCGACAGCTGCGAGATGACGGGCCGGGTCGCGGCCTCGCCGTGGAACGTCACGTCGACGACGGTGCGGTCCTCGCCGGTGGTGTCGCCGCTGACGGGGAAGAGCGCGGCGGCGAGTTCGGAGCCGGGCGTCGCGAGGAGTTCGCTGACGGTGCCGGACTCGACGATCTGGCCGCGCTCCATGAGGGCGGCGGAGTCGCAGACGCTCTTGACGACGTCCATCTCGTGCGTGATGAGCAGGACGGTCAGGCCGAGCTGCTGGTTGAGGTCGCGCAGGAGCTGGAGGATGGAGCGGGTGGTCTCCGGGTCCAGGGCGCTGGTCGCCTCGTCGGAGAGCAGCACCTTGGGGTCACCGGCGAGCGCGCGGGCGATGCCGACGCGCTGCTTCTGGCCACCGGAGAGCTGCGCCGGGTAGGACTTCGCCTTGTCGGCGAGGCCGACGAGGTCGAGGAGTTCGAGGGCCTTGCGGGAGCGCTCCTGGCCGGAGAGGCCGAGGATCTCCAGCGGCAGTTCGACGTTGTCCTGGACGGTGCGCGAGGACAGCAGGTTGAAGTGCTGGAAGACCATGCCGATGCGGCTGCGTGCCCGGCGCAACTCCTTGCCCGCGCGCGGGCCGCGGCCGGCGAGGGCGGTGAGGTCCTGTCCGGCGACGGTCACGGTGCCGGAGGTGGGGCGCTCCAGGAGGTTGACGCAGCGGATGAGGGAGGACTTGCCGGCGCCGGACTGGCCGATGACGCCGTACACCTCACCCTCGCGGACGTGCAGGTCGACTCCGTCGAGGGCGGTTACTTCACGACCGCGTGAGCGGTAGACCTTGGTGAGGCCGGAAGTGGTGATCACAGGGGTTTCCGTCACTGTCGAGTGCGCGGCGCGGGTGTCGCCGGGCACGGGGCATTCGTTCGGAACGCGGCACGGTTCTCGCGGTGGCGAAAGGAACCGGAGGACGTGTGCGCGGGGCAGGCTCGCTTCCTACGTCGGTACGGATCTTTCGTCGCGTACGTCGTGCAGGGGGTGCGGCACAGCGGCTTCGCTTCGGGGCGCGAGGCTCTTCGTGGTGCGGGGGCCCTCAGAAGGCGCACATTCGACACATACAACGAGCACCGGGCGTCATCGTCGCCTCGGTCGCAAGGGTGCGGCTGCTCGTCGTGGTCATGGGCCCAAGTAAAACACGCGTGAGGTCACGGCCCGCCACCGCTGTCCGTATAGCGGACAGCGCTGGGACGGGGCCGGGCGGTGCGGGCGGGGCGGTCAGCCGGCGACGGCGATCTCCACGAACTCGTCCGTGGCCTGCGCGGACACGGCGGAGAGATCCTTGACCAGGACGTCCGCGGACAGCTCGGCGGCGTCGTGGGTTGTGGCCAAGGCCACGGTGGTCATGCCCGCGGCCCGTCCGGCCTGAAGGCCTGCCGGGGCGTCCTCGAAGACCACGCAGCGCGCCGGGTCGACGCCGAGCTTCTCGGCTGCGAGGAGGTAGGGCTCGGGGTCAGGCTTGCCGCGCGTGATGTCGTCGGCGGCGATCAGCAGACGGGGGCGGATGCCGACCTCGGCGAGGCGGGCCTCGGCCAGGACGCGGGTCGCGGAGGTGACCACGGCCCAGCGGTCCGCGGGCAGCGACTCCAGGAGTTCACGGGTCCCGGGCAGCAGTTCGACGCCGCCGGCGACGTCCGAGACCTCCAGCTCCTCGATGCGGGCGACGGCCGCGGGGACCTTCTCCGGGGGCAGCAGGTCGGCGGCTATCTCGGCGGCGGGGCGGCCGTGCAGTTCTACGCGGGCGAATTCCGCGGCGGTGATCCCGTACTCCCGCGCCCACCGTGTCCAGCAGCGGTACACCGACTCCAGGGAGGAGATGAGGGTGCCGTCGTTGTCGAACAGGAGCGCTTCAGCCTGGATCTTCATGGTGTCCGAGCGTACGGGGCGCCCCGGCGCGCTTCACGAGGACCCTGGGCCCGACCGGCCGGGTCTTCCGGGGTGCGGGCGCACGGGCACCACGGGGGCAGGCGCATCGGGTCAAAGGGCCCGTAATAAAGTCACGGACATGCTTGTTGCCCTGACGATCGCGACCGCCGTGGCCGCGCTCGCCCTCGCCGCCTGGTGCGGTTTCGCCGCGTACCGCGACCAGCCGACCAAGGACTGGCACTTCATCGGCATGGGCGTGGTGACCCTGCTGGCCCTGGTCCAGCTGATCGTCGGCATCGTCCAGCTCGCGCGCGGCGAGGACCCGGAGCAGGGCACGACGATCTTCGTGGCGTATCTGCTCGGCTCCTTCGCGTGCGTGCCGGCGGCGGGCTTCATGTCGCTGGCCGAGCGCACGCGCTGGGGCTCGCTCACGGTCACCGCGGGCGGCGTGGTCCTCGCCGTGCTCCAGGTACGGCTCTACGACATCTGGGGTGGCTGAGGTGACGGACACCAAGGGAAGCGTGCGGGCCGACGGTCGCCAGAAGCTGATCACGGGGCCGGGCATCCTGCTGCTGTGGCTGTACGGCGTGATGGTCGTCGGCGCGGTGTCTCGCTCGGCGGTGCAGATCTCGACGGACTTCGACAAGGCCCCGCTCGCGTACTCCCTGTCGGCCCTCGCGGGCCTCGTCTACGGCTTCATCACGTACTCGCTGGTGCGCGGCGGCGACACGGCCCGCAAGGCGGCGCTGGTGTGCTGCGCCGTGGAGCTGGTGGGCGTGCTGGTCGTGGGTACCTGGACGCTGGCGGAACCGTCCGCCTTCCCCGACTCCACGGTGTGGTCGGACTTCGGGATGGGCTACCTCTTCATTCCGGTGATCCTGCCGGTGACGGCGATCTTCTGGTTGGTGAGGGCGCGGCGGACGGGCCGGGCGGGGCGCTGACCGCCGCGCGCGGGCCGGGCGGGGGTCAGGCTCCCTTGGCTCCCGCCGTCGCCGACTCGGCCACCTTCGCCAACTGGGCGTCGATCAACTCCGGGTCGGGCCCCGTGAGTTCCCCGGGCGCCTCCAGGTTCGTGGCCTGGAAGGTGACGACGGTGGAGCCGCTGCGCACCACGGTGAACCGGGCGCTCGCGAGTTCGCCGTGCATGCCGCCCCGGAGAACGTACGCGACGGCCTCGTCCCCGATGCCTTGCGCGGGCCAGTCCCGGACCTCGCCGTAGGTCCCTTCGGCGCTTTCGAACCCCTTGCCGCACTTCTTCACGGCGTCCCGCAGGCCGGCCATCACCTTCTTGGCCCCCGCCTCGTCATGCGCGGCGAGCCCCACGACGAGTTCGGTGCCCTTCGGCTTGTCGTACGTGGTCCCCTTCTCGACGACCGCGTAGGGGTGGAACGCCTTCGGCTTGGGGCTGGAGCTGTAGGACGACATGAGGTCGAGCGGCCGGCACGCGGCGGGGTCGGCGGCGGAGTCGGACTTGCCGTAGGCGGCGGCCGAGCCGTTGTTCAAGGCCCGCGTCTTGCGCCGCGGGCCGATGTCTTCCCCGGTGAGCTCCATGGCCTTCAGCGCGTCAGCCCGCCCTTCCTGCCTCTGCGGCGCACCGCTCTCCTTTTCGGCTCCCCCGGCGCGTTCCTCCCCTTCACCGGAATCGGTGCCGCATGCCACGGCCCCCAGTAGCAGCGGGACCACAAGGGCACTCACGTACTGCGTATGGCGACGCACGCCATAGGCACCTCTACGCACCTGACCATCAACCTTTCGAATCGGACGCATAGCGTTCCCTGAGCTTCGCCGCGAGGCCGATGACCTCTTCGAGACGCTCCTCGACGGCCACCTCCCATGAGCCACTGTCGATCCCCGCGATGACCACAAGGCACTCAGCGAAATCGTCCACGGCAAATCGCTCCGGTGAGAGACGACTGTGATCCTCAGCGCCCCGAGAAGCAGGTCGAAGCACTGGCAGACACCTGCCGCGAATTGCTCCAGCTGCCCCACGACATGACGTATCCCTGGGACGGTTCCAGCCCACCACGGCTACGAGGGCTCGCTACGTTACGCGGCGGGAAACCGTAAATGTTGTCCATCGCTACTGCCGCTGGATGACCGCCATCATGCAGGACCGGAAGCAGCGAATTCAATGAAATAGCCGATCACCGTCTCCAGTGAGCCTGGATCACATCCTGCAACAAACTCGGTTCCGTCACTCTTTGTCGAGATCCAGGACCCATCAGCGCCTCGCTCTTCCCTCTCGCACGTGCGGCCGTAAAGAGTGGTTCGGGTCAGGTCGACAGAGAGGATCCATCCAGGATTATCGGTTGTTTCGATTCGAATGCCGTATGAGTGTTCCCAGTCTCCATCACAGGCGGCCGTGTACCACTGTTGTAGCACCTTCAAGTTCGAGATCATGGGTTTCTTCTAGGAATTTCCCAGGGGGCAGCAGGAATTGCCGATCCATCCGGAAGGTTTACGTGCGGCGTCGGAACTCTTGTCTTAGTCTGCTTGTCATAGTGAGGTTTACCCTTCACATCGACTCGTTTTGTCGGAATGAACGGCCTCGGATCCCGGGGGTCTGACGGCCGGTCATAGGATTCATAGTGGTCGATCTCCCCAGTCGTTCCATCGCGACGAAACGACGTATGCGGCCCTTCCGCGTCTGGGTTCGGACACAGATTTCCAGCGCGAGAATTGTGAACCAGGACCGGCGCCGCCCCCGCCACCACATAGTACGTATGCACATCCGCAACCGTCAGGTTGTGCACCGTCGCCGGCTTGGTCCAGCGTTTGACCGATGTGATCTGGACGTACGTGCCCGAACTCGTCCGCAGCCACTGGCCCTGCCGCAGGTCCGTCGCGTCGATCCACTCGCCGAGCTCCTGGACCCAGAAGGGGTGGCCGTCCGTCGCCGTGACGGAGGACTTCTTCGTGCCCTTCTTGCCGTCGACGTCGATCGTGACCTTGACCAGGCGCTTGGCGCCCTTGCCCTTGATCTCCGCCGTGACCGTGCGGACCTTTGTCTTGCCGGTCTTCGGGTCCGTGGCGACGACCTTGTCGCCGACGTCGACGTCTCTGATCGACTTCGTGCTGCCGTCCGCCATCAGGACTCTGGTGCCAGGAGCGAAACTATTGGCCGTTCCACAGCTTTCCGCTATGTCTTCCAGCCGGTCCGCCTTCTTGTCCAGGCTGCGCCACTTGCCGTAGCTGCTCTTGAGTTTGCCGAGCAGTCCCCAGACCCGTTTGGCGAGGGCGGCGCCCTTCTTCCAGTTCCACAAGTACTTCTTGGCCAACTGGCCGATCTTCGCGCCGATCGCGCTCGTGACGACGTTCAGGATCGTGGCCCCGCAAGAACCGAGGCTGCCGGTGCTGAAGCAGTCGAGCGCGTCCGTGATGCCCAGCTCGTCCGAGAGGATCTGGCCGAGTTCCTTGGCGGCCGCGACCGCGAAGCTCTTCTCGACGTCGGCTCTGGACCGCGCGGCTATGGCCTTCCGCTGGGCCGGGGTCTTGTCCAGTTGGTAATACTTGTAATAGGTCTTCGTGGGCTTGGATTCCCAGCCGCCGTTGCTCTTCATCCGGCACTGCACACCCGCGAGCACGCACTCGTCCGGCTTCAGACCCGTCGGGTCGGAGAGCGTCACCGGGCTGTTGTTGGCGTACGCGTACCCGTTGATCTGTTGCGGGTCCGTGAAGTCGATCAGCGGGTCGGCGGATATGAAGCGGCCGTTCTCCGGTTCGTACTCCCGCGCCCCGATGTGGGTCAGGCCCGTCGACGCGTCGGCCGGCTTGCCGAGGAAGCCCTTGTCGTCCACCCAGGGCTCGGTCACCGCCGTGCCGCGTTCGTTGCCGAACGGGTCCATCCGGCGGCGGGTGACCGCGCCCGACTTCGCGTCCACCGCGGCCAGTGACGTCCCGTGGTGGTCGCCCGCCAGGAACTGCACGCCCTTCGGGGTGCGCATCGCCACCGTCTGGCCCGCGAAGCTGTAGTAGCGGGTCGCCTCCACCGCGCGGGAGTCGGTCTTCAGGGTGAGTTCCATGCCCGGCAGGTACAACGTCTGCTTGCCGGGTTCCTTGCGCAGCAGACGCTCGCCCGAGGCGCCGTACAGGAAGGACGTGGCCTCCGTGTCCGGCTTCGACGACTTGGTCAGCTTGCCCTCGGCGTTCCAGGTCAGGTCCTGCGTCGTCCCGTTCAGCACCCGCTGCGCGGTGTTGCCCGCGGCGTCGTAGGCGAAGGTGTCCTGGGACTTGACGGCCGGGCCGCTGCCACTGCCCGGCGTGTCCGTCACGACCTTGGTGAGGGTGTGCGGGCCGCCGTCGCCCTCGGCGTCCTTGCCGTACGTGTACGTACGGGTCACGTCGGGCTTGCCGCCCACACCGTGCAGGACCTGCTTGCTGCGGTTGCCGGACGCGTCGTAGTCGAAGTCCTGCCAGTAGGCCCCCGGGCCGCCGAGCGTGGGCGCGCTCGGGTCGCTCGCGCACGCCTTGTTCTGCTTGCCGGTGCCCGCGGCCTCGTCGGAGGAGTTGGCCGTCGCCCAGGCGGACTTCAGCCGCCGCTGCCAGTCGTAGCGGAAGCACTGGACGTCCTCCTGGCCGCCCGTCGGGGTGTCGGCGACCGACGTGACGTTGCCGGACGCGTCGTAGGTGTAGTCGGCGTCATACGTGACCGCGTCGACGCCAGAGACGTCCACCTTGGAGTTGGTCAGGCGGTCGGTGCCGCGCTCACGCTCGTAGGTGAGCCAGGCCTTCCTGCCGTCCGAACCGCCGATCGTGCCCAGTTCGAGCTGCTGGAGCTGGGACGTCGGGGCGTAGGACGCCTGCCCGACGTACGCGCCCTGCTGCTGTCCGTCGAGGTTCGACAGGAGCTGGGTCGGGCGCTGCAACTCGTCGTAGGTGTACGTGAGGGTCTCGGGGCCGAGGCCGCCGGCCGCGGGGAGCTGCTGGGACTGGACCGTGCCGTCCGCGTTGTACTCGGTGCTGTACTCGTAGGTGCCCTTGAGCTCCTCGGCGACGTCGCCGCCGAGCACGACCTTGGTGAGTTCCGGCTGGTAGAAGTCGTCGAGGTGGACGTTGAGCGTCGCCGTCTGCACCTTGCCGTCGTCGTACCGGTAGGTGCCGTACGGCTGGCCCTTGGCGATCTCGTCGTAGGTGGTCGCGGTGAGCTGTGTGCCCTTGTCCGGCTCGCCGTCCCATGTGGACGTCGGCCTGCCGAGGACGTCGTACTTCGTGGCCACCGTCTTGTTCCGCATGTCCGTCGTGGCGACGAGACGGTCCAAGGTGTCGTACGCGTACGTCGACTTGCCCGTGTCCGGGTCGGTGGCCGAGGTCTTGCGTCCCCGCTGGTCGTAGCCGTACGACCAGGTGTTGCCCGCCGCGTCCTCGACGGTCTTGAGCTGTCCGGCCGGCGTGTAGCCGTACCGCGTGCTCTCGTAATCCGCCGACGTGCCGGTCGGCAGGGGCTTGTCGCCCTTGTAGCGGCGGATCTCCGTCGTCCTGCCGCGTCCGTCGGTGATCGTCGTCGTGGGTGCCGTGCCCGCCGGCGGGTCGACGTGGACGCGGTCGCCGCCGTACGAGTAGGTGGTGCGCCACTTCTCCTCGTCGGCCACCTGCTGGATTTCGGCCGTCTTGCGTCCCGCGCCGTCGTACCGTGTGACGGTCTGGCCGTCCACCTCACCCGTCGGCTTGAAGACCGTGTCGGTGGGGGGCGTGGCGCTGTAGTAGTCCGACGTCGTCTCCACGACGTTGCCGAGACCGTCGTAGTGCGTGTCGGCGAGGACGCGGCCGCCGTTCGGGCCCTCGGACTGCTGCTGGCGGGGCCGCAGCAAGCCGTCGTAGAGCGTGTACTCGACGCCGTAGGTGCCGTGCTTCTCGCTCTTCTCCGTCTTGACCACGGTCGGTGCGCTCTTGCGGACCAGGTAGGTGTACTTGATCGACGCGGGCTCGCTCTTCGACCGGTCGGCCAGCCAGACGGCGGTGACGCGGCCGAGCGCGTCACGGGCGGTCTCGCTGCGCTTGCCGTTCATGTCGATCTGCGCGGCCGGGCTGCCCCAGGAGCGCACGTACTCGGTGGAGACCTGCCAGCCCAGCGGGTTGGTCTCCGTCTGCTTGGTGGTCAGGCCGTCCGTCTCGACGTACGCGAACTTCGTCTCGGTGCCCTTGGCGTCCGTGACCCTCAGCGGACGGCCGAACCGGTCGAAGTCCGTCGCCGCGGACTCCGTGACCGTCTGGTACGTGGCGGTGGTGCCGTCGTGCTTCGACAGCCGCTGCACCTTGGTCACGTCGCCCTTGACCGGTGCCTCGCCGAGGCCCTTTCCGTCGTAGAACGTCAGGTCGTCGGAGATGACCTGGGTCTTGCGGTCCGGCTTCGTCTCACAGGTGACGGCGACCTTCTCGACCCGGGAGACCAGCTCGTACATGTGCTTGGTCTTGTTGTCCGCGAACTCGGTGCGCGCACACTGGTTGTCGGAACCGTCCCCGATCTTGCCGTAGTCGTCCGTCTCGACCACGCGGCCGGTCTCGGCGTCGTAGCGGCTGGTGGCGGCGGTCTCCTGCCACTTGCCGCCGTCGAGGGCCGTATACGTCCGGGTGGTCTGCGGACGCACGTAGTACGCCTTGCGCGTGCCCCAGTCCTTCACACGTGTCGCTGTGACGTGTGACCACGAGGTGCTGACGCTCTTCGACACGATCTTGTCGGCGGTGTAGGCGCCGTTGTAGGTGATCGTCTCCAGTTCCTGGCCGGAGAGCTCCTCGTCGTCGGCATGCTTCTTGCCGGTGGAGTCCTCGACCTCCCCGCCGAGACCACGCAGGAAGACGTGCTCCGTGCGCTGGTCCGCGGTGCTCACGGTGCCGCCGGACCTGGTCACGCGGACCCTGCCGTAGCCGCGCCAGTCGCTGTGCGTGCGGTACTCGTCCTTGGTGATGCCGTCGGCCTTGGCCTTCTTCCAGCCGGCGTCGCCGAGGTAGTCGTAGTCGCTGACGCGGTTGGGCGCGTCCGTCGTCACGTCGTCCTCGACCACGCGGGCGACGACGTACTTGTGGAACCAGTCGGTGATGGGGTCCTCGGCGCCCGGCGGGTTCCACTTGACCGGGTAGCAGGCCGTCTTCGGCGCGTCCGCCGCCGGCAGATCGCCCGCCTTGCACTCCGCGTCGCGGTAGAGGACGTCCATCCGGCCGCCCGTGCCGTTGTCGACACCGGCGAGGCGGAAGCGGTTCATCGCCTGGATGTTGTCCCCGGGCTTGTCCACCCTGTTGGGCAGCTGGGCGCCGAGCAGCTCCACGGCCGGTGTGCTCACCGTGCCGGATCCGGCGTGGCCCGTCTGCTTGATGGTGTTGAGCCAGAGCGACTTGGAGCTGTCGCCGTTGTCGGTGAAGAGGTGGCCGAGGGACCAGGAGTCGACGTCCGCGTAGCCTTCGCCGTACCGGATCTGCGTGGTGATCGTGTTCAGCTTCTTGCGGGTCCAGAAGGTGGGGCTGTTCTGGCCCTTGCACTTGGTGCCGGACTTGCAGTTGAGGTCCCACGGGACGTCGGGCCAGCGGCCCGCGGTCGCGTCCGTCAGGTCACCGGTCTCGCAGTCCGCCGCCGCGCCCTGGCAGCGCTCGTCGGTGTCGAAGACCATGCGGGCGGCGGCCGGGGTGCTGTAGACCTTGCCGTCCTGCTGGCCGTAGTCGATCCGCTTGAGGTAGCCGCCGCGGGTGTACGCCTTGCCGTTCTCGTCGGTCTTCAGGCCCTGGGTGTAGTAATTGGTCTCCTTGCCGTAGTAGTACGACATGGCGTTGCCGTGCGGGTCCACGACGTAGTCCAGGTTCCACCGCCAGGCCTGCTTGCAGTGGGCGTCGGCGAACGTCGCGGCGTAGCAGGGCTCACCGGAGTCGTCGCCGTAGACGGGAACCGTCCAGGCGGAGCCGGTCTGCTCCTTGCCCGAGGCGTATCCGGGCAGGTTGTCCAGGCCGAAGTAGTACTCGGTGCCGTCGGTCGTGGTGAGGCGCCAGTGCTCGCCGTTGTCGTCGCCGTTGCTCGCACCGGCCAGCTTCTCGACCTTGCTGTTGTCGTCGCCGCTGATCCGCCACGTGTCGGTCTTGTCGTCCTTGATCAGTTCGCCGGAACTGCCGCCGGCGAGCTGGATGGTGGCGTTGTCGTACGCCCAGCACTGGTCGCCGTTGGTCTTGGCGTGGCCGTCGTCGGCACACGGCTTGTAGCGGCGCTCGATGAAGCCCGGCTCGTAGCCGAAGCCCTGCCCGATCCAGGACCCCTGGTTGTTGGTGGCGGCGGTCTGGCCGTCGACGGACTGCGAGTTGTAGGAGAGGCCGACCGAGGGCACGAGTCCGCCCGGAGCGGGCGGTGTGCGCAGAGGATACGTCCAGTTGAACCCGCCCGAGGAGTTGGAGACGCTCCACTCGGCGGACGGCGCCAGCGGGGTGGCGCCGAAGCTGCCCTGGTCGCCGGAGGAGCCGGCGGTCGCGGCGAGCACGGTGGCGGGGCCGGCGGCCCGGTCGCCGCGGGCCCGCACCGGAACGTCGGCGCTCAGCGTCCGGGTCTCGGCGTCGTTGGCCGTCGGCAGCTCACGCCGGGTCGTGCAACCCTTCTTCTCCGGAGTGCTGAGTGCGCACTCCGGGAGCTCCACGAGGCGGAGGCGGGAGCCGTAGCCCGCGCCGTACGCGTCGGCGAACTCGGAGTAGTCGAGGGTGAGGCGCGTACCGGCGGGCTTCGCCGTCTGCTTCCCGGTGCGGGCCGCCCTCGTGTCCTTGCCCGCGTCCGCGAGCGTGAGCAGGACTCCGTCGACGCCTGCGGCCCGCGCCTGCTGCCGTCCGGCGACGGCGACCGTCACCGCTTCGGGAGTCACGGGTCTGTGCCGGGCGTGTTTTCGGGGCGGGCCGACTTCGACGGGCAGGCCCTTCACCTTGACCGTCCGCGTGGCCTCGCCGCCGAGCGACACGGTGTCGGTCGCCGCCCGGGGCCACGTGACGTCGGCCGGCCCCTTCGCCCGCGCCTTCTCCGCCGGATTGGGCCGGCTCTTGCCTGCCTTCAGCTCGGTGCCGGGCACGGGTGCGCCGAGGTCCTTCTGGACGCCCGGGCGGGTGCCGCCCTTGTCGTCGGCCGTTGCCTGCGGGGCGTACTGCGGCAGGAGTCCCACGGCGAGCGAGACACCCAGCGTGACCACGACGGGGCGGCGCAGGCGGGGGCGGCGGCGGGCGGGCCAGGAAGGCAGGCGGAACCACTGTGACGTAGACACGTGTCGTCTCCGGGGGCGCAAAGGAGGGGGGAGGTTTCAGAGATGCGGAGCGGGGCGGGCGACACGTGTGGATGTCGGCCCGCCCCGCCTCCCGGCGGCTAGGTCACCGTGCCGTCCAGATTCACGCCGGACTTCAGGTTCGCGACGGCGGCGACGAGCGGCTCGTCGAGCGCGCCGTCGAAGACACGTACCTCGTCGATGGCCCCGGAGAAGTACTGCGACCCGGAGGTCAGGCCCGCGCGCCCCACCTGGAGGCCCGCCGTGGAGAAGTCCCAGTCGTTGGACCACCGCACGATCTGGCCCGTCCACTCGCCGTTGACGTACAGGCGGACTTCTTCGAACAGCGCGTTGTAGGAGAGGGCGAGGTGGTCGCCCCGTCCCTCGCTGCTGGGCTGGACGGCACCGGCTTCGGCTTCCGTCACCGTGGCGTCGGAGGCGTCCTTCTCGGTCAGCCTGAGCTTCCAGTGCTTGCTGTCCTTGTCGAACCGGACACTGGCCACGGATCCCTTGGTGCCGGGCAGCGAGAACACCGCCTGGGTCGCCGTGGCGTCGGGCGACCCGAGCCTGGCCCGTGCCGTGACCGTGAAACTGGCCTTGGCCTTCAACAGTCCGGGCACGCGGATCGCGTATCCGTCCTTGCCGTTCAGGGCGAGGTGGCCGTCGCCCCACACCGGCTCCTCGGCCGGCTTGCAGTTCGGATCGAGGACGTCGCAGGTGTCGTCCGGCTGGTGGACGGAGGCGCCGCCTCGCAGGGTCATGCCCGGGCCGTCCCTGCGGTCCGGCACCGTCCCGCCGTCGGACTCGTCCATGTCCCAGTAGGCGCGCTGATACGGCGGGATGCCGCCGAGGCTCTGCGTCTCGGACGCGGCGAGGACGCGGTCGAAGACCTGGACGTCCGCCACGGTGCCCTTCAGGTTCGCCGTGTATCCGGCGGGTTCCAGCGCCCGCCCGATCTGCAGGGAGCCGCTGGCGTTCCACGTCGTCGGGCGTTCCTGGATGTCGCCGTGCACGAGCGTGCCGTTGACGTACATCCGCATCGTGCCCGCGCTGCCGCCCCCGGCCTCGTCCTTGTCGTAGACCCCGACCAGGTGCGTCCAGTCGCCGGGCACCGCCTTCGGCCCCCGCACCTCCCAGGAGACCGTCGAGTCGATCTCGCTGTCGGGCGCCAGGAAGGACCACCGTCGGGAAGCGGCGTCGTACCCGAGCGAGAAGCCCGACTGCGCCGATCCGTCCTGGCTGACCACGCTCATCGACGTCGTCGGCAGTTCGGGGAGCAGCACCCAGCCCGCGACCGAGAAGGTCTGGTCGGTGTCGACCACGTGCTGACCGGTGTTGAGGTAGGCGCCGCCGGTGCCGTTCAGTGTCGCCGCCGTGCGCACCGAGCCGTGCGGGCCGTCGTCGCCGAAGGTCACGCCGGAGCCCGCGGTCGCCGCCTGGGTTCCGTCGCCGCCCGCAGCCTGCCGCGAACCGACGGGATCGGCCAGCGCCCAGGACGCCTTCGCCGAGCGTCCCTTGGCGACCCGGAAGCGGTAGGACTTGGTGATCTCGCGGTTGTTGCCCGCGCGGTCCTCCGCCTCGACATACAGCGTCACGGGGCGCTCCCGTTGCGGCATCCACCGCACGAGGGCCGGCCTGCCCGGGGCGCTCGGTACGACGGTCCGCTCCGCCTCGCCCGTGAACTGGTAGCGGTACTTGACCACGTCGGTGCCCTCGGAGTGCAGTTCGAAGGTGCCGTACTCACCGACGCCCGCGTGCCACTTCTCGTCGTTGGGGTACTTCTCGGACTTCACCTCCGGCGCGTCGGGCTTCGTCGAGTCGAGGATGAACTCGCAGCGCGTACCGCTCCCTTCGTGGCTCCACGGGCCCCAGGACTCGTCCGACCCGCCGATGTCGTCGCCGCCGCGCACCCACCAGCCGATCACGGTGTTCTGCGGCAGCGTGAAGGACGCCGTGCCGTCGCCGCGGATGTCCTCGCCCACCTTGTAGGTGAACTCCTCGAAACCGCTGTCCCGGCTCCGGTCCGTGTTCGACTGCTGGTAGCCGGTCGTGACGACGTACTTCTTCTCCCGGCCGTCCTTGTCCGTCCAGAAGATCTCGAACTGGGCCCGGAGCTTCTCCGTGTTGCCCTTCACGTCACCGTGGTCGGGGTCCCACACGATCGCGGAGAGCGTCGGTGTCTTCTTCGTGTAGTGCTTGGTGGCTTCTCCGTAGGCGCACTTGCCGCCGGGGTCCATGGACAGTTCGTCCAGCTTCGGCTGGTAGGGCGGCCGGTTGTACGTCACTTCCAGCGCCGCGTTGTTGCAGAACCGCTTCCATGACACGTATGAGTCCTCGGTGGCGGCCTGGAGCCCGAACGTGGTGGTGTCCCAGCCGCTGGACGCCGCCTTCTGCACGGTGCCCCGCACGTCGAAGCGCACGTTCTGGTTGGTCGCCGAGCAGGATCCGGTCGTGTCGGTCGGTGACTCGGACGCGATGTGGTCCTTGCTCGACGGGCGGTTGGACCAGTTCGTACGGGAGTTGATGGCGCTGCCGCCGGAGCTGTTGACGCGGTGCAGCTGCACCGAGCGCGCCTCGCTGTTGTACGTGTGGACCAGCGTGATCGCGAATTCGGCCTTGAGGATCCTCTTGTCCTCGAAACTGCCCGTCGGCAGCGCGTAGTACTGCCGCTGGACGTCGTCGCTGCCGGTGCAGCGCACGGAGTAGTTCGCGGGGCAGCGGCCGACGCCCTTGCCGGACTCGATGCCGTCGTCGGAGTTGGGGAACTTCCATCCTTCGAGGCTCGGCTTCGCGGAGGACACCCAGGTCCAGGAGGTGCGGCTCTTCGTCCTCGCGACCGGGTCGATGATCACCGGGTAGCGGGTGGCCTTGCCTCTGAGCAGGCTCAGGTCGGGCTTCAGGGTCATGGTGTCGCGCCGCAGGCCGAGTGAGACGTCCGCGACCCGGGCGCCGTCGCCGGGCGCGGCCTGTGCCAGCGCCGCTGCGCTTCGGTGCCGCGCGCCGGCGGCGCTGTCGCCGCTGGAGTCCCACATGACGGGCTGGGGCGCCTCGAAGACCGTGCCGCCCGTGCCCGCGTCCTTGGCGACGAGTCCGCCGCCGGCCGTCTCGCGTACGTCGAGGCCGCGGGCGGTGAGGGGCAGGTCGATGCCGGTCAGCCGCGGATCGGCGGCGGCCTTGGCGGACTTGACGACCAGCAGGTGCGCGAAGCCCTCGGGCTCGGCGCGCACGACCAGGTCGACGTCCGGCAGGACCGCGCGGTAGGTGGCGGTGGCGCCCTTGATCTCGGGTGCGGGGAGCCGGCCGGGCCAGGACAGGGCGAGCGTCTTGCCGTCGCGCGCCATCGTGGCGAACGGGCCCTCACCACCGCCGGAGAGCGTCACAGCGGTGGGGGTGGCCTTGGGAGCGAAGCCGCCGTTCGGCTGCTCGACCAGCGTCGTGTCGATGTCGGTCCAGCTGTCGCCCTTCCGGGTACGGACCGGCTGCGCGTACTCCTTGGTGGTGAAGGTGCCGTCCGGGTTCGCGAACGTCTGGCCGCGTTCGGTGCGCCGACCGAGGACTTCGACCCGCTTCCCTGACGCGCCCGCACGCCGGGCGGCCGCGTCGCTCGTCGGTTCGGCGCCCGGCGCGGCACGTCCGGATGCGGGCGCCCGTTCGGACGGCACCGCGGTCGCCGCGGGCACTGCGGTGACTCCGGCCGCCAGCACGGAAGTGATCAGCCCCACCGTGACGGCCGCTCCGCGCGCACGCCGCACTGCCCAGCTCTTCCCCATGTCCCCTGATCCCCTGCGTCGAGAGCCGCCTGCACCGCGGCCGGAGTGCGGGCGGGCACGCCGTGGCGCACGCGCCGCCCGACGGCGCCTATCGAATGTCCGAGCCGAACGCCTTGCCCTCGTCCGGGATGCCCTCGGTCCCCGGCTTCACCGTGCGCACCGACCCCGTGCCACCGTCGATGTGCTTCCAGGACATCGCGTACACCAGGCCTTTCCGGTCGGCCGGCGTCTTGCTGTAGGGCACTCCGACGTACAGGTCCTTGTACGTGGCCCACAGCCCGAGCCCCGCGAAGTCACGCGCCTCGGCCGTGCCCGGCAGGCCGTTGCCCCGCGTGAGGACCTTGGCTCTCCCCGACGGGCCGAGGGGCGACAGGACGTGGACGGCGCCCGCGTTCTCCATCTCCCCCACCTCCTGGTTGGGGACGCTGACGGCCAGCCTGATCGTCTCGGCGGTGCTGATCGCGCCCGGGTCGGTGTTGCCGAGGGCGACCCGCTGGCCGAAGAAGTCCGCCGTCGCGGGCCGTTCCTCGCCACCGGACGCCAGCCGGTCGATGAAGCCGACTTCGGTGAGCGCGCCGGACGGTTTGATCCGGAGGACCGTGACCGCGCCCGCGTCCGCGACCGTGCCCACGTTCTCGTTGGGTGTCCCGACGGCCAGCAGTGCGTCCGTCTCGGACTCCGCGCCCGAGGGCCGGTAGGGGACCATCGACAGAGCCGTGGCGAACCGGTCGTCCTTGGCGGAGGCGCCCGACACCAGGGCCGGGTGGTTCTCGTCCACGCCGTCCAATGCTGTCGGACGCCCGTCCTCGATGGTGTGGTTGAACAGCGTCACCGCGCCGGCGAATGACTCGTCGCCGATCGCCTCACCGGGCGCCCCGACCGCGATGAAGCGACTCGTGGCGGCGAGGGAGCGTCCGAACCGGTCGTTGGCCTCCGCCACCCCGGGCACGTCGGGGTCGTCCTGGTTGACCGTGGTCTCGGTCGTGCCCTGGACGTAGTGGACGCATCCGGCGTCCGAGACGGCACCGATGGCCTCCCCCGGCACGCCGATGGCCAGGTACGGCTTGCCTCCCGACTTGATGCCGGCCGCCAAGGCGTAGCCGAAGAGGTCCCCGGCCTCGGTGACGGTGCCCCCGTCGAGACCGGCCTGGGTGTAGCTCTTGATGGTGGAGCCCGCGCCTATCCCCGCGGGCCTGCCGTGGATGACGTAGACGGCTCCGGCGTCGGCCTGGGGGCCGTCGGCTGTGGTGACGTCCTCGTACGGGGCGCCCACGACGAGGTCGTCGCAGCCGTCCTTGTCGGCGTCGTACATGGCGATCGAGGCGCCGAACTTGTCGCCCGTCTCGGGATCGGCGGCCATGCCGCTCAGGGACTGGGAGATCTCGGTGACGCCCTTGTCGCCGCCGAGGACGACGCGGACCAGGCCGGCGTTCGCCTTCCCCGCGACCGTGGCCTCGGGGTCGGCGACGGCCATGTCGCGGATGCCGTCGCCGTTGAAGTCCGACCCCAGACCTGCGGTGCACGAGACGGCAGCCGCGGGCGATGCGCCGACCGAGAACGACGTCGTGGCCGCGACGACAAGGGCCGCGGCCACTCCCCACCTGGTCGCCCGTACGCACCCGCACACGCTTGGCATCAACTCCACAGCCCCCACCCAAGAGTTACGGAACATCGTCACAGGATGTTCACAGCGGGCTGAGTTAAAGCTCCACCCAGCCAGGGCGTCAACGTGACGCAGGACACACGCATCTGACGCGAGGCCATCAGTGGTGACTGAACGTATGCGTATGCGACGACTCCCGGCCATTCACCGGTCGCCCGTGGAACAAGGGGCGGAAGCGCTTCACGGGGGCCGTGTGGCGCTCTGTGGGGCGACTTGGTGCCCCATGAATCAGCCATCCCCTGCGACGGGGCGGCTCGGGGGCATTACGGAACGCGAGGAAACGGCACGGGAAAATTGGCGGATCCGCCGGGTGAAATGTCCGCGTGGCGCCGCGGCGGAATCGATGCAGGGCGCCGCGCACATGCCGACGGCCGACGCGAGCACCCTGGGACGAGGGCGTTCGGGTCGGCCGGCCGGTGCCAGGGAGCCAGTGGCTTCGCTAGGCGCTCGCCACGTACGCGCGGGTGTCGGAGTCCTTGGCCAGGGTCACGACGGTGAGCCGGTCGTTCACCCGCCGGGTCTGCACGGGGGCGTAGCCATGCTTGCGGTAGAGCTGGAGGTTCTGCTCGCTGCGGTGGCCGGTGAAGAGCTGGAAGCTCTTGGTGGTGCCGTCCGCGCCGAGCTGTCGCTCGATCGCGTTCAGGAGCCGACCGCCCAGGCCGTGCCGCTGCATCCTGGGGTGGACGATGAGCTTGCCGATCCGCGCCGTGCCGTCGGCGTCGACCGTGCCGCGCACGGAGGCCACCACCTCGTCGCCGAGGCGGGCCACCAAGACGGTCCCCGTGATCAGTTCGGCCTTGATGGAGTCGAGGGACTGGGTCAGCGGCTCGATCGAGTAGTCGCCGTAGAGCTCGGCCTCGCTCTGGTAGCAGAGGTACTGCAGTTTGAGGATCTGCTCGGCGTCCGCTTCCGTCGCCTCCGAGATGGTCACGCTCATGCCCATGTGTGCATGCCTCCCGCTCACCTGCTCCACCGGTTGTCTAACGCTCCTTTCCCCGCGGTTCAGGAGCTGCAACCTCCGCCGCCAGCATTCTGCGCAGGCATCCCAGGCATCGGGAACGTTCCGGCCCCAGACTCCCCTGTGACATTCCCAACTCCCCTGCGATTTCTCGGTAGGTGAGGTCCTTGGGGGACAGCAGCGCGGCCATGAGGCGGGGGCAGCGGCCGGGCAGCCTGCGCACCGCGGCGTGCAGGGTGCGGTGCCGGTCGGCGGTCAGGGCGCGCTGCTCGGGGCCGCGGTCGGAGTCGTCGGCGGGCTCGGCCGCGTACGCCACCTCCTGCCGGCTGGTGCGGCGGGAGCGGCGCGCCTCGGACTGGACGGCGCCGCGCAGCCATAGCGCCGGGTCGGCGGGCGGACCGTCGGACTCCAGGCGCTCCAGCAGGCGCAGCCAGACGGCTTGTTCCAGGTCGCGCGCGTCGGCGCCGGAATCGAGTGCCTCCGCGGATGCCTCGGCGGCGAGCAGCGGACGCAGGGTGGGGATGAGCGTGGGAATGAGCTCGTACGTCATGCACGGCGGGACGCGGCCGCTCCGGCACGAGGTTGCCGGAGCGGCCGTCTCTCACCCCAACCGGGGGCGCTCACCCAGTCGTTGACGGGGCGCCGCTCAGTCCCTGTCGAAGTCCGCGGCGGCCAGCAGCGCGGTGTCCGGGTTGTCGGAGAAGATGCCGTCGATGCCCGTCTCGAAGTAGGCCTTGAGGGCGCCGAAGGCGTCTCCGTAGGCGGCCGGGTCGGTGCCCTTCCTCAAGTTCGCGGGCAGGAAGGTGTTCTCGTTGCGCATCGTGTACGGGTGCAGGATCAGGTCCGCCTCGTGCGCGTCCTCGACGAGCGTGGTCGGCGTGCCGAGGCTGCCGTCGGCCTTCTTCGGGATGACCAGGTCGAGCGTCGGACCGATGCCCTGCGCGAAGCGCGCCATCCACCGCAGGCCCTCGGGCTTGATCAGGTCGGCGACGGTGCGCGGGTCGCCGGCCTCGACGAAGTCCCAGGGGCGGCTGGCGGCGCTGGAAAGAAGGACGATGCGCGGCGCGGAGACCAGCTTGGCCAGACGCTGGATGCTGCTGGGTTCGAAGGACTGGAGGAAGTTCGGCGAGTTCTTCTTGTGGCGGCCGTAGCGGCGCAGGAGCTTGGCGAGCGGCTCTTCGAGGCCGAGGCCCAGCCCACGGAAGTAGGTGGGGTGCTTTGTCTCGATGTGCAGCCAGATCGGCTTGCCGCGCTTGCGGCCCTGCTTCTCGGCCCACTCGAAGACCTCTTCGAGGGTGGGCACGTCCCAGCGGCCGTCATAGAGGGTATTGCGCTGGCGGGTGCCCGGGATGCGCTCCTTGGCGCGCAGCGTCTTCAGTTCGGCGAGCGTGAAGTCCTCGGTGAACCAGCCGGTGAGCTTGGCGCCGTCCACGGACTTGGTGGTCTTGCGGGAGGCGAACTCGGGGCGCGCGGCGACGTCCGTCGTCCCGGTGATGTCGTTCTCGTGACGGCATACGAGGTGGCCGTCCTTGGTGGGGACGATGTCCTGCTCGATGACGTGGGCACCCATGTCCAGGGCGAGCTGGTACGAGCCGAGCGTGTGCTCTGGCCGGTAGCCGCTGGCCCCCCGGTGCGCGACGACGGTCGGCTTCGGCAGGCTCTCGTACCCGCCGTGCCCGTGCCCGGGTCCGTGCCGCTCGTCGGCTCTCGCCACAGTGGGCAGGCCGACCGCGGCGGTGCCCGCGCCGAGGAGCGCAGCCCCCAGTACCGCTCGACGCCCCCGGCTCGTCCCCGACTGCTGCTGACCCGACTCCTGCGTCGCCATTGGCGCTCCTCCCGTTGTGCATCCGCCTTGCACCTGACAAAGCGGGACTGATCGTAGGTGGCCGCGAGTGACGTGTGGGAGACCCTGGACGGAACGGCGGGGTGACGCGGCATGGCGAATGGGCGCACCATGGAGGCTGCGGCCCGTGCGGAAGGGCCGTTACGCAGAGAGAAGTGTGTGGGTGACAAGGACCACTGCTTCGGGCCACACCGTTCCCGCGGGGATACGGTCGTCGCACGGGCCACGCCCCGGGGCGACGTGGCACAGGGCCGTGTCAACACTGCGTATCGGGTGCGTGAACCCGATGTGCAAACGGCGGTGACCCGCGAGTACCGTACTCACCTGCACTTACTCGTCACCTACTCGTCGTCGACCCGTTGATACCGGAGGGCCTGTTGTCCCGTCTAGCGCTCATCAAGGCAGTGCTCGGACCGATCTTGCGCCTGATGTTCCGCCCACGGGTAGAAGGCGCCGAGAACATTCCCGGGACCGGGCCCGTCATTCTGGCCGGAAACCACCTGACGTTCATCGACTCGATGATCCTGCCGCTCGTGACCAACCGTCCGGTGTTCTTCATCGGCAAGGACGAGTACGTCACCGGCAAGGGCCTCAAGGGCCGCCTGATGGCGTGGTTCTTCACGGGCGTCGGCATGATCCCGGTGGACCGGGACGGCGGGCGTGGCGGTGTCGCCGCGCTGATGACCGGTCGGCGCATTCTCGATGACGGCAAGGTCTTCGGCATCTACCCCGAGGGCACGCGGTCGCCCGACGGGCGGCTGTACCGGGGCCGTACGGGGATCGCGCGGCTGACGCTGATGACGGGGGCGCCGGTCGTGCCGTTCGCGATGATCGGCACGGACAAGCTTCAGCCCGGCGGCAAGGGGTTGCCGCGGCCGGGCAAGGTGACGGTTCGTTTCGGCGAGGCGATGGAGTTCTCGCGGTACGACGGCATGGATCGTGACCGTTATGTGCTGCGGGCGGTGACGGACTCCGTGATGACGGAGGTCATGCAGCTGTCCGGGCAGGAGTATGTGGACATGTATGCGACCAAGGCCAAAGCGGCGTAGCCCTGCGGGGCTTGGGCGGTTTGTTGGTGCGCCCGCGTCGGTGTGGGGGGCTTTTGCCCTCCGGGCCGGGGCGGGCGTTTCGTGTTTTTGCGGATCGCGGGTTATGGGTGAGGGGTGGGGGCGGTTCGTCTGCGGGTTTGTGGGGGCTGATCGCGCAGTTCCCCGCGCCCCTTGCGGGGCGACGGCCGGTGGATTCGTGCGGGGGGTGTGGGGGTTGCTCGCGCAGTTCCCCGCGCCCCTTGCGGGGCGGGGGGGTGGTCAGGGGTCTTCTGGGGTTTCTGCGAGTTTTTGGCCCTTCAGGAGGAACCACGCTGCTACCGCCGTCGCCAGGAGGACCGCCGCGCCGGCCGTCGCCGCCAGTCTCAGGCCGTCGACGAATGCCGTCTGGGCCGCTGCCAGCAGGGCGTCCGCCTGGTGGGGCGGCAGGTCCGCCACCGACTCCACGGCGCCGCCCAGGGATTCGTGGGACGCCGACGCCACGGCGGGCGGGGTGCCCGGTGGGGCCGTGAAGTCGCGGTAGACGCCGGTGACGATGGAGCCGAGGAGGGCGATGCCGAGCGCCGCGCCCAGTTCGTACGCCGTTTCCGATACCGCGGAGGCCGCGCCCGCCTGTTCCTTGGGGACGCTGGAGAGGATGACGTCGGCGGTCACCGTGAACGAGAAGCCCGCGCCGATGCCGACCACCAGCAGCGAAGCCCCGAGCAGCGGATAGCCGGTGGACTGGCTCAGGCCGGTGAGCGCGGCGAGCGATAGCCCGACCGCCGCCAGTCCGCCCGCGACCACGATACGGACGGAGAAGCGGCGCGCCACCACGCCCGCGACCAGGCCCGCCGCCACCGCGCCCACCGCGGCCGGCAGTTCGGCGAGGCCCGCCTCGAACGGCCGTCGGCCCTGCACCAGTTGCAGGAACTGGGAGAGGAAGAAGACCAGGCCGGAGAGGCCGAGGACGGTCAGCAGGTCGGCGAGCACCGCCCCGGAGAAGCCCCGGTTGCGGAAGAGCCGCATGTCAAGGAGCGGCGCGTCGAGGGTCAGTTGGCGGCGTACGAACCAGGTGAGCGCCGCCGCGCCGACGACCGCCGCCACCACGACGTCCCAGCGCAGGCCATGCGCGGCCGCCTCCTTGATGGCGTACACCACGGCGATCATGCCGATGAGCGAGAGCACGACGCTGACCAGGTCCCAGGGGCCCGGCGCCGGGTTCTTCGACTCGGGGAGCAGCTTGATGCCGACGAGGACCAGGACCGCCATCACCGGCAGGTTGATGAGGAAGACCGAACCCCACCAGAAGTGTTCGAGCAGGAAGCCGCCGACGACGGGCCCGACGGCCGCGCCCGCGGACGCCATGGCGCCCCAAATGCCGACCGCGAGGCTGCGCTCGCGCGGGTCGTGGAAGATGTTCCGGATCAGCGCGAGCGTCGACGGCATGAGGGTCGCGCCCGCGACACCGAGCAGCGCGCGGGCCAGGATCATCAACTCCGGGCTGGTGGCGTAGGAGTTGAGAACGGAGACCGCGCCGAAGGCGACGGCGCCGGTGAGCAGCAGCTTCTTGCGGCCGATGCGGTCGCCGAGGCTGCCCATGGAGACCAGCAGTCCCGCGATGACGAAGGAGTAGACGTCACCGATCCACAGCAGCTGGGTGCCGGAGGGCTTGAGGTCCTCGCTGATGTACGGCGTCGCCAGGCCGAGCACGGTCGCGTCGACGGCGACCAGGAGCACGGCGAGGACGAGCACGGCGAGCGCGAGCCAGCGGCCGGGGCCGCGCTCCACGTCGGCCCCGGCGGCCCGCTGGTGGGTGCTGGTCATGACTCCACTCTCCGCCGTGCGCCGCCGATCAGCAGCTCGGCAATCATGTACGAGAAGTCCTTGGCCGCCACCCGGCCGTCCTGCACGGCCCAGGCACCGGAGCCGATGAGGCCGTAGAGCGCCTCGGTGAGCCAGGCGGGCGTCAGGTCGATGCGGAATTCGCCGCTCTCCTGGCCGCGCCGGAAGAGCGCGGCGAGGCGGGCGTCGATCCGCGACCAGCCCTCGTTCTGCGTCTCCCCCTCGAAGAGCTGGTTCTCGGTGTAGAGGAACGCGAGGAGCCCGGCGGCGGGCTCGATCTCCTTCACCAGGCGCCGCAGGGCCTCCTGCGCGCTGCCGTCCCGGAGCCCCGCCCGGTCCAGGGCCGCCTCACACTCCTGGAGCCCCAGGTCCTCCAGGGCGCGTACGAGCGCGTCACGGCCCGCGAAATGGCGGTGGAGGGTGGCCCTGCTGATCCCCGCGGCGCGGGCGACCTCGTCCATCGTGGAGGTGGACTTGCGGGTGAGCAGGGCCGCGGCGCTCCGCAGTACCTGGTCGCGATCGACTGACATGAGACAACCATAAGCCTATTGAGACGGATATGTCTCAGGGGGTCCCTGGGCGGCCTGGCCGGTGCCAGGCCAGGGCCGCGCGCTCAGTGCCAAGGCAGGACGGCCTGGTCAGTACCAAGGCAGGACGGCCTGGTCAGTGCCAGGGCAGAGCCGCGCGTCGCGCCCAGTACTCCGCCGGCTCCTCCACCAGCCCCGCGAGGCGTTCCAGACGGTCCGCGTCCAGGTCCACGGCGGCGGCGTGCAGGTTGGAGACGAGCTGGACCGAGGTCGCCGCCCCGGACAGGACGACACCCGCCCACGGCTCGCGGAGCAGGGCCGCGAGCGCCACCGCGTCGCAGTCGAACCCGGTCCCCTCGGCGACCTCGCGCAGCGGGGCGGGCGCCTGCGGGGCGGCGAGCCGGCCGTTGGCCATGCCCTCCTTGATGATGACGGTGAGACCCGCGTCGTGCGCCTCGGCGAGCGCCGGCCCCGCCGAGGTCTCCAGGAGGTTGTACGTGGCCTGGACCGTACGGAAGAGCGGCTCACCGTCCACGGTGACCTCAAGGGCGGCGCGGATCGCCGCCGCCTGCCCGGGACCGCTCACCGAGAGGCCGATGGTCACCCCCTCGGCCGCCAGCCCCGCGAGGCGCGCGTGGAGTTCCTTGTCGGTGAGCGCCGGGCTCTCGGGCGTGACGGAGTGGATCTGGTAGAGGTCGAGCCGGTCGCCGAGCAGCTCGGCGCTCTCCGCCCGCTGCCGGTCGTAGGCGGCGACGCTGTGGTCCTTGACCTCGTGCGCTCCCTCGACGTCGGTACGCCAGTCGGCCGTATACGTGTAGCCCCACTTGCTGCCGACGACGACGTCACGGTTGTCGGGCCGGGCGTGCAGCCAGTCGGCCAGGAACTCCTCGGAACGGCCGTACGAACGCGCCACGTCGACGTAGCGGACCCCCGACGCGTACGCGGCGTCGAGGAGTTCGAAGGTGCGCTCGCGCAGGGCCTCGACGCTGCGGGACGGCGGCAGGTCGCTCTCGCGGCCCAGCGTGATGTAGCCGGGCCTGCCGACGGCGGCGAGGCCGATCCCTATGTGCGCGGTCGGGGTCGTGGCCGCGGCCAGCCGGGCGAAGGGCATCGCGGGCTCCTCCTGGTCGTAGGGGATCTTCCCCCGCCAACGTAACCCGCGACGCCCTTCGCCACCCACGCGGGCCGTCACTCCCGCACGGCCGTCACTTCCGCGCCGCCGCCCACTCCCGCTGCGCCGCCAGGTCCGCCTTGACCTCCGCGAGCTGGACGGCGACCGCCGAGGGAGCGGTGCCGCCGCGGCCGTCGCGCGAGGCGAGGGCGCCGGGCACGTTCAGGACCGTGCGGACCTCGGGGGTGAGGTGCTCGGAGATCTCGGCGAACTGATCGTCGGTGAGGTCGTCCAGCTCCTTGCCCTCGGCCTCGGCGGCCTTCACGCACTCGCCCGCGACCTCGTGCGCGACACGGAACGGCACGCCCTGCCTGACCAGCCACTCGGCGATGTCGGTGGCGAGCGAGAAACCGGCCGGGGCCAGCTCCGCCATGCGCTCGCGGTGGACGGTGAGCGTCGCCATCATGCCGGTGAAGGCGGGCAGCAGGACCTCCAGCTGGTCGCAGGAGTCGAAGACCGGCTCCTTGTCCTCCTGGAGGTCGCGGTTGTACGCGAGCGGCAGCGCCTTCAGCGTGGCGAGCAGCCCCGTGAGGTTGCCGATCAGGCGGCCCGACTTGCCCCGCGCCAGCTCCGCGATGTCCGGGTTCTTCTTCTGCGGCATGATCGACGAGCCGGTCGAGAAGGCGTCGTGGAGGGTGACGAAGGAGAACTCCTTCGTGTTCCAGATGATGATCTCCTCGGCGATCCGCGAGAGGTTCACGCCGATCATCGCGGTGATGAAGGCGAACTCCGCGACGAAGTCACGGGAGGCCGTGCCGTCGATGGAGTTGCCCGCGCTGCCGCGCTCGAAGCCGAGGTCCGCGGCGACCGCCTCCGGGTCGAGGCCGAGGGACGATCCGGCCAGCGCCCCCGAGCCGTACGGCGAGACGGCCGTCCGCGTGTCCCACTGCCGCAGCCGCTCCGCGTCCCTGGAGAGGGACTGGACGTGCGCGAGGACGTGGTGGGCGAAGAGCACCGGCTGGGCGTGCTGGAGGTGCGTGCGGCCAGGCATCGCGACGTCCGGGTGCGCCTCGGCGAGACCGATGAGCGCGCCCTGGAGGTCGGCGATCAGGCCGCCGATGATCCGCGCGTGGTCGCGCAGGTACATCCGGAAGAGCGTCGCCACCTGGTCGTTGCGCGAGCGTCCCGCCCGCAGCTTGCCGCCGAGGTCGGGGCCGAGCCGCTCCAGGAGGCCGCGCTCCAGGGCGGTGTGCACGTCCTCGTCGGCGATGGTGCCGACGAACGAGCCGTCGGTCACATCGGCTTCGAGGCGGTCGAGCCCGGCCAGCATGCGGGTCAGTTCGTCCTCGGTGAGCAGGCCCGCCTTGTGGAGCACACGCGCGTGGGCACGGGAACCGGCGATGTCGTACGGCGCGAGGCGCCAGTCGAAGTGGACCGACGCGGACAGCTTGGCCAGGGCCTCGGCGGGCCCGTCGGCGAACCGTCCGCCCCAGAGCCGGACGTCACCGCCGTTGTTGCTGCTCACTGCACGTGCTCCTCAGGCTGTCGCTTGCGGGTTCACCGATATGCGTTATGCATGAGTATGCAGAACTCTGCATGCTTCGTCAATTCTCGAAGTCGTTAGTCAGGTGAAGGATTTCGGGGATAAATTCGGCACCATGGGAAAGACCTACGAACGCATAGACGGCCGGCTCCGCACCTTCATCGAAGAACAGCCGATGTTCTTCACGGCGACCGCTCCCCTCTCCGGTGACGGCACGATCAACCTCTCCCCCAAAGGGCTCAAGGGCTCCTTCGCGGTCATCGACGAACTGACCGTCGCCTACCTGGACTTCGCGGGCAGCAACGCCGAGACCATCGCGCACCTGCGCGAGAACGGCCGCGTCACGCTGATGTGGTGCGCCTTCCAGGGGCCGCCCAACATCGTGCGGGTGCACGGCCGCGGCGAGCCCGTCTTCCGTGACGACCCGCGCTTCAAGGATCTGCTCGGCCATTTTCCCGGCATCGACCCCACGCCGCACGGCCTGCGCGCCGTCATCCTCGTGACGGCCGACCTCGTCCGGGACAGCTGCGGCTACGCGGTGCCCTGCATGACGTACGACGAGGACCGCGATCTGCACGCCAAGCGCTTCGCACGTGAGGACGACGCCTCGCTGAACGCCTACTTCGGCAAGAAGGAGTACATCGCGCAGAGCATCGACGGGCTACCCGGGCTGCCGCTTCCCCTGCCGCCCTCCACCGTCTGAGCCACGGGCCCACCGTCCGGCCCACTCCGTGTAACGACCACATACCGAGACGGGGTTGCACGCGTGCGGGGGCGGGGCGTTGCATCGCGCCGTGCGACCCGAACAGACGATCCCTCATCCCGCCGACGACACGAGCGACGCCGACAAGGCCGCCCGCCGCGCCGTCACCGTCTTCCCCGTCCTCGTGCTGGCCGCCGGCGCCCTCGGCCTCGCCGTGCCGGGGGCGTTCGAGGGCTGGGGCACGAGCGTCCCGTACCTGCTCGGCGTGGTGATGTTCTGCATGGGGCTGACCATGACCCCGCTGGACTTCCAGGGCGTCGTCAAGCGGCCCTGGGCCGTGGCCCTCGGGCTCGTCGCGCACTACGTGATCATGCCGGGCCTCGGCTGGCTGATAGCCCACGCGCTCGGCCTGTCACCGCAGTTGGCGGCCGGAGTGATCCTGGTCGGCTGCGCGCCGAGCGGCACCGCCTCCAATGTGGTCACCTATCTGGCGCGCGGCGACGTGGCGCTGTCCGTGTCGGTCGCCACCGTGTCGACCGTCCTCGCGCCGCTGGTCACGCCGCCGCTGACGCTGCTGCTCGCGGGCGAGTACCTGCCCGTCGACGCGGGCTCGATGGTCACGGACATCCTGAAGACCGTGCTGCTCCCGGTCATCGCCGGGCTCGGCGTACGGCTGCTCTTCGGGCGGTACGTGGACCGGGTGCTCGGCGCGCTGCCGTGGTTGTCGGCGCTGACCATCGCCGCGATCGTGGCGATCGTGGTCGCGGGCAGCGCCGCGGCCATCAAGTCGGCCGCGGCGCTGGTGTTCCTCGCGGTGTTCCTGCACAACGGCCTGGGCCTCGCGCTCGGTTACGGCGCGGGCAAGCTGGCCCGCCTCGGCCCGCCCGCGTCCCGCGCCATGGCTTTCGAGGTCGGCATGCAGAACTCGGGCCTCGCGGCGTCCCTGGCCACGGCCCACTTCAGCCCGCTGGCCGCGCTGCCCTCAGCGGTGTTCTCGGTGTGGCACAACATCTCGGGGGCGCTGGTGGCGGCGTGGATGGCGCGCAGGAGTGCACGCCCCTCCGGCAGCTGAGGCCGGGCCGGGCGCGGCCCGGGGTCACTCGTTTGAGGCCAGCCGCAGCAAGTGGTCCGCCAGCGCCTGGCCGCCCGCCGGCTCCCTGCTGATCAGCATCAGCGTGTCGTCGCCCGCGATCGTGCCGAGGACGTCGTGCAGCTCGGCCTGGTCGATGGCGGACGCCAGGAACTGGGCGGCGCCCGGCGGCGTACGCAGCACGACGAGGTTGGCCGAGGCCTCCGCGGAGATCAGCAGCTCCGCGGAGAGGCGCCGCATCCGCTCCTCCTTGGCCGACTCCCCGAGCGGCGCGCGCGGGGTGCGGAAACCGCCCTCGCTCGGCACCGCGTAGATGAGGTCGCCCTCGGCGTTGCGGATCTTCACGGCGTTCAGCTCGTCCAGGTCCCGCGAGAGCGTCGCCTGGGTGACGCTCAGACCGTCGTCGGCGAGCAGCTTCGCGAGCTGGCTCTGGGAGCGCACCGGCTGCCGGTTGAGGATGTCCACGATCCGGCGGTGGCGTGCGGTGCGGGTCTGCGGCACGGCGGGACCCGCGTGGTCGCCGTGCTCGTTGCCTTGCGCCTGGCTCATCGTCGTCTCATTCTCCGGATCGTCCGTCCCCGTCGGCCTTGGCCGCCTTGTCCAGGATGCCGGGCAGCACCCGGAGGAACGCGTCCACCTCGTCGCCCCGCACGTTCAGCGGTGGCATCAGCCGTACGACATCGGGGGCGGGCGCGTTCACCAGGAAGCCGGCGTCCTGAGCCGCCTGCTGCACCTGCGGCGCGAGCGGCTCGGTGAGCACGATACCCAGCAGCAGGCCCGCGCCCCTGACATGCCCGACGAGCCGGTGGCCGAGTGACTCGATCCCGCCCCGCAGCTTCTCGCCCGCCCGCTTGGTGTTCTCCAGGAGCCCCTCGGCGACGATGGTGTCGACGACCGCGAGCCCCGCGGCGCACGCGACGGGGTTCCCGCCGAACGTCGTGCCGTGGTGACCGGGCCTGAAGAGCTCGGCGGCGGCGCCGAACGCGACGGTCGCGCCGAGCGGCAGACCGCCGCCCAGACCCTTCGCGAGTGTGACGACGTCAGGCTCGACGCCCTCGTGCGCGAGGTGCTCGAACCAGTGGCCGGTGCGGCCGATTCCGGTCTGCACCTCGTCGAGGACGAGGAGGGTCCCGGTGGCGCGGGTGATCTCCCTGGCCGCCGTGAGGTAGCCCGGGGGCGGCATGACGACGCCGTTCTCACCCTGGATCGGCTCGATGATCACGAAGGCGGTCTCGGTGGTGACGGCGGCGCGCAGGGCCTCGACGTCGCCGTACGGCACATGGGTGACGTCGCCGGGCAGCGGCAGGAACGGCTCCTGCTTGCCGGACTGTCCGGTGAGGGCGAGCGCGCCCATGGTCCGGCCGTGGAAGCCGCCGTCGGTGGCGACCATGTGCGGGCGGCCGGTCAGCCGGCCGATCTTGAAGGCGCCTTCGTTGGCCTCCGCGCCGGAGTTGCAGAAGAAAACGCGGCCCTCACGCCCGAAGAGCCCCAGGAGCCGTTCGGCGAGCCGGACGGGCGGTTCGGCGACGAAGAGGTTCGAGACGTGGCCGAGCGCGCCGATCTGCGCGCTCACGGCCTCGACGATCGCCGGGTGGGCGTGGCCGAGCGCGTTGACGGCGATGCCGCCGACGAAGTCGACGTACTCCTTGCCGTCGGCGTCCCACAGCCTGCTGCCCGCGCCGCGCACGAGGGGCAGCCGCGGCGTACCGTAGTTGTCCATGAGCGCGCCCTGCCAGCGCGCGGTCAGCTCCTGGTTGCTCATGACTCCCCCTCGGTGTCGGCTTGCGTGTCGTCGTGCGGCGCGTCCGGCACGACCATGGTGCCGATGCCTTCGTCGGTGAAGATCTCCAGCAGGATCGAGTGCTGGACGCGGCCGTCGATGACGCGGGCGGTCTCCACGCCGTTGCGCACGGCGTGCAGGCAGCCCTCCATCTTCGGGACCATGCCGCTGGCCAGCTCGGGCAGGAGCTTCTCCAGCTCCTTCGCGGTGAGGCGGCTGATCACCTCGTCGCTGTTGGGCCAGTCCTCGTAGAGGCCCTCGACGTCGGTGAGGACCATCAGGGTCTCGGCATCAAGCGCCGCAGCGAGTGCCGCAGCCGCCGTATCAGCATTGACGTTGTAGACATGGTGATCGTCCTGGGAACGGGCGATCGAGGAGACGACCGGGATGCGGCCGTCGGCGAGCAGCGCCTCGATGGCGCCCGTGTCGATCTCGGTGATCTCGCCGACCCGGCCGATGTCGACCAGTTCGCCCTCGATGCGGGGCTGGTGCTTGGTGGCGGTGATGGTGTGCGCGTCCTCGCCGGTGAGCCCGACGGCGAGCGGCCCGTGCTGGTTGAGCAGGCCGACCAGTTCGCGCTGCACCTGACCGGCGAGCACCATGCGTACGACGTCCATCGCGTCCTCGGTGGTGACCCTGAGGCCCGCCTTGAACTCGCTGACGATGCCGTGCCGTTCGAGCGCCTTGCTGATCTGCGGTCCGCCGCCGTGCACGACCACCGGCTTCAGGCCCGCGTGGTGCAGGAAGACGACGTCCTGGGCGAACGCGGCCTTCAGCTCCTCGTCGACCATGGCGTTGCCGCCGAACTTGATGACGACGGTCTTACCGCGGTGCCGGGTCAGCCAGGGCAGCGCCTCGATGAGGATCTGCGCCTTGGGCAGCGCGGTGTGCTTGCGGGCGGTGGGCTGGGAGCCCGGGTCCTTGCTCATGAGGAGTACGCGCTGTTCTCGTGGACGTAGTCCGCGGTCAGGTCGTTCGTCCAGATCGTCGCGGTCTCCTCGCCCGCCGCCAGGTCGGCGGTGATGACGACCTCGCGGTAGCGCATGTCGACCAGGTCGCGGTCCTCGCCCACCGAGCCGTTCTTGCAGACCCATACGCCGTTGATGGCGACGTTCAGCTGATTCGGGTCGAAGGCGGCGGACGTGGTGCCGATCGCGGAGAGCACCCGGCCCCAGTTGGGGTCCTCGCCGTGCAGCGCGCACTTGAGGAGGTTGTTGCGGGCGATGGACCGGCCGACCTCGACGGCGTCGGCCTCGCTGGCCGCGTTGACCACCTCGACCTTGATGTCCTTGCTGGCGCCCTCGGCGTCGCCGATGAGCTGCCGGCCGAGGTCGTCGCAGACCTCGCGGACGGCCTCGGCGAACTCGGCGTACTCCGGGGTGACTTCGGCGGCGCCCGAGGCGAGCAGCAGCACCGTGTCGTTGGTGGACATGCAGCCGTCGGAGTCGACGCGGTCGAAGGTGAGGCGGGTTGCGTCCCGCAGCGCCCGGTCCAGGACGTCGGCTTCGAGGTCGGCGTCCGTGGTCAGCACGACCAGCATCGTGGCGAGGCCGGGGGCGAGCATGCCGGCGCCCTTGGCCATGCCGCCGACGGTCCAGCCGTCCCTGCTCACCACGGACGTCTTGTGGACGCTGTCGGTGGTCTTGATGGCGATGGCGGCCTTCTCGCCGCCGTGCGCGGAGAGTTCACCGGCGGCCTTCTCGACGCCCGGCAGGAGCTTGTCCATGGGCAGCGTGACACCGATGAGCCCGGTCGAGGCGACGGCGACCTCGCCCGCGTTCAGGGAGAGGACCTCGGCCACCTTCTCGGCGGTGGCGTGCGTGTCCTGGAAGCCCTTGGGTCCCGTACAGGCGTTGGCGCCACCGGAGTTGAGGACGACGGCGGAGACGAGTCCGCCCTTGAGGACCTGCTCCGACCAGAGGACGGGCGCGGCCTTGACGCGGTTGGAGGTGAAGACGCCCGCGGCGGCCAGGCGGGGCCCGGTGTTGACCACGAGGGCCAGGTCCGGGTTGCCGTTCTCCTTGATGCCGGCGGCGATGCCCGCCGCCGTGAATCCCTTGGCTGCCGTCACACTCACGGCGCGACTCCGATCGTAGAGAGCCCGGTCGCCTCGTCGAGGCCGAGGGCGATGTTCATGCTCTGGAGGGCGCCGCCCGCGGTGCCCTTGGCGAGATTGTCGATGGCGCTGATCACGATCACGCGGCCGGCCGCCTCGTCGTACGCGACCTGGATCTGTACGGCGTTCGAGCCGTACACGGCGGCGGTCGCGGGCCACTGCCCCTCGGGGAGCAGGTGGACGAACGGCTCGTCGGCGAAGGCCTTGGCGTACGCGTCCCGCACGGTCTCGGCGGTGACGCCCGCCTTGGCCTTCGCGCTGCACGTGGCGAGGATGCCGCGCGGCATCGGGGCCAGGGTCGGCGTGAAGGAGACGGTGACCGGGGCGCCCGCGGCGGCGCTCAGGTTCTGGATCATCTCGGGGGTGTGCCGGTGCGCTCCGCCGACTCCGTACGGGGACATGTTCCCCATGACCTCCGAGCCGAGCAGGTGCGGCTTGGCGGCCTTGCCCGCGCCGGAGGTGCCGGACGCGGCGACGATCACCGCTTCGGGTTCGACGAGGTCCGCCGTGTACGCGGGGAAGAGCGCGAGCGAGACGGCGGTCGGATAGCAGCCGGGCACCGCGATGCGCTTGGTGCCCGCCAGCGCGGCGCGGGCGCCGGGCAGTTCGGGCAGCCCGTAGGGCCAGGTGCCGGCGTGCGGGCTGCCGTAGAACTTCTCCCAGTCCCCCGCGTCCTTCAGCCGGAAGTCGGCGCCCATGTCCACGACGAGGACGTCGGGGCCGAGCTGCTCGGCGACGGCGGCGGACTGCCCGTGGGGCAGCGCGAGGAAGACCACGTCGTGCGGCCGGTCCTGCCCCGCGAGGATCTCCGGGGTGGTCGGCTCAAGAACGCGGTCGGCGAGCGGGAGCAGATGCGGTTGCAGCGCTCCCAGGCGCTGGCCCGCGTTCGAGTTCCCGGTGAGAGCGCCGATCTCCACCTCGGGGTGGGCGAGCAACAGGCGCAGCAACTCGCCGCCCGCGTACCCACTCGCCCCTGCCACTGCTGCGCGTACCGCCATGGAACCCTCCTCTTGGATGGCATGACTATACGCATAGCCGCAGTTTTATGCAACGCCACCCTCATGCCCACGCCGCAAGGGCGACCCCTTAGGTAAGGGTACCCTTACATTAGTCGTCACGGGCTCCTGTCAGAAGTGGCTCCCGGTCCGGGCCGGCGGCCGTAAATCGCGTGCCGTCCACATCCCCGCCGCGTTATCTTCGGCCCTATGAACGTCACCGGCCTCAGCCTCACCGCGACCGCGCGAGCGCCCCGCTCGCCGGTCGCCGCCGCCTGACGTACGTACGTCCTGAACTCTCCACCGGCGACCGGAAACGGCCCGCCGGTGGTTCCGTGGTTCCCTCGTCCCGGTTCCGGTGATCGCACGGGCCGTCTTCCGGTGCCTCCCGTCGCGACGCGAAGGAGCCACTCCCATGAAGACCCCCCTCAGCACCGAGCAGATCGTCCGTACGTTCGTCGAGTACTACGAGGAGCGCGGGCACCGCCGGATCACCGGCTCGACCCTGCTGCCGCCGCCCGGCGACCCGGTGCTCTTCACCACCTCGGGGATGCACCCGCTCATCCCGTACCTCGAAGGGCGCCCGCACCCCCTCGGCAGGCGGCTCGTCAACGTCCAGCGGTGTCTGCGCACCACGGACCTCGAAGAGGTCGGCGACCCCACCCATCTGACCGTCTTCGAGATGCTCGGCACCTGGTCGCTCGGCGACTACGAGGGCCCGCAGAGCCTGGCCTGGGGGTACGAGCTGCTCACCGACGGCTTCGGCGTCGACCCCGGGCTGCTGCACGCCACGGTCTTCGGCGGCGACAACCGGACCGGGCCCGACACCGCCTCCCTGGAGCTGTGGCAGGACCGAGGGGTCCCGGTGGAGCTGACCGTGGAGGACAACTGGTGGCCCAGCGGATCGGCCGGGCCGTGCGGGCCCGACTCGGAGATCTTCCTGTGGACCGGTGAAGGACCGCCGGAGTCGACCCCGACGCGCGACGACCGCTGGGTCGAGGTGTGGAACCACGTGATGATGCGCCATCGCCGCCTCGACGACGGCTCACTCGTACCGCTGGTCCAGCGCAATGTCGACACCGGCCTCGGCCTGGAGCGGCTGGCCTCGCTGCTCCAGGGCCGCCGGTCGGTGTTCGAGAGCGACGTCTTCGACCTCTGGCGGCGGCTCGTGCCGGGCCTGTGGCCGCTGGACGAGCCGTCGCTGCGGCTGGTCTGCGACCACCTGCGCTCGGCTGTCGTGGTGATCGGCGACGGCGTGGGCCCGGCCGCCTCGGGACGCGGCTATGTGCTGCGGCGGCTGGTGCGTCGCGTACTCACTGTGCTGTGGCGGGACGACGCCTCGCGCACGCTCGGCGACCTCCCGGACGAACTGGTGCGGCACACCCTGGACCGCTTCCGGCAGGACGCCGATCCGAGTGCCGTGCACCGGGTGCTGGTCGAGGAGGAGCATCGCTTCGGGCGACTCCTGGAGCGCGGGCGGCAGGTGCTGGCCCGGCCCCGTTTCCGGGGCCCGCTGGACGAGGAGGACTTCCGCTACCTGCACGACACCCACGGCCTGCCGCGCGAACTGGTGGTGAGCCTGCGCACGCAGGGCTGAGCCTGCGCACGCGGGACCGGGCGGTGCGTGGTCGGGGGCCCGATGCGGGAGCGGGCCCCTCGCTCAGCGGCCGGCGTGGGTCAGGAGCGGGCGTCCTCGTCGGCGCGAGCCGCACGCTTCTGGGCCTGCTCGGCCTGCTTCTCCTTGATCCGCACCGCTTCCTTGCGGACCTCGGCCTGGGTGGCGCGCTCCTGGCGCAGCCAACCGGGCATCTCGTCCTTCAGCGCGTCGATCTGCTCGGTGGTGAGCGGCTCGGTGACCCCGCCCCGGGCGAGGCCCGCGATGGAGACGCCGAGCTTGGCGGCGACGACCGGGCGGGGGTGGGGGCCGTTGCGCCGCAGTTCCTGGAGCCACTCGGGCGGGTCGGCCTGAAGCGAGTTCAGCTCGCTGCGCGAGACGACACCCTCCTGGAACTCGGCGGGCGTGGCCTGGAGGAGCACACCCAGCTTCTTCGCCGCGGTCGCGGGCTTCATGGTCTGGGTGTTCTGGTGCGACGTCATGGTGTCAAGGGTATCGAGCATGTGCGCTACCTCTGACCACGACCGGTAGCCTGGCGAGGTGACAGGCTCGGAAGTAACCCCTTCGTTCCGGCTCGCCTACGTCCCGGGGGTGACGCCCACCAAGTGGGTGCGTATCTGGAACGAGCGGCTGCCCGACGTCCCCCTGACCCTTCTCCAGGTCTCTCCCGGCGAGGCACCTGACGTGCTGCGCGCGGGCGGGGCCGACGCCGGGTTCGTACGGCTGCCGATCGACCGTACGGACCTCAGCGCGATCCCCCTCTACGCCGAGACCACGGTCGTCGTGATCCCCAAGGACCACGTCGTGGCCGCGGTCGACGAGGTGTCCCCCGAGGACCTCGCCGACGAGATCGTGTTCCACCCGCTGGACGAGACGCTGGAGTGGGAGCGGCGCCCGGGGGTGCCCGCCGCCGAGCGCCCGGCGACGACGGCCGACGCGATCGAGCTGGTCGCGGCGGGCGTGGGGGTGCTCCTCGTCCCGCAGTCCCTCGCGCGGCTGCACCACCGCAAGGACCTCACCTACCGCCCCGTCACGGACGCCCCCGAGTCGCGTGTGGCCCTCTCGTGGCGGGAGGACGGGACCACGGAGCTGGTCGAGGACTTCATCGGCATCGTCCGCGGCCGTACGGTCAACAGCTCTCGGGGGCGCGCGCAGGCCCCGGCGGCGAAGGAGAAGTCCCAGGCAAAGCCGCAGGCCAAGGGCAGGCCCAAGGCCGCGGCGCAGCCGAAGAAGAAGGCCGTGTCCCGCCCGAAGCCCGCCAAGCGCGGCAAGCCGCGGCGGCGCTCGTAGTCGCGTACGCACATGAAGGCACGTGAAGGGGGCCTCCCGCCGAGCGGCGGGAGGCCCCCTTCACGACTGTGTGCCGGGCTTCACGACTGTGCCGGACGTCAGCCCAGGATCGACAGCGCCTGGTTGAACGTCGCGGACGGACGCATGACCTCGGTGGCCTTGGCGACGTCCGGCTGGTAGTAGCCGCCGATGTCGGCCGGGGAGCCCTGGACGGCGATGAGCTCGTCGACGATGGTCTGCTCCTGCTCGGCCAGCGTCTTGGCCAGGGCGGCGAACGCCTCGGCGAGCTGCGTGTCCTCGGTCTGCTTGGCCAGCTCCTGGGCCCAGTAGAGGGCGAGGTAGAAGTGGCTGCCGCGGTTGTCGATGCCACCGAGGCGGCGGCTCGGCGACTTGTCGTTCTCCAGGAACGTGGCCGTCGCGCGGTCCAGGGTGTCGGCGAGGATCTGCGCGCGGGCGTTGCCCGTGGTGGTGGCGAGGTGCTCGAAGCTGACCGCGAGGGCGAGGAACTCGCCCAGGCTGTCCCAGCGCAGGTAGTTCTCCTTGACCAGCTGCTGGACGTGCTTCGGTGCGGAGCCGCCGGCGCCGGTCTCGAAGAGGCCGCCGCCGTTCATCAGCGGGACGACCGACAGCATCTTGGCGCTGGTGCCCAGCTCCAGGATCGGGAAGAGGTCGGTGAGGTAGTCACGCAGGACGTTGCCGGTGACGGAGATGGTGTCCTCGCCGCGGCGGATGCGCTCCAGGGAGAACGCGGTGGCCTCGACCGGGGACATGATCCGGATGTCCAGGCCCGCGGTGTCGTGGTCGGCGAGGTACTGCTTGACCTTGCCGATGAGCACGGCGTCGTGGGCGCGGGTCTCGTCCAGCCAGAACACGGCGGGGCTGCCGGTGGCGCGGGCGCGCGTGACGGCGAGCTTGACCCAGTCCTGGATCGGCGCGTCCTTGGTCTGGCACATGCGGAAGATGTCACCGACGGCGACGGCCTGGTCCAGGACGACGTTGCCCGCGGCGTCGACGACGCGCACGGTGCCGGTGGTCTGGATCTCGAAGGTCTTGTCGTGGCTGCCGTACTCCTCGGCCTTCTGCGCCATCAGACCGACGTTCGGGACGGAGCCCATGGTCGACGGGTCGAAGGCGCCGTTGGCGCGGCAGTCGTCGATGACGACCTGGTAGATGCCGGCGTAGCTGCTGTCCGGGAGGACGGCCAGGGTGTCGTGCTCCTCGCCGTCCGGGCCCCACATGTGGCCGGAGGTGCGGATCATGGCCGGCATGGAGGCGTCGACGATGACGTCGCTCGGGACGTGCAGGTTGGAGATGCCCTTGTCGGAGTCGACCATGGCCAGCTCCGGGCCCTCGGCCAGCTCGGCTTCGAAGGACGCCTTGATCTTGTCGCCCTCGGGGAGCGAGTCCAGGCCCTTGAAGATGCCGCCCAGGCCGTCGTTCGGGGTCAGGCCGGCGGCGGCGAGGGTCTCGCCGTGCGCGGCGAAGGTCTTCGGGAAGAAGGCGCGGACCACGTGGCCGAAGACGATCGGGTCGGAGACCTTCATCATCGTGGCCTTGAGGTGCACGGAGAAGAGCACGCCCTGCGACTTGGCGCGGGCGACCTGCTGCTTGAGGAACTCGCGCAGCGCGGCGACGCGCATGACGGAGGCGTCGACGACCTCGCCCGCGAGGACCGGTACGGACTCGCGCAGGACGGTGGTGGAGCCGTCGTCACCGACGAGCTCGATGCGCAGCGCGCCGGCTTCGGTGATCACCGCGGACTTCTCGGTGGAGCGGAAGTCGTTCTCGCCCATGGTGGCGACGTTCGTCTTCGACTCGGACGTCCAGGCGCCCATGCGGTGCGGGTGGGCCTTGGCGTAGTTCTTGACCGACGCGGGGGCGCGGCGGTCGGAGTTGCCCTCGCGCAGGACCGGGTTGACGGCGCTGCCCTTGACCTTGTCGTAGCGGGCGCGGATGTCGCGCTCCTCGTCGGTCTTGGGGTCGTCCGGGTAGTCGGGGAGCGCGTAGCCCTGGCCCTGGAGCTCGGCGATCGCGGCCTTCAGCTGCGGGATCGAGGCCGAGATGTTGGGCAGCTTGATGATGTTCGCCCCGGGCGTCTTGGCGAGTTCGCCCAGCTCGGCGAGGGCGTCGTTGATGCGCTGGCCCTCTTCGAGGCGCTCGGGGAAGCTCGCGATGATCCGGCCCGCGAGCGAGATGTCACGGGTCTCCACGCTGACGCCTGCCGTCGAGGCGTAGGCCTGGACCACCGGCAAGAACGAATGGGTCGCCAGGGCCGGGGCCTCGTCAGTGTGGGTGTAGATGATGGTCGAGTCAGTCACCGGGTGCTCCGCTCCGCGTCTGCAACATTGCTCGACATCAAGATATCTCCTACCTTCCCCCGTACGGACAGGGCCCTGGCCATTTCCTTCCGCGTAGACACTGTCTACGCGATGTAGTAGACAGTGTCTATGAGCCAAGACGAGACAGACAAGCCACAGGACGCCGGGCTGCGGGCCCGCCTGGTGGACGTGGGCGTGGAACTCCTGGCGGCCGAGGGTGTGCAGGCGCTGACCCTGCGGGAGATCGCCCGCAGGGCCGGGGTCTCGCACGGGGCGCCCCGCCGCTACTTCCCCACACATGTGGAGCTGCTGTCGGCGATCGCGCGGCGCGGGTTCGCGGCGCTGGCGGCGGAGGTGGAGCGGGCGGCGGCCGAAGGCGATGCGCGTACGCGGCTGAAGGCGCTGAGCCGTGCCTACCTCGGTTTCGCGGCGGACCACCGCGGGATGTTCGAGCTGATGTTCCGCCACGATCTCCTGGAGAGCGACGGACTCGGCCTGCGGGAGACCAGCCTGCCGCTCTTCGACGTCCTGGTCGGCCTGGTCGCCGAGGCACGCCCCGCGTCCGGCGCCGGGGCGCGGATCACCGCGGGGTCCCTGTGGGCGAACCTGCACGGCATCGCGCAGCTGTGGGGGTGGGGCAGCCTGCGGCTGGCGTCGGGGGCGGCGGACGTGGAACCACTGATCGAGGCGGCGCTGGACGCGCATCTCGGTGCGGAGCGGGCGTGACTGCCGTTCGGCTGGGGGGTGAGGGGGTGTTCGGCGCAAAGACACGGCCCACGCCCAGGGCGAGCCGTCCGCGGACGCCGGGCCCGCGGACGCAGCGGAACCTGACCCTCGCGTGCAGTGTTCTCGGCGCGATGGTCGTCGCTCTGGACGGCACCGTGCTGACCGCCGTGCAGCCCGCCCTCCAGCGTGATCTGGACGCGTCGTTCACGCAGGTGCAGTGGACCAGCACCGGCTATCTGATCGCCGTGGCGAGCCTGCTGGTCTTCGCGGGGCGGCTCGGTGACCGGTACGGACACCGGCGGATCTTCGCCGTCGGGACGCTTGGCTTCGCGCTCGCCTCGGCGGGGACCGGCCTCGCGTCGGACATCGGCTGGGTGATCGCGCTGCGCGTCGCCCAGGGCGTCTTCGGCGCGCTGCTCCAGCCCGCCACGCTCGGGATGCTGCGGGCCGCGTACCCACCCGACAGGATCGGGCTGCCGATCGCGGTGCGGACCAGCGCGATCGGCGTCGCGGCGGCGGCCGGGCCGGTGCTCGGCGGGGCGCTCGCGACGGAGCTGGGCTGGCGCTCGGTGTTCTTCCTGAGCGTGGTGCCCGCGCTGGTGATCGGCGTACTGGCGCTGCTGGTGCGCGTGCCCGCGCCGCCCCGGGAGGGGCCCGCGCCCGGACTCGACCTGACCGGGGCGGGGCTGCTCGCGGTGGCGCTGGCGTGCCTCGTGCACACGCTGGTCGGCGCCTCGGAGAGCGGCCGGCCGGCGGCCACCGTGCTCGGGGCGTGCGGGGCGGTGCTCGCGGCGGCCGTATTCGTCCGGCACGAACGCCGCGCCGCGAGTCCGCTGATACCGCCCCTCCTGATCGGCTCGACCGCGGTCGGGCCCGCCCTCGGCATCCTGGTGGCGGCCTCCGCGGCGATGTTCGGTGCGCTCTTCGTGGGCACGTACTTCCTCCAGGACGTGCTGGAGCTCGACCCGCTGCACAGCGCGCTGCGGGCGCTGCCCCTCGCGATCATGATGATCGTGAGCGCGCCGTACGCGGCGGTGCTGCTGCGCCGGTACGGGCCCCGGCGGACGATCACGGCCGCCATGGCGGTGCTCACCCTCGGCGTCCTCGCCCTGTCCCGCCTGGACCAGGCGTCGGGGCCGGTCGCGGACGGGGCCGGATTCCTGCTGGTGGGCACCGGTTTCGGCACGGTGATGGTGGCCGCGACGGCCGTCGTCGTACGGCACGCCCCCGTAGCCGAGGCGGGCGTCGCGGGCGGCCTCCAGCAGACGGCGATGAACGTGGGCCCGACGCTGGGCATCGCCCTGGCGACCACCCTGATGACCGCGCTCGCGGGACACGCACCCGGCACGGAGCCCCACCGGACCGACGGCGCCTTCCTCTCCGCGATGGCCCCGACACTGGCGACCCTGGCGGCCGTGGCGGCGCTGGGCGCGGCGGCGGCGACGAGGCTGCCGGGACGACTGACGCGACCCGGCGACGAAGACGCGGGGCGCCCCGCCACCGAGGGGATCCCCTCCGGCCGGGGTTAGCGGCTAGCGCCGGAAGCCCCACCAGCGCCGCATCGACCACGCGCAGTCGGGCCATTACGGCAGCGCAGCACGAGGCACGGACGACGTGGCGAGACCCGGCGGCCACGACGCCGGGTCCCCACCACCGAGTCGACCACCCGGCCGGGGCTAGCCACCGGCTCCGGAAGCCGCCCCCGAGGCACGCACGACGCGGCGAGTCCGGCAGCCAAGGCACCGGGCCCCCACCCCCGCCAGAGCTACCGCCCGCCCCCGGAAAGAGCCTCCCCCAGCACCCCATCCACCATCCGCAAAGCCGCCCGCGACTGCCTCTCGCTCCGTTCGCGGCTGTCCAAGCGGAGCGTGAACGCCGCGCTGGTCACCGCTGTGGCTCCGTCCGGGGTGACACCGCATTCGCTGACGCAGCCGAGGCTGGTTCCGCCGTGGAACCAGATGCCGTCGCGGCGGCCGGTCACCGGCCGCCAGGCGATGCCGAGGCCGTAGCGGACGCCGTCGGCCGGGATCCAGTCCTTCACGGGCACGGTCTGCCGCATCGCCGCCAGCTCGGCCGGGCGCAGCAGGCGCCCGCCGAGCAGGGCGCGCAGGAAGACGCCGTGGTCCCGGGGCGTCGAGATGAGGCAGCCGTCCGCGCCGCCGCCGAAGCCGAGGGTCGTGTCGATGGGCCGGGTGCCGTTCGGGAAGTACGTGTAACCGGTGGCCGTCGGCCTCGGCACATATGACGACGTGCCCGGCGTGAGGGTGTCGCGCAGGCCGAGCGGTTCGATAATCCGCTCGTGGAGTTCCTGCGCCCAGAGGTGGCCCGTGACCGCCTCGATGAGCAACCCGGCGACGACGTAGTTGGTGTTGGAGTAGGCCCAGCGTCGCTCCCCCGCCGGATCGTCGGCGTCGGGCAGCCACTCCGGGGGCTTGCTCAGGGCGGCCGTCAGCTGCTCCTCGGGGGTCTGCGGGCGGAAGCGGTCGCGGCGGTAGGCCTCCGGTGTGAGGTCGGCGGGGTCCGCCGCGACCGCGAAGTAGTCGTTCAGGCCGCTGGTCTGCCGCAGCAGGTTGGTGACGGTGATCCGGCGGCCGTCGTTGCCGTGGCCACGGACCGCGCCGGGCAGCCACCGCTCGACGGTGTCGGTGAGCTTCAGCCTTCCCTCGCCCACGAGTTGGAGGAGGAGCGTGGCGGTGAACGTCTTGGTGTCGCTGCCGATCCGGTAGTACGCGCCCCAGGGCACCGGATCCTTCGCCGCGAGGTCGGCGACGCCCGCGCGGGCGGCCGTGCGGCCGTGCGCGCCCTGCACCTCGGCGAGGACGCCGGTCACTCCGGTGGCGAGGAGGGCGTCGACGTGGCGTTGCAGGGCCCGCTCCCGCCGGGGCGCCACCGCGGAGGCGGGGGCCGCCGCCCCCGTGAGCAGCGCCGCCGTGGCGGCCGCGAGCCCCGTACGCCTGCTGATCTCCGTCATGAGCGCGCCTCCGGCTTCGGGCAGGTGAGGTCGGCGGCGGGCAGCTCGCCGTCGCGCAGGTAGGTGTTGACGGCGCGGTCGGCGCAGGGGACGGGGGTCAGGCCGTCGTTCCCCCGGCCGTAGACGCCGTGCGAGCGGATGTCCGCCGTCAGGAGGCGCGATCCGGTGAGCCTGCGGTGCAGGGCGAGGGCGCCTTCGTAGGGCACGTTGTTGTCGTGACGGGCCTGGAGCAGCAGGACCGGCACGTCGTTGCCGATCTTCGTGCCGGGTTCGCGGGGCTCGCTTTTCCAGAACGCGCACGGCGCGATCATGCCGTTGACGTACGGGCCGAAGACCGGCTGCGTGGTACGGCTGCGCTGCATGTTCTTCCAGTACGTCGCCGGGTTCTTCGGCCAGCCGCCCGCGGGCCACCCCCCGTCGCCGCACATGAAGATCGCGCCGCCGACCATGCTGCTCTCCAGCTCCGGCGAGGAGAGGAGTTCGAGGAGCCCGGCGAGGGCGGGGCCCGGCTCGATGCCCTCGCCCGCCGCCGCCTTCTTCAAGTCGCCGACCACTTCTGCCAGTTGGGGGCCGTACTCCTCGTGCTGGACGAGCTGCTTGAAGATCATGCGCAGGAGTGGGGCGTTCAGCCGCTGCCCCTGGACCGGAATGGGGTGCCGTTCGGCCCGGGCCAGCAACTCCCGTACGTCAGCGCGCACTCGCGTCGCCAGCGCGGCCTCCGCGGGCGCTCCCGAGCGCTGGAACAGCTCGTACTGCGTGGCCGCCGGGTCCGTCGAGGAGTCCAGGACGACGCGGTCGGCGCGGCGCGGGAACAGCTGGGTGTAGACGGCGCCGAGGTCCGCGCCGTACGAGACGCCGTAGTACGACAGCTTGCGCTCGCCGAGGGCGGCGCGGATCGCGTCCATGTCGCGGGCGACGTTGCGGGTCGAGGCGTGCGGGAGCAGCGCGGCGTTGTCGCCGTGCTGCTGGCAGCGGCGCGCGGTGTCCCGGGCGGCACGCACCGACGCCTCGAAGTCCTCGCGCGGTGTGGTCGTCGGCGCGGGCGGGGCCGGGCGCGGGGCGGGGCCGCAGGTGAGCGGGGTGCTCTCGCCGAGGAAGCGGGGGTCGAAGCCGATCAGGTCGTACTGGTCGGCGACGTCCTTCAGCGTGGGCCGCAGGGCGAGGGTGTGGGCGAGGCCGGTGCCGCCCGGACCGCCGGGGTTGGAGAGCAGGATGCCGCGCCGCTCGGACGACTTCGCCTTGACGCGGGAGATGGCGAGCTGGATCGTACGGCCGCCGGGGTCGGCGTAGTCGAGGGGCACGGTGACCTTCGCGCACTGCGCGCCCGCCGCGATCAGCTCCTTCTGACCGGCCGAGCAGGCGCCCCAACTCAGCGTCTGCGATGCCGGCTTGGGGGGAGAGGTCGCGGCGGACACTCCGCCCGCGAGGAGACCGGCCAGTCCTAAGCCCGCGGTGATGGTCGAGGCGACGCGCATCGTGCTCCTTGGTCCGTCGGTGTCCGCCCCGGCCCACCCGGCCGGAGACGATCACCACGTTAGGAAGGCGCGCGGCCCGCCACCATCGGGCCACCGGGCCGAATCCCCCTGGGGACAACCCCCGTAGGCGCGCTCCGGTTCTCCCGAGGCCGTCCGGCCTTGACCTGGAGTCCGCTCCAGCTCCTAGTGTCGGAGCCGACCACGGAGCACCAGCCAGGAGGTACCACCATGACCAGTCTTCCCACCCGCCGGCTCGGCGCGCTGACGGTCTCGGCCCAGGGGCTCGGATGCATGGGGATGAGCCAGGGATACGGCGCGTCGGACGACGACCGGTCGATCGCGACGATCCACCGCGCCCTGGACCTCGGCGTCACCCTGCTCGACACCTCCGACTTCTACGGCAGCGGCCACAACGAACAGCTCCTGGGCCGCGCCCTCGCGGGCCCGCGCCGTGAAGAGGCGGTCCTCGCCACCAAGTTCGGCTTCACCAACCGCTTCGGCGAGCCGACGCACATCCGGGGCGACGCCCCGTACGTACGCGAGGCCTGCGACGCCTCGCTGCGGCGCCTCGGCGTCGACCACATCGACCTCTACTACGCTCACCGGATCGACAAGACCGTGCCGATCGAGGAGACCGTCGGCGCGCTCGCAGAGCTGGTCCAGGCGGGCAAGGTGCGCCACATCGGGCTCTCCGAGGCGGGCGCGGACACGATCCGCAGGGCGCACGCCGTGCATCCGATCGCCGCGCTCCAGAGCGAGTGGTCGCTGTGGACCAGGGACCTGGAGGCGGAGATCGCGCCGCTCTGCCGGGAGCTCGGCATCGGCATCGTGCCGTACTCGCCGCTCGGCCGCGGCTTCCTCACCGGCCGCTACACCTCGCTCGACGCGCTGCCCGAGGGCGACCTGCGGCGCACCCAGCCCCGCTTCACCGACGGCAACCTGGAGCGGAACCTCGCCATCGTCGAGACGCTGAACGCGCTCGCCGCCGAAAAGGGCGTCACCGCCGGGCAGCTCGCGCTCGCCTGGGTGCAGCACCGCGGCGACGACGTCGTGCCGATTCCGGGCACGCGCCGCGAGAAGTACCTGGAGGAGAACATCGCGGCCGCCACGCTCGAACTGTCCGCCGAGGACCTCGCGGCGATCGACGCGGCGGCTCCCGCCGACAAGGTCGCGGGCACGCGGTACGACGCGCGCAGCATGTCGGTGCTGGACAAGTAGCGGCTAACCTGCCGGTATGTCCTCCCTCCGCCCCGTCCCGGAGCCACTCGCCCATCTCGTCGGCGAGTGGCGCGTGACCCGCACGGTCCGCGACCTCGCGGACGGCTCGGAGGGCCACTTCAGCGGTACGACGCTCTTCTCGCCGCTGCCCGCCCCGCACGAGGGCGGGCTCCTCCACCACGAGTCGGGCGTCTTCACCTGGCACGGCACCGCGCGCCCCGCCGAGCGCACCCTGCGTTTCCTGCCGGGCGCGACCCCGGGCACGGCCCGCGTCGAGTTCGCCGACGGGCGCTTCTTCCACGACCTTGACCTGCGCTCCGGCCGGCACGCGACGGACCATCCGTGCGCGGCGGACCTCTACCGGGGCGAGTTCGAGGTGGACGACGCGGATCACTGGCGCAGCCGGTGGAGGGTCAGCGGCCCCGCCAAGGATCTGTTGCTCGTCACGGAGTACGTACGGGCCGCCCGGGGCCCGGCGGTCACTGACCGCCCAGCGCCATCCAGGACTCCGGGTCGTCCAGGGGCTTGAACCCGACCTTCTCGTAGACGCCGTGCGCGTCGGCGGTGGCCAGCAGCACGCGGCGCAGGCCGAACGGCTCCAGGTGCGCGCGGACCGCGTCCACGAGGGCGGTGCCGAGGCCGCTGCCGCGCGCGTCCGGGGCGACGTACACATCGCAGAGCCAGGCGAAGGTGGCCCGGTCGGTCACCACGCGTGCGTACGCCACCTGATCCCCCGAACTTCCGTCGTACGCGCCGAAGTTCAGCGACCCGGCGATCGCCGCGTCCTGCTTGGCGCGGCTGCGGCCGAGCGCCCAGTACGCGTCCGTGGAGAGCCACTGGTGGACGCGGGCCGCGTCGACGCGGGCGGGGTCGGCGGATATCTCGTACGGACCGTGGAGCGTGACACTGTCGTTCATGCCCCGACCCTCGCAGCACCCCGTGCGTCCCGTCGACCGCTTTCCGCCCGGCGGCTACCCCCGGACCTCGTCGCAGGCCGCCCGCAGCCTGCGCACCCCCTCGCCGATCTCCCCCACCCCCGCGACCGCCGCGAAACTCAGCCGGACGTACGCCGCCGTGGGCTCCGCCGCGAAGTACGGACGGCCGGGGGCCACGGCCACGCCCGCGCGCAGGGCGGCCGAGGCCAGCGCCGTCTCGTCGGTGCCGTCGGGCAGCCGCACCCAGAGGTTGTAGCCGCCCGCGGGGATGTGCGGCATCGCGAGTTCGGGCAGGCGCAGCCGCAGCGCCGCGGCCATGGCGTCCCTGCGGATCCTCAACTCGCCCGCCACCGCCCGCAGATGGCGCGGCCAGGCCGGGGAGCCGACCAGTTCGAGCGCCGCCTCCTGAAGCGGTCGGGGCACGAAGAAGTGGTCGACGACCTGGATGGCGCGCAGCCGCTCCAGGACCGGTCCGCGCGCGGCGAGCGCGCTCACCCGGAAGCTCGGCGAGGTGGCCTTGGTGAGCGAGCAGACGTGCACGACGACGCCGTCCTTGTCGTCGGCGGAGAGCGGCGGCGGCAGCGGCCCGGCGTCCTCGTGGACGAGGCGGCGCACGAAGTCGTCCTCGATGACGAACGCCCCCGCCTCGCGGGCGATCCGCAGGACCTCCGGGCGGCGCTCGGCGGAGAGTACGGCGCCCGTCGGGTTCTGGAACAGCGGCTGGCAGACGAAGACCCGGGCTCCCGTCGCGCGGAAGGCGGCCTCCAGGAGCTGCGGGCGCACCCCGTCCGTGTCGACGGGCACCGGCACGGGACGCATCCCCGCCGCGCGGGCGATCGCCAGCATCCCGGGGTAGGTGGGCGACTCGACGAGCACGGGCGCTCCCGGCGGGGCGAGCGCGCGCAGCGCCGTGGTCAGGGCGCTCTGCCCGCCCGCGGTGATCAGCACCTCGGCGGCCGTGACGGCCCCGCCGACGCCGCGCGCGAACCACTCCCGCAGCTCCGGAAGGCCGTCGACCGGCGGCCTGCCCCACGCCCCGGGCCGCCGCCCCGCCCTGGCGAGCGCCGCGGCCATGGCGCGCTCGGGCTGGAGGGAGGCGTCGAGGTAGCCGCCGTTGAACTCGATGACGCCGGGCGGCGGTGCGGCCAGGGTGGCGAGCACCCCGGAGGCGTCGACCGCGCGCGGCACCAGCTCGGCGGTGGCGTCGGCGCTCAGGGACACCTCCTGCCACGAGGTGTCGCCGGCGGGCACGGCGGGCACCGTCGGCTCGGCGCGGAAGACCCCGGCGCCGGGCCGGGTGACGACGAGCCCTTCGGCGGCCAGCTGCGCCAGGGCCCGTGACACGGTCACGGGGCTCACCCGGAACCGCTCGACGAGGGACCGGCTGGACGGCAGCTTTCCTCCAGGTGAGTAGCGGTCCATCTCGTCCCGCAGCTGTTTCGCCAGTTCACCCACACTGCTACTGTCTTGCATGACAGCACAGGATAGCGCTACTCGCCCGAAGCGGATAGCGGTCAGTGAAGCCGCCACCGGTACGACGGCACCCGTGGCCGCCACCCCCGCCCCGCACGGCTCCCGCCGCACCGGCACCGTGATGGCCGCCCTCGGCGTCACCGCCTTCTCGCTGACCTTCCCCGCCACCGCCTGGGGCCTCGAAGGCATCGGCCCCTGGAGCCTCGTCACCCTGCGCGGCGCGCTGAGCGCCCTCATCGCGGGCGGCTGCCTGCTCGCCCTGCGCGTCCCGGTGCCGCACCGCCGCCACTGGGCGGGGCTCGCGGTGGTCGGCGCCGGTGTGGTCGTCGGCTTCCCGCTGCTGACCACGCTCGCCCTCCAGACCTCCACCACCGCGCACGCGGCCGTGGTCGTGGGCCTGCTCCCCCTGACGACCGCCGTCCTCTCGGCGCTGCGGACCGGGGCGCGCCCCTCGCGCATGTTCTGGGTGGCGGCGCTCGCCGGGGCCGCGGCCGTGATCGCGTTCACCGTGCAGCAGAGCGGCGGCGCGCTGTCCGCCGCCGACCTCTACCTCTTCGGCGCGCTCCTGATCTGCGCCGCCGGCTACACCGAGGGCGGCCGCCTGGCCCGTGAGATGCCCGGCTGGCAGGTCATCGGCTGGGGGCTCATGCTCTGCCTGCCGCTCAACCTGCTCGGCGCGGCCCTCGCCCTCCAGCACGAGTCCTTCCAGCTCACCGGGCACAGCACGGCGGGCCTGCTCTACTCCGCGATCGGCTCGCAGTTCCTCGGCCTGGTCGTCTGGTACCGGGGCATGGCGGCCATCGGCGTACCCAAGGCCAGTCAGCTCCAGCTCGCCCAGCCGCTGCTGACCCTGGTCTGGTCGGTGTTCCTGCTCGGCGAGCACCTGCCCGTCGCCGCGCCCCTCACGGCGGCCGCGGTCCTCGTCTGCATCGCGGTCACCCAGAGGGCCCGCGGCTGACCCGAGGCCGACCCGACCGGCGTCCGACCGGGCGCCGACTCCCGCCCTCCGCCCTAGAATGGAGGCCACGGAACGCGACCGCAGAGCGGGACGAGGGAGTACTCCACATGCGCGCAACCGTAGGTGACAGGCTGGTGGTGCACGGCAGGATCGTCGGGCAGCACGACCGGACCGCGGAGGTCGTCGAGGTGCTCGGCGAGGACGGCGGCCCGCCGTACCGCGTCCGGTTCGAGGACGGCCACGAGACGCTGATGTCGCCGGGCCCCGACACCGTCGTACGGCACGAGGACCCGGCGAGCTAGGACTGGAGCGTCAGCGCGGCGGCTTCGCCGGCTCCTGGTAGTGGTCGGCGACGACCCGCGCCATGGCGCCGTTCCTGTCGACGCCGACCTCCTTGGCCGAGAAGTAGATGTGCCCGCGCACCTCGGGGAAGCCCTCGGCGTACGTGAGGTGGCGGGACAGCTCCGCCGGGTCCTGCCAGGCCGGGGGCTGCGCCGGATCGCCCGCCTTGTAGAGGGCCTCACCGATGTACAGGCGCACGCCCGTGCCGCGTACGACGTCGTTCCACCACGGCACCAGCTTGGCGTAGTCCGCCGCGGGGAAGCCGATGTTCCAGTACACCTGCGGGACGATGTAGTCGAGCCAGCCCTTCTTCACCCAGCCGCGCGTGTCCGCGTACAGGTCGTCGTACGTCTGTACGCCGGCCCGGGTGTCCGAGCCCGTCGGGTCGGTCGCCTTGTTGCGCCAGACCGCGAAGGGGCTGATGCCGAACTGGGTGCGCCCCCGGGTCTTCTTGATCCGGCCGGACATCTCGCGCACCAGCCGGTCGATGTTGTCGCGGCGCCAAGAGGCGCGGTCCGGGAAGCCGCCGCCGTAGCGCGCGAAGGCGTCGTCGTCGTCGAAGGTCTGGCCCGCGACGGGGTACGGATAGAAGTAGTCGTCCCAGTGCACCGCGTCCAGCGGATAGCGGCGGACCGCGTCGAGCATCGCGTCCTGCACGAAGCGCCGCACCTCGGGCAGGCCCGGGTTGTAGTAGAGCTTCCCGCCGTACGGCACCACCCACTCGGGGTGCACGCGCGCGGGGTGCGTGGCCACCAGCCGCGACGGGTCGGTGTGGTTGGCGATGCGGAAGGGGTTGAACCACGCGTGCAGCTCCAGGCCTCTGCGGTGCGCCTCCTTCACCGCGGTGCCCAGCGGGTCCCAGCCCGGGTCCTTGCCCTGGGTCCCGGTGAGGTACTCCGACCACGGCTCGTGCGGCGAGGGCCACAGGGCGTCGGCGGTGGGCCGCACCTGGAAGACCACCGCGTTCAGTCTGCGGTTCACCGCCGAGTCGAGGAACGCGAGGAGCTCGCTCCGCTGCTGCTGCGCGGACAGGCCCGGCTTGGAGGGCCAGTCGCGGTTGACGACGGTCGCCAGCCACATGGCCCGCAGCTCGCGCGCCTTCTTCCGGCGCCGGTCGGGGGCCGCCGCCGCGTCCCCCGCCGTCGCCAGGCCCGCGATCGTCGCCGCGGCCACCACCGAGAAACCCCGACGTGACATACGCCTCATCTGTACGCCCCTGAGCTCGCTGTGTCCGGCACCTTTCGCCGGGTTGCGGCCAGCATGCCCGACCCGGCACGCCATGGACCCCAGGTTGCGGAGTAACGTTCACGGCCGAGGCAGGCACCATCCATACGGGGGACCTGCCGGCCCCGTTGATCAGCGAAAGGCACGAGGTGACCGACTCCATGACCGATATCGCACGCGTCGGAGTGGTGGGCTGTGGCCAGATGGGCGCCGGAATCGCAGAGGTCTGCGCCCGCTCCGGACTGGATGTGAAGGTCGCGGAGACCACCGGCGAGGCCCTGGAGATCGGCCGCACACGGCTGTACAACTCCCTCTCCAAGGCCGCCGAGCGCGGCAAGATCTCCGAGGAGGAGCGGGACGCGACCCTGGCCCGGCTCAGTTTCACCACCGACCTCGGCGAGTTCAGTGACCGTGACCTGGTCATCGAGGCCGTCGTGGAGAACGAGCAGGTCAAGACCGAGATCTTCCAGGTGCTCGACCAGGTGGTGACGCGCCAGGACGCGATTCTCGCCTCCAACACCTCCTCCATCCCGCTGGTGAAGCTGGCGGTCGCGACCTCGCGGCCCGACCAGGTCATCGGCATCCACTTCTTCAACCCGGCGCCGGTGCAGCAGCTCGTCGAGCTGATCCCGGCGCTGACCACGTCGGAGGGCACCATCAGCCGGGCGCAGGTCATGGTCGAGAAGGTCCTCGGCAAGCACGCGATCCGCGCCCAGGACCGCTCGGGCTTCGTGGTCAACGCGCTGCTCATCCCGTACCTCCTCTCCGCGATCCGGATGTTCGAGTCGGGCATCGCGAGCCGCGAGGACATCGACAACGGCATGGAGATGGGCTGCGCCCACCCGATGGGCCCGCTCAAGCTCGCCGACCTGATCGGCCTGGACACGGTCGCCTCGGTCGCCGACTCCATGTACGCCGAGTACAAGGAGCCGCTGTACGCCGCTCCCCCGCTGCTCCAGCGCATGGTGGACGCGGGCCGCCTCGGCCGGAAGACCGGCTCGGGCTTCTACACGTACACGTGACACATCCGGTGTGAAACCGCTCCGCGTCGACGGGCCCGGCACTCCTTCGAGTGCCGGGCCCGCGGCGTTCACACACCGTGTGCGCGGTGGGCTCGCATATGCCCATCGCACACTCTCCCGCCCTGTCCGCCACGCGAGTTGACTGCCCGTGCGGATGAAGGGGGGACGCGCCATTACAGAGAGGAGTGGACTCGTGACCACCGATGGCGAGAGTGCCGTGGTCCCGGAAGAACTCGCGGAGTTACGCCGTAGCCTGGACGTGGGCCTGGCCCGCGTCGACGGACGGCTGGCGTTGCTGACGCAGCACGACCAACAGACCGCCAAGAACGTGGAGGCCCTGCAGGCCCGGGTCACCGCCCTGGAACACACGCGCTGGCCGCTCCCCACGATCGTCGCTCTCGCGGCGGTCGCGGCGCTCGCCGTGGCGGTCTGGCAGGCGATCGGCCATTAGCTAGCGCGCGTCCTGGCCGAGGCGCAGATGGTGCAGGAGGAGGAGGGCCGCGGCCATGTTGGCGGCCGGGACCTCCCCACGGGCCACCATGTCGGGGACGAGCTTGAGAGAGACCCACTCACGGCGGTCCGACTCGAAGTCGTCCTCGGGATGGCCGACGTAGGTCCCTTCGTCGGACCAGTAGATGTGGTGCCGGGCGTCGGTGAGCCCGTTCGAGGGCTCGACGCTCATCAGGTGCCGCAGCGGGCCCGGCCGCCAGCCGGTCTCCTCCTCCATCTCGCGGGCCGCCGCGTACGCGATGTCCTCGCCGTCCTCGACGACGCCCGCCGCGAGTTCCCAGCCCCAGCTGTCGGTGATGAAGCGGTGCCGCCAGAGCAGCAGCACTTCGTTGGCGTCGTTGACGACGGTGGCCACGGCGACGGGCCGCAGCCGTATCAGGAAGTGGTCCAGATGCCGGCCGTCGGGTAGCTCGACATCTGCGAGATTGACCGTGAACCACCTGTTTCCATACACAGTTTGTTCGCTCTGTTTCGTCCACTGCACGGTTCTGCCACCTTTCGCCGAGTAGACGGCAATATCGCAGCAGGGAGAACCGCAGAGCAGTGGGCGTCAGGGGGCGCCAGGGGGCGCCAGGGTCAGAGCGGGACGCGCAACGCCCCGTCGATGAGTTCGGCCGCCTCGGCCGTGCCCGCGCAGTCGCTGCGCACCAGGTGCTCGCGTACCGCGCGCAGTCTGTCCCGAAGCCGCTGGGACTCCATCCCCCGGGCCTGTTCCGCCATCTGCACCGCCGTGGCGACCGCCTCGTCGGTGTTGCCCTGGCGCAGTTCGATCTGGCTGAGCATCGCGAGCCGGTGGACCCGGCCCCGGTCGTGCGCCGGCGTGTCGACGGCCGCGGCGGCGTGCTCACGGGCGCTGACCAGATCGCCGAGGCTGAGCAGGGCCTCCGCCACTTGTACGTTGACCAGTCCCGGCTGGACGTACCCTGTCTCGTCCGGCTCGCGGCCCCGCAGGATCCGGTCGGCCGCGGCCTCCGCGCGCCGGATGCACGACAGCGCGCTCCTGCCGTCGCCCAGGTGTGCGTACGCCTTGGCCTGCATCGCGTACAGATCGGATGCGAGCGCCGGGGTGAGGTCACGGCCCGAGGCCCGCAGCGCCGCCTCGGCGAACGCCACGGCCTGGCGGTACTCGCGCATGAACAGCGACTGGTTGACCAGCAGCGCGATGACGTACGCCCCAAGACCCCGGTCCCCACTGGCCTTCGCGAGGCGCAGGGCCTGGTGGAAGTAGCGCTGGGCGAGGCCGTGCGCGTCGGAGTCGTAGGCGCAGATCCCCGCGATCGCCACCAACCCGCCCGTGGAGCGGTGCAGTTGGCGGCCCATCTCGTCGGTGTAGCTGCCCCGCAGCAGGGGCGCGGCCTCCGCGTTGAGGAAGCCGACGATGCGGGTGCGCGTCGCGACGCCGCCGGTCTTGCGGTACATCTGCTCGTAGTGGGCGCGGGCCGCGCGCATCATCTCGATGTCGGCCGTGCTGACGGGGTGCCGTCCGCCGCGGGACACATCGGTGTCCTCGGGCGGGTTCTCCCACTCCCAGACCGGCATCACCGCGGGGGTGCCGGTGACCGCGGGCGCGCCGAGCAGGTGGGGGCGCTGCTGTTCGTCCGAGCGCCACAGGGCCGTGGCGCGCTCCACGAAGCCGGAGAGCGTGGAGGTGACCGGGCCGGCGGGGGCGGCGGGGACACCGGGCACCCCGAGGCCGATGTCGTCGAGCGTGACGGGCCGCTGGAGCCGGGTGGCGAGCACCTCGCAGATCAGGTCCGGGACCTGACCGCGCGGGCGCTGCCCCTTCAACCAGCGGGAGACGGCGGTGTGTTCGTAGCGCAGCGCGAGGCCTCTGGACTTTCCGGCCTGGTTCACATGTGCGGCAAGTCCCGCGTGCGAGATGCCCGCTTCGTCGAGGATCGCGTCGAGCAGGGTGTTGGGCTGCATGGATGCCCTCCGGTGGCTCGGTGCTGTTCAGGGTAGTGGAGAGGCCTTCACACGGGGTGTGAACGGAGTGCCCGGATCCGGGGGGTGTGCGCTCTGCCGCGTCCTGTGTGGGCTCGCTTGACTGAGGTGCCTCATCAGTTGAGGAGGCCGGTGGGCCGCCGGCTCCCCCCTCATTCAGTGCGGCGGCCCTCGCTGGAGCCGTCCGTCCCGCCGTCTGCCCGACAACTCCATGGCGGGGCGGACGGCGCGCGGCTCGTTTCCGGCCATCGGGGAGCTCAGCTCACGGGGCGGGTGACGCGCCGTCCCGGCTCCTGCTGCGGGAGAGGGGCCTCCTCGCGGTCGTTCTCGCGGTCGTTCTCGCGGTCGTTGCGCAGGACGAGCAGCGCCGCGTCGTCGGACGGCGACCGCCCCGCGTGGCGCAGGAGGTCGGCGTAGACCGCGTCGATGAGGTCCTGCGGGGAGATCGACGGGCCCCGGGCCGCCGCGGTCAGCGCGGCCTGGAGCGGGAAGAACTCGCCCGCCGCGTCGCGGGCGTCCTCCATGCCGTCCGTGTGCAGGACGAGCGTCTCGCCCGGCAGCAGCCGCCCGCAGCGCAGCACGGGCAGTACCTCGGGGAGCGGGAAGAGGCCGAGCGGCGGCAGCGGTTCGGCGTCCGCCAGCGGCCGGGCCCACTGCTTGAGCAGATACGGCCACGGGTGACCGCAGTTGACGGCCAGGAGCTCGCCGTCCTCGCCGATCTCCAGGAGCAGTACGGTGACGAACTCCTCGGCCAGCGCACCGTCCTGCGCCGCTCTTCCGCTCGCGGGCTGCTCGGCGTGCGCGCGCTCCCGCAGGTGCCGCCCGAGCGCCCGCTCCAACCGGCGCATCACCACCGGCAGTTCGGGTTCGTCGTGGGCGGCCTCGCGGAAGCTCCCGAGGACGGCGGCGACGGTCCCGATGGCGCCGAGGCCATGCCCCCGGACGTCACCCATGACGACGCGCACGCCGTGGTCTGTGGCGGCGACCTCGTACAGATCGCCGCCGACACAGGCGCCCCGCGACGCCGAGACCCGTCCGGCGGCGAGAGCGAGCCCTTCCACGACAGGCGGCAGCGGTCTCAGCAGCACGTTCTGCGCGGCGCCCGCGACCTCGCGGACCTGTCTCAGCTCCCGCAGCAGCGTGCGGTGGACGTGCACCATGAGCCCGGTCCCGACGGCGAAGAAGACCGCGCTGCTGACGATCCGCGCCCCCATGCCGTCCTGCTGGGCCAGCGGACAGGCCAGTTTGTACGTGATGGCGACGGCGCCCCATACCGTCGGCAGCCCCAGCGCGAGCACACGCCGGAACCGACGACGGCCGCCCACGCAGGGCAGCCGGGGGTCTGTGTCACGGCCACGCGGGCCCCGGTCCCGCCCTCGTGGCCCCCTCGCCCTTGGCATCACCCCGCGGGGAGCCCCAGCCCTGAAACGGATCATGCTGTCGGCCCCCCCTCAGCCCGTGCGGCGCGCAGACCGACCCCTACGGCCGGAATGATTCTGTCGACCGAGTGGCCCGATCGGGCCATCGTGAAGCCCTTTGTCACCCCAACGAGTGAGGGGCTCACCCGGTGGTCCGGGTAAGCCCCTCTTTGCGCCCCATTGTGCGCCTGGCGACGCCTACAGACGGTGACTACGCTCCGCGGAGCACCGCTCCCGTGCGCTCGGCCGCCAGGGCGACGGCCGCGTCTCGGGCCGCCGACGCCTCGTCGACCGTCAGCGTACGGTCGGCCGCGCGGAAGCGCAGCGCGTACGCCAGGGACTTCTTGCCCTCGCCGAGCTGTTCGCCCTCGAAGACGTCAAACAGCCGGATGGACTCCAGGAGTTCGCCCGCGCCGCCGGTCAGGTAGTACTCGACCACGGCGGCCGGCACCTCCTTGTCGACGACCAGCGCGACGTCCTGCGTGGCCACGGGGAAGGCGGAGATCCGCGGTGCGCGCAGCGTCCCCTCGCCGGCCTGCTCCAGGCGGTCCAGGTCGACCTCCATCGCGCAGGTGCGGGCGGGCAGGCCGAGCGCCTTGACGACGCGCGGGTGCAGCTCGCCGGCGTGGCCGACGGAGACGATGTCGCCGTCGATGACGACCTTCAGTTCCGCGCAGCGGCCCGGGTGCCAGGGGCCGTACTGCCCCTGCTCGACGATCAGCTCGGCACCGGCCTCGCGGGCGAGGGTGCGCGCCGCCTCGACGGCGTCCGCCCAGTCCGCCGGGCGGCCCTTGCCCCACCAGCCGGCCTGCTCGCGGGCGCCCGCGAGGACGACGGCGGCATGCCGGGGCTGGACGGGCAGCGCGTCGGTGAGGGACGCGATCTCCTCGTCGGTGGGCCGCCGGTCGACGGGCAGCCGCACGGCGACCTTCAGCTCTTCCCGGGGGTGGAACACGAGCCCCGTCTCGAAGAGCGCCAGGTCGTGGCTGCCCCGGCCGTCGTTGCGGCGGAGCGCGGCGAGCAGGCCCGGCAGCAGCGTCGTACGGAGGGCGGGCTCCTCGTCGGAGAGCGGGTTGACGAGCTTGACCACGCGGCGGTTCGGGTCGTCCGCCTCCAGGCCCAGCTGGTCGAAGACGTTCTCACCGATGAAGGGGTAGCTCAGCGCCTCCACGTACCCGGCACCGGCCAGCGCGCGCCCGAAGCGGCGGTGCAGGCGCTGCCGGTCGGTGAGGCCGCGGCCGGCGGGGGGCTTCGGCAGGGTCGAGGGGAGGTTCTCGTACCCCTCGAGGCGGATGACCTCTTCGGCGAGGTCGTTCGGCTCCGCGAGGTCGGGGCGCCACGACGGCACGGTGACGGTCAGGTCGTCCTGGCCGTACACGTCACAGCCGACCTGCTGGAGGCGGCGTACGACGGTCTCGCGGCCGTAGGCGACACCGGCGACCTTGTCGGGGTGGTCGGCCGGCATGGTGATCGTGCGCGGCGCGGTGGGCGCGATGATCTCCGTGACACCGGCCTCGGCGGTACCGCCCGCGAGCAGCACGAGGAGGTCGACGGTCCGCTGGGCGGCGGCCGACGCGGCCTGCGGGTCGACGCCGCGCTCGTAGCGCTTGGCGGCCTCGGAGCCCAGCTTGTGGCGGCGCGCGGTGCGGGCGACGGAGAGCGCGTCGAAGTGCGCGGCCTCGATGACGACGTCGGTGGTGCCGCTCTCGGCGTCGTGGTCGGCGATCTCGGTGTTGGCGCCGCCCATGACACCCGCGAGGCCGATGGGCCCGCGGTCGTCGGTGATCACCAGGTCCTCGGCGTCGAGGACGCGCTTGGCGCCGTCGAGCGTCGTGAACTTCTCGCCCTGCTCGGCCCGGCGCACGCCGATCGTCCCCTGGATGCGGGAGCGGTCGTACGTGTGGAGGGGCTGGCCCAGCTCCAGCATCACGTAGTTCGCGATGTCGACGGTGAGCGAGACGGGGCGCATCCCGGCCTTCTGGAGGCGCCGCTTGAGCCAGATCGGCGAGCGGGCCTCGGGCTGGAGGCCGGTGACGGTGCGCGCGGTGAAGCGGTCGCAGCCGAGCGGGTCGCTGATCTTGACGGGGTAGCCGAAGGAGTTCGGCGCGGGCACGTCGAGGAGCGCCGGGTCGCGCAGCGGCAGGCCGTAGGCGATGGCGGTCTCGCGGGCGACGCCGCGCATCGACAGGGCGTAGCCGCGGTCGGGCGTGACGGCGATGTCCAGGACCTCGTCGACCAGTTCGAGCAGCTCGATGGCGTCGGTGCCGACCTCGTGCTCGGGCGGCAGGACGATGATGCCTCCGCTGCCGTCGTCGCCCATGCCCAGCTCGTCGCCGGAGCAGATCATGCCGTGCGAGGTCTTGCCGTACGTCTTGCGGGCGGCGATCGCGAAGTCGCCGGGCAGGACGGCGCCGGGCAGGACCACGACGACCTTGTCGCCGACGGCGAAGTTCCGGGCGCCGCAGACGATCTCCTGCGGCTCGCCGGTGCCGTTGGCGGTGCCGACGTCGACGGTGCAGAAGCGGATGGGCTTCTTGAAGCCCTCCAGCTCCTCGATGGTGAGGACCTTGCCCACGACGAGCGGGCCCTTGAGGCCGCCGCCGAGCTGTTCGACGGTCTCGACCTCGAGGCCGACCTCGATCAGCTTGGCCTGCACGTCACGGCCGGTCTCGGTGGCGGGGAGGTCGACGTACTCCCGCAGCCAGGAAAGCGGGACCCGCATCAGATCTCCATCCCGAACGGCCGGGTGAACCGGATGTCACCCTCGACCATGTCTCGCATGTCTTCGACGTTGTGGCGGAACATCAGCATCCGCTCGATGCCGAACCCGAAGGCGAATCCGCTGTACTTCTGGGGGTCGACGCCGCAGGCGGTCAGCACCTTGGGGTTGACCATGCCGCAGCCGCCGAGCTCGATCCAGCCCTCGCTTCCGCAGGTGCGGCAGGGGCGGTCGGGGTTGCCGACGGACTCGCCGCGGCAGACGTAGCACACCATGTCCATCTCGGCGGACGGCTCGGTGAACGGGAAGTAGTTGGGCCGCAGCCGGGTCTTCATGTCCGGGCCGAAGAGCGCCTGGACCATGTGGTCGAGGGTGCCCTTCAGGTCGGCCATGGTCAGGCCCTCGTCGACGGCGAGCAGCTCGATCTGGTGGAAGACCGGGGTGTGCGTCGCGTCGAGCTCGTCCGTGCGGTACACGCGGCCGGGGCAGACGATGTAGACGGGCGGCTCGCGGCGTTCGAGGAGCGCGCGGGCCTGCACGGGGGAGGTGTGCGTCCGCAGCACGACACCCGACTCGTCACCTTCGGTGCCCTTGGGGCCCTGGACGAAGAAGGTGTCCTGCATCTGCCGGGCCGGGTGGTCGGGCGTGAAGTTGAGGGCGTCGAAGTTGAACCACTCCGCCTCGACCTCGGGGCCCTCGGCGACCTCGTAGCCCATCGAGACGAAGACGTCTGCGACGCGCTCCATCATCGTGGTCAGCGGGTGCCGGGCGCCGGCGGCCGTGCGGTCGTACGGCAGGGTGACGTCCACCGCCTCCTCGACCAGGACCCGGGCGTCGCGCTCGGCCTCCAGCTCGGCCTGGCGGGCGGCCAGCGCCTTGTTGACGGCGCCGCGCGCCATGCCGACGCGCTTGCCCGCCTCGGCCTTGGCCTGCGGGGGCAGCGCGCCGATCTCGCGGTTGGCGAGCGCCAGCGGCGAGGTGCCGCCGGTGTGCGCGACCTTGGCCTCCTGGAGCGCGTCGAGGGAGTCTGCGGCCGCGAAGGCGGCGAGCGCCTCGTCCCGCATGCGCTCGATCTCTTCAGGTTTCAGTGCCTCGACCTCAACAGGGTCGTACGACTTGTTCGGTGCCGACATCTCTTCCCGTGCTTCCGGTTGGCTGGCGGATGGTCCCCGTCGACGAATCGGAGACGGAGTGTCCCAAGGTTGGGGACGCAAAGTGCCAACGACCGAGTCTAACGGGGGTGCGGTGATCGAATGCGCCCGCGGGCTGCTCAGGACGTCCTCACCGGAGTCACCGTGGACTCACTGGAGATACGCGGGAGCCCCCACGGGCAACGTAAATCGGAACTGGGCGCCGCCGCCCGGGGCGCGGCCGACGGTGATCGTCCCGCCGTGCGCCTCCACGATGCCCTTCACGATGTACAACCCCAGTCCCGTCCCGCCGCGCTTGCTGCCCCGCCAGAAGCGGGTGAAGACGCGGCCCATCGACTCCTCCGGAATGCCGGAACCTTCGTCGCTGACGGTCACGGCGGTCTCGGCGCCGCCTCGCTCACGCGGGGACGAGGAGGGTGCCACGTCGATGGTGACGGTTCCCTCGCCGTGCCGCACCGCATTTTCCAACAGGTTGCTCAGCACCTGGTCGATCTTGTCGGGGTCCGCCCACAGATCGGGCAGCGGCTGCTGGAGGCGGAGCAGGAAGCGGGCGGCGTCCTGGCCGGAGGCGACGTGCGCCTGGATGTGCCGGCCGACGGCGGCACCTATGTCGACGGGCTGACGGCGCAGTTCGAGCCGCCCGGAGTCGATGCGGGAGATGTCGAGGAGCTCGGCGATCAGCCGGGTGACGCGGTTGGCGTCGGCGTCGACGGTCTCCAGCATCAGCTTCTTCTGGTCGTCCGTGAACCGCTCCCACTTGGCGAGCAGCGTCGCCGTGAAGCCCTTGACGGAGGTGAGCGGGGACCGCAGCTCGTGGGCGACGGTGGCGATCAGCTCGGCGTGGCTGCGCTCGGTGCGGCGGCGGGCCTCGGTGTCCCGCAGGCAGACGACGACGCGGCGCACGGGCCCGGTGCGGGTGGTACGCAGATAGCGGGCGGAGACCAGGACCTCGCGGCCGCCCGGCAGCAGCAGATTGCGCTCGGGCTGGCCGACGCGGATGGCGAGGCCTCCGTAGGGATTCGTCAGCTGCCACCAGCGGCGGCCTTCGAGGTCCTCTAATGGGAGGGCGTGCTCCAGGGGCGCGCCGAGGGCGTCGGCGGCGGGGACGGCGGTGATCCGCGCGGCTGCCGCGTTGAAGCAGATGACCTGGCCCGTCTCGTCCGCGACGACGAGCCCGTCGGGCAGTTCGTCGGGGTCGAGTCCGAGGTCGCCGAGATCACCGGGGCCGCGGCGGTCCGCGCGAGCACGGACGATGTCCGGTACTCCCGGTGCTCTGCTGGTGCCGACACTCATTCCCCGTACCCCACCTCTCGGACTGGCGGTGGGGGTGCCTCCCCGCTCGAGCAAAGGCGTGAGCTTGGGGGAGGGCCCCCGAGCCCGTCACACTACTAGCTCGATGTGACGGAGCGGCACCCTCCGGCGGCACGCTGTGCACGAGCGGAGGCATAGAGGCACACGGCCGCGGCCGTCGCGAGATTGAGGCTCTCGGCTCTGCCGTGGATCGGAACACGCACCACGGCGTCGGCGAGTGCGCGGGTCTCCTCCGGCAGCCCCCACGCCTCGTTGCCGAAGACCCAGGCGGTGGGGGTGCCCATGGTGCCCTTGTCGAGCTCCGTGTCCAGGTCGTCCTCGCCCGCGCCGTCGGCGGCGAGGATGCGCACACCGGCGTCTTTCAGCCCTCGTACGGCCGTCTCCACGGGCACCCCGACGGCGACCGGCAGATGGAAGAGCGACCCGACCGAGGCGCGCACGGCCTTGGGGTTGTAGAGGTCCACGGAGGCGTCGGTCAGCACCACGGCCTCGGCGCCCGCGGCGTCGGCGCAGCGCAGCACGGTCCCGGCGTTGCCGGGGTCGCGTACGTGGGCGAGGACGGCGACGAGCTTGGGCCGGGCGGCGAGGATGTCCTCGAAGGGGGTGTCGAGGAACCGGCAGACCCCGACGAGCCCCTGCGGTGTGACGGTCGTCGAGATGTCGGCGATGACGTCCTCGTCGGCGAGGTGCACGCGGGCCCCGGCGGCGCGGGCCTCCCCCACGATGTCGGCGTAGCGCTCGGCGGCGTCGACGGTGGCGAACAGCTCGACGAGGGTGTCCGCGTGCCCGGCGGCCTCCCGCACGGCCTGCGGCCCCTCGGCGAGGAACAGCCGCTCCTTCCCCCGGAAGTTCCGCTTGGCCAGCCGCCGGGCAGCGCTGACGCGCGGCGACTTGGGGGAGATCAACTCGGGAGCGGCGGTCATGAACTCACCTTCGGGTAGCTATGCGGGCGCCCCCGCAGGGGCAGCCCCGTAGGGGCGCGGGGAACTGCGCGACCAGCCGGTCACGGCCCGCGGACGGCAGACAAGAGAAGAGGGCAGACGAGAGCCGAACGCAAGCGGACCCGTAAGCCAAGCGGCTTACGGGTCCGAAACAACGCTCAGCTCAGCGCAGTGTCACGCGGCCTTGGGCGCGTTCACGTCGCTCGGCAGCGCCTTCTGCGCGACCTCGACCAGCGCGGCGAACGCGTTCTGGTCGTTGACGGCAAGCTCCGCGAGGATCTTGCGGTCCACCTCGATGTTGGCGGCCTTCAGACCCTGGATGAAGCGGTTGTAGGTGATGCCGTTGGCGCGGGCAGCGGCGTTGATGCGCTGGATCCACAGCTGACGGAAGTCGCCCTTGCGCTTCTTGCGGTCGTTGTAGTTGTAGACCAGGGAGTGGGTGACCTGCTCCTTGGCCTTGCGGTACAGGCGCGAACGCTGGCCGCGGTAGCCGCTGGCCGCTTCGAGGATCGCCCGACGCTTCTTGTGGGCGTTGACTGCCCGCTTGACGCGTGCCACTTGTTAACTCCTTGTAGCGGGGCCGTGGTTGGACTCACACGACCCGGTATCGATTGGGTCCCGGTCAGAGCTCAGGCGCGCGGTGCGCGCCCCGGCTCACTTGCCGAGAAGCTTCTTGATCTTCTTGGCGTCGCCCGGGGCCATCTCGGCGTTGCCGGTGAGGCGACGCGTCAGACGGGACGACTTGTGCTCGAGCAGGTGGCGCTTGCCGGCGCGCTCACGGAGCACCTTGCCGGAGCCGGTGACCTTGAAGCGCTTGCTGGCACCGCTGTGCGACTTGTTCTTCGGCATAGCGCCGTTCTCTCCTCGTCAGTGGCACTCCGATGCCCGGTCGTGAAACCGGGCATCCGGGAGCCATATGTGTCAGGTGGCGATCCCCTGGACTCGCGTCCGGGAGATCAGGCCTCGGCGTTGGCCTCGGCCGGGGCCTCGGCGGGAGCCTCGGAAGACTCCTCCCCCTCGGCGGAGTTCTGCGAGCGGCCCGGGTTGGCCTTCGCGTCCGCCTTGCGGGCCGCCTGGGCCTCACGGGCCTCGGCCATCGCCTCGGTCTTCTTCTTGTGCGGACCGAGAACCATGATCATGTTTCGGCCGTCCTGCTTCGGGTTCGACTCGATGAACCCAAGGTCCTCGACGTCCGAAGCGAGCCGCTGAAGCAGCCGGAAGCCCAGCTCGGGGCGGGACTGCTCGCGACCACGGAACATGATCGTGATCTTGACCTTGTCGCCCTGCTTGAGGAACCGGACGACGTGACCCTTCTTGGTGTCATAGTCGTGCGGGTCGATCTTCGGCCGGAGCTTCATCTCCTTGATGACCGTGTGCGCCTGGTTCTTGCGCGCCTCACGGGCCTTCATGGCCGACTCGTACTTGAACTTCCCGTAGTCCATGAGCTTGCACACGGGCGGACGGGCGTTCGCCGCGACCTCGACCAAGTCGAGGTCGTACTCCTGCGCAAGCTCCAGGGCCTTGGCAAGCGGAACAATCCCGACCTGCTCGCCGCTGGGACCGACAAGTCGCACCTCGGGAACGCGAATCCGGTCGTTGATGCGGGGCTCGGCGCTGATGGATCCTCCTCGGTAGCACCACGCGACCGTCTGGCGGACAGCCGCGTTACGTCTGTTTGACTGGACCAACCGAGCGAGGCAACAAAAAATGCCCCGACCGATCACAGAAGGGGCTCCGCGTACTACCGGAGCACCTCCGCGGTGATCGCGGGGCGCACATCGGGCGACCCGAAGCCTCGGGGCTTCGGCCGCCTGACCGGTGACCCGCCGCTCCGGGGAGCGGTCAGGTGGGAGATCGGAGCCTCCACTTGTGGGCCGGATCCTTGCGTTGGCACGCGGGTCTCCGGCCGGTCGTTACACAAGGTTAGCAGCTCCCCCGGGGTGGAGCGAACCGGTGGGCGCGGCGGCTCCCGGGGCCGGGCGGCCGCGGTGCTCGGCATATCGTGTGGGACATGAGCGACACGACCCCCACCCCCGAGTCTCCCGCGGCCGCCGGGACCGCCGGGCCCGACTCCCCCGACTTCGACACCCTGACCCGTGACATCGCGGACGTCCCCGCGGTCGAGGTGATCACCACGGTGGCGGTCCACCTGATGAGCGCCGCCGCCGTCAACCTCGGCCTCGCCGAGGGCGGCGAGGGCCACAAGGACCTGGACGAGGCCCGCAAGCTGATCCACTCGCTGGCCGGCCTGATGGACGCGAGCGCCACGGAGATCAGCTCGTTCCACGCGGCGCCGCTGCGGGACGGCCTGAAGTCCTTGCAGCTGGCGTTCCGCGAGGCGTCGATCGTGGCGGACGAGCCGGGCCAGGGGCCGGGCGAGAAGTACACGGGCCCGGTCTTCGGCTGAGCCCGCACATCGTAGGTACGTGCGGTCACACCGTACGTACGTAGAGGGGCTCGCCCGGTGGCGTGGCCTCGGCCGGCAGGAGTGCCAGGTCGAGGCCGTGCACCAGGCGGGCCCTCAGCGTTTCGTCGGCGGCGATGCGGCGGGCCACCCGCTGCGCGGCCTCGGCCGGGGCGGCGGACGGGTCGAGGACCAGGGCGAGGGTGCCGTCGGAGCTGCCGGGGCCGAGGTGGGCGCGGAGCACGGCGGGCTCGGCGGCGACGGCCGCGCGCACCGCGCCGGTGACGGCGGGGTCGGCGAGCGGGTCGACGCTGGCGCGGCCCTCGGCGAGGGCGATCAGCGCGGTCCTGCCCAGTTCGTAGGGGACGGGTCCCGCGAGGTCGAGGACGATCGTGTCGGCCTGCTCGTGGGCGGCGGCCTGGAGCGCCTGGTGCAGGGGGACGGCGACGGGCCGGGCCGCCGGGTCCCACAGGGCGAGCGCCTCGATGGAGGTGAACGCGGGCAGCGCCTTGCGGTCTCCGGCCTTCAGGGTGGGGACGGCCATGTCGCTGGTCTTCTCGCGGCGCAGCCCCTTCTCGTCCACCTCCACCTCGCCGAGCACGGCGACGACGGGGACGAGGAGCCGGGCTCCGGCGAGGGCCTCCAGGACGGGGCCGTGGGCCGTGCGGTCCTGTGACCAGGCGGTGAGCGCCGCGGCCAGCCGGGGGTCGGCGGTGCCGTCGTCGTCGGAGAAGCCGGGGTCCGGAATGTTCTTGTTCGCCATGCTCGCAATGCTCACCGTGTTCGCCGTGTTCGCCACGGTGTCGACCCTACAGAGGGCCCGTGCCGCGTCCTTCCGGCGGGACGCGCCTGCCCCGCCAGAGCGAGACCGCCGCGGCGAGCAGGGCCACGCCGAGACCGCCCGCCACCGGGCCTGCCCAACCGGCGGGCCCGTCGTCGCCCTGGCGTGCGTCGGGCCCCCGGCCGAAGTACTTCTCTCCGTACACCGCCGCCGCCTGCTTGTCCGTCCTGAGCCTGCCCGCGCGGTCGAGGGCGGCGACCGGGTCGATGAGGCCGAAGCCGCGGGAGTCGTCGCGTCCGCCGGGCGGGGCGTCGCGGGCGGTGTCCTCCAGGAGCTGCTTGAGCTGCGCGGGGGTGAGGCGGGGGTGGGCGGCGCGGATCAGGGCGACGGCGCCGGAGACGAAGGCGGAGGCGGCGCTGGTGCCCCAGCCCTCGTAGTACTTGCGGTCGGGGTCGGCGATGACGATGTCGTCGCCGGGCGCGGCGACGGTGGCGTACCAGCGACGGGTGGAGAAGGGGGCGCGGGCGCCGTTCTCGTCGACGGCCGTCGCGGCGATGACGCCGGGGTAGGCGGCCGGGTAGGAGACGTGGTCGCCGCGCTCGCCGCCGTTGCCCGCGGAGGCGACGACGGCGACGCCCTTCTTCAGGGCGTACTGGACCGCGGCGTCCTCGGCGGGTTCGGGGTGGGCGGACTTCGAGTCGTCGCCGAGGGAGAGGTTGATGACGTCGGCGCCGTGGTCGGCGGCCCAGCGGATGCCTTCGGCGAGCGCGTTGCCGCGGGTGTTGCGGGCCTTCTTGCGGGCGGGGTCGCCGTCTTCGAGGATCACGCGGATCGGCAGGATCTTCGCCTCGGGCGCGATGCCGAGCACGCCGTCGCCGCGGCCGATGCCGTGTCCGTGGCCCGCGATGATGCCGGCCATGGCCGTGCCGTGGCGGGCCCAGGGGCGGTCGCCGCGGCGGGCGCCGAAGCCGACCATGTCCTTGCCCTCGAGGACGTTGCCGACGAGGTCCGGGTGCTGGGCGTCGATGCCGGTGTCGAGGACGGCGACGGTGATGCCCCTGCCCTTGGTGGTCTGCCAGGCCTCGCCGGTGCGCATGGTGTCCAGGGCCCACTGCTGGGCGCGGATGCCGTCGTCGGCGTGTGCCGTGGTGGCGGGGGCGAGGGCCAGCGTGGCGGCGAGGGCGGCGGCGGCGAGGGGGCGGCGGGTCCCCCGGGGCCTCATCAGGCCTCCTCCGCTCGGGCGATGGTCTTGCGCAGGCCTCGCTCGACGCGGTCGGCGATGCCCTTCGCCTCGTGACCGAGGCCGGACTGCGCGGGCGCCGAGGCGGTGTTGCCGCCCATCGCCTCGGGGGCGGGTTCGGGGTCCGTGACGGCGCGGCCGTCGGCGAACCCGGACACGGCGTACGCGACGACGGGCGCGTCCGGCAGCACGGACACGGTCCAGGAGGCGCGCTGGGCGTCCCCGAAGTCCTCGGCGACGGTGTCCTTGGCCGGGTATGTGCGGGGCATCAGGTCGGGGCGCCGGTCCAGGCCCTCTTCCGTGAAACGGTTCCGCAGGGCGCGCATGCCGTCGGCATCCGCCTTGGTGAACAGCAGTCCCACGGTGGTGACATGGCTGCGGGTCGCGTCGGTGTACGTGGCGCGGAGCAGCCGCAGGCAGCCGGCCGGCGCGAGGGCCTTGCTCAGCAGTGGGTCGAAGGCGGCCTCGCAGGTGCTGTCCGGGGCGACGGCGACCCTGGTCCAGGAGCGGTCGGCGCCGCCGGGACCCGCGCCCTCGCCCTTGAGGGTGGGCGGGAAGAGCCGGTCGACGGGGACGCTGTGCCAGAGCTCGCCGGTGACCGCGTACGCGCTGCGGGTGGAGCCGGTGGCCGATGACTCGCCGGTCAGCCAACTGCCGGTCACCGCCCCGCCGATGAGGCCGAGCCCGAGGACGGCACAGGCCGCGGCGGCGGCCGCGCGGGGTCGGGTCCAGGCGCCGACGGGGCGCGTCCGGGTGGTGGTGTCGTCGTACAGGGCGGGCCGCGCGAAGGACACGAAGGGCCGCCCGGCGCCGGGCCCCGGCGTCAGGTCGACGGCTCCGACGGCACGGCGGGCGGCGGTGCCCTTGACCGGCGGCGCGTCGTCGGCGGTGGGGCGCGGCCGGGTGGTGGTCTGCTCGGGCGCCATGTCCGGGGCCGGAGGGCCGGCGGCCACGCCCCCGGCGGTCCCCTCCGGCGCGTCGTCCACGTCGAGGACACGCGGGGAGCCCGTGGCCGCGGGCGGGGTGTCGGGGAGCCGGGCGGAGGCGGGGGGCGGGGGTGGCGGGGCGTCGCTACCGGCGGAGGCCGGGACGCGGGGAGCGGTGCGGGCCGCGCCGGTGACGGAGCCCGTGACCGCCCCGGCGGCCGCCTCCGCCGCGGCCGACTCGGCGGCCCGGCCGCTCGGCTTGGGGGGTGCCTCGGGGGCGGCCTGCCTGGCGGACGAGTTCGGGGTGGCGGCGTTGTCGTCCCGTAGGGCTGGGGGGTCTTCGTGCGGGGCGGACGCGTCGCGGTCGGGCAGGGCTGGGGCACCTTCCCGCACGGCGAACGCGTCGTCGGCTCGTACGGCCGAGGCACGGCCCCGCACAGCGGACGCGTCGCGGTCCGGCGCTACTGGGGCACCTCCCCGCACGGCGGACACGTCATCGCCCCGTACGGCCGAGACACGGCCCCGCACAGCGGACGCGTCACGGTCCGGCGCTACTGAGGCACCTCCCCGCACGGCGGACACGTCATCGCCCCGTACGGCCGAGGCACGGCCCCGCACAGCGGACGCGTCGCGGTCCGGCGCTACCGAGGCACCTCCCCGCACAGCGGACACGTCATCGCCCCGTACGGCCGAGGCACCTCCCCCCGCAGCTGACACATCCCCCCGGCGCGAGGACGCCAGGCCTCGGCTGCGGGCGGCCTCGGTGAACGGGGCCAGGAGGTCTTCCACGCGGGACGCCCGGTCGAGGGCCTCGGCGTCGGTGCCGGGGTCGGCCGCGTCGGCGTTCACGCCGGTGGCGGTCGCATCGGAGTCCATGCTGGTGCCAACCACACCGACGTCCACGCGGGCGTCGACCGCGACGGCACCCACGCTCGTGCCACCCACGGCGACATCCACGCCCATCCCGATCGACCCCGCGGCCACATCCGCATCCGGCCGCCCGGCCGGCGGGCGCGGGGCGGTCAGGAGCCAGTCGTCGCCGACCGGGGGGCGGACGTCGGGGAAGCGGGCGGACGGGGGCGGAGGGGGCTCGTCCGGTGGGGTCGTGGGGCGGGGTGGCACGGTGGGGCGCGGGGGAATCGGGGTGCGTCCCGCCTCCGTGCCCATGCTCCCCCGTCTCCTCGCGCTCCGGCTGCCGGAACGCTCGGCCCGGCGAGGCTCCGTGCGCGTCACTCTACGGGCAGACGCGGGGCGCGCGGGAACCCAGTCCACGACCCCGGGCGATCTGCCCGGATCATCCCCCTACCCTCGGGTAATCGTGTCTGGCAGGCTTCGGCCATGACTGCCCGTGCCGCAGACCGTGCCGCAGACAGGGCCCGTTACGACCGGGCCACCGCACACCTCGACGCGCCCCTCGCGATCGTCGACCTGGCGGCCTTCGACGCCAACGCCGACGATCTCGTACGCCGGGCCAAGGGCAAGCCGATCCGCGTCGCCAGCAAGTCCGTGCGCTGCCGGGCCCTGCTGGAGCGGGTCCTGGCACGCGAGGGCTTCGCCGGGGTCATGTCCTTCACGCTCGCCGAGTCGCTGTGGCTCGCCCGCTCCGGCTTCGACGACGTCCTGCTCGCCTACCCTTCCGCCGACCGCGCCGGTTTCGCCGAGCTGAGCGCCGATCCCAAGCTCGCGGCGGCCGTGACCGTGATGGTCGACGACCCGGCGCAGCTGCGGCTGATCGACGAGGCCAGGGGCGGCGGGAAGGAAGAGGTGCGGGTCTGCCTGGAGTTGGACACCTCCTTCCGGCCGCTGGGCGGCAAGGTGCGGATCGGCGCGCTGCGGTCACCGCTGCACTCCCCCGCGCAGGTGGCCGCCCTGGCCCGGGCCATCGCCCGGCGGCCCGGCTTCCGTCTCGTCGGCGTCATGGCGTACGAAGGCCATGTCGCGGGGGTGGGCGACGCGGTCGAGGGGCACGCGGCGCGCTCGCGGGCGATCCGGCTGATGCAGGCCGCGGCCCGCAAGGAGCTGGCGGAGCGCCGGGCGAGGACGATCGCCGCCGTGCGGGCGGTCGCGCCGGACCTGGAGTTCGTGAACGGCGGCGGGACGGGCAGCGTGCAGCACACCGCGGCCGAGCGCGCGGTGACGGAGATCGCCGCCGGCTCGGGGCTTTTCGTGCCGCGGCTCTTCGACAACTACACGTCGTTCAGCGGGCGTCCGGCCGCGCTCTTCGCCCAGCCCGTGGTGCGCAGGCCCGGCCCCGGGACCGTGACGGTGCTGGGCGGCGGCTATCCGGCGTCGGGGGTCGCGGGCCCCGACCGCTCACCGGTGCCGTATCTCCCGGAGGGGCTGCGGTACGACCCGCAGGAGGGCGCGGGCGAGGTGCAGACGCCGCTGCACGGGCTCCCGGCGGACGATCTGCGGATCGGTGACAAGGTGTGGTTCCGGCACGCCAAGGCCGGTGAGCTGTGCGAACGGTTCGACGCGCTGCACCTGGTGGAGGGTGACCGGGTGGCGGGGACCGTGCCGACGTACCGGGGCGAGGGCCGCACCTTCCTGTGACCCCGCCGGATCGTTACGGCGTCGCGCCGACGTCCTCGCCGACGCCACCGCCCGTGGCGCTGTCCCCGGACGACCGGATGCCCTTGACGATGCGGTCCATGTCGCTGAGGGGCGGCGCGTCATCGGCGATGTCGATGGAGAGGCGGACGATGACCATGGGTTCGGAGCCGATGCTGGACTTGAAGGCCACGGACTGCACGTGTCCTCCGGCTCCCTTGCCGGTCCGCACCTTCCAGCGGACGTAGTAGCCGCTGCGGCCCGCGACGGCAACCGTGCCTTCCTTGACCTTCTGGTGGCCGGTCACGCCGCCGTAGTGCTCGTTGTCGAGGACGTCCTTGCCGTAGACGCTGTCGGTCGCGTCCTTGATGTCGCCTCTGGCCAGCGCCTTCGGGGACGTCTCGTCGGTGGAGGTCACGGTGTGCGAGGTGACCTCGCCGTAGCGGCACATGCCCGGGTCGCCCGGGCAGTCGAAGGTGTCCGGTGTCTGGAGGGTCGGCACGTCCTGGACGGCGCCCTCGGCCCTCTCCCAGCCGTCGATGATGGGGATCGTGACGCCGTTGAGGTCGTCGACGAGGACGTTCGGGTCGGCCGTCGGGGATGCCGATGTCGACTTCGTGGCGGTCGGCTCCGGGGCGGTGGTGGCCGATCGGCTCGGCGCGGGGCCGCCGCCCCGCGGCTCGCCGTCGTCCTTGCCGAGCACGACGACACCCGTGACGATCGACGCGACGAGGACGGCTCCGGCGGCGGCGAGCGCGATGATCTTCGCTCGGCCGCCGCCGGACGAGGACGCCGGCGCGATGACCGCGGTCGCCGCCGGGTCCGGTGCCGGGCCGAAGCCCTGCGGCGCCGGGGCCACTTGGGCGTTCCCGGGGGTGCGCCGGTGCTCGGTCCAGGCGGTCCCGTCCCACCAGCGCTCGACGGCGGGCTGGTTCGGGTCGGGGTACCAGCCGGGCGGAGGTGTCATGCTCATCCCGGCACTCTAGGACGTGGCCCGCGGGTCAGTACACCGAATCCCGCTGGTCGGACACGACCGAGCCGTCGTCGTGGAGCACCGGACCCTTGCGGCCGTCGTGTTCGTTGTACGCGGCGGTCGAGCACGGGTACGTGCCGCTCTTCTGCGGCATCGGCTCGATGAACATCGGGTTCACGACCCAGCGGCCGTCGGCGTTGTCGTACGCGCGGCACATGAACTCGCTCTTGTTGCGGTTCAGCACGAGGTGCGCGCCGGTGGCGTCGCCGACGAACGTCACGTCCGTGTCGGCGTCACCGCCGCCGAGCGCGATGCGGTGGTCCCAGTCCTGCTTCTCCCAGGCCGACCTGCCCTTGATCTTGAAGATCTCCTGGTTGATGAAGCAGCGCTTCCCGTCGATGTACGGGATGGCCTCGCCCTTGTTGACGGGGACACCGCCGCAGCCCTGGTTCCAGGTGGTGATGCGGCCCTCGCGGTCCAGGACGGAGCGGATGGCGATGGTGTGCGCGCGGTCGATGCCGACGCTCTTGGACCACACCTCGGCGACCGGCTCGGAGCCCGCCGAGACGATGTAGACGTCGAACCCGGCCTTCTTCAGGGTGCGGATCAGGTCGCGCTGCTGGTCGTAGTAGCGGACGTAGCCGGGGAGTTCGTGGGTGCCGACGGTCTGGGTGGCGCCGACGGGGGCGGCGAGCGCCTCCTTGCGGGCCTTCGCGGCGTACGACTCCAGTTCGGGCACGGTGTGCCCGGCGAAGAGCTGCGGCACCCAGGCGTACTGCGGGACGGTGTGGCGGTGGTCCCACTCGCCCGCGAAGGCGGCGGCGCCGCTCATGGTCTTGCCGTCCTCGCGGACCTCGAAGATCTCGTCCGCGCAGGCGGTGTTCTCGGAGGTCGGCAGGGGCTTGCCGACGGGCACGTCGGTGCCGCAGGCCTCGGTGAGGGCGCGGTCCGCCTCGTCCGTCATCCACTTGCTGGTGGACTTCCAGCTCTTGGGGCGCAGGATCTTGTCGTGCCGCAGGGACCAGGCGATGGTCGCGTCGGTGACGTCGTTCTTGGCGACCGTGTTGTCCCAGTCGAAGGCGGCGACCGGACGCTTCTCGCCGTGGCCCAGGTGCGGGTGGGAGCAGCGGCCGCGCTCGTCGATCATCCGCTGGAGCTTGGCGCGGTTGTCGCCGTGCCAGGCGAGCTTCTTCGACAGCTGCGGGCAACGCGCGGCGGCAGCGGGAGAGTCGGCGGCCGTGGCGGCGGTCGCGGGGAGAGCCACCGGTACGGCCGCCAGGGTGGCGGCAGCGGCCAGGGTCAGCGCCAAAGTGTTTCTGTTACGCATGTGAGTGGACCGTACATTCTTTCTGCGGGTCTGACGACGCCTGGCGGGGATCAGGGAGTTCGCGTGGGCGCGTGGACCGTGTCCCGCTGGTCGGGGATCACGGAGCCGTCGGCGCGGCGCACCGGGCCCGCGTCGCCGTTCCGTTCGGTGTAACCGGTGGTGGCGCACGGGTACGGGCCGGTCTTCTCGCCCTTGGGCTCGATGAACATGGGGTTGATCAGCCAGCGGCGGTCGCCGTTGTCGTACGCGCGGCACATCACTTCGTTCTTGTTGCGGTTCAGGACGAGCCGCAGGGCGGTGGCGTCGCGCAGGAAGGAGATGTCGGTGTCGGAGTCGCCCGCGGCGAACACCTGCCGCTTCGCCGCCGGTCGGACCTTCTCGGCGGCGGCGCCGCGCACGCCGTAGATCTCCTGGTTGATCCAGCAGCGCTTCCCGTCGATGTACGTGATCATCGAGTCGTCGCCGTCCTCGACGGTGCCGCAGCCCTTGAGGTGGGCGGTGTGCCGGCCGTGCGCGGTGACGTTGCGGATGCCGATGGTGTGGCGGCGGTCGACGCCGACGCTCTCGGACCAGACCTCGGCGACCGGCTCGGGGGACGCGGAGACGACGTACACGTCGAAGCCGGCCTTCTTCAGGGTGCGGATGAGGTCGCGCTGCTGGTCGTAGTAGCGGACCCAGCCGGTGACCTCGCCGGTGCCGACCCGCTGCCGCGTGCCGATGGGCGCGGCGAGGTTCTCCGCGCGTGCGGCGGCCGCGAACCGCTTGACCTGGGGGGTGGACCAGCCGTGGGTGAGCTGGGCGAGCCAGGCGTACTGCGGCTCCATGCGGCGGTGGTCGAAGCCGTCGAAGGCCGCCTTGCCGCCGGTCGTGGTGCCTTCGCCGTAGACGGAGAGGATCTCGTCGGCGCAGGCGGCGCCCCGGGCGGTGTCGCGGTGCGTGGGCAGGGTGGTGCCGGTGGCCGGGCAGGCCTTGGCCAGGGACTTCGCGGCCGTGTCGGTGAGGTAGCGGCTGGTGGTGTGCCAGTCGTCGTTCCGGGGCGTACGTATCTTGCCGTGGCGCAGCAGCCAGAACAGGGTGGCGTCACCGACGTCGTTCTTGATGACGGTGTTGTCCCAGTCGAAGACGGCGACGGGCCGGGCGCCGCCCTGCTCGCTCCGGGGGCCGCAGTGGCCGTACGTGTCGATCATGCGCTGGAGACGCGCCTCGTTCTCGCCGTACCAGCCCCGCGAGACGGTCAGGCCGGGGCAGGCCGCGGGCCGCGCGTGGGGTTCGGGCTGGGTGGCTTCGGCGGTGGCCTGGACGGCGGCGAGACCGGCTGAGGCGACGGCGAGTACGGCTGCGGCCGCGACGGCGCGGCGCTTGAAGTTCACGAACACACTCCCGTGTTTACGCAGGTCAGCCGGGTGTCGCGCGACGCCCGGCTGACCTGTGGGTGGCCGCTGGGTGAACTGCGGGGGCTGCGGCCGGGGGCTACACCGGGGTGACGTACGCGCCGGAGATGCCGCCGTCGACGAGGAAGTCCGTCGCGTTCACGAAGGAGGAGTCGTCGCTGGCGAGGAACGCCACCGCGGCGGCCATCTCGTCGGCCTCGGCGAAGCGGCCGACGGGGATGTGCACGAGGCGGCGGGCGGCGCGCTCGGGGTCCTTGGCGAACAGTTCCTGGAGGAGTGGGGTGTTGACCGGGCCGGGGCAGAGCGCGTTGACGCGGATGCCCTCTCGGGCGAACTGGACGCCCAGCTCGCGGGACATGGCGAGGACGCCACCCTTGGACGCGGTGTAGGAGATCTGCGAGGTCGCGGCGCCCATCCGGGCCACGAACGAGGCGGTGTTGATGATCGAGCCCTTGCCCTGGCGGCGCATGTAGGGGATGGCGGCCTTGCAGCAGAGGTAGACGGAGGTGAGGTTGACCTCCTGGACGCGCTTCCAGGCCTCCAGGCCGGTGTCCAGGATGGAGTCGTCGTCGGGCGGCGAGATGCCCGCGTTGTTGAAGGCGATGTCGACGGAGCCGTAGGTGTCGAAGGCCGTCTTGAAGAGCGCCTCGACCTCCTCGGCATCGGTGACGTCGACCTTCACGAAGGTCCCGCCGACCTCTTCGGCGGCCTGCTTGCCCGCCCGCTCGTCGATGTCGCCGCAGACGACGTTGGCACCCTCGGAGGCGAGGCGGCGCGCGGTGGCGAGGCCGATGCCGCTGCCGGCGCCGGTGATGACGGCGGTGCGGCCGACGAGGCGGCGGCAGATGTTCTGCTCAGTCACTGTGCGGGACCTTCCGTGCTGATGAAGACGTTCTTGGTTTCCGTGAAGGCGTGCAGGGCGTCGGGGCCGAGTTCGCGGCCGAGTCCGGACTGTTTGTAGCCGCCGAAGGGGGTCCAGTAGCGGACGCTGGAGTGCGAGTTGACGGAGAGGTTCCCGGCCCTGACCGCCTGGGAGACGCGTAGGGCGCGGCCCACGTCGCGGGTCCAGATCGAGCCGGACAGGCCGTACTCGGTGGCGTTGGCGAGCCGCACCGCGTCGGCCTCGTCCTCGAAGGGGATGACGACGGCGACGGGGCCGAAGACCTCCTCGGCGGCCACCGGGGCGGCCGGGTCGACATCGGTGAGCAGCGTCGGCGGGAACCAGAAGCCGGGACCTTCGGGGGCCGTCCCGTGGATGCCGTCGCCGGGGGTGACGAAGGAGCGGACGCGGTCCAGCTGGGCCCTGGAGATCAGCGGACCCATCTGGGTCTTCTCGTCGGCCGGGTCGCCCACGACGACGGACTCGATCGCGGGCGCCACGATCTCCAGGAAGCGGTCGTACACCGAACGCTGTACGAGGACGCGCGTGCGGGCGCAGCAGTCCTGGCCCGAGTTGTCCAGGTACGACATGGGGGTGGCGAGGGCGGCCGCCTCCACGTCGGCGTCGGCGAAGACGATGTTGGGGCTCTTGCCGCCGAGTTCGAGGGTCAGCCGCTTCACCCGGTCGGCGCAGGTGGCCATGATCCGCTTGCCGACGCGGGTGGAGCCGGTGAACACGATCTTGGCGACGCCGGGGTGCTCGACGAGCGCGCTGCCCGCGACGGTGCCCTCCCCGGGCAGGACCTGGAAGAGGCCTTCGGGCAGGCCCGCCGCCAGGGCGAGTTCGGCGAGGCGCAGCGCGGTGAGCGGTGTCGTCTCGGCCGGCTTGAGGATCACCGCGTTGCCCGCGGCGAGGGCGGGCGCCGTGCCCCAGGCGGCGATCGGCATCGGGAAGTTCCAGGGGGCGATGACGCCGACGACCCCGAGGGGTTCCAGGAGGGTGACGTTCAGGCCGCCGGGTACGGGGATCTGCCGGCCGCTCAGCCGTTCGACTCCCCCGGCGGAGAAGTCGAGCAGGTCGCGGACGTTGCCCGCCTCCCAGCGGGCGTTGCCGATGAGGTGACCGGCCTCGCGGACCTCCAGCTGGGCCAGCTCTTCGAGGTGGTCGTCGACCTGGGCGGCGAAGCGGCGCAGCAGCCGGGCCCGGTCGGCGGGGGCGGTGGCCGCCCACTGTTCCTGCGCCCGCGCGGCACGGGCGACGGCGGCGTCGACGTCCTGCGGGGTGGCGGCGGGGACGGTCGCGACGACCTCTTCGGTCGCCGGGTTCAGTACGTCGAGTTTCAGGACCTCAAGCAAGGGTGCCTCACATGCGTTCGAAGGAGCGGCGGAGCTCCCAGTCGGTCACCGCGGAGTCGAAGGCGTCCAGCTCGACCCGCGCCATGTTGCGGTAGTGCGCGACCACCTCGTCACCGAAGGCGGCCTTGGCGATGGCGCTGTTCTCCCACAGCTCGGCGGCCTCGCGCAGGGTGGTGGGGACGTGCTCGTAGTCGCCGGTGTAGGCGTTGCCGGTGCACTCGTCCGGCAGTTCGAGCTTCTGCTCTATGCCGTACAGGCCGGCGGCGACCAGGCCCGCGACGGCGAGGTACGGGTTGACGTCGCCGCCGGGCAGCCGGTTCTCGAAGCGCAGGGAGCGGCCGTGGCCGACGACGCGCAGGGCGCAGGTGCGGTTGTCGTAGCCCCACGCGGCGGCGGTCGGCGCGAAGGAGCCGGGCACGAACCGCTTGTAGGAGTTGATGTGGGGCGCGTAGAGCAGGGAGAACTCGCGCAGCGCGGCGAGCTGTCCGGCGAGGAAGTGCCGCATGAGGGGCGACATGCCGCCCGGGTCGTCCTGGGAGCCCCGCATGGCGTTGTCGCCGTCGGCGTCCTGGAGCGAGAGGTGGATGTGGCAGGAGTTGCCCTCGCGCTCGTTGAACTTGGCCATGAAGGTGAGCGAGACGCCTTCCTGGGCCGCGATCTCCTTGGCGCCGGTCTTGTAGATGGCGTGCTGGTCGCAGGTGACGAGGGCCTCGTCGTAGCGGAACACGATCTCGTGCTGGCCGGGGTTGCACTCGCCCTTGGCGGATTCGACGACCAGACCGGCGGTGGTCATGTCGTTGCGGATGCGGCGCAGGAGCGGCTCGATGCGGCCGGTGCCGAGGACGGAGTAGTCGATGTTGTACTGGTTGGCCGGGGTGAGGTCCTTGTACCCGGCGTCCCAGGCCTGCTCGTAGGTGTCCTTGAAGACGATGAATTCGAGCTCGGTGCCGACGTGGGCGGTGTAGCCCAGCTCGGCGAGGCGCTCCAGCTGGCGGCGGAGGATCTGCCGGGGAGCCGCGACCACGGGTGAGCCGTCGCTCCAGGCGAGGTCGGCGATCAGCATCGCGGTGCCCTCGTTCCAGGGGACGCGGCGCAGGGTGGTGAGGTCGGCGTGCATGGCGAAGTCGCCGTAGCCGCGGTCCCAGGAGGACATCGCGTATCCGTCGACGGTGTTCATCTCCGGGTCGACGGCGAGGAGGTAGTTGCAGCCCTCCGTGCCGTGTTCGAGGACCTCGTCGAGGAAGAAGCGGGCGGCGAACCGCTTGCCCTGGAGCCGCCCCTGCATATCGGGGAAGGCCAGGACGACAGTGTCGATCTCGCCGCTCGCGACCAGGGCCGTCAGCTCCTGGACGGCGAGCGGGGGTGTGCGGTCTGCCACGGGAAAAGCCTCCTTGGGTCAGCCGGGAGCCATAAGGTATTGCGGAGAACCTTTGCTTGGGAAGGGGGTACGGACATGTCGCACTCGGAAGAGGGCACGGGCGAGGGCCCGGAAGAGGGCATGACACAGGGCGGGTGGCCCGCCGCACTCGACGACGACCGGCTTACTCCGGTGCTGCGTCCGGTGCGGGCGGGCAACGGCTTCGAGGAGGCCCTGGAGCAGATCCTCCAGGTCGTCCACCTCGGTCTGGTGCCCGGCGGCGAACGCCTGCCGTCGGAGCGGGAGTTGGCCGACCGCCTCGGCATCAGCCGGGTGACGCTGCGCGAGGTCCTGAAGGTCCTGACGGACCAGGGCCTGGTCGAGTCGCGCCGCGGCCGCTACGGCGGTACGTTCGTACGCCCGCGCCCCGAGGCGCCGGGCGAGGACGAGCTGCGGCGCCGCATCAAGGACGTCGACGTGGAGGACGCGCTGCGTTTCCGCGAGGTCCTCGAGGTGGGCGCGGCCGGGCTCTGCGCGGCGCACGGTCTCACCGGGGAGCAGGCGGACCGGCTGCGGGCGGCGCTCGCGCACACCCATGACGCGCCCCTGTCGGAGTACCGCCGCCGGGACACGCTGCTGCACCTCACCCTCGCCGAGCTGTGCGGCTCACCGTCCCTGACCGCGCAGTACGCGGCGGTCCGCGCGACGGTGAACGACCTCCTGGACTGCATCCCGCTGCTGGTACGGAACCTGGAGCATTCGCAGCGCCAGCACACAGCGCTCGTCGAGGCGGTGCTCGACGGGGACGCGGACGGGGCGCGGGAGATGATGCGGGAGCACTGCGCGGGGACGGCGGCGCTGCTGCGGGGCTTTCTGACGTGAGGCGTGATTAACCGCGGCGTAACGCACGGGTCTTGCTTTCTCACCCCCGGCACGGCAAAGGTATGGATCCGTTCCATTGAGTCACCCCGCCGCCAAGCCGCTGCCCCGCAGTGCCGCCCCCACAGAGGAGCCGTGCCATGACCGTGGAGTCCAGCAGTCCGAGTCCCGCCGAACCGGCGGACGACTATCTGGAGCGCAGGACGCTCCGCCGGGGCAGCGCGGGCTGGCTGCTCCTGACCGGCCTCGGCGTCGCGTACGTCGTCTCGGGCGACTACTCGGGCTGGAACTTCGGCCTGGCCGAGGGCGGCTTCGGCGGCCTCGCCATAGCGATGGCCCTCATGGGCGTGATGTACGCGTGCATGGTCTTCTCGCTCGCCGAACTCTCCTCCGTGCTGCCGACCGCGGGCGGCGGCTACGGCTTCGCGCGCCGCGCGCTCGGCCCGTGGGGCGGCTTCCTCACCGGAACCGCCATCCTCATCGAGTACATCCTCGCCCCGGCGGCGATCTCCATCTTCATCGGCGACTACGTCGAGTCGCTCGGCCTGTTCGGCCTCACCTCGGGCTGGCCGGTCTACCTCGCCTGCTTCGTCATCTTCATCGGCATCCACCTGTGGGGCGTCGGCGAGGCGCTGCGCTTCAGCTTCGTCGTGACCGGCATCGCGGTGGCGGCGCTGCTGGTCTTCGCGGTCGGCGCGTTCATGGACTTCGACGCGTCGAAGCTGAACGACATCCCCGTGGAGGCGGACGCGTTCGGCGCCAACTCCTGGCTGCCGATGGGCCTGTTGGGCATCTGGGCGGCGTTCCCGTTCGGCATGTGGTTCTTCCTCGGCGTCGAGGGCGTGCCGCTGGCGGCCGAGGAGACCAAGGACCCGGCGCGCACGCTGCCGCGGGCGATCCGCTGGTCGATGGCCATCCTGGTCGTACTCGCGCTCCTCACGTTCTTCGCCTCGGCGGGCGCGCGCGGCGCGAACGCGCTCCAGGACGCGGGCAACCCCCTGGTGGAGGCCCTGCAACCGGACGGCGAGGCGACGGCGCTCAGCCGCGTCGTCAACTACGCGGGCCTCGCCGGCCTCGTCGCGTCCTTCTTCTCGCTCATCTACGCGGGATCGCGCCAGCTCTTCGCGCTCTCCCGCGCCGGCTACCTCCCCCGCTTCCTCTCCCTCACCAGCAGCCGCAAGGCCCCTTACCTCGGCCTGCTCGTCCCGGGCGCGATCGGCTTCGGGCTCGCCGCGGCGACCGGGGACGGGGCGCGCATGCTGAACGTCGCGGTGTTCGGCGCCACCATCTCGTACGCCCTGATGTCGCTCTCGCACATCGTGCTGCGCCGCCGCGAGCCGGGCCTGGAACGGCCGTACCGTACTCCCGGCGGTGTCCTCACGTCGTCGGTCGCGCTGGTCCTCGCCTGTGCGGCGCTGGTCGCGACGTTCCTGGTGGACGTGACGGCGGCGCTCATCGCGCTGGCGGTGTACGTGGTCGCGATCGCGTACTTCGGGATGTACAGCCGCAAGCATCTGGTGGCGCGCGCGCCGGAGGAGGAGTTCGCGGCACTGGCGGCCGCCGAGGCGGAGCTGGCACGCGACTGATGACCATGGACAGGAGCACAGTGAGGGAGAACGCGGTGAGCGGCAGGCCACTGATCGGTATCAGTACCTACCTGGAGGAGAAGACGACCTGGCGCGTGTGGGAGCTGCCCTCGGTCTTGCTGCCGGCCGGATACCCGCGCCTGGTGCAGCGGGCGGGCGGCATCGCCACGCTGCTGCCGCCGGACGACCCTTCGTACGCGGCGTCCGTCGTCGCCCGTCTTGACGGCGTGGTCATCTCGGGTGGGCCCGACGTCGAGCCCGTGCGGTACGGCACGGAGCGGGAGGAGCACACGGGGCCGCCCGCGCGGGAGCGGGACTCCTGGGAACTCGCCCTCATCGAGGCCGCGTTGGCGTCGGGCACACCACTGCTCGGCATCTGCCGGGGCATGCAGCTGCTGAACGTGGCGCTCGGCGGGACGCTGGTCCAGCACATGGACGGGCACACGGTGGCACCGGGCGTCTTCGGCACGCACGTCGTGAAGCCGGTGCCGGGCACGCTGTACGAGTCGATCGTGCCGGACGCCTCCACGGACGTGCCGACCTACCACCACCAGGCCGTGGACCGCCTCGGCAAGGGTCTCGCGGTATCGGCGTACGCGGAGGACGGCACCCCCGAGGCCATCGAACTGCCCACCCCCTCCTGGGCGTTGGGTGTGCAGTGGCACCCGGAGATGGGCGAGGACACCCGCGTCATGGCAGCGCTGGTCCGAGCCGCTTCCTGAGCCAGTCGACGGCGGCCGCGCCCTGGGCGGCCTGGAAGGCGCGCAGGGTCGGCAGGCCGGGCGGATCCGGCTGAAGGGACCCCCGTACGAAGAATCCGGCGACGCCCGCCAGCACCGCGGTCACACCCCTGGGGTCCGCCGCCCGGCCCACCCGTTGGGCGCTGAACACGTCCTCGGGGTCGGGGCCGCCCTGCGCCCGCACGCACGGCAGCATGAGGAGCAGGTCGAACCAGGGCGCGGCGCGCAGGGCATGCGGCCAGTCGACGAAGACGACCCGGCCTCCGTCGGCCGTGATCAGCATGTTGTCGGCGCGGAGGTCACCGTGGGCGAGGGTGTCGCCGACGGCGAACTCGGGCCATGGGGCGGCGAGTTCGGCGAGGGCGGGCAGGTTGCGGCGGACCCACGGGTCGAGTCTGCCGTCGTCCTGCGCGCCGCTCTCGACCAGCCGCTGCCACCCGCGGAAGGGGCGCGCCACCGCATCGACGACGGACGGCGCGTCGACCGGCGCGGGCGTCAGGACCCGCGAGAGGCGGTCCACGGCGTCCAGTACGCTCCTCAATTCGCCAGCGTCCCAGGGCACTCGGGGCTGGCGCCCGTCGATGTCCTCGAAGGCGAGCGCGACCCAGGCCCCGTCATCGTAGGAGGCGAGGAGCCGGGGGGCGGGCACGGAGTCCGGCAAGGCGGCGGCGTTCCTGGCCTCGGCGCGGTGCAGGGCGGGGCTGCCGGGGTTGGCCTCGGCGCTGACGGCCTTCACGAAGGCCCGCCGCCCGTCGGCGAGCCGCACCCGGGCGGCGACACCCGGCGAGAACCCGCCGTGCTGCGTCACCGCTTCGGTCACGGGCGCGCCGAGGGCCTCCTCCACCCCTTCCCGTACGTACACGGGGAGTTGACGCCAAGGCGTGCGGACGCCGGTGGCCGGGGGCGCGGTCGGGTTCATGTCCCCCATGGTGGGCGGGACGCGGAGCGGCCGCCACGGATTTACGCGTGGGCGGGCGGCACGCCCTGCTCCGCCCCGGCCGCCGTCCGCGACGCCAGCCGCTCATACCGCTGCCGGGCCGCCTGCGGGGTGCCGAGGCCGAGCCCGAAGGCGATGTCCGGCCAGGTCATGCCGCGACCGCGGGCCATCTGGAGGAGGCCGGTCTCCAGCTCGTCCAATTCGCCTCTGACCAGCGGCAGGAGCGTGAGGGCCGCGGTGATGTCGGCGTGGTCCACCGCCGGCTCGCCGGCGACGGGCTTCGCGGCGCCGCTGAGCAGGAACGACACGAGCCGCACGGCTTCGTGGGGCCCGATGACGGTGGGGTGGATCTGGCGCTCACGCTGCTCGTCGTCGGCCGCGTGCCGCTCGGCGATGCGCGTCAGCGAGGCGTACACGCGCTGGGCGCGAGCCTGGTCGGGGTGGGGCGGTGTGAAGGGGTCGGCGGGCCGGGGCTGTTCGGACCCCGGCTGTTCGGGCCGGGACTGTTCGGGGTGGGGCTTTTCAGAGTGGGACGACATGCGTGCAGCATGCGTGAACACACGTCGTGCAGTCAACTATTCATTGTGAACAGTTTGTTTGCGCGCTCGCTCGGGGCGTGAATCCGGACGCACTCAGCTCCGTCGGCCCCCGACCCCCGACCCGCCCCGAGTCAGCGCCAGCAGATCCCGCCCCGGCCCCGCCGGGCGATGCCCCGTCGGCCAGACCGCCCGCAGCTCCCTGCGCAGCCGTACCTCCGCCAGCGGAATCTCCACCAGGCGCCGCGCCGCCAGCTCCTCCCCCACCGCGAGTTCACTCAGGACCGAGGGGCCCGCGCCGCTGACGGCCGACGCCTTGACCGCTGTCGTGGAGGACAGTTCGATCAGCGGGCGGGCGAGGCCGCCGAGCGCCGCGTCGAGGACCTGCCGGGTGCCCGACCCCTCCTCGCGCAGGATCAGCGGGGTCGCGGCCAGCTCCGCCGCGCCGAGGGGTTTCCCGCGTCGCGCCCAAGGGTGCCCCGGTGCCGTCACGACGACCAGGCGGTCATGGGCGATGACCACGCCGTCGAGGCCGCCGGGCACGGTGAGCCCCTCGACGAAGCCGAGGTCCGCCTCGCCGGTGAGCAGTCGGGCCGCCACGGCCGCGGAGTTGCCTGCCAGCAGCGAGACCGCCGTGTCGGGCCGCTGGGTCCGCAGGGCGATCAGCCAGCCCGGCAGCAGATATTCGGCGATCGTCATGCTCGCCGCGACCCGCAGCCGCGAGTCCCGCCGGTCCCGCAGCGCCTGCGCCCCCGCGTCGAAGGCCTCCGCCGCCTCCACGATCCGCCCCGCCCAGTCGGTGACGAGGGCCCCGGCGTCCGTGAGGCGCGAGCCGCGCGGTGACCGGTCGACGAGCGCGACGCCCAGCTGCCGCTCCATGGCGCGGACCCTGCTGCTCGCCGCGGGCTGGGTGATGCCCAGCTCCCGTGCGGCCCGCCCGAGGCTGCCGAGCCGGGCCACGGCCAGCAGCAGCTGGAGCGCGCCGAGGTCGGGCACGCGGTGCGCGAGCGGCACCGACGCCTCTGCCGGGACGGACGACGAAGACGAGGGAACGGAGGAAGCGGGACGGCGGCTCATAAGTCCAGCTTATGCCCCCATAGGAAGGTACTCCCTGGTGGCCGCCCCGCCCCCGTACGACCGTGGAACCCATGGTCACCGCCGCCCACCCCACCCCCCTGGCCACCGCCGCCCCTACCCCCCGCACCCGCCTCCCCACGGTCCGCCACCTCGGCCCGAACTGGTACGCGTCCGTCATGGGCACCGCCGTCGTCGCCAACGCCGGTGCCACACTCCCGTACCAGGTCACAGGTTTGCGTACCGCCTGCACCGCCGTCTGGGCGCTCTCCTTCCTGATGCTCGCCGTGCTGCTCACCGCTCGCGCCGCGCACTGGATCCACCACCGCGACCAGGCCCGCGCCCACCTCCTCGACCCGGCGGTCGCGCCCTTCTACGGCTGCCTGTCGATGGCGCTGCTCGCGGTCGGCGGCGGCACGCTGAGCGTGGGCGAGGACTGGACGGGCACCGGTGCAGCCGTGGCGATCGGCGCCGTGCTGTTCACCGCCGGCACCGCGATAGGGCTCGCCGGCGCGGTCGCCGTCCCGTACCTGATGGTGGTCCGGCACCGCATCACCGCCGACCAGGCCTCGCCCGTGTGGCTGCTGCCCGTGGTGGCCCCGATGGTGTCGGCGGCCGTCGGCCCGCTGCTGCTGCCGCACCTGCCCTCGGGCCAGGCGCAGCAGACGATGCTGTACGCCTGCTGCGCGATGTTCGGCCTGAGTCTGCTCGCCACCCTGGTGATGCTGCCGGTGATCTTCGCCCGCCTGGTGACCGCGGGCCCGCTGCCCCTGGCGCTCACGCCCACGCTCTTCCTGGTGCTCGGTCCGCTGGGCCAGTCGACGACGGCCGCCAACAAGTTCGCGGACGCCGCGCCCGGTGTCGTGCCCGCCCCGCTCGACCAGGGTTTCCTCGCCTTCGCCGTGCTCTACGGCGTACCCGTCATGGGCTTCGCGCTGCTGTGGCTGGCGCTCGCGACCGCCATGGTGCGGCGCGCCCGGCGCGGTGGCATGGGCTTCACGATGACCTGGTGGGCCTTCACCTTCCCGGTCGGCACCTGCGTGACGGGCGCCGAGGGCCTCGGCGCCCACACGGGCCTTGCGGCCTTCGACTGGCTGGCGGCCGGCCTCTACGCCTTCCTGGTGGCCGCCTGGGCCCTGGTGTCGGCCCACACCTTGCGCGGCACCGTCACCGGCAGGCTGTTCGCAGCGCCGCGCCCAGCACCGCCGGGGCCTCGGTCAGCGACGGCCCGTACCAGGTGAGGTGTCGGCCGCTGACCAGCGCCACCGGCGTACCCGGCGGGAACGCCTCGGGGCCGTCGTCGCGGGTGAAGCGGTACGGCTCGTCGGGCAGGACCACCAGGTCCAGGCCGGCCGAGCGCAGGTCTTCCAGGGGGACGCGGGGGTAGCGCTCGGCGTGCGCGGCGTACGCGTTGTCGACGCCCATGCGCGCGAGCAGGTCCCCCGCGAACGTGTCGCGGCCGAGCACCATCCACGGCCGCCGCCAGATCGGGATCGCCGCCCGCGGCCTGAGCGCCGGGCGGGGCGGGTCCGACCACGCGGCCCGCGCCTCGTCCAGCCAGCGCGGCTGTGCCGACCCGCACGCGGCGAGGACCCGGCTCAGCTCCCGGAAGGCCTGGTCCAGCGTGCGCACCTCGGTGACGAGGACCTCGATGCCCGCCGCCCGCAGCGCGGCCAGGTCGGGGGCGCGGTTCTCCTCCTCGTTGGCGATCACCAGGTCGGGCGCGAGGGCGATGATCCGGGGCACGTCGGGGTTCTTCGTCCCACCCACCCTGGTGACGTCGAGGTCCCCCGGATGGCTGCACCAGTCGGTGGCCCCGGCCAGCGCGCCCGGCACGGTCACGGCGACCGCCTCGGTCAGCGAGGGCACCAGGGAGACGACCCGCGGCGGGGTCCTGGGCACGGTCCGGGCGCGCGGCATGTCAGCGCCCTCCGTCGTCCACCGCCTCGATGTGGTCCCCCACGGCGACCACAAGGACCCGCGTGTCCGCCACCGTGGCCCGCCAGCGGTGGCGGACCCCGCCGGTGAGGAAGAGGCTGTCGCCGCGCCCGAGGCGGTAGGCGCGGCCCTCGGCCTCCATCTCGACGGCGCCCTCGACGATGTACATCAACTCGTCGTTGCGGTGCTGGAACTCGCGGCCCGCGTCGTGGTCCCCGATGAATTCGAGGACGTGCAGTTGATGGTGGCCGCGCGCCAGTTCCCGCACGCGCGCGTCGGGCGTCGAACCGGCGAGGTCCGTGTCGTCTCCGGCGCGCACCACCTCGACGGTGCGGGCCGGGTCGGCGGCGGCGAGCAGTTCCACGTCGGTGGTGCGCAGCGCGTCCGCGACGCGCTGCAGGGAGCGTCTGCTGGGCCGGGCGCGTTCGTTCTCGATCTGGCTGAGGAAGGGCACCGACAGGCCGCTGCGCTCGGCGACGACGGCGAGGGTGAGCTCCAGCCGGCGGCGGCGCCGCCGCACGGCCGAGCCCACCCGGAGGGTCTCCTTGTGCTCGTCCATCGCCTCGGCTCCCTTCAGCGCGTCGGTCCACTCTCAACCCTGACGGGTTTTCTGCACCCTACGCATGTTCGCCAAACGGTTCCGCCCCGTTGCTACAGCCTGTGCCAGTACAGCAGCTGCCCGGCCTCGCCGGGGGCGGAACCCTCACTCGGGACGAAGAGGCTGACGAGCAGGGCGGGGCGGCCCCGCGGATCGGTCAGGAGGGTCGCGGAGGGGTTGGCGAAGGCGCGGCTGCCGCCGTGCGTACGGATGTGGAGGCGGTCCGCCCGGCCGCTGGTGGGGTCGTACGCGTAAGTGCCCCAGCTGCCGAAGTCGCCCCGCCGCCCCTGTCCCTCGACGAGCACCACGCGCTGCCCGCCGAGCTCCACGGGCGCCCGGTCACCGATGTTGCCGCCGTTGCCCCAGGTCCGCACGGCGCGGTCGAGCCTCCGGTCGGGCTCGGCGTGCCAGTGCCGGAAGCCGGTGAGGGTGGCGCGCAGCTGGCGGTCGGTGTCGCAGCCCGCGCGGTAGTGCCCGGTGAGCCGGATGGTCGCGCCGCGCACGGCGGTGATGCTCGGGGTGCCCTCGGCGCAGCGGGAGAGGGTGAGGGGCGCGTCGAAGGCCCGGCCGGCGCGGCCGTCGAGCAGCGCCGCCGGACCGGCGTACGCGCGTACCGCGATGTGGTTGCGCGGGTCCTTCTCGTACGCGAGGACATAGCCGCCGCGGCCGTCGTGCGCGAGGGAGGCCTGGTGGGTGCCGGGCCCGAAGTCGTGGCGGCGCTGCCAGTGCCGCAGGTCGGTGGAGGTGGCGACGGCGGCGTGGAAGCGGCCGTCGGCGAGCAGCGTGTGGTAGACGGCGAGGTAGGTGCCGTCCTGGGCCTGTTCGATCTGCGCGGCGTCCATGGTGCGGCCGGTGTGGTCCCGCGCGTCGTAGCGGTGGCCGTCGGCGGCGGTGACGTCCTCGGCGAGCGCGGCCAGGCGCGCGGTGCCCGCGGAGGCGGGGGCGGCGTCGGCGCGGGCCAGCTGCGCGAGGAGCAGGGCGGCGGCCAGGGCGAGGACGGCGGCGACGGTGAAGAGCGCCGTTCTCGGCTGCCTTGCGGTCACGGGCGGGATCTCACGTTCAGGTGTTCGAAAAAAGGGGGGCGGGGCCCAGTCGAGGTTAAGGACCCCGGCCCCCCGCCGGAACGCCCCGAGGGGTGGGCTTCGCCACAAGGCGAGGCCCACCCCTCGGGAGACACCGGCCGTGCTACTTCGCGGAGGTCATCTTCTCCTCGAAGCCCGGGTTCTTCTTCAGCCAGGCGTCGACGGCCTCGGGCTCATTGCCCTTGCCCGCCTTGTTGATCTCGTTCTCCAGGCTGGCCAGCTGCGGCTCGCTCATCTTGAAGTCCTTGAGCCACTTCGTGAGCCGCGGGTACTGCTCCGGGAACTCCTTGCTGGAGATCGTGCGGATCGTGTCGCCCTTACCGAAGGCGACCTTGGGGTCCTTCAGCTTGGTCAGCTCGTACTCGTTGTACGCCCAGTGCGGCGACCAGAGCAGGACCGCGACCGGCTCCTTCTTGGCGTACGCCGACTTCAGCTCGGAGAGCATCGCGGGCGTCGAACCGGAGACGATCTTGTACTCCTTGTCGAGGCCGTAGCCGGGCAGGACCTTGTCCTTGAGCGCCGTCATCACGCCCGTGCCGGGCTCGATGCCGATGATCTTGCCCTTGAACTTGTCGCCCTTGCCCTTGAGGTCCGCCAGCGACTTCACGTCCTTGACGTAGGACGGGACGGCGATCTCCAGCGACGTCGGGCTGTACCAGGAGCCCAGGTCCTTGAGGTTCGCCTTGTTCTTCTCCCAGTACTGCTTCTGGGCCGTCGGCAGCCAGGCGTCGAGGTCCAGGTCGAGGTCGCCCTGGGCGAGCGCGGTGTAGACGGGGCCGACGTCGGACGGCGTCAGCTTCATCTTGTAGCCGCGCTTCTCCAGGACACGCTTCCAGAGATTCGTGACGGCGATGTTCTCGTCCCACGCGAAGTACGCGGCGTTCAGCGGACGCTTCGCCTCAGCGGGGGTGGACGTCTCGGGCAGCGGGGCCAGCTTGTCGACGACACCCGGGTTCTTCTTCAGCCAGGCACGGACGGCTTCCTGCTGCTTGCCCTTGCCCGCCTTGTTGATCTCCGCCTCGAGACCCGTGAGCTGCTTCTCGCTCATCTTGAAGTCCTTCAGCCACTTGGCGACCTGGGGGTTCTCGTCGGAGAAGCCCTTGCGCGCCAGCGTGTGCACGCCGTCGCCCTTGCCCCAGGCACCCTTCGGGTCCTTGAGCTTCTTCAGGTCGAAGTCGCTGTACGCCCAGTGCGGCGACCAGAGCGTCGTGACGATCGGTTCCTTCTTGGCGTACGCGCGCTTGAGCTCGGCGAGCATCGCGGGCGTGGAGCCGTCGACGACCTTGTACTCCTTGTCGAGGCCGTACTCCTTCAGCACCTTGTCCTTGAGCAGCCCCATCATTCCGGCGCTCGACTCGATGCCGACGATCTTGCCCTTGAACGTGCCGCTCTTGCCCTTGAGGTCCGCCAGGGAGTCGACGCCCTTCACATACGAGGGCACGGACAGCTCCAGCGAGGTCGGGCCGAACCACGCGCCCATGTCCTCCAGCTTGTCGCCGTACTTCTTCCAGTACGCGGCGTGCGTCGTCGGCAGCCAGGAGTCCGTCTGGAAGTCGACGCTGCCCTGGGCCAGCGAGGTGTAGAGCGGACCGGCCTCCAGCTGCTTGGTCTGCGGCTTGAAGCCCCGCTGCTCCAGGATCTCCTTCCAGAGGAAGGTGGAGGCCACGCCCTCGTCCCAGGGGATGTAGCCGATGTTGATCTGCTTGCCCTGGCCGATGTTCTCGGTGTCCGCGGCGGCCTCGTCCGATTTCGAGCCGCCGAAGACGCCCATGCCGCCCGCGACGAGCGCGAGGACGACCACGCCGACGACCGCGACCGCGGCCTGGGGGCGGTAGGTCCAGATGTTCAGGCCCCGCGCGGCGCGCAGCTTGGCGACGGCGCGGCGGCCCAGCGGGGAGACCTGGGTGCCCAGCGAGCTGGTCATCCGGTCCAGGTAGATCGCCAGGATGACGATCGCGACGCCCGCCTCGGAGCCGAGGCCCACGTTGAGCTGGCCGATGGCCTCGTTGACGTCGGCGCCCAGGCCCTCGGTGCCGACCATGCCCGCGATCGCGGCCATGGACAGGCCCAGCATGATGACCTGGTTGACACCGGCCATGATCGTGGGGAGGGCGAGGGGCAGCTGGATGCGCAGCAGGATGTTGCGCGGCGTGGTGCCGAACGCGTCCGCGGCCTCGACCAGTTCCTTGTCGACCTGGCGGATGCCCAGCTCCGTCATGCGGACGCCGGGTGCCAGGGCGAAGATCAGGGTGGCGACGATGCCCGCGGGGGCGCCCATCCCGAAGAAGAGGATGGCGGGGATGAGGTAGATCATCGCCGGCAGCGTCTGCATGAAGTCGAGCACGGGGCGGACGATGCCGCTGACCGTGCTGGAGCGCGCCGCCCAGATGCCCACGGGCACGGAGATGAGCAGCGCGATGATCGTCGAGACGAGCACCAGGGCCAGCGTCATCATCGCGTGGTCCCACAGTTCCAGCGAGATGATGAACGCGAAGCCCGCGAACGTCAGCACACCGGCGACCACGCCGCGCAGCCAGAAGGCGATGACGGCGAAGATGCCCGCGAGGAGCAGCGGCTCGGGCGCCTGGAGCACGTCGGCTATGCCGTCGTAGGCGCCCTGGAAGACGGTCTGGAGGAAGTCGAACAGCCAGGCCATGTGGCTGAGCAGCCAGTCGACGGCGTCGTTGACCCACTCGCCGAACGGAATCCTAGGCACCGCTGACCACCTTCTTGCTCTCCTGCGGCTCGTCCTCGGGAGCCATCGGCTCGCCGAGTACGGCGAGCAGCCGGGCCCGCGGCACGACGCCGATGAGCTTGCCGTCCGCGTCGGTCACGGCGACCGCCACACCGCTGGTGGAGCAGGGCGTGAACAGCTCGATGATCGGGGTGTCCGCGGTGACCGTGGCGGGGGCGTCGGCCTGGACGAAATCACTGGCCGGTTCGGCCATGATCGCGCCGGCGGTGAGCACCCGGGCGCGGTCGACGTCCCGCGTGAACGCGGCGACGTAGTCGTTGGCCGGGGTGACGAGGATGTCCTCGGCGTTGCCGATCTGGACGATGCGGCCGTCGCGCATGACGGCGATCTGGTCGCCCAGGCGCATGGCCTCGTTCAGGTCGTGGGTGATGAAGACGATGGTCTTCTTCAGCCGCTTCTGGAGTTCGAGCAGCTGGTCCTGCATGTCGCGGCGGATCAGCGGGTCGAGCGCGCTGAACGACTCGTCCATGAGGAGCAGGTCAGCGTCGGTGGCGAGCGCGCGGGCCAGGCCCACGCGCTGCTGCATGCCGCCGGACAGCTCGTCGGGCCAGGACTTCTCCCAGCCCTTGAGCCCGGCGAGCTCCAGCGCCTCGGTGGCGCGCCGCTCACGCTCGGCGCGCGGGACGCCCTGCACCTCCAGGCCGTAGCCGGCGTTCTCCAGGACGCTGCGGTGCGGGAAGAGCGCGAAGTGCTGGAAGACCATGCTGATCTTCTTGGAGCGCACCTCGCGCATCTCGCGCGCGTTCAGCTCGGTGAGGTCCTGACCGTCGAAGCGGACGTGACCGGCCGTCGGCTCCGACAGCCCGTTGAGCATGCGCAGCAACGTGGACTTGCCGGATCCGGAGAGACCCATGACGACGAAGATCTGGCCCGGCTCGACCTCGAAGGAAGCGTCGATCACGGCGGCGGTGGTGCCGTCGGCGCGCAGCTCCTCACGGTCGGCTCCGTGGCGGAGTCGCTCCACCGCGTCAGCGGGTCGTCTGCCGAACACCTTGTACAAGTGCTCGGCTTGCAGCCTGGACACATACACCTCTCGGGTCGAACCAAGACGGCCCGCCTCCCCCGCCGGCGGGCCGTGGAGCGCCGTGGCCTCTGCCCACTTGCCCGGTCGAAATGTTGAATTCTCGACGGGGCGTGCTCCGGCGGCGCGCCTTCCCCCAGTCACGCGAACCAAACTCAAGAGTGACCCAGCTCACTTCCACCGCCCCGAGTCCGGGAAGGATGTCGGTGGCGTGCGGCATGATGCCCACCGTGACTCAGCGAACACGACGGCTCATGCTGCTCGACACGGCGTCCCTCTACTTCCGGGCCTACTTCGGGGTCCCCGACTCCGTGAAGGCCCCGGACGGCACGTCGGTCAACGCCGTGCGCGGGCTGCTCGACTTCATCGCCCGCCTCGTCCAGGACCACCGCCCGGACGACCTGGTCGCCTGCATGGACGCTGACTGGCGCCCGCACTGGCGCGTCGAGCTCATCCCCTCGTACAAGGCGCACCGCGTGGCCGAGGAGACCGCGCAGGGCCCGGACGCCGAGGAGATCCCGGACACCCTCTCCCCGCAGGTCCCGGTCATCGAGGCGGTCCTCGACGCGCTCGGCATCGCGCGCGTGGGCGTGCCGGCGTACGAGGCCGACGACGTGATCGGCACCTTCGCGACGCGCGCCGCGGGCCCGGTGGACATCGTCACCGGCGACCGCGACCTCTACCAACTGGTCGACGACGAGCGCGGTATCCGCGTCCTCTATCCCCTGAAGGGCGTCGGCACGCTCCAGGTCACGGACGAGGCCTGGCTGCGCGAGAAGTACGGGGTGGACGGCCCGGGCTACGTCGATCTCGCGCTGCTGCGCGGCGACCCGAGCGACGGGCTGCCCGGCGTGCCCGGCATCGGCGAGAAGACGGCGGCCAAGCTCCTCGACGCCTTCGGCGACCTGGCCGGGATCATGGCCGCAGTCGACGACCCGAAGTCGAAGCTCACCCCATCGCAGCGCAGGCGGCTCGACGAGTCGAGGGCGTACGTGGCGGTCGCCCCGAAGGTCGTCCGGGTCGCCGCAGACGTACCGCTGCCCGAGGTCGACGTGGCGCTGCCCCGCGTGCCGCGCGACCCGGCGGGGCTCGACGAGCTGGCGCGGCGCTGGAACCTGGGCGGCTCGCTCCAGCGGCTTCTCACCACTCTCCAGACCTGAGGTGTTAGCTTAGGTAAGCCTAAGTATCTGAAGATCAGGGGAGGCCGTCGCCATGGCAGAACGTCCTGCACGCAAGGCACCGAAGACCCACGTGGGGCGGGTCGTGCGCACGGAGCGGCTGACCCCGCACATGCAGCGCGTGGTGCTCGGCGGCGAGGGACTCGCCGAATTCAGCGCGGGCGAGTGCACCGACCACTATGTGAAGTTGCTCTTCGACGCCGAGGGTGTCACCTATCCGGAGCCCTTCGACATACAGCGCGTCCGCGAGGAGTTCCCGCGCGACCAGTGGCCGGTCACCCGGACGTACACGGTGCGCTGGTGGAACCCCGAGGCCCGCGAGCTGGCGCTCGACTTCGTGATCCACGGCGACGAGGGCCTCGCGGGGCCCTGGGCGCGCGAGGCCGAGGCGGGCACCACGATCCGCTTCCTCGGCCCCGGCGGCGGCTACGCCCCGGACCCGGCCGCCGACTGGCATCTGCTCGCCGGTGACGAGAGCGCCCTGCCCGCGATCGCCGCCGCGGCCGAGGTGCTCCCCGAAGGCGCGGTCGCCCGGATCTTCGTGGAGGTCGAGGGGCCCAAGGAGGAGCAGAAGATCCTCACGGACGCCGACGTCGTCTGGCTGCACCGCGACGGCCGACCGGTGGGCCAGGCCCTGACCGAGGCCGTGCGCTCCCTGGAGTTCCCTCCGGGTGACGTCCACGCCTTCGTCCACGGCGAGGCGGGCTTCGTGAAGGAGCTGCGCCGCTACCTCCGCGTCGAGCGCGAGATCCCGCGTGAGCGCCTGTCGATCTCCGGGTACTGGCGCCTCGGGCACAACGAGGACGGCTGGCAGGCGTCGAAGCGGGAGTGGAACGCGCGGGTGGAGGCGGAGCAGGAGAACGGGGCGTAGGCGCTGCGCTGGCCGCCGGGCCGCTGGCCGCCGTTGGGGTTGATGTCCGTGGCGTGACTGCCGGTCGTGGTCCGTCCTCGCGCCGTTCCCCGCGCCCCCCTTCAGGGGCGCTGCGCTCGCCGCCGGGCCGGCCGGGCAACCGCCGTTGGGGCCGATGTCCGTGGGCGACCGCCGGTCGTGGTCCGTCCTCGCGCCGTTCCCCGCGCCCCCCTTTAGGGGCGCTGCGCTCGCCGCCGGGTCGGCCGGGCAGCCGCCGTAGGGGCCGATGTCCGTGGGCGACCGCCGGTCGCGGTCCGTCCTCGCGCCGTTCCCCGCGCCCCCCCTTCAGGGGCGCTGCGCTCGCCGCCGGGTCGGCCGGGCAGCCGCCGTAGGGGCCGATGTCCGTGGGCGACCGCCGGTCGTGGTCCGTCCTCGCGCCGTTCCCCGCGCCCCCTTCAGGGGCGCTGCGCTCGCCGCCGGGCCGGCCGGGCAGCCGCCGTAGGGGCCGATGTCCGTGGCCGACTGCCGGTCGCGGTCCGTCCTCGCGCCGTTCCCCGCGCCCCCTTCAGGGGCGCCCAACTCCCCCTAGCTCAAAGGGAGGCCTCCGCGACCCGCGCATGCAGATGCATGTCATGCCAGCCGTCCGCGTGCAGTACCGCGCTGCGCTTGGTTCCCTCCGCGGGGAAGCCGGTCTTCAGGGCCACGCGGCACGATGCCTCGTTGGCCGTCGCGTGTGTCAACTCCAGGCGGTGCAGGCCCACTTCGTCGAAGGACCAGCGCGCGAGGGTCTCGACGGCGCGCGGGGCGACGCCGCGTCCGCGTGCCCACGGCACGGTCCAGTAGGCGACCTCGGCCTGACCGTCGGGGAGCTCGATCATCCGCAGGGCGATCCGTCCGACGAGCCGGTCCGTGGCGGCGTCGGCGATCGCCCAGTGCGCGGCCCGTTCACCGGCCCAGGCCGCGCGCCAGTCCTCGATCCAGTCGCGCGCCTCACTCTCGGAGTCGGCCACACGGGCGTGCCAGCGCTGGAGCACGGGGTCCTGGAACGCCTCGTACACGGCGGGTGCGTCGGAGGGCGCCCAGGGTCGCAGGACCAGGCCGCCGTCGGGGACGGGGAGCTTCGGCTGCTGCCGGCAGGCGAGGGCGCCGGGGGCGACTACGTCGGAGATCAGGTAGGGCATGGCCTCATCGTGGCAGCGGCGGCACACGTGACGGCACTGGTTTTCGGGCCCCGGCGGTCGACGCACCGCCCTGACCTGCGGCGCCCCGTACGCTGACCTCCTGATGAGACGCAAGCCCCGCATTCCTCCCGCCCCGCTGCCCCAGCGCGACGGCGTCGATCCCGTCAGGGTCAGGCTGCCGCCCGACGGGGCGTGGCCGACCGTCCGCGACCATCTGGTGGAGCGGCTCGCGGCCGGCCCCGGGGTCATCGACGCGATGCTGCGCGGCGGCGAGATCGTCGGCGCGGACGGCACACCGGTCGCGCCGGACGCCCCGTACGCACCGGGCGCCTTCGTGTGGTTCCACCGGGACCTGCCGCCGGAGGTGACCGTGCCGTTCGACCTCGACGTCGTCCACCGCGACGAGCACATCGTGGTGGTGGACAAGCCGCACTTCCTCGCCACCATGCCGCGCGGCGGCCACGTCGCGCAGACCGCCCTCGCCAGGCTACGCGTACAGCTCGGCGTCCCGACGCTGAGTGCGGCCCACCGCCTGGACCGGCTGACCGCCGGGCTGCTCCTGTTCACCGTGCGGCCCGAGGAACGCGGCGCCTACCAGACGCTGTTCCGCGACCGCCTCGTACACAAGGAGTACGAGGCGGTGGCACCCTACGACCCGCACGTGCCGCTCCCCCGCACCGTCCGCAGCCACATCGAGAAGGAGCGCGGACGCATCGCGGCATACGAGGTCGAGGGCGCCGAGCCGAACAGCGAGAGCCACGTCGAGCTCATCGAGCACCGCGGCGCCCTCGGCCGCTACCGCCTGACCCCGCGCACCGGCCGCACCCACCAACTGCGCGTCCACATGAACGCGCTCGGCCTGCCGATCCTCGGCGACCCGCTCTACCCGGTGGTGACCGGACCCGCGGCGCCGGACGACTTCCGGCGGCCCCTGCAACTCCTCGCACGCGACCTGGAGTTCACGGATCCGGTCACGGGCGCCCGGCACCGCTTCACGAGCGGGCGGACGCTGGGCGCGTGGTCGGCGTACGACGACTGGAACCAACCGCCGCACGGTGGCCGCGCGGCCCCGGCTCAGTAGCCGCGCCACCAGGTGACGAAACGCCGCCATGCCCCCTGCGCCTGGACCGGCTCGGGCGCGGGCGCCGCCGCCGGGGCGACCTGCGGCCGCGGGGCCCGGGCGACGGCCGGCTGCGGCTGCCGCGGCGGCGTGGAGATCTGCCAGTCCGTGCGGGGCCTAGGCACCTGCGCCGACGGCCGGGCCATGACGTCCTGCGGGGGGCGCGGCGCGAACCGCACCGGAAGCTCCACCAGATGCCGCGAGAGAATCGACGACGTCCACCTCAAGTCCCGTTCGTCGATGTCCAGTTCGACGTCCGGCAGGCGCATCAGGAGGGCGTCGACACCGGTGTCGGCGATGGCCCGGCCGATGTCCTGCCCCGGGCACTCGTGGGGCCCGCCGCTGAACGCGAGGTGTGAGCGGTTGCCCCGCATGTTGGCGGCGAGGTCGGGGCGTACGACGGGGTCGACGTTGCCCGGCGCGATGCCGAGGATCAGGCCGTCGCCCGCCCGGATCCGCTGGCCGCCGAGCTCGGTGTCCTGCTTGGCGAAGTAGCCGATCATGGCGCTGAACGGCGGCTCGTCCCACAGGGACTGCTCGACCGCCTCGGGGACCGTCATCTGCCCGCCGCTGAGCTGCGCGCGAAAGCGCGGGTCGGTCAGGACCATCCGCAGGACGTTCGCGATGAGGTTGGCGGTCGCCTCGTACGCGGCGATGAGCACCAGCCGCAGATGCGCGCCGACCTCGTCGTCGGTGAGCTGCGCCGGGTGCGCGATGAGGCTCGTGGTGAAGTCCTCCTCGGGCTGGACACGGCGCCGCGCCACGAGGCCCATCAGGACCTCCATGATGTACGCGTTGCTGGCGATGGCCGTGTCGGTGCCCTTGATCATGTCGCGGGCCGACTGCACCATCCGCTCGTTGTACTCCTCGGGCATGCCGAGGACGTGGCACATCACCATCATCGGCAGGTGTTCGGCGAACTGGCTGACCAGGTCGGCCGTGCCGTTCTCGCAGAAGTCGTTGAGCAGGTGGTTCGTGTAGCGGTTGATGTGGCGGCGGACGCCGCGGTGGTCGATGGTCGACATGGCGCCGGTGACCGCCCCGCGCAGCCGCTGGTGCTCGTCGCCCTCGACGAAGCTGCACATGGGCTGCCAGGTGAAGACGGGGGCGAGCGGGTGGTCCGCCCCGGCGCTGCCGTCCCGCACCGCGCGCCAGATGCGCGAGTCCCGGGTGAACTGCGAGGGCGTGCGGACCATGTGGAGGTTCTCGCTGTGGCCGAGCACGGCCCACATCGGCACGTCGTTGTGGAGAAGCACGGGGGCGACCGGGCCGTGCTCGGCGCGCAGCTTCTCGTACAGGCCGGCCAGGTCGGCGCCCGCCTCGGGGCCGTAGAGGCGGCGCAGACCGCCGGGGCCGAGGCCGAGGCCATGGGCGGGGCAGCCGGGAGGCGGCGCGGCGGGGTCGTCGGTGCCGGGCCAGGAGGGGGAGGGGGTCGTCACGGTCGTCGCTCCGGGTTGACGGAAGGGGTTCCGGGTGGCAGAGGTGGCAAGGGACGGGTCACTGGCGTCGGACGGGTCAGACGCGGGCCACGGTCAGGGAGTGGAGGTAGCGCATCAGGGTCATCAGGACGTCGCGGCTGGACTCCCTGCGGCGGGCGTCGCAGGCCATGATCGGGACGCCGGGTCCGAGGTCAAGCGCCCTGCGCAGGGTCTCGACCGGATGCTGCGGCGCGTCCGGGAAGTCGTTGACGGCGATGACGAACGGCACCCCGCGCTCCTCCAGACGCCCGATCACGTCGAAGCTGACCTCCAGGCGGCGGGTGTCGATGAGGACGACCGCGCCGAGCGCTCCTTCGAAGAGCCCGTTCCACAGGAACCAGAAGCGCTCCTGGCCGGGGGTGCCGAAGAGGTAGAGCACCAGTTCTTCGGAGATGCTGATCCGGCCGAAGTCCATGGCCACGGTGGTGGCCGTCTTGGACTCGGATCCGTAGTTGTCGTCGACGCCGATGCCCGCCTGGGTCATCGTCTCCTCGGTCGTCAGCGGGCGGATCTCGCTGACCGAGCCGACCATCGTCGTCTTGCCGACGCCGAACCCGCCGACGATCACGACCTTCACGGCGGCCGCGGCCGTGTGCGGCAGGAAGTCCTCGCTGCGAGGGCCGGTGATCGTGTCGGCGCTCTTAGAGCTTCTGAAGTCCATGCATCACCGCTTCGAGAAGGGATCGGTCGGGGAGCGCGGAGCGGACGACAGGGGCGCGCGCCTGGACGAGTTCGGCCGCGAGCAACTCGGTCAGGACCACGGTCACCACACTGAACGGCAGCGCCAGATACGCGGAGAGTTCGGCGACGGAGAGCGGCGTCCTGCACAGCCGCAGCACCGCCGAGTGCTCCGGCTGCGCCATGGGGGACGCCTCGCCGTTGGCCACGATCAGCGTGACGAGGTCGAGGGGCGCCCGCTCGGAGTCCTCGCCCGTCAGGATGTAGAGCCGCTCGGGGTTGTCGGGGCCGCGTCGCTCGCGCTGGGGAGGGGCGTCCGGGTCGGGCGCGTCCCGCCGGGACGGCGGGTCCCCGTTCGAAGGGCCGGCTGACGGGCCTTGCGGAGGAGTCATACGGCCTGCCCGTCACGCCGGGGCGGGCTCGTCAGATGCGCCCCGATGCGTACGACGAGGTCGCGCATCCGGGTGCCGATGAGACCGGCGTCGACGGTCTCGTCGGCGAGCACCGCCAGATAGGCACCGGCACCGGCGGCCATGAGGTAGAAGTAGCCGCCGTCGATCTCGATGATGACCATCTTCATCCCGCCGTCGCTGCGCGGGATCTCCGTGGCCACGGCGGCGGCGAGGCTCTGCAGGCCGGCGCAGGCCGCGGCGATGCGGTCGGCGGCGTCCGGGTCGCCGCCGTAGCGCGCGATGCGCAGGCCGTCGGCGGAGAGCACCACGATCTGCCGTGTCTGCGGCACCCCGTCGGCGAGTTCCTTCAGCATCCAGTCGAAATTGGCGCGCTGCTGGATCACTGCCAGCCCCCCTCGTCGGCGTTGCCGTGGTTGTTCTGGGTGGTTCCCTGCGGAGGGGTGGTGCCCTGCGGGGGCGTCGTGCCCTGCGGGGGGATCGTGCCCTGCGGGGCGGACGGATCGGGGTCGCCCGTGCCGTCGCCCTTGACGCCCTTCATGAACGCCTCGATCCACAGGCCCGGTTCGGTCTTCTGCTTCTTCGGGGCCGGCGGCTGTGCGGTCGCGGCGGCGTGGGCCTCGGCGATCCGCTGGGCCTCAGCCTCCCTGGCGTACCGCTCGCTGAGGGACATCTTGACGCGGCTGCGGCGCTGCGGCAGGCCGTTCTCGGTCCACTCGGTGACCTCGGGGACGTCGTCCTCCATGGTCGCGGTGAGCTGGGAGCGCAGTGGCGGGCCCGCGGTGACGACACGGGGCTTCTTGCGGCGGATGTTGCGGACGGGCTCCTCGATGAGCCGTCCGCCGTTGTCCACGCGGGGCACGGCGGAGGCGCCGATGCCGTGGGCGAGACCGGGGGCCGGGTCGGTGGTCATCATGTCGCGCGGCACGATGAGCACAGCGCGGACGCCGCCGTAGGCGGACTGCCGCAGGGAGATCTGCATGTTGTACATCTGCGAGAGGCGGCCGACGACGGCCATGCCGAGGCGCGGGGTGTCCCCGAGGTCGTTGAGGTCGATGCCGGCCTGGGCCTGCGCCAGCATGCGCTCGGCGCGGGCCCGGGCCTCCTCGCTGAGGCTGACGCCGCCGTCCTCGATCTCGACGGCGATGCCGGTCTGCACCTCGACGGCGGTGACGTGCACCTTGGTCTGCGGCGGCGAGTAGCGGGTGGCGTTGTCGAGGAGCTCGGCGCAGGCGTGGATGAGCGGCTCGACGGAGGTGCCCTTGATCGCGACGTCGGCGATCGAGTGCAGCTCTACGCGCGGGTAGTCGAGGATGCGGGACATCGCACCGCGCAACACACTGAACAGCGGTACGGGGTTGGGCCATTGGCGGCCGGGCCGGGCGCCGCCGAGCACGGCGATGGAGTCGGCGAGGCGGCCGATCAGCGCGGTGCCGTGGTCGATGCGCAGGAGGTCGTCGAAGACCTCGGGGTTGCGGCCGTGGAACTCCTCCATCTCCCGCAGTTCCGCGGCCTGTTGGTGGACGATCGACTGGACGCGCCGGGCGATGTTCACGAAGGCGCGCTGCGCGGACTCGCGCATCGCTTCCTCGTGGTCCAGGGTCTCCAGGACCGACCGGAGCAACTGGCGCTGGGAGTCGGGCAGATCGCGGTAGGCCTCGTCCTTGTCGACGACGTTGCGGACCACGTCGGCGGGCGGTTCGCCCTGCCGCAGCCGCCAGAGCGCGTCGGGCAGGATGTCCCGGCCCAGCCGCACGGTCTCGTCGTCGTGGGATGCGATGCGCCCTTCGAGGTAGGCGAGCCGCTGTGCGTACTGTGCGCGCTGGCCCCTGATGGTCCTGCCGCGCCGCACGGCTTCCATGCCGACCACGACGACCACGAGCGTGGCGACGGCGCCGCACCAGCCGACCGCGGGCCTGGCCGGCTCCGTCACCACCGCGACGGCGGCTCCGGTCGCCGCGGCCATGAGCATGGCGGGCAGCAACAGCACACGCGTATAAGGGACTTCTCGGCCACCGGGAGGCGATTGAACACTCACCATGTATGCCCTCTGAACACTCGTCTTGGGGAACTCGGGGAAGGGGGGAGCGAAAACGAACTATCGAAAGAATTGGGAACAAGCGCGCGAATTCCTCGCAACTCACTTCAACTCGCCGCGCTCCGGGCGAGCTTAGTCCGCCGCAAACATCGCCGAGTCATATTCGGCATCCCCCTGCACGGGCCCCACCGACAGGAATACACTCGCCCGTTTACACGCGGGGCGATCATTCGAACACATGGCGTGACGCCTTCGAACAGCCGGAATGACCGAAGAGACCCAAGGATCCCTCGGCCGGAGCGCCCGGCCGCCAGCGGTCAGTCCTGGCGCAGGAAGGCCAGGACCTCCCTCTCGAAGCGCGCGCCGCGCTCCAGGTGCGGGAGGTGCCCGGCGTCGTCGAACTCCACCAGCCGCGCCCCGCGGATCGCGGCGGCCGCCCGCTTCCCGAGGACCGGGTAGTTCCCGAGCTTGGCCCGGTCCTCGGGGGCCGCGTACGGCTTGCCGATCGCGGTGCGGTCGTGCTGCCCGATGACGAGCAGCACGGGAAGCCGCAGCCTCGGCAGATCGGCCACCACCGGCTGGTGGTACGCCATTTGATAGGTGAGCGCGGAGGCCATGGCCCAGCGCGGGTACTCGGCGCCGAGGGTCACCCGGTAGCGGATGCCGACGTTGCGTTCGTACGCCGGGCGCCAGCGCACCACGTAGGCACGGTAGAAGGCGCGGATCGCGGCGAGGTCGGTGTTGGCCAGCTCATCGGCGAAGAGCCGCTCGGTGGGCAGCGCAGGAACGAGATCGCGGTAGTCCTCGAGGCCGACCGGGTTGGCGAGGACCAGCTTGCGGGCGCGCGCCGGATGCCGCAGGGCGAAGCGGACGGCGAGCATGCCTCCCATGGAGTGACCGACGACGTCGGCCCGTTCGACACCCAGCCGGTCGAGGAGCGTAACCGTGTTCGACGAGAGCAGTTCGAAGCTGTAGTTCTTCAAGGCCGGTTTCGAGGACCGCCCGAACCCGATCTGGTCGGGTACGACGACCCGGTGCCCGGCGGCGACCAACGCCCGCGCGGTGGGCTCCCACGCCCCGCCGTCGAAGTTCTTGCCGTGCAGCAGCAGAACCGTCCGCCCGGACGGCTCGCCCCGCGGCGCGAGATCGACGTACGCCATGTTCACGTGCTCGCCCTCGATCACCAGCCGCAGGAAGCGCACCGGGAAGGGCGAGGGGAAGCCCTCCATGGCGATGCCGAGCGGCTCGTGGCCGGGGCCGGACACGGCTGCGGCTCCCCCGGCCGGTCCGCCCTCGGCGGCGGTCGCCGCGGCGGGAACTCCCGCTCCCGCCACGGCGACCGCTCCGGCGGCCAGCAGTCTCCGGCGCGTGGTCATCACGGACCCCCCAGTGCACTAGCACGTCAGTACGGCCATTGTGCACCAACGCCCCTGCGGGGCACGGGAGTCGACGCCCCTCAGGGGCGCGTCACCGACCGGATCGCGTCAGCCCACCGAGCTGTACGCCACCACACCGCGCAGCAGCTGGTCGACCGCCTTGCGGGCGGTCTTGGGGACCGTGCTGCCGCCCTCGCGAGGCGCCGCCGCCGCGATCTGTCCCAGGACGTCGATGACCTGCTTGCACCAGCGCACGAAGTCACCGGCCGGCATCTCAGCCTCGCGGAGCACCTCGTCCAGGCCCTTGCCGCTCGCCCACATGTACGCCGCCCACGCGAAGCCGAGGTCGGGCTCGCGCTGACCGACACCCTCGGTCTGGTTGATCCTGAAGTCTTCCTCCAGCGCGTCCAGACGGCCCCAGATCCGCACCATCTCGCCGAGCGCCGCCTTCGCGGCACCGGACGGCAGCTTGGGGGCGAGCGCGTCGTCGCCGACCCGCGCCTCGAACACCAGCGCCGAGACGCACGCGGCCAGCTCACCGGGGCCGAGGCCCTCCCAGACCCCGGCGCGCAGGCACTCGCTGGCCAGCAGGTCCAGCTCGCCGTAGAGCCGGGCGAGCCGCTTGCCGTGTGCGGTGACCTCGTTGCCCCGCAGGTAGTCGAGCTCGGTGAGGAGCGCGACGATGCGGTCGAAGGTGCGGGCGATGGTGTTCGTACGCCCCTCGATGCGGCGCTCCAGCTGGGCGGTGTCGCGCTTGAGGCGGTCATAGCGCTCGGCCCAGCGCGCGTGGTCCTCGCGCTCGTCGCAGCCGTGGCAGGGGTGGGCGCGCAGCTCCGCGCGCAGCCGGGCGATCTCCTGGTCGTCGGCCGCCGCCGCACGCCCCTTGCGGTGCCGGTCGGGCACGATGTGCCCGGCCTTGGTGCGCAGCGCGGACGCCAGATCGCGGCGGGACTGCGGCGAGCGGGCATTGAAGGACTTCGGGATGCGCATCCGCTCCAGGGCCTCGACGGGCACCGGGAAGTCCATCGACGCGAGCCGCTTGACCTGCCGCTCGGCGGTCAGCACCAGGGGCCGCGGGCCGTCCACGTGGTCGAAGCCGCGGTGGCCGTTGGCCCGGCCGGCGGGCAGTCCGGGGTCGAGGACGAGCGCGAGGCCCGCGTACTTCCCCGTGGGCACATGGATGACGTCGCCCGGCTTGAGCTTCTCCAGGGCGGCAGCGGCGGCGGCCCTGCGCTGGGCCGCGCCCTGCTTGGCGAGCTCGGTCTCGCGGTCCTTGAGCCTGCGGCGCAGCCGGGCATACTCCTCGAAGTCGCCCAGGTGGCAGGTCATGGAAGCCTTGTAGCCCTCCAGACCCTCCTCGTTCTTCTGCACCTGACGGGAGATCCCGACGACCGACTTGTCGGCCTGGAACTGCGCGAAGGACGTCTCCAGGAGCTCGCGCGAGCGGTGCCGGCCGAACTGCTCGACCAGGTTCACCGCCATGTTGTACGACGGCTTGAAGCTGGAGCGCAGCGGGTAGGTGCGGGTGCCCGCGAGCCCGGCCAGGTGCTCCGGGCTCATCGCGCGCTGCCAGAGCACCACCGCGTGGCCCTCGACGTCGATGCCGCGCCGGCCCGCACGGCCGGTGAGCTGGGTGTACTCACCGGGGGTGATGTCGGCGTGCTGCTCGCCGTTCCACTTGACGAGCTTCTCCAGGACCACGCTGCGCGCGGGCATGTTGATGCCGAGGGCTAGGGTCTCGGTGGCGAAGACGGCCTTGACGAGGCCGTGCACGAACAGCTCCTCGACGACCTCCTTGAAGGTGGGCAGCATGCCCGCGTGGTGCGCCGCGATGCCGCGCTCCAGCCCCTCCAGCCATTCGTAGTAGCCGAGGACGTGGAGGTCCTCGTCCGGGATCGAGGCCGTGCGCTCCTCGACGATCTCGCGGACCTTCGCCCGCGCCTCTTCGTCGTTCAGCCGAAGGCCCGCGTACAGGCACTGCTGCACGGCCGCCTCGCAGCCGGCGCGGCTGAAGATGAACGTGATCGCGGGCAGCAGGCCTTCCGCGTCGAGCCGCTCGATGACCTCGGGGCGCCCCGGCGTCCAGATCCGGGACCGCTGGCGCCGCTCGCGCTCGCGGTCGGCCTCACGGACCATCTTGCCCTTGCGTCGCTCGCGCGGGTTGTACGAGCGGCTGGCCTCCATGCGCGCCATGCGCGTGAGGTCGGGGTTGACAGCCTTCTTGTGGCCCTCGCCCTCCTCGAAGAGGTCGTACATCCGACGGCCGGCGAGCACGTGCTGGAAGAGGGGTACGGGCCGATGCTCGGAGACGATCACTTCGGTGTCGCCGCGGACCGTGTCGAGCCAGTCGCCGAACTCCTCGGCGTTCGACACCGTCGCCGAGAGGGAGACGAGGGTGACCGACTCCTGGAGGTGGATGATCACTTCCTCCCAGACGGCGCCGCGGAAGCGGTCCGAGAGGTAGTGCACCTCGTCCATGACCACATAGCCGAGGTTCAGCAGCGACTGGGAGCCCGAATACAGCATGTTCCGCAGGACCTCGGTGGTCATCACGACCACCGGGGCGTCGCTGTTGACGCTGTTGTCGCCGGTGAGGAGGCCGACCTTGTCCGCGCCGTACCGCTTGGCGAGGTCGGTGTACTTCTGGTTGGAGAGCGCCTTGATGGGCGTGGTGTAGAAGCATTTCTTGCCCTGGAGCAGGGCGAGGTGCACGGCGAATTCGCCGACGATCGTCTTGCCAGAACCGGTGGGGGCGGCGACGAGCACGCCCTTGCCCGCCTCCAGCGCCTGGCAGGCCTCGATCTGGAAGGGGTCGAGGCCGAATTCGTACATCTCGCGGAAGGACGCGAGTGCGGTGGCCTGCTCGACAGCGCGCTTGCGCGCCGCCGCGTACCGCTCGGCCGGTGAGAGGTCCTCTGTCATCGTGCTTTCGAGACTACCGGCCACCACTGACAACGGACGATCATTATCCGCAGGCCCCGTAAGCAGCGGTAGCGCGGGCGGGGGCGCTCAGGGGGCCAGGACCCGCACGGTCCCCGGCACGCACTCCGCAGCCAGCGGCAGTGCGCCCAGCGGCTCCCCGTCCGCGTACCCCGTGATCCCTGGGGCGGCCAGCTCCACCGTGGTGGCCCGGTGGACGGTGACCGCGGGGTGGTCGAGGTGCGTGCCCTTGTAGACCCGCGGGAACACCTTGAGCAGCGTGGTGCGGCTGCACGCCCCCACCACGGTGATGTCGAAGAGGCCGTCGCCCAGGTCGGCTCCGGCACAGGTCCGCATGCCGCCGCCGTACGAGGATCCGTTGCCGACGGCGACCAGCGTGGCCTCCGTCTCGTGGACGTCGCCGCCGTCCAGCGTGATCCGGTAGGGGACGGGCTTGAAGGCCGCCAGCTCCGCGATCATCGCCAGGTCGTACTTGAAGCGGCCCGTGGGCCACCGCATCCGGTTGCCCCGGTCGTTGACCCGCGAGTCGAACCCGGACGCGAGCACGGTCCCGAACCAGGTGCCGCCCGCCCTGCCGAGGTCGATGTCACGGGTGCGGGCCCCCTTGAGCGCCTCGGCCACGATCCTTCCGGCGGCGGCCGGCTCGCGCACCGGCAGCCCCAGGGCCCGCGCGAAGTCGTTGCCGGTACCCACGGCGATCAGCCCGAGCGGGGTGCGCGTCCCGGCGACGGCCTGGAGCGCGAGGCTCGCCATGCCGTCGCCGCCGACGGCTATCAGCGCCCCCGTACCGCCCTCGACCGCCTCGCGGGCCCGCCGCAGCGCATCGGGGGCGTCCTCACCGATGACCGTCCGTACGGAGAAGCCACGGTCCCGCAATGCGAAAGCGGCCGGCTGCGCCGCGTGGGCGCCCCGGCCGCGGCCCGCGGTGGGGTTGACGAAGAGGGTGATCTCGCTGGTCACGGCGGGGACCCTACAACGTCATGTCATGTCACGTCGTCGAAACCGTTGACCCGGTGATCGGCTCGGCCGGTGCCCGCCTGCTCGGGCAGGGCCTTGGGCGCGGAGACGGACTCGATCTCGCCGATGGCCTCGGGGGTGAGGTCGAGGTCGGAGGCCTCGTCGTCGTCCAGCGCGGCGTCGGGGTCGTTGCGACGGCGGCGCCGGTCGTTCAGGAGGGAGATGCCGACGGCCATGAAGTAGAGGACGACGATCGGTCCGGCGAGCGCGATCATGCCGACGGGGTCGGTCGTCGGGGTCGCCACCGCGCCGAAGATGAAGACACCCATGACGACGCCTCGCCACCAGGTCGCCATGCGGCGGCCGGTCACCATCCCCGTCATGTTGAGCATCACCAGGAGCAGCGGGAGCTCGAACGAGATGCCGAAGATGAGGACCATCCTGACCGTGAAGTCGAGGATCGTGTCCATCGGGAGGAGGTTCTCGGCCCCGTCCGGCGTGATGCCGAGCAGGACGCGCATGCTGACCGGGAGAATCGTGTACGCCAGCCAGGCACCGCCGAAGAAGAGCGGCACGGCGGCGGCGACGAACCAGTAGGTGTACTTCCGCTCGTGCTTGTGCAGACCGGGAGCGACGAACGCCCACAGCTGGTAGAGCCAGACCGGGCTGGAGACGATGATGCCGACCATGAGGCTGACCTTCACCGTGGTGGTGAAGGGCGACAGCAGGTCGTTGAACGTCACCTTCGCGCAGTGACCGCCGGTCACCTTCATGCCGGGCTTGCAGCGCGGCACGGGATCAGCCAGGAACTCCATGAGGTCCTGGCTGTAGAAGGCCGCCACGACCGACACGACCGTGATCGCGAGGAGCCCCTTGGCGAGCCGGTTGCGGAGCTCGCGAAGGTGCTCCGCGAGGGGCATCCGTCCCTCGGGGTCCTTCTCCTTCTTGCGGGCAGACTTGAGCAACCCACGTCCTCATCTCGTGCGGCAGGCCGACCGTCGCCGGCCTTGGATCAGCGCTTCGTCGTACGGTCGGTCGGCTCGGTGACCGGGCGCGAGCTGGTCACGTCGCCGGGGGCCGCCTGGATCGTGCGCTGCTGGACGGCGGGGTCGCTCGGCGGGTTGGCCGGAGCGGCGGCGTCGTCCTTGCTCTCGGACTTCATGGCCTTGGCCTCGCTCTTGAGGATGCGGGCCGACTTGCCGAGGGAGCGCGCCATGTCGGGCAGCTTCTTGGCTCCGAACAGCAGGACGATGACGACGAGGATGAGAATGATCTCGGTGGGGCCGAGCCTACCCATAGCTGTTTACCTTCTTCACCGAGGCGACAGGAGTCTGGGGCTTGGCAGACCGGACATACATCCGATCTCCGCGCTGTCAGCGATCGTAACCCCCCGGGGTAAACGCCCGGCAATCCCCGCGCGTACTCCGAGTGCGGCCCCCGCCTCGATCCGGGCCGCGTTCGCAGCGTACCCGCAGGTCTCGGGGAGTTGACAGGTCGCGGACGCTAAAGAGCCTCGCGTCCCGCACGGGCCACACCGGCCGCCGCCTTCTCCAGGTCCTCGGCCGCCCGGTTGATCTGCTGTGTGGTCTCGGTCACTTGACGTGCGAGGCGCTGTGCCTCCACGAAGACCTTGACCGCCATTACGCCGAGGACGGCGAGGCCCAAGAAGCCCGCCGCGATCGCGAGCATCGCCCAGAACATGCGCCGAGCCTAGACGGTCGAGTGCAGCCGCAGGGTCCGCACCCCGCCGCCCGTGAGGAGTTCGACGATGCGCTCGCCCGCGGGCTTGCGCACCGCGGCCCCGCACTCGGGGCAGGTGAAGGAGTAGAAGGTGGTGCGGCGGCTGGCGCCCATCACCAGGCGCAGCGCTCCCGCGGAGAGCTCGAAGCGGGCGCGGCAGTCGGTGCAGGCGGCGGTGAAGAGCACGGGGGCGGGCCGCTGCGCCGGCACTCCCGGCAGTCCGGACATGATCGGTGAACTCAACTCCCCTGCTCCTGCCGCTTGTGGCCCTGGCTCTGGTCGTACGACGGTTCGGTCGTCGCCTGGCCGTACGACCCGTCGGCGCCTTGGGCACTGTCCTGGTCGTAGGCGGCGAGGGCCTCGCGTGCCGCCTGCCGGGCGCTGTCCGCGAGCTGGGCCGGCGAGACGATCCGGCCGTCCCCGCCGAGCCGCAGCGCGAGGCGGCGCAGCGAGGCGGGCTCGGGGGTGCGCAGGGTGATCCGCAGGCCGCCGTCTGGCAGCTCCTCGGCGCTGTCGTGGGGGTAGTACTCGGCGACCCAGCGGCCGCCGGGGCCGACCTCCACGACGACTTCGGGGTCCTCGGCGGCGGGCTGTACGAGGCCTTCGGAGAGGTCGCGCAGCTCGACCTCGGGCGGCGCGGACGGCTCGTCGAGGATCTTGATCTCGGCGACCCGGTCCAGGCGGAAGGTGCGGCGCGCCTCGGAGCGGCGGCACCACGCCTCCACGTAGGTGTGGCCGACGCTCACCAGGCGGATCGGGTCGATCTCGCGCTCGGTGACCTCGTCGCGCGCGGGCGAGTAGTAGCGGATCCAGAGCCTGCGGCGCTCGGAGATGGCCCGGTCGACGTCGGCGAAGACGCCGCCCTCGGACTCGAAGGTCACCGACAGGCGGGAGCTGGCGCCCGCCGCCTCGCCGGCGGCGGTCTCCAGCTTCGCGGTGGCCCGCAGCAGCGCGAGGCGGTCGCTCTCGCGCAGGCCGGGCAGGGTGGCCACGGCGCGGGCGGCCACCAGGAGCGCGGTCGCCTCGTCGGCGGCGAGCCGCAGCGGGGCCGCGACGTCGTCGGGGTTGTGCCACCAGATCCGGTCGCCGTCGGTGTCGATGTCGAGCAGGTCGCCGCCGCGGAAGCTGGTCCCGCACATGGGCAGCACATCGAGGTCGGAGATCAGCTCGTCCGGGGTGATGCCGAAGGCGCGGGCGACGTCGCCGACGTGGGCGCCGGGGCGCTCGCGCAGATAGGTCACCAGCGACAGCATCCGCCGAGTCTGGTCGATGGCGTTCGAGGCCATTGGTCTCCGCTCCCCCTCAGCCCTTGGCCACGGCGCGCAGCCGGTCCACGACGTCGGCCCGCAACTCGGCGGGCTCCATGACCACCACGTCGGGCCCGAACTCCACCAGCCAGGCGTCAAGGCCGTGCCCGTAGGGAATCTCCAACTCGTCCCAGCCGTCGCCCAGTTCCCGCACCGAGGCGGCCTTGGCGCGCAGCGGATAGCCGGCCCCGGCGCGCAGCCGGATCCGCGCGCTGCGGTCGGCGCTCTCCCCGGCCCAGCTCGCGACGGTCTCGCGGACCGTGACGACGTCCGGGACATCGGCGGTGTACTTGCCCGCGCGGGCGCGGACCTTGCCGGTGATCCGGGAGAGCCGGAAGACGCGCTCGGCGCCCCGGTCGCGGTCCCAGCCCGCGAGGTACCAGTGGCCGCGCCAGCACTCCAGCGCCCAGGGCTCCACATGGCGCTGCTCGGGGCGGGCGGCGGTGGCCTTGCGGTAGTCGAAGACGACGGGGCGGCGGTCGCGGCAGGCGAGCATCAGCGGCTCGAAGGCCGCCTCGTGCGCGGGGATGCGCGGCTCCAGGGCGCTGTGCGCCCCGTACGGGTCGGCGTCCTCGGGCAGGCCCGCGGCGCGCAGCTTCTGGAGGGCGCCGCTGGCGGCTCCGGCCAGGCGCGCCTGCTGCCACACCTTGGCGGCGAGGCCGAGGGCCGCGGCCTCCTCGGCGTCGATGGTGATGGGCGGCAGGCGGTTGCTGTCGCGCCGGGCGAGGTAGCCGACCTCGCCGTCGAGGTTCTCCACGGTCTCGATGACCAGGCCCAGCTCGCGCAGATCGTCCTTGTCGCGCTCGAACATCCGGTTGAAGGAGTCGTCGGACCCCGCCTCCAGATAGGCCTCGATCGACTCGCGCAGCTCCCGCTTGCTGAGCGGCCGCCGGGTCCCGAGCAGGCACAGCGCCAGATTCATGAGCCGCTCGGCCTTGGCAATGGCCATCGACGCCCTTTCTCGGCCTTTACACATTGTGCTTCCGACCGATGACCGTACCGCCCCGGGGTGTCCGGGCAAAGCCGAGGGTCCATGCCTGGTCAGGCATGGACCCTCGGCGAAAGGATCAGGTCAAGGACGTCCTCAGACGGAGACCAGGTCGCAGACGAAGATCAGCGTCTCGCCCGGGGCGATGCGGCCGCCACCGGCGCCGCGGTCGCCGTACGCGAGGTGCGCGGGGATGATCAGCTCGCGGCGGCCACCGACCTTCATGCCCTGCACGCCCTGGTCCCAGCCGGCGATGACCTGGCCGGCGCCGAGCTGGAACTCCAGCGGGGTGCCGCGGTTCCAGCTGGCGTCGAACTCCTCGCCCGTGCTGAAGGCGACGCCCACGTAGTGGACCTTGACGCGGTCGCCCGCCTTGGCGACCGCGCCTTCGCCCTCCCAGATGTCCCTGATCTGCAGCTCGGCCGGCGGCTCGCCACCCGGGAAGTCGACCTCGGGCTTGTCAATGCTCACGAAATGCTCCTGCTTGGTACGGAAAGTCAGCGCGGACAGTCTTACATCCCCGAAGGGCTACGCCTTCGCCAGGATGTCCACGCAGAAGACCAGCGTGGAGTCCTTCTTGATGGAGCTGCCCTGCGGCGGCTGGTCGCCGTACCCCAGCTCCGGCGGGATGACGATGAGGACGCGGCTGCCGACCTTCTTGCCCGTCAGGCCCTGCGCCCAGCCCTTGACGACCTGCGCAAGCTGGAACTGGGCGAGCCGGCCGCTCTTGTACGAGGAGTCGAACTCCTTGCCGTCCGCCCAGAGCACGCCCTTGTACTGGCAGAGCAGGCTGTCGGTCTCCTTGATCTCGTCGCCGTCGCCCTCCAGGACGTACGACGCGACGAGCTTCTTGGGCGCGTCGGTCTTCGGGACGTCGATCGAGGGGGCCTTGCCGTCGGTGTTCGTGCCGACCTTGGGCAGGTCCTTGTTGGACTGCGCGACCTCCTGGCCCTTCACCGAGCTCTTGGCGTTGAAGGTGTTCACCAGGTCGACGACGAACACGAGGGTGTCCGAGCCCTTGATGCCCGCCTGCTTGTTGCCCTCCTCGCCATAGCCCATCTTCGGGGGGATGGCGAGCTCCACGCGGCTGTCGAGCTTCTTGCCGACGAGCGCCTGGTCCCAGCCGGGGATGACCTGGCCGACGCCGATCGGGAAGACCGTGGGGTTGCCCCGGTCGTAGGAGTTGTCGAAGACCTTCGCCGTCGCCCAGATCTGACCGAGGTAGTGGGCCTGGAGGTAGTCGCCCTTGGCGACCTCCTTGCCCTTGCCCTCGATCAGCGTCTTGACCGCGAGGTCGGAGGACGCCTTGCCGGGGCCCTTGGCGACGGTCGGCTTCTGGCCGAACTTCGTGCCCTTCGTGATCTCGGGCAGCGGTCCGGCCACGATCTTCGCCGTCGGCGCGGCCGACGGCGAGTTGGTCGGGCTGTCACTGGGCTTGGACTTGGCCTTGTCGGCCTTGTCGTCACCGCAGCCTGCCAGCGTGAGCAAGCCGGCCGGGACGGCAAGAAGGAGTGAGCGTCGGCGCACGGTGGGGGCCTCGTATCGGTCGATCTTGTGGGTTGGAGTGCGCGCAACTCTACGGCGTGAGAAGGGCGCCGCACGAGGAACGTACGGCGCCCGCGTTGCGTTCCCACAACGCCGCTCACATCACACGGCCATCACGAGGCCATCACGCGGCCATGCCACGGCCCCACCGGCTCACATCCCGGCGATGAGCTTCTCCACCCGGTCGTCCACCGACCGGAAGGGGTCCTTGCACAACACGGTGCGCTGTGCCTGGTCGTTGAGCTTGAGGTGAACCCAGTCGACCGTGAAGTCGCGGCGCTGCTCCTGGGCACGCCGGATGAAGTCGCCGCGCAGCCGCGCCCGGGTGGTCTGCGGAGGCACCGACTTGCCCTCGAAGATCTTCAAGTCGTTGCAGATCCGGGCGGCTTGGCCCTTCTTCTCCAGGAGGTAGTACAGGCCCCGGCGGCGGTGGATGTCGTGGTAGGCGAGGTCTATCTGAGCGACCCGCGGATGCGACATGGTCATGTTGTTCTTGGCGCGGTACCGCTCGATGAGCTTGTACTTCATGACCCAGTCGATCTCGGTGCCGATGCGGTCGAGGTCCTCGGACTCGATCGCGTCCAGCGTGCGGCCCCACAGTTCGAGCACCTGCTCGACGGTGCCGGTGCGGATGCCGCGGCGGTCGACGAAGTCCACCGCCTTCTCGTAGTACTCGCGCTGCACTTCGAGGGCGGACGCCTCGCGGCCACTGGCCAGGCGCACCTTGCGGCGGCCCGTGATGTCATGGCTGACCTCGCGGATGGCCCGGATCGGGTTCTCCAGCGTGAGGTCGCGCATGACCGTGCCGGCCTCGATCATGCGCAGCACCAGGTCGGTGGCTCCGACCTTGAGGAGCATGGTCGTCTCGGACATGTTCGAGTCGCCGACGATGACGTGGAGCCTGCGGTAGCGCTCGGCGTCCGCGTGCGGCTCGTCGCGGGTGTTGATGATCGGCCGGGAGCGGGTGGTCGCGGACGAGACGCCTTCCCAGATGTGCTCGGCGCGCTGGCTGACGCAGTACACGGCGCCGCGCGGTGTCTGCAGCACCTTGCCCGCGCCGCACAGCAGCTGCCGGGTCACGAGGAACGGAATGAGAATGTCCGCGAGCCGGGAGAACTCTCCGTGCCGGGCCACCAGGTAGTTCTCGTGGCAGCCGTAGGAGTTTCCCGCCGAGTCGGTGTTGTTCTTGAAGAGATAGACGTCGCCCGCGATTCCCTCCTCGTGCAGGCGGCGTTCGGCATCGACGAGCAGGCCTTCCAGAATGCGCTCGCCTGCTTTGTCGTGGGTGACCAGCTCGGTCACGTTGTCACATTCGGGTGTGGCGTATTCCGGATGTGATCCCACGTCAAGATAGAGGCGGGCGCCGTTCCGCAGGAAGACGTTGCTGCTGCGGCCCCATGACACAACACGGCGGAAGAGGTAGCGCGCCACCTCGTCAGGCGACAGGCGGCGCTGTCCCCTGAACGTGCACGTGACGCCGTACTCGTTCTCCAGCCCGAAAATGCGGCGGTCCATGACTGAACATTACGCCTGATGCCCGGCACTGAAACCGGGTTCGACGGCACCGTTTCGATCATTTTCCGATGAACCTGCAACGATCCCGGATTGACGGGCCGGAACCAGTACCCGAGCGGTGGCCAGCAAAACCAGCAGGGCGGCCGCCCCGGCGAGCGCGGGAACCGCGAATCCCCCCGCCGTTCCGCCCCACTCGACGACGGGCCCGGCGGCCGCGGTTCCGAGCGACGCCCCGACGGTGAACGTCGTCACGAGCCAGGAGAACGCCTCGGTGACGGTCCCGCGCGGGGCGTGCCGGTCGACGATGATGAAGGCACACGCCAGCGACGGCGCGAGGAAGACCCCCGCGAGAGCGGAGAGCGCGATCATCGCGAGCGCGCCGGGCACCAACACCAAGGGCACGTAGCAGACGGCGAGCAGGGCCACCAGGACGCTGAGGCGCTTCTCCGGCACGCCGCTCCACTGCCGCGCGCCGTACACCGAACCGCCGATCAGCGCGCCGAGCCCGAGCGCCGCCATCATCCAGCCGTACACCGCGTCGCCGCCGTGCCCGTCCGCGTACGACACACCGGCGACGGTGATGGAGCCGAGCGCCATGCCGATGAAGAGGAACGCGCCGAGGAGCGCGAGGAGCCCCGGCGAGCGCAGGGCGCCAAGCCAGTGCGCCTCGCGCGGCTCCGAACGCCAGGCACGCGAGGGCTGCGACACCACCACGGAGAGAGCGCCGAGCAGGCCCACGGCGTTCACCACCAGCAGCGCCGCCTGCTCCGACCACAGGGCCACACAGCCCGTCACAAGCAACGGCCCCACGGTGAACATGACTTCCTGGGCGATCGCGTCCATGGCGTACGCCGTGTGGACCTGCTCCTCCTTGCCGAGGACGCTCGGCCACAGGGCCCGCAGGCCGCCTTCCAGAGGCGGCGTGAACAGCCCCGCCGCGCCCACCGCCACGTAGGCCAGGGCCAGCTGGTCGGGGCCGGTGAACGCGAAGGCCGCCATCCCGAGCCCGGAGAGCAGGGCCGCGGGCAACTGCACGCGCGGCTGGCCGTACAGGTCGACGAGGCGCCCGAGCAGCGGCTGCCCCACCGCGTTGGCCACGCCGTACACCGCGGCGAGGGCACCGGCCAGGCTGTAGGTGCCGCCCTCGGCCCGGATGAACAGCACGATCGCGATCGCGGCCGTGGCGTTGGGCAGCCGGCCCACCAGTGTCCCGGCGAGCAGCCGTGTCGCGTATCGCGTCCGGAGGATCTCCGCGTAACCCGCAGCCATACCGTCCTGCCCCTCCCCCACGCCGCCACGGCCGGGGTTTTACGTATAACGTCGAGCGTCATACGTACCATGAGCCCAGTCCGCGGGTCCACCGCGCCCGCACCCGCGGGCCGATCAGGGAGGTGACAGTGGCCGGACCACAGCAGGAAGCCGGAACCCCCCGGCCCCCCACGAGCCGCGACGTCGCGCGCGCCGCCGGCGTCTCACAGGCCACCGTCTCCCTGGTACTCGGCGACAAGTGGCGCGGCCGCGTCGCCGAACCGACCGCCGAGCGTGTGCGCGCCACCGCCCGGCACCTCGGCTACCGCCCGAACCTCGCCGCCCGGAACCTGCGCCTCGGCAGGACCAGGACGGCCCTGCTCGTCGTCCCCGCCCTCACCAACGAGTTCTTCGCGCACGTCTACACCGGAGCCGCCCGCGTCGCCGCCCGGCACGGCTTCGGCGTCCTCCTCTACCCCTCCCCCGAAGGCACCGGCCCCGCCCGCGACCCCTTCGAGTCGGCACGCGCCTCACTGGACGGCGTCCTCGCCTCTTCCATGGCCTCGGACACCCTCGCCACCATCCGCGGCGACGACCTGCCCCTGGTCATGCTCGACAGCGACCCCGCGCACAGCCTCGGCGCCGCCACCGTCAACCTCGACCTCGCCGAGGGCATGCGCCAGGCGACAGAGCATCTGCTCGCGCTCGGCCACCGCGACTTCCTGCACCTCGCGGCAGCCGTCGACTCCTGGACCTTCGACGTACGCGCCGAAGCCCTCACCACGGCCCTGCACGGCACGGACGCGACCGTACGGCGCATCACGGCACCCCTGACCGTCGAGGCCGCCCGCACCGCCGCAGAAGCCGCCCTGGCCCCGCCGGGCCCCCACCCCACAGCGGTCATCTGCGACGACGACTTCCTCGCCGCCGGCGTCTGCAAGGCCGCCCGCCGACTCGGACTGCGCGTCCCCGAGGACCTCTCGGTGACCGGCTTCGACGACATGACCCTCGCGACCGCCGTCGAGCCGGAGCTGACGACCGTACGGCTGCCCGCCGAACACTTCGGCGAGCGCGGCATGGAAACCCTGGTCGCCGTCGTCGAGGGCCGCACCCCCGAAGCCACCCCGCTCCCCGTCGAACTCGTCGTCCGCGGCTCGACCGGCCGCCCGCTAGCCCACCCCGCGCCCCCACGCACGCGAACGCCCCGCACCCCGGCCGGACGGCCGGAGCACGGGGCGTTCGCCACAGTGGACCGCTCGACGGACTACTCGACGTCGCCGCCGGACCGCGGCGCGGGCCCGGCATCCTCATCCGTATCACCGGCCGCATCCGTCGCACCGCCCTCGTCCAGCAGACGCGAGAGCTGACGCCCCACGATCCGCTTGAACTTGCGCTGCTGCGGACGCGTACGGTCGAGCACCGCGACCTCCAGGCGCTCGGCGGGAATCTCCCGCTCAGTGCCGTTGGTGTCCCTCGAAAGCGCCCGCACGGCCAGCTTGAGCGCCTCCGCGAGCGTCATGCCGTCATTGTGGTGCTGGTCGAGGTACTGGCTGATCTGCTCGGCGTTACCACCCACGGCGAGCGAACCGTGCTCGTCGACGATGGAACCGTCGTGCGGCAGCCGGTAGATCTGATCGCCCTCGCGGGTCTCGCCCACCTCGGCGACCACCAGCTCCACCTCATACGGCTTCTCGGCCGCACTGGAGAAGATCGTGCCCAGCGTCTGCGCGTACACATTCGCCAGACCGCGCGCCGTCACGTCGTCTCGGTCGTAGGTATAACCACGGAGATCGGCGTAACGGACGCCGCCGATCCGAAGGTTCTCGTACTCGTTGTACTTGCCGGCGGCCGCGAAACCGATGCGGTCATAGATCTCGCTGAACTTGTGCAGCGCACGGGACGGGTTCTCACCGACGAACACGATGCCGTCGGCATACTGCAGGACGACCAGACTGCGGCCGCGCGCGATGCCCTTGCGGGCGTACTCCGCCCGGTCGGCCATCTGCTGCTGAGGTGATACATAGAACGGCGTCGACACCGGATCCGTCCCTTTCTGTCAAAAAACTTCAGTCAGTGGCGAATTCGGAGCGATCAGAGCAGCGCCGCGCGCGGGCCGTCCGGCTGTTCCAGCCGCTTCTCCAGGATCGAACGCGCGATCGCGGCCGACTCCTCGTCCGTGAGCCGCCGGAACCCCTCGTCGGAGATGACGGTGACGATGGGAAAGATCCGACGAGCCATGTCCGGGCCGCCCGTCGCCGAGTCGTCGTCGGCGGCGTCGTACAGCGCCTGGACGACGAGCGTCGTCGCCTGCTCCTCGGTCAGACCGTCGTGGTACAGCTTCTTCATCGCACCACGCGCGAAGACCGACCCGGAGCCGGTCGCCGCGAACCCGTGCTCCTCGGAACGGCCGCCCGTGACGTCGTACGAGAAGATGCGGCCCTTCTCGCGGTCCACGTCATACCCCGCGAAGAGCGGCACCACGGCGAGGCCCTGCATGGCCATGCCGAGATTGCCGCGGATCATCGTGGAGAGGCGGTTCGCCTTGCCCTCCAGGGAGAGCGTGGCACCCTCCACCTTCTCGAAGTGCTCCAGCTCCAGCTGGAAGAGTTTCACCATCTCCACGGCCAGGCCCGCCGTACCGGCGATGCCCACCGCCGAGTACTCGTCGGCGGGGAAGACCTTCTCGATGTCCCGCTGCGCGATGACGTTCCCCATCGTCGCCCGCCGGTCACCGGCGAGGACCACACCGCCGGGGAACGTCACGGCCACGATGGTGGTGCCGTGCGGAGCCTCGATGACACCCTTGGTGGGCGGCAGTTGGCGATTGCCCGGCAGGATCTCGGGCTGGTGCTCGGACAGGAAGTCCATGAAGGACGACGAGCCAGGCGTCAGGAAGGCAGCTGGTAGACGCCCGGTGCTACGAGGATTGGCTTCCACGCGTTTCCTTCCAGATAAGCGGTGGCTCGGCGGGTCTTGTCAGGGTCGTCCCCCAACTTGCCGATGCCTGAATTGCAGTTGAAGCAGAGTACGCCTCGGACCTTACCTGTCTTGTGACAATGATCCACATGCACTGCAGGTGCCTCGAGACAGATCACACAGAGGCCCTTCTGGGACCCGATCAGTTCGTCACGCTCGGCCTCGGTAATTCCGTACTGGCGCTTGAGATGGCCAGCACGACCTTCGATAGCTCGACACGTTTTGCACCGGGTGGATAGGCCGTCAGCGGCTGTCTTGTTTCGGTCCCACTCGGTATGGGGCTTGATCTGCCCGCACCGGCGGCAGTGCTTGTGGCCCGCCGGAACTGCGACCTTGGGCCGAACTTGCTTCCCCTTGGCCTTCTGCCGCTCCTGGTGATACTCCGCAGCGCACGGCCTGCAGTAGCACTGCAGGCCGTCACGCGACGCCCGATTCGATGCAAACGCCTCGCGCGGCCTGAACTCCCGGCATCGCGCGCACCGCTTAGGTGGCTCCGACACGCCTCCCCCTACACCTTCAACCTTCGATTCGAAGGCAAACTCACTCTCCGCCCTTCTGAACGAAGGACCGCACGAAATCCTCGGCGTTCTCCTCGAGCACATCATCGATTTCGTCGAGAACAGAGTCCACGTCGTCGCTCAGTTTCTCCTGCCGCTCCTTGAGGTCCTCCGAGGCCTGCGCGTCCTGCGCCTGCTCCTCGGTCTCCTCGGTGGAACGCGTCGCCTTCTGCTGTCCGCCGCCGGTGTCCTTGGTCGCCATCTACCTCACCCCGCTCGCTCGGTTAGACGTTCTTGATCAGACCCTACAAGCCGGGTCCGACATCGGTCCCGCGTTCATTCAACGTGCGGGACCCACCTCAGTGATTCCCCCGCCGGTGACCTTTCAGCCGCCGGAGAGCACCCGAACCAGATCCTCTGCCGAGCGGCAGCGGTCCAGGAGCTCCTTGACGTGGTTCCTGGTGCCGCGCAGGGGCTCCAGAGTGGGCACTCGTTGCAGAGAGTCACGGCCGGGCAGGTCGAAGATGACCGAGTCCCAGGAGGCTGCGGCCACGTCGTCCGCGTACTGCTCCAGGCAGCGCCCGCGGAAGTACGCGCGGGTGTCCTCGGGCGGCTTGGTGATGGCCCGCTCGACGTCCGTCTCGTCCAGGAGCCGCTTCATCTTGCCGCGGGCCACCAGGCGGTTGTACAGACCCTTCTCGGCCCGTACGTCGGCGTACTGTAGGTCGACGAGGTGCAGCCGCGCGGCGTCCCAGTCGAGGCTGTCGCGGCGGCGGTAGCCCTCCATGAGCTCCCGCTTGGCGACCCAGTCGAGCTCCCCGGAGAGGCTCATCGGATCGCTCTCCAGGCGGCCGAGCACGTCCTCCCAGCGGGCCAGGATGTCCTTGGTCTGCTCGTCGGCGTCTGAGCCGTAGCGCTCCTCGACGTATTTGCGGGCGAGTTCGAAGTACTCCATCTGGAGTTGCACCGCGGTGAGCGAGCGTCCGCTACGGAGTGTGACCAGGTGCTGGAGCGTCGGGTCGTGGGAGACCTGGTGCAGGGTGCGCACCGGCTGGTCCACGGCGAGGTCCACGGCGATGAAGCCGTCCTCGATCATGGCGAGGACGAGCGAGGTGGTGCCCAGCTTGAGGTAGGTGGAGATCTCCGAGAGGTTCGCGTCGCCGATGATGACGTGGAGCCTGCGGTACTTCTCGGCGTCCGAGTGCGGCTCGTCCCGGGTGTTGATGATGGGCCGCTTCAGTGTCGTCTCCAGGCCCACCTCGACCTCGAAGTAGTCGGCGCGCTGGCTGAGCTGGAAGCCGTGCTCGTGGCCGTCCTGGCCGATGCCGACGCGTCCGGCGCCGGTGACGACCTGGCGGGAGACGAAGAAGGGTGTCAGGTGGCGCACGATGTCCGAGAAGGGGGTCTCCCGCTTCATGAGGTAGTTCTCGTGCGTGCCGTACGAGGCGCCTTTGTTGTCGGTGTTGTTCTTGTACAGGTGGATCGGCTGGGCGCCGGGGAGCTGGGCCGCCCGGTCGGCCGCCTCGGCCATGATGCGCTCGCCGGCCTTGTCCCACAGGACGGCGTCCAGGGGGTTGGTGATCTCCGGTGAGCTGTATTCGGGGTGCGCGTGGTCGACGTAGAGGCGCGCTCCGTTGGTCAGGATGACGTTGGCGAGGCCGATGTCCTCGTCGGTCAGCTGGCTGGAGTCGGCGGCCTCGCGGGCGAGGTCGAAACCCCGCGCGTCCCGCAGCGGGTTCTCCTCCTCGAAGTCCCAGCGGGCGCGTCGCGCCCGGTGCATCGCCGCGGCGTAGGCGTTGACGATCTGGGATGAGGTGAGCATGGCATTGGCGTTGGGGTGGCCGGGGACGGAGATCCCGTACTCCGTCTCGATGCCCATTACTCGCCGTACGGTCATGCGGCCCTCCTTGCCCGGCGGCGCTCCCCTTCGGGAACGGCGCTCAAGTACCGCTGGTTCTCCGGTGCGTGTGCGGTGCCCGTCCCCGCACTGCGCGACTCGGCGGTATTGAAGAGCCTAGAACGCCTTTGCGCTGGTGGGGAGATCATTGCCTTCATTGAAAAGCAGACGGCTGCGGGTACCCGTGAAGGACACCCGCAGCCGCCCTGCGTTCTACAGGTACTGACCGGTGTTGGCCACCGTGTCGATGGAGCGTCCGGTGTCCGCGCCCTGCTTTCCGGTGACGAGCGTGCGGATGTACACGATCCGCTCGCCCTTCTTTCCGGAGATCCGGGCCCAGTCGTCGGGGTTGGTGGTGTTGGGCAGGTCCTCGTTCTCCTTGAACTCGTCGACGCAAGCCTGGAGGAGGTGGGAGACCCTGATGCCCTTCTGGTTCGCCTCGAGGAAGGCCTTGATGGCCATCTTCTTGGCGCGGCCCACGATGTTCTCGATCATGGCGCCGGAGTTGAAGTCCTTGAAGTACAGGACTTCCTTGTCGCCGTTGGCGTACGTGACCTCGAGGAAGCGGTTCTCCTCGGACTCGGCGTACATCTGCTCGACGACGGACTGGATCATGCCCTGCACGGTGGCGTGCCGGTCGGCGCCGTGTTCGGACAGGTCGTCGGCGTGCAGCGGGAGCCGCTCGGTGAGGTACTTGGCGAAGATGTCCTTCGCCGCCTCGGCGTCCGGGCGCTCGATCTTGATCTTGACGTCGAGTCGTCCGGGTCGCAGGATCGCGGGGTCGATCATGTCCTCGCGGTTGGAGGCGCCGATGACGATGACGTTCTCCAGCCCTTCCACGCCGTCGATCTCGGCGAGCAGCTGGGGGACGATGGTGTTCTCCACGTCCGAGCTGACTCCGGATCCGCGGGTGCGGAAGAGGGATTCCATCTCGTCGAAGAAGACGATGACGGGGGTACCCTCGCTCGCCTTCTCACGGGCACGCTGGAAGACCAGGCGGATGTGGCGCTCGGTCTCGCCGACGTACTTGTTGAGGAGTTCGGGGCCCTTGATGTTGAGGAAGTAGCTCTTCCCCGCGGGCTGGCCGGTGACCTCGGCGACCTTCTTGGCAAGGGAGTTGGCGACGGCTTTCGCGATCAGCGTCTTGCCGCAGCCGGGGGGCCCGTACAGCAGCACGCCCTTGGGCGGCCGCAGTTCGTGCTCCTTGAAGAGGTCGGGATAGAGGTACGGAAGCTCGACGGCGTCCCGGATCATCTCGATCTGGCCGCCGAGGCCGCCGATCTTCTCGTAGCTGATGTCGGGGACTTCTTCGAGGACGAGCTCCTCGACCTCGCTCTTGGGTACGACCTCGTAGACGTAGCCGGAGCGGGGTTCGAGCAGGAGGGCGTCGCCGGCGCGGATGGTGACGTCGAGGAGGGGTTCGGCGAGCCGTACCACTCTCTCTTCGTCGGTGTGTCCGACCACCAGGGCTCGGTCGCCGCCTTCAAGGATCTCCTTGAGGGTGACGATGTCGCCGACGCTCTCGTACTCCATGGCCTCGACCACGTTGAGCGCTTCGTTGAGCATTACTTCCTGGCCGCGCTTGAGCTCGTCGAGCTCGACGCTGGGGCTGACGTTCACCCGGAGCTTGCGGCCGCCGGTGAAGATGTCCGCCGTGCCGTCCTCGTTCGCCACGAGGAAGACTCCGAAGCCGGCCGGTGGCTGTGCGAGCCGGTCGACTTCCTCCTTGAGGGCCACGATCTGGTCGCGGGCCTCGCGGAGCGTGTTGGCGAGCCGCTCGTTCTGTGCGGACACGCCGGCCAGGTTGGTCTGCAGCTCGACGATCCGCTCTTCGAGAATCCTCGTATGACGCGGAGAGTCGGCGAGCTTGCGTCGCAGGACGGCGATTTCCTGCTCGAGATAGGCAACCTGACCGGCAGGGTCTTCAGACCCTCGTCCCGGCCGGATGCCGCGGTTGTTGTCGTCGTCGTGGGCTGCCACGGTCCTCACCTCCTCCAAGGGGAGCTGGACGCTTCCAGACCCTACCTGGGTGGGTGTCGATTGAAACCCCTAGATCACAAAGACGAGGGGGTGTGTCCGATCTTCACCCTTGCGCTCTCCCTCACACCAGGTGAATACCCACCCAACAACATCGGAAAGCGGGCGGTTGTATCGTCGAAGCGTTCAACACCCGTCAGAGCTGGCCGGACTTACTGGATGGTCAGGCCGCTCGACGCAGCGACCGGCAGGAGAGATGACCGTGCGGCACGACGCCGAGACCGGCAGTGAGGGCCACGATCTGCTGGAGGTCTGGATCGACCAGGACCTCTGTACCGGAGACGGCATCTGCGCGCAGTACGCGCCCGAGGTGTTCGAGCTGGACATCGACGGCCTGGCCTATGTGAAGAGCGGCGACGACGAGTTGCTCCAGGCCCCTGGGGCCACAACGCCCGTGCCGCTGCCGCTGCTCCGCGATGTCGTCGACTCCGCGAAGGAGTGCCCGGGCGACTGCATCCATGTACGTCGCGTTTCGGACAGGGTCGAGGTCTACGGGCCCGACGCGGAGTGAGCCGCCGTCGGCCGCCGCGTCAGACGCTGCGCGCGTCGGCGGGTGTGGTCCGGGTGAACGCGCCGTCCTTCCACTGCCACTTGGCCGCGTCCTTGCGGTCGGGGCAGCAGCGGGGGACGTCCAGCGAGGAGTAGCCGAGCAGGGTGGCGGTCACCGCGCCGTCACGCACGGCGAAGTCCGTCGTGGTCAGTCCGTCCTTGGGGTTCACGAGGGTGGCGACCACGCGGGGCTTTCCCGTGTCGGGGCGGGTGATCACGTAGACCCCGTCGGGTGGGGTGCCCGATCCCGCCCGGCAGTGGACGACCGCCACCGTCTCGGCCCTGCCGTCGCCGTCGAGGTCGCCGGTGGCCTTCTTCTTCACCACGGATCCGACGGTGCCGCATTCGAGGGGGAAGTCCACGGCGGCGGGGTCGGGTGCGGGGGCCGGTGCGGGTGCGCCCGCGGTGACCCTGGTGTGTGCCTGGGGCGTCGGCTGGGCGGCGGTCGCCGGGTCGGGCTCCAGGAAGGCGGAGGCCGCGACGACGGCGGCCAGCGCGGCGGCGGTGGCCAGCCAGTGGATGGGGCGGGCGGCGGTGTGTGCCAGTTCCGGGACGGCGGGGTGCTGCACGAGGAAGTGTCTCCTGTGAGGGCTGTGCCGGTGGGGTGGCCAGCATCGTGCCATAGGTCACAGTGAGGTGGAACACCGGGGTCCGGGGGTACTCGTGGCTCTTTTGGTACGCGGCTGGTGTTCCGTCAACGAAACGGCGCCGCCGCCGAGTTCCCTGGTCGGTCAGGGAACTCGGCGGCGGCGCCTGCTCATTGGGCGGGGTTCGCCGCGCGGGTCAGCGCGGGGTGCCGCCGTCGGCGTTCGGTCCGGAGTAGTCCTCGCCGTACGCGCCCTTGGCGGGGCGGCGGCGGCGCATGGGGGGCTCCACGCCGTCCGCGAGGCGGCGGGCGGTGAGGAGGAAGCCGGTGTGCCCGATCATGCGGTGGTCGGGGCGGACGGCCAGGCCCTCGATGTGCCAGTTGCGGATCATCGACTCCCAGGCGGTCGGCTCGTTGAAGCCGCCGATCTCGCGGATGGACTCGACGGTCCGGGCGAGCTGGGTGGTGGTCGCCACGTAGCAGCAGAGGATGCCGCCGGGGACGAGTGCCTTGGAGACGGCCTCCAGGCACTCCCAGGGGGCGAGCATGTCGAGGATGACGCGGTCGACCTCGGTGTCGCTGAGGTTGTCCTGGAGGTCGCCGACGGTGAGCTGCCAGGCGGGGTGGGGGCCGCCGAAGTAGCGCTCCACGTTCGCCTGCGCGATCTCGGCGAAGTCCTCGCGGCGCTCGTAGGAGTGCAGCATTCCCTGGTCGCCGATGGCGCGCAGCAGGAAGCTGCTGAGCGATCCGGAGCCCACGCCCGCCTCGACGACGCGTGCGCCGGGGAAGATGTCGGCGAAGGCCAGGATCTGCCCCGCGTCCTTGGGGTAGACCACGGCGGCGCCGCGGGGCATGGACAGGACGTAGTCGGGGAGCAGGGGGCGCAGCGCGAGGTAGGCGACGTTTCCCGTGGTACGGACAACACTGCCCTCGGGAGCACCGATCAGCTCGTCGTGGGGGAAGGAACCCTTGTGGGTGTGGAAATTCTTCCCGGCTTCGAGCGTGAACGTGTAGTGGCGTCCCTTGGGGTCGGTGAGCTGGACCTGGTCCCCGACCTTGAAGGGCCCGCGACGGCGGGCGGCACCGGTCGGTTCGGACATGTGAACAGCCTACCGGCCGCGCGGGGGGCTGCGGACCATCGCGGAGGTCAGGCGGGCCGGGGCACGATGCTCACGGCGCGGTAGTCGTAGCCGTCCTGTTTGAAGCCGGGGGCTTCCCAGGTGAGGTCCACTCGCTGGCCGGGGGACAGCGTGCGGAAGCCGGTCGCCTGGATGTCGGAGTAGTGGCCGAAGCAGCCGCCGGGCGTCTCGGGGGAGTCGAGCACGCCCCAGCCTTCCTCGTCGCGCCACTCACGGACGGTCGCAGTCACCATGGGCGGCATCCTACGGACGCCGACGGTGGTGGCAGTCCGTCCGGGTTCGGGGAGCGGCTCAGGAGGGCCGGGCCATCGCCTTGACGAAGGCGCGTTCCACGTCGGCGGCGGAGAGGACTCCGTAGATCTCTCCGGAGTCCTCGACGACGAGGTACTCGGTGGCGGGCGTGGCCCTCAGGGTGTCGAGCAGCTCCTCCCCCGCGAGTTCGGCGGAGATCCGCATGCCTTCGGTGATGTCCTGGGCGAGGCCGCTGACCGCGACCCAGGGGCGGCGGTGCTGGGGCACCGAGACGATGGCCGCTTCGCGGACGACCGCCATCGGGTCGCCGTCGGGGTCGACGATCACGAGGGCTCGGGCGCCCGCGTCGTTGGCGCGGCGCAGCGCCTCGGAGAGGGGGGTGTGGGATTCGACCGGGACCGCGCGGCGGGTCAGGGTGCGGGCGCGGAGTTCGGGCAGGTGTTCGCGCAGGCGGGCCATGCGCAGGCTGTTCCCGGCGCCGGTCCAGATGATGGCGGCGAGGATGGCGGCGAGCAGGGCGTCGGTGACGGTGTCCATGCCGCCGATGTCCTGGGGTTCGCCGCCGAGGGCGCCGGACTGGTTGAGGAGCGGCAGGCCGATCAGTACGGAGATGGCGAGCGCGCGGCCCACCCAGGCGGCGGCGATGGTTCCGCTCATGGGCTTGCCGGTGATCTTCCAGACGACGGCGCGCAGCATGCGGCCGCCGTCCAGGGGCAGGCCCGGCAGGAGGTTGAAGGCGGCGACGATGAGGTTGGAGATCATCAGGCCGGCGAGGAGGACGCCGGGGACGGTGCCGGGCTCGACGGCGCGCATGCCGGCGTAGAAGACACCGGCGAGGACGAGGGAGAGGAGCGGGCCGACGAAGGCGAGGATGAATTCGCGTCCGGGGGTCTCCGACTCCTTCTCGATCTCGGAGACTCCGCCGAAGAACTGGAGCTGGATGCGGCGTACCGGCAGTTTGAAGCGGAGGGCGGCGACGGTGTGGGCCAGTTCGTGGACGAGTACGGAGGCGTAGAAGGCGACGGCGAAGAAGAGCGAGACGAGGTAGCGGGTGGCTCCGAGCTCGGGCAGGACGCGGTCGAGCTGGCCGCCGAAGACCCAGGTGATGAGGGCGGCGACGAGGAACCAGCTGGGCGCGACGTACACGGGCACGCCGAAGGGCCTGCCCATGAGCAGCCCGCCGCCCGGGTTCTTCCGCGTCTTGGGCGGGGTGGGCCCGCCCTTGCCGTCGGCGGCTCCGTAGGCGGCGTCACCGGGACGGGGTGCGGGCGGGTGCTCGGTGGAGCGGGGCGCGGGATCTTGGCCGTGCCCGGTGGCGGGGGGCGCGGGATCTTGGCCGTGCCCGGCGCGCGGGGGCTTGGTCATGGGGATGCCGGGCCGTGCGGGGGGCTGCTGCGGCGTGTCGGTGGCGGGGGCCTGGGCCTTTGCCGGATGACCGGCTGCCGAGGCTGCCTCATCGACCGTGGGCACCCGGCGCCGCTCGCCCGCCCCGCCGTCCGGAGCCTTTGCCGGCTGACCGGCTGCCGAGGCTGCCTCGTCGACCGTGGGCACCCGGCGCCGCTGCCCCGCCCCGCCGTCGTCACCCCGCGGCGACTCCGCCGCAGGAACGGCCGGGCGCGGCGCGGGATGCTGCGGGGCGCCGGAGGCCGGTCCGTCGGCCGTCGCACCGTCGTCGCCCTGCGAGGGCTTCGCTTCTGGGGAGGTGGGTTGGGTCGGGTCGGGCTGGGCGGGTTTGTTTTCCGCGAGGTTCGTCACAGGGGGGGCCGGTCGGGACGCGGGGTCCGGGTCGACCGGGAGCGTCGGGTGCTGGGGGGTGGCGTCCGGGCGTGGCGGCTCGGGGGAGCCGTCCGTCCCGTTCGGCCGCAGCCCCTCGGCGCCGTCGGACCGCGGCCTGCCGCTCTCGCCGCTTTCGTCCACGATGTCCCCTCGATCGAAGCGTCCCTCGCCCCGGTATGGCGCGATTACCTGCACGATCATGCAGGGCGAGAGGGTCTGTCGTCGATGGTATGCGGCCGTTGTCAGTGGCGGGTCGTAGGGTCTGTCCTCATGGAAACCAGCACCGACGGTGCCGCGGCGGCCGTGCGCCCGGCATCTCTGTCGCCCTCGCGGGCGGGCGACTTCATGCAGTGCCCCTTGCTCTACCGGTTCCGGGTGATCGACAAGCTGCCCGAGAAGCCGAGCGAGGCCGCCACGAGAGGCACGCTGGTGCACGCCGTCCTGGAGCGGCTCTTCGACGCGCCCGCAAGCGAGCGCACGGCGCCGCGCGCCAAGTCGCTCATCCCCGGCCAGTGGGACCGGCTGCGCGAGACGAAGCCCGAGCTGACCGAGCTGTTCGCCGACGACCCGCAGGGCGAGCGCATGGCGCGCTGGCTGTCGGACGCGGAGAAGCTCGTCGAGCGCTGGTTCACCCTGGAGGACCCGACGCGCCTGGAGCCGGCCGAGCGGGAGCTGTTCGTGCAGGCCGAGCTGGCGTCGGGCCTGAAGCTGCGCGGCATCATCGACCGCGTCGACGTCGCCCCTTCGGGTGACGTCCGCATCGTCGACTACAAGACGGGCAAGGCCCCGCGTCCGGAGTACGCGGAGGGCGCGCTCTTCCAGATGAAGTTCTACGCCCTGGTGGTGTGGCGGCTGAAGGGCGTCGTCCCGCGCCGCCTCCAGCTGGTGTATCTGGGCAGCGGTGACGTGATCACGTACGACCCGGTGGTGGCGGACCTGGAGCGGGTCGAGCGGAAGCTGCTCGCGCTCTGGGAGGCGATCGAGCTGGCGACGGCGACGGGCGAGTGGCGCCCACGGCCGACGAAATTGTGCGGTTGGTGCGATCACCAAGCCGTATGTCCGGAATTCGGTGGGACTCCCCCGCCGTATCCGCTTCCGGTGAGGGCGCCCGACTCCGCCGAGGGCGAGCAGGGCAGAATGGGCCCGGGCTAGCTAAGGAGAGTTACGTGGCGATCCGCGTCCTACTGGTCGACGACCAGCCGCTGTTGCGCACCGGGTTCCGGATGATTCTGGAGGCCGAGCAGGACATCGCGGTGGTCGGCGAGGCCGGAGACGGCCTGCAAGCTCTCGATCAAGTGCGGGCGCTCCAGCCCGACGTCGTGCTGATGGACATCCGGATGCCGCGGATGGACGGCGTCGAGGCGACGCGGCAGATCACCGGTCCCGGCCGCGACGGTCCGGCCAAGGTCTTGGTGCTGACCACTTTCGACCTGGACGAGTACGTGGTGGAGGCGCTGCGCGCCGGTGCCAGCGGCTTCCTCCTCAAGGACGCTCCGGCGAACGAACTGGTGCAGGCGATCCGCGTGGTCGCCGGTGGCGAGGCGATGCTCGCGCCGAGCATCACGCGCCGCCTGCTCGACAAGTACTCCGCGCACCTGCCGTCCGGCGAGGAGCCGGTGCCGGACACCCTGCACACGCTCACCGACCGCGAGGTCGAGGTCCTGAAGCTGGTGGCCCGCGGCCTGTCGAACGCGGAGATCGCCGCGGATCTCTTCGTGAGCGAGACGACCGTGAAGACCCATGTCGGCCACGTGCTCACGAAGTTGGGCCTGCGCGACCGGGTGCAGGCGGCCGTGTACGCGTACGAGAGCGGGCTGGTGCGCCCCGGCGCGCAGTAGTCCTGAAAAGCCGACGACGACGGTGGCCGTCCCCGAAGGGGCGGCCACCGTCGTCGTCGCGGTCAGGCGCGGTCAGGTGCCGTCAGCCCTTGCTGATCTCCCAGAAGCGGAAGACCGTGGAGGCGTCCAGGCACGACTCCAGGCCGTAGACGTTGTCCTGGACGACCGCGTACTGCTTGGCCTGCCAGACTGGCAGGACCGGCACCTGCTCGGCCACGATGTCCTGGAGCGCGGAGTACTGCTTGTCGGTCTTGGTGCGGTCGCTCTCGGTCGCCGTACCGGGGATGATCTTCCCGGTGATCTCGGAGTTCTCGAAGTGGTTGCCGAGGACGTTGCCCTTGCCGAAGAAGGGCTGCGTGAAGTTGTCCGGGTCCGGGTAGTCCGGCACCCAGCCCTTGACGTAGACGCCGTACTTGCCGGCGGCGATGTCCTTCTCGTACTGCTCGAACTCCACGGACTTCACGTCGGCGTCGAAGAGGCCGGACGCGTTGAGCTGCTTGGCGATGGCCTTCAGCTCCTGGTCGGTGGCCGGGCCGTAGCGCGTGGGGGTCGACCAGAGCGTCAGCTTGACCTTGCCGTCGATGCCGGCGCCGCGCAGTGCGGAGGCGGCCTTCGCGCGCTGCGGACGGGCGCCGTAGGTGTCGAAGAACGCGGTGTTGTGGCCGCCGATGCCCGCCGGGACGATCGAGTACAGCGGCGTGGCCGTGTTCTGGTAGACCTCCTGGACGAGGGCTTCCCGGTCCAGGAGGTAGGCCATGGCCTTGCGCACGCCGAGCTTGCCCGCGACCGGGTCCTTCATGTTGAAGACCAGGTGCTGCACCTCGGCGCTGCTGCCCTCGACGATGTCGACGGCCCGGCCGGCCTCGGAGGTGTCCTGCTCGATGTCCGCGATGTCGGCGGCGGCGAGGCCTCGGTAGGCCACGTCTATGTCGTGGGCCAGGAGCGCCTTCTTCAGGCCCTTCTGGTCGCCGTGGAAGAACTTGAGGGCGACACCCTCGTTCTTGACCTTGGCGGTGCCCTTGTAGGAGGAGTTGACGGAGAAGTTCGCCTCCTCCTTGTCGAACGAGTCGAGCTTGTAGGGGCCGGATCCGACCGCCTTGCCGTCCTTGCGCAGCGCGTTCATGTCGTACTCGCGGTGGTCCACGATCGAGCCCGCGCCCGAGGCGACCTTGCTGGGGAAGGTCGCGTCGGCGTACTTGAGCCGGAAGACGACGGTCTTGGCGTCCGGGGTCCGGACGCTGTCGAGCATCGGGAACATGATCGCCGGGCCGGTGTCGTCGTTGATCTTCCGCATGCGGTCGAAGGAGAACTTGACGTCCTTCGAGGTGAGCTCGTTGCCGTTGCTGAACTTCAGTCCGTCACGCAGCTCACACTTGAAGACCTTCGTCTCCGTGTCCGTGAAGGCGCAGCTCTTGGCGGCCTCCGGCTCCGGCTCGGTGGCGCCCTTGGGGAAGCTCAGGAGGGACTGGAAGACGTTGTTGAACAGGAGCCACGACCCGGGGTCGTAGCCGGACGCCGGGTCGGTGGCGAGGACGTCGTCGGACATCCCCATCACGACCGCGTCCCCCGTGTCCCCGGCTCCACCCGACTCCGTTCCGCAGCCGGTCAACAAAGCGGCGGCCAGCCCTCCCGTGAGGGGAAGGGCCAGCCACTGGTTACGACGATTCACTTACGTGCCTTTAGATCTTGGGTTCGTTCGGTGGTTCTCGCGGGGCGCGGAGGCCGGTCGCCTCCTCGCACGGGAGGGTCAGCCGCTGACGCCGCGGCCGAGCTCCCAGAGCTGGAGGCTCGAGGAGGAGTTGAGGGCCCACTCGACGCCCGTGATGTCGTCCCGTGCGGCGATGTACTGCTTGCCCTGCCAGAGCGGCAGGACGGGGACGTCCTCGGCGACGATGTCCTGGATCTTGCGGATGCTCTTGGACGCGGCCAGGCGGTCGGCCTCGCGGCGCGAGGTCGGGATCAGCTGGTCGATGATGTCGGGGTTCGCGTACGGCGAGCCGAGGAAGTTGCCCTTGTCGAGGAAGGGCGCGATGAAGCTGTCGGCGTCGGGGAAGTCGGGGAACCAGCCCATGCCGTAGACCGCGTACTTGCCGTCACGCTCGGCGGGGCGGAACGTCCCCCACGGCACACCCTTGATCGAGACGTCGAACAGACCGGAGTCGTTCAGCTGCTTCCGCAGCAGCTCGAACTCCTTCTTCGTCGCGGGACCGTAGTGGTCGGTGGTGTAGTGCAGCGTCAGCTTCACCGGCGTGGAGATGTTCGCCTTGTCGAGCAGCGCGCGGGCCTTGGCCGGGCTCGGGTTGCCGTACTTGTTGAAGAACGAGTTGGCGTGGCCCGTGATGGTGGAGGGCACCAGCGAGAACAGCGGCTCGGCCGTCGGGCCGTACACCGAGGAGGCCAGCGCGCCGCGGTCGATGACCTGCGCCATGGCCTGGCGGACGGCCTTGCTCTTGGCCACCGGGGCGTTGGTGTTGAAGGCCAGGTAACGGATCTCCAGGCCCTGCATCTCGACCAGGTCGATCTTCTTGTCCGAGGAGGCGTCGAGGTCCCTGACTTGCTCGGGCGACATGGTGCGCGCCATCAGGTCGATGTCGCCGTCCTCGAGTGCCTTGCCCATGGACTTGGTGTCGTCGAAGCTGTGCAGCTCCACCTTGTCGCTCTGGGGCTTGAACTCCCCCTTGTACTTGGGGTTCTTGGTGAACACCGTCTTCACCAGGCGGTCGCCGTCGACCTCTTGTTCCGCGATGTACGGGCCGGATCCGGAAACCTCGAAGCCGTCGCGCAGCTTGTTCTTGGGGTAGTGGTCCTTGCTGACGATGCCCGCGGTGGGGGTGGCCAGCTTGTAGGGGAACGTCGCGTCCGGCGACTTGAGGTGGAAGATGACCTCGCGGTCACCCTGCGTCTCGATCTCCTCGACGTTCGCCACCAGGGCGTCGGAACCGCTGGGGTCCTTGATCTTGATGTCCCGGACCCGCTCGATGGAGAACTTCACGTCGGCCGCGGTCAGCGGCTCGCCGTCGGAGAACGTCAGGCCCTTGCGCAGGGTGCAGGAGTAGCGCTCGTTGCCCGTGTCGGTGAAACCGCACTGCTCGGCGGCCTCGGGCTGCGGGTCGCCACCGGCGCGCGGCAGGGCCATCAGCCCTTGGACGGTCTGCCGCAGCAGGCTCCAGGAGCCGGCGTCGTAGGCGTACGCGGGGTCGAAGGGCGCCGGCACCTCCTTCGAGATGGCGAACGCGTCCGTGGTGCCGACGGCGATCGCGTCGTCACCGTCTCCGCTGCCCGATCCGCCGCATGCGGCGAGAGCGGGGGCGAGCAGACCTACGACAGCCGGCAGCACCAAAGTCTTGCGGTTCATGCTCGACGTTCTCCAGGGCTCTTGGATCCCGTGAATCCCGCAACGCGGGGTGTGGGTTGATGGGGCACGGGGGGTGGGGCGATGTTCTCGCGACGACATTAGTCCGCACCACTTGAGCACCTGTCGGGGTGGGAGCCGGGCCCCAATCACGCAGGGAAACCGGGCGTGGACGCACCGATAACCCAACACCGGAAGGTTTCGCGCATGCTTCCACCAATCGGGACCAAACGTCATGCCCTCAGGGGCCCCGGAAGGGGTCACTGCACACACCGCCCCCACTGTCGACCCCGGATGGAGTGGGAAACGTCACACTCTGGTGCAGGTGTGCGCCGGAGCTGTCACAGGGTCATGAGCCCTTGCAGGAAAGGAAGGTTGACGTGTTCGAGGGAGGGGACGACGGTGCGTCCCGCGGCCGGCGGGATGGGGGCGACCGACGGTACGGCGACCACGCGGCAGCCGGCGGCCTCCGCGGCGGCGACGCCGGTGGCGGTGTCCTCGATGACGACGCACCGTGCGGGGTCGGCGCCGATGCCCGCCGCCGCCAGGAGGTAGGGGTCCGGGTGGGGCTTCGTACGGGCCACCTCGTCGCCCGCGACGGTGAGTTCGAAGTGGTGGGCGCCGATCGAGTCGAGGACGCGGTCGATGATGCGCCGGTGCGAGGCGGAGACCAGGGCCATCGGGACGTCCTGGGCAGCGAGTTCGGCGAGCAGGCTCGCGGCGCCCGGCATCAGCGGCAGGGAGCGGGAGATGCGCTCCTCGAAGCCGTCGTTGAGCAGCACGGTCAGCTCGTCCAGGGTGATGTCGGCACCCGTGGCCTCGATGAGGAAGCCGGCGCTGCGCGTCATGGGGCCGCCGACGACGACATCGCGCCAGGCCTCGTCGAGGGTGTGGCCGAGGCGGGCGAAGACCTCGGCCTCGGCGTCCCACCAGAAGCCCTCGGTGTCGACGAGCGTGCCGTCCATGTCGAGCAGGACACCCTGCAGCGCGGCCCCTTCGACGAGGGGGGCGGGTGGGGCGAGGGGGGCCGGTGCCTGAGAGCCGACGGAGTGGAGAGGGGTGCCGAGCGCCGGAACCGTACTGGTCATGCGACCACACCTTCCATGAGGGACGAGAAGGCCGGTTGCCCGCTTTTGACGACGGGGCAACCGGCCTGCACTGGACCGACCAGTGTACGACTGTGCTCGGATCAGCGCGCGTTGAAGTACTTCGCCTCCGGGTGGTGGATGACGATCGCGTCCGTGGACTGCTCCGGGTGGAGCTGGAACTCCTCGGAGAGGTGGACGCCGATCCGCTCCGGCTGGAGGAGGTCGGCGATCTTGGCGCGGTCCTCCAGGTCGGGGCAGGCGCCGTAGCCGAGGGAGAAGCGGGCGCCGCGGTACTTCAGGTCGAACATGTCTTCGACGTCGGCGGGGTCCTCGCCGCCGAAGCCGAGTTCGGCGCGGACCCGGGCGTGCCAGTACTCGGCGAGCGCCTCGGCCAACTGCACGGACAGGCCGTGCAGTTCGAGGTAGTCACGGTAGGAGTCGGCGGCGAACAGCTCGGCGGTCGCCTCGCCGATCCTGGAGCCGACGGTGACGACCTGAAGGCCGACGACGTCGGTCTCGCCGGACTCCTCGGGGCGGAAGAAGTCCGCGAGGCACAGGCGGCGGCCGCGGCGCTGGCGCGGGAAGGTGAAGCGGGTGCGCTCCGAGCCGTCGTCGTTGAGGATGATGAGGTCGTCGCCCTTGGACACGCACGGGAAGTAGCCGTGCACGACGGCCGCCTCCAGCAGGTTCTTGGTGTGCAGCTCGTCCAGCCAGCCGCGCAGCCGCGGGCGGCCCTCGGTCTCGACGAGTTCCTCGTACGAGGGTCCTTCGCCGGTGCGTGCCTGCTTCAGGCCCCACTGGCCCTTGAAGAGGGCGCCTTCGTCGAGCCAGGAGGCGTACTCCTTGAGCTGGATGCCCTTGATGACGCGGGTGCCCCAGAACGGCGGGGTGGGCACGGGGTTGTCGGTGGCGACGTCGGAGCGGGCGGGCCCCTCGTCCTCGTTCACCTCCAGGACCGCGGCGGTGGCCTTGGTGGGGACGCGGCGCTGCTTGAGCTCGGGCAGGGTCGCGCCGGGCACGCCGCGCTTGACGGCGATGAGGGCGTCCATCAGGCGCAGGCCCTCGAAGGCGTCGCGGGCGTAGCGCACCTCGCCCTCGTAGATCTCGTGCAGGTCCTGCTCGACGTAGGCGCGGGTCAGGGCGGCGCCGCCGAGGATGACCGGGAAGTCCGCGGCCATCTTGCGCTGGTTGAGCTCCTCCAGGTTCTCCTTCATGATCACCGTGGACTTGACCAGGAGGCCGGACATGCCGATGACGTCGGCCTTGTGCTCCGCGGCGGCGTCCAGGATCGCGGCGACGGGCTGCTTGATGCCGAGGTTGACGACGTTGTAGCCGTTGTTGGAGAGGATGATGTCGACGAGGTTCTTGCCGATGTCGTGCACGTCGCCGCGGACGGTGGCGAGGACGATGGTGCCCTTGCCCTCTTCGCCCTCGACCTTCTCCATGTGCGGCTCCAGGTAGGCGACCGCGGTCTTCATGACCTCGGCGGACTGGAGCACGAAGGGCAGCTGCATCTGGCCGGAGCCGAACAGCTCGCCGACGACCTTCATGCCCTCCAGGAGGGTGTTGTTGACGATGTCGAGGGCGGGCGTGTCGGTCAGGGCCTCGTCGAGGTCGGCCTCCAGGCCGTTCTTCTCGCCGTCGATGATGCGGCGCTTGAGGCGCTCGTCCAGCGGCAGGGCGAGGAGTTCCTCGGCCTTGCCGGCCTTCATGGACTTGGTGGAGACGCCCTCGAACAGCTCCATGAGCTTTTGGAGGGGGTCATACCCCTCGGCGCGGCGGTCGTAGATGAGGTCCAGGGCGGTGGTGACCTGCTCGTCGTCGAAGCGGGCGATCGGCAGGATCTTCGAGGCGTGCACGATCGCGGAGTCCAGGCCCGCCTTGACGCACTCGTCGAGGAAGACGGAGTTCAGCAGGACGCGGGCGGCCGGGTTGAGGCCGAAGGAGATGTTGGAGAGGCCGAGCGTGGTCTGTACGTCCGGGTGGCGGCGCTTCAGTTCGCGGATGGCCTCGATGGTGTGGACGCCGTCCTTGCGGGACTCTTCCTGACCGGTGCAGATGGTGAAGGTCAGGGTGTCGATGAGGATGTCCGACTCGTGGATGCCCCAGTTGCCGGTCAGGTCCTCGATCAGGCGCTCGGCGACGGCGACCTTGTGCTCGACGGTGCGGGCCTGGCCCTCCTCGTCGATGGTCAGCGCGATCAGCGCGGCGCCGTGCTCCTTGGCCAGGGCGGTGACCTTCGCGAAGCGGGACTCGGGGCCGTCGCCGTCCTCGTAGTTGACGGAGTTGATGACCGCGCGCCCGCCGAGCTTCTCCAGGCCCGCCTGGATGACGGGCAGTTCGGTGGAGTCCAGGACGATGGGCAGGGTGGAGGCGGTGGCGAAGCGGCCGGCCAGCTCGGCCATGTCCTTGACGCCGTCGCGGCCCACGTAGTCGACGCAGAGGTCGAGCATGTGCGCGCCCTCGCGGATCTGGTCGCGGGCCATCTCCACGCAGTCGTCCCAGCGGCCTTCCAGCATGGCCTCGCGGAACTTCTTCGAGCCGTTGGCGTTCGTCCGCTCGCCGATCGCCATGTACGCGGTGTCCTGGCGGAACGGCACCGTCTGGTACAGGGACGCGGCGCCGGGCTCGGGGTGCGGGTCGCGGGCCTGGGGCCGCATGTCGCGTACGCGTTCGACGACCTGGCGCAGGTGCTCGGGGGTGGTGCCGCAGCAGCCGCCGACCAGGGAGAGGCCGTACTCGCGTACGAAGGACTCCTGGGCGTCGGCCAGCTCGGGCGCCGTCAGGGGGTAGTGGGCGCCGTCCTTGCCGAGGACCGGCAGGCCCGCGTTGGGCATGCAGGAGATCGGGACGCGGGAGTGGCGGGCGAGGTAGCGCAGGTGCTCGCTCATCTCGGCGGGGCCGGTGGCGCAGTTCAGGCCGATCATGTCGATGCCGAGCGGCTCCAGGGCCGTCAGGGCGGCGCCGATCTCGGAGCCGAGGAGCATCGTGCCGGTGGTCTCGACGGTGACCGAGCAGATCACCGGGAGGTTCGCGCCGGTGGCGTCCAGGGCGCGGCGGGCGCCGAGGATCGCGGCCTTGGTCTGGAGGAGGTCCTGGGTGGTCTCGACCAGGAGCGCGTCGGCGCCACCGGCGATCATGCCCTCGGCGTTCTGCTGGTAGGCGTCGCGCAGGGCGGTGTACGGGGCGTGGCCGAGGGTGGGCAGCTTGGTGCCGGGGCCCATGGAGCCGAGGACCCAGCGCTGCTGTCCGGTCTTGCCGGTGTACTCGTCGGCGACCTCGCGGGCGATGCGGGCGCCGGCCTCGGAGAGCTCGAAGACGCGCTCGGGGATGTCGTACTCGCCGAGGGCCGCGAAGTTCGCACCGAAGGTGTTGGTCTCCACGCAGTCGACGCCGACCGCGAAGTACTCCTCGTGCACGGTGCGCACGATGTCGGGGCGGGTGACGTTCAGGACCTCGTTGCAGCCCTCGAGGTTCTGGAAGTCCTCCAGGGTCGGGTCCTGCGCCTGGAGCATCGTGCCCATCGCTCCGTCGGCCACGACCACCCGGGTGGCGAGGGCCTCGCGGAGGGCGTCGGCTCGGGTCCTGCTCTCGGACGTGACAGGCGTGGGCTGCGAGGACGGGGTAGGCGACGAGGCCATGAAAGAGCTCCCTGGAGTGCGACGGCTGTCGGCTTTGCGCCTTCTGTTGGAGGGCGCACTCGGCCAGGGTAGCCGGGACCAAGGTCCTGTTGTGAAGGCGTCCACGGGGCGGACGTGCCCGGACGTGCGCCCCTGACCTGGCTCGAACAGGGGCTTGACAGCACGGAGCGGAGCAACACGGGCTGTCCGGGCATTAGCGAGAGGTCGACAACGACCGATAGTGTTCAGCATTGTCGAACGTGGAATGGTGCGAGGGGACGGAGGTCGGGGCTGCGATGGCACGCAACATCCAGTCGCTCGAAAGGGCCGCGGCGATGCTGCGGCTGCTCGCGGGCGGCGAGCGACGGCTCGGCCTCTCGGAGATCGCCTCGGCGCTCGACCTGGCCAAGGGTACGGCCCACGGCATCCTGCGCACCCTCCAGGCGGAGGGCTTCGTCGAGCAGGACTCCGCGTCGGGCCGCTACCAGCTGGGCGCCGAGCTGCTGCGCCTCGGCAACAGCTACCTGGACGTGCACGAGCTGCGGGCCCGTGCCCTGGTATGGACCGACGACCTGGCCCGCTCCAGCGGCGAGAGCGTGCACCTCGGCGTCCTGCACCAGCAGGGCGTGCTCATCGTCCACCACGTCTTCCGGCCCGACGACAGCCGCCAGGTCCTGGAGGTCGGGGCCATGCAGCCACTGCACTCCACGGCCCTCGGCAAGGTCCTGTCCGCCTACGACCCGGTCGCGCACAACGAAGCCGTCGAGGTCGAGCGCCAGACCTTCACCGCACACACTGTGACCGACCCCGAAGACTTCGAGGGCGTCCTCGACCTCACACGCGCGCGTGGGTACGCCGCGGACGTCGAGGAGACCTGGGAGGGCATCGCCTCCGTCGCCGCGCCCATCCACGACCGGCGCCGCATGCCGGTCGGCGCGGTCGGCGTCACCGGCGCCGTGGAGCGCGTCTGCAAGGACGGGGAGCTGCGCCCCGAGCTGATCGCCGCCGTACGGGACTGCGCACGCGCCGTCTCGCGGGACCTGGGCGCCGGCCGCTTCTGAGCCGCCCCCCAGGCGCCCCGCGAAACCCTTTCTCCCGCCCCGCCGAGCCACCGTCGAGCTGCGGAATCATCGATAACGCGAAACGATCAATAACGATCGTGTTTTCAATAACAGAACTCTTGACGAGCAAGTAACCCCGGGGCGAGACTCGCGTCCATCGGTCGGCATTGTCGAACACCTACCGGCATTACGCGCTAGAGTGTGACAAGGCCAAGGGCCGGCAACGACCTCACCTGAGGTCGCGGACCACCGGAGGGACCCGGGGTTCGCCTTCCCCTGGACGAAGGACAAAGGAGTCGCGGGTGTCCAGCTCCGACATCTTCATCGGCGAGACCATCGGTACCGCCGTGCTCATCCTGCTGGGCGGCGGCGTGTGCGCCGCCGTCACGCTCAAGCGCTCGAAGGCCAAGGACGCCGGCTGGCTCGCCATCACCTTCGGGTGGGGCTTCGCCGTACTGACCGGTGCCTACCTCGCGGGCGGCGTCTCCGGCGCCCACCTCAACCCGGCGGTCACGCTCGGCCTCGCCATCGAGGGCGGCACCAAGTGGAGCAACGTTCCGCTCTACCTGGCCTCGCAGCTCCTCGGCGCCATGATCGGTGCCGTCCTGGTGTGGGTCACGTACATGGGCCAGTTCAAGGCCCACCTGACCGACCCCGAGATCCTCGCCGCGCAGCCCGCCGAAGAGGGCATGGTCGACCAGAAGGCCGCCCCCGCCGCCGGCCCGGTGCTCGGCATCTTCTCCACCGGCCCCGAGATCCGGAACTACGTCCAGAACGTGCTGACCGAGATCATCGCCACGGTCGTCCTGGTCCTCGCCATCCTCACGCAGGGCCTGAACGACGGCGGCAACGGCCTCGGTGTCCTCGGCGCCCTCATCACCGCCCTCGTCGTGGTCGGCATCGGCCTCTCCCTCGGCGGCCCCACGGGCTACGCCATCAACCCGGTCCGCGACCTCGGTCCCCGCATCGTCCACGCCGTGCTCCCGCTGCCGAACAAGGGCAGCTCGGACTGGTCGTACGCCTGGGTGCCGATCGTCGGTCCGCTGATCGGCGGCGCCATCGCCGGTGGTCTCTACAACGTCGCCTTCAAGTAGGCGTTCAAGTGGAACCGCGACAGCGACCGATGACCGCGTAAGACGGATGACCGCCACCGACGCCTGAGAGCCGTCAGCAAAGAATTCTGGAGCACACCGTGACCGACGCACACACCGCAGGCACTGCTTCCCACGCGGGGCCGTTCATTGCGGCCATCGACCAGGGCACCACCTCGAGCCGCTGCATCGTCTTCGACAAGGACGGCCGGATCGTCTCCGTCGACCAGAAGGAGCACGAGCAGATCTTCCCGAAGCCGGGCTGGGTCGAGCACGACGCCACCGAGATCTGGACCAATGTCGAGGAGGTCGTCGCCGGGGCCGTCTCCAAGGCCGGGATCACCCGCGACGACATCAAGGCGATCGGCATCACCAACCAGCGTGAGACCACGCTGCTGTGGGACAAGAACACCGGCGAGCCGGTGCACAACGCCATCGTCTGGCAGGACACCCGCACCGACGCGCTCTGCCGGGAGCTCGGGCGCAACGTGGGCAAGGACCGCTTCCGCCGCGAGACCGGCCTGCCGCTGGCCTCCTACTTCGCGGGCCCCAAGGCCCGCTGGCTGCTCGACAACGTCGAGGGCCTGCGCGAGCGCGCCGAGGCGGGCGACATCCTCTTCGGCACCATGGACTCCTGGGTCATCTGGAACCTCACCGGCGGGGTCAACGGCGGCCGGCACGTCACCGACGTCACCAACGCCTCCCGCACCATGCTGATGAACCTGCACAAGATGGAGTGGGACGCGCGCATCTGCGAGTCCATCGGTGTCCCGCAGCAGATGCTGCCCGAGATCCGCTCCTCCGCCGAGGTCTACGGCGAGGTCACCGGCGGCAAGCTCGGCGACCTGCTCGGTGGCATCCCCGTCGCCTCGGCGCTCGGCGACCAGCAGGCGGCCCTGTTCGGCCAGACCTGCTTCGCCGAGGGCGAGGCCAAGTCCACGTACGGCACCGGCACCTTCATGCTGATGAACACCGGTGACAAGGCCATCAACTCCTACTCCGGGCTGCTGACCACGGTCGGCTACCAGATCGGCGACCAGAAGCCGGTCTACGCCCTGGAGGGCTCCATCGCGGTCACCGGTTCGCTGGTGCAGTGGATGCGGGACCAGATGGGCCTGATCAACTCCGCCGCCGAGATCGAGACGCTCGCGTCGTCGGTCGAGGACAACGGCGGTGCCTACTTCGTGCCGGCCTTCTCCGGTCTGTTCGCCCCGTACTGGCGCTCCGACGCCCGCGGTGTGATCGCCGGTCTGACCCGGTACGTCACCAAGGCGCACATCGCGCGCGCCGTCCTGGAGGCCACGGCCTGGCAGACCCGTGAGATCACCGACGCCATGACCAAGGACTCCGGCGTCGAGCTCGCGGCCCTGAAGGTCGACGGCGGCATGACCTCCAACAACCTGCTGATGCAGACCCTCTCGGACTTCCTCGACGCGCCCGTGGTGCGTCCGATGGTGGCCGAGACGACCTGCCTCGGTGCCGCCTACGCCGCCGGTCTCGCCGTCGGCTTCTGGTCCTCGACCGACGAGCTGCGCGCCAACTGGCGGCGGGCCGCCGAATGGACCCCGAACATGGACGCGGGCACCCGCGACCGTGAGTACAAGAGCTGGCTCAAGGCCGTGGAACGGTCGATGGGCTGGCTCGATGAGAGTGGCGAGGAGTAAGACAATGACCACCCTGCAGAGCGTCCCTGCCCTCGGGACGCATCCGGCTGCCGGCCTCAACCCGAGCCGCGCCGAGACCCGGGAGCAGCTTTCCAAGGCGACGTACGACCTCCTGGTGATCGGCGGCGGAATCCTGGGCATCTCCACCGCCTGGCATGCCGCGCAGTCGGGACTGCGGGTGGCCCTGGTGGACGCCGGTGACTTCGCCGGCGCCACCTCCTCCGCCTCCTCCAAGCTGCTCCACGGCGGTCTGCGCTACCTCCAGACCGGCGCGGTGAAGCTGGTGGCGGAGAACCACTTCGAGCGTCGCGCGGTCTCCCGTCAGGTGGCCCCCCACCTGGCGAACCCGCTCACGTTCTACCTGCCGGTCTACAAGGGCGGCCCGCACGGCGCGGCCAAGCTGGGCGCGGGCGTCTTCGCCTACAGCGCGCTGTCCGCGTTCGGTGACGGCGTCGGCCACCTGCTGTCGCCCTCCAAGGCCGCGCAGGACGTGCCGGAGCTGCGGACCGACAACCTGAAGGCCGTCGCGGTCTACGGCGACGACCAGATGAACGACTCCCGCATGGCCCTGATGACGGTCCGCGCGGCCGTCGAGGCCGGTGCCGCCGTCCTCAACCACGCCGAGGTCACCGGCCTGCGCTTCACCCGGGGCCGGGTCACGGGCGCGGAGCTGAAGGACCGCATGAGCGGCGACGAGTTCGGCGTGAACGCGCGGCTCGTGCTGAACGCGACCGGCCCGTGGGTCGACCACCTGCGCAAGATGGAGAACCCGGACGCGGCGCCCTCCATCCGCCTCTCCAAGGGCGCGCACCTGGTGCTCAAGCGCACCGCCCCGTGGAAGGCCGCGCTGGCGACGCCGATCGACAAGTACCGCATCACCTTCGCCCTCCCCTGGGAGGACATGCTGCTGCTGGGCACCACGGACGAGGAGTTCGAGGGCGACCCGGCGGACGTGAAGGTGACCGAGGCCGACACCGCCCAGATCCTGGACGAGGCCGCGTTCTCCATCCGCGACCAGCAGCTGTCGCGCGACCTGATCACGTACTCCTTCGCGGGTCTGCGGGTGCTGCCCGGCGGTCCCGGCGACACCTCGAAGGCCAAGCGCGAGACGGTCGTCACCGAGGGCCGCGGCGGCATGCTGTCGGTCGCGGGCGGCAAGTGGACGACGTTCCGCCACATCGGCCGTACGGTGATGAAGAAGCTGGAGTCGCTGCCGGGCCACCCGCTGGGCGACGACTACGAGCCGATCTCCGAGCTGCCGAAGAAGCTGCCGCTGCCGGGCATCGCCAACCCGCGCGCCGTCGCCCACCGCCTGCTGGTGGACGGCCCGGCGCCCGGCCCGCGCATGGCCGCCGACACCGCCAAGCACCTGGCGACGCACTACGGCTCGCTCTCCTTCGACATCGCGCGCCTGGCGAACGACAACCCGGAGCTGGCCGAGCGCGTCCACCCGGACGCCCCGGAGATCTGGGCGCAGGTCGTCTACGCCCGTGACAACGAGTGGGCCGAGACGGCGGACGACGTGCTGCGCCGCCGCACCACCCTGACGATCCGCGGCCTGGCCACGGACGAGGTGCGGGGCAAGGTCGAGGACCTGCTGGGCAAGAAGGCCTGACGGTCCATCGGCAGTACGTAGTCACGTAGTAAGGGGCGGCCTCCATGGAGGCCGCCCCTTACGCGTCCACGCACTGGGACACCCTGGGACGGGTCCTGGCCGGGAGTTACGATCCCGGGAACACCCGCCGACCTGCCCCGGAGTGACTCATGACTCTCCTGACGACCTGGCCGGAGGCCGGGCCCGACACCGTCGTCCGCCGCACCTCGGACCCGGCCGAGATCGCCGCCGCCCTCGCACCGATAGGCGTGCGGTTCGAACAGTGGCCGGTGCGCGAGGACGTCCCGGCCGACGCGGACAGCGACACCGTCTTCGCCGCGTACCGCACGGAGATCGACAAGCTCAACGCCGAAGAGGGCTTCCGGACCGTCGACGTGGTGGCGCTGCATCCCGACGGATCTCCCGAGTGGCCCGCGAAGGCGGCCGCCGCCCGCCAGAAGTTCCTGGCCGAGCACACGCACGACGACGATGACGAGGTGCGCTTCTTCGTCGCGGGCGCCGGCATCTTCTACCTCCACGTGGACGGCGAAGTGCACGCCGTGTACTGCGAGAAGGGCGACCTGCTCGGCGTGCCACGCGGCACCACGCACTGGTTCGACATGGGCACCTCCCCCGCCTTCACCGCGATCCGCTTCTTCCACGAGGAGGACGGCTGGATCGGGAACTTCACCGGCAGCCCGATCGCGGACCGCTTCCCCGACTTCGACGAGATCCACTCGGGATACGCGGGGGCCGCGGGCGCCACGGGGTCCGCGGCGTGAGTCTCCGGTTCGACGTGGACGCCGTGGTGCTCGACATCGAGGGCACCACGAGCGCCACCGGTTTCGTGGTGGACGTCCTCTACCCGTACGCGCGCGAGCGGTTCGGCACGCTCCTGTCCGCGCGGGGCGGGGAGCCGGAGGTGGCGCGGGCCGTCGACGAGGTGCGCCGGGAGATCGGTGAGCCCGACGCCGACGCCGGCCGGGTCGAGGAGGTCCTCGGCGCGTGGGTCGACGAGGACCGCAAGGCCACGCCCCTCAAGACGCTCCAGGGCATCCTCTGGGCGGAGGGCTTCGCGCGCGGCGAGCTCGTCTCGCACTTCTACCCCGACGTCATCGGCGTCCTGCGGCGCTGGCACGCGGACGGGGTCCGGCTGTACGTGTACTCCTCGGGTTCGGTGGCGGCGCAGCGGGCGTGGTTCGCGCACTCGCCCGAGGGCGATCTGCTGGGGCTCGTCAGCGGGTTGTACGACACCGTGAACGCGGGGCCCAAGCAGGAGCCGGACTCCTACCGGGCGATCGCCGCGGACACCGGTGACACTCCCGGGCGTCTGCTCTTCCTCTCCGACCGGCCCGGCGAGCTGGACGCGGCGCGGGCCGCGGGCTGGCGGTCGGCCGGGGTGCGCCGGGCCGGGGAGCCTTATGCCGAGGCCGAGTTCGGTGACCATCCCGTGGCCTCGGCCTTCTTCGACATCACCCTTTCCCTTTCCCTTTCCGCCGGGAGCAGTTCATGACCGAGACCACCCCTGCCGCCGCCCTGGACGTGGAGGAGGCCGGCGCCGTGCTGGCCGCCGAGGCCGCGCGGTTCGCGTCGTTCGGCTGGATGCGGGGCACGTCGGGGAACCTGTCCGTGGTGCTCTCGCGGGAGCCACTGCGGCTCGCGGTCACCGCGAGCGGGCGGGACAAGGGGGAACTGACGCCGTCGGACGTGGTGGTGACGGACGGTCAGGGCGCGGCCGTCGGTCCGGGCCGCCCCTCGGCGGAGGCGGCCCTGCACGCGCGTGTGGTGCGGCTCACCGGCGCGGGCGCCGTGGTGCATGTGCACACGGTGGCCTCGGTCGTCATGGGGCAGCGCTCCCCCGCCGGGATCCCCTTCGAGGGCCTGGAGATGCTGAAGGGGCTCGGGCATCCGACGCACGAGGTGTCCGTCACCCTGCCGGTGATCGCCAACAGCCAGGACATGACCGAGCTGGGTGACCGGCTCGAGGCCGTCCTGCGGCCCGGGATGCCGGCGGTGGTCGTCGCCGGGCACGGGATCTACGTCTGGGGCGCGGATCCCCGCGAGGCGCGGCACCGGGCCGAGGTCGTGGAGTGGCTGCTGGAGCTGGCGCTGGCGCGGGGCTGAGTACCGGGCGGGCCGGTCCGGGCGGGGCCCCGGGCTGGGCGCTCCGGGCACTGCCTCAGGTGGGTGCTCCGGGGGCTACCTCAGGTGGGTGCCCGGCAGCTCCCCCGCCGCTACCTCCAGTACGCCGCGCTCCGTGACCAGCGCCGTCACCAGGGAGCCCGGGGTCACGTCGAAGGCGGGGTTGTGGCCGCGCGAGGCCGCCGGGGCCGTGCGGACGCCGGACCACTCCAACACCTCGTCCTCGCCGCGCAGTTCGATGGGGATGCCGTGGCCCGAGGCCGTGCCGAGGTCCACCGTCGTGGTGGGCGCCGCCACCATGAACGGGATGCCCGCGTGCGCGCACGCCAGGGCGATGGCGACCGTGCCGACCTTGTTGGCCGTGTCGCCGTTGGCGGCGATGCGGTCCGCCCCGACGATCGCCGCGTCGACCTCGCCGCGCAGGATCGTGCCGGCCGCGGCGCCGTCGGCCTGGACGTAGTGCGGGATGCCCTCCTGGACGAGTTCCCAGGCGGTCAGGCGCGCGCCCTGGAGCAGGGGGCGCGTCTCGTCGGCGTACACCGCCTCGATGCGGCCCCGGGCGTGGAGTTCGCGGATGACGCCGAGGGCGGTGCCCCAGCCCGCCGTGGCGAGGGCGCCGGTGTTGCAGTGGGTGAGGACGCGCAGGGGGCGTTCTCCCTTCGGGGCGACGCGCTTGAGGAGCCAGTCCGCGCCGTGCGCGCCCATCGCGTGGTTGGCGTCCAGGTCCTCGCGGACGACCGCGTCGGCCTCCGCCAGCACCGCGGCGATGCCCTCGTCGACGCGCGCCGCCACGCGGTCCACGCACACCATGAGGTTCACGGCGGTGGGCCTGGCCGCGCGGACGCGGGCGATCTCGGCGTCCAGGCGGGCGCGGTCCCAGCCGTCGCGCTCCGCCTGCGCCATGGCGAGCGCCACTCCGTACGCGCCCGCGGCGCCGATCGCGGGGGCCCCGCGGACGACGAGGCGCACGACCGCGTCGATCAGCGCGTCGACCGTCGTGACGTCGAGCCGTTCCAGCGCGTGCGGAAGGGCCGTCTGGTCGATGAGGGACAGGCACGGCGCGCCGTCCTCCGCGGCGGCCGTCCATGTCACGGCGCGCAGATCCTGGCTGTTCATGTGCTCAACTCCGAATGAATGGGGGCGATTCCGGCCATGGGAGGAGGGGTGCCGTCACCGTACCTGACGTGCGCGAACCATATTTCGAGACGTTCGTGCGGGTGTCCGAAACCCGGTGCTACTCTCACCGCCACCCAGGACAGATCGGTCCGATCCACGGTGTGAGGAGGCAGCCCATGACCGCGACACTCGCCGCGCCGCGCTGCCCCGCCGTGTCCTGCGGCCGTCACATGTGTGGCCACCGAATGTGTGGCTGTCGCCGCTGTTCTCGCTGAGCGACGCCGCTCACGCCGTACGACTCTCCTGCCACCGCCCGGGCCGCTCCCGGGCACCTCCACGAAGGCGCTCCTCATGTCCTTGCGTACGCGTACGTCCCCGAGGCTCACCGCCGCCACCGCCGGCGTCGTCTGTGCCGCGCTCCTCGCCACCGGCTGCAACGCCGCCGCCAAGGGCGGGGATGCGGGCAAGGGCGGGGGCGGCAAGACGTTCACGCTGGTCACGCCCGACCCGGTCGCCCAGAACGAGTTCCTCAAACTGGCCGTCACCGGGGTGCGGGCCGCGGCGAAGGCGCAGGGCGGCTCGCAGAAGGTCTTCCAGAGCAGCGACAACGGCTCGCGCCAGCAGAACGTCGCCTCGGCCGTGGACGCCGCGCCCGACGTCGTGGCGCTGGTCGGCTTCGAGTTCGCGGACATCGTGGCGCAGCAGGCCGAGGCGCATCCGAAGCAGCAGTTCCTGCTCGTCGACGCGTGCACGAAGAAGACGTACGAGAACGTCACGTGCGCCGTGTTCCGCGAGCACGAGGCGGTGTATCTCGCGGGCGCCGAGGCCGGGCTGCTCACCGAGAGCGGGAAGGTGGGGGCCGTCGACGTGCTAGACACCCCGCAGTTCCGGCGGTACAGCGAGCCGTTCGCGGCGGGCGCGAAGAAGGTGAACCCGAAGGTGAGCGCCCGGACGCTGTTCGTGGGCGGGCAGTCGCCGTTCAACGACGCGGCGCGCGCCAAGGATCAGGCGGCGACGCTCCGTTCGGGCGGGGCCGACCAGGTGATGGCCGCCGCCGCGGGCGGCAACACGGGCGTCTTCCAGGCGGCGAAGGACAAGGGCTTTGCGGCGTACGGCGTGGACGCCAACCAGTGCCTGGGCAGCCCGGGTGTCGTCGTCGACAACGTACTGAAGAAGACCGACGTCGCCGTGGAGAAGGGCATCGCGCAGATCCTCGACGGCAAGGGCGGCACCACGGTGTCGTACGGCCTCAAGGAGGGCGGTATGTCGCTGACCGGTCTGGAGCCGGGGGTGGCCGGCTCCAAGTGCCTGATCGCGAAGCCCGCCCACAAGGACGTGCTGAAGCGCGTCGAGAAGCTGCGCGACGCGATCGTCGCCGGGAAGCTGACCGTCGATGACCCCGCCGCCTGAGGGCACCGGCGGCGCGCTCGCCGTCGAACTGCGGGGCATCACCAAGGAGTTCCCCGGCACGCTCGCCAACGACCGGATCGACCTGACCGTCCGGCGCGGCGAGATCCACGCGCTGATGGGCGAGAACGGCGCGGGCAAGTCCACGCTGATGTCCGTCCTGTACGGCCTTCACCGGCCGGACGCGGGGCAGATCCTGCTGGACGGCCGCGAGGTGTCCTTCGCGAGCCCGAGCGAGGCGATCGCGGCCGGGCTCGGGATGGTGCACCAGAGCTTCAAGCTCTTCCCGTCCTTCACGGTCGCGGAGAACGTCGTCTTCGCCGCCGAACCGCGCCGGTTCGGTCTCACCGACCGCCGGGAGGCGCTGCGGCGGGTGGCGGCGCTCGCCGAGGAGCACGGGCTGGCCGTCGATCCGGCGGCGAAGGCCGGGGATCTGCCGGTCGGCGTGCGCCAGCGCGTGGAGATCCTCAAACTCCTTTACCGGGGCGCCCGTACGCTCATCCTCGACGAGCCGACGGCCGTGCTGACGCCCGCCGAGGCGGACGCGCTCTTCGGCGTGCTGCGCTCTCTCGCCGCCGAGGGCCGCACGGTCCTGTTGGTCACGCACAAGCTGCGCGAGGTCATGGAGGGCAGTGACGCGGTGACCGTGCTGCGGGACGGGCGGGTGGCGGCGCGCATGCGGACCGCCGAGACGAGCGCGGACGGCATCGCGGCGGCCATGACGGGGCGCGCGGTGCAGCTGGACCGGACGCATCCGGCGGGCGCGCCGGGCGCCGAGGTCCTGTCGGTCTCCGGGCTGACGGCGGCCGGGGTGCGGGACGTCTCGCTCACGGTCCGCGCCGGGGAGATCGTCGGCGTGGCCGGGGTCGCGGGCAACGGCCAGTCGGAGCTGATCGAGGCCGTCACCGGCCTGCGGCCACTGACGGCGGGGCGCGTCGCGCTCGCCGGGCGGGACGTCACGGACGCGACGGTGGCGGAACGGCGTGCGGCGGGTCTCGCGTACGTCCCCGAGGACCGCTCGGCGGTCGGCACCGCGCCGGGGGCGACGATCGCGGAGAACCTCGCCATGGGCCACCACCGCGGGCACGGCATGCTTCGCCCGGCCTGGCTCCGCGCGCATGCGCGGGCACTGGTCGAGCGCTTCGGCATCAAGGCGGCGTCGACCGGGCACGCGGCCAGGTCCCTGTCGGGCGGAAACCTCCAGAAACTCGTCATCGGCCGCGAACTGGCCCACGGCTCCCCGCTGTTGATTGTCGAGCAGCCCACCCGGGGCGTGGACATCGGCGCCGTGCAGACGATCCACGACCAGCTGATCGCCCACCGCGACGCGGGCCACGCGGTCCTGCTGGTCTCCGCGGAGCTGAGCGAGATCCGAGGCCTCGCGGACCGGGTCCTCGTGATGTACGAGGGCGAGGTCGTCGCGGAGTACGCGCGCGCGGAGGCGGACGAGAGGACGCTGGGGTTGGCGATGGCGGGAGCGGGGCCCTGCGCGGGCGGCGGGAGGGGCGACAGCGGAAGTGACGGCGGCGGAAGCGGCCGGGGCGGCGACAGCGACAGCGACGGTGGCCGGGGCGGCGGAAGCGACACCGGAAGCGCCGGCCGCCAGGCCGCCGGCGTCCCAGCGCCCGGCGGTGTGGTCTCGCCCGTGCCGCGGCCGGCCCCGAGCCCGCGGCGGCAGGCGCCCACCGGGGCCGTGGACCGCCCAAGCGCCGCACCACCCACGGACGAGCCCGCCGAGGCCCAGCCCATGCCCACGCCTGCACCCACGGCCACGCCTGCGCCCGCACCCCCGCCTTCGCCCACGGCCACGCCCACGCCCACGCCCCCGAAGGAGGCCCCCTGACATGGCCGTTCAGAGTTCGGTCGCCGGGCGCGCGGGCGCGGCCCGCGTGCTGCGTTCCTCCGCGCTGCACTCCGTCGTCGCCGCCGTGTTCGTCGGTGCGCTGTTCCTCGTCGGGACCGGCGCCGACCCCGTGGGGGCGTACGGCTCCGTCATCAGCGGGGCCCTCGGGCCCGACGGCATCGGGTCCACGCTGACGACCGGCACCAGCATCCTCGGGCTCGCCGTGGCGCTCGCCCTGCCGATGCGGGCGGGGTTGCTGAACCTCGGCGGTGACGGCCAGTTGGTGCTCGGCGGGATCGCCGCCGCGGCCACCGGGCTGTACGTCCCGCTGCCCGCGCCGCTCGCCGTGGCCGCCGCGCTGCTCGCCGGGACGCTGGCCGGCGGCGCCTACGCCGCGCTCGCCGCCGTCTGCCAGAACCGGTTCGGCGTACCGCTGCTGGTGAGCAGTCTGCTGCTCGGCTATCCCGCGATGTCGTTCGCCTCCTACCTCGCGCGTTTCCCGCTCAAGGAGGACGGTTCCAGCCTGCCGCAGACCAGGCGGCTGCCGGACGGCGTCGCGCTGCCCGCCTTCGGCTCCTCGACGGTCACCGTGGGGCTCGTGCTCGTCGCGCTCGCCGCCGCGGTGTTCGCCTTCGCGGACGCCCGCACCGCCACGGGCTACGAGATCCGCATGACGGGGCTCAATCCGCGCTTCGCGGCGTACGCGGGCGTCGACAGGCCGCGTCTGACGCTGCGGCTGATGGGTCTGTCGGGGGCGGTCGCCGGGCTGGTCGGCGCGATCGGGGTGCTCAGCTTCCCGTACCGCTTCATCGACGGCTCGCTGACGGCCACCGGACACACGTGGACGGGGCTCACCGCCGCGCTGCTCGCCTCCGCCGCGCCGCTCGGCACGGCACTCGCCGCGCTGTTCTTCGCCGCGCTCGACGTCGGCGGGCTCGCCATGGAGCGGGCCACCGAGGTGCCGCGGGAGCTGACCCAGGTGCTCCAGGCCGTCGTCATCGTCTTCCTCGCCGCGCGCCTCCAGCTGACGTGGCGGCGCGCCACCAAGGCCGCACGCCGTAAGGGGGACCTGTGATGTCCGTCGACTCCGCGCTGTTCCACTCGGCGCTGCTCGCCCTCACCCCGATCCTGCTCGCCGCGCTCGGCGGCGCGATCTGCGAGCGGGCGGGCGTGTTCAACATCGGCCTCGAAGGCATGATGCTGATCGGCTGTTTCAGCGCGGTCGCGGGCAGCTGGTCCACCGGCAGCGCGTGGCTCGGTGTCCTGTTCGGTGCCCTCTCCTCGGCGGCGTACGCGATGATCCTCGCCGTGGGAACCATCACGCTGCGCGGTGACGCCGTCGTCCTCGGGGTCGCGCTCAACCTCCTGGCGGTCGGCCTGACCGGGTTCCTGCTGCGTACGGTCTTCGGCGTGCAGGGCACCTTCTCCGACCCGCAGCTGGCGGGCCTCGGCGACATCGGCCTGCCGGGCTTGGAGGCCGTCCCCTTCGTCGGGCCGGCGCTTTCCGACCACTCCCCTCTGGTGTACGTCTCCTGGGCGGCCGTTGCCGTCGCGGCCGTGTTCCTCGCCCGGCACCCGTGGGGGCTGCGGCTCCGCGGGGTGGGCGAGGCGCCGGACGCGGCGGCGACACTCGGCGTGAGCCCGGCCAAGTACCGTTACGCGGCCGTGCTCACCAGCGGCCTGCTGTGCGGCCTCGCGGGGGCTCAACTGGCCCTCGGCAACGTCACATTGTTCTCGGAGAACATGACGGCGGGGCGCGGCTGGATCGCCGTGGTCGCGGTCATGCTGGGCCGGGCGCTGCCGCTCGGCGTGCTGCTCGCCGCGCTGCTCTTCGGGGTCGCGGAGGCGGTCGGCTTCCGGCTCCAGGGCAACGGCCTGCCGCAGCAGGCGACCGACGCCGCCCCCTACGTGGTGACCCTCATCGCCCTCTTCCTGTCCACGGCGCGCCGCAAGCGGCGAAAGCGCCTCAAGTCCGTGGGGCCCAAGGCCCGGGGCCCGGCGCCCCGGGACCCCGAGCCCCTGGTAGGAGCCTCCTCATGACGTCGCTCACCGACGCCCTGCCCATCACCCGCGTCCCGCGCACCGGGCTGCCCGCCCAGGCGGTCGTGGTCGGCGACCCGGGCCGCGCGGCCGCCGTCGCCGATCTGCTGTCCGACGCCAAGGAGGTGTCGTACCACCGTGAGTACCGCACCTTCACCGGCACCTGGCAGGGCACGGAGGTCGTCGTCTCGTCGCACGGCGTCGGCGCCCCCGGCGCGATCCTGCTCTTCCAGGAGCTCGCCGAGGCGGGCGTCCGCACGATGGTGCGGCTCGGCACGGCGGGCGCGATCCGCCCCGGCATCCGCGACGGCGACCTGGTCATCGCGGACGCGGCGGTACGCGACGACGGCGTGACCCAGCAGCTGATCCCCGCCGAGTACCCGGCGTTCTCCGCCCCGGAGGCGGTCATCGCCCTGGAGCGCGCGGCGCGGGCGGCCGGCGCCCCCTACCACCGGGGCGTGGTGTGGACGCGGGCCGCGTTCCAGCCGGGCTTCCTGCCGCTGCCCGGCGCGGCGTACACAGCCGCCGGAATCGCCGCCATCGAGATGGAGCTGTCCGCGCTGTACGTCTTCGCCTCCACGCACGGCCTGACGGCGGGCGGCGCGCTGGTGGTGGACGGCGCGAACGCGGACGAACTCGTCGCCGAGGACGCGCCGTTCTCGACGAGCGGCTACGACCCGCACCGCGACGTGGTGGCCGAAGGGGTCGACCGGGGCGCCCGGATAGCCTTGGACGCGCTGCGTCTGCTGGCCGCGGCCGAGCACTGACGTCCGACCCCGGCGACCAGGGAGAACAGAACCCATGCAGCTCACCGACCTGCCCGCCCAGGCCCGCGGCGGCTCCCTCGACCTGCTGGTGCACGGCGGCGACGTGCTGACCGTCGACGCCTCGGGCACGGTCGTCGCGGACGGCGCGGTGGCCGTCCGGGACGGCCGGATCGTCGAGGTGGGCCCCGCCGGGCGGCTGCGCGCCGCGTACGAGGCCGCCGAGGAGATCGACGCCCAAGGCTGCCTCGTGCTGCCGGGCCTCATCAACACCCACACGCACCTCGCGATGAACCTCATGCGGGGCATCGCCGACGACGTCACCCTCCAGGGCTTCCTGGCCCGCGTGATCCCGCGCGAGGCCGCGATCCTCTCGCCCGCCACGGTGACGGCCGCGCTGCGCGCCGCGATCGCCGAGTCCGTGCGGGGCGGGGTGACCACCGCCCTCGACATGTACTGGTTCCACGAGGCGGCCGAGGCGGTGGCGCGCGAGGCCGGGTGGCGGCTGCTGACCGGGCCGACGTTCATGGACGTGCCGGGCCCGCCGGACGGCCGCCCCTACGGTGAGCGCGCCGGCTGGGCGGCGGCCGACCTGAAGTCCCGTACGGCCGCGCCGGGTACCCGCCCCGTCGTCTTCGCGCACTCCGCGTACACGCTGGACCCCGCGCAGCTGACGGAGATATCCGCGCTGGCCCGCGAGCACGGCGCGCTGCTGCACCTGCACGCCGCCGAGAACGCGGGCGAGGTGGCGATGGTCACCGAGCGGCACGGCATGCGTCCGGTGGAGCTGCTCGACTCGCTCGGCGTCCTCGGCCCCGACACGCTGCTCGCGCACGCCGTCGACCTCACCGACGCGGAGATCGCGACGCTGGCCCGCACCGGCACGGCCGTCGCGCACTGCCCGGTGTCCAACCTCAAGCTGGGCTGCGGCATCGCGCGCGTACCGGAGCTGCTCGACGCGGGCGTCACGGTGGGCCTCGGCACGGACGGAGCCGTGAGCTCCAACACACTCGATCTGCTGGGCGCGGTGAAGATGGCCGCGCTGGTGCACAAGGCGGGCGGCGACCCCACGGCGGTCGGCGCCGAGCAGGCCGTACGCATGGCGACGATCGAGTCGGCGCGCGCGCTCGGTCTCGATGCTCAACTGGGCTCGCTGGAGGCGGGCAAGCGCGCCGACCTCGTCGTCGTCGACCTGGACCGGCCGCACCTCGCGCCCCGGCACGACCCCTGGTCGACGCTCGCGTACGCCGCCACGGCCGCGGACGTGCGGGACACCGTCGTCGACGGGCGGATTCTGATGCGCGGGCGCACCCTGCGTACGCTGGACGAACCGGCTGTCCTGCGCGCCCTGCGGGACGCGGCGACCGACCCCGAAGTGACGAGCACCGTATGACGTACGACGAGCGGACCACCACCCGCGAGCCCACCCGCGGCTTCACCGGCCGCGCCCGCGCCGCCGACCGCGACCCGCGCCTGCCGCCGGGCCAGTACGACGCGCGCGACGGCTGGCCCGTCCTGTCGGCCGAGGTGACGCCGCACCTGGCCGCCGCCGACTGGACGTTCCGCGTGGACGGCCTCGTGGCGGCCCCGCACACCTGGAGCTGGGACGAGGCGCACGCGCTGCCTCCCTCCGAGTACCGAGGCGACATCCACTGCGTGACCAGCTGGTCCAAGTTCGGGGTGCGCTTCGGCGGGGTGAGTCTGGACACCTTCCTGGCCGCCGCCCGCCCGCTGCCCGGCGCCACACACGTCGTCGCGTACTCCCACACCGGTTACACCACCAGCCTGCCGCTGAGCGACGTCAGCGACGGCAAGGCGTGGATCGTCTGGGAGTACGGGGACGAGCCGCTGCCCGCCGAGCACGGCGGCCCGGCCCGGCTGATCGTCCCCCACCTCTACTTCTGGAAGAGCGCCAAGTGGATCGCGGGGCTGCGCCTCCTCGACCGCGACGAGCCGGGGTTCTGGGAGCAGAACGGCTATCACCATCGGGGCGACCCATGGGCCGAGGAGCGCTACGCAGGTGACTGAGAACTCGTATCACGCGGCACGCACCGACCGTTTCGTGCCGCCGACGCGCTTCGCCGTGCCCGGTCGGATCGCCGTGAGCAACCGCGCCGCCGCCCTGTGGCAGCGGGCGCTGATCACGGAGATCCGCCGGGAGACGGCGGCCGTCTCGACGTTCCGCCTCAAGGCCCCCGACTGGCAGGGGCACCTGCCGGGCCAGCACCTGATGCTGCGGCTCACGGCAGCGGACGGCTATGTCGCCCAGCGGCACTACTCGATCGCCTCCGCGCCCGACGGCAGCGGCGAGATCGAGCTGACCCTCGACCATGTGCCGGGCGGCGAGGTGTCGGGGCACCTGCACACCGTCGCGCGGGTCGGCGACACGGTCGAGGTGCGCGGGCCGCTGTCCGGCTTCTTCGCTTGGCCGGGCGACCGCCCCGCGCTGCTGCTCGGCGCCGGGTCGGGCGTGGTCCCGCTGATGTCGATGATCCGCCACCACCGCCTCGCGGGTCTCACCGTGCCGCTGCGGCTGATCGTCTCCGCGCGCACGCCGGAGGACCTGATCTACGCCGACGAGTACGCGGACGAGACCAGCGTCGTGCTGACCCGCACCGAAGGCCGGTTGAACGCCGACCACCTGGCGCCCTTCCTCGGCGGAGCGGGGCGGCCCGAGGGCGGCTGGGAGGCGTACGTCTGCGGCTCCAACGGGTTCGCGGAGCACGCCTCTCGGCTGCTGGTGGAGGGCGGCCAGCCGGTGGACCGGATCAGGATCGAACGCTTCGGCTGAAGCCGCGCAGCGCAGGGGACATAATCAGCTCGCACATCGGATGTCTGTTGGTTCTCTGATTCCTGAGGCGAGGTCCCCATGGCTGTCACCGACGAGGCCATCGAGAAGATCAAGGGCATGATCGTCTCCGGCGCGCTGCGTCCCGGCGACCGGCTGCCCAAGGAGAGTGAACTCGCCGCCGACCTCGGCCTCTCCCGCAACTCCCTGCGCGAGGCGGTCCGCGCGCTGTCGCTGATCCGCATCCTCGACGTGCGCCAGGGCGACGGCACGTACGTGACGAGTCTGGACCCCCAACTCCTCCTGGAGGCGTTGAGTTTCGTCGTCGACTTCCACCGCGACGACACGGTCCTGGAGTTCCTCGCCGTACGCCGCATCCTGGAACCGGCGGCCACCGCGATGGCCTGCGCCCGCATCAGCGAGGCGGAACTGGACGCGCTGACCCAGCAGTTGGACGAGCTGGGGGCCGCCCCTTCTGTGGAGGAGCTGGTCGCCTGCGACCTGGAGTTCCACCGCGGCATCGTCCAGTCGTCGGGGAACTCCGTGCTGTGCTCCCTGCTGGACGGCCTTTCCGGGCCCACCACCCGGGCCCGCATCTGGCGCGGCCTGACCCAGGAGGACGCCGTCAGCCGCACGCTGCACGAGCACCGCGCGATCCTCACGGCGCTGCGCGACCGCGACGCGGAGGCGGCCAGGTCGTGGGCGACGGTGCACATCGCGAGTGTGGAGCAGTGGCTGCGTTCCACGCTGTGACGGTGGTACCGGCCCGCGCGAACCTGCCGTTTCCCGCTGTTTCCCGCCGCCGAGGGTGGGCAGTGATCACGCATTCCCCCGACCGAGGGGGCTGCTGGGGGCCCCTTCGGACGCCGTAAGGTTGGGGCGTACGCAAGGGAACATCGGAAGGAGGCCTGGGTGATCGAGCTCGAGGGGGTTCCCGAGCTGGTCGACCCGGTCATGGTGGCCGCGTTCGAGGGCTGGAACGACGCCGGCGACGCCGCCTCCGCCGCGGTCGCGCACCTCGACAAGGAATGGAAGGGCGAGGTGTTCGCGGCGCTGGACGCCGAGGACTACTACGACTTCCAGGTCAACCGCCCGACCGTCTGGCTCGACGACGGGGTACGCAAGATCACATGGCCGACGACCCGGCTCTCGGTGGTCCGCGTCGGCGGCGACAAGCCCCGCGACCTCGTCCTGGTCCGCGGGATCGAGCCGTCCATGCGCTGGCGGTCGTTCTGCAACGAGATCCTCGGCTTCGCGCACGAACTGGGCGTCGAGCTGGTGGTGATCATGGGTGCGCTGCTCGGCGACACCCCGCACACCCGCCCGGTCCCGGTCAGCGGCGTGACGTCCGACGCCGACCTGGCGCGCACCATGGACCTGGAGGAGACGAAGTACGAGGGTCCGACCGGCATCGTCGGCATCCTTCAGGAGGCGTGCACGCACGCGGGCGTCCCGGCGGTCAGCCTCTGGGCGGCCGTCCCGCACTACGTCTCGCAGCCGCCGAACCCGAAGGCCACGCTCGCGCTCCTCAACCGCCTGGAGGACCTGATCGGCCTGCGCATCCCGCTGGGTGAGCTGGCCGAGGACGCGCGGGCCTGGCAGCTCGGCGTGGACCAGCTGGCCGCCGAGGACAGCGAGGTCGCCGAGTACGTCCAGTCGCTGGAGGAGGCGCGGGACACCGCCGAGCTCCCGGAGGCCTCGGGCGAGGCCATCGCCCGGGAGTTCGAGCGCTATCTGCGGCGCCGCGACGGCGGCGGCGAGGGCGGCGGGACCTTCTCCCGCGACACCCCGCCGAGCGACCGCACCCGCCCCCCGAAGCCCAAGCCCACCCAGCGGCCCGGACAGGACGCGGAGGGGCCGGTCGCGGAGGGGCCGGTCGCGGAGGGACCCGTGGCGGAGGGGCCGGTCGCGGAGGGTGAGAGCGAGGGCGACGGCGAGAGCCCCTCGGATTCCTCAGATTCCTCGGATTCCTCGGACGACTGAGAGATTCCGCCGGTCGGCACGGGGCGGAGGGATTGCTCCATCCGCCCCTGCCACCCACTTCCTACCCGCAGCTGAACAGGGCCGCCGCCCAGTCCGCGTGGTCCCCGCTCTTGGAGCCGTTGGTGTCCCGCACCTTGAGCTCCACATGCCGGGCGCCGCGCACGTCGACGTCCACCGGCACGGTCGCCGAGGCGCCCGTCACCTTCGGCGAGGTCCACAGCACCTCGCCGTCGGCCTCGACGGAGAAGGCCACCTCCCCATAGCCGTTGATCTCGTCGTCGATGCCCACGTCGGCGGTGAACTTCGTGCACCGCCCGCCCGGGTAGACCTCGATGACGGAGTCCGCGTGCGTGCCGATCCCCTTCTCGTAGACCTTGCCCGCGAGGGTCAGCGTCCGGCCGTCGGCGGCGCCCGACTCGCCGTTGCTTCGGTCGCGTTCGGCCGGCCCGTAGCCGTTGCTGGACTTCAGCCACACCATGTCGCTCGCCCAGGTGTCCTTGCCCGGTGACTCGGGCATCACGCCGAGCGCGAAACGCTGCACGGCGGTGCGTTCCTGGCCCGCCGAGCGGTAGCGGGTGCTCGCGGTCAGCGGCTGTTCACCCGGCTTCGCGTCCTTGGCCGCAGTGACCGCCACCTCGACGCGGCGCGTGGTGCCCGCCGGGATCCGGTCGGCCTTCGGGGTGTCGGCGCTCCAGCCCTCGGGCACGTCGAGGGTGACCTCGACGTCGGTGGCGTCCTTCGAGCCCGCCGTGACGTCGACGGCGACCTTGCCCGGCGTGCCCGCGCCCAGCTCCTGGCCCGCGGGCGCGCCGACGGTGGCGGCTGCTTTGGGCACGGCGCCGCCGACCGCGCTGGTGTCGTCGAGGGTCAGCTCGAAGGCGCGGTCGGTGCGCAGGGACGCCGTCTTGACGTGCACCACACCGCCCCGGTCGTCCCGGTCGTAGAACCAGCCCCGCGCCGCCTTCTCGTACGCGGCCTCCGACGCGAGCCGCGGCAGCCCGCGCCCGTCCAGCTCCACGCGGCTCGGCGCGTCCCCGGTGTGCAGCGTGAACGCGTAGGGCCGGGTGCTCTGCTTCCCGGCGAAGTGGCCCTTGCTCGCGCCGATCCGCACGCTCACGTCGCCCGCGCCGGAGCGGGGCGCCCGTACGTCGGCGCGCTGCGTGGCGTATTTCCCTTCGCGGTGCTGCCGGGTCACGCCGTCGTCCTCGTACAGCTCGAAGGAGGACTTCCCCTGCGGGTAGATGTCCCAGGCGAGCGGTGAGTCCGCCTTCCTGTCCTCGTAGGACCGGATGCCGCCCGGCCACATCGGCACGCTCGCGCCGCCCCTGACGAACAGCGGCAGGGTGTCGAGGGGCGCGCTGTAGCCGTCGATCGTGGTCGGCCCCTGGTAGGTGCGGCCGCTCCAGTAGTCGGTCCAGGTGCCCTTGGGGAGGTAGATGCCGTCGCGGGTGGTGGCGTCCTTGTAGACGGGGGCGACGAGGAAGTCCTCGCCGGTCAGGAACTCGTACTTGGCGGCGTCGGTCGCCGCCTTCGGGTCGTCGGGGTACTCCAGGGCCAGCGGCCGCACGGCGCCGACGCCGGTCTCGGTCGCCTCGTGGGCGTACGAGTAGAGGTAGGGCAGCAGCGATTCGTGCAGCTTGAGGTACTTGCGGTTGATGGAGGTGTAGGGCTCGCCATACCGGAAGGGCTGCTTGTCGCTGGCGGCCCAGCCGTCCATCGTCATGGTGACGGGCAGGAACATCTTCCACTGGAGGTCGCGGACGTACGTCTTGGGGCTGCCGCCGAAGATGCCGTCGACGTCACCGGTCGTGTAGGCGAGGCCGGACATGGTGGACCCGGCGTACGTCGGGATCTGCCAGCGGATGTACTCCCAGCTGCCGCTCTGGTCGCCGGACCACTGGACCCCGCAACGCTGGGCGCCCGACCAGCTCTCGGGGGCCCAGGTGAAGCCGCGGGCGTCGCTGTTGTCCTCGATGCCCTGGTACGCGTCCTTGCAGCCGTCCAGCGCCTTCTTGTAGCCGTCGCCGACCCAGGCGACGTCCAGCTTGGCGACGCGCTGGCCGGCCTTGACCTGTTCGGCGATCTTGTCGAGGCCGTCCTCGGTCCACAGGCCCATCTTCATCTTGCGTTCGGCGAGTCCCTTGGAGGTCTCGGCGAGGTTCTCGTAGCCGCAGCCGTAGCCGTCGTTGACGAGCATCCAGCCGTTCGGCATGTCGTGCTCCACGTAGCCGTCGGCGACCTTGAGTGCGTCCAGGGTGTGCCGCTCGCCACGGTTGGCGTTGTGGAGGTAGCAGTCGGCGTCGCCTATCTCCATGCCGTAGATGGGCGGCAGGAACGGTTTGCCGGTGAGCTTCGTGTACTGGCCGATGACGTCCTTGGCCGCGTCGGCGCCGCGCCCGGCGAAGTAGTAGGCGTCGAAGCGCTGCTCCTTCGCGGTGGCGGTCACGGGCTCGGCGAAGTCGTACGTGTTGGGGGCGTAGGTGTTGCGGAAGACTCCGTAGCCGGCCGAGGAGAGGTAGAAGGGCACGGAGTTGGGGTGGCCGCCGTCGTTCCAGTTGTAGTCGACTGCGACCTCGACCTTCTTGCCACGGTGCGAGGTGTTGCCGCGGCCGTTCTGCATGCCGGCGCCGTAGAACTGCTCGTCGGCGCCGCGCGCGAGGCTCTGCGTGGTGGCGTCCTTCGTCCAGGACAACCCCTTGGTCTCGGCCCACAGGCGGGTGCCGTCGGCGCGGTACAGGGCGAAGCGCAGCGGCGACTTGTAGGCGCGCAGCGTCACCTTGGAGGTGCTGAGCTCGTAGCGGTCGCTCTTCTCGCGCCACTTGGTGTGCGGAGCGCGGCCCTGCGGCAGGACGATGTCCTTGCCCGTCGGGTCGGTGAACGTGCCGTCGGGGGAGAGTTCGAGCCGGAAGGTCTCCGGGGAGACGAAGCTGACGCGGGCCACGGCACGGCCCGCGCTCAGGCGGTAGACGCCGCCCGCGTGGTCGAAGCCGGTGACGTCCCCGACGGTGGTGGCACCGTCGTCGGCGGCCTGCGCCGGGGCGTCGCCGCCGGGCACCGCGAACGCCGCGAGGAGGCCCAGCAGGGCGGCGGCGACCGCCGTTCTGAAGCGTGTGGGAGATCTCATGGCGGAGGTCTAGCGCGTCGACCCCCGCCCGGGCCATGGACTTTGCTGGGCCGCTCCTGGATTTGTGGAGCGGCCCATTCAGGGGGCGGGTGCTACAGGGCCACGCCGAGCAGCGCGTCCACCGCACGCGATACGACACCGGGCGCGCCCTCGTCCGTACCGCCCTCGGCGGCCTGACGGGCGGCCCAGCGGTCGACGGCGGCCAGCGCGGCCGGCGCGTCGAGGTCGTTCGCGAGCGCCTCCCGCATCTCCTCGACGACCGCCTCGGCGGCGGGCCCGTCGGGGCGGGACACCGCCGCACGCCAGCGGCCGAGCCGCTCCGCGGCCTCCGTGAGGACGGCGTCGGTCCACTCCCAGTCCGCGCGGTAGTGGTGCGCGAGCAGGGCGAGGCGGATCGCCGCCGGGTCGACGCCGTCACGCCGCAGCTTCGAGACGAAGACGAGGTTGCCCTTGGACTTCGACATCTTCGCGCCGTCCAGGGCGACCATGCCGGCGTGGACGTACGCCTTGGCGAAGGGGTACTCGCCGGTCAGCGCCTGGGCGTGCGAGGCGCCCATCTCGTGGTGCGGGAAGGCGAGGTCGGAGCCGCCGCCCTGCACGTCGAAGCCCATGCCCAGGTGGTCCAGGGCGATGGCCACGCACTCGATGTGCCAGCCGGGCCGGCCGCGGCCCAGGGAGGCGCCGTCCCAGCTCGGCTCGCCCTCGCGGGCCGCCATCCAGAGCATCGGGTCGAGGGGGTTCTTCTTGCCGGGGCGCTCGGGGTCGCCGCCGCGCTCGGCGGAGAGCAGCTTCATGGCGGCCGCGTCGAGCCCGGACACCTCCCCGAAGTGGGGGTCGGACTCGACGGAGAAGTAGGTGTCGCCCTCCAGTTCATAGGCGGCGCCCATGTCCCGGAGGCGTTCGACGAGCGGCACGATGCCGGGTATCGCCTCGACGGCTCCGATGTAGTGCTGCGGCGGCAGGAGCCGCAGCGCGGTCATGTCCTCGCGGAACAGAGCGGTCTCGCCCTCGGCGAGCTCGACCCAGTCCTTGCCGTCGCGGTTGGCGCGTTCCAGGAGCGGGTCGTCCACGTCGGTCACGTTCTGGACGTAGTGAACCTGCCGCTTGGTGTCGAGCCACACGCGCTGCACGAGGTCGAACGCGTTGTAGGTCGCCGCGTGACCCATGTGGGTCGCGTCGTACGGAGTGATGCCGCAGACGTAGATACGGGCGACGGGACCGGGGTCGAGGGTGACGAGCTCACCGGTCGCGGTGTCGTGGATCCGGAGGTCGCGGCCCTTGCCAGGAAGGGCGGGGACCTCAGAAGCGGGCCAGGCATGCATGACCTGAGCCTAACCGGACGGGGCGTCCGTATACGAGTGGGGATCATCGTTCGGTGGCCGGACGGGCCCTCTTGCGGCACCGCCCGGCCTGTGCAGGGCCCCGCGCGGTGCCTTACACCGGCGGCCAGGGGATGGCGGGCCACTCGCCCGACGGCTCGGGATGGCGGCCGGATTCCACCAGGGCGTCCACCCGCGCGCGCAGTGCGTCGGTCTCCGCCGCCGTGATGAGCCCGGCGAGCCGCTCGGCGAGGGCGGCACCCTCCTTGAGGGCCTCCCGCAGGGCCTGGAGGACCTCGACGGCCTCCTCGGTCAGCGGCTCCCCCGCCCAGCCCCACAGCAACGTGCGCAGCTTGTCCTCGGCGTTGAAGGTGACGCCGTGGTCGATGCCGTAGAGGCGCCCGCCGGCGGCCAGCAGGTGGCCGCCCTTGCGGTCGCCGTTGTTGATCACCGCGTCGAGCACCGCGAGCCGCCGCAGCCGGGGATCGTCCGCGTGCACGAGCAGCGCGGTGCGGTCCTCGTCGATCTGGGCGCGCCCGACCGCCTTCCAGCCCTCTTCCGGCTCGTCGGCGTCGACCAGGGCGAGCAGCGCCTCGTCGCCCGAGGGCTCTATCCACAGCTGGCACATGCCCTGGCCGTAGGGCCCGTCGCGCAGCACGGTCGACGGCACGAGGTCCCAGCCGGTGGCCCGCGACACCTCGTACGCGGCGACCTCGCGCTGGGCGAGCGTGCCGTCGGGGAAGTCCCACAGGGGACGCTCCCCGGCGACCGGTTTGTAGACGCAGGGCGCTTCCTCGCCGTCGTACGCGACCGTGCAGTAGAGCACCGCGTTCGAGGCCTCGCGGATCTGCCCGCGCACGGTCAGCTCGCCGTGCGTGAGGAGCGTGGCGGGGTCGGTGGTCACACTCCCCGCCGGTATCCGTTCTGACGCGGGCATACGTGTCCTTCCGGGTCGAGCGGGAGGCTGCACAGCGGGCACGGCGGGCGGCCCGCGTTCACGACGTCCAGGGCCCGCTTGGCGAACGCGCGGGCCTGGGCGCCGGTGAGCCGGACGCGGAGCATCGGCGGGCCGTTCTCCTCGTCCTGGAGGAGCTTCTCCTCGGCTTCGGCGAGGTCGTCCTCGGAGTCGGCGTCCAGTTCGACGAGGGCCTGTGCCTCGACGATCATCCGCTCCTCCTCGCCGTCCCAGGCGAGCGCCATCGTGCCGACGCGGAACTCCTCCTCCACGGGGGAGTCCAGCGGCGCGCTGTCGGTGATCTCGGCGGGCGCGACGGCCGGCACGGCGGCGTTGCCCCCACTGCGGCGCACCACCTCGTCGAGGAGTTCCTCCATGCGCTCGGCGAGCGCGGCCACCTGGGTCTTCTCCAGGGCGACGCTGGTCACCCTGACGCCCGCCGAGGCCTGGAGGAAGAAGGTACGCCGTCCGGGCAGTCCGACCGTTCCCGCGACGAAACGCTCCGGGGGGTCGTAGAGGAACACCTGACGGGACACGTCCTGTCTCCATTGGATCGACTGCGAGGGGGCTGCTGCTTCAACCGCTTCACCCTACTGCGGGCGACGATCACGGTGCGCCCGCACCGCCCCCCACCGTCGCGTCGTCGCCCGGCGGCTCCTCCCTCGGGACCAGCGAGGCGAAGTCGCCGGTGTCCCCGAGGCGTACGAGGAAGGGGCGCAGCCGGGTGTAGCGGATGACGGTGACGGAGCAGGGCTCCACGGAGATGCGCTGGAACAGGTCGAGGTGGAGCCCGAGGGCTTCCGCGACCAGGGACTTGATGATGTCCCCGTGGGAGCACATCAGGTAGACGGCGTCCTCGCCGTGGTCGCGCTCCACGCGCGCGTTCCACTCGCGCACCGCCTCGGCGGCGCGCGTCTGCATGGCGCGCATGGACTCGCCGCCGGGGAAGGCGGCGGCGGACGGATGCCGCTGGACGACCTCCATCAGCGGCTCGTCGGCCAGCTCGGCGAGTTTGCGGCCCGACCAGTCGCCGTAGTCGCACTCCCCGATGCGGTCCTCGGTGTGCGCCTGGAGCCCCGGGCGGGCGGCGAGCAGCGGCGCGAGGGTCTCCCGGCAGCGCTGCAAGGGGCTGGTGACGACTTCGGCGAGAGGGACGCCGGCCAGCCGGGCGGGCAGCGCGGCGGCCTGTTCGGCACCGCGTTCGTCGAGGGCCACACCGGGGGTCCACCCGGCGAGCAGACCCGCGGTGTTGGCGGTGGAGCGTCCGTGCCGGACGAGGATCAGCGTGGGCATGCGGACCAGCCTAAGCGCCGGAGAAGTGATACCCCCGGGGTGGCTGGGAACTATGTGCGGTGTGATTGTCGACTGTGCCATTTACCGCGAGGGTCGTCGCAGCGAGGGCCCGCAGGACTTCTCCGACGCCTTGGGCGAGGCGCGGGCCACGAGCGAGGCGTTCGTCTGGATCGGCCTGCATGAGCCCACCGAGAGCGAGTTCGACAAGGTCAGCGAGGAGTTCGGGCTCCATCCGCTGGCCGTGGAGGACGCCCTCAAGGCCCATCAGCGGCCCAAGCTGGAGGTGTACGACGACTCGCTGTTCATGGTCCTCAAGCCGGTCGTGTACGAGCCGCACACCGACAACGTCTCCTCCGGCGAGGTCATGATCTTCGTGGGCGACTCGTTCGTGGTGACCGTCCGGCACGGCGAGGGCGCGCCGCTCGGCGCCGTGCGCGACCGCCTGGAGGCCGATCCCGACGTCCTGAGGCACGGGCCCACGGCGGTCCTGTACTCGATCGCCGACGCCTCCGTGGACCACTACCTGGAGGTCGCCGACGAGCTCCAGGAGGACCTGGAGGTCCTGGAGACGGAGGTCTTCTCACCGGACGGCGGCGGTTCGCGCCACACGGCGTCCAGGATCTACAACTTCAAGCGGCAGATCCTCGAATTCCGCCGGGCGACCGGGCCGCTGTCCCTGCCGCTGGCGCGCCTCTCCGGAGCGGGCCCCTTCGGCCCTCCGGTGCCGTTCGCGGACGAGACGGCGCAGCCCTTCTTCCGGGACGTCAACGACCACCTGACGCGCGTCAACGAATCGGTGGAGGGCCTCGACCGGCTGGTGTCGGACATCCTGTCCGCGCATCTGGCGCAGATGAGCGTGCGGCAGAACGACGACATGCGGAAGATCTCGGCGTGGGCGGCCATGGCCGCGGTCCCGACGATGATCGCGGGGATCTACGGCATGAACTTCGACCACATGCCGGAGCTGCACTGGACGTGGACGTACCCCGCCGTGATCCTCGTGATGGTCGTCCTGGAAGTGCTCCTGTACCGCATGTTCAAGCACCGCGGCTGGCTGTAGGCCGCTCCTTCGGAGAGGTGGCCCTTCTCTTCGGAGAGGCGGCCTCGGCGTACTCGGGCGCCGGGGCCGCGGGGCCGCCCAGGGCGTCGCGCCGCTCGGGCCGCTTCAGGGAGACCATCCGCCGCCAGCCGCCGAGCCGCTCGTACGTGTACGCGGCGTGGATGCCGGCGGCGAGCACCTTCCGCTTGGTGGGCGGCCAGTGGAGGATGCGCCCCATGTGGTCCAGCACGGCGAGGCTCACGTCGCGGTGGACGCGGATCTCGGCGAGCGCGTAGTCGCGCAGGACGCGCTGGATGGTGTGGCCGTAGCCGGCGGACGCGAAGCGCAGCAGCTCCTCGTGGCAGTACGCGAGGTGGTTGTCCTCGTCCTCCGAGATCATCCGGACGGCACGGCCGATGTCCGGGTGGTCGGCGAAGTACCTGAGCAGCAGCCGCATCTGCTCGGCGGCGCGCTGTTCGGTGACCCGGCTGTGCGCGAGGTAGGTGACGATGTCCCGGACGGTCAGTTCCCGGTCGGTCTTCAGCCGCTCGTGGGCGAGGCCGATGCCGTGCTTCTCCAGCAGCATCGTGTAGTCCGTCTCGTGCGGTACGTCGACGGGGCGCAGGCCGCGCTTCCTCATCAGGGCGCGGAAGATCCGGCCGTGCTTGTCCTCGTCGGCGCCGTGCCGGGTGATCTTGGGCACGAGCGCGCGCTCACTCGCCGGGACGAGGGCGGCGATGCGGCCGTTCTCCCAGCCGCCCTGTGCCTCCCCGCCGGCGGCGATGGAGCAGAAGAGCCGGAACGACTCGTCGTTGCCGAGGATCTCCTCGAAGACACTCCTGGCCGAAAGCATCACTGGCACCTCCATGCCCCTGGACGTGGACCTCCGCGAAGACGAAGTCAAATGCGAGGTCCGCCACCGGGCAACAGGTGTGCGGGGCGAGTGGACCGGCCGAAGGACGCCGATGGCGGGCCCGAGGCCGTAACCGAGGGCGCCCGTGCCGCGTTGTTCCGCGTGACGGCCGTGGCGGGGAAGACCCCCCGAGCCCCCACCACGGCCGCAGAAATCCCTCTCCCCTCGTTACGCCAGTCCGGCGCGTTCCAGCGCCTCGGTGCCGGCCCGCAGCGCGGCGATCCGGTCCTCCAGCGTGAAGCCCGCGGGCGACAGCGTGAGGGTGGTGACACCGGCCGCCGCGTAGGCCTGCATCCGGTCGGCGATCCGGTCCACGGAACCGAGCAGCGTCGTCGAGTCGATCAGCTGTCGCGGCACGGCCGCGGCGGCGCCTTCCTTGTCGCCCGCGAGGTACTTGTCCTGGATCTCGGCGGCCTCCTTCTCGTACCCCATGCGCCGCGCGAGCTGGTTGTAGAAGTTCTGCTTGCGGCTGCCCATGCCGCCGACGTACAGCGCGGTGTAGGGCCGGAACATGTCGGCGAGGGCGTCGACCTGGTCGTCCGCGCCGACCGCGAGCGGCACCGTCGGGACGACGTCGAAGCCCTCCATGGTCTTGCCTGCCTTCTCGCGCCCGGCGCGCAGGTGCCGCAGCGCGGTCTCCTCCAGGTGCTCGGCGGCCGGGAAGATCAGCAGGGCGCCGTCGGCGATCTCGCCGGTCTGCTCCAGGTTCTTCGGGCCGATCGCGGCGATGTAGAGCGGGATGTGCTCGCGCTGCGGGTGGACGGTCAGCTTGATGGGCTTGCCGGGGCCGCCGGGCAGCGGGAGCGTCCAGTGCTCCCCCTCGTAGGAGAGGCGCTCGCGGGTCATGGCCTTGCGGACGATCTCGACGTACTCACGCGTACGGGCCAGCGGCTTGTCGAACTTCACGCCGTACCAGCCCTCGGACACCTGTGGGCCCGAGACCCCGAGGCCGAGGCGGAACCGGCCGCCGGAGAGCGAGTCGAGAGTGGCGGCCGTCATCGCGGTCATCGCGGGCTGCCGCGCCGGGATCTGGAAGATCGCGGACCCGACGTCGATGCGTTCGGTCTGCGCGGCCACCCAGGTCAGCACCGTCGCGGCGTCCGAGCCGTACGCCTCCGCGGCCCAGCAGACCGCGTAGCCGAGCCGGTCGGCCTCCTTGGCGACCGCGAGATTGTCCGCGTCCATCCCAGCGCCCCAGTAGCCGAGGTTGATCCCGAGCTGCATGGCCGATCCCCTAACCGCTGTACTCGTGAGTAACGTGCCTGTGCCGGGGACTGTAGCGCGCGGGCGCGGGATCCGTCAGGGGCTGGTCGGTTCCCCTGACGGGCGGCCGAGTTCTCCACAGTCGCGGGTTTGTCCACAGGGTCGCCCGTCGCCGGGGTGTGGCCAGTAATCTCAGCGCCCATGGAGCAGAGGCATCTCGGCCGGACCGGCCTGCGCGTGTCCCGCATCGGACTCGGCACCCTCACGTGGGGCCATACCGAGGAGAGCGACGCCGCCGAGCTGTTGAAGGTGTTCTGGGAGGCGGGCGGCACGCTCGTCGACACGGCCGACGTGTACGGCGACGGCGGGTCCGAGTATCTGCTCGGCCGCCTGATCGAGCGGCTCGTCTCCCGGCGCGATCTGGTCATCGCCACCAAGGCGGGCAGCGTGCCCGATCCCGAGCGGCGCTTCGACGGCTCGCGGGGCCATCTGCTCTCCGCGCTCGACGCCTCGCTCGCCCGCCTCGGCACGGATTACGTGGACCTGTGGCAAGTGCACGCCTTCGACCCCCGCACCCCGCTGGACGAGACGCTTCAGGCCCTCGACATCGCGGTCAGCAGCGGCCGGGCGCGCTACGCGGGCGTCTCCAACTTCTGCGGCTGGCAGCTCGCCAAGGCCGCGACGTGGCAGCTCTCGATGCCGGGCGCGCGCACCCGTATCGCCAGTACGCAGATGGAGTACTCCCTGCTCCAGCGCGGCGTCGAGCGCGAGGTGCTGCCCGCCGCCATCGACCTGGGAGTGGGCCTCCTGCCCTCCTCGCCGCTCGGCCGGGGAGTACTGACCGGGAAGTACCGCCGCGCGACCCCCGCCGACTCGCGCGGCGCCTCCGACCACATGGCGCCCTTCGTCGCGCCGTACCTGGACGACGCGGCGGGGCACATCGTCGACGCGGTCGCGACGGCCGCCGACGGACTCGCGGCGACCCCGCTCCAGGTCGCCCTGGCCTGGGTGCGCGACCGCCCCGGAGTGACGGCCCCGATCGTCGGCGCGCGCAACGCGCAGCAGCTCACGGCCGCATTGTCAGTGGAGAGCCTTAGTCTTCCTGACGAGATCTGCCAGGCGCTCGACGATGTGTCGGCGCCCGTGCACCGCTATCCCGATCACGACTGGAGCACGCTGTGAGTACGGAACCCGCTGCCGCGGAGGACCCCGGAGCCGCTGCCGCGGAGCGAGCGGAGTCGCCCGCCGGGCAGGGCGAGACTCCGCCGGCGCCCGCCGGGCCGGGTGCGGAGGAGAACGGGGGCGGGAGTGCCGAGGCTGTCGGGCCGGTCGACCCTCCGTCGGTGCCCGCCGGGCCGGGCACAGTGGAGGACGCCGACGGGACGCCGACAGAAGGCGCGGGCGAAAGCACCGAGGCCACCGATCCGACCGAGGGTCCCTCGGCAGCCGCCGAGCGCGGCGCGCAGGGGAACGCGGACGGGATGGCGACAGAGGGCACAGCCGAGAGCGCCGAGGCCGCTGGGCTGCCCGAGGGACCGTCGGCCCCCGCCGGGCCAGGCGAGGAGGAAGGCGTCGGCGGGGCAGCGGCAGAAGGCGCGGCCGAAAGCGCCGAAGCCGTCGCGTTGTCCGAGGCCGAGGCGGAGATCGCCGCGCAGCGGGAGTTGCGGGAGCGGATCGAGCAGCGCAAGGCGTCCAAGGAAGGGCCCATCGAGGCCGGGACGAAGCTGAGCGGGACGGCCGCCGACCTGCTCGCCGCCGTGCGTGCCGTGGAGAGCGGCGAGAAGCCCGTCGCCGGCGCCTTCCGCGAGCCCGAGCCCGCACGGCGCAGGCCGACCCCGCCACCCGCGCGGGAGCCCGTACGGCCGCGCCCCTCCGCTGAGGCGGCGCCCGCCGAGGAGAGTGTCGCCGCGGTCCGTGCCGTGCTCGCCGAAGGAGGCGCGCCGGAGACGCTCGCCGCGCCGACGGCGGCCACGCTCGGCGAGGGCGCGGACGACCAACTGCGCGCGGACCCCTGGCAGTTGCTGCGGGTCGGCGGTGTCCGCCCCGAGCAGGCCGACGGGTTCGCGAGGGCACTGCTCGGCCCCGACTGCGGGCCCGGCGACGAGCGCAGGGGCCGCGCGATCACCGTGTGGCTCCTGGAGCAGGCCGCCGTCGCGGGACACACCGCGCTGGATGCCGCCGCGCTGACCGCGGCCCTGGGGCAGCGCGCGGTGCCCGACCCGGACGCCGCGGTGCACAGCGCCCTGGCGGAGGGCGACGCCCTGGTCTTCCAGGACGCCCTCGAAGGTGCCGAGACGGTGCCGGTCCAGCGCTCGGACGACGAGGGCGGGCAAGGGCCGGAGGGCGGGCAGGAAGAGCAGGAGCGCCCCGTCCGCGTCCTGATCGGCCTGGAGCGGTATGCCATGGCGGAGGAGAGCCTCGCCGACGGACTCGCCCGGATCATCAACTCCCTGCCCAAGGAGGGCGGCCAAGAGGGCGGCCCTGGCCCCCGTGACACCGACTGGGAGGCAGCCGCGGGCGAGGCTTCCGGGTCCACGGCCGAGCTGATCCGTGCCGTGGGCGGGCACGGCCTCGTGCTGCACTCCGGTGGCGAGGCGGCGCGTGCGGAGCCCGCCGCGCTGGTGGCCGCCGCCGCCGCGCTCGGCCTCCGGGTGTGCGCGGCCGCCCACAGCGCCGACGGCCGGCGCCGCCTCGCGCAAGCGACCGGTACGCACGAGGCGGCGGCCGTGACGGTCGCGGGACTGCTCTCCGGCGCGCAGGGCCCCGGGCGCGACGCCGACGGCGCCCTCGCCCTTGACCTGCTGGTGGTCCTGGACGCCCCGCAGCTGGACGTGGAGTCCGCGGCGATGCTCGTGGAGTCCCTGCCGGACGGCGCCCGCCTGGTGCTCAGCGGCGATCCGGGCGTGCTGTGGTCGGCGGGCCCCGGGCGGGTCTTCGCCGACCTCGTCGCCGCCCGCTGCTGCCCGCACGTCGTCTCCCGCACCCCGGACCCCGGCCCCCTCGGTGAGCTGACGTCCGGCATCGGCATCGGCGAGCTGAACGCGGTCGAGGCGCCAGGCAAGGAAGTCGTGCTGGTCCCGGTGCGCGACGCCGCCGAGGCGATCCACCGCACGGTGCAGCTCGTCGCGGACTCGGTGCCGAGGGCGATCGGCGTGCCCGCCGAGCAGACGCAGGTCATCACACCGGGGCACGGCGGCGCCGCCGGCACCCGCGCGCTCAACGCCGCGCTGAAGGAGCGGCTGAACCCCGGCCCCGGCCGCTTCGGCGGCTTCGACCCCGGCGACCGGGTCGCCCACGTCCCGGCGGCGGGCCGCACGACGCTCGGCCGCGTGGTGCGGGCCGACGCGGAGGGGCTGCACCTGGAGTGCGACGGCGACCCCGTGCTCGTACGCAGGGAGCGGGTGGAGCGGGAGGTGCGGCACTCCTGGGCGCTCACGGCACATCAGGCGGCCGGGCTGCGCTGGCCCGCCGTGGTCGTGGTGCTCCCCGGCGACGCGGCGCAGACGCTGACCCGGCCGTGGGTCTACACGGCGTTCACCCGGGGCGAGCGGCACCTGTCGGTCGTGCAGGGCGTCGAACAGGCCCTGCCGCGCGCGGTGGCGGAGCGCCTCTGGAAGGACCGTACGACGCGCCTGCGGACGCTGCTGCGCCCCCAGGTCCCCTCGGCGGCGTCCTGAGCCGCTGAGCCGGGCGGCGCCACGGGCGCGGCCCGGCCCGGCTCCACGAACGAGCGCGCCGCCCCCTTGAGGGGACGGCGCGCTCACCGAGGGAGACGTCTCCGAAGGACGTCAGCGACCGGCTTCCCGAACACCGGGCTCTGCCCCACCAGTCTCACGAGCATCACCTGCCTCGTCCGCCCCCTTCGCCCCCCTCGCCACATCAGGCACGTCAGCCCCATGAGCCACGTCGCCGGTCACATCCGGCGCGTCAGTCATATCGGCTTCCTCGACCTCTTCGATCTCGTCGAGAGGCACGGCCACATCCGGGTCGATGTCGGGGTCCGCGTCGAGCCCGTCGAGCCCGTCGAGTCCGTCCAGGCCGTCGAGTCCGTCGTGATCCAGCTCGTCGTCGAAGACCGAGCTGACGTCGAAGCGGCAGACCACCCGGTGCGGGTCGGCCTGGTCGAAGGGAGCGTCGAGCCACTCCCCCGGCTCGGCGGTGACGTCCGCCGCGGTGACCCACAGCGTGGAGTCGCCCTCCTCCAGGCCGAACTCCTTGTGCCGGGAGGCGATCTCGTCCGGTTCGAACTCCCCGAAGAGGACGCCGAGCGCGCCGTGCACGGTGTCGGCCGGACCGGTCCCTCCCGGCCCATCCGCGTCGAGGTCGGCGACCCGCTGCGCCTGGGCGAGCAGCCGCTGCGGTTCCGCCACGGCGTAGTCGCGGCGGATCAGCACGCTCAGCGCCTTCGCCTCCGCCGGGCCCTGGTAAGGCGGCAACGCGTCGTCGGTACCGGGGATCTCGAAGGGCGTGACCTCGTCATAGCGGTCGTAGAGAAGTTCGTCGTACTCCTCCGCCGCGGCGGCGAGTTCGTTGAACGCTTCGTACACGGCCGGATCGTCCTCGCCCGACCTGCGTTCGACCGCGGCCAAGTGGCGGTCGAGCGCGGTCTTGACCGCCTCGGCGGCGGCACGTACCTCGGCAGCGGTGGGCTGCGCAGCATCAGACATAGTGCAGACGCTATCCGTACCGGGCCCGTGCCCGCACAATAGATGCGATGCCGGAATACGAATTTGTCGACGTGTATGTACCGCGCGGGGTCACCCGCAAGGAAGCCACACGTCTGCTGACAGACCACGCAGAGTACGGACACTGGGAGTTGGACCGCCTGAGTCTGCACCCCGACGGGAGCCGCAGAGTGCGGCTGAAACGACGGATCATCCGCCAGGTGCGGGCCACCTGGTGAGCGGACGCAAGCCCGTCTGATCCGGGGCCGCGGGAAACGGAGCGGGCCCCGCGACGGCGGGGCCCGCTCCGTTCCGGCGTGCCCGGCGGCAGCTGACCGCACGGGCACAGGGTGTCTCAGGCGGCCGCCCGCGCCCTCCGGTACAGCACGGCGCCCGCGAGCAGCACGCCCGCGCCCATCGGCAGCGCGAGGCCGACCGGCAGCGAGTTGCCGGTCTCCGCGAGCTGCGAGGTCCCCTCGGGCGGGGTGACGGTCTGCGTGCCCGGGTGGTTCGGCTTGGCGGGGTCGACCGGGTCATGGGGCTTACCCGGCTCTCCCGGCTTGCCGGGCTCCCCCGGCTTACCGGGCTGCTCGGGCTTGCCCGGATCCCCCGGCTTGCCCGGCTCTCCCGGCTTACCGGGCTGCTCGGGCTTGCCCGGATCCCCCGGCTTGCCCGGCTCCTCCGGCTTACCGGGGTGCTCGGGGTCCGTCGGCGGCTTCTCGCCGCCCGGCGGGGTCACCGAGCCGCTGTCGTTGGCGCAGCCGTTGCCACTGGTCGCGTTGCCGAGGCCGCCGATGGTGACGCTGTTGCCGCAGACGTTCACCGGAGCGTTCACCGGCACCTGCACGGTGTTGCCGGAACCGACGCCCGGGGAGTCGCTGGTGCGGCCCTCGGCCTTGGCCCCGCCCGAGGGCTTGTGCGAGCCGCCCCCCTTGCCGGAGTTGGCGCAGTTGTTGCCCATCGCGGGGTTCAGGACCCCGACGACGTTCACGGTGTTGCCGCACACGTTGACCGGGGCGTCAATGGGGGCCTGGACGGTGTTGCCCGACAGCACTCCGGGGGAATCCGAGGCGCCCCCCTTGGCGGTCGAGTCGGCGTGCGCGTAGCCACCGGACATGGCGAGTACGCCCGTCGCGGCCGCCATGGTGATCAATCCTTTGCGGGTGCCCTGTCGCATAGCTGTTCCCTGCCTTTTACCTTCCGGAATACGCCCGGGCCATTGCCCGGACCTGGAATGCCCGTCGGCCCCGGAGCGCATGGCGCGCGCTCCGGGGCCGACGGACTCAGCCCCTCAAGGGGTGAGGCACAACAACGTCACTTGTTGATGCAGGTGTTGCCGAAGGTGGGGTTCAGCAGGCCGATCACGTTGACCGTGTTGCCGCAGACGTTCACCGGGACGTGGACCGGGGCCTGGATGACGTTGCCCGAGACGACACCGGGAGAGTTGACGGCGGCACCCTGGGCACCGGCATCGGCAGCGGCGACGCCCGCGCCGGCGAGCACGAGACCACCAGTGGCAGCCGCAGCAGCGACGATCTTCTTGATCATTGTTCCTCCTTGTTGGCAATGCAGTCCCAGCCGCGGACTGCACCACCTGTAACGAGGAAGGAGCAAGGGGGCTACGAGCTGAAGAGTGCTTTCACTCTTTTCAGTCAAGTACGCACGCGCTGGCGATTATTGGAGTGTCGTTTCACCATGAAAAGCAGACGATAACCGGCCGCCTTCCGGCCGGCTCCCGTCAGGACGCGTCGATGAACCGGTCCAGCACCCGGACGCCGAACTTGAGGCCGTCGACCGGTACCCGCTCGTCGACCCCGTGGAACATGCCCGCGAAGTCCAGCTCCGGCGGCAGCTTCAGCGGCGCGAAGCCGAAGCCCCGGATGCCGAGGTCGTCGAAGGACTTGGCGTCCGTGCCGGCGGAGAGCATGTAGGGCACCGCGCGCGCGATCGGGTCCTCGGCCCGCAGGGCGGTCTGCATGGCGTCGACCAGCGCTCCGTCGAAGGTGGTCTCCAGCGCCTTGTCCGCGTGCACGTCCTCGCGCTTGACCCGCGGGCCGAGGATCCGGTCCAGGTCGGCGAGGAACTCCTCCTCGTAACCCGGCAGATAGCGGCCGTCGACATGCGCGGTGGCCTGGCCGGGGATCACGTTCACCTTGTAACCGGCGCCGAGCTGCGTCGGGTTGGCGGTGTTCTGGAGGGAGGCGCCGATGAGCTTGGCGATGCCGCCGAGCTTGGCGAGCGTCTCGTCCATGTTCTCCGGGTCGAGCTCGGTGCCGAGGGCGTCGCCGAGCTCGTCGAGGAAGTGCCGCAGCGTCTTGGTGACGCGTACGGGGAACTTGTGCCGCCCGAGGCGGCCGACGGCCTCGGACAGCTCGGTGATCGCGTTGTCCTTGTGGATCATCGAACCGTGGCCGGCGGTGCCGTCCACGGTCAGCTTCATCCAGTGCATGCCCTTCTGGGCCGTCTCGACGAGGTAGAGCCGCAGGTTCTCGTTGACGGTGAAGGAGAAACCGCCGACCTCGCTGATCGCCTCCGTGCAGCCCTCGAAGAGGTCGGGGTGGTTGTCGACGAGGTACCGCGCGCCGTACGTGCCGCCCGCCTCCTCGTCCGCGAGGAAGGCGAGGACGATGTCGCGCGGGGGCTTGCGGCCGGTGCGCAGCCGGTCGCGGACGACCGCGAGGGTCATCGCGTCCATGTCCTTCATGTCGACGGCGCCCCGGCCCCACACGCAGCCGTCCGCGATCTCCCCGGAGAAGGGGTGGTGCGTCCAGTCCATGGCGTTGGCCGGTACGACGTCGGTGTGGCCGTGGATGAGCAGCGCGGGCCGCGACGGGTCCTCGCCCTCGATCCTCGCCACCGTGGACGCCCTGCCGGGGTGGGACTCGAAGATCTTCGGCTCGAGACCGACCTCGGCGAGCTTCTCGGCGACGTACTCGGCGGCCTTGCGCTCCCCCGGGCCCGAGTGGTCGCCGTAATTGCTCGTATCGATCTGGATCAGTTCGCGACAGAGGTCGACGACCTCGTCCTCACCGGTGACGGCCTTGCCCGTGCTGGACCCGCTCACGCTGGCTCCTCCCGCATTCGCTGCTGGTGGTCCCTCTCATCCTCTCTCTCCCGGGCTCCGGGCCCAAGGGCGGGCGGGCGCCGTCATCAGCAGTTCACGGTGGGTGGAGGGGTGATCGAGTGCCCCCGGAAGCCTGGTAATGTTCTCTGTGTCGCCGCGGGGAACACCCCGCGAAGACAGACACCTGGTCCGGGTGGCGGAATGGCAGACGCGCTAGCTTGAGGTGCTAGTGCCCTTTATCGGGCGTGGGGGTTCAAGTCCCCCCTCGGACACCGGCAAGGCCCCAGTTCATCGAACTGGGGCCTTTGGCGTGTCAGGAGCCGTGGCTCCGCCCGGTCAGTTCCGCGAGGGCGATGTTGAGCCGCAGGACGTTCACGCGCGGTTCTCCCATGAAGCCGAGGGTCCGTCCTTTGGTGTGCTCGTCGACCAGGTTCCGGACCCGGTCCACGCTCACGTGGTTCTTCTCCGCCACGCGGTGGACCTGGAGGGCGGCGTACGCCGGGGAGATGTGCGGGTCCAGGCCGGAGCCCGAGGAGGTGACCGCGTCGGGGGGCACGTCGGCGGGTGCCACCTCGTGGTCGGCCGTGGAGTTGTCCTTGACCACGGCCGCCTTCGCCTTCTTCACCTGGGCGATCAGCTCCTTGCTGTCACCGGCCAGGTTGGTGGCGCCGGACAGGAGCAGCTCGTACTGAGTGTTGACGCTGTTCTCGCCGAGGCCGTTGGAGGGGCGCGGCTGGAACCACCTGAGGTCGGGCTCGGGGGTCTTCTGGCCCTTCTTGAGCGGGAGGTCGTAGCGCTGGCCGATGAGTTCGGAGCCGACGACCCTGCCGTCCGCCTTGATCTCGGAGCCGTTGGCCTTGTCGTGGAAGAGGGCCTGGGCGACGCCGGTCACCGCGAGCGGGTAGATGACGCCGCAGACCAGGGTCAGGACGAGGAGGGCGCGCAGGCCCGCGCCGAGCAGCCGGGCGGTGTTGCCTACCGAGTTGTTCATGAGCGCGTCACCCAATGCCGGGGATGAGGGAGATGAGTACGTCGATGATCTTGATGCCGATGAACGGGGCGACGAGTCCGCCGAGGCCGTAGACGCCGAGGTTGCGCCGCAGCATCCGGTCCGCGCTCATCGGGCGGTACCGCACGCCCTTCAGGGCCAGGGGCACCAGTGCGACGATGATCAGGGCGTTGAAGATCACCGCGGAGAGGATCGCGGATTCGGGCGACGACAGGTTCATGATGTTGAGCTTGTCGAGGCCCGGGTACGCCACCGCGAACATGGCCGGGATGATCGCGAAGTACTTCGCGACGTCGTTGGCGATGGAGAACGTCGTCAGCGCGCCCCGCGTGATGAGGAGTTGCTTGCCGATCTCCACGATCTCGATGAGCTTCGTGGGGTTCGAGTCGAGGTCGACCATGTTGCCGGCCTCCTTGGCGGCCGACGTACCCGTGTTCATCGCCACGCCCACGTCCGCCTGGGCGAGGGCGGGGGCGTCGTTGGTGCCGTCGCCCGTCATCGCGACCAGCTTGCCGCCGGCCTGCTCGCGCTTGATCAGCGCCATCTTGTCCTCGGGCGTGGCCTCGGCGAGGAAGTCGTCCACGCCCGCCTCGTCCGCGATGGCCTTGGCGGTCAGCGGGTTGTCGCCGGTGATCATGACGGTCTTGATGCCCATGCGGCGCAGCTCGTCGAAGCGTTCGCGCATGCCCTCCTTGACGACGTCCTTGAGGTGGATCACCCCGAGGACCCGGGCGCCGTCAGCGTCTTCCACCGCCACCAGCAGCGGCGTGCCACCGGCCTGTGAAATGCGGTCGTTGAGTTCCCGCGCGTCCTCGGCGACCTGCCCCCCGCGCTCCTCGACCCAGGCGATGACCGAGCCGGTCGCGCCCTTGCGGACCCGGCGGCCGTCGGCGTCCACTCCGGACATGCGGGTCTGCGCCGTGAACGCCACCCACTGGGCGCCGGTCAGCTCCCCTTGGTGGCGCTCGCGCAGGCCGTACTTCTCCTTGGCGAGTACGACGATGGAGCGGCCCTCGGGCGTCTCGTCGGCCAGCGAGGAGAGCTGGGCGGCGTCGGCGACCTCGGCCTCGGTGGTGCCGCGCACCGGCACGAACTCGGCGGCCTGACGGTTGCCGAGCGTGATGGTGCCGGTCTTGTCGAGCAGCAGGGTGGAGACGTCGCCCGCGGCCTCGACGGCCCGGCCGGACATGGCGAGGACATTGCGCTGCACCAGGCGGTCCATGCCCGCGATGCCGATCGCGGAGAGCAGGGCGCCGATGGTGGTGGGGATGAGGCAGACGAGCAGCGCCGTCAGGACGATCAGGGAGGTCTGGTCGTCGGCCCCGGCGTAGATCGCGAAGGGCTTGAGCGTGACGACGGCGAGCAGGAAGACGATGGTGAGGGACGCCAGGAGGATGTTCAGGGCGATCTCGTTGGGCGTCTTCTGGCGGGCCGCGCCCTCGACGAGGTTGATCATGCGGTCGATGAACGTCTCGCCGGGCTTCGTCGTGATCTTGATGACGATGCGGTCGGAGAGGACCTTCGTGCCGCCCGTGACGGCGGAGCGGTCGCCGCCGGATTCCCGGATGACGGGGGCCGACTCGCCGGTGATCGCGGATTCGTCGACGGAGGCGACGCCCTCGACGACGTCACCGTCGCCGGGGATGACGTCGCCCGCCTCGCAGACCACCAGGTCGCCGACGCGCAGGTCGGTACCGGGGACGTGCTCCTCGGTGCCGCCGGTCAGGCGGCGCGCGACCGTGTCCGTCTTGGCCTTGCGCAGCGTGTCGGCCTGCGCCTTGCCGCGGCCCTCGGCGACGGCCTCGGCGAGGTTGGCGAAGACGGTGGTCAGCCAGAGCCAGGCGGTGATCGCCCAGCCGAACCAGTTCCCCGGGTCCTTCACCGCGAGCACGGTGGTGACCACCGAGCCGGTCAGGACCACGAACATGACCGGGGACTTGGCCATGACCCGCGGGTGCAGCTTGCGGAAGGCGTCGGGCAGGGACCTCAGCAGCTGGGCGGGGTCGAAGAGGCCCGCGCCGACCTTGCCCTCGCCCGGGGGCCTGTGCCCGCTCGGCCCGTCCTGGTGGGGCGCGCGGGTCGCGGCCGGCCCCTCGTCCCGGCGGTCCATCTCGTGTTCCTTGGTGTGTGTGCTCATGACGCCAGCCCCTCGGCAAGCGGTCCCAGCGCGAGGGCGGGGAAGTAGGTCAGACCGGTGATGATCATGATCGTGCCGACCAGCAACCCGGTGAAGAGCGGTTTCTCGGTGCGCAGGGTGCCCGCGGTCCTGGGGGTCGGCTGCTGCTCCGCCAGCGAACCGGCGAGCGCGAGGACGAACACCATCGGCAGGAAGCGGCCGAGCAGCATGGCGAGACCGATCGTGGTGTTGAACCAGGTCGTGTCCGCGCTCAGGCCGCCGAAGGCCGAGCCGTTGTTGTTGGCGCCGGACGTGAAGGCGTACAGGATCTCGGAGAAGCCGTGCGCCCCGGAGTTGAGCATCGATTCCTTGGGCGTGGGCAGCGCCATCGACACGGCGGTGAAGCCGAGCACGAGCGCCGGGGTGATCAGGAGGTAGCAGGCCGCCAGTTTGATCTCGCGGGTGCCGATCTTCTTGCCCAGGTACTCGGGGGTGCGGCCGACCATCAGGCCCGCGATGAACACGGCGATGACCGCCATCACGAGCATGCCGTAGAGGCCGGAGCCGGTGCCGCCGGGGGCGATCTCGCCGAGCTGCATGCCGAGCATCTCGATGCCGCCGCCGAAGCCGGTGTAGGAGGAGTGGAAGGAGTTCACGGCGCCGGTGGAGGTGAGCGTGGTGGCCACCGCGAAGATCGACGAGCCGCCGATCCCGAACCGGGTCTCCTTGCCCTCCATCGCCCCGCCGGCCAGGTCGAACGCCGGACCGCCGTGGTGGAACTCCGTCCACATCATCAGCGCGGTGAAGCCGAGCCAGATCGTCGCCATCGTGGCGAGGATCGCGTAGCCCTGGCGGACGGAGCCGACCATCTTGCCGAAGGTGCGGGTCAGCGAGAAGGGGATGACGAGGATCAGGAAGATCTCGAAGAGGTTGGAGAAGGGGCCGGGGTTCTCGAAGGGGTGGGCGGAGTTGGCGTTGAAGTAGCCGCCGCCGTTCGTGCCCAGCTCCTTGATGACCTCCTGCGAGGCGACCGCGCCGCCGTTCCACTGCCGCGTGCCGCCCAGGAACTGGCCGACCTCGTGGATGCCGGCGAAGTTCTGGATCGCGCCGCAGGCGACCAGGACGAGCGCGCCGACCACGGAGATCGGCAGCAGGACGCGGATGACGCCGCGCACCAGGTCGGCCCAGAAGTTGCCGAGCTCCCCGGTGCGGGAGCGCGCGATGCCGCGTACGAGGGCCACCGCCACGGCGATCCCCACCGCCGCCGAGACGAAGTTCTGCACGGCGAGGCCGGCGGTCTGCACGACGTGGCCCATGGCCTGTTCGCCGGAGTACGACTGCCAGTTGGTGTTCGCCACGAAGGAGGCGGCTGTGTTGAACGCCTGGTCCGGGTCGATGGACCGGAAGCCGGGCGAGCCGGGCAGCGCGCCCTGGAGCCGCTGGAGCAGATAGAGGAAGAGGACCCCGGCCGCCGAGAAGGCGAGGACGCCGCGCAGATACGCGGTCCAGCGCATCTCGGAGTCGGGGTCGGCGCCGATGGCCCGGTAGAGCCACTTCTCGACGCGTAGGTGTTTCTTGGAGCCGTAGACGCGGGCCATGTGGTCACCGAGCGGGCGGTGGGCCAGGGCGAGCGCGGCTATGAGAGCGAGCAATTGGAGCACGCCGGCAAGGACGGGGCTCATATCCGTACTCAGAACCTCTCAGGAAAGACGAGGGCGAGGACGAGATAGCCCAGGAGGGCGACGGCCACGACCAGGCCGACGACGTTCTCGGCGGTCACAGCTTCGTCACCCCCTTGGCGACGAGGGCCACCAGCGCGAAGACCGCGATCGTGGTGACGACGAAGGCCACATCGGCCATCGTGAGCTCCTGAGGAAGTAGATGCGTGAACGGTTCGAGGAAAGCTCCCTTTCGGTCGTTTTCGGCCGTCGTTGACGCCGTCCATACGGGGGTGGCGGGCGTCTTGACGGGTCCCATACGAGGGGGACGGCGATCGGTGGCGGTTACTCGGTCAGCGCGTGCCCCGTCGTGGCGTCCACGTGGGCGGGGACGTCCTCGTGGCGGTCCCCGACCGTGGAGGTGCCGGTGGGTTCGAAGAGCAGGATGCGGGCCCCGCCGGGGGCGGACGGCTTGTGTTCGGTGCCGCGCGGGACCGTGAAGACCGAGCCCTGCGGCAGAGTGACGGTGCGCTCCCCCGCGGGCTCGCGCAGGCCGATGCGGAGTTCGCCGCCGAGCACGAGGAAGAACTCGTCGGTGTCGTCGTGGACGTGCCAGAGGTGCTCGCCCTCGACCTTGGCCACGCGTACGTCGTAGTCGTTGACGGTGGTGACGATGCGGGGGCTCCACAAGGCGTCGAAGGAGGCGAGGGCCTGGTCGAGGGCGATGGGATCGCCGGTCAGGGGGGCAGGTGTCACGGGTTCGCTGTTCATGAGGTGATCTTGCGACGTGACGGACCGCCGCCACGAGTGCTAGAAACCGCATATGGCGCAAGGATCCTCGCAACCGGCCGCGCGGCGGACACCGCACCGGATCGTGGTCGTCGTCGACGAGGGAACCAATCCCTTCGAAGTCGGCGCCGCCACCGAGGTGTTCGGCCTGCCCCGGCCCGAACTCGGCCTGCCCGGAGCCCTGTACGAGACCGTGCTGTGCACGCCGAGGCCCGGCGTCCGCATGAACCATGGGTTCTTCACCCTCACCGGCGTGCCCGGACTCGACGCGGTGGAGAGCGCCGACACCCTGATCTTGCCGGGGCGGCCCGACAACACCGTGCCGCGCGCCCCGGCCGTACGGGACGCCATCCGGCGGGCCCACGCGCGCGGCGTCCGGATCATGAGCTTGTGCACCGGCGCCTTCGCGCTCGCCGAGGCGGGCATCCTCGACGGGCGCCGGGCCACCACGCACTGGCAGTGGGCCGACTCCTTCCGGGAGCTGTTTCCGGCCGTGCGGCTCGAACCGGACGTGCTCTTCGTGGACGAGGGCGACATCCTCACCGCGGCGGGCAGCGCGGCCGCCCTCGACCTGGCCCTGCACATCGTGCGAAAGGACTTCGGCGCCGAGGTCGCCAACTCCGTGAGCAGGCGTCTCGTGTTCGCGGCGCACCGGGACGGCGGGCAGCGGCAGTTCGTGGAGCGGCCGGTCCCTCAGGTGCGGGACGAGTCCCTCGCCCCGGTGCTCGCCTGGGCGCAGGAGCGACTGGACGAGCCGCTCACCGTGACCGGCCTCGCCGCGCGCGCCGGGCTCAGCCCCGCGACCCTGCACCGCCGCTTCCGCGCCCAGCTGGGCACCACACCGCTGGCCTGGCTCACCGGCGAGCGCGTGGCCCTGGCCTGCCGCCTCATCGAGCGCGGCGAGGAACGCCTCGACGTGGTCGCGCGCCGCAGCGGCCTTGGCACCGCCGCCAATCTGCGGGCCAGGCTGCGCCGCGAGACGGGGCTCAGCCCGTCCGACTACCGGCGCAGGTTCGGGCCCGCCGGTTCCTCGGCCTCGCCGGAGCGGTCCTGACTCCGTCTCGCCGACGTGCCCCGGCCGCCGTCGCGGCCGACGTGTCTTAGCCGCCCTCGTATCCGCCCCGGTCGCCCATCGGCTGCTGCACCTGGCGCCACGGCGCGAACGCGCTCGCCCCGCGCGGCAACAGGCCCGCCAGCTCGGGGCAGTGCCGCAGCAGGACGGAGTTCATGCCGCCCTTCTGGACCCAGTCGATGCCGAGCGGGGTGTAGATCTCGGGGCGGAAGTCGACGGTCAGGAAACGGTCGCTCTGGAGCCGCCTCGTCGCCATCAGGATGAAGACGCGGAAGGCCGTGTCGCTGAAGCCGAAGCCGTGCGGCGGGTTCTCGGCGAACAGGCCGACGACCGTGTCGATCTCGTCGACCGAGCGGTAGACGTCCCTCAGCCGGGCGAGGGTCACCGGGTCCTGGGAGAGCTCCTCGAAGGAGCGTATGCGCCGCTTGTGCAGGCCCTCCCGGAAGTCGTTGTAGCGGGGCACGCCGCGCCTGCGGGTGCGGACCAGGTCGACGACGGACAGGTCGATGATCTCGCCGTCGCGCTCGAACCGCTGGAGCGCGCGCGGGAAGTTGTGCAGGGTGATCGCGCCGGGGTGGGCGATGCCGAAGGAGTAGAGCGTGTCGGCGAGGCCCGTCTTGCGGATGGCGCCCTCGGCGGCGGTGCCCTGGATGTCGCGGAAGCCGAGGGTCTCCAGGCGCTGCCCGAAGCGGTGTTCGCGCATCTCGAAGTCGTCGGGGATCAGCGGGTGCATGCGGTAGACGGTGACGAAGTCCTCGGTCAGGGAGTACGGCGCCGCGTGGTGGTCCGGCAGGGTCTTGGGGATGCCGGTCAGCGAGTGGGATTCGAGCAGCCACAGGCCGAGCTTCTGGAGCCAGCTGTCCGGCGGTCCTTCCCAGTTGGTGCGCAGCCCGAGGTCGATCGCCTCGGTCGCGAGGATCGCCGGGGTCCACTCCACCGTGTGGATCTTGGCGATGAGGGCGGAGACGACGAGGCGCGCCGTGTGGTAGACGCTCTCCCCGTTCATCGAGGGGTAGGCGTGCCGCAGCGCGTCGCAGACCGCGTTGTGCTCCCGGGCGAAGAGGGTGTGCATGGCGCTGAGGCCGAGCCACCAGTTGTCGGCGAACCCGGTCAGCGGGACGCCGTTCGGACCGAGGGGCAAGTGGCCCTCGTCGAGGCGGAGTCCGGCTCCGCCATCGGGCTCGCGCAGGTGTTTCGCGGTCCGTTCGTTCTCGCCGTACACCTCGGAGCCGTCCCACCAGTGGGAGGCGGTGTTGGCGAAGAGGATCGGCGGCTGGCCGCCGGGGAGCGCGATGCCCTCGTTCTCGGCGAAGCGCATCACGCGCTCGGCCGGGCCGCCCGGCGTGTTGTGCCAGGTGCTGCCGGGCGGCATCGGCACCTCGACGCTGTCGCCGCCCGGCTTGTGGCGGCGGTGGTTGACCCAGTCGTGGACCTGGAACTGGATCCAGGCCGCGGCCAGCACGTTCAGCGAGGTCGCGGGCAGGAACGTATCGCGGTGCAGGAGTTGGCGGCTGACGGTCACCGGGTTCGGGACGTCGAAGAGGTCGGGCCGGTAGACAGGTTTGAGGTTGCGTCCGAAGGGCGCGCCCACGGCGCCCATGGCGGGGCGGGAGAGGTCGTTGTACGTCCCGTCGTAGGACCGCACGGTGCGCAGGTGTTCGTCGGCGGGGGCGGGTACCGGCATGGCCTTGGGCGGCGCCTCGTGCACGTCGGTGTCGATGAGGTTGCGGCGGCGCAGCGCCTTGCGCAGGAGGACGAGGTTGAGCAGGCTCGCGGACAGGGGCAGCCGGTGCCAGGGCACAGCGCGGTTCAGGAGCCGGAACGCGGCGTCGGCCGGGGCGCCAAGCGCCTTGTTGCGCAGCGGCGGTTCCTCGGGGACGAAGCGCAGGCCGTGGCGGTGCGCGGCGCTCGCTTCGTACGCGGCCTTGCGGGCCCGGTTGAGGTTGCCGAGGGGGCGGAAGTCGTCCGTGGTGAACCACGGGTTGAAGCCGATCGTCTCGACGCGTCCGCCCGCGGCGCGCGCCCGCGCGGTGTCGAGGTCCTGGCTCGGCACGGTGAGCGTGGCGACGGGCAGCGCGGGCGTGAGGGACTCGGGCCACTCCACGGCGCCGTCCTCGACGGGGGTGCGCTTGTCGTCGACGTACCGCTGGACGCACAGCTCGAAGGCGATGTCCTGGCGGGCGAGGCGGGCCTCCAGGTCACGGCGCAGGTGGTGGGGGTCGCGCCGTTCGGGGCGGGTGCCGCCGGCGGTGGCGTGGCCCGCGGGCCGCAGCAGATAGCGGACCGGGCCCGCCTCGCCCCACAGGATGGCGCTGCGGCTCCAGTACGTCTCGCCCGCCAGGCTGTCGACCGTGCGGCGGGTGGCGGCGCGGATGTTGCGGCGCATGCGGGCGGCCGTGGACGGGCCGACGGCGAGCGGCAGCCTGACGAAGAGCCCGACGGCCTTGCGTACGCGCGTGGTGGCGCCCGCCATGGCCTTGGCGAAGGCCACGAATTCGCGGGCGTCACGGGCGTGCGACACCGGGTGGTTGGTGGCGAGCAGGTCGTGGCTCTCCTCGGCGGACACCGCCACGCGCACGGCGATACCGCGCAGGTCGGGCGCGCCGTCGGCCTGCCGGATGCCGCCCGCGTTGGAGAGGCGCACGGTCGCCGGGTAGGTGGCGCCGGGTTGCGCGAAGCCGCCGCGCAGGGCGTCGGGGAGGTCGTCGTGGAAGCGGATCCTGGCGTTTTCCACGCCGAGCGCGGCCTTGGCGTGGAAGGTGCGCTCCAGGTCCTTGGTCCGGCTCGCGCGCCGGTTCTTCTCCTGGACCTTCATCAGCTCATGGGCCAGGCGTTCGAAGATCCGGCGCTCCGCTTCCGGTGTGCCGCCCATGTAGCGCTCGTGACTGTGCTGGTGCTGTCCGGTGTCGGCCATCGGGAGCCTCTTCCATCGCACGGCATACGGGACTGCGTAAGGGAGGGGGGCAGGCAGACGCTACTGGCGGCGCCGGTCGGCCGCAGCGAGGGTTCCCGCCTATGTGCGGGGCCGCCCGGCGGGGTCGAACAGGCGGCCGGTCCAGGGCGTTTGGGCCCGTCGGCGGCTTCGGGCGAGCCCGGCGCACGGGCACGCCCCGCCGGATCACACCCCGTGTGAACCTCCGCTTCCCAGCAGTCTCACGCGCACGGGGGTCGCGGTGGCCGGGTCCCGTCGGATGCGCTCAGGCGATAAAGCTGCCGTCCACGTAGACCCAGGCGCCGTCGAGGCGCTCGAAGCGGCTGTGTTCGTGCAGGACCTCCGGGCGGCCGCCGTCGGTGTAGCGGGCCCGGAAGGTGACCGTGCCCGTGGTGTGGAAGGCGGTGCCCTCGCCGGTCTCCTCGATGTCCAGGCCCACCCAGCGCAGCGCCGGATCGAACTCGACGCGGGGCGGCCGGGTCCGCGGGTGCCAGGTGCGCAGGAGGTAGGCCTCGTCCCGTACCGCGAAGGCGCTGTAGCGGGAGCGCATCAGCTCCTCGGGACTGCCGGCGGCGGCCTCGCCGCGGTGCAGGCGGCCGCAGCACTTCTCGTACGGCTCTGGGTGCCCGCAGGGGCAGGGCGTGGGGCGTGCGGCGCGTCGGGACATGGCGTCCATTGTCACCGACCCGCCCCTCGCCGCCGAGCCCGGCCGCTGTCGCCACCCGCCCGCGCCCCGGCGTCAGGGCGCCAGGATGTCCAGTTCTTCGAGCGCGCCGAGGGCGATCTCGCGCGTCAGCGCCTCCGCGCGGGCCGCGTCGCCCTCCCTGACCGCCTCGGCGACCTGGACGTGCAGGGACACGGCGGGCGGATCCGGGTCCTCGAACATCACCTGGTGGGCGGTGCGTCCCGTCAGCACCTCGGCGACGACGTCGCCGAGGCGGGCGAACATCTCGTTGCCGGAGGCGTTGAGGATGACCCGGTGGAAGGCGATGTCGTGCTTGAGATAGCCCTCCAGCTGGTGGCCGCGCGAGTGGGCGACCATGCCGAGCGCGCACTCGGTCAGCTCCGCGCAGTGCGCGGCCGTGGCGTGTCGGGCGGCGAGTCCGGCGGCGACGGGTTCGATCGCGGAGCGCAGCATGGTGAGGGAGCGCAGCTGGCGGGGCCGGTCGGCGCCGGCGAGACGCCACCGGATGACCTGCGGGTCGTAGACGTTCCACTGCTCGGTGGGCAGTACGGTCACCCCCACCCGCCGCCGGGACGCGACGAGGTGCATGGACTCCAGGACCCGGACCGCCTCGCGCATCACGGAGCGGGACACCTCGAAGCGCTGGGCCAGCTCGTCGGTGCGCAGAACACTGCCGGGCGGGTACTCGCCCGCGGTGATGGCGGGCCCGAGGCTTTCCAGTACGCGGGAGTGCAGCCCTCGGGCCTGTGCGGTCATGACGAAAGCCTACGAGGAGAGGCACGTGGACAATAAGTCAGACTTTTATGTCACAGCCTCTTGAATTCGTCATACCTAATGGGTTTCAGTGACGTGAACGAACCGACCGATGTCGATGAAGACAGCGAGAGCACGATGCGGCAGCAACACACCCCCCACGTGGTCGTGATCATGGGCGTGGCAGGGACCGGCAAGACGACGATCGGCCCCCTGCTCGCGGACCGGCTCGGCGTCCCGTACGCCGAGGGCGACGACTTCCACCCGCCTCAGAACGTCGAGAAGATGTCCTCCGGCACCCCGCTCACCGATGACGACCGCTGGCCCTGGCTGGACGCCATCGGCGCCTGGGCGCACGGGCGGGAGGGGCGCGGCGGTGTCGTCAGCAGCTCCGCGCTGAAGCGGAGTTACCGGGACCGGCTGCGGGCCGCCGCCCCCGGCGTCGTCTTCGTCCACCTCACCGGTGACCGCGAGCTCATCGAGGACCGGATGCGGCAGCGCAAGGGGCACTTCATGCCTGCGGCGCTCCTTGACTCGCAGTTCGCCACGTTGCAGCCCCTCGGGGCGGATGAGGCGGGCGTCGCCGTCGACGTCGCCGGATCTCCGGAGGAGATCGCCGAGCGGGCCGTTGAGGCTCTGCGCCGGCTCGGCTGAGCGTTCGCTCGGAAGAATTTCTGTCTGCGGGCCGGATGTGGCTGGTCGCGCAGTTCCCCGCGCCCCCTACCGGGGCCCCGTACAAGGAAAGCACCGTGACCAGTCTCAGCGTCGAGATGCTGGCAGCGGACCCCGTCGAGCCGATCACCTCGGCGGGCCATGCCCAGCTGGGGATCGCCGTCCTCGCGGGCATCGCCGTCATCGTCCTGCTCATCACCAAGTTCAAGCTGCACGCGTTCCTCGCGCTGACCGTCGGGTCGCTCGCGCTCGGGGCCTTCGCGGGCGCGCCGCTCGACAAGGCCATCGCCAGTTTCACGGCCGGCCTCGGGTCGACCGTCGCGGGCGTGGGTGTGCTGATCGCGCTCGGCGCGATCCTCGGCAAGCTGCTCGCCGACTCCGGGGGCGCCGACCAGATCGTCGACACGATCCTGGCCAAATGGGGCGGGGCGGGGCCGCAGGTCCCTCTTCAGAAGGGTGGCGGCGGGCGACGGGCGGGCGGGCGCGCGATGCCGTGGGCGATGGTGCTCATCGCCTCCGTCATCGGTCTGCCGCTCTTCTTCGAGGTCGGCATCGTGCTGCTGATCCCGGTCGTCCTGATGGTCGCCAAGCGCGGCAACTACTCGCTGATGCGCATCGGCATCCCGGCGCTGGCCGGTCTCTCCGTGATGCACGGGCTCATCCCGCCGCACCCCGGCCCGCTCGTCGCCATCGACGCGGTCGAGGCCAACCTCGGTGTCACCCTCGCGCTCGGCGTCCTGGTCGCGGTCCCGACGGTGATCATCGCAGGTCCGCTTTTCTCGAAGTTCGCGGCGCGCTGGGTGGACGTACCCGCCCCCGAGAAGATGATCCCGCAGCGTCCCTCGGAGGACCTGGAGAAGCGTCCCGGCTTCGGCGCCACGGTGGCGACCGTGCTGCTGCCCGTCGGGCTGATGCTGGCCAAGGCGCTGGTGGACATCGTGGTCGACGACCCCGAGACCACCGTGCAGCGGGTCTTCGACGTCATAGGTTCGCCGCTCGTCGCGCTGCTGGCCGCGGTGATCGTCGGGATGTTCACGTTGGGCCGTGCGGCCGGCTTCACCAAGGACCGCCTGTCGACGACCGTCGAGAAGTCGCTCGCCCCGATCGCGGGCGTCCTGATGATCGTGGGCGCGGGCGGCGGCTTCAAGCAGACGCTCATCGATGTCGGCGTGGGCCAGATGATCCTGGACTTCTCCAAGGACTGGTCGATCCCCGCGCTGCTGCTCGCCTGGCTGATCGCGGTGGCGATCCGGCTCGCGACGGGCTCGGCGACGGTCGCGACGATCTCGGCGGCCGGTCTCGTCGCCCCGCTCGCCGCCGACATGTCGACCTCGCACGCGGCGCTGCTCGTGCTGGCCATCGGCGCGGGTTCGCTGTTCTTCTCGCACGTCAACGACGCCGGGTTCTGGCTGGTCAAGGAGTACTTCGGCCTTGACGTCGGCCAGACGATCAAGACCTGGTCGGTGATGGAGACGATCATCTCGGTGGTGGCGGGAGGCCTGGTCCTGCTGCTCTCCCTGATCATCTAGCGCCCTTCGGGGCCGTACCGCCCCGCTCAAGAGTCCGTGGCCGCGCCGGCATCCCGGCGCGGCCACGGACGTGCGGTGGGTCGGGCGACCGTCACACCCCCGGCGAGGAAGACGCCTTCTCCAGCTGGAACGCCTCGTTGCCCAGACCGATGCGGGCGTGCGCCTCGGGGTCGCGGGAGCGCAGGATCGTCCCGTACGCCACACCGATGAGCGCCGCCAGGAAGATGATGCCGGGCAGCACCCAGCTGAGCGCCGAGTCCGGGCCCGCGCCCACGAGGACGTCGAAGTCCTTGACGGTGTACGCCGCGATGACGAGCAGGCCGACCGCGGCGAGCGCGGAGGCGGCGATCCGCCAGGCCTGGGCGCGGGCGGCGCCCCGGCGGGCGAAAAAGACGATGACGGCGACGGACGCGGTGGCCATCAGCAGGATGACGCCGAGCGCGCCGATGTTGCCGCCCCAGGTGAACAGGTGCAGCACGGGGGCGGTCGGGTCGCCCGCTCCGCCGTCGTCGGCGGCGGCGAAGCCCACGACGACCACGACGGAGATGACGGTCTGGAGCAGCGAGCCGGTGCCCGGGGCGCCGGTCGCGGTGTTGGTGCGGCCGAACGCGGCGGGCAGCAGCCTCTCGCGGCCCATCGCGAAGGCGTACCGCGCGACCACGTTGTGGAAGCTGAGGATGGCCGCGAACATGCCGGTCACGAAGAGCACGTGGAGTACGTCGGTGAAGGTGCCGCCGAGCCGGGACTCGGTGAGGTCAAACAGCAGGCCCGCGCTCTGCTTCTCGGCCGCCCCGACGATGCCGGAGGGCCCTGCGGCGACCGTCAGCGCCCAGGAGCTGAGCGCGAAGAAGACGGCGACGAAGCCGACGGCGAAGAACATCACGCGGGCGACGACGACCTGGGGACGGCTGGTCTCCTCGGCGTACACGGGGGCCTGCTCGAAGCCGGTGAAGGCCGCGATGCAGAAGCACAGCGACGTGGCGACGCCCGCGCCGGTGAGCGTGTCCAGGTTGAAGGCGTGCAGGGACAGCCCCTCCTTCGCCGGGTCGGCGATGGCCGCGATGTCGAAGATGACGACGAGCGCCACCTCGATGAGCAGCAGCACGCCGAGCACGCGCGCGTTGAGGTCGATCTTCAGCCAGGCGAGGACGGCGACCAGGGCCACGGTGACCAGCGCCGGGATCCACCAGGCGACCTCGATCTCGAAGTACGTGTGGAGCAGCCCGGACACCTCGAAGCCGAGCAGGCCGTACAGCCCCGCCTGGAGGGCGCTGTAGGCGACGAGCGCGACCAGCGCGGCGCCGGCGCCCGCGGTGCCGCCGAGGCCGCGGGATATGTACGCGTAGAAGGCGCCGGCGTTGTGGACGTGCCGGCTCATCTCGGCGTACCCGAGGCTGAAGAGCGCGAGGACGACGCCGAGGATGAGGAAGAGCAGGGGTTGTCCGACGATGCCCATCACGCCGTAGGTGGTGGGCATGACGCCGGCGACGACCATCAGGGGGCCGGTCGCGGCGAGCACGGAGAGCAGGAGGCCCGCCGTGCCGAGGCGGCCCGCGCGCAGCGCGCGTTCCTGCCCCTTGTACGTGCTGATCCCGCTGTCACCCGTCGGTTCGCTGAGGGATCTGGTGCCGCTCGTGCTCGAACTGCCCGTCGCCATGGCGCGGTCGTCCTTTCAGGGGTACGGATATTCAGGCGTGTGTCCCGGCGTTCAGGCGGAGCCGAGCGCGGTGGCGCGCGCGGCGGTGAACGCTTCGTGCGGATCGCGGTCCGGGTAGGACCAGGGGGCCGGGGTCGCGTGCCGTCCGATGCGGTGGAAGAGCACGGCGGCCTCGGCGGCCCTGCCCTCGCAGGACTTCGCGTGCGCGAGGAAGTTGAGGTCGACGTGGCAGCGCGGGTGGGCCGGCTCGTCGGGTGTCTCCCACTCCAGCCACCAGTCGAAGGCGGCCTTCATGACGCCGCGGGCGCGCCGCCCCGTCCAGTGTGTGCTCGCCATGGGGTCGGCGGGTTCCATGCCCGCGGTGGCGAGGACGCGGTAGCGCTCGGCGTGCGCGACGACCGGCAGGACCGCTAACGGGGAGTCGGCAGGCGCCTGTTCGGCCGCCCAGGAGGCGAAGTCGTAGACCTCGTGCAGCGGGTCCTGGCCCGCCGCGGGGCGCCGCTCGGCGAGCCGGGCGACCATCAGGTGGTGGGCGTGGTGGTGCTCGGGGTGGCGGTGGCGGACCTCGTCGAAGAGGCGTACGACGTCCTCCTCGCGGCCCAGCGAGCGTTCGAGCAGCAGCAGCGCGAGCCAGGGCGTCGGGTCGGCGGGGACGCGGCCGGCCGCCTCGCGGCACAGGGCGCGCGCCTGGTCCGAACGCTCCTTGCCGCGCAGCGCCTTGTGCACGGCGGCGAAGGCGAGCAGCACCTCGGCGTCGTAGCTCTCCGGTTCCACGAGCCGCCAGTCGCGGGCCCAGGCCGTGGTGGAAGGTTCCTGCGCGAGGACGTCGAAGCGGTGGCCCCTGCGGTCCCAGTCGTCGCCGGTGGCGGCGAGCAGCGCGCGCGCCTCGATCCAGCGCCCCTGGGCCAACGCGGCTCGGGCGGCGATGAGTTCGGCGTCGTCGAGTGCGGCGTCGAAGGCGTGCGCCGCGGCCCTTTTCTTGCGGGAGCGGCCCAGTGGGGGTGGGGGTGGTGACACCGCGGGACTTCCTCCCCGGCGCGGCTCGCGTACGGATGATCACGCACAGCAAACCGGTAGGCACCAGTCCGCGTCAAGGCCAGCCTACCCTTGCCTCCTTCACCAACTCGTTGCGAAATCCTCAGACTTCGCCCTTCACCTGGGAGAACCCTCCTCGGCAAAGGCCTGCTCAACTCACGTCGCGGGCGGCGGCCCGGCCCGCCGCGCGTCCCGAGAAGAGGCAGCCGCCGAGGAAGGTGCCTTCGAGCGAGCGGTAGCCGTGCACTCCCCCGCCGCCGAAACCGGCGGCCTCCCCGGCCGCGTACACGCCCGGCAGGGGCGCGCCGCCCTCGGTCAGGACGCGCGAGGAGAGGTCGGTCTCCAGGCCGCCGAGTGTCTTGCGGGTGAGGATGTTGAGGCGTACGGCGATGAGCGGACCGGCCTTGGGGTCCAGGAGGCGGTGCGGGGCGACGGCCCGGATGAGGCGGTCGCCGAGGAACTTGCGGGCGCCGCGGATGGCGGTGACCTGGAGGTCCTTGGTGAAGGGGTTGGCGATCTCGCGGTCGCGCGCGGCGAGGGTGCGGCGCAGGGCGGCCTCGTCGATGAGGGGATCCGCCGAGTGTCCCGTGAGCGCGTTCATGCCGCGCACCAGCGCGCCGAGGTCCTTCTCCACGACGAAGTCGACGCCGTGGTCCATGAAGGCTTTGACGGGTCCCGGCACGTCGGCCCGCGCGCGGTCGATGACGCCGCGCACGGACTTGCCCGTCAGGTCCGGGTTCTGTTCCGACCCGCTGAGGGTGAACTCCTTGCCGATGATGCGCTGGTTGAGCACGAACCACGTGTGGTCGTACCCGGTCCTCATGATGTGTTCGAGGGTGCCGAGCGTGTCGAAGCCGGGGAAGAGCGGCACGGGCAGGCGGTCGCCGTGCGCGTCCAGCCACAGGGACGAGGGGCCGGGCAGGATGCGGATGCCGTGCCGCTCCCAGATGGGGTTCCAGTTCTCGATGCCCTCGGTGTAGTGCCACATGCGGTCGCGGTTGATGAGGTGGGCGCCCGCGGCCTCGGCGATGCCGAGCATCTTGCCGTCCACGTGCGCGGGCACCCCGCTGATCATCTTCTCGGGCGGGGCACCGAGCCGCTCCGGCCAGTTGGCGCGGACGAGGTCATGGTTGCCCCCGATGCCGCCCGAGGTGACGATCACCGCCTGGGCCCGCAGCTCGAAGGTGCCCGTCACCTCGCGGCTGCTGGCCCTGCCCCGCTCGGCGGCGGACGGTTCGAGGATCTCGCCCGTGACGGTGTCGACGGTGCCCGCGCTGCGTCCGAGGCCGGTGACGCGGTGGCGGAACCTCAGCTCGACGAGGCCGCGCGCCACTCCCTCGCGCACCCGCCGCACGAACGGCGCGAGCAGCCCCGGGCCCGTCCCCCAGGTGATGTGGAAGCGCGGCACGGAGTTGCCGTGGCCCTGCGCGTCGTACCCGCCGCGCTCGGCCCAGCCGACGACGGGGAAGAACCGCACGCCCTGCCCGTGCAGCCAGGACCGCTTCTCGCCGGCCGCGAAGTCGACGTACGCCTCGGCCCACTTGCGCGGCCAGTGGTCCTCCGGGCGGTCGAACGCGGCGGTACCCATCCAGTCCTGGAGGGCGAGCGCGTGGGAGTCCTTGATCCGCAGCCGCCGCTGCTCGGGCGAGTCCACGAAGAACAGCCCGCCGAAGGACCAGTGGGCCTGGCCGCCGATGGAGTGCTCGGGCTCCTGGTCGACGAGGACGACCCGGCGGCCCGCGTCGACGAGTTCCGCGGTGGCCGCCAGTCCGGCGAGTCCCGCCCCGATCACGATCACATCTGCGTCGTACGCCATAGGGGTCGTCCTCCTCGACAGGGCCCGCGAAGTTACCGGTGGGTCAGATCCTGGGCAGTGCGGAGGCGCACGTCAACAGACCGGGCCGGGCGAGCCGGCCTCGGGCGGTCGATCCCGGCGGTGTCTTTTGTTAATGGCCAGCATTAGAGTGGGGGTCATGGCCAGGACATCCGGTGCCGAGACCCGGGAGAAGCTCATCCGCGCCGGCGAGGAGGTCTTCGCCGCGCAGGGCATCGACGGCGCCCAGCTGCGGGACATCGTCCGCATCGCCGGACAGAGCAACCCCTCCGCCGTGCAGTACCACTTCGGCTCCCGCGGCGGTCTCCTGGACGCCGTGATGGCCGCCCGCCAGGAGCGCACCGAGCGGGTGCTCGCCGCCGGCCTGGCGCGCACCGGCGGCGACACCGGCCCGCGCGGCCTGCGCGCCCTGCTGACCGCCCTGGTCACCGCCGAGGCCACCGAGCTGCGCACCGAGCGCGGGCGGCGCTGCCTGCGGATCTCCGCGCAGCTCAGCCACGAGAGCGGCGTGCGCACCCGCACCCCGCATCCGACCATCGACGGCACCGCCTACTGGGAGCTGATCGGGAGGCTGGAGGTGTGCCTCGCCCCCGCCGTCCCGGAGCCGGTCCGCCTGGAGCGGCTCGACCTCGCCCTCACGATGATCGGCGCCGCGATGGCCGACCGTGCCCGTCAGTACCTGGCGGGCACCACCCCGCTGACCGGCGAGGACGTCTTCCTCGCCGACCTCGTCGAAACCACCGCGGCCCTGTTGCGGGCCCCGCTCCCCACTCTGGAGACCCCATGACCAGCACGACCGCCACTGCCGCCGCTGCCACCACGCCTGCCCATGACCTCACCGGCAAGACCGTCCTCATCACCGGCGCCGCCCGCGGTCTCGGCGCCGAGGCCGCCCGGCAGGCGGTCGCCGCGGGTGCGAACGTCGTGCTGACCGACGTGCTCGACGAGGAGGGCGCGGCCACCGCCGCCGAGCTGGGCGGGCGTGCCCGCTTCGCGCACCACGACGTGACCTCCGAGGACGACTGGCGGCGCGTGGCGGACCTCGCGGCCGCCGAGTTCGGCGGCCTGCACGGCCTGGTGAACAACGCCGGTATATCGACCGGCCAGTTGCTGGAGTCGGAGTCCGTCGAGCACTTCCGCAAGGTCCTCGACATCAACCTCACCGGCGTCTTCATCGGCATGCGGACCGTGGTCCCGGCCATGAAGGAGGCGGGCGGCGGCTCCATCGTCAACATCTCCTCCGCGGCCGGTCTGATGGGCCTCGCGCTCACCGCCGGGTACGGCGCCTCCAAGTGGGGTGTGCGCGGCCTCACCAAGATCGGCGCGGTGGAGCTCGGCACCGCCCGGATCCGCGTCAACTCCGTCCACCCCGGCATGACGTACACCCCGATGACCGCCGAGGTCGGCATCGAGAAGGGCGAGGGCAGGTACCCCAACACCCCGATGGGCCGGATCGGCGAGGCTCACGAGATCGCGGCCGCCGTGGTCTTCCTGCTCTCGGACGCCGCGTCGTACGTGACGGGCGCGGAACTCGCCGTCGACGGCGGCTGGACGGCGGGGCCCACGGTCAAGTACGTCATGGGCCAGTGAGGTTGGATGGCCCGTATGACGACACACCGCGGGCCCCTGCCCGACCCTCGTGAAGAGATGCTGACCATCGTCGACGAGAACGACGAGGTCATCGGCGAGGCCCCGCGCGGTGAGGCCTACGCGCGCGGGCTGCGCCACCGCTGTGTGTTCATCCAGGCACGCGACGCCGAGGGGCGCGTCTTCGTGCACCGCCGCACCGCGACGAAGCTGGTCTTCCCCTCCCTGTACGACATGTTCGTGGGCGGTGTGGTCGGGGCCGGGGAGTCCTGCGACGACGCGGCGCTGCGCGAGGCGGAGGAGGAGCTCGGCGTCCAGGGGCTGCCGCGTCCCACGCCGCTGTTCAAGTTCCTCTACGACGACGGCGCGGGGAAGTCCTGGTGGGCGTACCTCTACGAAGTGCGCTGCGAGCTGCCGGTGAGTCCGCAGGTGGAGGAGGTCGCCTGGCACGCCTTCCTCACCGAGGACGAGTTGGAGCGGCGGCTCGGCGAATGGGAGTGGGTGCCGGACGGCCTCGACGCCCACCACCGGCTGAGGGCGTACCGCGCGAGCTGATCGCCTGGGCCCCCGGGTGCACGGCTTATGGTGCGGCGGTGAGCAATTTCGTACGGAGTCTGAGGCTGTGGTTCGCGCCCGAACGCATCCGCGAGGAGGGCGACACCCCCGACTACCGCTTCTCGCTCGCCAATGAACGCACCTTCCTGGCCTGGCTGCGCACCGCGCTCGCGCTGATCGGCGGCGGCTTCGCCGTCGACCAGTTCCTGCCGGACCTGCGCTGGGGCTGGCGGATCGGGCTCGCGCTCGCGCTGCTCGCCGCGGGCGTCCTGTGCTCGCTGCGGGCGGTCAACCACTGGATGCGCTGCGAACGGGCCATGCGGCGCGGCGAGGATCTGCCCGCGGGCCGCTTCCCGACGGTGCTGAGCCTGGTCGTCGCGGTGGTGGCGCTCGCCATGGTGGTGGTCGTGCTCTTCGGGTGGGAAGGATGAGCGGACCGGGCCCGGGGCAGGCGCCGGAGCGCGACCCCGGGCTCCAGCCGGAGCGGACGCGGCTCGCGTGGCGGCGTACGACGCTGTCCTGCACGGTCGCGGCGGTCCTCGCCGCCCGCGCGGTACTGCACCACGGCCCCACCGCCACCGGCGTCCTGGCGTGCGCCCTGTGCCTGCTGCTCTGGCTCGGCTTCCTCGCGGTGGCCCACCGCAGGATGCTGGCGCTGACCGCCCGCCGTCCCCGGACGCTGACCGTGCGGGGCGCGTGGACGGCGGCGCTGTGCACCCTGGCGCTGGCGGGGTGCGCGGCGGCGATGGTGGTCTGACACCGGCCGGGAAACCCTGGCATCGGTCGGCGAACGGGAGAGCGGAAGCCTCGCGTCAGTCCTGCCCGTCCACCGTCACGACGATCTTGCCGCGGGTGCGGCCCTCCTCGCTCAGCCGGTGGGCGTCGGCGGCCCGCTCCAGCGGGAACGTCCTGTCGACGTGGACCGTCACCACGCCCTGCTCCGCCAGCTCCGTCAGCCGCAGCAGGTCGGCGGCGTCGGGGCGGACGAAGCAGTACTGGCCACCGAGGCCGAGCACCCCACCGTCCGTGATGGACGCCAACCTGCCGCCGGTCGTGAGGAGTTCGGCGGACGCCTTGAGGGTGTCGCCGCCGATCGTGTCGAAGGCCGCGTCGACACCCTCCGGGGCCAGGGCGCGGACACGGTCGACCAGCCCCTCCCCGTACGTCACCGGCTCCGCGCCAAGTTCCCGCAGGAAGTCGTGGTTGCGCTCGCTGGCCGTGCCGATGACGCGGGCACCCGCGTGCCGCCCGAGCTGCACCGCGAGGGAGCCGACGCCGCCGGCCGCCGCGTGCACGAGGACGGTGTCGCCGTCCTTGACCTGGAGCGCCTTGACCATCACCTGGTAGGCGGTGAGCCCGGCGAGCGGCAGCCCCGCGGCCTCCTCGAAGCTGAGGTTGCGCGGCTTGGGGGCGAGGGTGCGCACGGGCGCGGCGACGTACTCCGCGAAGGTGCCGCGGGAGAGGAAGTCCTCGCGTACGTAGCCGATGACCTCGTCGCCGACCGCGAACTCGGGGGCGGAGGCGCCCGGCTTGGCCACCACTCCGGCGACGTCCCAGCCGGGGATGACGGGGAAGACGGGGTCGAGGAGGGCGTCGAGGTAGCCCTCGCGGCACTTCCAGTCGACGGGGTTGACGGCCGCGGCCCGCACCTTCACGAGGACGGAGTCGGGGCCGACCTTGGGGTCGCGCACCTCGCCGTATTCGAGGACTTCGGGTCCGCCGTAGCCGCTGTAGCTGATCGCCTTCATGGGGTCGCTTTCATGGGGTCGCTTTCACGGAACATCCGCACGGGTCACCTGGGTGGAGGGCAGGGAAACATCGCCAGACTGACATAAGGGAGTAAATGGGGCATCGAGGGCTAGCCTGAGAGTGTCAGCCTCCCCGGAAGTCACAGAAGGTGCGCGTCATGACCACGCTCCATCACGAACACCCGGTGCACGATCACGTGCACGGTCCGGCCTGCGGCCATCCCGAGGTGCCGCACGGCGACCACGTCGACTACGCGCACGACGGCCACCTGCACCGACGCCACACCGACCACTACGACGAGTGCGAGCCGGCCGGTCACGTCGCCCACCAGGGCCATGACCACCAGCACGGCGACGGCTGCGGCCATGACTCCGTCCTGCACGGCGACCACGTCGACTATGTGCACGACGGACATCGGCACGCCGCCCACGCCGGGCACTGGGACGATCACTAGGGCCTGTCTGACAATTCGCGTCGTCGCCCGGAGGGCGGTCTCGCGGCGTCAGGTGCGTGCTCTCGGCGTGCCGGGCGTAGGGCCTCGTACTGGATGTACTTGGCTCTGCGCCCGGTGCGGCGAGAGTGCGTGCATGGCGTCGCGAGGCAGGCGGGAATTGTCAGACAGGCCCTAGCCCGTCACCGCCCGCCCCCTGCGCCCCGCAAGGGGGCGCTTTTCGCTCTGGACGGCATACCGACTGGTCGGCATCATGGGGTGGCACGCCACCGCCACGCCGATCAGGAGCGAAGATGAGCTCAGACCACCCGCCGGGCCTCGACCTGGACCAGTTGCGCGGCCACCTCGACCGTGAGCGGCCGGGCCTGGTGGGCGGACCGCTCACCGCCCGGCTCATCGAGGGCGGCCGGTCCAACCTCACGTACGCCGTGACGGACGGCGCCTCACGCTGGGTCGTGCGGCGGCCCCCGCTCGGCCACGTGCTGGCCACCGCGCACGACATGAAGCGCGAGCACCGGGTGATCGAGGCGCTGCACCCCACGAACGTGCCGGTGCCCGCGCCTGTGCTGCTCTGCGACGACGACAGCGTCATCGGCGCGCCCTTCTACGTGATGGAGTTCGTGGACGGCACGCCGTACCGCACCGCTGAGGAGCTGGCGCCGCTCGGCCCCGAGCGCACCCGCGCCGCCGTGCTCGGCCTCGTCGACACGCTCGTCGACCTGCACGCCGTGGACCCGGCGGCGGTCGGCCTCGGCGACTTCGGGCGGCCCGACGGCTTCCTCGACCGGCAGCTGCGCCGCTGGGGCAAGCAGCTGGACGCGTCCCGCAACCGCGACCTCGCCGGCATCGACGAGCTGCACGCGGCGCTCGGGCGCTCCCTGCCCGCCTCGCCCGCGCCGACCGTCGTCCACGGCGACTACCGCCTGGACAACGTCCTGATCGGCGACGACGACCGGATCAAGGCCATCCTCGACTGGGAGATGTCGACGCTCGGTGATCCGCTCACCGACCTCGGCCTGCTCGTGATGTACAGCGCGAGGCTGGAGGTGCCGGACTCCCCCGTCAGCACCACGGCGGGCGCGCCCGGCCACCCCGACCCGGCCGAGCTGATCGAACGGTACGCCGCGCGCTCGGGGCGCGACGTCTCGGCGGTCTCCTGGTACACCGCGTTCGCGTGGTTCAAGCTCGCCGTGATCCTGGAGGGCATCCACTACCGCTACACGCTCGGCCAGACGGTCGGCGCGGGCTTCGACCGGATCGGCGAGCTGGTGCCGGTCTTCATCGAGCACGGCCGCCGCACGCTCCAGGAACAGGAAGGCTGAGACAGCGCCATGGACTTCGCATTCGACGCCCGCACCGAAGAGCTGCGGGGCAAGCTGCTCGCCTTCATGGACGAGCACGTGTACCCGGCCGAGGCCGTCGCCGACGAGCAGCGCGCCGCCCTCGCCTCGCCGTGGGAGACCCCGGCCGTCGTCGGGGAACTGAAGGCAGAGGCCCGCAGGCAGGGCCTGTGGAATCTCTTCCTTCCCGACACGGAGCACGGCGCGGGACTCACCAACCTCCAGTACGCGCCGCTCGCCGAAATCACCGGCCGCTCCCCGCAGTTGGCACCGACCGCGCTGAACTGCGCGGCGCCCGACACCGGCAACATGGAAGTACTCGCGCAGTTCGGCACCGCCGAGCAGAAGAAGCGGTGGCTGGAGCCGCTGCTCGCGGGGGGGATCCGCTCGGCGTTCGCGATGACCGAACCGGAGGTGGCGTCGTCGGACGCCACCAACATCACCACCCTCATCGAGCGGTCACCGGACGGCTCCGAGTACGTCATCTCGGGCCGCAAGTGGTACATCTCCGGGGCGATGAACCCCGACTGCGAGATCTTCATCGTGATGGGCAAGACCGATCCGGACGGCGCCGACATACGCCGCCAGCAGTCCATGGTCCTGGTCCCGCGCGACACCCCGGGCCTCGAAGTCCGGCGCGCCATGCGGGTGTACGGGTACGAGGACCACTACCACGGGGGCCACGCGGAGGTCGTCTTCGACCGCGTCCGGGTGCCCGCCGCGAACCTGATCGGCGAGGAGGGCGGCGGCTTCGCCATCGCGCAGGCACGGCTCGGGCCCGGCCGCATCCACCACTGCATGCGGCTGATCGGCATGGCCGAGCGGGCCATCGAGCTGATGTGCCGGCGGGCGGTGGCGCGTACGGCGTTCGGCAAGCCGCTGGCCCAGCAGGGCGTCGTACAGGAGTGGATCGCGGACGCGCGGGTCGCCGTGGAGCAGCTGCGGCTGCTCGTCCTCAAGACGGCCTGGCTGATGGACACGGTCGGCAACCGCGGTGCCCATACGGAGATCCAGGCCATCAAGATCGCCACGCCGCGGGCGGTGGTCGACATCCTCGACCGGGCCGTGCAGTTGCATGGCGCGGGTGGGGTGAGCCAGGACTTTCCGCTGGCGGAGCTCTGGGCTGCGGCGCGGACGCTGCGGTTGGCTGATGGGCCCGATGAGGTGCATCAGCGGTCCTTGGCCCGGCGGGAGCTCAAGCGGTACGTGTAGCTCCGCTGGGGGCGCGGGGGATTGTGCGCCGAGGCCCCCGCCGGGGCGCGGGCGCGTCTGCCGTGGCAGGTCTTGTGGCGGGTGCGGGGTCGTGGCTGGTTGCTCGCGCAGTTCCCCGCGCCCCCCTCGGGGCGCCCCTCAGGCCGGGAATCGCGCGCAGACTGCCGCCGGGGCGCGGGCGCGTCTGCCGCGGCGGGTTTTGCGGCGGGTGCGGCTCGTGGCTGGTTGCTCGCGCAGTTCCCCGCGCCCCTTCAGGGCGTGCCTAAGGCCGGGAAGCGCACTCAGCCCCCGCCGGGGCGCAGGTGCGTCTGCCGCGGCAGGTTTTGGGGTGGGTGCGGCTCGTGGCTGGTTGCTCGCGCAGTTCCCCGCGCCCCCTCGGGGGGCCTCTAAGGCCGCAGGGCCCGCAGCAGCAGGTTCGCCAAGTGGTCCGCCACCTGTTGCGGGGTCAGGGGGCCCTCCGGGCGGTACCACGTGGACAGGTGGTGGACGGAGCCGAAGTGGTAGTCCACCACCAGGTCCGCCGGGGTCGCCGTGGAGAAGACGCCCGACTCCTGGCCCTCCTCGATCAGGGCCCGGAAGCGCTCGTGGTAGCGGCGCCGCTCGGCGCGCACCTGCTTGTTCTTCTCGGGGCCGAGGTGGTGCATGGAGCGGAAGAAGATCGAGGCGTCGTCGAGGTTGTCGATGGTGGTGACCACGACGTCGGCGGCGGCGTCGCGGACCCGCCGCTCGATCGGGGCGTCCGTGTCCGCGATGGCGTCGAGCCGCTCCTGCTGGACGCGGAGCAGACGGGCGTAGACCTCGTGCAGGAGGTCGTCCTTGGAGCCGAAGTAGTGGTAGAGCGCGCCCTTGGTGACGCCGGCCGCCTCCACGATCTCCTGCACCGAGGTGCGGTCGTAGCCCTGGTCGGCGAAGAGCCGGGTGGCGGCGGCCAGCAGCCGCTGCGGGACGGGCGTGCCGTCACCGTCCGTCGTCCTGGCCACTGCCGCCACCTGCCTTTCGTGTCACTGACTGTTCTTCGGACGGGAACGCAGTTCCCGCCGGAGGATCTTCCCACTCGTGGTCTTCGGCAGCTCCGCCAGGATCTCGACCTCGCGTGGGTACTTGTACGCGGCCAGCCGCTCCTCGCAGTACGCCGTCAGTTCCGCCGGGCGGGTGTCGCTGCCCGGACTCAGACTGACGTACGCCTTGACGCTCTCCCCCCGGTAGCTGTCGGGCACGCCGACGACCGCCGCCTCGCGTACGGCCGGGTGCGTGTAGAGGACGTCCTCGACCTCGCGCGGCCAGACCTTGAAGCCGGAGGCGTTGATCATGTCCTTCTTGCGGTCGACGACGTAGAGCCAGCCGGCCGGGTCCATGAACCCGATGTCGCCCGTGCGCAGTTCGCCGCCGGGGAAGGTCCGGGCGGTGGCGTCGGGCCGCTGCCAGTAGCCGGGCACCACCTGGGGTCCGCTCACGGCGATCTCGCCGTGCTCGCCGAAGGGGACCTCCTGACCGGCCTCGTCCAGGATGCGTACGACCGTCTCGGGCCCCGGGACGCCGACGGCGAGGGTCCCCGAGAACGGGTCGACGGGCGCCTTCTGACCGGGCGGCACGGTGGCGCAGGGCGCGGTGCACTCGGTGAGGCCGTAGCCGTTGTGGAGGTAGGGGCCGAAGGCGGCGCGGAACTTCTCCACGAGGGCCGGGGGCAGCGGCGCGCCCCCCGAGGAGATCAGCACGAAGGAGTCGAAGTGGGCGCGGGTCGCCGAGGGGTGGGCGGCGAGCGCCATGAAGGCCGTGGAGGGGCCGACCGTGTACGCGGGGCGGTGCTCGGCGAAGGCGTCGAGGACCACCCCGGCCTCGAAGCGGTAGGCGAGGGCGAGGGTGCCCGCGTTGGCGATGCAGGCGGCGACCTGCGCGACCATGCCGGTGATGTGGAAGAGCGGTGCCATCGCGAAGTAGCAGGCGCCTTGGGGGATGCCGGCGCCGGTGCGCTGGCGTTCGGCGTTGTAGGTGATGTTGCCGTGGGAGTTCATGGCGCCCTTGGGGGTGCCGCTCGTGCCGGACGTGTAGCTGATGAGGGCCACGTCGGAGGGGCCGAGTTCGCGGCCGGCGGGGGCGGGCAGCCCCTGGCGCGCGACCGCCACCAGGTCGTCGGCGTCGGCCGGGACCGGCAGGCGCTCGAAGTCCAGGACGCGGGTGTCGCCCCTGCTCTGGAGGTCGAGTTGGCAGGCGGTGAGCACGACGTGCACGGACGAGCCCGCCGCCGTGTCGCGCAGGTACGTCTCCCAGGCGCGGTCCGCGCAGATCAGCGCGGTCACGCCGGCGTCGGCGAGGACGTGGCCGACCTCCGCCGACTTGTACATCGGGTTGACGGGCACGACCGTCGCGCCCGCCTTCCAGGCGCCGAGGAGCGCGAGCACGAAGTGCGGGGTGTTCTGGAGGATGATCGCGACGCGGTCGCCGCGTGCGACGCCGCGCGCGGCCAGGTGTCCGGCGACGGAGTCGCTGAGGGCGTCGGTCTCGCGGTAGCTGAGGCGGCCGTCGAAGTAGGCGAGGGCGGTGTGCTCGGGGGCCCTGGCGACGGCGGCGCGGAAGGCGTGCACCACGGAGGCGGCGGGGGTGACGGGGCCGCGCTGGGCGTCGTTGAGGCGGGCGAGCCAGGGCTTGGCGGCGTAGATGGAGCCGTCCGGGATCGCGGGGGATGTGGTCACCGCTGCGTCGCCTCCCACTTCTGCTGGATGTGGTTCATGCCGGCCAGCCACTTGTCGGGGGTGGCGGCGCGTGCCTCGTAGTACGCGGCGACCTCCGGATGCGGCAGGATCAGGAAGCGGTCCTCGGCCATGCCCGCGAAGAGCGCGTCGGCGACGTCCTGCGGTTCGATCGCGGTGGGCGCGAGGACGAGGTCGCCCGCGGTGCCGGTGGCGGCGAGCATGTCGGTGCGCACGCCCTGCGGGCAGATCGCGTGGACCTTGAGCCCGCGGTGGCGGTAGGTGAGCGAGAGCCACTCGGCGAAGGCGTACGCGCCGTGCTTGGTCACGCTGTAGGGCGCGGCGCCGATCATGGTGAGCAGCCCGGCCGCGGAGACGGTGGAGACGAAGCGGCCGCTGCCGCGCTCCAGCCAGCCGGGGAGCAGCGCGTGGGCCGCCCGGACGTGCGCCATGACGTTGACGTCCCAGGCCGCGGCCCAGACCTCCTCGGGCGCGGCCTCGTCGCCGCCGGAGCCGAGCCCGGCGTTGGCGCAGTACACGTCGACCGTGCCGCCGAGCGCCTCGACGGCCTGCGGCACGATGACGGAGGCGTCTCCGGGGACGGCGATGCCGCCCACCTCGTCGGCGACGGCTCGCGCCTTGGCTCCGTCCAGGTCGTTGACGACGACGCGCGCCCCCTCGGCGGCGAAGCGGCGGGCGAGCGCGGCTCCGATCCCGCCCCCCGCGCCGGTGACGACAACTCCCTTGTCCCGCAAGGTATCCACGACCGGTCTCCTTCGACCTCGGGCTCGACCACGGACCCGACCACGATGCGACCACAGCTCGGGCGGCCCGCCTGACACGGCAGACTAACCAGTCGGTATGTGATGGCGGAAGAGGGGCGGTCGCCCGCCCCACCGGTGGTCTCATTGGGCGAGACAAGCCGTCCCAAGTATTGACTGGCCCCTACATCCACCATGAGAGTGCCGCTCGTGCGGAGCGAAACGACAGCAGCGGAGAGACAGCAGGCCCCCGACGCGCAGGGCGCCGACGGCAGCCCGGAGAGCCTGCGCCGGGTGGCCGTCGCCTCCTTCATCGGGACGGCCATCGAGTTCTACGACTTCTACATCTACGGCACGGCGGCCGCCCTCGTCCTGAACGAGGCGTTCTTCCCGACCCTCGACCCGGTCAACGCCACCCTCGCGTCGTTCTCCACGTACGCGGTGGCGTTCGCGGCGCGGCCCATCGGCTCGGTGGTCTTCGGTCACTTCGGCGACCGGGTGGGCCGTAAGTCCGTCCTGGTGGCCTCGCTGCTCCTGATGGGCCTGTCGACCGCCCTCGTCGGGCTCCTGCCCGGCTACGACACCCTCGGCATCTGGGCGCCGCTGCTGCTGATCCTGCTCCGCTTCCTCCAGGGCATCGGGCTGGGCGGCGAGTGGGGCGGGGCCGCGCTGCTCGCGGTGGAGCACGCGCCGAAGAAGAAGCGCGGACTGTATGCCGCCTTCCCCCAGCTCGGGCCCTCCGTCGGCTTCTTCGCGGCGACCGGCGTCTTCTGGCTGCTCTCGGCCGTGCTCTCCGACGACGCGTTCCGCGGCTGGGGCTGGCGGGTGCCGTTCCTGCTCTCCTTCCTGCTCGTCGGCGTCGGCCTCTTCGTGCGGCTGCGGATCAGCGAGACGCCGGTGTTCGCGAAGGTCATGGAGGCGCAGGAGGCCAGCAAGGTCCCCACGCTCGACGTGCTGCGCCACCATCCGCGCGAACTGCTGCTCGGCGCGGGCGGCATGGTCGTCGCCTATGGCCTCTTCTACACCGCGACGACCTACTGCCTCGCCTACGCCACCGGCACCCTGGACGTGCCCCGCAACACCATGCTGGGGCTGTCCCTCGTGGCCTGTCTCTTCCTCGCGGCCGGTACCTGGCTCGCCGCGACGCGCTCCGACGGCGACGGGCGGCGCAAACTGGTCCTCGCGGGCGCGGGGCTCTCGGTGGTGTGGGGGTTCGTGCTCTTCCCGCTCCTGGACACCGAGCAGCCGGTGCTGATCGCGCTCGCGCTCGGCGGGGCCCTGTTCTGCATGGGCGTGGTCTACGGCCCGATGGGCGCCTACCTGCCGGAGCTGTTCGGCACGAACGTGCGCTACTCGGGCGCCTCGCTCGCCTACAACCTCGGCGGTGTGCTCGGCGGTGCGGTGTCGCCGCTGGTGGCGACCCGGCTCCAGGCGGCGTTCGGCTCCTCGTCGGTCGGCTGGTACGTGAGCGCGATGGCGGTCGTGTCGCTGGTGTGCGTCCTCGCGCTGCCCGAGACCCGGGAGCGCGAACTGACCTGACGTGCGCGGAGTATGGCCAGGTTGCCGAAGCGGCAGGACCATACGGGCGTGGAGCCCTACTGGGAACTGACCTTCGACGCCGACGGCGACGTCGACACCGCGCAGCGCGAGGCGCTGCTGTCCGGCACGGAACGCGCACGCGTCACCGATCTGCTGGTCTTCGCGCACGGCTGGAACAACGACAAGAAGGGCGCCCGCTCGCTGTACCGGCGCTTCTTCGCCCCCTGTCAGCACCTGGCCGCGCCGGAGGTGCGCCTCGGCTACGTCGGCGTGCTGTGGCCCGCCATCCGCTTCCCCGACGAACCGATCCCCGACTTCGAGCCCTCGGCGGCGCCCGCCGCCCCCGTCCCGCCGGGCGGGCCCGTGCTCGACGCGGCCACCCGGCAGGCGCTGGACCGCGCCTTCCCCGACCACGGCCCGACCCTCGACCGCATCGCCGAGCTGCTCGCGGAGCGCTCGGACGTCCCCTCCCGCGTCTACGAGTTCGGACGGCACGTCCGTGAGCTGGTCTCCCTGCGCGAGACGAGCCCGGCCCGCCACCTCGGCGAGGACACCGGCGCGGGCGAGCCCGCCATGCTCACCGACGACGCGGTCCAGGTCTGCGAGATCCTCGCGGCGGCCCGCGCGGACACCGGGCAGCCCGAACTCCTCGGCGCCCTGCGCAAGCGGGTGTGGAACGGCGCCCACGAGCTGCTGCGCCAGGGCACCTACTACGCGATGAAGCGCCGGGCGGGCGCGGTGGGCCAGCTGGGGCTCGGCCCCGCCATCGGCCTGCTCGCCGCCGACGCGCCCCGGATCAGGGTGCACCTCATCGGGCACAGCTTCGGCGCCCGCCTCGTCGCGTACGCGCTGCGCGGCATGCCCGCCGACGTGCGTACGGTGAAGTCGGTGACGCTGCTCCAAGGGGCCTTCTCGCATTACGCGTTCGCCGACCGGCTGCCGCACGACAGGTCACGCGGCGGCGCCCTGCGCGGCGTACAGCGGCGTATCGACGGCCCGCTCGTCTCCTGCTATTCGCGCCACGACGACGCCCTGGGGCGGCTCTACCCCCTGGCGTCGAAGCTGGCCGGTGACTCCACGAGCTTCTTGAACCTGTGGGAGCGCTGGGGCGCCGTCGGCTACAACGGCATCCGGGCGGTGGAGGGCACCAAGCGGATCAAGCTCGGCGAGAGGCTGCCCGCCAAGGGGTGCGTGAGCGTGGACGCGGCGTCGGTGGTGCGGCGCGGCGGACCACCCGCCGGCGCGCACAGCGACGTATGCCATGAGGAGCTGGCGCGTGCCGTGTTCGCCGCGGGGCGGATCGCGATGGCCTGACGGCCGGGGCCTGTCCGACCATTCCCGTCGTCGCCCGGAGGCGGGCGGGAATGGTCGGACAGGGCCTAGGGGCGGTGCCGGGGGAATTCGACGACCTGCTGGTAGGTGGGGCGGTTCTGCCACTGGACCGGCTTGTGCGTGATGCCGCCGAGCGCCCGGTGGATGATCGCGTCCGCGCACCACTGGTCGCCGGGCTTGCACGCGTCGTCGCCGGGATAGACCTCCGTGGCGGGCTTCGCGACGGCCTGCGCGAGAGTGGTCAGCAGGGCGTCGCGGCAGGCGTCGAGCTTGCCGTCACCGCAGTAGGTGTGGGCCAGTTCGCCCTTGACCGGCTGCCCAAGGACCTTGCGCAGGTCCTTGTCGGCGTACCCCCACCAGCCGTACTGGAAGGCTGACCCGGCGTGCGCCCCGGTCGGCCCATGGCCCGCCGAGGGTGCCTCGTCGGTGGCCAGCTGCGCGGTCAGGGCGTCGTACAGCTCCTTGCCCAGGCCCGGCTTGAACTCGGCCTCGATCAGCAGCGGCCACCAGGCGTCCATGACGCGCACGGCGTCGGGGTGGGCGTACGCCTTGGAGCCCGCGGCCGTCTGGTTGCGCTGCGCGCCCGCCTTGCGCCAGGCCTCCAACTGCTGCACCGCCTTCGCCAGTCGCGGATCGGTGACCGGCTTGCTGCGTACGACCTTCAGCAGCTCCGGCAGCACCTGTTCGCCGCGCAGGTCGGTGACGGCGGCCTCGGACATGGCCTGGGTCAGCTTGGCGCGGGTGACGCCGCCCTCCTCGGTGAGTTTCCTGACCCGCCCGTCGAGCAGGTCACCGCGGTGCACGGCGCTCATCCCGAAGCCGGCCGTGCTGAAGTCCTCGGCCTGCTTGTTGTTCCAGGAGATGTAGTAGTCCTGGTTGACGGAGTGCGGGTGTGCGGCGGGCGGGGTCTGCGCCGATGTGTTGTTCTCGGGGGCGAAGGCCCGCCATTCGTAAGCCTGTTGGGCCTTGACCGGCAGCGCCGGGTCGATGTCCGCCGCCCGCTCCGGGTTGGCGCCGCTGTTGTAGTACGCGATGTCGCGCGAGTCGGCGTAGAACCAGTTGAAGGCATAGCTGATGTGCTGCGCCGCCTTCATGAAGCTCGCGGCGTCCCGCACGTACCCGGGGTCGTTGAGCATCTGGAAGCCGATGATCGAGTCGGCCTCGTGGCGGTAGGTGGAGCGCAGCGAGACGTACGCGACGGGTTTGCCGTCGACGCTCGCGCGGTGCGTGACGACGCCGTACTTGGTGCGGAAGACCTGCATGCGGTAGGAGCCGGCGGCCGTGGAGTCTGCGAGGGTCGGCTTCCAGGCGTTCTTGCGCTCCAGCCTCTCCATGGGCGTGCAGGTGCCCCGGTAGAGGTATCCGGTGGACTGCTTGGTGGGGGTGCCGCCGCCCGGCTCGCACAGTTCGACGGCGTACGTGTCGGTGATGTCCTGCCCGGCGGACGTCGCCGACCAGGCGTAGTCCTGGCCGCGCCCCAGCTGGACGTACATCCCGACGCCCGCGAAGGAGACGCCGCGGGCGCTGATGCCGGGGCCCTGGAGCTCCTGCTGCATGAGGAGCTGCGGCGCGAAGTATCCGGTCTGCGGGCCGAAGACGGCGACGGGGTTGCCGCTCGCGGTGTGCTTGCCGGAGACCAGCAGGGCGTTCGACATGCCCTTCTTGTTGCCGCCGGGCCGGAAGAGGTCGGCGGGCAGGACGCCCTTGTCGTACATGCCCTGGAGCGGCTTGAGCTTCTTCGGGGCCTTCACCGGGTCCTTCGCGCCCGTCTTCGCGCCCCCCTCGCGGTCGTACACGAGCTGCTCGCGCTCGACGGAGCCGGGGTCGGGCAGCGCGGTGCCGCGCGCCGCCTCCGGCTTCCCGGCGTACGGGAAGCTCGTGCCGTCGTGGATGGTCTGGACGGCCTCGGGGTCGTTGCGGGCACGGAAGGACTCCCAGACCTTCGTGCCCTTCTCGACGCCGTACTTCTCCTGGGCCTTCAGGAGGGAGAGCGCGGATTCGACCTCTCCGCCGCCGCCGTTGCCGAAGAGGCCGCCGACGACGGAGGCGAGCGCGATCATGTCGGTGACCTTGAAGGGTTCGATCTCGCCGGCGTTGGTGATCGCGTCGATCTTGCCGGTCAGGACGTACTCGCCGGGGAAGTAGCGGCCGTTCTTCGCCTTCACGCGGTAGGCGTTGAGCCCGTCGATGTAGGCCTGCGCGTCCTCCATGGCCTGCCTGCCGCGCTCGCCCTGCGTCGCCCTGATGTACTCGACCTGCTTCTCCAGGTCCTTCTCCGTGTACGGGGCCTGCGGCCAGAACTGCTGCTCAAGCCCCTGGTTGGCGGGCGCGCCGCCCGCGAACGGGGTCAGCTGCCCGCGGCCTATGTGGCGGAAGAGGTCGATGAGCCAGAGCCGGTCCTGCCCGGCGGCGTAGCCCGCGCCGAACTCCGTGCCGTAGCGGGTGGTGCCCTTGATGTGCGGGATGCCGTACTTCTTGTCACGGGTGATCGTCACATCGTCGCGCGGCCTGGTGACGGAGGCGACCTGGCCGTCGCGCACACCGAAGGAGGCGTCGTCGAAGAACTCGGTGAGCCGGTCGTCGGTGAGTGAGGGGTAACCGGAGGAGAGCGCGTCGTAGGGGCCCAACTGGTCGTCGGCGTGCGCCGGTTTGGTGCCGAGGACGCGGTGGGAGAGGATCTCGGCGAGCGTCGCGTTGCCGCCTGCGCCCGGCGGCAGGATGTCCGCGCACCGGCCCTCGCAGTAGTCGGTGCTCTCCTCGCGCTCCTTCCCGGCGGCCGGCTGCCCCGGTGCGGCCCCGGCTCCGGGCAGCGGTGCCAGGAGACCGGCACCGAGGGCGAGCGCGGCCCCCGCCATGAGGGTTCTGAGTCTGACGGTGCGTGGTCGCATGGGTGCTCCTCCGGGTCCTGCGGAAGGCGGTTGCGGCGGAGGCTACTGGCGGGTTGGCGAACTCGAAAGATGAACAACCTTCGCCTTTTCCGAATCACCACAACGCGCCCCCCTCATGGGCGCATCACCACAGCTCAGGCGGGCAGGCGAAAAAGGGTCGTCCCGAAAGGGAGCCGAATGGCGTGTCGATACGTCTACTCGGCAACGTCGTTTCGACTTCGACTCGACTGCGACGGCGGCAGATACGGAACACGGGGTACCAGGACGAAGTACGTGTGACGGAGGTGCAGGGCGATGGCCGGATTCCGGAGTCTCGCGAGACAGGTACGTGATCCGCGGAACGATTTGGCACTGCGGCGCTACTCGCTGCGCAAGTGCCTGGAGAGGTTCGCCCCATACGGACACCGGGCCACCTGGGACCATCTGTGCTCCCGGGCGGGCTTCGGGTGCGAGGACAGGTCGCCCGATCCGGCGCGGCTGGTGGCCGCGCTGGAGGAGCTGGAGGCGGCGCGGGCGGTCTGGCTCGCCTACGAGGCGGACTTCGCCGAGCGCCGCCGCAAGGAGAAGCACGACGGGCTCAGGCGCCCCGGCAGCGACGACGACTGGCACCGCCGCACCTGGGGCGGCTGCGGGGTCGCCTGGTGCGACGATCCCGACGTCCACCCCCGGGCCCCCCTCGCCGAAGTGCTGCGGCGCCTGATCGCGGCGCTGGAGCGGGAGCCGGGTGCGTCCTGCCCGGTCTGCGGGGACACCTCCCTGGTGTGGAAGCGCGGCCTGGCGCACGAGCCGTCCTCCGGGGCGGTCTGCACGGGCTGCGGCATCGTCGTGCCCGCTCCCGTCCTGACACCGGACGCGGTGGCCCGTGCGCGGGCGCGCACGCTGCGGTCGCTGGTGTCGGCGTGAGGAACGGCGCGGTCAGGGCGTGAGCACGTCCGTATGGATGGCGAGCTTGAACTGGACGTGCGTCAGCGGCGTGGCGAGCTTCACGTCTCCCACGCCGCGTGCCGATATCTTCAGGCCGACGGGCGTCTGGGGGTGGACGAACATCTGCCAGACGTACGACCTGAACTGACTGCCCCTGGTGGGCGCGGAGTCGGTGGTGCCCGTCGAGTCGTACCCGGTCGCCAGGCCCAGCGGGTCGCGGACGAAGCGGGCGCGGTACTCGGTGGGATCACTGTCCGGCTTCCAGAAGACCAGCGCGGAGAGCACGCCCCAGCCGTCGTGGCTGGGCCATATCAGCCCCGAGCGGGCGCTCGGGAACCGCGCGGGGCTGGTGCCGCCCTTGGCCGGATCATGCATGTGCCACGGGTCGTACGACTCCTCATCGGCCCCGTAGGGGAACCGCACGAGGTGGTAGCCGTCACTGTCGTACCTGATGGACTGCGGCTTGTTCCGCGCCGCGTCCCACTTCAACGAGCAGATGGCAACGGACATCGGCCCTCCCCCTGAGTGATGACGCCCACGGTTCCATACCACACGGAAAATCCGATAGTCCTCTGATATGACTTCGGGAGAGGGTGACCGGCGATGAAGGATCTTCCCGAGCACCTGAGGAGCACCCTCCCATGTCGACGCTGCGCGTCACCGCCGAGACGCTGACGATCCACCGGCATCCGGGCGCCGACGCCCTCGAACTCGCCCAGGTGGGCCTGTACCGCGCGGTCGTCGCGAAGGGCGCCTACCGGACCGGCGACAGCGCGGTGTACATCCCGGAGCAGGCGATCCTGCCCGCCGCGCTGATCGAGGAACTGGGCCTCACGGGCCGTCTCGCCGGCGGCGGGCAGGACCGGGTCAAGGCGGTACGGCTGCGCGGCGAGCTGTCCCAGGGCATCGTGTGCCGCCCGGCGGCGCTCGCGGACGTCGACCTGGCGCGGGCGGCGCGGGAGGGCACGGACTTCGCGGAGCGGCTCGGCATCACCAAGTGGGTGCCGCCGATCCCGCCCACGATGAGCGGCGACGCCGAGGCCGCGCCGGACCTGCTCCCGTGGATCGACATCGAGAACATCCAGCGCTATCCGGACATCTTCGCGCCCGGCGAGCCGGTCGTCGTGACCGAGAAGCTGCACGGCTCGGCCTGCCTCATGACGTACGTCGCCGGGAGCGGGCGCGTCCACGTCTCCTCCAAGGGCTTCGGCGCCAAGTCGCTCGCCCTGCGGGAGGATCCGCGCAATCTGTACTGGCGGGCGGTCCACGGCCACGGCGTCGCGGCCGTCGCGGCGAAGCTCGCCGAGCGGCTCGGGGCGCGCCGGGTCGGCCTCTTCGGCGAGGTGTACGGCGACGGGGTGCAGGACCTGTCGTACGGCGCGGACGGGCGGCGCGACACGCTGGGGTATGCCGTCTTCGACGTCAGCGCGGAGATCGACGGCCACGTGCGCTGGCTCGACGCGACGCGGCTGCTCGACGGCGAACTGCCGCTGGTGCCGCGGCTGTACGAGGGGCCCTACGACGCCGGCCGCGTCCTGGAGCTCGCCTCGGGCCGCGAGACGGTGTCGGGGCGTGAGCTGCATCTGCGCGAGGGCGTGGTGATCCGGCCGGCCGTGGAGCGCTACAGCCCGGTGACCGGCGGGCGGGCCATCGCGAAGGCGGTCAGCACGGCGTATCTGACGCGTAAGGGCGGCACCGAGTACGAGTGAGGCCGCTCGCCGCCCCGCCCGCCGCCCTCACTCGCGCTCAGGAACGGGAGCGGCGCTCCACCATCAGGCGGGAGCCGGTGAGCCGCTCGCCGAACTCGTCGTCCGGGTTGGAGAGCACGCACGTCTCCAGGGACAGGCAGCCGCAGCCGATGCAGTCCGTGAGGTGGTCGCGCAGCCGGCCCAACTGCTTGATGCGCTCGTCCAGTTCGGAACGCCAGTGCTCCGAGAGGTGCGCCCAGTCCTCACGGTTGGGCGTGCGCTCCTCGGGCAGCGAGTCGAGAGCCTCGCGGATCGTGGCGAGCGGGATGCCGACGCGCTGGGAGGCGCGGATGAAGGCGACGCGGCGCAGCGTGTCCCGGTGGTAGCGGCGCTGGTTGCCCGAGGTGCGGCGGCTGCTGATGAGGCCCTTGGACTCGTAGAAGTGCAGGGCGGAGACGGCGGCGCCGCTGCGGGCCGACAGCTGGCCGACCGTGAGTTCGTGGACCTTCTCTGGAATCTGGGGCACCCCCCGAACCCTAATGGCTGGTCCGGCCGCGGGTTCAGGGTGCCGACGCGGTCGGCCGGCGGCGGCGGTCGGCGCCCGCGGCCGGCCTCCGGCCCGACCCGTAGGAGCCGGAGCCGGCCCCGACGTTCAGCACCGTCCGCGCGTCGCCGAGCGCGTCAAAGATCTGCGCGGGTGCGCGACCGCGCCGGTGGACGAGTCGTCGACCAGTTCCGCGACCTCCCGGGGTCCGCGCCGACGGGCGCACGGGCCCGCGGCCTGGCGTCACGTGAGGGTCAAGTGGCGGGCCCGGGTCCGTTGACACGCGTCGGCACACCCCGCATGCTGAGCAAGCGCTTAGTCCGCGCGGTTGGTGTATGTCGCACACGTCTGGGAGGCCAGGGACATGGCGGAGCCGAGGATCTTCACGTCGGCCGAGGAACTGCGCGCCGGAGTCGGCGGGCAGCTGGGATACAGCGACTGGCTGGAGATCGACCAGAAGCGGATCGATCTCTTCGCCGAGGCCACGGGCGATCACCAGTGGATCCACGTGGACGCCGAGAAGGCGGCCGCGGGCCCCTTCGGGACGACCATCGCGCACGGCTATCTGACCCTCTCGCTGCTGCCGGCCCTGGTGCCGCAGATCATGCGGGTCGAGGGCATGAGGATGGGCATCAACTACGGCACCGACAAGGTCCGCTTCCCCTCCCCCGTGCCGGTCGGTTCCCGGCTGCGGGCGACCGCCACGCTCACGGACGTGACGCCCACCAAGGACGGCGGCGTGCAGGTGACGGCGCAGGTGACCGTCGAGCGCGAGGGCGCCGACAAGCCCGCGTGCGTGGCCCAGTCGGTGTCGCGCTACTACTTCTGAGCCCCCTGCGGACGGGCACCCACCATCCGCAGCACGAGGTCGGCGTAGAGCGCGCCGACCTCGTCGGGCGTCCGGTGGCCCGCCACGTTGAACCAGCGGGCCACGTCAATGCAGAGCGAGAGCACGGCGAGCGTGGTGCCGGGCACGTCCGGGACGTCGAACTCCCCCGCCCGCACCCCGTCGTTGATGATCTCCCGCACCGCGGCGTCCGACTGGCGGCGCAGCGCGACGATCTCCGTGCGGTGCTCCTCGCCCAGCGCGTCCAGCTCGTACTGCACCACGCGCGCGGTCGTGTGGTGGGCGGCGTGCCAGCCGACGAAGGAGCGCACGGCCGCCGCGAGCCGCTCGGCCGCGGTGCCCTCGCCGTCCGCCGCCGTGCGCAGGATGGCGAGGGCCTTGTCGTGGCCGATCCTGCTGATGCGGTGGAGCAGCTCTTCCTTGGTCTTGTAGTGGATGTACAGCGCGGCGGGGCTCATCCCCGCGCGGCCCGCGATGTCACGGGTCGTCGTCGCGTGGTAGCCGCGCTCGGCGAAGGCCTCGACGGCGGCGATCAGCAGCCGCCTGGCCGCGTCGGGGCTGACCTCGCCCCACGGCCGCTCCTCGACGCCGGTCTCCTCCGCCGCGCTCATGTCCACTCCTCAGCATTCGGGAGGGGACACCATACCCCTGATGGTGAGCAAGCGCTTAGCGAGCGGTCAGGAGACGGGCTTGAACGGGTCGTGCTCGGCGAGGATCTTCTCCAGGCGCGCCTGATCGACGCGGCTGACGATCCGGTCGGCTTCCTGCCGGTCCCTGACCACCTTGGCCAGGGTGAACGCGGATGTCGTCAGGTACAGGACGGAGACGGCGAGGAAGGCGCGGATCCAGCCGCTGACATCGAGGCTGTAGATGCCGACCGCCGTCGCGCCGAGCGCCACGGCGAACGACGCGACCGCCTGACCGTAGTAGGCGGTGGTGCTCTGCTGCTTGACCGGAGTCTCACTCATGGCCTCAGCCTGATCCAGAGGCGGCCCCGCCACATCCGCTCCCGTACTCAACTCACGTACTCAGCCCCTGCACGGCCCCCGCGCGGGCGGGCCCGCGCTCAGAAGGCGGAGACGCCCGTCAGCGCGCGGCCGATGACCAGCTTCTGGATCTGGCTGGTGCCTTCGTAGAGCGTCATCACGCGGGCGTCCCTGAGCAGCTTGCCCGCCGGGTACTCGTCGATGTAGCCGTAGCCGCCGAAGACCTGGAGCGCGTTGTTCGCGGCGCGCACGGCGGCCTCCGAGGCGAAGAGCTTGGCCGTGGAGGACTCGGTGGCGAAGGGCTGCCCGCGGTCGATGAGGTCGGCGACCCGCCAGGTGAGCAGGCGCGCGGCGTCCACGTCCACCGCGATGTCGCTGATCAGCTCCTGGACCAGCTGGTGGTGGGCGATGGTCTTGCCGAACTGCTCGCGCTCACCGGCGTACTTCACCGCGGCGTCCAGGGCGGCCTGCCCGATGCCCACACAGCCGGCCGCCACCGACATGCGGCCCTTGGCCAGCGCCGACATGGCGACGGAGAAACCCTTGCCCTCGGGCGCCAGCATGGCCGACGCCGGGACGCGGACGTCCTCCAGTACGAGCTCCGCGGTGGCCTGGCCGCGCAGGCCGAGCTTGCCGTGGACGGTGCGGCGGCTCAGGCCGGGCGTGTCGGTGGGCACCAGGAAGGCGGAGACGCCCCTGTGCCCGGGGGTGTCGTTCGTGCGCGCGAAGAGGAGCACCACATCGGCCCACGTGCCGTTGGTGATGAACATCTTGGCGCCGTTGACCACGTAGTCGTCGCCGTCGCGCACGGCCCTGGTGGTGAGGTTGCCCGCGTCGGAGCCGGTGCCCGGCTCGGTGAGCCCGAAGCAGCCGACGTACTCGCCGGAGGTGAGGCCCGGCAGCCACCGCCGCTTCTGCTCCTCACTGCCGAAGGACGCGATGGTCTTGGCGACGAGGCCGAGCGAGACGGAGACGATGCCGCGCACGGAGGAGTCGCCGCGGCCCAGCTCCTCGGTGACCAGGCAGTACGCGAGGTGGTCGCCGCCCGAACCGCCGTACTCCTCGTCGATGGTGAGTCCCAGGAAGCCGACGTCGCCGAGCTTCTTCACGAGGGCCCGGTCGACGCTCTCGGCGCGGTCCCACTCGACGACGTGCGGGGTGATCTCGCGCGCGACGAACTCCTCGGCCAGCTGCCGGACGGCGGTCTGCTCCTCGCTGAGCTCCAGGTTCATCGCGGGCACCCTCTTTACGTCGACATTTAAATTAGCACTGCTAGTTTCTGTTGGCAGCCCTACTATGTGCCGCATGGCCCGACCGCGCAAGCCCCTCCTCAGCCGAGAACGCATCGTCGAGACGGCGCGCGCCCTCGTGGACGCGGAGGGCCTCGCGGCCGTCTCCACGCGCCGCCTCGCCGCCGAGCTGGGCGTCAGCGGGCCGTCCCTCTACAACCACTTCCGCACCAAGGACCAGATCCTGGAGGCGGTCGCCGACTCGGTGAGCGCGCAGGTCGACCTGTCGATGTTCGACGCGGACGACGGGCGCGACTGGCGTACGGCGCTGCACGACTGGGCGGTCTCCTACCGGGCCGCGCTCACCCGGCACCCGAACATCGTTCCGGTGCTCGCCCGCGGCCCCGGCCGCCGCCCGGCCGGACTGCGGCTCGCGGACGCCGTGTTCGGGGCGATGGTCGACGCGGGCTGGCCGCCCGCGCAGGCCACGTCGATCGGCGCGCTGATGCGGTACTTCATCATGGGCTCCGCGCTCGGCTCCTTCGCGGGCGGCTTCGTGGACGACGAGACGGCGTACGACCCGGCGGACTACCCCCACCTCGGCCAGGCGCACCTCCTGGCGGACCGCCAGCAGATCATCGACGAACGCGCCTTCGAGGCGGGCCTCAGGGCGCTGCTCGACGGATTGGCGTTGCAGTACGAGCAGGTGGGCGGCGCGATGCGGGGGCGCTGACGGCAGTGGTGCCCTCAGGGCACCCCCACGCTTCGGCGCCGGCCGAAGCGTGGGTGCGGCATCGTGGCCGTATGACGCCCCGATCCGGCAAGAACGACAACGCCTCCGCCCTCGCCTCCCTGGCCGGGCTCCTCGCGGACGAGACACGCGCCGCGTGCCTGCTCGCGCTGCTCGACGGGCGGGCCTGGACCGCCGGTGAGCTGGCGCGGCACGCGGGGGTCGCCGCGTCGACGGCCAGCGAACATCTGGGGAAGCTGGTCACGGGCGGGCTGCTCGCCGAGGAGCGGCAGGGCAGGCACCGCTACGTCCGGCTCGCCGACGCCGGGGTCGCGCAGCTCGTGGAGGACCTCGCCGCCCACGCGGTGCCCGGGGCCACCGCGAAGCCCGGCACGCTGCGCGAGTCCGGCGCGGGCAGCGCGATGGCGCGGGGCCGCACCTGCTACGACCACTTGGCGGGGCGGCTCGGGATCACGATCACCGGGGCGATGACGGCACGCGGCCTGCTGCGGCAGGACACCGGCTTCGCCCTGACCGACCAAGGCGTGGCGTGGTTCGGGGAGTTGGGCATCGAGCTCGCGCGCGGTGGGCGCCGGCCGCTGGCCCGCGCCTGCCTGGACTGGACCGAGCGCAGGCCCCACCTGGCCGGGGTCGCGGGCGCGGCGCTGTGCGGGCACGCGCTGGACTCGGGGTGGTGCGTACGGATCGGCTCGCAGCGCGCCGTGCGGGTAACCCCTGCCGGGGCGCGGGCGTTCGGCGCCCACCTCGGCATCGAAGACCTCTAGGGCCTGTCACTCGGTGACGATGCGCTCCACCGCCGCGTCCACGAGTGCGTCCCGCTCGGCCTCCGAGAGCACGCCCGGCAGCGTGAGCTGCTCCACGATGAGCCAGTTGAAGGCCAGGTAGAGCAGCCGCACGGCGGTCGCGTCGCCGGGCAGGCCGGAGCTCTCGTGGTAGGCGACGTTGGCGTCGAGGTCCGCCCGGACGCGTTCGGTGAGGACGGCGCGCAGGTCCGGGCGCCTGGTCGCCTCCAGGCGCAGTTCGAGCAGGGCGAGATAGCCGGTGCGAAAGCCGCTGACGCGCCCGACGACCTCGCGCATCAGCGTCTTGTACGTCTCCTTGTCCGGCTCGGCGGTGCGCTGGCGCTCGACCTCCTCCTCGCCGGGCTGGAGCCGCTCGTAGACCCGGGCGCCCGCCTGGGTCAGCAGGTCGTCGCGGTTGCCGAAGTAGTTGGATGCGGTGCCGGTCGGCACCCCGGCCTCGGCGTCGACCGCGCGGAAGGTCAGCCCGCGGGCGCCCTCCCTGGCCAGCACCTCGATGGCGGCGTCGACCAGAGCCGCACGCCGTTCGTCGTTCCTGCGCACCATTGACGCCACTCCATCCGTAGTACTACATCCCTACCACTACGGAAACAGTACTACAAGCGAGGGCCGACCGTAGATGTACTCTGCACCCGTCCTGCCGGACGAAACACGGACGTAACGCGGGGGTGGACCGTGGGACACGCGACGGATGCGCCGGGCGCCGAGGGCTCGGCGAAGGCCGCGGGGGGCTCGACCCGGGCCGGGGCGCGGGTACTTGGCCCGCCCCGCCTCCGCGGTCTCGCCACCCAGGTGCTGCGCGGGCAGGCCCAGGTCACCTTCCTGCCCAGCGCCGTCGCGGGCGCGGTCTTCTGCCTCGCGCTGTCCGCGGCCGGCTGGGAGTACGGCCTCTACGGCCTGGCGGGCACCGCCGTGGGTACGGCCACCGCGCGGCTCCTCGGCGCGGACCGCGACCGGGTCAAAACCGGCCTCGAAGGGTTCAACGCCTGCTTGACCGCGCTCTGCTGCGCGGTCTTCCTGGGCGCGCGCCACCTCTCGACGGCGCTGCTCGCGCTCGCGGCCTGCGTGGTCGTCACGGTCGTGACGGCGGCCGTGGTCCACCTGCTTGGCGTCTGGGGGCTGCCGTCGCTCACCCTGCCGTACTGCCTGGTCGCGAGCGTCATGACCATCGGCGCGCCCGGCTTCCGGCGGGTCTGGCACCACGGCGAGGACCTCGCCGCCCTCCCCCGGCCCGCGACCGGCACCACCGCGCTCGGGCCGGCCGAACTGGCCCGCGGCTTCTTCGCCGACTTCGCGCAGATCTTCTTCATGCCGCAGTGGTACGTGGGCGCACTCCTGCTCCTCGGCCTCCTCCTCGCCGACCGGCGGGCGGCGGGCGTGGCGTGTCTCGGCAGCGCCGTCGGGATCGCCACGGCGTGGGCACTGGGCGCGCCCGCCGCGCGGATCGCCGACGGCACGACGGGATACAACTCCGTCCTCGTCGCCCTCGCCCTGTGCGGCGTCTTCCTGCCGGCGCGGCCCGCGACACTCGCGTACGCACTCGTGGGCGCCGGCGCCGCGACGGCGGTCGCCCCGGCCATGGCGGCCCTCTTCGCCCCGTCCGGCGGCCACGCCTTCACGTGGCCGTTCGTGGTGACGACGCTGGTGTTCCTGGCGGGGGCCAAGTCCTTCCCACGCGTGAGCGGTTCACCCACAGCGGTGTGACCGGGCGCCGCGCCCTTCCCGGCAGGGGTGAAGCCCGCTCCACGCCGCGGCGGTGCGCCCCGCACGGCATGCCCGAGCCTCACCACCCGCCCGGCGGCTGCCCGGTCAGAAGACGACCAGCGCTCGGCCGCCCTTGCCCGCGAGCATGTGCTCGAAGGCCGTCGGGATGCCGTCGAGGGTGATGCGGTCGGTCACCAGGGCGCTCAGGTCCAGGCGTCCCGCCCGGATGTGCTCGGCCAGGACCGGCAGGTCCGCCGCCGGGTCGGAGTTGCCGTAGACGCAGCCGGAGAGGGTCCTGCCCCAGTGGAAGAGTTCCAGGGCGTTGAACGTGACCTGCTGGTCCTTGCCGCCGATGCCCACGACCGTGGTGCGGCCGCCGCGTCGCGTGGACTCCCAGGCGGTGCGGATCGTCACCGCGCGGCCCACGCACTCCACGGCTACGTCCACGCCCTGGCCGCCGGTGAGCCCGCGGATGTCTCGGGCCGTCTTCTCCGAGGCGACCACGTAGTCGGTGGCGCCCGCCGAGCGCGCCAGCTCCTCCTTCTCCGGGGAGACGTCGACCGCGACGATCCGCGAGGCACCGGCGATCCGGGCGGCCTGGAGCGTGGCGAGGCCGACGCCGCCCACGCCGTACACCGCGACGCTCTCCCCCGCGCGGACCTTCGCCGAGTGGTGCACGGCACCGTACCCGGTCAGGACGGCGCAGCCGAGCAGGGCCGCGTCGGTGAGCGGGACCCCGTCCGGCACCGGCAGGACGCAGCGCTGCGAGACCACGGTCTCCTCGGCGAACGCGGCGACGTTCAGGCCGGGGTGCAGGTCCGTGCCGTCCGGCCGCTTCGCGTAGACGTCGGCCGCGCCCGCGAGGGCGTTCGCGCAGAGCCACACCTCGCCGATCGAACAGGCGTGACAGGTGCCGCAGGACGGCGCCCAGTTGAGGACGACGCCGTCGCCGGGGACGACCCCGGTGACGCCCTCGCCGACGGAGACCACGGTGCCCGCGCCCTCATGGCCGAGGACGGCGGGCACCGGGACCCGCATCGTGCCGTTGGACAGGGACAGGTCGGAGTGGCAGACCCCGGCGGCGGCGAGGCGCACCCGCACCTGGCCGGGACCTGGCTCAGGAAGGTCGATGTCGGCGATCTCCAGCGGGGAGCCGACGGCGGGGAGGATGGCGGCGCGGACCACGTTCACGTACTCCTTGGGGAAGCGGGCGGGCTCGAACGGCTGGGAATCAGAACTGGAGCGACTTCGTCTGGAGGTACTCCATCAGGCCGTGCGCGCCCAGCTCGCGGCCGACGCCCGACTGCTTGTAACCACCGAAGGGGGCAAGGGGGTTGAAGCTGCCGCCGTTGATGTCGACCTGGCCGGTGTCCATGCGGCGGGCGAAGGCCACCGCCGCCGCGTCGTCGGCGGCCCAGACGGCGCCCGCGAGACCGTACACCGTGCCGTTGGCGATGCGCAGGGCGTCGTCCTCGTCCTCGTAGCGGATGAGGGAGAGCACGGGGCCGAAGATCTCCTCCTGGGCGATGGTCATCTCCGGGGTGACGTCGGCGAAGACGGTCGGCTGCACGAAGTAGCCCCGCTCCTTCGGCGCTTCAGGGCCGCCCGCCACGAGCCGGGCGCCCTCCTCGACGCCCTTCTCGATGTAGCCGCGCACGCGCGCCTGCTGCTTGGCGTTGACGACGGGGCCGATGCGGGGGCCGTACTTGGCCGCGGCGGCGGCCGCCAGCTCCACCGCCTCGTCGTACCGGTCGTCGTGCACCAGCATGCGGGTCCACGCGCTGCACGTCTGCCCGGAGTTGGACATGACGTTCGCGACACCGACGGCCACGGCCTTGGCGAGGTCGGCGCCCGGCAGGATGACGTTGGCGGACTTGCCACCGAGCTCCAGGGCGACGCGCTTGACCGCCGCGCCCGCCGTGGCGCCGATCCGCTTGCCTACCGCCGTCGATCCGGTGAACGAGACGAGGTCGACGCCCTCGTGCTCGGCGAGGGCCTGCCCCGCGACCGGGCCGAGGCCGGTGACGAGGTTGAAGACGCCTGCGGGGACGCCCGCCTCGTGCACCGCCTCGGCGAAGAGCTGGGCGGTGAGCGGGGTGTCCTCGGCGGGCTTGAGCACCACCGTGCAGCCCGCCGCGAGCGCGGGGGCCACCTTGTTGACGATCTGGTGGAGGGGGTAGTTCCACGGCGTGATCGCACCGACCACGCCGACCGGCTCCAGATGGACGGTGGAGTTGCCCACCTTCTCCTCGAAGGGGTGCGTCGCGGCCAGTTCGGCGTACGAACCGCAGACGGCGATCGGCACCCCGGCGTGCACGGCCTGCGAGAACGGCAGCGGGGCGCCCAGTTCGGCGGTGACGGTCGCGGCGATCTCGTCCTTGCGGGCGACCAGCCGGTCGCGGAGCGCGCCGATCAGGGCCGCGCGCTCGGCGGGCGGCGTGGCGGCCCAGTCGGGCAGGGCGGCGCGGGCCGCGCGCACCGCGGCGTCCACGTCCTCGGCGGTGCCGGCCGGGACCTGGCCGAGGGGCTGTTCGTCGGCCGGGTCGACGACCGTGATCATGTCGGTGCCCGCGGCCGGGCGCCAGGTGCCGTCGATGTACATGCCGTCGTGGGCCTTGTACATGCCGTCGTGGGCCTTCATCGCATTCCTCCAGGTAGTCGTCCACAGTACAAACTAGCGCTGATAGTTTTCCGGCACCAGGGCGGCCGGGCGCCCCAGGAGCCCAGGAGGCCCAGGATCCCCAGGAGCCCCGTGCGTAGCCGATCGGGGGCTTTATCCGGCAGGCTCGTCGGAACAGCCGCGTCCGCCGCCTCCCCGGCCCTACTGTCGCCCGTATGCTGCTGCGCCGGAAGTTGCGTATGTCCCTGGCCCTGACCGTGACCCTCGCCGCCGCCCTCCTCGGGGCGACCGGAGGAAGCGTGAGCACGGCTCACGCCGAGGAGAAGCCGCCGCGCGAGCGGCAGCTGCTGTTCTACAACCACGCCTACGGAGTCGTCGACCGGGAGACCGCCGACGCCGTCGAACACTCCGGGTATCTACGGAAATTCGCCGACTTCGAGGTCCGCACCACGACCGGGTCCGACGGTTTCACCTGGACCGGCCGCTATCTGAAGGGCCGCGAGACCTACCTGGAGATCTTCGGGGTGGGCGATGTGCCCGACACGCCTCTCGGCGGGGCGGGCCTGGCCATCTCCACCGAACGCGACGGAGACCTGGCGACCGTCCTCGAACGGCTGCGGGACCAGGGGATCACCGACCCGGTCCAGTTCCAGCAGACCCGCGACTTCGGCGACGGGGTGCCGGTGCCGTGGTTCGACGCGGTCTTCACCACCGATCAGTACGACGCCTTCGGCACCTGGGCGATGGAGTACCGGCCCGAGTACTTCGCCGACCCGCGCGGCAAGACGGAACCGGCCTCCTACCCCGGTGACGTCGGCCGGGAGCGCTACCTCCCCGACGTCTACCGCGACCGCCTCATGCGCGACGTGGCCTCCGTACGTCTCGCGGTGACCCCGCGCGACCTGGACAACACGGTGCCGCTGCTGCGGGCCGGCGGGTTCGTCGTACGCCCCACGGCGGGCGGCGGCGTCGTCGCGGACCGCGGCGGGACCACGATCCGCCTCGACGCGGTGCCGCGCGACCGGGTGGGCCTGCGGCAGTTCACGTTCGTACTGAACAAGGCCGTGCACAAGCGTCACGTGGAGCGGCTGGGCCACTCGACCCTGACAGTCGGCCCCGGCCCGCGCGCGGTATGGGACTTCGAGGAGCGCGGGCGGAGCTGACCCGGCCGAGGACCGTCACGGCCGGGTGGGGCCTCACCCGGCCGAAAACCCCACATTCGCCGCGCATTCGTCCGGAATTTGATTTCCGTTACGTGACATACGCATGACAACGCGTCGACTCTCTTGATCTACCCCCGTGGAGGGGCCACGCTACTGCTCGCGACGGGAGCGGGACCGCACCGCTCCCTTCTGTGTGTGCGATCACGCGCACACCCCCCACAGTCGCGTCGCCCCACCCCGGGCGCGCCGCCTATGAGGAGGACTCCCTCGTAATGGCAATGCCGCGTAGCAAGAAGACTGTGATCGCCGCCGCGATCTCGACCGCCGCCGCCGCCGTTCTCGGCACGGTCACCGCTCTGCCCGCCCAGGCCGCCCCCGCCGAGGGCACCGTGATCGCGGCCGGCTCCGCCGACGCCGTCAAGGGCAGCTACATCGTCACGCTGAAGAAGAGCTCGGGCCTCAAGGCCGCCACGGGCCAGGGCAAGAACCTCATATCCGAGTACGGCGGTTCGGTCACGAAGACCTTCAAGTCCGCGCTCAACGGCTACACCGCGAAGCTGAGCGCGGCGGAGGCGAGACGCCTCGCCGCCGACCCGGCGGTCGCCTCCGTCGAGCAGAACCAGCGGGTTCGGGCCGACGCGACGCAGACGAACGCCCCCTGGGGCCTGGACCGCATCGACCAGGCCAGGCTGCCGCTGAACGGCAGCTACACCTACCCGGACACCGCGGGCTCCGGCGTCACCGCGTACGTGATCGACACCGGGGTGCGGATCTCGCACTCGGAGATCAGCGGCCGCGCGGTCAACGGCTACGACGCCGTGGACGGCGACACCACCGCCCAGGACGGCAACGGCCACGGGACGCACGTCGCCACGACCGTCGCGGGCAAGACGTACGGCGTCGCCAAGAAGGCCAAGGTCGTGGCCGTGCGCGTGCTCGACAACAACGGCTCCGGCACCACCGCCGGGGTCATCGCGGGCATCGACTGGGTGACCAGGCACCACACCGCCGGGGCCCCGGCCGTGGCCAACATGTCGCTCGGTGGCGGCGCCTCCACCTCGCTGGACACCGCGGTGAAGAACTCCATCGCCGACGGCGTGACCTACGCGGTCGCCGCGGGCAACGAGAGCACCAACGCCGCCAACTCCTCGCCCGCGCGCGTCCCCGCGGCCATCACGGTCGGCGCGACCAGCAACACCGATGCTCGGGCGAGCTTCTCCAACTACGGCTCGGTCCTGGACATCTTCGCGCCGGGCGTCTCCATCAAGGCGGGCTGGCACACCGGCGACACGGCGACCAACACCATCTCCGGTACGTCGATGGCGACGCCGCATGTCGCGGGCGCCGCGGCGATCTATCTGGCGGGCCACACGTCGGCCACGCCGGCGCAGGTCGCTTCCGCTCTGGTGAACGGCTCCACGCCGAGTGTCGTGACGAACCCGGGGACCGGTTCGCCCAACCGGTTGCTCAAGATCGTCCCGTAACTGGTGGGTTTGTACGGGTAGTTGCGCCCCGGAGGTTGTCGACGCCTCCGGGGCGTTTCCCGTGCCGGGTGCCTCTGGCTGTCTGCCGGTGCGGGTTGTGGGGGCTGGGCGCGCAGTTCCCCGCGCCCCCGGGGCAAGGCCATGCGCGGCGCCGCCCGTCTTCGTGCCGCGGGCTGGCCCGGGTCTGCCGGTGCGGGATGTTGGTGGCTGGGCGCGCAGTTCCCCGCGCCCCTGGGGCAAGGCCATGCGCGGCGCCGCCCGTCTTCGTGCCGCGGGCTTGCCGGGGGCTTCCTCACGGGTGTGGGGTGCGTGTGCCCAGGGCTGATGCCGCCAGTAGTAGGGCTCCCAGCATCACGAACGGTGCCGCCACCCCTGCCGCTCCCGCCACCAGGCCCGCCGATGCGGGTGCGGCGACCTGGCCGAGGCGGTTGCCGGTGAGGCGTAGGGCCAGGGCCGTCGAGTGGGCGCCGGCGGGGGCGGCCTGGACGACGGTCGTCATGGAGAGCGGCTGTCCCACGCCGAGGCAGAAGCCCAGCGCGGCGAGCATCAGGGCGAGGCCCCACACCGGTACGGGCAGCGCCATGCCCGCGCACAGGACTCCGCCGAGCAGGCACGAGCCGGTCAGGAGTGCCGTCCTGCCGAGCAGCCGGATCATCGGTGTCATCACCAGGCGGCAGGCGATGGTCGACGCGGCCCGCAGGCTCAGGAGCAGCCCGACGGTGGCGGGCGCGATGCCTCGGTGTTCGCCGACCACCGGCAGGTAGGCGGTGAGGATGTCCGTCGCGGAGAGCACGGCGAGGCTGATGAAGATGCCGGCAGGGACGCCCCGGGCGCGCAGGATGCCGAGTACCGGAACCTGTTCGTCCCGCTGCCGCACGGCCGGCGCGTGGCGCATGTGCTCGATGCGCCACAGCGACGTCAGCGACACCGCGCCGACCGCCGCCGAGACGAGCAGAGCGAGCGCGCTGGTGCGGCCCATGTCGGCGCCGATCAGGGCGCCCGCGGCGATCGGCCCGACCAGCTGGCCGAGCGAGGCGCCGATGGTGAAGTGCCCGAAGTTGCGGTCCTGTTCGGCGGGGGCGGACTGCCGGGCGACGATCGACTGCGCGCCGATCACGAAGCAGAGGTGGCCGAGCCCCATCACGCCGCTCCACGCGGCCATCGCGCCGAGGGAACCCGCCATACCGCTCAGGGCGCAGCCGCCGGAGATCAGGACGACGCCGAGGGGCAGCAGCGGCGCGCACCGCCCGTTGTCGGTCCTGCGGCCGAGCGGCACGGCGGCGAAGAGCGGCAGCAGCGCGTACACGCCCGCGATCACGCCGATGGCGCGTTCGTCGGCGCCCAGCGCGAGGGCCCGGTAGGAGACGGCGGGCCGCGCCATCGAAACCGCCCCTTGCGCGAAGCCGAAGGCGATGACGAGACGGAGCAGCCAGCCCCTGCCACCGGGCCCGGGTATGGCGTACGGCATCAGATGATGCCGAAGAGGATTCCGGCGCCGAGCACCACCAGCGAGGTGAGCACGGCCCACTTGACCGTGAACCTGGTGTGGTCGCCGAACTCGACCTTGGCCATGCCGACGAGCACGTACACGGCGGGCACCAGCGGGCTCGACATGTGCAGCGCCTGGCCGGCGATGGAGGCGCGCGCGATCTCCAGGGTGGAGACGCCGTGCGCCTGGCCCGCCTCGGCGAGGACCGGCAGGACCCCGAAGTAGAAGCCGTCGTTCGACATGAAGTACGTGAGCGGGATGGAGAGCAGGCCGGTCACCAGGCCCATGTGCGGGCCCATGCCCTCGGGGATGGCGCCGACGAGCCAGTCGGCCATGTGCTCGACCATGCCGGTGCCGGTGAGGACGCCGGTGAAGACGGCGGCGGCGAAGACCATGCCGGTGACGTTGAGGACGTTCTCCGCATGGGCGGCGATACGTGCCTTCTGGTCGGGCATGTGCGGGAAGTTCACCGTGAGGGCGAGCGCGGCGCCGAGCAGGAAGAGGACCGGGATCGGCAGCCACTCCATGATCATGGCGGTGAGCAGGAGAACGGTGAGGCCCGCGTTGAACCAGTAGAGCTTGGGGCGGAGGGTGGCGCGGTGGGGGTCGAGCCCCTGGAACCCGTCGTCGTCGGAGGCGTCCGAGGCGGCCCCGGTACCCTCGGCGCCCTCCGTCCGGACGGCGTCCGTGCCGGAAGCCGAGCCGCCGGTGGCCCTCTTGGTGAGCGACGTCCGCTCGTCGCCGCCGCCCGCGCCCACGAGGACCGTCTCCTCGGCCGTCTCCTTCTCCAGCACCTCGTCCAGCGACAGCACGCCGAGCCGCTTGCGCTCCCGCAGGCCCAGCGCGTACGAGAGGAGGAACACGGCGACCAGGCCCATGGCGAGCGCCGGGATCATGGGGACGAAGATGTCGGCCGCGTCGACCTTCAGCGCGGTCGCGGCGCGGGCCGTCGGACCGCCCCAGGGCAGGGTGTTCATGACGCCGTTGGCGGTGGCCGCGACGCCCGTCATCACGACGAGGCTCATCTTGAGGCGCTTGTACAGCGGGTACATCGCCGAGACCGTGATCATGAAGGTGGTCGAGCCGTCGCCGTCGAGGGAGACGATGGCGGCGAGCACGGCGGTGCCCACCACGATGCGCATCGGGTCCGCCTTGCAGAAGCGCAGGATGCCCCGGACGATCGGGTCGAAGAGCCCGACGTCGATCATGACGCCGAAGTACACGATGGCGAACATGAGCATGGCCGCCGTGGGCGCCAGATTGCCGACGCCGTCGAGGACGTAGTCCCCGAGATGGGCTCCCTTTCCTACGAACACGCAGAAGAGCGCGGGGATCAGCACCAGCGCCGCGATCGGCGACATCTTCTTCATCATGATCAGCACCAGGAAGGTGGCGATCATGACGAATCCGAGGATTGTCAGCATGGGGCTACCTAACGTTCACCATCGAACTCCCACCAGGTCTGGCGGTCCGGTTGACGGTAGGACCCGCAATCACGCGTTAACAAGATGTTGACGCGCGAGCAATAAGCGCAAAACTCCAGGTCAACGCGGTACTGCCGGGAGCTGTCCGACGGCAGCGCTCAGTCCAGCGTCCGCGCGAAGTACGCGTGCAGCAGGGTCCGTGCCTCCTCGACGAGGTCCGGGTCCCCGGCCGGACGGCCGCGGAAGGCCAGCTGGAGCACCGCGTCGACCGCCTCGACGCCGACGAGCACGGTCCGGCGCAGCCGCTCGTCCAGCGGGCTGCCGAGGTGGTCCGCGAGCAGGGCCGCCACCCGCTCCGCCACCTGGACGTTCGCGTCCGGCATCGCGTCCGGCGCGGAGGGGACGCCGAAGTCGACGAGACCGAAGCCCGGCACGGTGCGCTTCATCGCCAGGTACTCGTCGAAGGCGGCGTCGACCGCGCCGCGCCAGTCGGCGTGTCCGACGCCGCTCACCCTTGCGGCGACCCGCTCGGCGTAGGCGTCGAGGTTGCGGTGGGCGAGCGCGTCCGTGAGGGCGCGCTTGTTGCCGAAGAAGCGGTAGACCGAGCCGATCGGGACGCCCGCGCGCCGGGCGACCGCGCGGGTGGTCAGGTCTTCGTAGCCGACCTCGTCCAGGACGGCGGCGCAGGCGTCGAGGATCCGGGTCAGGCGCTCCGCGCTGCGCTCCTGCACGGGCACGTGGCGCAGGGAGGCCGGGGGCCGCGATTCCTTGGACGGGTTCCGGTGAGGCATTCCGGGAGAGTAGGGCACCACTGCGCCTCCCGGCTTCCCGCGACCACATTCCGGTCGCTGCCGGGCCGGAGTCGGGCGCCCCCGCCGGGCAGGAAGAGGGCGTTTCCTCTTGCGGAAGCAAAATCCGAATCCTACGGTGTCCCATAGGAATCAGTCACGAGGGAGCGATGATGAGCGGGGACCATGTGAGGGACGCGAGCCGAGCGGGCGAGGGCGACGCGCGCAAGACGGCCGAGCAGCTGACCTATCTCTCCGGCTTCGGCAACGAACACGGCTCGGAGGCGGTGCCCGGCGCCCTGCCCCACGGCCGCAACTCCCCGCAGCGCGCGCCCCTCGGCCTCTACGCCGAGCAGCTGAGCGGTTCGGCCTTCACCGAGCCCCGCGCGCACAACCGCCGCTCGTGGCTGTACCGCATCCGCCCCTCGGCCGCACACCCCGAGTTCACCCGCGCGGACAACGGCGCGATCCGCACGGCTCCCTTCACCGAGACGGTGCCCGACCCGAACCGGCTGCGCTGGAACCCGCTGCCGGCGCCCGCGCCCGGCACGGACTTCCTCGCGGGCCTGTGGACCCTCGGCGGCAACGGCGACGCGGCGCAGCGCACCGGCATGGGCATCCACCTCTACCACGCCAACTCCTCCATGACGGGCCGGGTGTTCAGCGACGCGGACGGCGAGCTGCTGATCGTGCCCGAGCGCGGCGGGCTGCTCCTTCGCACCGAGTTCGGGCTGCTGCGCGCCGAGCCGGGTGAGGTCGCGCTGATCCCGCGCGGCGTCCGCTTCCGCGTGGAACTGCTCGACGAGAGCGCGCGCGGGTACGTCTGCGAGAACTACGGCGCCCCCTTCCAGCTCCCCGACCTCGGCCCGATCGGCGCCAACGGCCTGGCGAACGCACGGGACTTCAGGGCGCCCGTCGCCGCGTACGAGGATGTCGAGGGCCCGGTGGAGGTGGTGAACAAGTTCTGCGGCAACCTCTGGCGCGCGACCTACGGCCACTCCCCGCTCGACGTCGTCGCCTGGCACGGCAATCACGTCCCGTACGTCTATGACCTGCACCGCTTCAACGTCATCGGCTCGATCAGCTACGACCACCCGGACCCGTCGATCTTCACGGTGCTCACCTCGCCGTCCGACACCCCGGGCCTCGCGGGCGTCGACTTCGTCGTGTTCGCGCCGCGCTGGCTGGTGGGCGAGGACACCTTCCGGCCGCCGTACTTCCACCGGAACGTGATGAGCGAGTACATGGGGCTGATCGAAGGCGCGTACGACGCCAAGACGGCCGGAGAAGGGGGTTTCGTGCCGGGCGGCGGCTCGCTGCACAACATGATGTCCGCGCACGGCCCCGACCGCGAGACGTTCGAGAGGGCGTCGGCCGCCGAGCTGAAGCCGCAGAAGATCGACGACGGCCTCGCCTTCATGTTCGAGACCCGGTGGCCGGTGACGGCGACGGAGCAGGCGGCCACCGCGTCCCACCTTCAGCGCGGCTACGACGACGTATGGCAGGGTCTGGAGCGCCACTTCCGCAACTGATTGCAGCGCGACTGATTCGGAGAGACCGTGACCGCCTTCGCCCCGGACTCGATCGTCCTGAATCGGAAACTGCCGCTCTGGTACCAGGTGTCGCAGTCCCTGCGCGCCTCGATACTCGGCCGCACCCCCGACGCCCCGCTCCGGCTGCCCACGGAAGAGCAGCTGGCGGGGCACTACGGGGTGAGCGTGCTGACCATGCGACAGGCGCTCAAGGAGCTTGAGGACGAGGGGCTCATCACCCGCCACCGGCGGCGCGGCACCTTCATCGAGCCGAGCGCGCGACGCGGCTCACCCGTCCGGCTGCTCGGCTCGGTCGACGCGATCGTGGCCCAGCAGTCGGGCATGACCACCCGGCTCCTCGAACACCGCACCGCCCCGCTCCCCGCCGAACTGGCCGGGCACTTCCCGGACTCGGCCGAGGTGGCGACGTACCACCGGCTGCGCAGCGACGAGAAGACGGGCGAGCCGACCAACCACGCCCGCAACTACATCCGCCCGGAACTGGCCGCCCGCATCGACCCGGACGACCTCGTGCGCTGGCCGATGACGAAGGTCCTGCGCGACGTGGTGGGGGTGCGCATCAGCCGCATCACCGACACCGTCGAGGCCACCCTCGCCGACCCGGAGACCGCCCGCCTTCTCCAAGTGCCGCTGCTCAGCCCGATCCTGCACTACACGGGCATCACGTACGACGAGGACGGCCGGACCCTGGACGTGGCCCGCATCCACTACCGCGGCGACCGTTTCTCCTTCTCGGTCACTCTCGACGCGACGTGACGGGCCGGGGCGGCCCCGTCGTACGATGCCGGGCGTGACGCACGACGAAGCGCCGCTGCTCGCGGACCTCATGCCGTGGTCCGTCGCACCGCTCCGGCCGGGCCGCGGGTGGCCGATGGGACCGGACGCCGCCTCTCTGAAGGCCCGCTGGGCCGCCCTCGTCCGCGCCGAGGGCGCCGAGCGCGAGGCGCTGTTCCGCCCGACCCGCTCCCGCACCCCGCACACCGCGGTCGCCCAACTCCCGGGCCACCGGGGCGGGACGGGCCGGCTCGCCGGGGAGCACGGCCCCTGCCCCGAGCCCGTCCGGATCCTGCACGGTCCCTTCGACGAGCAGTGGCTGATCCCCGACCATCGCCTCATCGACGTCGCCCGGCCCGAGCTGTGGCGGGTCGCGGGCGCGGGCCAGCTCTTCGCGGCGGAACAGGGGTACGTCCCCGGGGCCGCGGGACCCGTGGTCCTCGCCTCGGCCGTGCTGCCGGACGGCCACTCACCGGCCGGGCGGCCGGGACGGATCCGGCCGCTCTTCCGCCGCCCCGGGGGCCTTGAGCCCAATGTGACGCCGGGGCTGCTCGGGCATCTGTCGCAGGCGCTTGGCCAGGAGGTCTCGGCTCGCGCGCTGCTCGCGTGGGTGCTCGCCACGGCGTCCGGCTCGGCGGCGGGCTGCCGGGTACCGCTCACGGCCGACGCGGATCTGTGGGCCCGGGGCGTGGAGCTCGGTGAGCGGCTGCTGCGGCTGCATCTGCGCGGCGACGGCGAGCGCCCGAAGCTGCCCGGAGGGCGCAGGCCCTATGTCCGCGCGCCCCTGCCCGCGCGCCCCGGCTCACTGTCGTACGAAGCCGAGGAGCGGGTTCTGCGGGTCGGCGATGAGGGTGTGATCTCGCCGGTGCCGAAGGAGGCGTGGGAGTTCGAGGTGAGCGGGGTGCGGGTGCTCGAACGGTGGTTCGCGGCGCGCGCGGCGGGAGGGGACGCGGAGCCGGGGACGCTGGAGGCGATCCGCCCCGCCGCATGGCCGCAGGCCTGGACCTCTGAGCTGCTTGAGCTGATCACGGTTCTCGCACTGATCGCGGAACTGGCGCCGGACCAGGAGGAGTTGGCGGGGAAAGACGGTCGCCGGATCACCGTGGACGAGCTGGGCCGAGCGGGGGTACTGCCCGCGCCCGACGGGGCGCGGCGCCCCGCGTCCGTCCTCGATCACCGTGAAGAGGGACCCGGGGGGCAGTTCGCACTGATCTGAGCCGCGTGGCAGAGGGAGGGAGGAGGGGCGAGCGGGTGGGTGGGAAAGATCCGCCGCGGAGCGGCGGCTCAGTCCCGGGGACCACCCGTGATCAGCGTCCGCCGAAAAGCGTCCGCCGCAGCCTGCGCAGCGGCGCGAAGAGCGAGACGTGCCTCACTCGAGAGCCCCTGCTGCCACGGGCATGCACGGCGTCACGTGAGGTGAGCTCACGCATCAGCAGCGTCGCCTCGTGCGCCTCGCGCTGCGGGACGGCAGGGCCGCCCAGCACCGAGAGGTGACGGTCGAGGCGCGAGCTGCTCGCGCTGCTCCCACAAGTGATCGCAGGGACACGCGCCCTGCTGCGCACCGTTATCTGTTCCATGTCACTCCCCACCCGTACGAGGGCACCCGGCCCAGGGCAGGTTAACCCTATCGCCCCGTCGTGACACACGTGTATCCCGGTCGCAGGATTCACCACCCCCACAAGGAGGTTGACGATTACTCTCCGAATACAACCGATTCCAGGGCGACTTGGAGATACAGCTCGGCCGACCAGCGGTCCAGGGGTCCTTGCGTGGGCTATCTCACCTGTCGTCATCCACGCGGACAGTTGCTACTTTTGTGGAGAATCGCACCGCTGCGGATGGGGGCGCCCCGTGAGTCAGCCAGAGCGCGTGATCGCCGGGCGGTACCGCCTCCTGGCGCCGCTGGGCGAGGGCGGCATGGGCACCGTGTGGCGGGCCAGGGACGACGTGCTCGGGCGTGAGGTCGCCGTCAAGGAGGTGCGCGCGCCCACCGGGCTCCCCGCGGACGAGATCGACCGGCTGTACGCCCGCCTGGAGCGGGAGGCATGGGCCGCCGCCCGCATCCCCCACCGGAACGTGGTCACCGTCTACGACGTCGCGACGGAGGAGGGCCGCCCGTGGATCGTCATGGAGATCGTGCGGGGCCTCTCGCTCTCCGACGTGCTCGACGCGGAGGGCGCGCTGCCGCCGCGGCGCGCCGCCCGGATCGGCGCCGAGGTGCTTGCGGCCCTGCGCGCCGCCCATGACGCCGGGGTCCTGCATCGCGACGTGAAGCCCGGGAACGTACTGATCGCCAATGACGGCCGCGTGGTCCTCACGGACTTCGGCATCGCGACGGTCGAGGGCAGCTCCGCGCTGACGATGACCGGGGAGGTCGTCGGATCTCCCGAATTCCTGGCGCCGGAGCGGGCGTTGGGTCGCAGCCCCGGCCCCGCGTCCGATCTGTGGTCCCTCGGGGTGCTGCTCTACGCGGCCGTCGAGGGCAGTTCGCCGTTCCGCCGGGACACCCCGCTGAGCACGCTGCGCGCGGTCGTGGACGAGGAGCCGCCGCCCGCCCGCGCCGCGGGGCCGCTCGCCCCGGTCATCGAGGGGCTGTTGCGCAAGGACCCGGAGGAGCGGATGCCGGCCGCCGACGCCGAACGCGATCTGCGGCTCATCGTCTCGGGCGGCAGGCCGCTCACCGAGACCCCGCTCCCGCATCCGCCGACCGTCACGGCCGAACGCGGGCCGACGGGCCCCACTGCCCCCGCGCCCTTCCCCGCCGCCTCGCCCCGGCCCGCACCCGCCTCCACGGCTGCCGACACCGCGACGACCGGGCCGACGCCGCGTCGCCGCACGGCCGTCCTGATCGCCGGGCTCATCGCACTGGTGCTGACCCTCGGCGGACTCGCGTACGCGCTGATCGGCCGCGACGACGGCGGCGACGGCGGCGGCAGCAATTCGAAAGGCGCCGGTGACGGCTCGTCGGACGGCAAGGGCGGCAAGGGCGGCGAGGACGGCAAGGCAGGCGAGGGCGGTAAGGGAGGGGACGGCAGCGCGTCGGAAGGCTCGGACGGCGGGTCCGGCGGGTCCGGCGGGTCCGGCGGGGGCAAGACCGACGGCGGGAGCGGCGACAACGGCGGAAGCGGTGGCGGTACGACCCCTGCGCCCGCCCAGACCGTCAAGGTGCAGGTCTCCGGGGCCCACACCCAGTACGAGGGGCGATGTCCGCCGGCGGCCGGTCAGGCGCCGTCCTTCACGGCGGTGTTCGCGGTGGGGCGGGTGCCGGTCGAGGTCGAGTACCGCTGGGTCACGAAGACCGGGGAGCCGAGCGAGCCGGGGTGGAAGACGTTGTCCTTCCCCGCCGGGAGCGGCAGGACGAAGCAGGTGAGTCAGGTCGAGACGGCGTACGACCAGGGCGGCGGGACGTATACGAACACGATCGGCGTGGAGGTACGCGCTCCCGTCACCACCGCGTCCAACGCCGTGGCGTACTCGGTGACGTGCGAGCAGGAGACCCCGACGGGCGGGGGCTCCTACTCGCCGTACGCGTCGGTTCAGCCGGTGGGGGTCAGGCCGCCGAGGTGAACACGGGGAGGTAGCCACCGGACTGTCCGGCGGCCGTCGGGTGGTAGGACTCGCCGATGTTGAGCCAGTTCACGCTGTGCAGCCACGCGCTGCCGGAGCAGATCTCGTGGCCGGTGAAAGTGCGGGTGACGTCGCCGAAGGTGAAGCCGTGGTCGGCCGCGCGCTTGGCGGTGGCCGTGTTGAGGTAGTCGGCGGCGTCGTTGATGGCGGCCCGCTCGCGCTCGGAGAGGCCGGTCGTGCAGGAGCCGCTCAGCTTGTAGAAGCGGGGGTAGCCGAGCACCACCACGCGGGCGGCCGGAGCTTTCGCGCTGATCGCCGAGTAGACCTTGTCGAGGTTGCCGGGGAGTGTGGAGTCGACGTACGCGCGCGCCTGGGCGATGCGGGACAGGCAGCTGCTCTCGGACTGGAGCACACACGTCGTCATGACGTCGGCGAAGCCCGCGTCGTTGCCGCCGACGGTGATCGAGACGAGGCCCGTGCCGGATCCGAGCGGACCCAGCTGATTCGCCAGAACATCACCCGTACGGGCGCCCGAGCAGGCCGTGAAGTTGAAGCTGGAGGGTGAGTTCGATGCCGCCCAGAGTGCCGGGTAGGCGCGCTTGCTGCGCTTGCAGTCGCCGCTCGCGCTGTCGTAGTCGCCGGCGCCGACGCCCGAGGAGTAGGAGTCGCCGAGCGCCACATAGCCGGTGGCTGCGGCGTTCTGGTCCGCTTGAGCCGCTGTGGCCCCGGTGAGGGCGAAGGCGGCGGCGAGCAGGAGCGAGGATGTATATGCCGTGATGCGGGACAATCTCATGGAACCTCCCTTAGCAGGGTTTCCGCCTCGACCGTGGTAGCACGCACTCCGGCTCGTCGATAGTGTCCATGTCAACGATTTCCCGAACAATTCGCTTTTCCGCGCCGGGAGTTCACCCCTGTCACAGCCGTCAGGCGGGAACATCTGCACGCTTCCTCCGCGTCTTGACGGGTCGCCAGGGACTGCGCGACATTGAAGCCCGGCATCCGGCGCGTCGGGGGGCAAAGTCGCCAATGCAGACCATCGGGAGCAAGGCGCCGCCATCGGACACGGGGCGGCGCACCGGGCGGGGCCGCGACCAGGATCTGCTGCCGCTGCTCGCGGGAGCGGCCGTCGCCGTGGGGGGCGTCGGCGCGACGCTCGCGCTCGTCGACCTGAGTTCGCCGCTGCGCGGCCCCTTCACCCTCTTCTTCCTCCTCGCCGCACCCTCGGCCGCGATCGCCGCCGCGCTGCGGGCGCTCGCGCCCTTGGGCCGCGCCGTGGCCGCCGTGGCCGGCGCCGTCGCGGTCAACCTCCTCGTGGCGCAGGGCATGCTGGCGCTGCGTGTGTGGTCGGTGCGCGGCGGGGTCGTCGCCGTCACCGCCCTCAGCGCTCTCGCTCTCCTGCTGACAGTGGCACGGCGCCTGCGCCGCCGTGCGGCGAGAAGGTGGACCACCTGACGTGAACATCACCGTGCACCGCCCCGGCGAACTCACCGCCGCCGACCGGGCGGCGTGGACCGCCCTTCAGTCCAAGGCGCACCTCGACGGCTCACCCGAGCTCGCCAACCCCTTCCTCGCCCCAGAGTTCGCCCTCGCCACGGCGCACGGCCGGCGCGGGGTGCGGATCGCCGTCGTGCGCGAGGACGGTGAACCGGCGGCGTTCTTCCCCTTCCAGCGGTCCGTCACCGGCGTGGGCCGCGCCGTCGGCCTCGGCGTCTCCGACTGCCAGGGGCTGGTGCACCGTCCCGGTTTCCGCTGGGACGCCCAGGAGCTGCTGCGGGCCTGCGGGCTCGTGCTGTGGGAGTTCGATCACCTGGTCGGCGGCCAGGGTCCGTTCGAGGCGGGCGCCGCCGGCAGCTTCCCCTCCCCCGTCATGGACGTCGACCGGGGCTACGAGGTCTATCTCGGCCAACTGCGCGCCCAGTCACCGAAGTTCACCCGGACCACCCTCGCCAAGGAGCGCAGGCTCGGGCGCGACCACGGAGCGGTGCGCTACGTCCACGACGAGCGCGACCCCGGGGCCCTGGCCACCCTGATGGGCTGGAAGTCGGCGCAGTACCGCAGGACGGGACGCAGCGACCGCTTCGCGCACCCCTGGATCACCGAGCTGGTGCGCCGGCTCTTCCACACCAGGACCGGCTCGTTCGCCGGGATCCTCTCGGTGCTCTACGTGGCCGACGTCCCGGTCGCCGCGCACTTCGGGCTGCGCAGCGAGCGGGTCCTCGCCTGCTGGTTCCCCGCGTACGACCCGGCGTTCGCCAAGTACTCGCCCGGCCTTGTCCTGCACCTGCGCATGGCCGAGGCGGCCGCCGCCGACGGGATCGCGTACCTCGATCTCGGCCGCGGCCAGAAGGACTACAAGGACTCCCTGAAGACGCGCGAACTGGCCGTGTCGGAGGGGTGGGTGGCGCTGCGCCACCCGGTGGCTCTCGGGCACCGGGCGCGGCGCGCTCCGGTCCGGGCACTGCGGAACACCGTGCTGTCCAGGCCGGAATTCTTCGGACCTGCCGATAATGCGCTCAAGCGGATCGGCCAAATCCGATCCCTTGGCAAGGAGTCGGGCAAGGAGACAAGCAAGCAGCCGGGCAAGAAATAGAGCAGTCCGAATGTGACTGCATAGATTGCCCAAATCATGTAAAACGTGAGGCCGCGTTCCAGGTCTTGCCATACAGTCTCAATCATCAATACCGTCGTACATCCACCCGCAACGGTCCATCATGTAATGCGATCCAGGGGAGGGCTCAAGATCGCGATGGTACCGGCGCGGGGCGCGGTAGGGGGGTGCCGTGCCCGGTGATCGCTCTTCGGCCGGGTCACGTCCCGCGCGATGCCAGCTCACTCGGCATGCACGGAGATCTATTTCGTCATGCTCGAGTGAGAACCCCCCTTTCGAACCGGATCAATTACCGGACCGCCCGGGGGCGGGCGGTCCACCGGACGAGAGGGACCACCGACATGACTTCTTCCGTGCGCCCGGCGGACGCCGGCCAGGACCCGCTAGAAGAGATCTCCAGGAACTATCGCCCGATCTCCACGCACTTGGCGATCACGCCACCGGTGAGTGTGGTGATACCCGCGATGAACGAAGCGGAGAATCTTCCCTACGTATTCAAGACATTGCCCGACTGGATCCACGAGGTGGTCCTCGTGGACGGCGACTCCACCGATGACACGGTGGCCGTCGCCCGCGAGCTGTGGCCGGACGTGAAAGTGGTGCGCCAGCTCGGCAAGGGCAAGGGCGACGCCCTGATCACCGGCTTCGCCGCGTGCACGGGCGACATCATCGTGATGGTCGACGCCGACGGCTCCGCCGACGGCCAGGAGATCGTCTCGTACGTCTCCGCCCTCGTCTCGGGCGCGGACTTCGCCAAGGGCTCGCGGTTCGCCAACGGCGGCGGCACGGACGACATGACGCCGATCCGCAAGCTCGGCAACCACGTCCTGTGCTCCGTGGTCAACGCCAAGTTCGGCGCGCGCTACACCGACCTGTGCTACGGCTACAACGCCTTCTGGCGGCACTGCCTCGACGAGATCGAGCTCGACTGCACCGGCTTCGAGGTCGAGACCCTGATGAACATCCGGGTCGTCAAGGCCGGGCTCAAGGTGCAGGAGATCCCGAGCCACGAGTACCTGCGGATACACGGCGCCAGCAACCTCAGAGCCGTCCGCGACGGCATCCGCGTACTGAAGGTGATCCTCACCGAGCGCTCCGGCCGCGGCAGGCGCGGGGTGCGGCGCGCGGCGGCGCGGGGTCTTCCCTTCCGCAAGGGCCAGGGAGAGGTGTCTTGAGCGCGGACATATCCGTCGTCGTCTGCGTGTACACCGAGGACCGCTGGGAGGACATCCTCGCGGCGGTCGCCTCGGTGCGCGCGCAGTCACTGACGGCCCGGGAGACCCTGCTCGTGGTCGATCACAACGCCTCGCTCCTGGACCGGCTGACCGGGCAGTACAAGGAAGCCGGGGAGAGCGGTGAGGTGCGGGTGCTCGCCAACGCGGGTCCCCGCGGCCTCTCGGCGGGGCGCAACACCGGCATCGCCGCCTCGCGCGGCTCCGTCATCGCCTTCCTGGACGACGACGCCGTGGCCGAGCGGGACTGGCTGCGCCACTTCGCCGAGGGGTTCGAGGACCCGCGGGTGTTCGCCGTCGGCGGGCGCACCCTGCCCCTGTGGGAGTCGGGTCGGCGGCCTGCCTGGTTCCCCGAGGAGTTCGACTGGGTCGTCGGCTGTACGTACCGGGGGCATCCCGAGGGCCGGACACGGGTGCGCAACGTCCTCGGGGGCAACGCCTCCTTCCGCCGCTCCGCCTTCGACGTGGCCGGCGGCTTCGCGACCGGCATCGGCAGGGACGGCGACAGACGGCCGCTGGGCTGCGAGGAGACGGAGTTCTGCATCCGCCTCACCCGGGCCCGGCCGGACGCCGTCCTGCTGACCGATGACCGGGCGGTGATCCACCACCGGGTGCCCGGGGCGCGGGAGCGGTTCCGCTACTTCCGTACGAGGGCGTACGCCGAGGGCCTCTCGAAGGCGCTGGTGGCCCGGAGCGTCGGCGCGGGCAAGGGCCTTGAGTCCGAGCGGCGCTACACCACGCGGGTGCTGCCCGCCGGGGTCGGCCGCGGTCTGCGGGATGCCGTGCTCGGGCGGCCCGGCGGAGTGGGACGCGCGGGTGCCATCGTGACGGGAGTGGCCGCCGCGGCCGGGGGGTACGTACTCGGCAGCGTCCGTGCGCGCAGGGGAGCCGCCACGTTCCGCGTCGTGGAGGTCGGCGGGGAGCCGGGCGGGGTGCGGGGCACGGGCGGCGAGGGGGCTGCCGCATGAGCACGGGACCCGTGCCGATACTGATGTACCACTCGGTCGCGCGCCTGCCGAACGAGGCGACGCACGATCTGTCGGTGTCGCCCGACGCGTTCGCACGCCAGATGGAGGTGCTCGGCGAGCGGGGCTTCACTCCGCTCACCACCGCCCAGCTGGCCGCCGCCTGGCGCTCGCCGGGCGCCCCGCTGCCGGACCGCCCCGTCCTGATCACCTTCGACGACGGCTACGCGGGTGTGCACCGCCACGCGCTGCCCGTGCTCGCCAAGCACGGCTTCGCCTCCACCCTGTTCGTCTCCACGGGCTGGCTGCGCGGGGAGCACGACACCGGGGGCGGCCTCGACCTGATGCTCGACTGGGACCAGGTGCGCGAACTGGCCGCAGCGGGCACCGAGATCGGCGGGCACAGCCACACCCATCCCGAACTCGACCAGCTCCGCGACGAGGAGCTGTGGTCCGAGCTGTGCCGCTGCCGGGACATCGTGGCCGACGAGCTGGGCACCCGGCCCGCCTCCTTCGCCTATCCCTACGGCTACTCCAGCCGCCGGGTGCGCGCGCGGGTGCGGGAGGCGGGGTTCACCCAGTCGCTCGCCGTCGGCAACTCCCTGGCCCGCCGCGCCCAGGGCCCCTATGCCCTGCGACGGGTCACCGTGCGCCGCTCCACCGGGGCCGAGGAGTTCGAGCGCCTGGTGGAGGGGCGCGCCCTCGCCCGTACATTCGCCGTGGACCATGCCCTGACCAAGGGGTACGCGCTGGTCCGCAGAGCCCGACAGGTCCGCCGGAAGGCCATCCGTTCCCGTGTCTGACACGACCTCCGCCCGCGCCGGCACGTCCGGCGGGCCGCGCGGCATACGCCTGCCGGGGCCGGGCGGCGGCAGCCCGCTGTTCCGCAACGCCTACGCGCTGATGCTCAACACGGGCATCTCCGGTGTGCTCGGCGTCGGCTTCTGGCTGGCCGCCGCCCACTACTACTCGGAGTCGGCGGTCGGCCAGGGCTCGGCGGCGATCGCGGCGATGAAGCTCCTCGCGGGGCTCACCGCCCTGACCCTGACCGGCGCGCTGGCGCGGTTCATCCCGGTCGCCGGCCGCGCCACGGGCCGCCTCATCTTCCGTACCTACGCGGCCAGTTCGGTGGCGGTGGCGCTCGCCGCGGTGGTCTTTCTGCTCACCCTCGACTTGTGGGGGCCCTCGTACCGCTTCCTGCACGGGCCGGTCCACGGCGTCGGGTTCGTCCTCGCCGTCGTGGCCTGGTCGGTGCTGACCCTCCAGGACGGCGTGCTGACCGGGCTGCGCAACGCGCTGTGGGTGCCCGTCGGCAACACCGTCTTCTCCGTGGCCAAGCTGGCGCTGCTCATCGCGATGGCCGCGGCGATCCCGACCGCGGGCGTCTTCGTCTCCTGGGTCGCCTCCATCCTCGTATCGGTGATCCCTCTGGGCTGGCTGGTCTTCCGGCGTCTGGTGCCGCGCCATGTGAAGGCCACCGACGGCAGGGCGAGGCCGCCGACGCTGCGCGAGATCGGCCGTTTCCTCGCGGGCGACTACACCGGCTCGCTCTTCTCGCTGGCCGTGGTCTATCTCGTCCCGGTGATCGTCGCCTCGCAGGTCAGCTCGGTCGACAACGCGTACTTCTACATCACCACCACCATCGGCGGCACCGTCAACCTCCTCGCCATCAACATGGGCGCCTCCCTGACCGTCGAGGGCGCGCACGACCCGGCGCTGCTCGCCGCCAACACCCGTGCGGCGCTGCGCCGGATGACCGTGATCATGCTGCCGGTCTGCGGCATCCTCTTCCTGGCCGCGCCGCTCGTGCTGCGCGTGTTCGGCCAGGGGTACGCGGACGCCGCCACCGGGCTGCTGCGCTGGTTCGCGGTGGGGGCGCTGCTGCGGGTGGTCATGGAGACGTACTTCGCGGTGCGGCGCGCCCAGAGCGAGACCTCCGGGATCGCCTGGCTCCAGGGGCTGCTGTGCGTGCTGGTCCTCGGCCTCACGCTGATCCTGCTGCCGCGGATGGGGCTGACCGGCGCGGGCATCGCGGAGATCGCCGGCCTGACCGTGATCGTGGCGATCGCGGCGCCCAAGCTGTACCGCGTGACGCGGGCGGTCCCCTCGGCCGGGCCGGCCGGTGGCGTGGCGGCCCCGGTCGGGGACCTCGTCGGCCTCGGCACGCCGGACGCGCCCGCCGCCCCGCCGGGAGGCAAGGAGCGGCACGGACCCGCCTGGGCGTTGCGGGAGTCGCTGGACTCGGACACGCTTCAGCTCGCCGTACAGCTCGACTTCGAACACCAGGAACGCAGGCCGGACGTGCGGCCGGGCCCGCCCGTGGCGCAGACCGAGGGGGACGACATGGACCACCGGCCCACGTGGGCGCCGAGAACCCCGGCCGCAGGGCCTTCCTCGCCTCCTCCGGAGCCGACGGGGCCCGCGGAGCCTTCGCGGGAGGAGTCCGCCGCGCCGGGCGGCGCGGAGGAGTGCACACCCGAGGAACCCGAGGAGTCCGCTCCCCCACGCGCCCGCCGGCTCCGCGTGCTGCTCGTGGCGCTGCTGCTCGCCGCCGCGCTCGCCCTGTACTGGCTGCCCGTCCTCGGCCTCGGCGAGGAGGACCTGGACGGCATGGGCGGGCTCGGCCTGATCTCCGTGCTGCCGGTGCCGACGCTGGCCGGTGCCGCGCTCCTGGTCGTCGTGTTCGCCGTACTGCTGTGGATGGACCGGCCGCTCAAGGGCCTCCTGCTGGTGACGCTGCTCGCCACCGTCGTGTCGCTGCACGCGCTGCCCGCGGTCATCGAGGCCGAGCCGCGGTTCGCCACGGCCTGGCAGCACCTGGGCTTCCTGGAGTACATCGACCGGACGGGCACCGCGGTGCCCGACCTTGACGCGCGCTGGAGCTGGCCCGGCTTCTTCGCCGCGGCCACGTTCGTCGCAAAGGCGTGCGGTGTCTCGGACATGACCGAGGTGATCCGCTGGTGGCCGACGGCCATGCAACTGCTCTACCTGGCGCCGATGTTCCTGCTGGTGCGCTCCGTGCGGGCGGCCTGGCGCGCCAAGTGGGCGGGCCTGTGGATCTTCGTGCTGAGCGGCTGGGTCGGCCAGGACTACTTCTCCCCGCAGGGCTTCACGTATCTGCTCTACATCGCCTTCGTCGCCGTACTCCTGGTGTGGTTCCGCGCCCCGCGCGTGCTGTGGGCCAAGCGGCGTCCCGGTGAGAGCGAGGTGGAGCCGACGGGCCGCCGGGAGCGCGCGGTGCTGCTCCTGGTCCTCGTCGGCCTCTTCGCGGCGACCGTGCCCGCGCACCAGCTGACGCCGTTCGTCATGCTCGGCGTCCTCACGGTGCTCGTCCTGGTCGGCCGCTCGGAGCTGCGCGGCCTGCCGACGCTCTTCACGGTGATGGTCCTCAGCTGGCTGGGCTTCCTCGCCGAGCCGTACTGGTCCGGGCATTTCGACGAACTGTTCGGCGGGGTCGGCGGCGTCGGCGGCAATGTGTCGTCCTCGGTCTCCGGGCGCATCGAGGGCGGCAGCTCGACGCACCAACTGGTGCTGTACGCGCGCGTGGCGATGGCCGGCGCCGTCCTGGCGTTCGCCTGCTGGGGCTGGTGGCGGCGGCGCTTCTGCCGGTACGGCGAGCGCTCGCTGCTCGTCCTCACCTTCGTGCCGTTCCTCGGTTTCGCCATGCAGTCGTACGGCGGTGAGATGGCCCTGCGGGTCTTCATGTTCGCGCTGCCGGGCGCGGCCCTGCTCGCCGGGCTCGCGCTGTTCCCGCGCGCGGGTGTCACCGCCGACGAGCGGGACCGCGACCGGGTGAGCCTCGCCCCGCTGGCCGCGCTGATGGCCGGGCTCGTGCTGATGGGCGGCTTCCTCGTGGCGCGCTGGGGCAACGAACCCTTCGAGCGGATCCGGCCCGGCGAGGTCGCGGCGATGGAGTACGTGTACGCGCACGACGACCCGACGGTGCGGCTGCTCTGGATGAGCGACGACACCGTCGAGAACGTGACGCCGGCGATGCCGTGGGGTGCCCGTGACATGGAGAAGATCAGTTACGTCCCCACGCTCGCGCCCGCCGACCCGGTCCTGGTCTCCGGACTGGTGAAGGCGCTCAGGGACGCGGGGCCGCAGTCGTACCTGATGATCAACCGCAGCCAGTCGATCTCTCTCCAGCTGGACGCGGGCTATTCGCCGACGTGGGAGCAGCGGCTGCTGCGCCACCTCGACGACCGCCGGGAGCTGAAGAAGGTCTTCGCCAACGACGACGCGTCCCTCTACAGCCTGCGGGAGCAGCCGGACGGCAGGGTGCCCGAGGCCGACCCGGGGCCGGTGGGGCCGAAGGTGACGTGGACGCCGTGGTCGGTGGTGGGCGCGCTCGCCGCCGTCGCGCTGGTGCTGCTGCTCACCACGCGCGAGGTGGTGCGGGTCGCGGCGGCGCCGGGCGTGCGGCAGCAGCGGTGGCTCCAGAGCAGCTTCTGGTTCTCGCTGCCGCTGCTCGCGGTGCTGCTGGCGTCGCTGATCCAGCGGTTCTTGTCGATGGCGTGAGTCGGGAGTGACGGCGGGGCGGGGGCAGGGGTGCGGGGCTCAGCGCTGGAGCCACTTCACCTCGTACCCCTCCATGTCGAACCGCTTGCCGTCGACCTTGGCGCTGACACGCCGGTCGAGGGTGTTGACGACGAGCACCGCCTCGTCGTCGGCGAGCACGCGGACGTCCGGCCGGTCGTCGGCGGCGATCGTGACCTGCTCGAACTCCGTGCCGGGGCCGAACTCCGCGCCGAACCGCTCGATGAGCTCCAGCATCGGCAACTCGCGGCCGCCGTCGGCACGTTGGGTGGGCGTCCACAGGCAGCCCGCGCACTTGGCGCCCCGTTTCTGCGGGTTCCAGTAGAAGCCGCTGGTGGCGCCGCCACGGGCCATCGCCATCAGGCCCGACGCCTGGACGGCGACGCGGTGCGCCTCGGACCAGTCGTCGCGGTCGTCCTGGCTGTCGCCCGGCTCCACGTAGTACTCGGCCCACCACAGGGGCAGGCCGCCGGTCCGCTCGCGCACCCACTCGCCGACGGCCGTCAGCTTGTCGGTGGCCTTGAACTCGTCGGGGAACATCTCGTCGTCGGCCGTGTAGCTGGCTCCGTCGACGACGACGAAGTCCGCGCCCGCCTTGTTCTTGTTCCAGTACGTGAAGGCGTCGAGGACCCGCTGGTCCAGGCGGCCCCAAGGGCCCTTGACCTGTGAGGCGTTGGCGCTCTGGCGCGGGTGGACGCTGTCCATGACCAGGTAGGGGCCGCCGACCATGATGTCCTTGTCGACCTTCTTGAGCTCCTTGTGGACGAGGTTGTAGAGCTCGGTGTAGCCCTCGTGGTCCCAGCGGGCCTTCTCGTCGTTCCAGAAGCCCTTGAACTCGTTCCAGACGATGAAGTGGCGTACGTCGGGGTAGCGCCGGGCGATGGTCGCGGCGAGCTTCGCGAAGTCGTCGTAGTGCGCTCGGTCCGGGGCGGTCTCCAGGGCGCGCCGGCTCCAGTCGGTGTTGTCCGCGCCGGGCTCGCCGCCCTTCATCCAGTCGGGGGCGCAGCAGAGGGTGACCACGGGCGTGCCCCGGCTCGCCCGGACGAAGTCGATGCGCCGGTCCATCTCGGAGAAGTCGTAACGTCCCTTGACCGGCTCGGGGTTGCCCGCGCCCCAGCCCATGACGTGCTGGATCTGTGGGACGGGCCGCCGCTGCCCGGCGAGTTCGGCGCGGACGCGTTCGACCGCCGTACGCTCGCCGTCGTCCGCGCTGTACTGGGTGTGGGTGAAGCCCCAGCCCACCTCCGGCGCGGCCGCGCCGGGCGGGAGGGCGGGGGTGCCGTGCACCTTGTCGCCGTCGGGGGTGGTGCCCGCGGTGCTTCCTCCGTCGCCGGGCAGCGTGTTGACCAGAGTGAACACCAGGGCCAGCGCGGTCAGCGCAACGCCGAGCAGTGCGGTGAGCCGCCACCGCCCTGCCCCCGAAAACCACCCATGACGTCCCATCGGCGACCAGCGTATCGGGGGCTTCGGCGGTGGGACAGGTTTCGCCCCACCGCGACAGGACTCGCACCACTGCAAACCGGATGCACGAGGGCGGGTGCGTGCCGGATCATGGCGGCATGTCTGCGAACCCTCACGACGCCCTGCCGATCCGGCTCAACGTCGACGACAGCGACTCTCCGTCGGATGTCGTGGACGCGCTGTTCCTCGGCCGCTTCGCGACGGGCGAGCAGCCCTTCTCGCACAGCGCGAACATCGAGCGCGTCAAGTCCGGCGTGACGCTGCTCCCGCCCGGGGCGACGGTGCTGCGGGCGGCCCGCGACGACGACCGCAGCGCGACGCTCGCCGAGGGCGAGGGGTGGACGCTGCTGATCTCCCGCTGGAACCGCGGCGCGGACGTCACGGTGACGGCGACCGGCGCCGAGCTGGCCGAGCGCGTCCTGAAGCAGGCCACGGAGGGCGCGCAGGACGAGCCCGAGCCCCAGCCGGAGAACGTGACCATGGGGTTCTGGTACGTGTCTCCGCGGCGCGGCCCGCACCGCACCACCCGGCAGATCTCGGCCGGTACGTGGGAGGAGGTGCGGCCCAACTACACGGCGCCGGTGGCGGACGCGATGGACAAGCTGATGAAGACGACGCCGGAGGACATCTCCGGGCGCCTGCTGCTCCTGCACGGGCCGCCGGGCACGGGCAAGACGTCGGCGCTGCGGACGCTGGCCCGGTCGTGGCGCGACTGGTGCCAGGTGGACTGCGTGCTGGATCCGGAGCGGCTCTTCAGTGACGTCGGTTATCTGATGGACATCGCGATCGGTGAGGACGACGGCACGGCGAAGGGGCGCTGGCGGCTGCTGCTCCTGGAGGACTGCGACGAGCTGATCCGCGGCGAGGCGAAGCACACGGCGGGGCAGGCGCTGTCCCGTCTCCTCAACCTCACGGACGGACTGCTCGGCCAGGGCCGCAACGTCCTGGTGGGCGTCACGACCAACGAGGACCTGGAGCGCCTGCACCCGGCGGTCGTCCGCCCCGGCCGCTGCCTGGCCCGCATCGAGGTCGGCGCGCTGACCCGCCCCGAGGCGGTGGAGTGGCTCGGCACGGAGGAGGGCGTCTCCCGTGACGGCGCCACCCTCGCCGAGCTCTTCGCCCTGCGGCGCGGCACGACGCCGACCTCGGTCCCGGACCAGCGGGAAGGGCGGACGGAGGCGGACGCGGGGCTGTATCTGTGACGGTTCAATCGCACATCCATGGCATTCTCGATGACACTTCCGCCTCCCGATTCTCGTCGGCACCCCAGGTCACGACCTGTGCGGACGCTCTGGTGCGCCCCGGTCGGCCAGGTCTACGTTCGGGTCCACGATGCCCGGACCGGGGCATCACGACCTAGATCACGACCTACATCACGACCTAGGGGGAACATTGCGCAAGCTCATTGCGTCGGCCGCAGGCATGGCTCTCGCTCTCAGCGCCGTCGGACTCGCCGTGGCTCCCGGCGCCGCCGCGGCAACGCCCTGTCCGTCGGGAGCGGTCTGCATCCGTGAGGCGAACGGCACCATCCTGACCAAGAACATCTTCTACCGCTACGGCGCCCACAACCTGTCCAACGTGACCGGCGTCCGCGTGATCGTCAACAACCAGACCGGAGGCGCCGGCTTCCAGATCTGCAAGGGGTACAACGGAACCAACTGCTACCCCGTGCAGCGCTACGTGGGCGAATACGCGCCGTACGACTTCACGCCGATCAACTCGGTCGTGCTCGTGCGGTGAGGCAGTCCGCGGGAGGGCCTGTCGCGGCGCCCTAGCCGGACGTCCCGTACGCGGCGCGCACGGCGTCGCGTACGGCGGCCAGGGCGTCGTCCTCGGAGAGGCCGAGCCGCCGGACCCGCTCGGCATACGCCTGCGCGGCGTTGGACGCCTCCTTCGCGGCGGCGTCCCCCGCGGCGGCGACGAACGTGCCGTTGCGGCCCCGGGTCTCGATGACCCCGTCGGCCTCAAGGGCCCGGTAGGCCTTGGCCACCGTGTTCGCCGCGAGCCCCAGCGACTGGGCGAGCCCCCGCACCGTGGGCAGCTTGTAGCCGACGGGCAGCTCGCCCGAGCGCGCCTGTCCGGCGATCTGGGCCCGCACCTGCTCGTAGGGCGCGTCGCCCGCGTCCGCGTCGATGTCGATCTTCAAAGTCACGGAGCGATTGTCCCGCACGACTTGCCTCCGGCCGCACACGTCACCCGGCGGAAAACCGGCGCGCCCCGCCTTGACCCCGGGAGTGCCGAGTGCCCCCGGAAAATGGGAGGCACCCCCGCGTGCCCCCCGCGTACCGTGCGGGCCCATGACTGTGATCGTCCGAGCCCTCCGCACTGATGCCGTCACCGCCGCGGCGGACGACGCGGGTTTCGCCGCCGTACGGCGGGCGTGTGTGCCGGCCATGCTCGCCACCCCCGAGTCCGTGTCCTTCGACCGCGCGCACGCCCATCCGGACTCCAGCTACCGGCAGTTGATCGCCGAGGCCGACGGCGAGGTCATCGGTACGGCGCAGGTGGGCATCGCCTACGACAGCCCCGAGCCGGGCCAGGGCTTCGCCAACGTCTACGTGCACCCGCGGCGGCTCGGTACCGGCGCCGGAACGCTCCTGCTGCGCACCGCCGAGGAACATCTGGCGGACGCGGGCGCCACCACCGTCTACTCGTGGGTGCTCGACGAGCCGGCGAACCTCGCCTTCGCCGCCCGCCACGGCTACCGCGCGAGCCGTCGCGCGCACTTCCTGCGCCTGGACCTCGCGCACGGCACGCTGCCGCCCCGCCGGGAGCCGCCCGCCGGGGTGGAGCTGATCAGCGGCTCGGTGTACGCGGACGACGCGCGGCCGCTCTTCGCGCTCGACGCGGAGACGGTGGCGGACGAACCCGGCGACGTGGCCGCCGAGTTCACCGACTACGAGCACTGGCTCGCCGAGACCTGGCACCATCCGCTGGTCAGCCAGGAGCTCACCACGGTGGCCCTGGTGGACGGCCGCCCCGCGGCGTTCAGCCTGGCCCGCACGGACGGCGCGGGCCGCTACGCCTCCGGCATGACGGGCACGGCGCGCGCCCACCGCGGCCGGGGCCTCGCCAAGCTCGCGAAGAACGACTCCCTGCACCGCGCCCGCGCGGCCGGCTGCACGGAGGCGTTCACGGGCAACGACGCGGGGAACGAACCGATGCTGGCGATCAACGACTGGTTCGGCTACCAGGTCTGCGGTACGGAGGTGCGCCATGTCCGAGACCTCGGCTGAGGCCCTGACCACCCTGGAGGTCGTCCTCGTCAAGGCCGGCCGCACCAAGATCCGCTACCCGGCCGGGCTCCTCCAGGACGACGGCACCCGGATCACGGTCCGGGCCCCCTGGGCGGCCCCCGGCGTCCGCGACTTCGGCTTCGTCCGCTTCGAACCGGGCGACGTCTTCACCGAGCACTACTGGCGCGACCGGTGGTACGCGATCAAGGAGGTGTACGCCGCCGACGGCACTCTCAAGGGCTGGTACTGCGACGTGACGCGCCCCGCGGCCCGCGACGGCTCACTCCTGACGGTGGAGGACCTGGACCTCGACCTGTGGTGCTCGGCGGACGGCGCGACGGTCCTGCGCCTGGACGAGGACGAGTTCGAGGCAAGCACCCTGCCCACCAAGGACCCCACCGCCGCGTCGGCGGCCCTGCGCGCCCTCACCGAACTGGAGTCGTTGGCGCGTGGGGGGCTTCTGCCAAGGGGGTCGTAGCCCGCCCCGGCCGCCGGTTCGGGCAGGTGCTCGATCAGAAAGGTGGGGCGGGGAGGTCTAGCGCGCCGCTTCGGTGGACATCGGTAAGGCAGGGAGGCAGCCATGCGCCGAGTGACCACGCACAAGCCCGTCGGCAAGTCCGTCAGCCGCCGGGTGCGGGAACGCCAGGAAGCCGAGGTCCAGCCGAGGGAGAGGCCGGAGGTCCGCAAGGACGTCCAGCGGACCTGGTGGCCGGACGGATGAGATCCCCTCAAGTGGTCAGCCGCTTGCGGTAGTGCAGCCGGTCGTACGGGCCCTCGACGCGCCGCTCCACGAGGTCGTACCCGTACCGGGGGTAGATCTTCTGGTTCTCCCACATCAACGCGTTGGTGTAGAGGCGGACTTCGGGCAGCCCGAGGGACCGCGCGTGGGCGTCCACGAAGGTGAGCAGGTGTCGGCCCACCCCTTGCCCCGCCGCATCGGGGTGGACCGCGATGGAGTACAGGAAGAGGTGTGCGTCCTCGCTCGGTTCGGGGAGGGGGTCGAGGACCAGCAGCCCGACGACCGGGTCCCCGGTGACGTACACCCGCCCCGCCGCCACATCGGCCGCGTGATCCGATTCCATCGGCGCGGGGACGCGCCCGATGCGTTCGATGTAGTGGTGGTAGGCCGCGTCGGTCACCGCTTTCACGGCGGGCACGTCGGCGGCGGTGGCGAGGCGGATGTCCGTGAAGGTGCCGGGTGTCGTCGTCATGCCTCCACGTCTACGTCACGGCGACGTGCCCGTACCAGTGCCTTCTTCCACAACGGCCACGTCACGATGAGGACGACGAGGCCATAGACCGTCACGGAGAACGGCGTGTCGACGAGCCCGGCGACGCTGCCGTCGCTGATCTGGAGGGCGCGGCGCAGCTGTTGCTCGGCGTTGGGACCGAGGATGACGCCGATGACGGCGGGCGGGACGGGCAGGCCGTAGCGCCGCATGCCGAAGCCGATCAGGCCGATGACGAGCAGGATGACGAGGTCGACCGGTTCGCCGCCGACCGCGTAGGCGCCGACCGCGGCGAAGAACAGGATGCCCGCGTAGAGGTAGGGCCGCGGGATGCGCAGCAGCTTCGCCCAGAGGGGGGCGAGGGGCAGGTTCAGGGCCAGCAGGAGCACCATCCCCACGAACAGGGAGGCGATCAGGCCCCAGACCAGATCTGGTTCGCGTTCGAAGAGCAGCGGGCCGGGCTGGATGCCGTACTGCTGGAAGGCGGCGAGCATCACGGCGGCGACGGCGGTCGTGGGCAGGCCGAGCGTCAGCATGGAGACGAGGGTGCCCGCGGCGGACGCGGACGACGCCGACTCGGGGCCCGCGACGCCTTCGATGGCGCCCTTGCCCCACTCGTCCTTGTGCTTGGAGAGGCGTTTTTCGGTGACGTAGGAGAGGAAGGTGGGGATCTCCGCGCCGCCGGCCGGGATCGCGCCGAACGGGAAGCCGATGAGAGGGCCGCGCAGCCAGGACTTCCACGTACGTCGTACGTCGGCCTTGCCGAGCCAGGGGCGGCCGACGGGGATCGCCTCGGCGCTGGTGCGGCGCAGGTGCGCGGCGACCCACAGGGCCTCGCCGATCGCGAAGAGACCGACCGCGACGATCACCACGTCGATGCCGTCGGCGAGTTGGAGCGAGCCGAACGTCAACCGCTGCTGGCCCGTCATCTGGTCGAGTCCGACCAGGCCGATCGTGAGGCCGATCAGGAGCGAGGCGAGACCGCGGATGCGGGAGGAGCCGAGGACGGAGGTGACCGCGATGAACGCGAGCACCATGATCGCGAAGTAGTCGGGCGCGCCGATGCCCACGGCGAGGTCGGCGACGGTCGGGGCGAGCGCCACCAGGAGGAGCGTGCCGATCATGCCGCCCGCGAAGTGGCCGATGGCGGCGGCCGCGAGGGCCTGGGAGCCGCGTCCCGCCTTGGCCATCGGATGGCCTTCCATGGCGGCGACGACGGCGGCGCTCTCGCCGGGGGTGTTGAGCAGGATCGAGGTGGTCGAGCCGCCGAACATGGCCCCGTAGTAGATGCCGGCGAACATGATGAAGGCGCCGGTCGGTTCGAGTCCGTACGTCACCGGGAGCAGCAGGGCGACCGCCATCGCGGGCCCGATGCCGGGCAGCACGCCGATGGCGGTGCCGAGGAGGACGCCGACGGCGGCCCACAGGAGGTTGACCGGGGTGAGGGCCGTGCCGAAGCCGTCGATGAGGGAGGTGAAGGCGTTCATGTCACAGCGCTCCCATCAGGGGGCCGCCCGGCAGCGGAACGCCGAGCAGGTTGTTGAAGATCACGTACGTGACGACGGAGAGCACGGCGGCGATCAGCGGGTCGCGGTCGAGGTGGCGGCTGCCGAGCGCGTACGCGGAGCCCCAGAAGAGCAGGGCGCCGGTGACGGGGAAGCCGAGCGGTTCGATGAGGACGGCGGCGGCGAGGAAGACGCCCGCGAGGAGCAGCACGGTGCGCCAGTCGGCGGGTTCGGACAGGTCGATGTCCTCGCCGCTCTCGGCCTCCCCGCGGCCGCCGCGCAGTACGTCGACGGCGAGGAGCAGGGCGACGACGAGCAGGCCGATGCCGACGGCGACCGGCACGGTCTTCGGGCCGATGGGGCCGCGCTGGGCGATCTCCACGTCCATGGTGAGCGCGTCTGTCAGGACGAGCGCGCCGAGGGCAAGCAGCAGGACACTGACGCCGAGTTCGGAGTGCTCGCGCAGCCAGGCGCGGCGGTCCGGGCGCTCGGGGGTGACGTCGGTGGTGGTCACAGGCCCAGCTCCTTCAGCACCGAGACGACGCGCTTGTCCTGGGCGTCCAGGAAGTCGCCGAACTTCTCGCCGGCCAGGAACGCGTCGTCCCAGCCGTTGGTCTTGAGGGACTTGCGCCACTCGGGCGAGGCGTGCAGCTTCTTGATCAGTACGGTGAGCTTCTCGCGCTCGGCGTCGCTGAGGCCGGGCGGGGCGACGATGCCGCGCCAGTTGGTGAACTCCACGTCGTAGCCGGACTCCTTGAGGGTGGGCCCGTCCAGGCCGCGCACCCGCTTCGGCCCGGTCACGGCGAGCAGGCGCAGCTCCCCGGACTTGATCTGGTCCAGGTACTCGCCGACTCCGGAGACGCCGAAGGCGACCTTGCTGCCGAGGATGGAGGCGAGCAGTTCGCCGCCGCCGTCGAAGGGCACGTAGTTGACCTTCTTCGGCTCGATCCCGGCGGCGCGCGCCATCAGCATCGGGGCGAGGTGGTCGGGGCCGCCGGGCGCGGAGCCGCCGCCGACGGGCAGTTTGCCGGGGTTCTTCTTCCAGGCCCCGATGAGCTGGCCGATGGTCTTGTACGGGGAGTTCTTGGCGACCACGACGACGTCCTGCTCCTCGGTGAGCCGGGCGATCGGGGTGGTGTCGGAGAGGGTCTTCGGGGAGTGGTTGGAGCGTGCGGCGCCGACGACGCCGAGCCCCATGGACATGGCGAGCTTGCCGTTGCCGTGCTCGCCGACGAGCCGGGTCAGGCCGACGGTGCCGCCTGCGCCGGGCAGGTTGAACACCTCGATGTTGTGGGTGAGTCCGGCGTCCTCGGCGTTCTTGGCCGCGGTGCGGGCGGTGATGTCGTAGCCGCCGCCGGGGGTGTTGGGGACCATGAAGCGCAGGCCGGGGATCTGGGTGCCGGTCTCGGCGCCGCTGCCCGCGGTGAGCAGGGGCGGCGCCACGAGCGTGAGGAGCGCGGCGCCGAGCAGGGCCAGGGGTGTGCGCAGGCGCACGGGTGCCACCACCAGTCGGTACGTCGAAGGGACCTTGCGGGGGACATGCGGGTGTGAGGTGGCCCACATGTTGCCCGGGCGTCGACGACCTGTCTCTCTTCCGGAACCTATGGACGTTGTGGTCGTTGTGGTCACGCCCATAGCCTGCGGCGATGACAAGGGTCCTGGTCGTGGACGACGACTTCATGGTCGCCAAGCTGCACAGCCGGTACGTCGCCGCGGTGGCCGGATGCACCGTGGTCGGCGCCGCCCACACCGGCGCCGAGGCGCTCGGCGCGGCGGAGCGGCTCCGCCCCGACCTCGTGCTCCTCGACGTCTATCTGCCCGACATGGACGGGCTCGCGGTGCTCCGGGAGCTGCGGGCCGCCGAGGAGCGTGATCCGGGGCGCCGGCCGGTGGACGCCCTGTTCATCACGGCGGCGCGGGACGCCCGGATCGTACGGGCGGCGCTGCGCGCGGGGGCCCTGCACTATCTGATCAAGCCGTTCAACCAGGCGGCGCTGCAAGAGCAGTTGCGGCACGTGGCGGCGGTGCGGGCACGGCTCGACGGGCTCGGTCAGGCGCGCCAGGAGGACGTGGACCAGATCTTCGGCGCGCGGCCGCCCGGCTCCCGGGAGCTGCCGAAGGGCCTCGCGGCCCACACCGCGGAGCTGGTGGAGCAGACCCTTCGGGAGCATCCCGGGGGCCTGTCGGCCTCGGAGTGCGCGGCGGCGGGCTCGCTCTCCCGCGTGAGCGCCCGCCGCTACCTGGAGTTCTTCGTGGACACGGGCCGCGCCGAGGTGACGCTGCGCTACGGCGGGACGGGGCGGCCGGAGCGGCGGTACCGGTGGCTGGGGTGAGAGCGTCGTCAGCGGCCGCGGGCGTAGCGGCCCGGGGGGACGCCCACCACTCGCTTGAAGTGCCGGGTCAGATGTGACTGGTCGTAGAAGCCGCAGGCCGCCGCCGTCTCGCCGGGCGGCCGTCCGGCCAGCAGGAGGCGCCGCGCCCGGTCCACGCGGCGGGCCATCAGGTACTGGTGCGGGGCGATGCCGTACGCCGCCGTGAAGGAGCGCACCAGGTGCGCCGGGTGCGCGTGCAGGCGACCGGCGGCCTCCTCCAGGGCGATGCCCTCGACCACGCGTGCGTCAAGGAGTTCGCGCAGGGCGGCCGCGACCCGGCGGTCGGGGGCGGGTCCGGTCGCCCCGGCCAGGCGGGGACGCAGCCGCTCGCGCAGCCGCTCCGCGACGAGCGCGAGCCGGGCGGCCGCCTCCAGTTCGTCGCCCGGGTGCGCGAGGGCCCTGTGGAGCTGTCCGATGCGGCGCCGCAGCAGCGGGTCGACGAGGTCGGGGGCGTCCGCGGCGGGTCCGATGAACGAGGTGTCGAGCGGCCCGTCCTCCGTCGCCTCCAGGTACAGGACGCGCTTGCGGAAGCCGTCCGGGGTGGCCGCGGAGCCGTTGTGCGGGACCTGGGGCGGCAGCAGCGAGACCGTGCCGAGCGGGGTGCCGTGCGGGTTCCGCTCCAGGTCGTAGCGGACCGCGCCCTCGTCGACGATCAGCAGCGTCCAGGTGTCGTGCACGTGCATCGGGTAGGAGTGGCGCGTGAAGTGGGCGTGGAAGACCTCCGTCACTCCCCGCACCGCGGGGCGCCACGCGGTGATCTTCTCGCCGGCCGCCATGCAAAGAACGTACAAGACCGGGGCGCGCGGTGATCGGCAGTCTCGACGCATGAGCACAGACACCGCCACCGCGCCTACTCCCCTCGCTGCCACCGCCGCCGCCACCGACCGGCCGCCCGTCCGCTTCGACACCAAGATCGCCGTACTGCTCCGGGACGACCTGGAGAGCTGGCAGCGGCTGAACGTGACCGCGTTCCTCGTGAGCGGGCTCGGCACACGGCTGCCCGAACTCGTCGGGGAGCCGTACGAGGACGCCGACGGCACCGCCTACCTGCCGATGTTCCGGCAGCCGGTGCTCGTCCTCGAAGGCGGCAAGGAGGTGCTGACCGCCGCCCGCGGGCGCGCGCTGGGGCGGGGCCTGCCGTGCTCGGTGTTCACCTCCGGCCTGTTCGCCACCGGCAACGACACCGACAACCGGGCGGCCGTCCGCGCCGTCGCCGGGGACGAGTTGGACGTGGTGGGGCTCGCCGTCCATGGGCCGCGGGGCGCGGTCGACAAGGTGCTGAAGGGGGCGCGGATGCACCCGTGACCGGGGCTCCACCTGAGCCCTTGGTTAGCCCTCCCTTAAACGCACCATAAGGATCTCCGTTTCCCCTCCTCAGCAGGGGATCTCGCGGATCTCAGGGGTTAGCTTTCCGGTCACCGGGGCGGTGCCGAACCGTCGGTGCCGCTGGTGATCGGGGGGCGGTGCCGCCCGTTCGCCACCGCCCCCGCCCCCCTGAACCGCCGTTTGAGGAGAACCCGCATGCCCGCACGCCGCAAGGCCGCCACGATCGCCGCCGCCGGAGTCGCCCCGCTCGCCCTGACCGCTCTGACCGTCCTGCCTGCGCAGCCCGCCGCCGCGCACGGTTCGATGACGGATCCGGTCAGCCGCGTCTCGGCCTGCTTCCAGGAGGGCCCGGAGTCCCCGGAGTCGGCCGCCTGCAAGGCCGCCGTCGCCGCGAGCGGCACGCAGGCCTTCTACGACTGGAACGGCGTGAACATCGCCAACGCCGCCGGGAAGTCGAGGCAGATCATCCCCGACGGCAAGCTGTGCAGCGCGGGCAACGACAAGTACAAGGGCCTCGACCTGCCGCGCGCCGACTGGCCGTCCAGCGAGCTGTCCGCCGGGAACCACACCTTCCGCTACAAGGGCACCGCCCCGCACAGGGGTTCCTTCGCGCTGTACGTCACGAAGGCGTCGTACGACCCGACGAAGCCCCTGAAGTGGTCGGACCTGGAGGAGAAGCCCTTCGTCGAGGTCAAGGACCCGAAGATGGAGAACGGCGACTACGTCTTCGACGGCAAGGTCCCCGCCCGGTCGGGCCGCCACCTGATCTACTCGATCTGGCAGCGCTCGGACTCCCCCGAGGCGTTCTACACCTGCTCCGACGTCGTCTTCGGCAAGGACACCGGCGGCTCCGGCTCCGCCCCCGCCCCTGCCGCGTCGGCTCCCTCGGACGAGGAGATCGCGGCGGGCGCCGAGAAGTCCTCGGTCGAGCACCACGGCCACGGCGACTCCGACGCGAAGACGGGTGCCAAGGCCACGGAGGCCGCCCCGGCCGCCGATGCCGGGAAGGCCTCCGGTGAGGCCGGCGTCGCGGAGGCTCCCGGCAACGAGCCCGAGGTGAACGGCGGCGCCGAGAAGCCCGCCACCGCCACCGGCGGCAACCTCGCCGAGACCGGCGGCGACAGCACCACCTCGTACATCGCGATGGGCGGTGCCGCCGCTCTCGCTGTCGGCGCGGCGGCGCTGTTCGCCACGACGCGCCGCCGCGCGGCCGGACGCCACGGCCGATGAGACGCCTGAACCGCCCGGCGATGTCCTCCTAGGACAAGCACGTGCTCGGGGTGGCGTGCGCCGGATCCAGCGCGTTCGCCACCTCGTGGTGGGCGACGCAGTCCAGGATGCCGACGGCCACATGCTCGGAGACGTCGGCGCGGCACAGGTCCTGGACGGTGACGTTGCGTACGCCGGGGCCGTCGAGGAACTGGCTGCGGTACGGGGTGACCACCTCGTCGTACTTGGTGGCGATGACGGTGTAGCGCACACCCGGCACGGTGTCCCCGCCCGCGTTGAGCTTCGTCAGGAATGGCGATCCGGCCACCTGGTCGGCGAGGGCCGGCGTCTTGGTGGTCAGCAGGTCCTCGACGCCGGGGAAGTACGGCAGCAGCCTGGTGAGGCCGAGCAGGGTGGTGCCGTGGTTGTCGGGAGCGAGGCCGATGAGGGCGTTCACCTTGTCCGCGCCGCCGAGGAACTTGAGGTAGTGACGGGGCATCATGCCGCCCTGCGAGTGGCCGACGAGGTCCGCCTCCTTCGCGCCCGTCGAGGCGAGCACCTTGTCGACGAAGCCGTCGAGCTGCTCGGCCGACTTCTCGATGGGCCCGAGCCCGTGGAAGAACGGCACGCCCTCCAACTGGCCGTAGTCCAGGGAGTAGACGCAGTAGCCGCGCGCGACGAGATAGGGCGCGAGGACGAGCCAGTTGTCCACGGAGTTCCCGAAGGTGCCGTGCACGAGGACGACGGGGCGGGGATGCGCGGCGGACGGCTCGCAGTCGTAGTCGTTCCAGCCCCTCGACACGGAGGCGGTGGCGGCCGGTGGCGTGGTGTCGGCGGTGGCCGCCGGGGCGAGGGTGGTGGCCGCGCCCGTGATGAGCAGGGCGGCGGCGAGCGCGCGCAGGGCGCGTCTCCAGGGCAGCATCGTGTGATCTCCTCGCGGCTCAAGGAAGGTGCGATGGCGGGATGCCCCGGGATCCGGATCACCAGGCTGTTGCGTACACGACAAGCTACGCGCCGGTAGATGAGGAGTGAAGTCGCGCGTCGGCAAAACTTCCAGTGTTCACTGGCACGGTTCCGGTGACGCCACCCTCCGCCGTCACCGCGGTGGAGCCACCAGGCCCGCCTCGTAGGCGATGATGACCAGCTGGACCCGGTCGCGGGCGTCGAGCTTGGTGAACAGGCGTGCCACGTGCGCCTTCACCGTGGCCACGGTGATGAAGAGCTGGGCGGCCACCTCGGCGTTGGACAGGCCGCGCCCGATGAGGGTGAGGACCTCGCGCTCCCGGCCGGTGATGCCCTCCACCGCGGCCTTCACCCCGCCCTTCATCCCGCCCGCCACCGAGTGCGGCGCCGACGGCGGGCCCGGCTCGGGGCGGGCGGCGAACTCCTCGATCAGACGCCGGGTGACACTCGGCGCGATCAGCCCGTCCCCGGCGGCGACCACGCGGATCGCCGCGAGGATGTCCTCCAGGGCCATGTCCTTGACGAGGAAGCCGCTCGCGCCTGCCCGGAGCGCGCCGTAGACGTACTCGTCGTCGTCGAAGGTGGTCAGGACGAGGACACGGACCGATCCCCCGCCCTCCTTGATCAGGCGGGTGGCCTCGATGCCGTCCATGCCGGGCATGCGGATGTCCATGACGACGACGTCGGGGCGTACGTCCCTGGCCAGGCGCACCGCTTCGGTGCCCGTGCCCGCCTCCCCCACGACGTCGATGTCCGGGGCGTCGGCCATCAGGACGCGCAGGCCCGCGCGGACCAGCGGCTGGTCGTCGGCGAGGACGACGCGGACCGCCGTCACCGGGTCTCCCCCGTGGGCACGGGCAGCCGGGCCGTCACCCGGAAGCCGCCCTCGGGGCGCGGCCCGGCGGTGAAGCGGCCGTGCAGCAGGGCGGCGCGCTCGCGCATGCCGACGATGCCGTACCCGGCGCCCGCGGGCAGCCCGCCACGGCCGTCGTCCTCGACCTCCACGCCCACCTCGTCGGCGCCGTACTCGACGGTCACCCGGCAGGTGTCGGCGCCCGCGTGCCGTACGACGTTGGTGAGGGCCTCCTGGAGGATCCGGAACGCCGCCAGGTCGATGTCGGCGGGCAGCGGCCGCTGTTCGCCCCGCAGGCGCACGGCGGCGCGGACCCCGGCGTCGCGCGTCGAGGCGACGAGGCGGTCGAGGCCGGCGAGGCCCGGGGTGGGGGCCAGGGGCAGGGCGCCCTCCGCCGGCTCCGCCCCTGGCCCTGTGGGCCGGCGCAACGCGACCAGGGTGCGCCGCAGCCCCGCGAGGGCCTCCCTGCTGGTGGCCTCGACGATGGTGAGGGCGTTGCGTGCCTCGGCGGGCTGGGTGTCGATGACGCGGCTGCCGACGCCCGCCTGGATGGCGATGACGCCGATGCTGTGCGCGATCATGTCGTGCAACTCCCTTGCGATGCGCAGCCGTTCGGCGGTGACCGCCTGCTCGGCGGTCTGCGCGGCGAGCGCCTCGGCGTGCGTACGGCGCTCACGCACGGATTCGCCCCCCAGCCACGCGGCGAGCACCGCAAGGGCGAGGAACACGGCGAGCTGCACGGCTCGGGCCGGGGTCTGCCCGAGGTAGGTCAGATGCGTGCCGAACTGCGCGCCCAGCGCCAAGGCCGCCGCCGCGACCGAGGTGCGGCGCGGCCGGGTGGCGGCGATGTAGCCGACGGCGAGATCGCCGAGCAGCACCTGGAGGTAGGCCACCTCCATGTTCTGCGTCTGCGTGCGCGCGGCGGCCCACCCGGCGAGCAGCAGCATGAGCGCGGGCAGCGGCCTGCTTCGCAGGAGCGCGGCGACCAGCGCGGTGAGGACGATCAGCGGGGCGACGGTCAGGGCACTGAAACCGCCGCGCCCGTCGAGCATCACGAAGTACACGGCGAAGGGGTAGCCGAGCCCGGCGCACCAGGCCACCGGCGTCAGCCGCACACGCGGCCGCCAAGCGCGCGGCACCCACTCGGCGGTGACGGACGGTGAGGCCGGCAGAGCGGGGGCGCCCCGCGTCGCATGCATGACCCGATCGTAGGCGCACCGCCCTGACCTGGGCATGGGCCCGCGGACTTACGTCCACGGGCTACCCCTTGAAGCGCCGGACGGCGTTGTCAGTGCCTCCTCATAGAGTGAAATCACTTCGGCAAGCTGCCTCGGCAAGCCGCCTCGTAGAAGGAGCAGAGCCATGTCCGCCAACAGGATCCAGCACAAGGTCAATCACGTCGCGCTGGTCGTGGACTGTTCGGGTTCCATGCGGCCGCATCAGGACCAACTCGTGCGTGTCGTGGACGAGTTCGTGGCCGGCCTCAAGGCCGAGTCGGACAGCCTCGGCCACGAGACGCGGATCAGCCTCTACTCCTTCGACCACCGGGTGGAGAACCTGGTGTGGGACATGGACGTGAAGCACCTGCCGTCCATGCGAGGCCTGTACCGCGTCAACAACGGCGCCACGGCCCTCATCGAGGCCTCCCTGAAGTCCCTGGACGACCTGGGACACATATGGGAGGAGTACGGCGAGCACAGCTTCCTCCAGATCGTGGTGACGGACGGCGAGGAGAACGCCTCGGGCGGCGACCGGCGCCACGACGGCGACATGACCATCCTCGGCCCCTGGCTCGACAGGATCGCGGCGAAGATGGGCGGGCTTCCCGAGCACTGGACGTCCGCGATCCTCGTCCCGAACTCCCTGGCCAAGCGGACCGCGCAGAACTACGGCTTCCCGGCCGGCAACATCGCCATCTGGGACGCGGATTCCCAGGAGGGCGTCGAGGAGGCCATCGGCACCGTGCGCGCCGCCGCCACCAGCTTCCTGCGGGCCCGCGAGAAGGGGGTGCGCGGCACCAAGAACCTCTTCGCCGTCGGCCAGGACATCTCGATCGACGAGGTCCGGGCGAACCTCGAACCGATTCCGGCGAACAAGTACCGGCTCCTGAAGGTGGACAAGGAGGCCGAGATCCGCCCCTTCGTCGACTCGCACCCAGGTGTGACGTATGAACGCGGCGCCTGCTACTACCAGTTGGGCGCCCGCGCCCAGGTCCAGCCGAACAAGGAGGTCATCGTGGTCGAGAAGGACACCGACCGTGCCTACACCGGCGACGCGGCGCGCAGCCTCCTGTTCGGTACGGGCATCCAGGGCACCGTCTCGGTGAAGGCGGGGAACAACCCCAAGCTGGAGGTCTATGTGCAGAGCCGTTCGGTGAACAGGAAGCTCAAGCCGAACACGCGGCTGCTCATCATGCTCTGAGGATGCCGTGAAGGTGCGCTGAGGTCCCGCGCGGCGCGGTTCACGCCGCCAGCGTTCCCGGCACGATCGCGCCGGGGCCGAACTTCTCCCGGGCCCGGTCGGCCACCTCCTCGATGCGGCGGGCCTTCTCGTCCGCCGGGTCGAACGTCAGCTGGTGGGCGGCGCGTTCGGCCGGGCCGAGCCCCTCGGCGCGCAGTCCGATGGCGCGCACCCGGGCCCGTTGCAGGCCGAGCGCCTCGTACATGCGGTACGCGGCCGTGGTCAGCGCGATGGAGTGCGCGGTCGGCTCGGGCAGGGTCCGGGTCCGGACAGTCGTGCTCCGGTCCGCGTACCGCACGGTGAGGGTCAGCGCGCGGCACACCTGGTCCTCGCCGCGCATCCTGACGCCCAGCTCCTCGGCGCCGGACAGCAGGGCGCGGCGGTGCCGGAAGGGGTCCAGCTCGTCGCGGGAGAAGGGGCGTTCGGCGGCGATCGAGCGCGCCGCGGAGTTCGGTACGACCCGGGTGCGGTCGATGCCCCGCGCCTTCTCGCGCAGCTCGCGGCCCGCGCGGGCGCCGACCAGCCGTTGCAGGGTGGACAGCGGCGCGGCGGCGACCTTCCCGAGGGAGTCGAGGCCGTACTCGCACAGGGTGCGGGCGGTGGCGCGGCCGATGCCCGGCAGCTCGCCGACCGGCCGCTCGGCGAGGAACCGGCGTACGCCTTCCGGGTCTTCGGGCACGGCGCGGGTCACACCGGGCGCGGCGCCACGGGCGGCCATCCGCGCCAGCATCGGGCCGGGTCCGGCTCCGATCGCGCACTCCACCCCGTACAGCGCGAGCGCCCGCACCCGGATCAGCGCGGCCAGTTCGACGGGGTTCCGGTCGAAGTAGCGCCGCGCGCCACGGACGTCCATGAGGGCGGCGTCGGGCGGGAGCGCCTCGACCTGCGGGGTGAACTCGCCGAGCAGGTCGACCAGTTGGGGCAGCAGTGCTTCGTACATGGGTGCCAGCAGGAACCGCACGTAGAGGGTGCTCGCACCGCCACCGTGGGCGTCGTCGAAGGTGTTCATCCCGCGCTCCCCGGACTCTGGTGCCACAACTTCCTGCTGGTGCCCGCGGACCCCTCGCCCGCCGGGCGCAGATCCGCCCAGGGGTGCATCTCGTACCCCGTGGCCATGCGGATGCGGCGGCCGCCCGCCACCGGGTTCGGGTCCGGGCCCTGTCCGGGCTCCGACTCGGCGGACTCGGGTCCGGGCTCGGGTCCGGGCTCCGCCAGGCGCAGTGCCACCGCGTCGAGGCCGCCCTCCTCGCGTACCTCCACCAGCTCCGCGAGGTTCCACGCCGCCGAGCCGACGACGCTGAGGCTGCGCGGCCCGCGGCGCTGCACCACGCCGCGCACCAGCAGCAGCCAGGAGTGGAAGACGGTGTGCGCGCACCGCTCGTGCGCGTCGTCGAAGAAGGCCAGGTCGACCAGGCCCGTCCCGTCGTCAAGGGTGGTGAAGATGACCCGCTTGCCGGAGCGGATCGGCGGGGTCTGCGTGGCGGCCTTGGCGCCCGCGACCAGGACGGTCGCGCCGTGTTCGGCCTCGCGCAGCCGTCGGGCGCTGAGCACGCCCAGCTCGGCGAGGAAGGCGCCGTGGTCCGCCATGAGGTGGCGCGAGGAGTCCATGCCGAGGACGCCCAGTTCGGCGCTGAGCCGCTCCGCGTCGTCCAGGTCGGGCAGGCCCGCGGACGCCGTCCTGCGCCCGCCGGCCAGGGGGAGCTGGGCCCCGGCCGCTCCCCGGCCGCCGCGCCGCAGCTCCGTCAGGTGCAGTTGCAGGTCGCGGCGGTTGGCGCCGAACGCGTCGAGCGCGCCGACCTGGGCGAGCCGCTGCGCGACCGGCTTCGAGGGCCTGGCCCGCTCCCAGAAGTCGACGAGGGAGGCGTACGGCTGCCCGTCCGCGATGCGCGCGGCCTCGGCCTCGCTGATGCCGTGGACATCGGAGAGGGCCAGGCGCAGGCCCCACACCGGCTGAGGCCCTGAGTTATCAGACACCAGTTCGATACGGTGGGCGACCGCCGACCGGTTCACGTCCAGCGGCAGGATCGGCACCCCGCGCCGCCGCGCGTCCGCGAGCAGCAGCCTCTTCGGGTACATGCCGGGGTCGTGCGTGAGCAACCCGGCGTAGAAAGCGGCCGGGTGATGGGCCTTCAGCCACGCCGACTGGTACGTCGGCACGGCGAAGGCCACGGCGTGCGCCTTGCAGAAGCCGTACGACCCGAAGGCCTCGACGATCTCCCAGGCGCGGGCGATGGTCTCGGCGTCGTACCCCTTGGCCGCCGCGTGCTGCGCGAACCAGAACCGGATGCGCCCCTGCGACTCGGGGTCGGAGAGCCCGCGCCGCACCCGGTCCGCCTCGTCGCGCCCGCAGCCGGTCATGATGTCCACGATGTGGATGATCTGCTCGTGGAAGACGACGACGCCGTACGTCTCCTTCAGCGGCTCCGCGAGGTCCGGGTGCGGGTAGCGGACGGGCGCGCGGCCGTGCCTGGCCTCGATGAAGGGCCGCACCATGTCGGCCGCGACCGGGCCCGGCCGGAACAGGGAGATGTCGACCACCAGGTCGTGGAAGGTCGAGGGCTGAAGCCGTCCGACCAGGTCGCGCTGGCCCGGCGACTCGATCTGGAAGCAGCCGAGCGTCTCGGTGGACTGGATGAGCCGGTACGTGGCCGGGTCGCCCGGCTCCACCGCGTCCAGGTCGACCCGCTCCCCCGTGGCCCGCTCGACCTCCGTCACCGCGTGCGCCATCGCCGACTGCATCCGCACGCCGAGCACGTCCAGCTTGAGCAGGCCGAGGTCCTCCACGTCCTCCTTGTCGAACTGCGACATGGGCAGGCCCTCGCCACTGGTGGGCACGACGGGCGTGCGCGCCAGCAGCGAGGCGTCGGAGAGCAGCACCCCGCACGGGTGCATGGCGACCCCGCGCGGCAGCCCGTCAAGCGCCTCGACCAGTTCCCACAGCCGGTCGCGGTCGCCGAACTCCTTTGCCACCGCCCGCAGTTCGGGCAGTTCCGCCAGCGCGGCGCGGGCGTCGCGGGCGCGGATGTGCGGGAAGGCCTTGGCGACGCGGTCGATGTCGGCCGGGTCCATGGACAGGGCGGCGCCCACATCGCGTACGGCATGGCGCACCCGGTAGGTCTCGGGCATGGCGACCGTCGCGACCCGCTCAGTGCCGAAGCGGCCGATGATCGCGCGGTAGACCTCCAGGCGGCGGGCGGACTCCACGTCGATGTCGATGTCCGGCAGGACGCGCCGCCGCTTGGACAGGAACCGCTCCATGAGCAGCCCGTGCTCGACGGGGTCGGCGTGCGCGATGCCGATGAGGTGGTTGACGAGGGACCCCGCGCCGGAGCCGCGCGCCGCGACCCGGATTCCCATGCCGCGTACGTCGTCGACCACTTGGGCCACGGTCAGGAAGTAGGAGGCGTAGCCGTGGAACTCGATGATGTCCAGCTCGTGGTGCATCCGCTCCCAGTACTCGCGCCGGGAGTCGTAGCCCCGCAGCACCATGCCCGCCGCCGCCCGGGAGGCGAGGACGCGCTGCGCGGTGCGCCGCCCGGCGCCGACCAGGCGCGGCTCGGGGAAGTGCACGGTCCCGATGCCGAGGTCGTCCTCGGGGTCGACCAGGCACGCGGCGGCCACCGCCTGGGTCTGTTCGATCAGGCGGTGCGCGGTGTCGCGGCGGAAGCCCGCGGCCTCGACGACGCGCTCGGCGACGCGCAGCATGTCGTCGGCGCCCTTCAGCCAGCGTTCGCCGCTGTCCAGTTCCTTGGTCGGGTCGACGGGGACGAGGCGGCGCGCGGCGTCGAGGACGTCGGCGACGGGGCCCTGCCCGGCGTCGGCGTAGCGCACGGCGTTGCTCAGGACGGGCCGCACCCCCTGCTCGGCGGCGAAGCCGACGGTGCGCGCGGCCAGGCGCAGCGAGCCGGGTCCGGTGCCCTCGCGGCCGTGCCAGACGGACTCCAGGCGCAGCGCGTCGCCGTACCGCTCACGCCAGGGCGCGAGGAGGCGGGCGGCCCGGTCGGGGCGCCCGGCGGCGAGCGCGCGCCCCACGTCGGAGGCGGGACCGAGCAGCACGGTCAGGCCCTCGCCGTGGTTCTCCCGCCACGGCAGGACGGGCTGTCCGTCGGTGCCGTCGGCGTCGGCGCGGTGCGCGGCGGTGACAAGGCGGCAGAGCGTGGCCCAGCCGGTGGCGCCGTCGCGGGCGAGGAAGGTCACGCGGGGGGTCGACTCGTCGATGAAGGCACCGCCGCGCACGGGGGCCCGTCGCCGCTCACCCTTGGCCGGGGCGGGCTCCGCCACCGCGAGCTCGGTGCCGAAGAGCGGCCGCACCCCCGCCTTCGCGCAGGCCTTGGCGAACCGGACGGTGCCCGCGAGGGTGTCCCGGTCGGTGAGCGCGAGGGCGTCCATGCCCCGCTCGGCGGCGCGCTCGGCGAGCCGCTCCGGGTGCGAGGCGCCGTACCGCAGAGAGAACCCGGAGACGGTGTGCAGATGCGTGAAGTCGGGCACACGCACCTCCTGTAACCCTGAACCGATCCGATCTCGTATCCCTCACCTCCACCATAGACCAAGTTTCGAACGCATGTACGACAGGCGTGCGAGGCCCCTCCCCGGACACCCCGGGTATCGCCCGTTCGGCCCATCCCACCTGCGAGAACGACCGGTGCCCCGGAGCGTGGGGGCATGAGGTTCGCCGATGAGTTGAAGAACGCCGTCACCCCGCGAGCCGCCATGCTCGTCATCGGCGTACTCGCCCTCCAGCTGCTGTTCATCGCCTCCTACGTGGGGGCGCTGCACGACCCGAGACCCAAGGACGTGGCCTTCGGCGTGGTCGCCCCGGGCCCCGCGGCCGGGCAGACCGCCGACAAGCTGAACAAGCTCCCCGGCGACCCGCTGGACCCCCGCGTCCTCAAGGACGAGGCCACGGCCCGGCGCCAGATCATGCACCGCGACATCGACGGCGCCCTGGTCGTCGACCCGCGCGGCACGACCGACACCCTCCTGGTCGCCTCCGGCGGCGGCACCGCGCTCTCGCGGACCCTGACCACGCTCCTCACCGAGGTCGACGCGGCCGAGAAGCGCACGGTGAAGACCGAGGACGTGGCCGCCGCCTCGAACAAGGACTTCAACGGGCTCTCGTCCTTCTACCTGGTCGTCGGCTGGTGCGTCGGCGGCTATCTCTGCGCGTCGATCCTCGCGATCAGCGCGGGCTCCCGGGCCTCGAACGTGCCGCGCGCGATCATCAGGCTCGGCACCATGGCGCTCTACTCGATCGCCGGCGGACTCGGCGGCGCGATCATCATCGGGCCCATTCTCGGCGCCCTGCCCGGCAGCGTCATGGGCCTGTGGGGCCTCGGCGCCCTGGTCGTCTTCGGGGTCGGCGCGATCACGCTCGCCCTCCAGGCGCTCACCGGCATCGTGGGCATCGGCCTGGCCGTCCTCATCATCGTCATCGGGGGCAACCCGAGCGCGGGCGGCGCCTTCCCGCTGCCCATGCTCCCGGCGTTCTGGAAGGCGATCGGGCCCTGGCTGCCGCCGGGCGCGGGCACCTGGTCGGCGCGCTCCATCGCGTACTTCGAGGGGAACGCGCTCACCGGACCGCTCCTGGTCCTGGCCGCCTGGGCGCTGGTCGGCGTGGTCGTCACCCTCGCGCTGTCCGCCCGGCGCGGACGACCGGCCAACGGTTCGATCGACCTCAGCGGCACGCAGTACGGCAGGCCCCTCGCCCCCTGAGCGGCGGGGAACCGCGTGCGCCCCGCCCCCGCAGGTCGCGGGGGCGGGACGCACACGGTTCCGACAGTCTCAGCCTCAGCCGATTTGCGCGCCGTACGCGGTCAGCGCCTCCGTCACCGGCTGGAAGAAGGTCTCGCCCCCGGAGGAGCAGTCGCCGCTGCCGCCCGAGGTGAGACCCAGCGCGGTGTCACCGGCGAAGAGCGCGCCGCCGCTGTCGCCGGGCTCGGCACAGACCGTGGTCTGGATCAGCCCGTCGACCTGGCCCTCCTGGTAGTTCACCGTGGCGTTCAAGGCGGTGACCTCACCGTCGTGGAGCTGCGTGGTGCTGCCGCTGCGCTGCACCTTCTGCCCGACCGTGGCCTCCCCCGCCTTGGCGATCGCCTGGGCGCTGCCGTTGTAGAGGTTCACCTCGCTCGGGTGCGGGGTGTCGGCCGTGTACTTCACGAGGGCGTGGTCGTCGCCCGGGAAGCTCGACTCCACCGTGGTGCCGATCTCCTGGCCGCCCTGCGCGTCGGACCAGCTCTTTACCGCGTTGCCGCAGTGGCCCGCCGTCAGGAAGTGGGGCTGGCCGTCCTTGACGACGTTGAAGCCCAGCGAGCAGCGCGAGCCGCCGCCGAAGATCGCGTCGCCGCCGGCGAGGAAGGCTTTGAACTCGCCCTTGCTGCGCTTGAGTTCGGCCTTGCCGCCGAGGCTCTTCACGATCGAGCCGACCTTGTCGAGCGCGGCGCCATCGACCGTGCGGTCCACCGTGACGACGACCTTGTTGGTGGCCGGGTCCATCGCCCACGAGGTGCCGGGCACGGCCGCCTTCTCGTCGAGCGTGGTGCGGGCGCTCTTCAGCTCCGCGAGGGAGTTCTCGACGATTCTGGCCTTGCCGCCCGCGGACTCCACGGCGTCCGCCGCGCTCTCGTCCAGCACGTTCACGACGAGGGTCTTGGCCTTGGCGTCGTAGTACGTGCCCGCGGCGTCCGCGCCGAGGTCCTGGGTCAGGGTCGATGCGAGCTTTCCGGCCTTCGCCACGGAGAGGACGTCCGGGGTGGGGTCCGGCGTGCTCTCGCTCGCGTTCGCGGTCTGGAAGGTGACTCCCGCGGCGACCAGCGCGGCGATGCCCGCGCCTGCCACGGCGGCACGCCGCTTGGATATGCGTCGGTGCTTCAACTCACGACCTCCTGTGGGGGGAACGACCCGTCCGGCGTGGGGGCCTGACGGGTCGCAAGGAGTACGAGGCATGAATGAGCCGGCTGACATAGCCGCGTCCATGCCAATTACCCGGCCCACTATCCCGACGCATTGCGGTCGCACACAAGGTCTACTTCAGGACGCGCACGCGGAAACAGCAGTGCGCCCCTCGGCCACCGTGCGACCCCCTCGCACCACGCCGGATTCGCGCTGCAAACACGGCCCGCCACAGGAGGGTCGTCAGCCTGTGAGGACTAGTCCTGTCCGGTTCCCGCCGGTGGCTGCTGTTGCGGAAGGGCCTGTTGGGCCCGCTCCAGGAAGCGCAGCAGCTCCACCGGGAAGGGCAGGACGAGGGTGGAGTTCTTCTCGGCGGCGACGGCCACCACGGTCTGCAACAGGCGCAGTTGGAGCGCCGCGGGCTCCTCCGCCATCTCGTGGGCGGCCTCGGCGAGCTTCTTGGACGCCTGGAGTTCGGCGTCGGCGTTGATGACGCGGGCCCGCCGCTCGCGGTCCGCCTCGGCCTGCCGCGCCATCGACCGCTTCATGGTCTCCGGCAGCGACACGTCCTTGATCTCGACGCGGTCGATCTGCACGCCCCAGCCGATGGCCGGACTGTCGATCATCAGCTCCAGGCCCTGGTTGAGCTTCTCGCGGTTGGAGAGCAGATCGTCCAGGTCGCTCTTGCCGATGATCGACCGCAGGGACGTCTGCGCCATCTGCGAGACCGCGAACCGGTAGTCCTCCACCCGCATGACGGCCTCGGCGGCGTCCACCACCTTGAAGTAGATGACGGCGTCCACCCGCACCGTGACGTTGTCCCGCGTGATGCCGTCCTGCGCGGGCACGGGCAACGTCACGATCTGCATGTTGACCTTACGGAGCCGGTCCACGAAGGGCACGATCATGGTGAACCCCGGGCCGCGCACCGCCTGCTGCAACTTTCCGAGCCGCAGCACCACGCCGCGCTCGTACTGCTTGACGACGCGCGCCGCGGCCAGGACATAGACCGCTCCGACGGACCCGGCGGCCACGCCCGCCGTCAGCAGCTCCTCGACCATGCCGGCCCCCAGGGTCCGAAGTGGGCGTCTCGGTCGTCCACTTCGAAGGTAGCTCGCCCCCCGGGAGAGGGCGAGACCCATGACGGCGGACGAGCCCCCGCCCGGAGGCCGGACGGGGGCTCGCCTTGCTCAGTACGTGCTCAGTACGCGCTCAGTACGCCGTGCTCAGTACACGCTGACGTTGTACGCGCGCAGCGCCTCGGTGACCGGCTGGAAGAAGGTCGTGCCGCCGGACGAGCAGTTGCCGCTGCCGCCGGAGGTCAGCCCGAGCGCGGTGGAACCCGCGTACAGCGGGCCGCCGCTGTCGCCGGGCTCGGCACAGACCGTGGTCTTGATCATGCCGTAGACGATGTCACCGCCGCCGTAGTTGACGGACTGGTTCAGCGCGGTGACCCGGCCGCTGTGCGTGCCCGTGGTGGAGCCGCGACGCGTCACGTTCTGTCCGACCGTCGGGTCGGCGGCGCTCGTGATGTCCTGGCTGCCCACGGTGCCCGACTTGGTGATCGAGGTGTTGGTGTAGCGCACGATCCCGTAGTCGTTCGTCGGGAAGCTGGAGCCGTGCGTGGTGCCGAGCACGGTCGTCTTCGCCGAGTTGGCCCACCAGGTGCCCGCGCCGTCGGTGCAGTGCCCGGCGGTCAGGAAGTAATAGGTGCTGCCGTTGCGGACGTTGAAGCCGAGTGAACAGCGCCAGCTGCTCGCGTAGGTGGCGTCGCCACCGGAGATGTACTTCTGGAACTTGCCCGGGGTGCGCTCGATCTTCAGGGCCCCGGCGTTGGACCCGGCGGCCGCCTTGAGCTCGGCGATCTCCGCCTTGGAGACCGTGCTGTCGGCGGTGACGACGACCTGCTTGGTCTTCGGGTCGATGCCCCAGGCGGTGCCCGCGACATCGGCTTCGAGCACGGCGTCACTCGCCTGTTCCAGCTGCGAGGCGCTGAAGGTGGCCATGCCGTCCTGCGCGTTGGCCGCGGGGACGGCGAGCGCTCCGGCGGCGACGAGCCCGGTGGCTATCGCGAGCAGACGGGTGCGTCTCGCCATGCCGGTGTGGGGGATGGTGCGCTTGATCCTCACGTTGTTCCCTCCCGAGGGAAGTCAGTGGGTCCTTGTGGGTTGAGGACCCGTGAGGCGCAGCCAAAGAGCAGGCCCGGGTTCCGGTTATGCCGTGCTCCTGACAAGCGCTGCTCGGGAGTATTGGGGGGCGAGGACCGGCCGCACAAGGGCGCCTTTCGGCCGTGCACCGGTCCCGCTCTTCCCTGCCGTCAGGGCCGGCTCAGCGGCCGAGGAGTTTCCGCTCGCCCGCCGCGATCTCCGTGGCCAGGGTGTTGCCCGGCGGCGGGAAGGGGCAGATGAAGTGGTCGGCGAAGGCGCACGGCGGCAGCAGCGCCCGGTTGAAGTCGACCGTGGTGCGCCCCTCGGCGTCGGGCGCGGCGGGCCGCAGGAAGCGGAAGCGGTAGCTGGAGACCCCGCTGGTGGCGTCCGCGAAGACCGCCCACAGCGAACCACCGGCCTCGACGCTCACCTGGAGGGTGTGCTCAGTGCCGCCCAGCCGGAAGGACAGCTCACCGCTGAGCCCGAGGCCACGCTCCTTGCCGTCCGCGTTGCCGACCGTGACGGTGCGGTCCTCGCCGTACGGGGTGAAGTGCCCGGGCACGGCCCAGCGGGCGTCGTACGGAGTGGCGTCGATGCCCTTGAAGGCGCGGCGCGTGGCGGCGTCCGGGTCGAAGGCGCGTACCGCCCACAGTCCTTCGCGCCGGATGACGACGAGCCGGCGCTCCCCGTGCGCGACGCGGGCCTCGGCTGCCGGGCCGCTGTCGGCGGCCAGCCGGACCTCGCCGTCCAGGGGTGCTCCGTCGACGGTCAGACCGTCTTCCGCACCGGCGGTCAGGACGACCGCGTCGGAGGTCTCGGCCCACTGCCCGGGGATGTCCGGAATTGAACCATCCGGATGGTCCGCGAGCCAGTGCGTGCCGGTGAGGGAGAGCGGCCCGTAGGGGGCCGCGACCGTCTCGGTGCGCAGGGCGTGCCAGCGCTTCCAGTCCTCCGCGGGATCCATGTCCGAAGCCTGCTCCGTGTGCTGGGTGCTCATGGTGATCAACCCTTCCATACGGGCTCGCGCAGCCCGAGGTGCGAGCGCAGCGTCGCGCCCCGGTATTCCGTGCGGTACGCGCCGCGCTCCTGGAGCAGGGGCACCACCTTCTCGACGAAGTCGTCGAGCCCGCCGGGGGTGAGGTGCGGGACGAGGATGAAGCCGTCGGCCGCGTCGGTGCGGACGGACTCCACCAGTTCCTCGGCGACCGTCTCCGGGGTGCCGATGAAGGACTGGCGGGCGGTGGTCTCGATGACCGTCTGGCGGATGGAGAGCCCCTTGGCCTCGGACAGCGCCCGCCACTTCTCCGCGACGGCGAGGGGGTCGCCGATCTTCACGCGGCCCTGGGCCAGCTCGGACCCGGGGTCGGGGTCGATGTCGGGCAGCGGCCCGTCCGGGTCGTACGAGGAGAGGTCCACGCCCCAGACCTGCTCCAGGGCGAGGATCGCGTTCTGCGGGGAGACCTGCGCGCGGCGGATCTCGGCGGCCTTCTCCTGGGCCTCGGCGGCGGTGTCGCCGAGGACGTAGGTGACACCGGGCATGATCTTCAGGTCGTCTGCGGTCCGCCCGTACTTCGCGAGGCGCCCCTTCACGTCGGCGTAGAAGGCGCGGCCGGCCTCCGGCGTGCCGTGCCGGGTGAAGATCACGTCGGCGGCGGATGCGGCGAACTCCCGTCCCTCCGGCGAGTCACCCGCCTGGATCACCACGGGGTGCCCCTGCGGGGAGCGCGGCACGGTGAACTCGCCCTCGACTCCGAAGTGCTCTCCGTGGTGCGCGAAGGGGCGCGGCCGGCCCTGCGGTGTCCAGGAGTCCCACAGCTGCCGTGCCGTCGCCAGGAACTCGGCGGCCCGTGTGTACCGCTCGGCCCGGTCGAGGTAGCCACCGCGGCGGAAGTTCTCGCCGGTGAAGGCGTCCGAGGTGGTGACGACGTTCCAGGCGGCGCGGCCCGCGCTGAGGTGGTCGAGGGAGGCGAACCTGCGGGCCAGTTCGAAGGGCTCGTTGAAGGTGGCGCTGACGGTGGCCGCGAGGCCGAGCCGCTCGGTGACGGCGGCGAGCGCGGCCAGTACGGTGAGGGACTCGGGCCTGCCGACGACGTCGAGGTCGTGGATGTGTCCCTTGTGCTCGCGCAGCCGCAGCCCCTCGGCGAGGAAGAAGAAGTCGAACAGGCCGCGCTCCGCGGTGCGGGCCAGGTACTCGAAGGACGAGAAGTCGATGTGGGAGCGGGACCTCGGGTCGGACCAGACGGTGGTGCTGTTGACGCCCGGGAAGTGGGCGGCGAGATGGATCTGCTTGCTCATGACGGCTCCCCCGTGAGCGCGGTGTGCGCGGTGTGACGGTTGGCGGGCCGGGCGAGCCCCAGGTGGTCCCGGAGCGTGCTGCCCGGATAGAAGGTGCGGAACCGACCGCGGTGCTGGAGCAGCGCGACCGTTCCGTTGACGAGCCGCTCCAGGTCGCGGCGCGGTTCGACCGGTGTCAGATGGAAGCCGTCGACGGCGCCCGCGCGGTGCCAGTCGGCGATCAGCTCGGCCAGGTCGACGGGCCCGCCCCGGTACACGGTCCCCTCGGCGGTGGGCAGCGGCCCTCCCCCGTGGCCCGGCTCGGCGGCGCACTCGCCGCCGCCGAGGTCCACGTCGAGGGCGGCGAACACCCGCAGCGTGTCCGGGTCGCGTCCGGACCGTGCCGCGAGGCCCCGCAGTTCGGCCCGCGCGGCGTCGGCCTGCCGGACGGAGGCGACGCGCACCAGGGCGACGTCCGCGTGCCGGGCGGCGACCTCCCGGGCGGGCGGGGCGGTGGCGTCGACGACCCGTACGGGGTGGCCCTGCGGGGGCCGCGGCACGATGGAGGGGCCCCGCACCGAGAAGGTGCGCCCCTCGAAGTCGACGTGGTGCAGCTTGTCCCGGTCGATGAAGCGGCCGCTCGCCACGTCCCGTATCTCCGCGTCGTCCTCCCAGCTGTCCCACAACAGGGCGGCCACGTCGGCGACTTCACCGGCCTCGCGCCACAGTTCTTCGGGCGGCGCGGCGCCGCGCCGCCCGAAGAGCCGGGCCTCGGCCTCGGTCGCCGACACGTCGAGGGTCCAGCCGGCCCGGCCGCGGCTGACCCAGTCGAGGGTGGCCACGGCGGCCTGCACATGGAACGGCTCGGTGTGCGTGGTCGTGACGGTCGGCACGAGTCCGACGCGGCCGGTGGCGGGCGCGATCCTGGCGGCCACGGCGAGCGCGTCGGGGCCGGGCCGCGCGAAGGAGTCCCCCAGCGTGACGAAGTCCAGGGCGCCGCGCTCGGCCAGCAGCGCCAGCTCTGCGTAGGGGCCGGGCTCGTACGTTCCGGGGAGGTCGACGGCGGCGGCGAGGTGCAGGGGGCCACGGCCGTTTCCGTGGTCGGTCATCGGCTGAACCTTTCTCGGCGGGTCGGATTGCGGCTACAGGACTTTGGAGAGGAACGCCTTGGTGCGGGCGTGCCGCGGGGCGTTCAGTACGTCGTCCGGTGCGCCCCGTTCGACGACGCGCCCGTCGTCCATGAAGACGACGGTGTCGGCGACCTCGCGGGCGAAGCCGATCTCGTGCGTGACGACGATCATCGTGGTGCCCCGCCGCGCCAGGTCCTTGATGACGTCGAGGACCTCGCCCACCAGCTCCGGGTCGAGCGCGGAGGTCGGCTCGTCGAAGAGCAGGAGCCCCGGCTCCAGGGCGAGCGCGCGGGCGACGGCGACCCTCTGCTGCTGCCCTCCGGACAGCTGCCGGGGGTAGGCGTCCGCCTTGTCGGCGAGTCCGACCCTGGCGAGCAGGGCCACGGCGCTCGCGGTGGCCGCGTCGCGGGGCCGTTTCAGGGCCCACACGGGGGCCTCGACGACGTTCTCCAGGACGGTCAGATGCGGGAAGAGACGGAAGTCCTGGAAGACGAAGCCGATCCGGGTGCGCTGCTTGAGCACCTCGCGTTCGGGCAGCTCGTACAGCTTGTCGCCGGAACGCCGGTAGCCGATCAGCGTGCCGCCGACGCTCACCCACCCCGCGTCGGCCTTCTCCAGGTGGTTGATGACGCGCAGGAGCGTCGACTTGCCGGATCCGGAGGGGCCGAGGATCACGGCCACCTCCCCGGCCGCCACCGTCAGGTCGACGCCCTTGAGGACCTCCAGGGGGCCGAAGGACTTGCGTACTGAACGGACTTCGACCATGGCGTTCGCGGTGTCCGTGTCTTTACCGGCCTCAGCGACGGTCATCGTGCGGCTCCCAGGATGTCGAGCAGGGCGCGCGCGGTGGCGTCGTTCTGCCGGAAGGACGGGCTGTTGGTGCGCGGCCGGGTGAAGGCGCCCGCGCCGCGCGCGTTGGTGTGCGGGCCGAGCGCGAAGCGCCGCGGGTGGGGCACGCCCGCGCGGTCGAGGACCCGTCCGTCGGGGGGGTCGACGGCGAGCAGGCCCGCTCCGGTCGTCGCCGCGCCCTCGGCGTGCAGGGCGCGCAGCAGCGGGTCGCGGGTGCGCGCCACGGTGGGCTGCGGCAGCCGCGCCTCGACGAGCGCGCGGGCCTCGGTGACATGCCCCGGCAGGGTGGCGCTCCGGGCCCGGAACACCCCGCCCTCGGCGGCCACTTCGACGTCGGCGCCGAGGAACCGCACGACACCGGCGCGCGACAGGGCGAGCAGTTGCCGCAGCCTCGGCCCGGGCGGCCCGGACGCGAGGAGGCTGAAGAAGCCGTGCCACCATGTCCCGACGTCCGCAAGCCGCGTCAGCTGCCCGTATACGGAGAGAAGCCCGAGGAAGACGGCGAGGTCGGGGCTGTGCGCCGGGTCGTGCCGGCGTGCGAGGTCGCGGGCGATGTGGCCGCGCAGGCCCTCCTGGAGCGCTTCGTACGAGGTGTGGCGCACCCCGGAGAGCGGCCGGTCGAGCGCGGTGAGGTCGAGCCGGTCGGCGGGGTCGGGTACGGCGGAGGCGACGAGGGCGTCGCGCTCGGGGCTGCCGGGCGCGCACGCGTCGTACTTCTCCTCGAAGTCCCGCCAGGCCATGCGGGCGCGTTCGGGGTGGGCGGTGAGGAGGCGGTGGTAGTGGGCGAAGCCGAGTTCCTTCTCGATGAGCGGCCACACGTCGCGCCGGAAGCCGTGGCCGCCGGGGCGGGCGAGCAGTTCGTCGATCTGCGCGGGCCCCAGGTAGCGCGGCAGTGGCGGGGGTTCACCCGTCCAGTCGTAGCCGATCTTGGAGTGGTAGGGGACGCCGCGCCGCGAGCCGACGTACAGGACGGGCTCGCGCCCTGAGGGGACGTACGTGTCGTGGGCGTCCCCCTCGTAGCGGCCGCCGCGCCCCTCGGTGAGCAGCACCATCAGGTCGACGAAGGCGAGCCCGAAGCCGCGTACGAGCACCGGTTCGCCGGGGGCGAGGCGCGTGAGGTCGGTGTCGGCGGTGAAGTCGGGCGGCAGGTGCACGAGCCCGTGCCGCTCGGCGTGGGCCGCCAACTCCCGCTGTCTGTCGTCTGGTTCGGCGTCGAGGTGGCCCTGCGCGAGGACGACGGCGTCGGCGGCGAGCGGCGCCGTGACGCCCTCCAGCCACACCGCCTGGCGACCCGCGTGCGGCCCGGCCACGCGCACCGCCCTGCGCCGGTGGTGATGGACGACGGTGCCGGGCGGCAGACCGGCCACGGCCTTCTCGTACACCCAGCGCAGGTACCGGCTCTGCTCGCGGCGCCCGGCGAAGGCGCGCCCGTCGAGTCCGGCCCATTCGTCGAGGGACGGGCCCGGCAGGACGGGGCCCGCGACGTCCACCGTGTCGTCGGTGAACATCGTGACGTCCTTGGCCTGCGAGTTCATCCAGAGCAGGGGTGACTGGTCGTGCCGCCAGACGCGGCCGCCGCCCGGCGGGTAGGGGTCCACGAGGTGGATGTCGAGGCCCGGGCCCGTGTACAGCTCGGGCGCGTTGGCCGCGAGGCGTTCCAGGATCCCGGTGCCGCGCGGACCGGCGCCCACGATCACCAGCGAGTGCCTCACCGGGCACGCTCCGAGCCGCGCGCGTAGTACCGCTCGACGTAGTACTGCCCGATGCCGAGCACCGAGGTGACCACGACGTACCAGAGGGTGGCGACCAGGAGCAGCGGGATGACCTGGTAGGTGCGGTGGTATACGAGCTGCACGGAGTAGAGCAGGTCCTGCACCGCGATGACGCTGACGATGGAGGTGCCCTTGAGGGTGCCGATCAGCATGTTCCCGGCCGGCGGCACGATGGAGCGCATCGCCTGCGGCAGTACGACGCGCCACCCGCGGCGCCACCGTCCGAGGCCGAGCGACCGCGCGGCCTCGATCTGCCCCCGGTCGACGGAGAGGATGCCGCCGCGCACCACCTCGGCGGCGTACGCGGCCTCGTGCAGGGTGAGCCCGATGACGGCGATGGTCACGGGCCCGAGGAGGTCGACGGTCCTGACGCCGAACACCTGCGGGTACAGCGCCCCGATGTTGAACCAGAACAGCAGCTGGACCAGGATCGGCATCGACCTGAAGAACCAGACGTAGCCCCAACTGACCGCGCGCAGAACCGGGTTGGCGGAGAGCCTGCCCACGGCGAGCAGGGTGCCGAGCGCGAAGCCGAGCACCATGACGGCGGCGGTAAGCCAGAGCGTGAGCCCGAGTCCCCGCAGCACGGCCGCCGTGGTGAAGTAGTCGGCGACGACGCCCCATTGGAACGCCTCGTTGCGGGCGACGGAGCTGACGGCGAGCGCGAGCAGCACGAGGACGAGAGCGGCGGCCGTCCACTGGCCCGCGCGGGGCCGGGGCACGATGCGGGGCGCGGCGGAGGCCGCTTCGGGATCTGCGGGATCTACGGGATCTGCGGGATCTGCGAGATCTGCTTTGGCGAAGGTGCCGGAAGGCATGCGGAAGGCTCCGTGGATACGGGAGTTCGAACACGGGTGACGCCTTCACATGGACCGAGCCCCTCAGCACGATCCGCCTTGAGATTACGGGCCGTTTCGCGCCCGCTGTCAAGGCTGTCCAGCATATGAGCCGTACGTCTCAGGGCAGTTGACGCACCACCGAATGCCTGTTCCACTTGGCCCATGCATCCGCAGCAGTGGCTGGTCACGCGCTCCCACATCGACTTCGGTCGAGTGTGGTCGGCGTCTTGTTGATGCCCTCCTGAGCCGACCCCCTGCGCCGCACGCACCGCCCGAGCCCGCTCCGCATCCGCTGAGCCCGCTCCGCCGCGCCCGAGTCGGCCCTCACGCTCCGCTCGCTTCGACGGCCGCGCGCCCGCGCGCCGTCACCCTCGCCTTCACACGCGCACCTCACCGCTCCGCCCGCCGCGAGCGGTGACACCCCTCCCCTCGCACGACCGCACCGCCCCCCGCACGGCCGCCCGCCCCGCTACGCCCTGCCCAGCTGGAGAACCACGCCATGAGAGCACAGCCATGAGCACAGCCATGCCCGCACCCGAGCGCTCCCGCCGCATCCCGGCGGCCTTCGCCCTGATCACCGCCGCCACCCTCGCCCTCACGGCCTGCGGCTCCGGTGGCGCCGCCGACACCACGGGCGGCGCCGCCCCCGCCGGAAAGACCGGCAGGATTCCCACCACGGACGTCGTCTCCTCGGTCGAGAAGAACCCGGCGGCGGCCCGGCTCCTGCCGCCGGACGTACGCGACCGGGGCACCCTCAGCGTCGCCGCCTCCGTCGGCGGCACCCCGCCCGGGGCCTTCTACCGGGAGGACGGCAGGACGATCACCGGGCAGGACATCGACTTCGCGGACGCCGTCGCCAAGGTCCTCGGACTGCGGCTGAAACGCGAGGCCGCGAGCTTCGAGGCGATCCTGCCGGCCCTCGGCAGCGGCAAGTACGACCTCGGCACGGGCAACTTCGGCGTGACCGAGGAGCGCCGCAGGACCATCGACTTCGTCACGTACATCAACGACGGCCAGGGCTTCGCCGTCCGTCAGGACAGCGAGCTGACGAAGATCACCCACTTCGAACAGCTCTGCGGCCTGAACGTGGCGACCGGCGCCGGCACCACCTTCGAGGTGACGCTGGAGGACAACAAGCACCTCTGCGCGGAGGCCGGCAAGGAGCCGTACGCCGTCAAGACGTACGCCGAGCCGGGCGCCGTCTGGCCCGCCCTGCGGCAGGGCCGTGCCGACGTGGTGATGTCCACCATCAACGGCCTGCGTTACGCCGTGCGGCAGCAGGAGGGACTGCGGTTCCTCGGCGAGTACCGCCGCCTCGACGTCGGCTTCGCCTTCAAGAAGGGCACGAAGCTGGCACCGGCGTTCCGGGCGGCGGTGAATCAGCTGATCGAGGACGGCACGTACGACCGCATCCTGAAGAAGTGGGGCACCCAGGCCTCGGCGATCAAGACCTCCCGGATCTCACCGCCGGAGGTCGAGGGCTGACGCCCCGTTACCCGAGCGGCCTACAGCCCGCAGTCGCAGCAGGAGCAGCACTCACAGATGCCGCAGCAGCCGCAATCGCAATTGCCGTCGCAGCCGGTGCAGCACCCCTCGCGCTTCTTGCGGGACCAGGGCCCTTCGTACTCGTCGGCGCAGCACATCTTGCACGTGCAGCACAGCCCGATGGCGACCGCGCAGCCCGCCCAGAAGCCGCGCTTGCCCGGCTTGGGCGGCTGCGGCTCGAAGGCGGGCACGCCACCGAAGCCACCCGGCCCACCCGGCCCGCCGGGCGCGCCACCTCCGTACGGATTGCCGCCCCCGCCGTACGGATTCTGCGAGCCGTACGGACCACCGGCCGGGTTCCCGTAGGAGCCGCCGCCCTGCTGCGGTCCCTGTTGCGGGGGCCCGAAGGAGCCCGCCTGAGGGGGCTGATGGGCTGTCACCTGGTGGCCGTGCCCGCACGCGTCGGTTCCGAAGGCGCGGTCGACCGAGCGGCCCAGTTCGTGCGCGAGCAACACGTGTGCGAGCTTGCCGTCGGTGAATTCCACGTCGCGCAGCGCGAGGCGTATGCCGTGCAGCGCGTCGTCGGCGAGGCGGCGGGCCTCGGCGAGGGAGGTGCCCGTCGCGGTGAGAGGGTTCCACGCGCCCGACGCGGCGTCAGCTTCCTTGTCCTCCACCGCGTCGAGCAGATGGGCGAGGCGGCCGAAGAGGCGGCCCGCCTCGGCGAGCGGCGCCGCGTTGCCCGGCCGTCCGGCGAGGACCGCGGTGTGCGCGAAGGCCGCCGCGGTCGCGGTCTCGGTCGGCTCGGTGACCGTGAGCAGGGAGGTGCCTCGCCCCGCCAAGGCCTCGATCCCGGCCTGCCGTTCGACGGCGTCCACCAGGACCGCCGTGTCGAAGCCCACCGCGGAGCCGGTCCGGGCGCCCGCCTTGTCCCAGCTCCTGGCCACGCGCCGCGCGGCGGCGGCCACCGGACGCCGCGCCAGCAGCCCGTCCCCGTCGACGACATGGTCCCTGACCTTCGCCGAGGCCAGCACCAGCGAGACGGAGGCGGCCAGCCGCGCCCCCTCGCCCTGCGCGACGGAGGCGGTCCGCATGCCGCGCAGAGGGCAGGGCCCCGCGGTGCGCCGCCATCCGGTCGACCGCCCGGCCTGAGCCTCCGTCAGGACGGAGACGATGAGGCCGTCGTAGTTGGTGACGACGCGGGCGAACTGCCCGTGGTCACCGCGCAGTGCGAGGCAGAGGCCGCACAGGTGCGCCATCCACTGGGTCTTCAGTCCCTCGCCGAGGCGGTGGCTACAAGGCCTGACAATTCCGAACACGACGACGACTCCCCCGAGCGGCCCGTAGTTGATCAACTCCCGCATCGTAGCGAGAGTCGTTCACCCGTCCGCACCCACCGTCACCCATACGCCGTCGACAATCATATTTCACTCTATGTCAGCGTCCGTGCACAGTACGGCCCTTGAAGTACGGCATGCGTCGGCGTGTTGACTGTGCACCAGTACCGTCACGAAAACCCCGCGCGGCGACTATCCACTTGGCGCACCATCCGCATCATGGACGAGCATAGGGATGCGGAACGCAGGGAAACCGCTGTGAGAGGAGGCGTCCATGGGATCGGTGCGCAAGGCGAGTGCCTGGCTTGGGCTCGTCGACGACAACAACGACGAGCGTTACTACGACGACGGCTACGAAGACGACCGGGACGAGGGGCCCGGTCAGCCGGAGGCCTGGGTCACCGACCCGCGCGTGCGGGTGGCCGACGAGAAGGCCGTGGACGACGGGCGCCGGATCGGGACCGTGACCCCGGACAGCTTCCGGGACGCGCGCGCGATCGGCGAACTCTTCCGGGACGGTGTCCCGGTCATCATGAACCTCACGTCCATGGAGCCCACGGACGCCAAGCGCGTGGTCGACTTCGCCGCCGGTCTCACCTTCGGCCTGCGCGGTTCGATCGAGCGCGTGGCGACGCGGGTCTTCCTGCTCACCCCCGCCGACACGCACATCGTCAACGGCGAGGCCACGAGCCGCCCCTCGGACGGCTTTTTCAACCAGAGCTAGGGCAAGGCCGCTCACCGGGACCCGGCCGGGGTCACCGGAAGGCGTCGAGGCCGGTGAGCGCCTTGCCCAGCACCAGCTGATGCATCTCGACGGTGCCCTCGTAGGTGAGCACCGATTCGAGGTTCGTCGCGTGCCGCATGACGGGGTACTCCAGCGAGATCCCGTTGGCCCCCAGGATCGTCCTGGACGTGCGGCAGATCTCGATCGCTTCGCGCACGTTGTTGAGCTTGCCGAAGCTGACCTGTTCGGGCCGGAGCCTGCCGGCGTCCAGGCGCCGCCCGAGATGGTGGGCGAGCAGGACGCCCTTGTGCAGTTCGACCGCCATGTCGGCGAGCTTGGCCTGGGTGAGCTGGAAGCCGCCGATGGGCCGGCCGAACTGCTCGCGGGTTTTCGCGTACTCCACCGCCGCGTCGAAGGACGACCGGGCGGCGCCCATCGCACCCCAGACGATGCCGTAGCGCGCGTGGGACAGACAGCTGAGCGGGCCCTTCAGGCCGACGACTGCCGGCAGGACCGCGTCGGCGGGCAGCCGCACCTCGTCCATCACCAGCTCACTGGTGACGCTGGCGCGCAGCGACCACTTGTGCTTGATCTCGGGCGCCGAGAATCCCGCCGCGTCGGTCGGTACGACGAAGCCCCTGATGCCCTCCTCGGTCTGCGCCCAGACGACGGCGACCCCGGCCACCGAGCCGTTGGTGATCCACATCTTCCGGCCGCTGAGCAGCCAGTCGGTGCCGTCCCGCTTCGCGTACGTCCGCATGGACGCCGGGTCCGAGCCGTGGTCGGGCTCGGTCAGGCCGAAGCAGCCGATGGTCTCGCCGGCGGCCATCCCGGGCAGCCACCGCTGCTTCTGCTCCTCGGAGCCGAAGCGGTGGATGGCGTACATGGCGAGGGAGCCCTGCACGGAGACCAGGGAGCGGATGCCGGAGTCGGCGGCCTCCAGCTCCAGGCAGGCGAGCCCGTACTGGACGGCGCTCGCGCCCGCGCAGCCGTACCCCTCCAGTGACATGCCGAGCGCCCCGAGGGAGCCGAGCTCGCGGGCCAGCTCGTGGATGCCGGGCAGTTCGCCCTTCTCGTACCAGTCGGCGATGTGCGGCAGGACCCGGTCGGCGGCCCAGGACCGCACGGTGTCGCGGATCGCGAGGTCGTCGGGGTCGAGGAGGTCGTCGATGCCGAGGGGGTCGGCGGGGTCGAAAGGCGGCAGCGGGGTGCGGGCGCTTGCGGACATGCGGGCCTCCGGCGGCACAAAACTAGCAGTGGTAGTCAGCTATGGCTCGCGCTGACGTTACGACGCGGCGTCCCGCACGTCCAGGGCGGCTCAGCGGTGGGAGCTCGCGTCCAGGGTGGCTCAGCGCAGGGACTTCGCGCCCACACCCGCGGGGTCCCGGGGTGCCGGAATTGCCTGCTCGGGCCGGTCCGCGGGCGCCCCGCACTCCATGGCCCGCGGCAGCCTCAGCGCCGCGAGCGCGCCGAGCAGCAGGAGCCCGGCGCTGACCAGCAGGGTCACGTGCAGGCCATGCACGAAGGAGTCGCGGGCCGCGGCGCGCAGGGCCTCGCCCGCACCGCCGCCGAGCCGCGAGGCCACTTCGTACGCCTCGCCGAGCGAGTGACTCGCCGCCGCGCTGTCCGCCGCCGGGACGCCCGGCACCGAGGAGAGCCCCGGCGCGTACGCGGCGTTCATGACCGTGCCGAGCAGCGCGATGCCGATGCCCGCGCCCAGCTGGTAGGAGGTCTCGCCGATCGCCGCGGCGCTGCCGGCCTGCGCGGGCGGCGCCTCGCTGAGCATCGACTCGTAGGCGCCGAAGAGCGTGGTCTCCAGGCCGAAGCCGAGCAGGACGAAGCCGGTGAGCAGCAGGGTGTCGTTGGCGTGGCCGCCCATCCCGGTCAGCACCACCACGGCGGCCGCGGTGAGGCAGAACCCCGTGCAGACCATGGTGCGCGGCCCGAAGCGGTGCAGCAGCTTCGATCCGGCGAGGCCCGCGGCCATCGCGGCGATGGTGAGCGGCAGCAGCCGCAGGCCGGTCTCCAGCGGGGAGAGGCCGAGGACCAGCTGGAGGTACTGGGCGGCGATCAGCTCCAGGCCGACGAGCGCCAGCATGGCGAGCACGATGCAGCCGACCGAGGTGCTGAACGCGGGCCGCCGGAACATCGACAGGTCGACCAGGGGGTGCTTGCGCCGCCGCTGCCTGCGGACGAAGCCGGTGAGCAGGGCGGCGCCCACGGCCAGGGAGAGCAGCGTCGTGGCGCCGAGCGGCGACTCACCGCCGCCGAGCCGCTTCACGCCGAGCACGACGCCGAAGAGTCCGCCCGCGGCCATCAGCGCGCCGACCACGTCCCACGGTCCGTCGCGCTCGCCGGTCGACTCGGGCAGCAGCCAGCGCCCGATGGGCAGGCTGGCCAGCATCAGCGGGATGTTTATGAGGAAGACCGAGCCCCACCAGAAGTGCTCCAGGAGGAATCCGCCGAGCAGGGGTCCGACGGCCGCGCCGACGGCGGCCACCGCGCTCCAGATGCCGATGGCGACGGCCCGCTCGCGTCGGTCCGGGAAGACCTGGCGCAGGATCGACAGCGTCGCGGGCATGATCATCGCGCCGCCGACGCCGAGCAGCGCCCGGGCCGCGATCAGGACCTGCGCGTTGTCCGCGAGGGCCGCGACCGCCGAGGCGACGCCGAAGAGGGCGTACCCGAACAGAAGGACGCGTCTGCGGCCGACGCGGTCGCCGAGTGTGCCGAAGAGGATGAGGAGCGAGGCGCAGACCAGTGGATAGATGTCCACGATCCACAGCAGTTCGATCGCGCCGGGCCGCAGGTCCTCGGTGACCGCGGGCACGGCGACGTGCAGGACGGTGGCGTCGACGGCGACCAGCAGCAGGCTGACGCAGAGGACGACGAGCACGAGCCAGCGGTTGGCCCCGGAAACGGCCCCGGATCCCCGACGGCCCTGCGGTGCTGCGGCCGTGGTCGTCCCGGACATGTGCGTACCTCCCAGTGGTCCCTCGCTTCGGCGGCCTGCGGGATGGGGACTGGCTGCTCCGGCGGCGCGGACAAAGGCGAGTGAGCGGCCAGAGTACGCGAGTTCATCCCTGGGGCGCGTGGCGGACCTCTCATGGTTGTACGGACGTGGTGTGGCGTGCGCCACGCCCCGCACGCCCGGTCCGTGCTCCCGGGCGCCCCTGGCGGGCATCCGGTTCCCGCCACGGCCGATAATCGAGCCCGTGACCGATCTTGATCAACACCTCTCGCCGCCGTCGGCCGGCTTCACGCTGCGCCGCGCGGCGCCCGCCCTCGCGGTGTACGCCGGGGTGCGCGCGCTGGGTCTCGCGGTGCTCGCGGTGTGGGGCGCGGTGGCGGGCAAGAGCCCGCACACGCTGCTGGCCGCCCGCTGGGACTCGCTCTGGTACACCCGCGTCGCCGAGCACGGCTACGGCTGGGAGGTGACGCTCCCCGACGGCAGCGTGCACTCGAACCTCGCGTTCTTCCCGCTCCTGCCCTGGCTTGAGCGGCTCGGCGCGACGGTCAGCCCCTTGTCGTACGCCGACGCGGGGCTGGCGGTGAGCTGGCTCGCGTCGCTCTTCGCCGCCGCGGGGATCTTCGCGGTCGCCGACCATCTGTACGGGCGCCGGGCCGGGGTCTGCGCCGTCGCGCTCTGGGCGGTGCTCCCGGTCGGCATTGTGCAGTCGATGGCGTACAGCGAGTCACTGTTCACGGCGCTGGCCGCCTGGTCGCTGTACGCCCTGCTCAGGGAGGGCTGGATCCTCGCGGGCCTGCTGGCCTCCCTGGCGGGGCTGACCCGGCCGGTGGGCGCCGCGGTGGTCGCCGCGATCTGGGTGACGGCCGCCGTGCGGGTGTACCGGGAGCGGCGGGCGGACCGGCGCATGCTCCTCGGGGTCCTCCTGGCGCCGCTCGGCGCCGCGGGGTACGTGCTGTGGGTCGGCCACCGCACGGGCGGTGGCCTCTTCGGCTATCTCGACGTCCAGGCGGGCTGGGGCAACGGCTTCGACTTCGGCTACGCCTTCGCGCGCTTCATCGGCGACAAGTTCACCTCCGTCCCCGGCGCCCTCGCGGGGCTCGGTCTCATCGTCGGGGTGGCGCTGGTGGTCTGGCTGTACGTCGTCGGCGTGCGGCAGCGCCAGCCCCTGCCGCTGCTCCTCTACACCGGCATCGTCGTCGCGCTCGCGCTGTGCGCGGCGGGCTACTTCGGCTCGAAGCCGCGCCTTCTGCTGCCCGCCTTCCCGCTGCTGCTGCCCCTCGCGGTGGCCCTGGCCCGGCTGCGTACGTCCAGGTCGGCGCTGGTCCTCGGGGGTGTGGCCGTGGCCGGCGCGGTGTACGGGGCGTTCTGGCTGCACGGCTCGGGCCCGCCGTGATCCCGTCATGATCGTTTCGGGTTCCGCGGTGAGCGGCAGGGAAATTCCACACCGGCCTCCGGTGAACGAATTCATAAGGCCCATAAAACGACATCGAAAACGATCAACGAATTGGGCAATGCGATGAAGGCCGAATAGGGAATCCACCGGAATAAACACGGCCCTGAGATGAATCCCACATCACATCGTCATCACAAAGCCACTGATTCGGCCTAGTGCCAGACTCACCCGCTGTAACGTCGATTGGGTGCGTACCGAACGAAACCTCACCCGTCTTGACCGGGTCTTCGCCCGGCTCGACCGTGAGCCGGAACGACCGACCCACCTCGATGTGCCGAGGATGAGCCGGCACCGGGTCGTGCTCTTCAGCGCGACCCTGGCCTTCTACCTCGCCATCGTCGTCGCCGTGCTCACCACCTCGTGGCTGGTGCGGTTCGACTGGCAGGTCATGTTCTTCCGGCCCTACCAGCAGTGGCCGGAGATCCACGCCTTCCTCGACTACTGGGTCGTCCTCGGCCAGCGCGGCCCCACGGCCGTCATGGTCGCGGCCTGGCTCGGCTGGCGCTCCTGGCGCCAGCACACCCTGCGCCCGCTGCTGATGTTCGGTGCCTCGCTGCTCCTGCTCAATGTGACGGTCGGCGCCGCCAAGATCGGCATGGGCCGCCTCGGTCCGCACTACGCGACCACGATCGGCTCCAACGAGATGTGGCTCGGCGGCGATATATTCCCCAGCGGCCACACCGCCAACGCCGTCGTGACCTGGGGAATCCTGGCCTATCTCGCCTCGACCCCGCGCACCCGCCGCTACCTCTCGGCCGTCTCGGCCGTGGTCTCGCTGAGCGTCGGCCTCACCACCGTCTACCTCGGTACGCACTGGCTGAGCGACGTCTTCCTGGGCTGGGCCGCGGGCCTGCTCATCCTTCTCGCGCTGCCCTGGTTCGAGCCGCTGATCACCCGGATCGAGGGCGTGATCTTCGGCGTCCGCGAGGGCTGGCGCGCCCGCCGCACCGGGACCGCGCTGCTGCCCGAGCCCGTGGCGGCTCCCGCCGGAGCCCCTGTCGGTGCCCCCGCGACGGTGCCGCAGCGCCCCGTCGTGGAGGAGCCGATGCCTGCCCGTGAGCCGGTCGGCGCGGCCCGCTCGGCGCGGACCCCGGCCTACCTCGCGCCCGGCCCGCACACGGCCCGCTCGGAGCGCACTCCGGTGACGCCGGCCGGCAGCCGCAGGCCGCCGCACTCCGACCGCGCGACGCGCGGCACCGCGTCGGCCCGTCCGGTGGCGGGCGGCTGACCTCCACGGACGGCGGGAGCCGGTACGCACAGCCCTCCCCCGCATCGCGAAGGCCCCGGTTCCGTCGAGGAGCCGGGGCCTTCGTCGTGGCGGGCGCTCAGCCCTTCCAGGAGCGTGTCACGACGCCTTCCTGGATCTCGAAATTGAGCCGCCCCGCGAGGTACTCCATGGTGATGATCGCCCCCGGCGGCAGCGACCTGACGGTGGACCAGCCGTGCTCGCGCGCCTGCCGCTCGGCTGCTTCGGCCGCCAGGCCCACGTAACGGTCCGGGCTGTCCCGGGGCTCTGCGGGAGGGGTCGGAATAGGTGCCATGGACGCCACGTTAGGCGGCGCGGCGGCGCCGGGGAAGGCCGGGGGGCCGGACACCATGCGTCACGGATACCTCTCCGGTCACGCTTTTGTCACAGGATCACGACGTGCGTTTCGGTCGAACTCCGTCACACGTATGGGCGGTTCCGTACGTCTGACGGAGTAATTCCCGGAAGTCTTCGGACCACCGGGAAGCCGCCCCCACGACCCCGTCAATAGCGCACCCCGAATAATCGCGCGCCCTCTTTACGAACCCTCCGCATTTCGGAAACCAAGCCCCGAGGACCGGTGGTGACGGCGCATAGGGAATTCATGGTTCCGGCCCAGCGCCCCCCGCGCCGGCCGCCCGGAAGCGGCGTACGCCCCCTGTCGGAGTCGGCGGCTGATGATGCGGGCCGAGCTGGCCCGGCCGGGGCTCCAGCCGATGAGCAACGAGCAGTTCAACCAGGCCTTCACCATGCACGGCACGATCATGCTGCTCTTCGCGACGCCGACGTTCGCGGGCTTCGCCAACGAGATCATGCCGCTTCAGATCGGCTCGCCGGACGTCGCCTTCCCGCGGCGACGCGGCGTTCACGGCGCCGGCCGCGGACGACCGGGTCCCCGAGGATCCGCAGACGGAGCACCCCGGTCCAGGGCCCGGCTCAGGAGGTCCCTGAACGTCTCGATCCGGTCGGTGAGCTCGGCGGGCTCCACGACCTCGAACTCCAGCCCCATGAACATCACGTGGAAGACCATCACGTCCAGGCTCGCCGCCCCCGTGCGCAGCAGGCAGCTCCGCTCGGTCTCGGCCTCCAGGGTGCCGTCGGCCGGGGAGATCCGCTCGGCGGCTTCCGCCAGGGGCACGAGGAGGCGGATCACGGCCTGCGCGGCGAACGCGCGGGTGGAGACGCCCTGGGAGACGTACGCGGCCAGGTCGTCGGCGGGCGGGGTGCGCGGCGCGAAGCGCGGCCCGTGCGGCGGCTTCGGCGTGAGCCGGTCCACGCGGAACGTACGCCAGTCCTCGCGCTCCAGGTCCCACGCCACGAGGTACCAGCGGCGCTCGGTGCACACCAGGCGGTGCGGCTCCACGGTGCGGCGGCTCGAACTGCCCCCGTGGTCACGGTAGTCGAAGCGCAGCCGCTCCGAGTCCCGGCAGACGCCCGCGAGTTCGGTCAGGAGCGCGGGGTCCAGGCCCTGCTGACTCGGGGCGCGCAGCATCGGCACGGTGAAGGCGTGCAGGGCGCTCACCCTGCGGCGCAGCCTGCCCGGCAGCACCTGTTCCAGCTTGGTGAGCGCCCGTACCGAGGTCTCGCCGATGCCCTCGATGCCGTGCCCGGCGGCGGTGCGCAGCCCGACGGCGACCGCGACCGCCTCGTCGTCGTCCAGGAGCAGCGGCGGCAGCTCGGCCCCCGCGCCGAGCTGGTAGCCGCCGCCGGTGCCAGGGCTGGCGTTGACGGGGTAGCCGAGCTCGCGCAGCCGGTCCACGTCACGGCGGACGGTGCGCGAGGTGACGCCGAGGCGGTCGGCGAGGTCCGCGCCGGACCATTCGCGGTGGGCCTGCAACAGGGAGAGCAGGCGGAGCAGTCGTGCCGAGGTCTCCAACATGGACGCGATTGTGCCCGTCCTTCAGGACAGCGACGGTCCTCATTGACGGGGGCTGGGGACAGCCCCCGTCAGGGGGCGCGGGGAACTGCGCGAGCGGCCGAGGGCGGCCCGCGGTCGCCGTATGAACGTTGTTGGCAGGCGGTTGGCGTCTGCGGATGGTGGGTGGCTGATCGCGCAGTTCCCCGCGCCCCTTACGGGGCGGCCGTTCCCCCCGGAGAGCTATTCGTCCCTGGCCTCGCGCACGCGGACGGACAGGTCGTTGTCGATGGTGTAGTACGGGCCCGCCTCCAGCACCCCGTGCTCCGTCTCGCAGCGCACCACCGGATACGTGAAGATCGCCTTCTTGTCCGCCACGTCGTCCAGGAGCCGGGCCAGGCGCACGCGCGGTCCGCTCTCGCCGGCCGGGAGCAGCCACAGGTCCCAGGGGCCGGGCCCGCTCTCCGCGAGCAGGCCGTGGCGCAGCCCGAAGGCGAACAGCGGCCCCTCGGCGGTGACTTCGGCCCGGTGGACGAGGCCGGGCTCGGCGCGCCGGACGGCCTCGGCGTACGCGGCGTCGGTCAGCGAAGTGCCGTAGATCCGGCCGTGGACGGTCATGGCCCCGTCCGCCAGCTCGATCTCGCCGGCCTCGGCGTGCGGCGCCCGCAGCCAGCTGCGCACGGAGAGGTTGCCCTGCTTCGTCGCGTAGGGGATGCGTACCGCGACATGGCCGCGGCTGCCGCTGGGCGCGCGGTCGACCAGTGAGCGCAGGTCGTTCATGCCCGGTCTCAGGCGGCGCGGCTCACCGCCCGCGACCTGCGCGTACGCGTTCCAGCGGCCCTCGGCGAGCTCGACGGTGCTGGGCAGCGCGGCCCGCAGCCGCCCGTCGGCCGACGGGGAGAGCGGCAGCCGGACGTAGTCCTCGGCGGAGTCGGCGTCGCGGCGGCGCAGCAGCAGATGGGCGGCGTCCTCCGTCCCGGCCTCGCCGGGGTCCGTCACGTCGAAGGTGAGGCCCCCGGCCGAGTCGGCGACGCAGTCGGCGCGTGGCGCCGTGGACGCCTCGTGGTCGTCCTCGGCGTGCGACTCGGCGTGCGAGGTGGCCAAGGCCGTCATGCGGTCGATCCCTTCGTCTGGACGCGTCGGAGGTCCCGCACCGCGTACGCGCCCCCGAGCAGCGCGCCGCGCGTGCGGTGCAGGGAGCCGCGCAGCCGGCCCCCGAGCGAGCTTCCGCGGGTGAGCATCCCGGAGAACATCGCGTCGTAGCGCTCGGCTATGGCGGCCGGGTCGAAGCGCTCCGAGTCCTGGAGTGCCGCGTCCGCCATCCGGTGCCGGAGCGAGTCGTCGTTGATCAGTTCGAGCAGTCCGCCCGCGATGGCGTCGGGGTTGCCGACCTCGACGAGGCGCCCGTCGACGCCGTTGTCGATGATCTCGCCGGGGCCGTGCGGGCAGTCGGTGGCGACGACGGGCAGACCGCAGCGCATCGCCTCGACGATCGTCATGCCGAACGACTCCAGGCTGGAGGTGACGGCGGCGATGGAACCCTTGGCCCACTCGGGCTCGATGGGATGGGCGGGGCCCATGAGGAAGACGTGGTTGTACAGGCCCAGCTCGTCGATCAGGGCGCGCAGCTTCTCCTTCTGCTTGCCGCTGCCGTAGATCCGCAGCCGCCAGTCGGGGCGCTCGCGCCGCACCGTGTCGAAGGCCCTGATCAGCAGGTCGTACCGCTTGACGGGGGCGAGCCGCCCGGCCGCGACGACCCACTTGTGGGTGCCGTCGGCGGGCTCTATGCCGGGCGCGGGCACGGGGTTCGGCAGGGCCTGTACATGGACGCCGGGCAGCCGCATCTTGCGGGTGTAGGCGCGCGCGTCGGCCTCGGTCGTCGTGGTCAGGACGTCGAGGCGCGGGTAGACGCTGCGCAGCTGGCGGCGCAGTTCCCTGGAGTGGCTGTCGAGCGTGAGGTGCTCCTGGCCGACGCGCAGCGGGCCGCGCGCGGTCTGGCGGGCGATGTGCACGTTGAGCCCGGGCCTGGTGCCGACGACGACGTCCGCGTCGAGGGCCGCGAGGTGCGCGGCGATGCGCCGGTCGGTGAGGGCGCTGTACTGGTCGTAGCGGCCCTCGGCGCTCGGGAACGTCCGGGCGGGCCGCAGATACTCGGGGTCCTCCCCCTCGTAGCCCGGGCTGTCCTTGCGCGTGTCCACGAGGTGGCTCAGGCGGACGCGCTGGTCGGGCGCGAACACCGGCTCGTCGCGGTGCCGGAAGACGGAGACGATCTCGACGTCATGCTGCTGGGCCAGCGTGTTCGCCAGGTTGTACGTCGTCCGGATCGTCCCTCCGATCCCGTACGCGTTGTGTATCAGGAAAGAGATGTGCATGCGTCCCCGTATCCCGCGTTTCCATGCGGACAGTCCCCCTCGCCCGCCTACCGGAGGGTTAGACGGTAATTCTTGGCCAAGGGTTGGGTGCTAGCACCATCCTGTTTTGAAACAGATACGCGATCGAGAGCCAAGTACGGGAACTTCTCCGCGCCCTCACCCATCAAGGCTGGTAGGGGAGCTGCGGAACGTCGAAGCAGTTCTCGGCCATTTCTCCTCCTTGGGTGACCCAGCCTTTCCCGTCCCGCCAACGGGCCACCGACAGACACGTCCTGCGGTGTGCCGGGGGCTCGGACCGCTGTTCGAAGGTCACGGGCAGGAGCAGTCCGCGCGCCGAATACGGCTCGTTCCGGTTCATGTATCCGTCCACGCACGCGCGCGTGACCTCACTCTCTCCGCTCAGGCAGGCCTTCGCCGCGTCGGTGAACCACATGGCGGCGGCCCACCCCTCCAGTTGCCACTGGGAGAGCGTCTTCCCCTTCATGGCCGCGCGGAACTCCCGTACGGCCGGATGCTTGGTGTCCTCGTAGTTCCTGCTCGATCCGGTGGCCCACAGGGCGTTGCGGCAGCGCGGCGCGTCCTCGTAGTCCTCGCCGACGGTCGAGGTCCAGTTCTGCACGTTGGTGACCTTGGCGGTGACCTCCGCCCCGACCTCGTCCATCGCCTCGCACAGCCGGGCGTTGCCGTGCGTGTCCATCGCGTCGAAGACCAGGTCGGCGCCCTGCTCCTTCAGATCAGCGGCGGCCGCGCGGAAGTTGGGCAGCGCGAAGTCGACCTGTTCGGTGACCACTTTGTAGCCCTCCGCCTTCAGGCCCCTCGTGACGAGGCGGGCGTACGCGGCGGAGGCGGCCTGGTTGTAGGAGACGACGGCGGCGGTCCGCGCGCCGTGCTCCCGTTTGAAGTAGCGGTAGACCTCGGTGCCGCCGTACAGCTCGCCGTCCCAGCCGGGCTCGCCCTTGCGCGGGGCGAGGCTGCCGTAGATCCCGTACAGGTGCGGATACGTGTCGTACGCGGAGCCGATCGGCTGTCCGCCGATGTCGGGCACCCGCGCGCGGGAGACCCGGGAGGCGCCCGCGTAGTCCAGGGCGGCGGTGGCCACCAGCGCGACGACCTGCTGCTCCTCGACGAGCTCACGCACGCAGTCGTTGTTGCCGACGCCGCTGCCGCCGTCGTCACAGGTGCGCACCTCCACCTCGCGGCCCTGGATGCCGCCGCGCTCGTTCAGCCGGTCGAAGTACGCCTTCGCCCCGTCGCGCGGCCCGGTGAAGGCGGCGCCGCCCACCGGGCTGGTCGCGCTGGTGATGACGCCGACCCTGACCGGCGCGCCCCGCGCGGGCCCGGGCGCCGTGCCGCGCCGCTCGAAGTCGCTCTCGGGCAGCCGGGACCCGCAGGCCGCGCCGCCCACGAGGAGGGCCGCGACGAGCAGCGCCTCAACAGCCCGGGCCGGGCGACGCATTACCGCTCAGCTTCACCAGCGCGCAGAGCGTCTTGACCGACACCTTCCAGGTGCCGTCCTGGTCGACGGCCGTGCCGGAGGCGTCGGGCAGCGCGGTGGCACCCTTCAGGGTCAGCGCGTACGTGACGTCGGCCTCCTTGGCCGAGATGAACTCGACCTCGCCGACCTCCGCGGCGACCTGCTTGCCGCGCTCGTCGCCGCTGAAGCCCTCCAGGACGGCGCGCATCTTGGCCCCGTTCTCCAGGACGGCTTCCTTGTCCTTCAGCGAAACCTCGGGGTCGAAGAACTTCTCCCAGTTCTCCCGCACTTCCCTCTCCGCGGCCGCCGGGTCGGCGGGCGCGGTGGCGCCTTCGGTGTCGTCGGACGGCCCGCTCGTCTTCGCCACCGACGGCTCGGGCGGAGTGCCACCGCCACCGCCCCCGCTGTCGTCGCCGCAGGCCACGGCGGCCGGGCCGAGCAGCAGGGCCGCGGCGACCGCCAGCGTCGCGCCCCGCCTGGGGTTGCTCCCGAGAACCATCTGGCTCACCACCGGGTGTCGGTCCGGGCCGTGACGGCCCGGTGCTTTCAGGGTCAGCTCGCAGAAGGCATAGTGCAAGCCATCGGCTGACATGGACAGCCCACCGACGTTGCTGATGTGACCGACGACGTGTCCCAGGGGGCCTCGATGCGGGCGGCTCAGACAGTTCGGACGGCCGGTGCGCCCGGCCCGACCCGGCCGCGCGCCGCGCACCCCGTGCTGTGGGCGGCCTTCGCGGCGCTCGCCGGCGGCGCGGTGCTCTGCGTGCTCGGCTGGTACGGCGTCTCGGGGGAACGCTTCGCCGAGCGGCAGCTGCCCTACCTCGCCTCCTGCACGGTGCCGGGCGCCGCGCTGATCGTGGCGGGCGCGGTGCTCCTCACCCACGGCAGGAGCGCCCTGGCGGCGGCGCGCGTCGAGGAGTTGTACGGCCTGCTGGTGGCGACCGGCACCACCGAGGACGACGAGCGGCCCAAGGCTCCCGTGGCCACCAGCGGCGCGCTCCTCATGGTCCCCGGCGGCACGCTCTGGCACCGCGCGGACTGCCCCCTGGTCGCGGGCAAGCCGGAGGCGGTCCCCGCGGACGCCACGATCCTCGCCGCGGGCGCCCTGGCCCCCTGCCCGGTCTGCGAACCGGAGCGCCCGGAGCCGGGCGCCCCGCCGGCCGCCCCCGAACCGGCCCCGGGACCCTGACCCGGTGGCGTCCCTGAGCTACGACCTGACGCTGGCCGGGCTCTCGGTCGGCGGCGCCGCCGCCCTCACCGGCATCGGCCTGATCGTCACGTACCGCGCCACCGGTGTCCTCAACTTCGCGCACGGCGCGATCGCCATGGTCTGCGCCTACGTCCTGCGCCAGCTGACGGCGGAATGGCACTGGCCGCTGCCGCTCGCCGCGGCGCTCACCCTGCTCGTCGTCGCACCCGGCATCGGCCTGCTCCTCGACCGCGCGGTCTTCCGCCCCCTGGCGGTCCTCGGCGGCGATCCCGCCCAGACGCTGGTCGCCTCCCTCGGCGTCTTCGTCCTCCTCGTCGGCGGCGCCGCCCTGCTGTGGGGCCCGGGCGCGCGCGACGACGCCCCCGCCCTGCTCCCGGCCACCGCATGTGTTCCGCTGGGGGCGGCCCTCGCCCTCGCGGCGGCCGTCGGGGCCGTCACCCGATGGACCCGCTTCGGCGGCGCGCTGCGCGCGGTGGTCGACGACCGCGGGCTCGCCGTGCTCCATGGCGTCGACGCGGACCGGGTGGCCGCGGCGGGCTGGGCCTTCGGCTCCTTCACGGCGGGCCTCACCGGCGTCCTCCTCGCCCCCTTCGTACGCCTGGACCCGTACGGCATGCCACTGCTGGTGATGGAGGTGGTCGCGGTGGCGGTGGCGGCCGGGATGCGCAGCCTGCCCGTCGCGGTCACCGTGGCCCTCGGGCTCGGGGTGGCGCAGAGCCAGTTGACGCGCCTGCACCCGCAGGGCCCGGCGGAACAGCTCGTGCAGACCGCGGGGGCGAACCTCTTCGTGATCGCGCTCCTGTTCGCCGCCCTCGTCCTGCCCGGCATCGGGTCCAAGGACGCGCTCCCGCGCACGGCGACGGCCCGGGTGCCGACCCCGCCGGGCGCCTGGATAGTGGCCGCGGTCCTCTTCCTCATCCCCCTCGGCTTCGCGGGCACGGACCTGACGACCGCCGTCCAGGTCCCGGCGCTCGCGGTCATCCTCCTGTCCCTGGTGATCGTCACGGGCCGCGGCGGCCAGATCTCCCTCGGCCAGGCGGCGTACGCGGGCCTCGGCGCCCTGTTCACCGCCCTCCTCGCGGCGGGCCGCTTCCCCGGCCTGCCCGCACTCCCGCACCTGCCGGCCCTGGCCGTGGCGGTCCTGCTCGTCGCGCCGCTGGGCCTGCTCACCGGCTGGCCCGCGATCAGCCGCCGCGGCCTGGCGCTGGCCCTCGCGACGTTCGCGGTCGGCGTGGGCGCCAGCCGCTTCGTGTTCACCCAGCCGTACGCGACCTCGGGGCTGACCGTGGACCGCCCCGCGGGCCTCGCGGGCGACCGCGCCTACTACGTCCTCGAACTCGCGCTCCTGGCCGGGGCGTTGCTCGTCGTCACCGCGCTGCGACGAGGCCGTACGGGGCGTGCCCTCGCGGCGATGCGGGACCACGAGGCGGGAGCCGCGGCCGCGGGGGTGCCCGTGCGGGCCCTCAAGCTCGGGGCGTTCGTCACCGGGGCGGCGCTGGCCGCGCTGGGCGGTGGGATGCTCGCGATGGGCCAGCGGGCGTTCGACTCGGGGGCGTACGACCCCGTGCGCGGGCTCCTCTGGTTCGCGGCGGTGGTGGTCCTCGGGTCGGACAGCGTCCTTGGGGCACTGGCGGCCGCGGCCCTGCTGGTCGGCCTGGACGCGGGGGCCCGGGGCGGCGTCGCCGCGGCGGTGGTCGGCGTCCTCGCGGTGCTGATCGGCCGCTTCCCCGGCGGGCCCTACGAGGCGCTGCGCACCGCCACGCGCCGCCTCCACCGCCCGGTCCGCCTCACCGCCCTCGGCACGGCCGCCCGCGACGCCCTCCGCCGCGCCCCGCAGGCCCCGCCCCGGGAGACCGTCGGGCACCCACGCCCGGCGCCCCGCCCGCCGGCCACGCCCCCGCGCCGCCCCCGTCCCGCCACCCCCAGCAGCCTCGGCGGCCCCGGGGGGCCACCGCCGCTGACGGCCCACCACCTCACCCTCGCCTACGACGGGTTCACCGCCCTGCGCGACGTGACCCTCACCGTTCCCCGCGGCCGGGTCACCGCGATCGTGGGCCCCAACGGCGCGGGCAAGAGCACCCTCTTCCACTGCCTGGCCGGCACCCTGCGCCCCGACACGGGCCGCGTCACACTCGGCGCGCGCGACATCACGAGGCTCCCCGCCCACGCCCGTACGCGCCTCGGCATGGCCCGCACCTTCCAGCAACCGGCGCTCTTCCCGTCCCTGACGATCGCGGAGAACGTCCGGGTGGGCGCGGAACAGAACCCCGGGTCCGTGCCCCGGGCCACTCCCCTCGCGCTCCGCCTCCTGGACCTCACGCACCTCCGCACCCGCCCCGCGACCGGCCTCCCCACCGGCACGCTGCGCCGCACCGAACTCGCCAGAGCCCTCGCCGGCACGCCCCACACCCTGCTCCTGGACGAGCCTGCCGCCGGCCTGGACGACGCCGAGGCGGCCGCCCTGGCCACCCTCCTGCGCGCCCTGGCGGCCGACGGCATGGCGCTCCTCGTCGTCGAGCACGACCTCGACCTGGTGGCGGACCTAGCCGACACCGTGCACGTGATGGCGGCGGGCCGCATCGTCGCCTCCGGCCCACCGCACCACGTACTGGAAACGACCACCAGAGCACGGGAAGCGGCCCCCGAAGCAGGGCACGTCGAATGAGAGGCGCCGCATGAGGGGCATCGAACTGCGCGACGCCCACGTCCGCTACGGCCCCCTGGAGGCCCTGCACGGCATCTCGCTGGCCGCGCCCACCGCCGCCCTCACCATCCTCCTGGGCCGCAACGGCTCCGGGCGCACCACGGCCCTGCGCGCCCTGGCCGGCACGCTCCCCCTCTCCTCGGGAGCCGTGCTCCACGACGGGCGTGACATCACCCGCAGCCCGGCCCACGAACGGGCGGCCCGCGGCCTGTGCTTCGTACCGGACCGCCGGGCGGTGTTCTCCTCCCTCACCGTCGCGCAGAACCTGGAGCTCTCCCGCGCCGACGGCGGCTTCGGCCACGCCCTGACCGCCTATCCCGAGCTGCGCCCCCTGCTGGCCCGCCGCGCGGGCACCCTCTCGGGCGGCGAGCAACGCATGCTCGCCCTCTCCCGGGCCCTGCTCGCGCGGGCCTCGGTGATCCTCGTGGACGAACCGACGCAGGGCATGTCACCGCCCGTCGCGGCCCGGAGCCACGCCCTGCTGGCCGGCCTGGCGGGCCCGGACACCTGCGTGGTCGTGGCCGAGCAGCGGCTGCCGCCCGCCTGGCGCGGACGCGCGAGACGGACGGCGGTCCTGGTGCATGAGCTGCGCCGGGGCGCGGTGGTCCGCAGCGGTGAGGCGGCGGAGTTCAGCGCCGCCCGGGAATGACGAGCCGCGCGCCGGTGCCGAGCAGGTGCGGGTTGCTCCCCACGACGCCCTCGTTGGCCTGGTGGAGGGCCTTCCAGCCCCCCTTGACGCCGTACCGCTGGGCGATCGAGCTCAGCGTCTCCCCGCGCGCGACGACGTGCGCACCCTGTCCGCCCCGCCCCCGCGCGCCCCGGGCGCCCCGATCACCCCGGTCGCCCCGCTCGCCCTGTTCACGCCGGTCGAACCTGTCGATACGGACCTTCTTGGAGCAGGAGGGCCAGGCCTTCCAGCCCTGCGTACGCAGCACCTTCTCGGCGACCTTGATCTGTTCCTTCCTGGTGGCGAGATCGGCGCGCGGCGCGTACTTGAGCCCGCCGTACGCCTCCCAGGTGGGCTGCCAGAACTGGAGCCCTCCGTAGTAGCCGTTGCCCGTGTTGGTCTGCCAGTCGCCGCCGCTCTCGCACTGGGCGAGGCAGTCCCAGGGCCCCTTGGCGGTGGAACAGTCGAACTCCGCGGGCGGGGCCGCAGGCAGCGACGGCGGAGCCGCGGCGGCGGTGGCCGGTGGCAGCGCCACCGCGGCCAGGGCCACGCCCACGACCACGCTCATGGACGTGAGACGCGCGGCCGGCGTCGGATTCGTCAGATAATGCGTCAGGTGCATCGGGTCACGCTAGGCAGCGACGGCGCGGCCCCGGGGCATGCCGCGCCGCCGCGGCCGCGACCCCACCCGGACGGAGGCTCGGGCCAGGCAGGCCCATCGGTGGTCCAGACCAATTCTGCGTTACCTCCGGTAACGGCGGGATCCGGCCACCCGCTTCATTCGCTGTTATCCGCATTTATCGACCAGCGACCCCCTGAATCCATGACCCACCCCACCGGTCCAACTCCCTTGTGCGGCACACCCGTTGATGCGCAGTGACGCATTCCGGCGGTCGGCTCACGTTCTGCCGTGGATGGTTCGATTCCGTTCACCGCCATCCGTGACTTGCGCCACTGATCCGCCGTTGTCTTCTCATGAGCCGGGCACCCCCCGGCTCGGCACACCCGCCCCAAGCACCCCCTGTGACGATCCCGAGGAGCCACCCGTGCCGCGCATGCTCGACGTCAGCGACGACGTACGCGCCGAGATCGGCGACGAAGAAGCCGACCGGCTGCTCGCCGGAGAGAACACCCCGGGCAGTTACGACTGCACGTCCTGCCGCACTCCGGGCGACTCCGAACAGGAACGCACCAGCACGGTCCTGTTCATCGGCGACGAGACCGCCGTGCTCGCCTTCGCCCACGCCACCTGCCTGCCCTCCCAGATCGTCACGGTCTCCGAGGAGCAGCTCCAGGGAGCCGTGCGGTCCATCACCGGCGAGGACGCCCAGGGACCCGGCGACACCGCCCCCAGCCAGGCCGTGCTCGGCGTGACCAGCGGCCTGGTCCTCATCGAGGGCGAGCTGCGCCCCGCGCTCGTCGTGGAGCCCACCGGGCCCATCGCCCGCCCGGGCACCGCGACCGACAGCGGCGACGAATTCCTGCCGCTCCTGATCGAGCAGGGCTTCATGCCGGTGGTCTCCCTCAACGGCCTCCCGCCCGTGCTCCACGGCTGGTCGGTACTGCTCGCCATGGGGCGGCTGCACGCCGTCCTGCAACCCGGCACGGCCGGCGGTTCCCCCGTCGCCTGGTGGCAGGCGCACCAGCCGCTCCAGGTCACCGAGGCGTGGCGGGCCGCGGCGAACAAGACGCAGAGCGTGCTGCTCTTCGCCGCCCCGGCCGGCTCCATCGGCCGCCAGCCGCGCGAGGACCTGCTGCGGGACGCCCTGGACAGGACCGCGGCCCGCGGACAGCTCGTCGCGTCCATGATGCCGCTCGCCGGAACCTGACCGGGCCGGGCGGCGGACACCCGCCCGGCCCGGACACGGACCCGACCGGGTGCCCGCGCAAGCCTCCCGAGCCGCGAACGCGCCGGTCACGCTCCTGCCCGAGCCGGAAAGCGACGCCGCCCCCGCATCCGTCGGGCGGCGGTTTCGTTGGCACAGACGTGCACACATACGACCCCTCCCGCTCCCGACCGGCGTATCAGAACCCGATCCCGTCCATGCGCACCGCGCAGGACGCCACGGGCGAGCGCTCGGCCACACCGATCTACGACACGCTGTACTCGGAGTACCGCCGGGCCTTCCGGGCCCTGCCGGGCGACCGCAGCGGCGAGGAGCATCTGGGGTTCACCGCCTTCGGCACGGGGCCGTACGGCACGCAGTACTTCGGGCAGTTCCAGCTGGGCCGCTACGGCCAGCACGACCCGCACGCCACGGGCCACCACCACGCCCCCGCGGCCCTGCCACCGGCCCCCCGCCGCGAGCTCTGAGAGCCCCGGACACAGCGAAATGCCCGGCCCCCTGGAATCGGGGGCCGGGCATTCACGTACGTACACCCATTTGGCGGCGTACACCCACTTGGCGGCTACTTCTTGCGGCCGCGCTTCTCGCGCACCCGCACCGAGATGTGGATCGGCGTGCCCTCGAAGCCGAACTCCTCGCGCAGGCGGCGCTCCAGGAAGCGGCGGTAGCCCGCCTCGATGAAGCCCGACGCGAAGAAGACGAAGCGCGGCGGCTTCGTGCCCGCCTGGGTGCCGAAGAGGATGCGGGGCTGCTTGCCGCCGCGCACCGGGTGCGGGTGGGAGGCGACGATCTCGCCCAGGAACGCGTTCAGCCGTCCGGTCGGCACGCGCGTCTCCCAGCCCGCGAGGGCCGTCTCGATCGCCGGGACGAGCTTCTCCATGTGCCGGCCGGTGGCCGCGGAGACGTTGACGCGGGGCGCCCAGGCGACCTGCGCGAGCTCCGTCTCGATCTCCCGCTCCAGGTAGTAGCGGCGCTCCTCGTCGAGGGTGTCCCACTTGTTGTACGCCACCACGATCGCGCGGCCCGCCTCGACGGCCATGGTCACGATGCGCTGGTCCTGGACCGAGATGCTCTCGGAGGCGTCGATGAGGATCACCGCGACCTCCGCCTTCTCCACGGCGGCGGCGGTGCGCAGCGAGGCGTAGTAGTCGGCACCCTGCTGGAGGTGGACGCGCTTGCGGATGCCCGCCGTGTCGACGAACTTCCAGACGACGCCGCCCAGCTCGATGAGCTCGTCGACCGGGTCACGGGTGGTGCCCGCCATCTCGTTGACGACCACGCGGTCCTCGTTCGCCACCTTGTTCAGGAGGGAGGACTTGCCGACGTTCGGACGGCCGATGAGCGCGATGCGGCGGGGGCCGCCGATGGCCGTGCCGAAGGTCTGCTCGGGCGCCTCGGGCAGCGCCTCAAGGACGGCGTCCAGCATGTCGCCGGTGCCGCGGCCGTGCAGCGCGGAGACGGGGTGCGGCTCGCCGAGGCCGAGCGCCCACAGGGCGGTGGCGTCGGCCTCGCCGGAGGGGCCGTCGACCTTGTTGGCGCACAGGACGACGGGCTTGCCGGCCTTGCGCAGCAGGCGCACGACGGCCTCGTCGGTGTCGGTGGCGCCGACCGTGGCGTCGACGACGAAGACCACGGCGTCCGCGGCCTCGATGGCGTACTCCGCCTGGGCGGCGACGGACGCGTCGATGCCGAGCACGTCCTGCTCCCAGCCGCCGGTGTCGACGAGCTTGAAGCGGCGGCCCGACCACTCGGCCTCGTAGGTGACGCGGTCGCGGGTCACGCCGGGGCGGTCCTCCACGACGGCCTCGCGGCGGCCGATGATGCGATTCACCAAAGTCGACTTGCCGACGTTGGGGCGGCCGATGACGGCGAGGACGGGCAGCGGGCCGTGGCCCGCCTCCTCGATGGCGCCCTCGACGTCCTCGACGTCGAAGCCCTCCTCGGCGGCGAGCTCCATGAACTGCGCGTACTCGGCGTCGCCGAGCGCCCCGTGGTCGTGCTCGGCGAAGCCGTCGCCCTCGGGCTGGATCTGGTCGCTCATGAAGTCCGTACCTCGTCGTTCATCGTGGTGATCGGTGCAGCGGCCCGTACGTCGGACCGGGGCACTACTTGATAAGTCTCGCTCAGCGCCCGGTCAGGCGCCTGGCGTTTTCCAGGTGGGCGGAGAGCCGCTCCTGGATGCGCACGGTCGCCTCGTCCAGCGCCTTGCGCGTGCGGCGGCCGCTGCCGTCGCCCGCCTCGAACGGGTCGCCGAAGACGACGTCGACCCGGCTGCGCAGCGGGGGCAGCTGCTTTATCAGCCGTCCGCGCTTGTCGGTGCTTCCCAGTACCGCGACCGGGACGATCGGGGCGCCGGACCGGACGGCGAAGTACGCGAGCCCGGCGCGCAGCGAGGCGAAGTCGCCCTCGCCCCGGGTGCCCTCCGGGAAGATGCCGAGGCAGCCGCCCTGCTCCAGGACGCCGAGGGCGCGGGTGATGGCCGTCCGGTCGGCGATCGAGCGGTCCACCTTCACCTGGCCGATGGCCTCCAGGAAGGGGCCGAGCGGGCCGATGAACGCTTCCTTCTTGATCAGGAAGTGCGTCGGCCTGGGCGCGACGCCCATGACCATCGGGCCGTCCACATTGTGCGCGTGGTTGACGGCCAGGATCACGGGGCCGCGGGCGGGGACCCGCCAGGAGCCCAGCACGCGGGGCTTGAACAGGCCGTACATGAGGCCGACGCCGATGCGGCGGCCGACCTCCGCGCCCCGCTCCGAGGCCGCCTGTCCGGGGGCGCCGCGCCCTGAAGCTCCTTCGGTCACTTCGCGGCCCGCTTCTCCCCGACGAGGGTGACGACGCACTCGATGACCTGCTGGAGGGTGAGCTCGGTGGTGTCGACCTCGACGGCGTCGTCGGCCTTGGCCAGCGGGGACGTCTTGCGGCTGGAGTCGGCCGCGTCCCGCTTGATCAGGGCTTCCTGGGTCGCCTTGACGTCGGCGCCCTTCAGCTCGCCGGAGCGGCGGGCGGCGCGCGCCTCGGGCGAGGCGGTGAGGAAGATCTTCAGGTCGGCGTCGGGCAGCACGGTCGTCCCGATGTCGCGGCCCTCGACGACGATGCCCTTCTCCGCCGAGCGGGCGATGGCGCGCTGGAGCTCGGTGATGCGGGCGCGCACCTCGGGGACGGCGCTGACCGCGCTGACCTTGGAGGTGACCTCGGTGGTGCGGATCGGGCCCGCGACGTCCGTGCCGTCGACCGTGATGGTCGGGGCGCCCGGGTCTATGCCGGAGACGATCTCGGGCTTGCCCGCGACGGCGGCGATCGCGCTGGGGTCGGTGAGGTCGATGCCGTTGTGCACCATCCACCAGGTGATCGCGCGGTACTGGGCGCCGGTGTCCAGGTAGCTGAGGCCGAGCTGGGCGGCGACGGCCTTGGAGGTGCTCGACTTGCCCGTGCCGGAGGGCCCGTCGATGGCGACGATCACTGCTGCCGGGGCGGCGGTTGCTGCGGTTTCCACGGGGGGCGGGCACCTTTCGCGGTACGCGGGCGGGGTGGCGGGGCGCGAACACGCCCCGCACAAGGTTACTGGCTCGCGCACCCGGCCCCGACAGCCCCTTCCACGGGCCCCCGCGGGCCGCCTACTGCCGGATCGACCAGCCCCGCTCCCGCAGCGCCGCGCTGAGCACGGGCGCGGCCTTCGGCTCGACCATGAGCTGCACCAGACCCGCCTGCTGGCCGGTGGCGTGTTCGATGCGTACGTCCTCGATGTTGACGCCCGCGCGGTCCGCGTCGCCGAAGATGCGGGCGAGCTGGCCGGGCTGGTCGTTGATGAGCACCGCGACGATCTCGTACGCCGCCGGGGCCGAGCCGTGCTTGCCGGGCACCCGGGTCTGGCCCGCGTTGCCGCGCCGCAGCATGCTCTCGACGGCCGCGGCGCCCTGGCCGCGCTTGTCCTCGTCGGCGGACTGGAGCGCGCGCAGCGCCGTCACGGTCTCGTCCAGGTCGTCCGCGACCTGCGCCAGGAGGTCGGCGACCGGGCCGGGGTTGGCGGACAGGATGTCGATCCACATCCGGGGGTCGGAGGCGGCGATGCGCGTGACGTCGCGGATGCCCTGGCCGCACAGGCGCACCGCCGTCTCCTCGGCGTGCTCCAGGCGGGCCGCGACCATGCTGGAGACCAGGTGCGGCATGTGGGAGACCAGGGCGACCGCGCGGTCGTGGGCGTCGGCGTCCATGACGACGGGCACGGCCCGGCAGAGCGCGACCAGCTCCAGCGCGAGGTTGAGCACCTCGGTGTCGGTGTCGCGGGTCGGGGTGAGCACCCAGGGCCGCCCCTCGAAGAGGTCGGCGGTGGCGGCGAGCGGGCCGCTGCGCTCACGGCCGGACATGGGGTGCGTGCCGATGTACGGGGTGAGGTCGAGGCCGAGCGCCAGCAGCTCGCGGCGTGGGCCACCCTTGACGCTCGCCACGTCGAGGTAGGCGCGGGCGGCCCCGCGCCGCATCACGTCGGCCAGGGTGGCGGCGACGTGCGCGGGCGGTACGGCGACGACGCAGAGGTCGACAAGTCCCTCAGGGGATTCGTCGGTACCCGCGCCGAGCGCGGCGGCGGTGCGGGCCTGCGCGGGGTCGTGGTCGGCGAGGTGGACGGTGACGCCGCGGGAGGCGAGGGCCAGGGCGGCGGAGGTGCCGATCAGGCCGGTGCCGATGACGAGGGCGGTTCTCACTGGGCGATGTCCTTGCGGAGTGCGGCGGCGGCGCCGAGGTAGACGTGCGCGATCTCGGAGCGGGGGCGGTCGGTCTCTATGTGGGCGAGGACACGGACGACGCGGGGCATGGCGCCCTCGATGTCCAGCTCCTGGGCGCAGATCAGCGGTACGTCGGCGAGGCCGATGCCGCGTGCGGCCGCCGCGGGGAAGTCGGCGTGCAGGTCGGGCGTGGCCGTGAACCAGATGCTGATCAGGTCGTCGTCCGTCAGTCCGTTCCGCTCCAGGATGGCGGTGAGCAGTGCCCTGACCTGCTCGCCCATGTGCCCGGCCTCGTCCCGCTCCAGTTGGACGGCGCCCCGGACCGCTCGTACCGCCACAGTGCTGCTCCTCGCTCGCGTACGTCTGACTGCTGTACGGCAAGCGTAGTCAGCGCCCGGGGCGGGAGCGCGCGGCGCCCGTCTGCCGAGACGGGCGCCGCGCACCTCGCCGGGGCGGAGCGGGGTCCGCGGTCCGGGCGATGTCGTTCGCGGCCTGCCCGGGAGCGGCTCTCCGGCCTCCTCGGCGGCCCGGTTCGGGGCCTCGGGAACAATGTCGCCTCGTTCGCCCCCGGTCGCCACTTGGGCTCACCGAGGGCGGCTGCTGGATGGACCGCCTCGCTGCCGAGGTTCGGGAGGCGGTCCGGGACAGCCCGCTGCCGGCCGAGCCGGACCAGGGCCGCCGGGCTCAGGTGTCCCAGAGCGCCCCGAACGCCAGCAGCTCGTCCCGGTGCTCGACCCGCTCGACCCACTCGGCGGGCCAGGCGTCGGCGCCGAGGTGGGCACCGGCGAAGGCCCCCGCCAGGCAGGCGATCGAGTCCGAGTCGCCGGATGTGCAGGCCGCCCTGCGGAGCGCGGTGACCGGCTCGTCGACGAACATCAGGAAGCAGAGCAGCCCGGTGGCGAGCGCCTCTTCGGCGATCCAGCCCTCACCCGTGGCCAGGCAGGGGTCGGTCTCGGGGTTGGCATGCCGCAGCGCTCCCTCCAGCCGCTCCAGGACGGCCAGGCACTCGTCCCAGCCGTGGGCGATGAACCGCTCCGGCGAGGACGCCTGGGCGCGCGTCCACAGGTCGCCGAGCCATGCCTCCCGGTAGCGGGTGCGGTTCTCCAGGGCGTACGAGCGCAGGAGGCCGACCAGGCCCATCGGCTCCACGCCCCGGGCCAGCAGCCGCACCGCGTACGCCGTCAGGTCGCTCGCGGCGAGCGCGGTGGGGTGGCCGTGGGTGAGCGCGGACTGCAGCTGGGCGGCGCCGGCCCGCACGTCGTCGTCGGCGCCGGGCAGCAGCCCGAGCGGCGCGACCCGCATGTTGGCACCGCACCCCTTGGAGTGCAGCTGGCTGGCGTCCCGCCAGGCCCTCCTCTCGTCGGCGAGCAGCTCGCAGGCCCGGATGCAGGTGGTGCCCGGGGCGCGGTTGTTGTCCGGCGACTCGTTCCACGCGACGAACTCCCGCCGCGCGAGGTGCGCGAACCGCTCGGGGCCGCACAGGCCGCGCTCGGCGGCCGCCTTGAGGGCGCGGGCGAGCGCGAGGGTCATCTGCGTGTCGTCCGTGATGTACGCGGACTTCGGCAGCTCCATGCCCCGCCAGGGCCCGCACTTGGCGAGGATCGACGGCACGTCGTTGAACTCGGTGGGGAAACCCAGCGCGTCCCCGAGGGCGAGGCCCAGCAGGGCTCCGGTGGCGGCGCGCTTCATGAGGTCCGTCCCTCCGTGGTGGGGCGCGGCAGCGGCGGGTGGAGGGTGGTGGCGGTGCCCGCGCGGAAGAGCGCCGCGGGCTTTCCCCGGCCGCCGGTCAGCCGCGCGGCTCCGGGGACGGCCTCGACGAGCCCGGGGGTGCCGACGACCTTGCGCCGGAAGTTGGCGGGGTCCAGCTCCGCGCCCCACACCGCCTCGTAGACCTGCCGCAGCTCGCCGAGGGTGAATTCGGGGGCGCAGAAGGCCGTGGCGAGCCCGGTGTACTCCAGCTTGGCGCCGATCCGGTCGTGGGCGTCGGCGAGGATCCGGTCGTGGTCGAAGGCGAGCGGGCGGTCGGCCGCCGGGCGGTACGGCAGCCAGGCCGCGCGGGCCGCGTCGCCTCCCCCGCGTGGCTCCGGCGGGTCGGCGACGAGCGCCGCGTACGCGACGGAGACGACCCGCATGCGCGGGTCGCGGTCCGGTTCGCTGTAGGTGCGCACCTGCTCCAGGTGGAGTCCGGTGACGTCCGCGAGGCCGGTCTCCTCGGCGAGCTCGCGCCGCGCCGCGCTCTCGGCGGACTCGTCGGGCAGCACGAACCCGCCGGGCAGCGCCCAGCGCCCCGCGTACGGCTCCTGGCCGCGCTCGACGAGCAGCACGTGCAGCGTGCCCTCGCGGATGGTGAACACCGCGAGGTCGACGGTGACGGCGAACGGTTCGTAGGCGTGCTTGTCGTATCCCTGCATGCACGACCACCCCCTCTCTTTATGGTCTCGATGACTATAAAGAGAGGGGGGTGGTCCACGCAAGGGATTCCCGAAGGCCGGTAAGGCCTAGAGGTCGACCTCCTTCATCAGCATGCCGACCTCCGTGTTCGACAGGCGCCGCAGCCAGCCGGACTTCTGGTCGCCGAGCGTGATCGGCCCGAAGGCCACCCGCACCAGCTTGTCGACCGGGAAGCCCGCCTCGGCGAGCATGCGCCGCACGATGTGCTTGCGGCCCTCGTGCAGGGTGACCTCGACGAGGTAGTTCTTGCCGGTCTGCTCGACGACGCGGAAGTGGTCCGCGCGGGCGTAGCCGTCCTCCAGCTGGATGCCGTCCTTGAGCTGCTTGCCCAGGTCACGCGGGATCGGGCCCACGATGTGCGCGAGGTAGACCTTCTTCACGCCGTACTTGGGGTGGGTCAGGCGGTGCGCGAGCTCACCGTGGTTGGTGAGCAGGATGACGCCCTCGGTCTCGGTGTCGAGCCGTCCCACGTGGAAGAGCCGCGTCTCGCGGTTGGTCACGTAGTCGCCGAGGCACTGGCGGCCCTCGGTGTCCTCCATGGTGGAGACGACACCGGCGGGCTTGTTCAGCGCGAAGAACTGGTACGACTGCGTGGCCACCGTCAGGCCGTCGACCTTGATCTCGTCCTTCTCGGGGTCGACGCGCAGGCCCTGCTCGAGGACGATCTCGCCGTTGACCTCGACGCGGGCCTCGTCGACCAGCTCCTCACAGGCGCGGCGCGAGCCGTAGCCCGCGCGGGCCAGGACCTTCTGGAGCCGCTCGCCCTCCTGCTCGGCGCCGGGGAAGGTCTTGGGGATGTTCACCTTGGGCTTGTCCGCGTACCGCTCGCGGTTGCGCTCCTCCTGGCGGACGTCGAACTCGCGGGACGTCGCGGGTGCGCCGCGACGGCTGCCGCGGGCGCCGGTGCCCTGGGAGGTGCGGGGGCCGCCCTTGGCGCCACCGCGCGCGGCCGCGCCACGGCCCTTGCGGGGGCCGGGGCCGCCGTCGGCGGGGTTGACGTCGTAGCGACGCTCCTCGGGGCGCGGCTTGCTCGGCCGGCTCGGCCTGTCGTCGCGCTTGTCGCCCTGCTTGCCTCCCTGGCCGAAGCCCTGCTTGGGGCCCTGCCTGTCGTCGCGGCTGTTACCGGCACCCCGGTAATTGCCGCGGCCACCGCTGCTGCCACGGCCGCCGCTGTTGCCACCACGGCTCCCGCCGTTGTTTCCGCTGCTGTTCCTGCCGTTGCTGCTTCGCATCAAAGTTCCGTCTGGTCGGCTGTGTCCTGCGGGTACTCGTAACCCGGCGCATCGGGTGCGTCCGGGTCGAACGACGGAACGCCTTCCTGGGTCTCGGCCTCGATCGCGTCCGCCTCGGGGAGGAAGGGCGCGAGCTCCGGAAGCTCGTCCAGGCCGCGCAGGCCCATCCGCTCCAGGAAGTAGTTCGTCGTCCTGTACAGGATCGCACCTGTTTCGGGTTCCGCGCCCGCCTCCTCCACCAGACCCCTTTGGAGGAGCGTGCGCATCACGCCGTCGCAGTTCACGCCGCGCACCGCGGAGACCCGCGAACGGCTGACCGGCTGGCGGTACGCGACCACCGCGAGGGTCTCCAGGGCCGCCTGGGTGAGCCGCGCCTGCTGCCCGTCGAGCACGAAGCCCTCCACGGCCGCGGCGTACTCGGGCCGGGTGTAGAACCGCCAGCCGCCCGCGACGAGCCGCAGCTCGAAGCCCCGCTTCTGCACGGTGTACTCGTCGGCCAGCTCGCGCAGCGCGTCGGCGACCGCGCGCCGCGGCCGCTGGAGAATCCTCGCCAGGTGCTCCTCGGTGGCCGGCTCGTCCACGACCATCAGGACGGCCTCCAGAGCGGGCCGCAGCTCCAGGTCCGCGACCGCGCCGGCCAGGTCCCCCGCAGGGCTCTGAGCACTCACGCCTTCTCCTCCATCGGCTCGGGGGCCCGGTCGAACTCGTCGGTCACGGCCGGCTCCTCGGCGCTGTCGCCGCCGGTCCAGCGCACCGTCAGCTCTCCCAGGGGGTCTTCCTGGTCCAGGGCGACGGCCTTCTCGCGGTAGAGCTCCAGCAGGGCCAGGAAGCGCGCGACGACGGTCAGGGTGTCCCCCGCGTCCTGGACGAGCACCTGGAAGCTGATCTCCCCCCGCTCCCGCAGCAGGGCGACGACCAGCCCCGCCTGCTCCCGTACGGACACCAGCGGGGCGTGGATGTGGTCGACGTACACCTGCGGCTTCGCGCGGGGCCGCATCGCCTTCACGGCGAGCTTGGCGAACCCCTCGGCGCCGATGCTGATGACGACTTCCGGCAGCAGCTCGGCATGGTGCGGTTCGAGCCCGACCGTGCGCGGATAGCGCCGGCCCTCCTCCTCCAGCCGCCCGCTGAAGATGTCCGCGATCTGTTTGTACGCGCGGTACTGGAGCAGCCGCGCGAAGAGCAGGTCCCGCGCTTCGAGCAGCGCGAGATCGGCCTCGTCCTCGACCTCGGCGGCGGGCAGCAGCCGCGCCGCCTTCAGGTCGAGCAGCGTGGCGGCGACCACCAGGAACTCGGTCGTCTGATCGAGATCCCAGTCGGGCCCCATGGCCCGGATGTGCGCCATGAACTCATCGGTCACCTTGGACAGCGCCACCTCGGTGACGTCCATCTTGTGCTTGGCGATGAGCTGGAGCAGCAGATCGAAGGGCCCCTCGAAGTTCGCGAGCCGAACCTTGAACCGCCCGTCGCCGGGTGCGGCGGCAGGCTCCGGCTCCGCGACGGGCTCCGGCTCCGGCTCCGGCTCCGGCTCCGCGACAGGCTCCACCGAAGCCGCCCCCGGCCCGCGCCCCAGGGCTCGTCGGCGGGCGGGCTGCGGCGCGGGGTCGTCGTTCATGGCCATCAGGCGGGAACGCTACTCCTACCGCCCGCGCAGCCGTCGTACGAGAATGCTCGCGTCCCCCCGCGACTCCAGGTCCGCGAGGACGACCGCGACGGCCTCCCGCACGATGCGCCCGCGGTCGACCGCGAGGCCGTGCTCGCCGCGCAGCACGAGGCGCGCGTGTTCGAGGTCCATCAGCTCCTCGGCGGAGACGTACACGGTGATCTTCTCGTCGTGCCGCTCGCGGCCGCTCGGCCGCCGGTTGGCCGCCCGTGCCCGGCGCCGCGCCTGCGCGGTCGACGAGCCGCCGGACTTGCCGCCGCCCTGGGCGGCAGAACCTTCCTGCGCCGCCGCGGACGACGAACCGCGTCCCGCGCTCTTGTCCGCGTCACCGGCGCCGCGGCTGCGGGATTCGCCGGAGCCCGACTCCGCGTCGGTGGCGGCGTGTTCGGCCGCCTCACCGCCGTCGCCCTGCGTACCGCTCTCGGCCGTGGCCGCCGTCTCGTCGCTCTCGCCCGCCGGGGCGGGCACCCTCGCCTCGCCGTTCGCCGGGCGCCGCGGGGACGACGACTGGAGAGCCATCCCCCCGGTCGTGCGGAACAGTTCGTCGGCCCCGGGCAGACTCACTCGGCGTGACACCGGGCGAGCACCTCCCTGGCGAGCTGACGATAGGCGGCCGCGCCGACCGAGTTGGAGGCGTACGTCGTGATCGGCTCACCGGCGACCGTGGTCTCCGGGAAGCGGACCGTGCGTCCGATGACCGTGTGGTAGACGTGGTCGTCGAAGGCCTCGACCACGCGCGCGAGCACCTCACGGCTGTGCACCGTGCGGGAGTCGTACATCGTCGCGAGGATGCCGTCGAGCTCCAGGTCGGGGTTGAGCCGCTCCTGGACCTTCTCGATGGTCTCCGTCAGCAGGGCCACACCGCGCAGCGCGAAGAACTCGCATTCCAGCGGCACGATCACCTTGTGAGCCGCCGTCAGGGCGTTCACCGTGAGCAGGCCGAGCGAGGGCTGGCAGTCGATCACGATGTAGTCGTAGTCCTGCATCAGCGGCTTCAGCGCCCGCTGGAGCGTGGACTCGCGCGCGACCTCGCTCACCAACTGCACCTCGGCGGCCGACAGGTCGATGTTGCTGGGCAGCAGGTCCATGTTGGGGACCGCCGTCTTCAGGAGCACCTCGTCGGCGGACATGCCGCGCTCCATGAGGAGGTTGTAGACCGTCAGGTCCAGCTCCATCGGGTTCACCCCGAGGCCCACCGAGAGGGCACCCTGCGGGTCGAAGTCGACGAGCAGGACCCGGCGTCCGTACTCCGCGAGGGCCGCGCCCAGGTTGATGGTCGACGTCGTCTTGCCGACGCCGCCCTTCTGGTTGCACATCGCGATGATCTTCGCCGGACCGTGGTCGGTCAGCGGACCCGGGATCGGGAAGTACGGCAGCGGGCGTCCCGTGGGGCCGATGCGCTCACGGCGCTGACGGGCGGCGTCCGGCGCGAGCGTGGCCGCGTACTCCGGATCGGGCTCGTACTCGGCGTCGGGGTCGTAGAAGTGCCCCTGGGGCAGTTCCTCGTAGTCGGCGAGGTGGGTGTGGGTGTTATCGCCACTCCGGTCGCCGGCCATGGCGTTCACGTGATGGCCATCCATGCTCTGGGGTGCTGACTGTGTCGGCTGGGGGCTCTGCCGGGCTTCGAAGGTACGGACAGCGACGGAGCCGACAGCCTCGAGCCCGACGGGTCCTTGGTCCCGCACAGACATTCCTGGTTGACCACCCCCGGGAGCAAATGTCGACTCATTCACAAGTCGTCTTACCTCCTTGGTGACCAGGAAATTTCTCGATAGGTCAGCGTGGCACCATGCCGACGGTTGGCGACTCTATGGCGTGTCACCACTCCGCAGCAACACAATCCGCCGGACCGGCCCCGATGTGTCGGCAACGGAACACCCCGATGTCAAGGGCGCGCGGCTCATCGACGGCGCGTTTCCGGGGTGGGCGAAACGGTTAAAGGGCGACGTTCAAGGCGAGTTGAGCGTGTCCACACTGATACGCATACGGCCGGACCCCTCTCAAGGTCCGGCCGTGGGCGTGAGATTGACGACTTTCGTTGACGGAAGGCGCCGAAAGCGTCCGTGATCGACCGAAGTCGGTCACGTGGGTCAGCCGAGGAGCGACTCCAGCTCGACGTGGTCGAGACCGTGGGCCTCGGCGACCTCCTTGTAAACGACCTTGCCGTCATGGGTGTTGAGACCCAGGGCCAGCGCCGGGTCGCGGCGCAGGGCCTCGACCCAGCCGCGGTTCGCCAGCTCGACGATGTACGGCATCGTCGCGTTGGTCAGCGCGTAGGTGGAGGTGTTAGGCACCGCGCCGGGCATGTTGGCCACGCAGTAGAAGACCGAGTTGTGGACCGGGAAGGTCGGCTCGGCGTGCGTGGTCGGGTGCGAGTCCTCGAAGCAGCCGCCCTGGTCGATCGCGATGTCGACAAGAACACTTCCCGGCTTCATGCGGGAGACCAGCTCGTTGGTGACCAGCTTCGGGGCCTTGGCGCCCGGGATGAGGACGGCACCGATGACGAGGTCGGCCTCCAGGCAGGCCTTCTCCAGCTCGAACGCGTTGGAGACGACGGTCTGGATCTTCGTGCCGAAGATCTTGTCGGCTTCCTTGAGCTTGTTGATGTCCTTGTCGAGCAAGGTCACGTGGAAGCCCATGCCGATGGCGATCTGCGCGGCGTTCCAGCCGGAGACGCCGCCGCCGATGACGACGGCCTTGCCCGCGGCGACGCCCGGGACGCCGCCGGGCAGGACGCCGCGGCCGCCGTTGGCGGCCATCAGCTGGTAGGCGCCGACCTGCGGGGCGAGGCGGCCCGCGACCTCGGACATCGGGGCGAGCAGCGGGAGCGCGCGGTTCGCGGTCTCGACGGTCTCGTACGCGATGGCGGTGGTGCCCGACTCCAGGAGCGCGTCCGTGCACTCCTTGGACGCGGCGAGGTGCAGGTAGGTGAAGAGGGTCTGGTCCTTGCGGAGGCGGTGGTACTCCTCCGCGATGGGCTCCTTGACCTTCAGGAGCAGGTCCGCGGCGGCCCAGACCTCATCGGCGGTGTCCAGGATCCGGGCACCGGCCGAGACGTACTCGTCGTCCGTGATCGAGGAGCCGACGCCGGCGTTCCGCTCGATGACGACCTGGTGGCCGTGGCGCACCAGCTCGTGCACGCCGGCGGGGGTGATGGCCACCCGGAACTCGTTGTTCTTGACCTCGCGGGGGATGCCGACCTTCATCGTCGATCACGGTCCTTGGCTCAGGGGATATCTCGGGCAATGCACCCCAGACCGGTGCACACGAAGGCACAACGGGGGGCACCACGGATGTACGCGGCGGAGCCAGTCTAATGAAGGATTTCCCGCTGTCTAGCCTTTCAAAGCTTCAATCTTCTGCGGATGCACTACGGATTTCGTAGGCGGAAGGCGCTGCTCCACCGTTTGTTTCAAGCCTCACAGCTTCTTGGTGCTCAGTTCCCAGCATGCGCTCGGCGGCACCCCTGTGCAGCCGGGCGGCCGCCGGGTCACCGAGCCGCTCCAGGGTGTCCGCGAGGCGCAGCTGGAGCGCCGCCTGGAGGCGTACGTCCTTGGCGTGCCGTGCCCACTCGACGGCTTCCTGGCAGGTACGCAGCGATTCCTCGGGCCGGCCCGCGTACTCCTGCACGCGCGCCATCTCGCTCAACGCCCTTGCCTGGGCTGCCACATCGCCGTTCTTGCGGTGTCCGGTGACCGCCGAGCTCCAGTTGCGCAGCGCCTCTCCATAGCGGCCCGCGTAGGTGTGCACGACGCCGATGCGGCCGTACAGGCGGGCGGCGTCGGCGCGCTCACCACGGGCGAGGCGCTGGGCCAGGGCCCGGCCGTACCAGTCGCAGGCCCGGGACCAGTCCCCGAGCTCCTGATAGGCACCGCCCACGGATTCCATCGCGCGTCCGGTGGCGTACGGATCGGCAGCCGCCCGTCCCGCGTCCAGCGCCGCCCGGTAGCGCGCCAGCGCCTCGTGGGTACGCCCCGTGCGCGCGTCCAGATCGGCGAGGTTCAGCAGCGCGGCGGCCTTCTCGCGCGGCAGGTCCCGCCGCTCGGCCACGTCGAGGACCAGCCGGTGGATGCCGTAGAGCTCGGGGGCGGCGTCCTCGGGTCCGCGGTGCGCGACCAGGGCCCTCGTCAGAGCCGCCATCAGGCGCCGCGCGAGGGTGTCCAGCTCGCCGTCGGCCACCGCGAGCCGGGCGGCGGCGAGCAGCGCGGGCTGCCGGATCCGCAGCCACTGCGCGGCGTCGGCGCGGCAGGGGAAGCGGACGGCGCGCGGCAGTCCCTCGTGCTTGTCGCGGGCGGCGGCGCCGTCCGTCTCGGTGACCGCCCGGCAGGCCTGGAGCAGCCGCACCGTCCGCTCCAGCATCCGGGCCCGGGCCAGCTGGATCTCGGCCGGGCGGTCCAGGGTCTCGGTGAGGTTGCGCAGCAGCGGCACCAGGCAGCCCGGCACCTCGTACTGCGGGATCGGGGACTCCACGGGCCTGACGAGCCCGAGGGCGGCGAAGTCCCCGAGCGCCGCCTTGGCCCCGGAGACCGAGCAGCCCGCGAGCGCGGACGCGGTGTGCGGGTCGACGTGCCCGGCCGGGGCGAGGGAGAGGAGTCGCAGTATCCGCGCGGAGGGGCCCGAGAGCGTGGCGTACGCCTGCCGGAAGACACGCGCGAGCGGCGAGGTCTCCTCGGCCAGGTCGTGCACCTGCTTGGCCAGGTCGGCGACGGCGGCCTTGGGCCGCGCGGAGAGCCAGCCCCCGGCGAGCATGAGGGACGCCGGGTGCGCCTCGCACGCCTCGACCAGGGATTCCGCGGCGCGCGGGTCCACCGTGATGCGTACGGGCCCGGCGGCGCGGGCGAGCAGTTCCACCGCGGCCGCCTTGTCCAGGCCGCCGAGCGTGCACGGCCGGACGTCGGGGATGCCGGTGAGCGGGCCCCCGGAGACGGCGACGACCAGGCAGTCGGGGGTGTCAGGAAGCAGCGGGTCGACCTGCTCGGCGTCGACCGCGTCGTCGAGGAGGAGCAGGGCCCTGCGCTCCTTCAGGGCGTCCCTGAGCAGTTCGGACAGGGTGTCCTCGCAGGCGCCGGGCGGCGCGGGGACGGCCAGGGCGTCGAGGAGTTCGCGGGCGGTTCGTTCCGTGGGGACCCGGGTGCCGTCGGGCTCCGTGAGGCGGGCCCGCAGCAGGCCGTCGGGGTAGTCGGCGGCGAGCTGCCGCACGAGTTCCTCGGCGAGCGCGGTGCGGCCGGAGCCGGGGCGGCCCGCGATGAGCAGGACGCGGGCGCGGGGCGCCTTGCGGCCGGACAGGGTGTCGAGCCCCGCCCGGTCGATGTCGGCGCGCAGTTCCTTCAACTCCCGGAGCCGACCGACGAATTGGGCACCGGTCGACTCCGAATCGGCGCCGGCGTGCGAGGGCACCACACCACCCGCCGCCGTACCGTCCGTGTCGACCGCCTGATCCGTCACGGGTCACTCCCGTCCGCGTGCGCACGAACCCGCCGGGACTTTGGGCGGGACGCTTTCAGAGCCTAGTTCAGGCCCTGCGGCGCCCCCGGTCGCGCGACGCCCGCAAGTCCCCCGATCGGATCAGCGGATCGTCATATCGGTGGGGCCGTTCGTGCGCCGTCACCCTGTTCCGTACCGTTTTGCCGGGTGCTACGCCTCGAAGGGGCGGGCCGGCCAGGGCGCCTCGGCCGGGCGCAGCGCGTCCACGCCGTCGCCGTTCAGCGCGGCGTACAGCGAAAGGACGCCCACGACCAGGCAGTTGTTGTGCAGCTCACCGGCGAGCACCCCGCGCACCAGCTCGTCGAGCGGGACCCGGGCGAGCTCCATGTCGGCCTCCTCCTCGAAGACCTCGAAGCGCTCGCCCTCGGCCTCGGCGAGATCGCGCGCGAGGAAGATCCGCACGGCTTCGTCACAACCGCCGGGGGTGGTGTAGACGTCGGTCAGGACACGCCAGTCCCCGGCCTTGACATGCGCCTCCTCGTAGAGCTCGCGCTGCGCGGCGTGCAGCGGGTTCTCGCCGGGGACGTCGAGCAGGCCCGCGGGGATCTCCCAGAGCTTCTGGCGGACGGGGTGGCGGTACTGGCGGATGACCAGGACGCGGCCCTCCCCGTCGAGCGCGAGGGCGGCCACCGAGCCGGGGTGGACCTGGTAGTCGCGGTGGACGACGGACCCGTCGGGCATGACCACGTCGTCGGTGCGCACCGAGGTCTTGTTCCCGACGAAGGGGGTCTGGGTGGCTGTGACCTGCCACTCCTCGGCGGTGTCCTTGATGGTCATGTCGCGCTGTCCTCCCACACGTGCAAACGAAAACCGGGGCACGCGCCCCGAAAGGCGCGTACCCCGGCAACCGTAACTCGACCGGTGTCACTTGCCCGGCTCGGCGCCCGCCGTGCGCGCGCTCTCCTGCCGCTCGACGGCCGCCTTCACCAGGCCCGCGAAGAGCGGGTGCGGGCGGGTCGGGCGGGAGCGCAGCTCCGGGTGCGCCTGGGTGGCGACCAGGTAGGGGTGCACCTCGCGCGGGTACTCGACGTACTCGACGAGCTTGCCGTCCGGGGAGGTGCCCGAGAACAGGATCCCGGCCTTCTTCTCCAGGTCGGCGCGGTAGGAGTTGTTCACCTCGTAGCGGTGGCGGTGCCGCTCCTCCACGTACTCCTTGCCGTCGTACACCTCACGGGCGATGGAGCCCTCGGCGAGCTTGGCCGGGTACATGCCCAGGCGCATCGTGCCGCCCATGTCTCCCTCGCCCGCGACGATGTCGAGCTGCTCGGCCATGGTGGAGATCACCGGGTGGGCGGTGGCCGCGTCGAACTCGGTGGAGTTGGCGTCCGGGATGTCCGCGAGGTTGCGGGCCGCCTCGATGACGATGCACTGGAGGCCCAGGCAGATGCCGAGCAGCGGCACCTTGTTCTCGCGGGCGTACTGGATGGCGCTGACCTTGCCGTCGACGCCGCGCTCGCCGAAGCCGCCGGGGATCAGGATCGCGTCGACGTCGCCGAGCTGCTTCTTGGCGCCCGCCGGGGTCTTGCAGTCGTCGGAGGTGACCCACTTGACCTTGACGCGGGCCTTGTTCGCGAAGCCGCCGGCGCGCATGGCCTCGGTCACCGACAGGTACGCGTCGGGCAGGTCGATGTACTTGCCGACCAGCGCGACGGTGACCTCGTGCTTCGGGTTGTGCACGCGGTCGAGGAGGTCGTCCCACTGGGCCCAGTCGACGTCGCGGAAGGGCAGGTCGAGCTTGCGTACGACGTAGGCGTCGAGGCCCTCGGTGTGCAGCACCTTCGGGATGTCGTAGATCGACTTGGCGTCGATGGCGGCGACCACGGCGGCCTCGTCGACGTCGCACATCAGCGAGATCTTGCGCTTGATGGCGGTCGGGACCTCGCGGTCGGCGCGCAGCACGATCGCGTCGGGCTGGATGCCGATGTTGCGCAGGGCGGCGACCGAGTGCTGGGTCGGCTTGGTCTTCAGCTCACCCGAGGGGCCGATGTAGGGCAGCAGCGAGATGTGCACCACGAAGACGTTGTCGCGGCCGACCTCGTGGCGGACCTGGCGGACGGTCTCCAGGAACGGCAGCGACTCGATGTCGCCGACCGTGCCGCCGACCTCGGTGATGACGACGTCGACGTCGTCGGTGGCCATGCGGCGGATGCGGTGCTTGATCTCGTTGGTGATGTGCGGGATGACCTGGACGGTGTCGCCGAGGTACTCGCCGCGCCGCTCCTTGGCGATCACCTGGGAGTAGACCTGGCCGGTGGTCACGTTGGCCGAGCCGTCGAGGTCGACGTCGAGGAAGCGCTCGTAGTGGCCGATGTCCAGGTCGGTCTCGGCGCCGTCGTTGGTGACGAACACCTCACCGTGCTGGAAGGGGTTCATCGTGCCCGGGTCGACGTTCAGGTACGGGTCGAGCTTCTGCATGGTGACGCGCAGACCCCTGGCCTTGAGCAGCGCGCCAAGGCTGGAGGCGGTCAGCCCCTTGCCGAGGGAGGAGGCGACACCCCCGGTGACGAAGATGTGCTTGGTCGTCGTGGCTGTGCTGTTTCGAGAAGCAGCGGTCTGCATGGCCAAGAGGGGGCTCCCGTGGTCGCGGTCTGGAGGTGCGTACCGGCGGCCTCACCAGGGATTCGGGGGAGGTGCCGTCGCTGCGGTTCGGGGGTTCTATGACCACCGGCTCACGGGCTACCAGGGTATCAGCGACGGGAGGAGCATGCCTCCGGCCACGCTCCGCCATCAGGCGCACACGGTGCCGTCACAGGACCCACACGCCCACGAACCGCACGGACACCGCCTCTCACCTGCCGCTCACCCGTTCGGCCGCAGCTCGTTGCCAGGAGGGGCGCGCAGATCACCAACGTGCGTCGTATCCTGCTCGGACACTCGCTGCCGAGCCCCATCCGGCACACGGCACCACCCCGCCTTGCACCCGGAACAAGCGCTCGGCAACGATCACTTGACCGCTGACCAGTAAGTAAGCGCCCCGCGGGGCGAACGTGGCCGTTCGACTGGAGATGCACGTGGCCGGGCGCATCGAGGACTACGCACTCATCGGAGACATGCAGACCGCAGCCCTGGTCTGCCGGGACGGCACAGTCGACTGGCTGTGCCTTCCCCGCTTCGACTCCCACGCCGTTTTCGCCGGCCTGTTGGGCACCGAGGAGCACGGCTTCTGGCGCCTCGGGCCCGCGTACGCACCGGATGAGGAGCCGCCCACGGCGGCTCGCCGCACCTATCGCGGCGACTCCCTGGTGCTGGAATCGGAGTGGGACACCCAGCGCGGCACCGTCCGCGTGATCGATTTCATGCCGCCGCGCGACACGGACGCACCCCAGTTGATCCGTATCGTGGAGGGCGTCAGCGGCCGGGTGCCGATGCGCTCGGCGCTGCGGATGCGCTTCAGTTACGGGCGTGTGGTGCCCTGGGTGCACAAGGTCGACCACCGGACGGTGGCCGTGGCGGGCCCCGACTCCGTGTGGCTGGACGCCGAGGCCGAGACCTACGGCAAGGACCTGACGACGTACTCGGACTTCACGGTCGCGCCGGGTGAGCGGATCGCGTTCACCATCTCGTGGCAGCCCTCGCACAAGAGCCAGCCCGCCCTGCCGGAGCCCGAGGCGGCGCTGACCGCCACGGAGGACTTCTGGCGGGACTGGGTCGAGCACTGCACGTACCACGGCCCCTACCGCGAGGCCGTGATCCGTTCGCTGATCACCCTGAAGGCGCTGACGTACGCGCCGACCGGCGGCATCGTCGCGGCGCCCACCACCTCGCTGCCCGAGGACATCGGGGGCTCGCGGAACTGGGACTACCGCTTCACCTGGCTGCGGGACGCCGCGATCACCCTGTCGTCGCTGCTGCGCACCGGCTACCGCGAGGAGGCCCGCGCGTGGCGCGAGTGGCTGCTGCGCGCGGTGGCGGGCGACCCGGAGAACCTCCAGATCATGTACGGCATCGCCGGCGAGCGCGAGCTGGGCGAGACGGAGCTGGACTGGCTGCCGGGCTATGAGGGCTCCCAGCCGGTCCGGGCGGGCAACGGCGCCGCCCACCAGCTCCAGCTGGACGTGTACGGCGAGGTCACCGAGGCGCTGCACCTCGCGCACATGACGGGCCTGGCCCGCAACGACTACGCCTCGCTGCTCCAGCTCAAGCTGATCCGCTACCTGGAGGACCACTGGGACGAGCCGGACGAGGGCATCTGGGAGGTGCGCGGGCCGCGCCGCCACTTCGTGCACTCCAAGGTGATGGCCTGGGTCGCGGTGGATCGGACCATCAAGCTCCTGGAGTCCGGGGACGCTGACGGCCCGCTGGAGAAGTGGCGCGAGCTGCGCGACGACATCCACCGGGACGTGTGTGAGAAGGGTTACGACCCGGAGCGCAACACCTTCACGCAGTCCTACGGCTCAAAGGAGCTGGACGCCTCGCTGCTGCTGATCCCGCAGATGGGCTTCCTGCCGCCCGACGACAAGCGCGTGATCGGCACCATCGAGGCCATCCAGCGGGAGCTGTCGACGCCGGACGGCTTCATCCTGCGCTACCCCACGGCCGGTGACGACGAGGGCGTGGACGGCCTGGAGGGCGACGAGGGCGCGTTCCTCGCCTGCTCGTTCTGGATGGCCGACGACCTCGCGATGATCGGCCGGGTCGACGAGGCCCGCAAGCTCTTCGAGAAGCTGCTCGCGCTCCGCAACGACCTGGGGCTGCTCGCCGAGGAGTGGGACTCCACGGCGCAGCGCCAGGTGGGCAACTTCCCGCAGGCCTTCAGCCACGTGCCGCTCATCGACACGGCACTGCGGCTGACGGCTTCGGGGGCGTACGGGGGCTAGCGGACCGCTTGGCTCGGGACGGCGACGGGATCCCCGTCGCCGTCCGTGCGTTCGGCCGCGTCCTCCAGGACGACGCGGCCGATGATCTCGTAGCGCCGCGGATGCCTGGCCCGCAGGTACAGGCCGAGGCCCAGGCCACCGAGGAAGACGAGGCCGACGATCCAGGGAATGGCCTTGAACAGCAGCGAGTCGGCGGCCGAGCCCGCCGCCGTATCCATGTTGATCACCAGCAGGACGACGACGGCGATCATGCCGATGCCGCCGAGCAGCGGCGCGAGCAGGGTCTTGAACCAGTGCCGGTCCTCGGGGTGGTTGCGCCGGAAGTAGCCGATCACGGCGAACGAGCACAGCGTCTGCACGATGAGGATCGCCATCGTGCCGAGGATCGCGAGCAGCGTGTACAGGTGGATGTACGGGTCCTGCCCGGTCAGCCAGAAGGCGCCCACCAGGGCGATGGCGATGACGGACTGGACGTACGAGGCGATGTACGGGGAGCCGTGCGCGGGGTGGGTGCGGCCGAGGGCGGGGTGCAGGAACCCCTCGCGCCCGATCGCGTACAGGTAGCGCGCCGCGCACTGGTGGAAGGCCATCCCGCAGGCGAAGGAGCCGGTGATCAGCAGCCACTGGAAGGTGTCGACCGCCCAGGCGCCGATGAAGCTGTGCGCCGGGTCGAAGAACAGGTCCAGAGGACTGGTCGACTGGGAGACCTTCACCGAGCCGCTCAGGCCGTTTCCGGCGATCGTCATCCAGGAGACGTAGATGTAGAAGAGGCCGACGCCGACGACCGAGACGAGGGTCGCCCGCGGGATGACGCGCTTGGGATCACGCGACTCTTCGCCGTACATCGCGGTCGACTCGAAGCCGACCCACGACCAGAAGGCGAAGAACAGGCCGAGCCCTGCGGAGGTGCCGGTGAAGGCGTTCTCGGGGTTGATGGGCTCCACGGGTATGCCGTCGGGGCCGCCGCCGTGGAGCAGCACTGCCGTGGCGACCGCGAAGAGGACGGCGATCTCCGCGACGAGCATCACACCGAGGGCCTTCGCCGTGAGGTTGATGTCGAAGTACGCGAGGACGGCCGTGCCCGCGAGCATCGCCGCCGCGTACACGATCCACGGCAGGTCGACGCCGAGCTGGTCCTCGACGGTGGTCTGTGCGAAGTACGAGAAGACGCCGACGATCGACGCCTCGAAGACGATGTACGCGAGGACCGCGAGCATCCCCGAGGCCATGCCCGCGATGCGGCCGAGGCCGTGCGAGATGTAGCCGTAGAAGGCGCCGGCGGCGGTGATCCGCTTGGCCATGGCGACGTACCCGACGGAGAAGACCGTCAGGACGAGCGTCGCGAAGAGGTAGCCGGCGGGTGCGCCGGTGCCGTTGCCCGCGCCGACGGCGATCGGGAGGTTGCCGGTCATGGCGGTGATGGGCGCGGCGGTGGCGACCGCCATGAAGACGACGCCGACGACACCGACGGAGTTCGCCTTCAGGCGGTGGACCTCGGGTGTGCTCTGTTGCTCTGGCATGGCGGGCACCCTGCCGTGGCGTGACGTACGCCACAAGCGACAGGGGGTCGCGCAATCCCCGCGCGGAAGCGACGAGTTGTCGCCCCGCGGGGGCCCGTCAGCCGCCGCTGTGACCGGTCGGAGATGTTCCGGTGACGTGCGCCCCGGTAGCGTCCGCGCCATGGACAGTCAGGGCACTCAGGGCGGCATCACCGTGCAGCGCGCGCTGGAACTTCCCGGTCTGCGCGGCGGGCTTCCCGAGGTCGTCGCGGGCGCGGACCGGTTGCAGCGGACCGTGCGGTGGGTGCACGCGGGCGAGGTGCCGAACATCGCCTCGCTGCTCAAGGGCGGCGAGCTGCTGCTCACCACGGGGCTCGGGCTCGGGGCGCGCCCGGCCGAACAGCGGGCCTTCGTGCGCAAGCTCGCCGAGCGGGGCATCGCGGCGCTGGTCGTGGAGCTGGGGCCGCGCTTCGCACGGCTGCCGGCGGCGATCGTGGAGACGGCGCGGGCGGCTGGTCTGCCACTGGTGCAGCTGCACCGCGAGGTGCCGTTCGTGACGGTCACCGAAGAGGTGCACACGGAGATCGTCAACGGCCATTACGCGCTGCTCCAGCAGGCGGAGGAGGTGCACGGGCGGTGCACTCAGGCGCTGCTCGGCGGGGGCGGCGTACCGCAGGTCCTCGCCGTCCTCGCGGAGTTCAGCGGCAATCCGGTGTTCCTGGAGACGGCGGACGGGCAGCTCCTGTACGCCGCCGGGGCGGGCACGGAGTGCGCGGATCCGCTTCAGGTGTGGGAGGGGCTCCGGGGGCGTCCCATCGACCGGGAGGGCCCGCCGGCGAGCGCCGTCATCGTCGACGTGCCGGGCGGCGGGCCGGGCCCCGGCTCGGTGCGGGCGCGGCTCGTCCTGCTCGCCGTGGAGTCGGCGCCGCTGCCGGTGCACCGCATCGCGGCGGAGCGGGCGGCGAGCAGCCTCGCGGTGGTGCTGATGCAGGCCCGCCAGGAGGAGGAGCTCGCGGCGCGCGGCCGGGGCGACTTCCTGACCGATCTCGCGGAGGGGCGGATCGCGGCCGACGACGCCCCGGCTCAGGCCCGCGTCCTCGGCTTCAAGCCGGGCCCGGCCGGGAGCCCGCTGCTTCCGGTGGTGATGCGGCTCGCGGACGGGCTGCCGACCGGGGGCGGCTGGGCGGTGCTGGCGCGGGCGGTCGCGGAGGAACTCGCCTCGGTGGGCGTCCCGGTGCTGCTCGGCGTACGTCCCGTCGAGGGCCGCGTGCCTTTGCTGCTCGGCCTGCGGTCGGAGTCGGAGCGTACGGCGGTGGCCGACCGGGTCGCCGCCGCGTTGCGGGCCGGTGTCGAGCGGGCCGGGATGCAGCGGCCGGGGGCGCAGCCGCCGGTCGTCGTGGTCGGCGTCGCGGGCGGCTGGGCGGCGGCGTCGGCGGGCCTGCGGCACGCGGCGGAGACGGCGACGGCCGCGCAGGGCCTGACCGACCGGCCCTGGTACGACGCGCGGCGCCTGGACATCGACCTGCTGCTGTGGCGGCTGCACCGCCACGACGAGGACGGGGTCCTGGCGGCGTTCGTGGACCGTGCGATCGGCCCGGTGCGCGCCCACGACCAGCGCTCCAAGCCGCCGCTGCTGCCCACCCTCCAGACGTACCTGGCGCACGCGGGCCGCAAGGCGGAGACGGCGCGCGAGCTGCACCTGAACCGGCAGACGCTGTATAACCGCCTCGCCCGGATCAGCGAACTGCTCGGCACGGACCTCGACGACCCGCAGACGGTCCTCGCGCTGAGCCTGGCGCTGCGGGCGCGCAGGCATGTGACGTAAGGGCCCCGTGCCGGGCTCAGCTGTACGGCACTGGTTGCGTCAACTCGTCGTACACGCTGAGGACTTGGGTGACCGTGTCGTCCTCGGACGGCCATGTGGCGGCCTGGGCCGTGCCCCTGTCCCTGAGCTCCGCCCTGCGCGCCGGGTCGGCGAGCAGGCGTACGACAGCGGTGGCGAGGGCCTGGGCGTCCGCGTGCGGGACGAGTTCGGCGGCGTCGCCGACCAGGTCGGGCACGCCGCCGGCCGCGGCGGCGACGAGCGGCACGCGCGCGTGCAGGGCCTCCTGGACGAGGACCGGGCGGGGCTCGGCGCTGCTGGGCAGCACCGCGAGGTCGGCGGCGGCGAGGAGTTCGGGGACGTCGTCGCGCCGTCCGACGAGACGGACCGGGAGCTGCTCGGTGTCGATGCGGTGCTGGAGGGCGGCCCGCTCCGGGCCCTCCCCCGCGACGACCAGGAGGGGCAGCGGGTCCAGGTGCCGCCACGCGCGCGTGGCGTCCAGGAGCACGTCGTAGCCACGGCCCTGTTGCAGTGCGCCGACGGCGAGGACCAGCGGGCGGTCCACGGCGCCCAGTTCGGCGCGGGCCTTGTGGAGGAGCCGGTCCGGCTCCTCGTCGACGGCTTCCGGGAGGCCGGCGCGGTGGGGTGCCGGCAGCGCCACCGCCGCGAGGCGGGCGTCCCTGGCTCCTCTGCGGCGGGCCCGGTCGACGAGGTCGGACGAGGCGCCGAGGACCACGGAGGCGGCCTTGGCGACGCGCCGCTCCAGCAGCCGCAGCACGCGGGCGCGGGCCCCCGCCGCGTGCGCGCCGTGGTGCCAGGTGACGACGAGCGGTGTGGGGCGGCCGGTCAGCGCGAGGACGGCGCGGACGGCGGCGTGCAGCCCGTGCGCGTGTACGAGGTCGGCGTCGGCGCAGGCCACGCGGAGTGCGGCGACGGAGACGGGGTCGCCGCTGCGGGGCACGTGGACGTGGCGGGCGCCCGCGCCGGTGAAGTCGTAGACACGGGCGGCCTCGTCGGGGGCGCACACGGTGACCCGCACGCCCCGGGCGGCGAGGCCCGCGGCCAGCGATCTGACATGCGCGCTGCTGCCCGCGCTGCCGCCGCCGAGGACTTGGACGGTGTGCAGCGGCGCCTGTCCGTGCGGCGAGTGGCTGCTCACGTGGCTCACGTGGCCGGGACTCCTGGGTCTGCGTCGGGCGGTGCTCGGGCGGGTTCGGGCAGGTGCTGCGCCAAGAATGCCAGCCCGTACGGCTGTTCCGGCACAGCTGAAAGGTCACTTCCGCTTCTGGTGGGGCAACTCCGTGGGCGGTATCACCCACACGGGTGAGGTCGTGGGGTGGTGGCGTGGTGGCGCGTTACGGAGATTGTGGCGGCCCGCGCCGCCCCGCGCAGGCACTTCGACGTGCTGGTGTCCGGGGGGCGCATGTTCCCGTTACGCCCCCGCGACCACCGGGGAGATCCTGTCGCCGCACACCGCCGCGACCACCACCGCCGCCGCGTGGGCGGCCAGGCCCGCGCGGCCGTTGCCCAGGGCGATCGCGGTGGCGAGGGCGGCGTCCAGGGCGTGCGCTCCGGCGTCGCCGATCATCGCGCGTTCGCCGAGGTCGTCCGGCAGTACGGCCGCCGCCGCGCCCGTGGAGGAGGCGGCGACGACCGCGCCGGGCCTCTTGCGCAGCAGCCCCGGCGCGCCCGGCGCGAGCACGGCCGGGGCGGCGGCCAGGGCGTGCGCTCCCGCGTCGCACTTACGAGGCGGCCGTCGAAGCGACCTTCAGGGGCGCGGGGAACTGCGCGCTCAGCCCCCACGACCCGCGGACGCGTCTGCACGGTCACCCGCCAGACGCGTCCGCGGCATATCGACGGCCGCTCACGCCCCCCGCGCCCCTGGCGGGGCGGCTACATATCCGCCCTGGCCGTCGCCAGCAGTTCCTCCGCGTGCGCGCGGGCCGTCTCCGAGTCCTCCTGGCCCGCCAGCATCCGCGACAACTCCCGCACGCGGTCCTCGCCCTCCAGGACCTGGACCCCGGAGCGGGTCACCATGCCGTCGTGCGTCTTCTCGACCAGCAGCTGCCGGTCGGCGAACGCCGCGACCTGCGGAAGGTGCGTGACGACCACGACCTGCGCCGACTTGGCCAGCCGCGCGAGGCGCCGGCCGATCTCGACCGCCGCCTTGCCGCCGACGCCCGCGTCGACCTCGTCGAAGAGGTACGTCGGGACCGGGTCCGTGCCCGCGAAGACCACCTCGACGGCGAGCATCACGCGCGACAGCTCACCGCCGGATGCGCCCTTGGCGATGGGCCGGGGCGGTGCGCCCGGGTGTGGGGCGAGGAGGAGTTCCACCTCGTCGACGCCCGCCGGGCCGTACGCGACCGTGCGGCCACCGATCATGACTCCGTCGGCCCCCTCGGGAACCTCCGTGCTGCTGATGGCGATCGACACGCGCGCGTGGGGCATCGCCAGCGAGGCGAGCTCTTCGGTGACGGCCGCCGCGAACCGCGAGGCGGCCTCCTGCCGCGCGTCGGTCAACGCCTGCGCCAGCCCCGCCAGTTCGGCCCGCAGCGCGTCCCGCTCGGCGACCAGTTCGTCGAGCCGGTCGTCGTCGCCCTCCAGCTCGGTCAGGCGCGCGGCCCCTTCCTCGGCCCAGGCCAGCACGGCGTCGATGTCCGCGCCGTACTTCCGGGTGAGCTGGGTCAGCGCGGCCCGCCGCTCCTCGACCGCGGCGAGCCGCAGCGGATCGGCGTCCAGGTCGTCGGCGTACCCGGCGAGTTCCTGGGCCACGTCGGCCAGCAGGATCCCGATCTCACCGAGGCGCTCCGCGAGGGCGGACAGGGCGGGGTCGTGGGAACGTACCGCCTCAAGGGCCCGGGAAGCGCCCGCCACGAGCGTCGAGGCATCGATGCCTTCGGGGTCCTCGGGGTTGCCCGCGAGGGCGGCGTGCGCGGACGTGGCGGCGGAGGCGAGGGCCTCCGCGTGGCCGAGCCGCTCCGCCTCGGAGGCGAGTTCGGTGTCCTCGCCCGCGCGCGGTTCGACACCGCCGATCTCTTCGAGGCCGAAGCGCAGCAGATCCGCCTCCTGGGCGCGCTCCCGCGCGCGCGTGGTGATCTCCTCGACCTCGGCGGTGACGGCCCGCAGCCTGCGGTACGCGGCCGTGTACTTGGCGAGCGGCACGGCCACCGCGTCGCCCGCGTACCGGTCGAGGGCGCCGCGCTGCCTGGCGGGCTTCAGCAGGCCCTGCTGGTCGGTCTGGCCGTGCACGGCGACCAGGTCATCGGCGAGTTCGGAGAGCAGACCCACCGGCACCGAGCGCCCGCCGAGATGCGCCCGGGAGCGCCCTTCCGCCGAGACGGTCCGGCTGATCAGCAGCGCCCCTTCGTCCAGTTCGGCCCCGGCCTCCTCCGCGCGCACGGCCGCCGAGGAGTCGGCGGGCACAGCGAGCCGCCCCTCCACCACCGCCGACTTCGCGCCGATCCGCACCAGGGCGGGATCCGCGCGCCCGCCGAGCAGCAGGCCAAGGCTCGTGACCACCATCGTCTTGCCCGCGCCGGTCTCACCCGTCACGGCGGTGAACCCTGGTGACAGCTCGACGACCGCGTCGTCGATGACTCCGAGCGACCGTATCCGCATCTCCTCCAACACGGACACGACCTTACGAGGTCACGGGCCCGATGTGCGACGGGCCCTGCGCTCTCTTGGTGAAGGCCCAGGTGGTGGCGGCAAGTCCGAGCCCGCTGTCACTCGCGGGAGTGGGCCCCGCGAAGGCGCGCCGCACCCCGGGGTGGGGCTACCCCCAGCAAGATCCACCGGCCCGCCGCATGGTGCCCGCCCCTGCCCCGCCACGACCATGATCCACATGACGACAGGACTGGCACAGGCGGCGCTGCGCGCGCACCGCCCGGCATTCATGGGCACGGCGGTCGCCGCGCTCTTCGCGGCGACCGTGGTGAGCGCGTCGACGATGATGCTCACCACGACGAGCACCGGCAGCACTACCGGGCTCTCCGCCTCGGCGCGCCGGCAGATCGCGGAGAACGGCGTCGGCGACATGGCGGTCGTCTTGTTGATCGGCTCCATCTACATGTCGATATTCGTGGTCGTCTCGACCATGGGCACCGCCGTCGCGCAGCAGCACCGTGAGCTGGCCCTGGTCCGTTCCATCGGTGCCAAGCCCCGCCAGGTCCGCCGCGCGGTGGCCGTGCAGGCCCTCGCCGCTTCCGTCCCCGCCTCCCTCGCCGGCTTCGTGCTCGGCGGCTTCGGCGCCCGCTGGTGGCACGCGGGCATGGTCTCCCACGGGCTGCTGCCCGCCGAGGCCGACTTCCGCTTCAGCTGGCTCGCGCTGCCGGTGTGCGTCGGCGTGGCCGTGGTGACGACGACGCTCGCGGCCCTGCTCTCGGCGCTGCGCTTCTCTCTGCTGCGCCCGGCCCGCGCGCTCTCCGAGGCGGCGACAGGGCGGCGCGGTCTCGGCATGCTGCGGGCGCCGCTCGGGGTGATCGCGGTCGCGGGGGCCTGCGCCGTCTCGGTGCTCCTGTCGAAGCAGCCCGCGGCCGAGGCGAGCGAGGGCGCGTTCCTCGTGCTCATCCTCTTCTGCGTCGGTGCCGGTCTGCTCGGTCCGCGCATCGTCGGCCCGGCGGCCTGGCTGGTCTCGGCGCTGGTCGGCCGGTTCGGCCCGAGCGCCCGGCTCGCGATGCTCAACGTCCGCTCGCAGCCCCGCCGCTTCTCCGCCGCGGTCGTGCCCCTCGTCCTGGTCGTGGGCTTCGGCCTCACCAAGATCGGCATGCACACGACGGCCCAGCACCACACCGGCTCGGCCGGCAGCCCCGGCGAGGTCTGGCTCGACTACGTGGGCACGGGGCTGTACGCGGGCTTCGCCGCCATCGCCGCGGCGAACACCCTCGCCATGATCTCCTTCGAGCGCCGCCGTGACGTGGCGCTGCTGCGGGTGGTGGGCGGTCAGCGCGCCCAGGTACGGGCCATGGCGGCCTGGGAGGCCGTGGTCGTCGCCGGGACCGCGCTGCTGCTCGGCGGCGCGATCGCCCTGGGCACGCTGGCGCCGATCCTCAGCACGGCGTTCGGCGCGGCCCTGCCGTACCTGCCGTGGCCGGTGCCCGCCGGGGTCGCGACGGGCACGCTGCTGCTGACCCTGCTGGCCACCGGGCTCCCGGTGCGCGCCGTCATGCGCGAGCGGGCGATCTCGGTGGTCGCAGGGACATAACGCCCTCACCCGCCCGACGCGTACGACCTGTACGAGGGGTAGCGCCCTCACCCGTACGACTAGTGGGGTGCCCCCCGCCAACCGGCCACCGGCAGCGCGAACTTGGCGACGAGCCGGTCGGTGAACGACGCGTGGTGCAGCCGCGCGAGCCGCACCGGCACCGCGCCCCTGCGCACCTCCACCCGCGCCCCCGCGGGCAGCTCGACGGTCCGCCGCCCGTCGCACCACAGCACCCCGTGCGGCGTGTGCGGCTGGACCTCGACGGCGAGCACGGAGTCGGGCGAGGTCACCAGCGGCTTGGCGAACAGGGCGTGCGCGCTGATCGGCACCATGAGCAGCGCCTCCACCTCCGGCCACACCACGGGCCCGCCCGCCGAGAACGCGTACGCCGTCGAACCGGTCGGCGTCGCGCAGACGATGCCGTCGCAGCCGAAGCCGGTGACCGGCCGCCCGTCGATCTCCAGGACGACTTCGAGCATCCGCTCGGGCGACACCTTCTGGACGGCGGCCTCGTTCAGCGCCCAGTCGCGGTGCACGATGTCGCCGTTGCGGTGCACGATGACGTCGATCGTCATGCGCTCCTCGACCTCGTACGTCTTGGTGACCACGCGGTCGACGACCCGGTCGAGGTCGTCCCGCTCGGCCTCCGCGAGGAAGCCCACGCGCCCGAGGTTGACGCCGAGCATCGGTACCCCGGAGGCCCGCGCGAAGTCGGCGCCGCGCAGCAGCGTCCCGTCGCCGCCGAGCACCACGATCAGCTCGCAGTCGTCGATGCAGTCGGCCGTGGCCTCCTGCACCGACTCGACCTCGGAGGGCAGTGGCAGGTCCGCCGCCTCCGCCTTGAGGACCCGTACGCCGATGCCATGGCGCAGCAGCCCCTGGACGACCAGCTCGGCGCTGCGGATGGCCGCGGGCCGTCCGGTGTGCGCGAGCAGGAAAACGGTACGCGCTCTGGTCTGGGTCACTCGGCTCTCGGTCAACGGGGCCCCTCCGCCACGGCACGGTCAACGTCCGCCGGGTCCAGCTCGTCGGCCCCGGCGCGCAGCCACAGAAAGTACTCGACGTTCCCGGAGGGCCCGGGCAGCGGGCTGGCGGTCACCCCGCGTACCCCGAGGCCGAGCCCCCACGCCTGCCGCGCGACGCCACGCACGGCATCGGCCCGCAGCTCCGCGCTGCGTACCACGCCGCCGCTGCCGAGCCGTTCCTTGCCGACCTCGAACTGCGGCTTGACCATGAGCACCAGGTCCGCGTCGGGGGCCGCGCACCGCACGAGGGCGGGCAGCACCAGGCCGAGCGGGATGAAGGAGAGGTCGCCGACGACGATGTCGACGGGCACGCCGTCGATCGCCTCGGGCGTCAGCTCGCGTACGTTCGTCCGGTCCTTGACGGTGACCCGGTCGTCGCTCTGCAGCGACCAGGCGAGCTGGCCGTACCCTACGTCGACGGCGACGACGTGCGCGGCACCGGCCCGCAGCAGCACGTCCGTGAAGCCGCCGGTGGAGGCGCCCGCGTCGAGCGCGCGCCGCCCCTCGACGACCAGCCCCTGCGGCACGAACGCGGCGAGGGCGCCCGCGAGTTTGTGGCCGCCCCGCGAGACGTAGTCGGGGTCGCTGTCGTCCTGCGAGACCACGATCGGGGCGGCCGTCTCCACCTGGGTCGCGGCCTTGGTCGCGACGGTCTTGCCGACCGAGACGCGGCCGGCGGCGATCAGCTGGCTCGCGTGCTCGCGCGAGCGCGCGAGCTTCCGGCGGACGAGCTCGGCGTCGAGGCGGCGTCGTGCCACTCCTGCCACGTTCGGTTCAGCTCCTGTTGTCAGACGATGCGGGCGCTGTTGCGGGCGCCGGTGGGCCGGGGCGCTGGTCGAGCGCGGTCAGCGCGTCGCGCAGGCCCCGGTGTACATCCTCGTACACCTCGATGTGGCCGTCCGTGGCGAGGTGGTCGGCGTCGCCGAGCCGGGCGAGGCCGGCGTCCACCTCGGCGTTACCGGTGGGCGTGCGCTCGACACCGAGGGGCGCGGGCGCGGCCGGGTCGTACGACGGTTCGTCCGGAACCAGAGGCTCCGGCTTTGCCGCCTCTCCCTCTTCGGGGCCCGCGTGAGAGTCGCTCATGGCACGACGCTACCCCGAAGCGCTGCGGTACCGTCGATCACGATGGCGACCATGGCGGAGTGCCGTACGGCACTCGACAGACTCTCGGACACCCTCGCGTCCGCCGACGGCGACGTGCGCGGCGCCGCCGCCCTGAACCGCTCGCTGAGCTGCCGTCTCACCGACCTCGACGTCACCTTCACCGGCCGGCTCGAGAACGGCCGGATCACGGTGCTCGGCACCCGCCCGGGACCACCCCGCGAGAAGGCCGAGATCCGCCTGGCGATGACCGGCGACGACCTGGTCGCGCTGGTGGACGGCGAGCTCGGCTTCGCGAAGGCCTGGGCCTCGGGCCGGGTCAAGCTGGAGGCGGGCTTCCGGGACCTGTTGAAGCTCAGGTCGCTGCTTTAGCGGCTTGGGTCGAATTGCTGCGCCCCGCCCGGGCCACGGGGATCACCAGCGGCGTCCCGCTCTCCGGATCGTCGATGATCCGGCACTGGATGCCGAACGTCTGCTCCACCAGCTCCGCCGTGACGATGTCGGCGGGCGCGCCCTCGGCGATCACCGCGCCGTCGCGCAGGGCGATGAGGTGGGTGGCGTAGCGGGCGGCGTGGTTCAGGTCGTGCAGGACGGCGACGAGGGTGCGGCCCTGCTTCTCGTGGAGATCGGCGCAGAGGTCAAGGACGTCGAGCTGGTGCTGGATGTCGAGGAACGTCGTCGGCTCGTCGAGCAGCAGCAGCGGCGTCTGCTGGGCGAGCGCCATGGCGATCCACACGCGCTGGCGCTGGCCGCCGGAGAGTTCGTCGACATAGCGATCGGCGAGTTCGCGTACGCCCGTCGCGTCCATCGACTCGTCGACGATCCGCTCGTCCTCCTTCGACCACTGCCGCAGAAGCCCCTGGTGGGGGTAGCGGCCGCGCGCGACCAGGTCGCCGACCGTGATGCCGTCGGGCGCGATGGACGACTGCGGCAGCAGCCCGAGCGTCTTGGCGACCTTCTTCGCGGGCATCGACTGGATGACGCTCCCGTCGAGCAGCACCCGCCCGGCGGCGGGCTTGAGCATCCGGGACAGGGCGCGCAGCAGCGTGGACTTGCCGCAGGCGTTGGGCCCCACGATCACGGTGAAGGAGTTGTCGGGGATCTCGACGGACAGCTTCTCCGCGATGACGCGCTGGTCATAGCCGAGGGTGACGTCGTCGGCGATGAGCCGGTTCACAGCAGCACGCTCCTGGTCGGGGGGTGGTACGAGTTCATGTTCGTGGCGGGGCTTCCCGGCCCGGCGGGCACCCGCGGCCTCATATCCGCCCCGCCTTGCGCTGCGTGACGAGCAGCCACAGCAGATAGCCGCCGCCGAGTACGCCGGTGACCACGCCGACGGGCAACTGGTCGGCGCCGAAGGCCCGCTGTGAGGCGAAGTCCGCGACGATCAGCAGGGCGGCGCCCATGAACATGGCAGGCATGAGGTTCGGGCCGGGCGAGCGCGTGAGGCGCCGGGCCAGCTGCGGCGCGGTGAGCGCCACGAAGCTGACCGGACCCGCGGCGGCGGTGGCGGCCGCGGTGAGCAGCACGGAGGCGGTGAGCAGGACGAGGCGGGTGCGCTCCACGCGTACGCCGAGCGCGTTCGCGACGTCGTCGCCCATCTCCAGCATCCGCAGCGGACGCCCGTACACGAGGACGACTGGCACGAGGACGGCGCAGAGCACGAGCAGCGGCCGGACCTGGTCCCAGTCGCGGCCGTCGAGGGAGCCGGTCATCCAGACGACGGCGCGGGCGGCGTCGACGAAGTCCGCCTTGGTGAGCAGATAGCCGTTGACGGCCGTGATGAACGCGGAGACTCCGATGCCGACCAGGACGAGCCGGTAGCCGTGCACCCCGCGCTTCCAGGCCAGCAGATAGATGGCGAGGCCGGTGACGAGACCGCCGACGAGCGCGCCGCCCGCGACCTCGACCGCGCTGCCCTGGAACAGGACGATCATGGTGAGCGCGCCGGCGGTCGCCCCCTGCCCGAGGCCGAGTACATCGGGACTGCCGAGCGGGTTGCGGGCGATGGACTGGAAGAGTGCGCCGCCGAGTCCGAGGGCCGCGCCCACCAGGAGCCCGACGAGGACCCGTGGCAGCCGCAGTTCGTTGACGATGAACTCCTGCCCGGCGTTGCCGTCGCCGAGCAGGGTGCGCACGACATCGGCGGCCGGGATCTCGAAGTCGCCGGTGCCGATCAGTACGACGCTCGCGGCGAGCGCGGCGACGACCAGCAGGGCGACGACCACGGCCGTGCGGACATCGAGCCGGACGGAGTAGCCGCCCCGGGTGCGTATCGCCTTCACAGCTGGGCCAACTTCCGCCGTCGTACGAGAAGGATGAAGACGGGTGCGCCGATGACGGCGGTCACGATCCCCACCTGGAGTTCCGAGGGCCGCGCCACGATCCGTCCGACGACGTCCGCGCCGAGCAGCAGAACCGGCGACAGGACGGCCGCGTACGGCAGGATCCAGCGCATGTCGGGCCCGGTGAAGGAGCGCACGATGTGCGGCACCATCAGGCCGACGAACACGATCGGCCCGCAGGCGGCGGTCGCGGCCCCGCACAGCAGCGTCGCCGCCGCCATCGACAGCGCGCGCGTACGCGTCAGGTGGGCACCGAGCGCACGGGCGGTGTCGTCACCCATGGCCATGGCGTTCAGCGGCCGGGCGAGGCCGAGCGCGAGCACGGTGCCGACCGCGAGGAAGGGCAGAACCTGCCGGATGGTCTCCATGTTGGCGGAGGCCAGCGAACCGACCGTCCAGAACCGCATCTTGCTGAGCGCGGCACCGTCCATGATCATGACGGCCTGGAGATAGCCGTAGAGCGCGGCGCTGATCGCGGTACCGGCGAGCGCGAGCCGCACCGGCGTCGCGCCGCGCGCACCGCCCAGGAGATAGAGCAGGACACCGACGAGCGACGCCCCGAGGAAGGCGAACCACACATAGCCGCTCAGCGAGGTGACGCCGAAGAAGCTGATGGCGGTGACGACCGCCGACGACGCGCCCAGGTTGATGCCGAGGAGCCCGGGGTCGGCCAGCGGATTGCGGGTGAGCGCCTGGAGGACGGCGCCGGACAGGCCGAGGGCGGCGCCGGCGAGCAGCCCGAGCAGGCTGCGCGCGAGCCGCTCCCCCACGACCACGTCGCCGTACGTCCCCGAGTCGTGGAACAGCCCGTGCCACACCTGGTCCAGGGGCATCGACTTGGCGCCGACCGCGATGCTCGCGAGGAAGACGAGCAGGAGGACGGCCGCCGAGACGAGCAGCCCGACCGTGCGTATCGCAAGGCGTTTCGGGGGCGCGGGAGCGGTCTGCGCGCGAGGTTCTGGGGGACTGTCGACCAACACCGGGTTAGGTTAGCCTACCCTCGCACTGCCCTTGATCCGCCCCCCGGCAGACGCGGTGCGCCCGCCATGGCGACGCGCTCGCCGCCGCCGTCAAGAGGTCGAAGAGGCTCAAGCGATGACCGACTCCCCGTACCAGTACTTCGACGTCCAGGTCCTGCGCGCCGAGCACCTGACGCCCGCCATGATCCGCGTCGCCTTCGGCGGCCCCGGCCTGCGGCGGATGGCGTCCGCCGGCCTGGACCAGCGCATCAAGATCTTCCTGCCGCACCCGGGCCAGGACGAGCCCGTGATGCCTGACACGGACACCGGCGACGCCTCCGAGTGGTACGCCGCGTGGTGCGCCCTCGACCCGGCGGTGCGCGGCATCATGCGTACGTACACGACCCGCGACCTGCGCCGCGACCCCGACGAACTGATCGTCGACTTCGCCGTCCACGGCGCGGCCCCCTCGCCCGCCGACGGCCCCGCCACCAGCTGGGCACGGACCGCGCGGCCCGGCGCCCGCGTCGGCGTCCTCGCCCCGGTCGACGAGGAGAACGCGGCGTACGACTTCCGGCCGCCGCGGGACACCGACTGGCTACTCCTGACCGCCGACGAGTCGGCGCTCCCGGCGGTCGCGGCCATCCTCGAAACCCTCCCGCCCGCCCTGCCGACACGCGTCTGGATCGAGGTCCACGACCTGGCCGACCGCCAGGCCCTGCCCACCGAGGCGGACGCGGAGATCCACTGGCTCACCAGGGAGGGCACCACCCCGGACGCGATCCGCGGCGCCGCGCTCCCCGAGGGCACGCCCTACGCCTGGATCGCCGGCGAGTCCTCGACAGTCAAGGCGGTCCGCCGCCACCTGGTCACCGAGCGGGGCTTCGACCGCGAGCGGGTGTCGTTCTCGGGCTACTGGCGCAAGCACACGACGACGGACGAACTGATCGACCGCGGCGAGAACCCGTGAGCGCTATCCCGTGAGCGGGAGTTGAGCGAGCGGCGGCGGTGCAGGGGCCGAGGCCCTGAGGACGCCCGGCCCTACACCCCGAGCCGCGACAACGCCTTGCCCGCATCGAGCTTGCACACGCCGCCCCCCGCTTCCGTCCAGGCCGCCGCGCACAGCGCCCGCAGCCCGTCCATGACCCCGCCCTCACCGTCCAGCGCCAGCTCACCGCCCCGCACCACGGCGGTCCAGCCGCCGCAGCCGAATCCGCCCTCCACGGGGGCGACCTCGGGCTGCCCGGTGAGCATGCCGCGCAGATCCGCGTCCACGTACGTCGGCCGGTGCTCCGGCCGCGCGGCGACCAGCTGCGCGCCGTCCGTGACACCCGTCAGCACGAGCAGCGAGTCCACCCCGCCGTGGAAGGCGCCCTCGATGTCCGTGTCCAGCCGGTCGCCCACGACCAGCGGCCGCTCGGCCCCCGTCCGCAGGATCGTCTCCCGGTGCATCGGAGGCAGCGGCTTGCCCGCCACGTGCGGCTCGGCGCCCGTAGCGATACGTACGACCTCCACCGCCGCGCCATTGCCCGGCGCGATGCCCCGCGCACTCGGGATCGTCAGGTCGGTGTTCGACGCGAACCACGGCACACCCCGCGCGACCGCGTAACTGGCCTCGGCGAAGCGCCCCCACGCCAGATCCGGCCCGCCGTACCCCTGCACGACCGCCGCCGGATCGTCGTCCGCCGACTCGACCGGCTCAAGGCCCCGCTCCCGCAGCGCGACCCGCAGCCCCTCACCGCCGATCACCAACACCCGCGCGCCCTCGGGCACATGCTCACTCACCAGGCGGGCCACGGCCTGCGCCGAAGTGATCACATCCGACGCGGCCGTCTCGATACCGAGCTCCGTCAGATGCTCCGCCACCGCGTCCGGCGTGCGCAGCGCGTTGTTCGTCACGTACGCGAGGTGCATCCCGCCCTCACGCGCGGTCCCGAGCGACTCGACGGCGTACGCGATGGCGTGACCGCCCGCGTACACCACCCCGTCCAGATCGAGCAGCGCCGTGTCATAGGCCTCACTCAGCGCCCGGCTGCTGCCCTCGGGCCGCGTCCTGGCGCTCCCGCCCGCACCGTGGCCTGCGGTCTGGCTCATTACACATCGCTCCTCGATCGATCCCACTCCCCCGATCATCGCTCATGCCACTGACACACATACGATGCCCCAATGAACACAGCGGGTCACACGGACGCAGCCGGCCTCGACCTGATCCCGTTCCGGGGCGTGCGCTACGTCCCCGAACAGGTCGGCAGTCTGGCCGCGGTGACCTCACCCCCGTACGACGTGGTCGTACGTCCCGACGGTCTGCTCCACCTGGAGTCCGCCGACCCGCACAACATCGTCCGGCTGATCCTGCCGCAGGCCACCACCCCGGCCGCCCGCAACCAGCAGGCGGCGGACACCCTGCACGCCTGGCTCCGCGAAGGCATCCTCGCGCCGGACGCCGAGCCGAGCCTGTACGTCTACGAACAGCGGGACGACGAGATCCTCCAGCGCGGCATCATCGGCGCGCTCCGCCTCTCCAAGGCCGAGGAAGGCGTCGTCCTGCCGCACGAGGACGTCATGCCGCACGTCGTCGAGGACCGCGCCGCCCTCATGCGGGCGACCTCCGCCAACCTGGAACCGCTCCTGCTGACCTACCGCAGCGACAACGACAGCACGAGCGGCGGCGGAGCCTCCGGCGCGATGGCCGTCATCGAACGCACAGCCGAGCGCGCGCCGCTCCTCTCGACGACCACCGAGGACGGCTTCCAGCACCGCCTGTGGTCCGTGACGGACCCGGCGGAGATCGCCGAGATCCAGTCAGATCTGGCCGCCCACCAGGCACTGATCGCGGATGGCCACCACCGCTGGGCGACCAACCTGCGCCTGCGCGCCGAGCACCCCTCGCCGAGCGCCTGGGACTACGGCCTGGTCCTCCTTGTCGACACCGCCCGCTATCCCCTGCGCGTCCGCGCCATCCACCGCTACCTCCACCGGCTGCCGGTGTCCGAGGCCCTCACCGCCCTCGGCGACTCCTTCCGCGTACGCACCGTCGAGGGCTCCCTGGGCGACGCGCTCGACGCCCTGACCGAGGCCGCCGCCAAGAGCAACGCCTTCGTCCTCGCGGGTGACGGCGCCTTCCACCTCGTCGACCGGCCCTCGCCGGACCTGCTCGCCCGTACGATCCCGGGCGGCTATCCCGAGGCCTGGCGCACCCTGGACGCGACGGTCCTGCACGCCACCCTGCTCGACCATGTGTGGCGCATCCCGGATGCCCCGGAACACATCGCGTACATCCACGACACGGCGGCGACCGTCGAGAAGGCCGAGCGCGACGGCGGCACGGCGATACTGATGCACCCGGTACGCGAGGAGGTCGTCCGCGACCTGGCCCGCCAGGGCGTGACGATGCCCCGCAAGTCCACGTCGTTCGGCCCGAAGCCGGCCACGGGCCTGGTCCTGCGCGCCCTCGCCTTCTGACGCACCCACCCCCGTACGCCCCCGTATACGACGAACGGGCGGGACCCCTCCAGGGAGTCCCGCCCGTTTCTCGTACCGCCGATCAGTCCGTGCTCACTGATCAGTGCTTGTCGTCATCCGACTCCGCGTCGTGCGAGCCGGCGGACTCGACCTCGACGCCCTCGGAGTCCTCGACGTCCTCGACGTCCTCGACGTCCTCGGCATCCTTGGTGTATTCGGCGTCCTCGGTGTCCTTGGCGTCCATCACCGCCTCGGCGCGCGCGACCTGCTCGACATCCGCGTCCTCGTCGTCTTCCACCAGAGCGTCGACGAACTCGACACCGTCCATCTCGGCGAGCCGGTCCGACGCGTCGGTGCTGCCGTCCTTGTCGGACTCGACGACCTTCGCGAACCACTCGCGCGCCTCGTCCTCACGTCCGGCCGCGAGGAGCGCGTCGGCGTAGGCGTAGCGCAGCCGCGCGGTCCAGGGCTGCACCGAGTTCGAGGCGAGCTCGGGGCTCTGAAGGGTGACGATGGCGGCGTCGATCTGGTCCATGTCACGACGGGCACCGGCGGCGACGAGCCGCATCTCGACCTGGCTCGCCTTGTCCAGCTTGTGCACCTCGGGCGCACCGGCCATCTCCAGCGCCTTCTCGGGCCGGCCGAGTCCCCGCTCGCAGTCCGCCATGACGGGCCACAGCTCGACGCTGCCCGTCATCCGCCGCGCGGCCCGGAACTCGGCGAGCGCCTCGCTGTACTTCTGGTTCGCGTACGCGGCGAAGCCGGCGGCCTCGCGCACGGCAGCGACCCTGGAGGCCAGCCGCAGGGCGATCCGCGAGTAGGCGTAGGCCTGCTCGGGGTCCTCGTCGAGGAGCTTGGCGACCATCACCAGGTTCCTGGCGACGTCCTCCGCGAGCCCCTTGGGAAGGCTCTGCAGCTCCTGCTGTACGTCCTTGTCGATCTCGTGCCCGGTGACATCGTCCGGGATCGGCAGCCGCTTGATGGGCTCGCGCTCACGGTCCCGGTCGTCACGCCCACCGCGGTACCCACCACGGTCGCCGTCACGCCGGTCGTCACGCCCACGGAAGCCACCGGGGCGCCCGCCGCCACGGCTGTCGTCACGGCGCGGTCCGCCGCGGTCGTCACGCCCGCGGTAACCGCCACCACGGCTGTCGTCCCTACGGAAGCCACCGCGGTCACCACCGCGGTCGTCGCGACGGTCGTCACGCCGATCATCACGCCGGAAGCCACCGCGATCGCCGCCACGGTCATCGCGGCGGTCGCCGGCACGGTCATCGCGGCGGAAGGCGGGCCGGTCACCGTCACGACGGAAACCACCACGGTCATCACGACGGGGTCCGCTGGGCCGGTCGTCACGACGGGGCCCACTGGGGCGCTCGTCACGGCGGTCGTCACGACGGAACGGCGGACGCCCACCACTGTCACGCTCATCACGCCCGCGGAAACCACCACCGCGATTGTCATCACGCCGGAACCCACCACGATCGCCACCGCGATCATCTCGGCGGTCGTCGCGTCGGTCGCCGCCACGGTCGTCACGGCGGAAGGCGGGCCGGTCACCGTCACGACGGAAACCACCGCGGTCATCACGGCGAGGCCCGCTGGGCCGGTCGTCGCGGCGGTCGTCACGACGGGGCCCACTGGGGCGGTCGTCACGACGGAACGGCGGACGCCCACCACTGTCACGCTCATCACGCCCGCGGAAACTACCACCGCGATTGTCATCACGCCGGAACCCACCACGATCACCACCGCGATCATCTCGGCGGTCGTCACGTCGGTCGCCGCCACGGTCGTCACGGCGGAAGGCCGGCCGGTCACCGTCACGACGGAAACCACCACGGTCACGGTCGCCACCGCGCTCATCACGGCGGGGCCCGCTGGGCCGGTCATCGCGGCGGAACGGCGGACGCCCACCCCGGTCACGGTCACCCTCACGGCGATCGTCACGGCGGTCGTCACGGCGGTCGTCCCGCCCACGGAAGCCGCCACCGCGGTTGTCATCGCGACGGAAACCACCGCGGTCGCCGCCGCGGTCACCGCCACGGTCGTTGTCGCGACGGTCATCGCGCCGGAAGCCGCCACGGTCTCCGCCGCGGTCGTTGTCCCGCCGTGGAGCCCCGCGGTATCCGCCCCGGTCGCCACCGTCCCGGCCGCGCTGCTCGCGGTCCGGTCGCTCGTCGGGAGAGTTGGTGGACATCGGTGACTCCTAGTCTTCGGTACCGCAGTCATTCTCGCGCAGCCGGGGTGCCGGCGCGCTTCGACAAAACAAAAGGACCCCTGGTCCCAGCGTGGACGCTGGGACCAGGGGTCCTCCAAAAATTGTTCGGCGGCGTCCTACTCTCCCACAGGGTCCCCCCTGCAGTACCATCGGCGCTTTGAGGCTTAGCTTCCGGGTTCGGAATGTAACCGGGCGTTTCCCTCACGCTATGACCACCGAAACCCTATGAAATATCCCGCTGTAGGGCAGGATCTCAAACAGGGCAGCGAACAAGCACACTCTTCAATTAAATAGTGACGCTGTTCAGCCGACACAACTGTTCGTTGTTTCAGAACCAACACAGTGGACGCGAGCAACTGAGGACAAGCCCTCGGCCTATTAGTACCAGTCACCTCCACCCGTTACCGGGCTTCCAGATCT